>NZ_JBQZFP010000005.1:0-321435 GCF_052686505.1 Serratia sp. TSA_198.1
TGGCGTATACTACGCTTTTCACCCGAAGAGTCAAGCGTTTATTTCGCTTTTCTCTTACCGACCTGGCGACTGGTTCTCGTTAGAGGAGTCGTTGTTCCCGGTCAGTGGAGGCGCATTATAGGGAGTTCTCAGAAGGCCGCAACCCCTAAATGCAAAAAACTTTTCAAGCGCGGATTTTTTCGGCAAAACGCTGCACAAGCCAGCGATTCCGTCACTTTTCATACTGAATTTGACCAAACTCTTGAGTAAAACGGTCCACCTGATGCCAATCGGTATACTCCACTTCTTTACTGGTATCCGTTTCTCCTCCCGTCATACGCATAATAAATTGAATCATGACGCGATCAAACCAACGATAACGCGGGTAGCGCAACGCGCCGGCAAACACCACGCACTGTTTTGGCTGCCACGGAGAGGAAAGCAGGAACTTACGGGTATAGGCATTGGTCTGCGGCGAACGTTTGTCCGCCTTGCGGGCGGTCAAGTTAACGGAAAAGAACGCACTCGGCATCCGGTTCAACTGGTCGGCATGCTGCTTAACGAACTTTTCCAGCACCGGATGGAAATGGCCGTAACGCACCGAAGCGCCAATCAACACCTGTTGATACTGGCTGAGATCGATATTCTCTGCCTGCAACAAGTCAATCACGTCACAGCCCAATGTATCCTGCAATTTACTTGCTATATAAGAAGCGATAGAACGCGTTTGCCCATCACGGCTCGAATAAAGAATCAGTGCCTTCACGGCGTTACTCCTTCTATCAGGATCATTCACGCCAGAACGTTGGCGTAAAGAGAACCAGCAACGTAAAGACTTCCAGTCGTCCGAACAGCATGGTCAAAACCAGAATCCACTTCGCCGCCGCAGGCATAGTCGTAAAGTTATCCGCTACCACGCCCAGTCCCGGCCCGAGGTTATTCAGCGTTGCCGTTACGGCGGCAAAGGCGGAGAAGTCATCAACGCCGGTGGCGATAATCGCCAACATGCTGACGATAAAGACCAGGGCGTAAGCCGAGAAGAACCCCCACACCGCCTCCAGGATCCTTTCCGGCAGCGCACGGTTACCCAGCTTAATGGTATAAACCGCATTAGGATGCACCAACCTTTTCAGCTCACGCGAGCCTTGCAGATACAGCAACAGAATACGGATAACCTTCAGACCGCCGCCGGTCGAGCCTGCACAGCCGCCAATAAAAGCAGAACACAACAGCAACATAGGCAGGAATAGCGGCCACTTGGAAATGCTGTCAGTGGTAAAACCCGCCGTCGTCGCCATAGACACCACCTGGAAGAAAGCCTGATTAAGTGTCTCCATGCCGGTTTTATAGACGCCATGGCCCCACAGGACCGCAGTACAGACCACAACCAGCGTAAATTGCACGGCAATGAACATGCGGAACTCAGGATCGCGCCAGTACACTTTCAGATTGCGACCGCTTAACAGGGCGAAGTGCAAGCCGTAGTTACAACCAGAGATCAACAGGAAAATAGCAATTATGGTGTTGATGGTCGGACTGGCGTAATAACCAATGCTGGCATCGTGGGTAGAGAAACCACCGATGGCGATGGTTGAGAAGCTGTGGCCAATAGCGTCAAAGACTGACATCCCCGCCCCCCATAACGCCAGCGCACAGGCAATCGTCAACAGAACATAGATCAGCCACAAGGTTTTGGCCGTTTCGGCAATACGCGGGCGCATTTTGTTATCTTTCAGTGGGCCGGGCATTTCCGCGCGATACAGCTGCATGCCGCCGACGCCGAGGATCGGCAATATTGCTACCGCCAACACGATGATCCCCATCCCGCCCATCCACTGCAGCATCTGCCGGTAGAACAAAATGGCTTTAGGCAACGAATCCAACCCCACCAGCGTCGTCGCGCCGGTGGTAGTCAAGCCGGAAAACGACTCAAAAAAAGCATCAGTAAGCGACAGATTAGGACGTTCAGAGAATAAAAATGGGAGGGCCCCCACGCTACCCAGTACCGTCCAGAACAGCACTACAATCAGGAAACCTTCACGTGGCTTCAGCTCATGTTTTTGTTTGCGATTAGGCCACCACAGGATCAGGCCAATCGTCACCGCCACAAAGAAGGTCTGGCTGAAAGCCCTGCCTGCCCCATCGCGATATATCAACGCCACCAGACCAGGAATAAACATCGTCCCGGAGAATAAGATGACCAGCAAACCTACGATACGGGTTATGGCGCGAAAATGCATTTCAGCACGATCCTTAGCAATTCAGTTGGGGGAATTATTGCGAAACAGGGATCAATTGCAAATTACCGCGACTGAGATCACGTAATTTTTTCCCAAAGGTCTCAACGACGGTTACCGGCAAAGCCAGGTGCAGCATGACGCAAACGCCATATTCACCCTGAACGATCCGCCCCTCAGTTTGCTGTAACAGATTCTCGACCAGCGCCAGCTGCGCATAGTCACATTGCAAAGTATATTCGGCCTGCGGAACCTTGTTGCTCACAATCAACTGCTTTAGCGCCTGCTGCACGCCGCTGCCATAGGCTCGCACCAAGCCACCGGTGCCCAACTTGATGCCGCCGTAATAACGTACCACTACGGCGGTGATCTCACCTATGCCGCTGCCCATAAGCTGCGCGAGGATCGGTTTACCCGCGGTGCCGGAAGGCTCACCGTCGTCGGAGAAACCCAACTGCTGTGAATCATTCGGTGGCCCGGCGATAAACGCCCAACAATGATGCCGTGCCGCCGGGTGCTCATCACGGGTCTGTTGGATAAATGCCTTTGCTGCATCCGGCCCGCACGTCGGCGCCAACAAGGTGATAAAACGACTCTTCTTTATCTCTTCGCTGACGCTGACGGGCCCCGCAGGGATCGGATAAGGCTGCATCAGGCCAGATTCAGATCGCGCGTCATGTTCTCGATACGCTTCTCGTGGATCACGATATTGTCTTCAATACGCATTCCCCCATAAGGTTTCAGCGCATCAATGCGATCCCAGGCAAAGTGCTTGCTAAACTCACCACTACGCCACGGCGCCAACAATGACTCAATAAAATACAGGCCAGGTTCGATAGTCAGCACCATGCCGGGCTGCAACACTCGGGTACAACGCAGGAACGGATATTTGGACGGCGCTGCCAGATGCGTACCCTGCTCGTCCTGCATAAAGCCGGCGGCGTCATGCACCTGCAAGCCCAGAGGATGGCCAAGGCCATGCGGCAGGAATGGGGTGGTGATCCCCTGTTCCACCATGGCTTCTTCGCTGATACCGCTCACCAGCTTGTGGTTCTTGAGCAATTTGGCGATACGTTGATGCATCTGCACATGGTAGTCGGTGTAGCGCACTCCCGTTTTGATGGTACCCACCAGCGCCAACATCTCGGTATTGAGATCCTTCACCAACTGTGCGAAATCACTGCCGCTCTGGCCTGCATAGGTACGCGTCAAATCGGCGGCATAGCCGTTGTATTCCGCACCGGCGTCAAGCAGGAAGCTCAGCGATTCGGCTGGCGGCCGATGGTTCAGCTTGGTGTAATGCAACACTGCCGCATGTTCATTCAGCGCCACAATATTGTCATAAGGCACATCGGTATCGCGGTGACCTGTAGCAGTGAGGTAGGCCTGATTGATGTCAAACTCGCTCATGCCGGACAGGAAGGCTTCATGGGCCGCACGGTGCCCCATAACGGCCGTCTTTTGCGCTTCGCGCATGCAGGCCTGCTCGTAACCGGTTTTGATTGAACGATGGAAATCCAGGTAGTTCAGCACCGCTTTCGGGTTCACGTTTTCCGCTGGGATACCGAGATCGCGGGCGCGTTGCTGCCCGTAACCGATATAGCCCACGCGCTCACGCTGAGCAGGAAGCTGCTGAGCGATATCATCCGCATTGGCCAGCGGCAACAGATCGATAGACTTGGTCCAGAAGCTGTCCGGCAGCGGCTCAACGCTGTGCCAGTAATCAACCGGCGAATAGAACCACAGCTTCGGTTTGTTAACGCCATCCACCCACAACCAGCAGTTCGGTACCGATGTGACGGGCACCCAAGCCTTGAAGTGCGCATTCACTTTGAACGGATAGCTATGGTCGTCCAGAAAAACCCGTTGCAGTTCTCCGGAATGAATCAACAGAGCATCCAGTTTGTTGCGCGCCAATACCTCACGCGCCCGTTTTTGCAGCTCTGCCAAGTGGTCGTTATACAATGAAGCCAGCGTTTCCATCACAATACCCTTATACCCTTAAAACGGAATGCGCCATCTTAACACACCGCTCTGGCGCACCAACCCCATCACTTCTGGCATGCGGGGCAGTTCGCAAATCAGCGTAAACGTCGTTACATCCGCCGCTGAACAATCAACCAACCAAGTAAACCAAGCAGTGCAATTGCCATCGTCCACAGACCACCATGCTCCAACAAAGCAGCACCGGCAGCGGCCACGCCCGCCAGGCATTGCTGCAGAAAACCGCATAACGCCATGGCATAAGCACCCTGTTCTTTAGCGTCGCTGACGGCCATCGCCATGCTATTCGGGAACAGCACCGCCTGGCCAAAAATCGCCAGGCAATACAAGGTAATAAATATCGTCATGCCGGAAACTCCCACCAACATGCCGCTCCACCACAACAGCATAATCGTGACGGTCGCCAATGCGACCATGCTCGTTCCCACCTGCATCAGCCGTTTGCCTCCCAAACGGGCCACCGTGCGGTTCACCGCCATCGCTCCGGTAAAGTAAGCCACGCCGATCACCAGCCCCAACGCACCAAAGGCGGTAACGTTGAGGCCAAAGCCCTGCTGCATCACAAACGGGCTCACCTCCTGCAAGGTTACCGTCGTAGCAAACCCCACCCCGCCCACGCAGGCCGGCCAGAAAAAGCCCGGACGAAGCAGGATACGCCAATAGGTCGCCGCCATTGCAGGCCGTTGGCCCACCGCACGGCCCGCCTCCAACGGCAACGTCGCCATTAACAGCAGGATCGCCAGCCCGGTTAGCCCCATTAACACAAAACCCATTTGCCAGTGCGAATACCGGCTGAGCAGCCCGCCAATAAACTGCCCGCCGCCCAGTGCAGTGATGAAGGCTATCGACAGCACCGAGAGACGCCGCGCCAGCTCATCCCCGCTCCAGTTGTCGCGCACAATAATGCGCGCGATGATCGCCGCCCCACCGGCAGCAGCGCCCTGCAGAGTGCGCAGCACCAACAATTGGATGCCATTGTGACAAAACGCCAACAGCGCGCTGCAGCCGATAAACAACACCAGAGAAAGCGTCAGCGGCAGACGGCGGCCAAAACGATCGGCCGCGGCCCCCCAGAACAGCACTGGCAATGCAGCGCCAATCACGAACAGGGATATGGAGAGCTCAGTGGCGTGGCGCGTCATCGCCAGTTCCTGCATCACCGTCGGCAAAGAAGGCAAATACACCGTTGTCGCCATCTGCGCCATAAAGACCAACAAACACGACAGCGTCATGGTTCTGGCGGGAATACTCCAAAATCTGCTCTGTCTTGCACATATCGCTTTAGTCATCCAGCACCTCTGCGTGGGTAGCGCTCTATCTCGGGCAAGTGTATTGAGCCTTTTGGCTCCCGGCAAATGACAAGAACGCCAAAAATATAATTTCATATAAAATCAATATGTTAAATTTAACTCATGTGATCCGCTTTGCAAAAACGCAATCTCTTATTTGCATATTGTTAACATAAAAACCACACTCCTCATCATCTGGTCATACCAGATCAAACGCTGATTCAGGAGATAGACATGCTCTACCAAGGCGAAACATTACAACTGCACTGGCTCGATAACGGCATCGCCGAGTTGGTGTTCAATGCCCCAGGCTCGATAAACAAGCTGGATACCCGCACCGTTGCCAGCCTGGGCGAAGCGCTCGACGTACTGGAAAAACAGACCGGGCTGAAAGGGCTGCTGGTGCGTTCCAGCAAGGCCGCATTTATTGTCGGTGCCGATATCACCGAATTCCTTTCGCTGTTCGCGGCTCCGGCTGAAAAACTGCACCAATGGCTGGCCTTCGCCAACGCGACCTTTAACCGACTGGAAGATCTGCCGGTACCGACCATTTCGGCCATTAACAGCTATGCGCTCGGTGGCGGCTGCGAATGCATTCTGGCAACCGACTTCAGGGTCGCCTCTCCCGATGCGCGCATTGGCCTGCCGGAAACCAAGCTGGGCATTATGCCGGGCTTCGGCGGTTCCGTTCGCTTGCCACGCCTGTTGGGTAACGACAGCGCGCTGGAGATTATCGCCGCCGGTAAAGACGTCAGCGCCAAAGACGCACTGAAGGTCGGTCTGGTGGATGCGGTGGTCGCACCGGAGAAATTGGTAGAAGCCGCGCTGAAAATGCTGCAACAGGCTATTGACGGTCACTTGGACTGGCGAGCCTATCGTCAACCGAAACTCGATCCGTTGAAACTCAGCCCAATCGAAGCGGCCATGAGCTTCACCACCGCCAAAGGCATGGTGCTGCAAACCGCAGGCAAACATTATCCAGCGCCGATGACCGCGGTGAAAACCATCGAAGCCGCCGCCAAATTGGGCCGCGATGAAGCCTTGAAATTGGAAACCGCCAGCTTTGTGCCTTTGGCGCGTTCCAACGAAGCGCGCGCACTGGTCGGTATCTTCCTCAACGATCAGTTTGTGAAAAGCCAGGCGAAAAAGCTGGCCAAAAACGCGGAAGCGCCGAAGCAGGCTGCGGTATTGGGCGCAGGCATTATGGGCGGCGGCATCGCTTACCAGTCAGCGCTGAAAGGCGTGCCGGTGATAATGAAAGACATCAGCGACAAATCCCTGGCGCTCGGCATGAACGAAGCCGCCAAACTGCTGAACAAACAGCTGGAGCGCGGCAAGCTGGACGGCATGAAGATGGCGCAGGTGCTGTCGACCATTCAGCCGACGCTGGATTATGCCGGTATCGAACGCGCACAAGTGATCGTTGAAGCCGTGGTCGAGAATCCGAAGATCAAAGCAGCAGTGTTGTCCGAGGTGGAAGGTCTGATCGGTGAAGACACAGTGCTGGCATCCAATACCTCGACCATTCCGATTAATCACCTGGCAAAATCACTGAAGCGCCCGCAAAACTTCTGCGGCATGCACTTCTTTAACCCGGTGCATCGCATGCCGCTGGTGGAAATCATCCGTGGCGAGCAGACCAGCGACAACACCATCGCCGCCGTAGTGGCCTACGCCACCCGCATGGGCAAAACGCCGATCGTGGTCAACGACTGCCCGGGGTTCTTCGTCAACCGCGTACTGTTCCCCTATTTTGCCGGCTTCAGCATGCTGCTGCGCGATGGGGTGGATTTCCGCCAAATCGATAAGGTAATGGAAAAACAGTTTGGCTGGCCAATGGGCCCGGCTTACCTGCTCGACGTGGTGGGGATCGATACCGCGCACCATGCCCAGGCGGTAATGGCGGCCGGTTTCCCTGAGCGTATGGGCAAAGATTATCGCGACGCCATCGACGTGATGTTCGACAACCAGCGCTTTGGTCAGAAAAACCAGTTGGGCTTCTACCGTTACAGCCAGGACAACAAAGGCAAGCCGCGTAAAGACAACGATGAGCAAACCGATGCGCTGTTGGCCGCCGTCTCCCAACCGCGCCAAACCATCAGCGACGAAGAAATTATCGCCCGAATGATGATCCCGATGATCAACGAAGTGGTGCGCTGCCTGGAAGAGAATATCATCGCCAGCCCGGCTGAAGCCGATATGGCGTTGGTTTACGGCATCGGGTTCCCTCCGTTCCACGGTGGAGCATTCCGTTACCTGGATACGCTTGGCACCGCAAACTATGTCGAACTGGCCCAGCGTTACGCGCATCTTGGCGCTCTATATCAAGTGCCTGCCGGCCTGCGCGCCAAAGCTGAACGCAATGAAAGCTACTACCCGGTGGCGACGCCATTGTCCGATATCGCCACTGGCCAACCGGCATGAGGTCATAAAGATGGAAAACGTAGTTATTGTTGACGCCGTACGCACGCCGATGGGCCGCTCCAAGGGCGGCGCTTTCCGCCAGGTACGCGCTGAAGATCTTTCCGCTCACCTGATGCGTGCCGTGCTGAGCCGTAATCCGGCTCTGGACGCCGCCGAAATTGACGATATTTACTGGGGCTGCGTGCAACAAACGCTGGAACAGGGGTTTAACATTGCCCGTAATGCCTCGCTGCTGGCCGAAATTCCGCATAGCGTACCGGCCGTTACCGTCAACCGACTGTGCGGCTCGTCCATGCAGGCTCTGCACGACGCAGCACGTACCATTATGGTCGGCGATGCGCAGGTTAGCCTGATTGGCGGCGTTGAGCACATGGGCCACGTGCCGATGAATCACGGCGTCGACTTCCACCCTGGCCTGAGCCGCAGCGTAGCGAAAGCCGCCGGTATGATGGGCCTGACCGCCGAAATGCTGGCCAAGATGCACAATATCAGCCGCCAGATGCAGGATGAATTCGCGGCACGCTCGCACCAACGTGCGCACGCCGCCACCCTGGCCGGTTACTTCAAAAATGAAATCATTCCCACCACCGGCCATGACGCCGATGGCGTGCTGACTCGTTATGACTACGACGAAGTCATTCGCCCGGAAACCACCGTTGCCAGCCTGGCGGCGCTGCGCCCGGCGTTCGATCCGGTCAATGGCACCGTAACCGCCGGCACCTCTTCGGCCTTATCCGACGGCGCATCCGCCATGTTGCTGATGAGCGAGTCACGCGCCAAAGCGCTCGGCCTGAAAGCCCGCGCCCGCATTCGTTCTATGGCGGTGGTCGGTTGCGATCCGTCCATTATGGGTTATGGCCCGGTACCGGCCAGCAAACTGGCGCTGAAGCGCGCCGGCCTGAGCATACAGGACATCGATCTGTTTGAATTGAATGAAGCCTTTGCCGCCCAGTCACTGCCCTGCATCAAGGATCTGGGGCTGTTGGACAGCATCGACGATAAAATTAACCTGAACGGCGGTGCCATTGCCTTGGGCCACCCGCTGGGCTGCTCGGGTTCACGTATCTCCACCACGCTGTTGAACAACATGGAACGCCGTGACGTGCAATTTGGTCTGGCGACCATGTGTATCGGCCTAGGTCAGGGGATTGCCACCGTATTTGAACGCGTTTAGCTGTGTCTATCTTGGGATGACTGCGTAACTCATTCAAACCGCAGCATCCCGACAAGTTTAGTTGCCGTACTTCCCGCCTGTCAGGGGCGGGTTTTTTTATGCCTGAAATCTACAGGCGCGCCAATAAAAAAGGGCAGCCACCGGCCACCCCACTTTATGTCAACCTTACGCCTCAGATGAACGAGAAGGCATCGCCAAACATATGCGCTTCCTGCGCACCGCGTTCAACGCAGAAACGCTCGCGGGCAATTTTGGCCATCTCGAACCGGCCGGCAATATAAATATCGTGCTCCGCCAGCGTGCCGAAATCCTGCAATACCGCACTGAGCACCGTGCCGCTGCGGCCACGCCACTCGTCTTCCGGCTGTTCGACCACCGGGATCACCTTCAGGTTCGGGTGCTGCAACGACAGCGCTTCCAGCTCACTCAAATCATACAGGTGCTTCAGTTCGCGCCCGCCCCAATAGATAGAGATATCGCGGTCCGGTTGTTGCTCCAGCGCAGTCAGCAGAATTGAGCGTGCATAGGAGAAACCGGTACCGCCGGCGATCAACACCAACGGACGGCTACCGTTTTCACGTAGCCAGGCATCGCCGTGCGGGATATCGACGGTAATCGCCTGCTCTTTCAGGATGCGATCCATCACCGCCATAGCGTACAGATTCAGCTCCGAAGCGCCGATATGCAGCTCGATATATTCTTGCTGTGAAGGCGTCGATGCCAGTGAGAAAGGACGCTTGTCGCGCTCATCCATCACCACCATCAGATACTGTCCTGCCTTGAAAGAAAACGGCGCTTCTGGCACCAAACGTACCCGATAAACCGTATCGGTAATGGCCTCTACGGAGGTCACTTTACAGCTCAATATTGTCATGCGTTCCCTCTGTCGGGTCATCAATGCAAAACTGAGAACAGAGCCTGCGCTACAGCGTCGGTTCTCTGTCACTGAAAATTGCGAGCTCATCCCAGATTTCATCGACGCGCGCACGCACCTTTTCATCCATCTGAATTGGACGGCCCCATTCGCGCTGGGTTTCACCCGGCCATTTATTGGTGGCATCCAGCCCCATCTTCGATCCCAATCCGGAAACCGGGGAGGCGAAGTCCAGATAATCGATCGGCGTGTTCTCCACCATTACGGTATCCCTTGCCGGATCCATTCTGGTGGTGATCGCCCAAATCACATCATTCCAGTCACGTGCGTTAATGTCATCATCACAGACGATAACAAACTTGGTGTACATAAACTGACGCAGGAACGACCAGACGCCCATCATCACGCGCTTGGCGTGACCGGCATACTGTTTCTTGATAGTCACCACCGCCAGGCGGTAAGAGCAGCCTTCTGGCGGCAGATAGAAATCTACGATTTCCGGGAACTGCTTTTGCAAGATGGGAACAAAGACTTCGTTCAGCGCCACACCCAAGACCGCCGGCTCATCCGGCGGACGGCCGGTGTAGGTCGAGTGATAAATTGCGTCGCGACGCTGGGTGATGTGGGTAATGGTGAATACCGGGAAGTGATCTATCTCGTTGTAGTAACCGGTGTGATCGCCATACGGACCTTCTGGCGCCATTTCACCCGGCTCAATGTAGCCTTCCAACACGATTTCCGCACTGGCGGGCACTTCCAGATCGCAGGAAATGCACTTGACCACTTCAGTTTTATTGCCGCGCAACAACCCGGCAAAGGCATATTCAGACAGGTTGTCCGGCACCGGCGTGACGGCACCGAGGATAGTGGCGGGATCTGCACCCAATGCGACCGCAACCGGGAAACGCTCACCGGGATGCGCCTGGCACCATTCCTGGTAATCCAACGCGCCGCCGCGGTGCGACAGCCAACGCATGATCACTTTATTCCTGCCCAGCACCTGCTGACGGTAAATGCCCAGGTTCTGCCGCTCTTTTTGCGGCCCGCGGGTAACGGTCAACCCCCAGGTGATGAGCGGTGCGGCGTCTTCAGGCCAGCAGTGCATCACCGGAATGCGGCCGAGATCGACGTCATCGCCCTGCCATACCTGCTCCTGGCAAGGTGCGGAGCCCAGCACCTTGGTCGGCATATTCAGCACTTGCTTGAACTTCGGCAGCTTGTCGAACAGATCGCGAAACCCCTTCGGCGGCTCCGGCTCTTTAAGAAACGCCAGCAGTTTGCCGACCTCGCGCAAGGAACTGACATCCTCCTGGCCCATGCCCATCGCCACGCGATTGGCCGTGCCGAACAGATTGCACAGCACCGGCATGTCATACCCTTTCGGGTTTTCGAACAGCAACGCCGGGCCGCCCGCACGTAAAGTACGATCGGCAATTTCTGTCATTTCCAGATAGGGATCAATCGGCTGGCTGATGCGTTTTAGTTCTCCTCTCTTTTCCAGCAACGAGAGGAAATCGCGTAAGTCACGGTATTTCATGCTGATCATTATAACGGCCAGTGAGGAGGGCATTATAAGCCCTCTTCACGGTTGTTGCTGCACTTTTGTTAAACACCGGTAAAGACATCGCCGGTTCTCAGTGGCACGTGAATGGCACCAGCGGGCGTAGCGCCTGCGTATTGTCATACTCCCGGGCCTCCTCGCCGTGGCGGAAAACCTTGAAGCCTTGATCTCTGGCGCTGAAATAGCGCAAATCATTGCCCTCAACGTGCAGCAGGCTGCCCTCGCGCAGCGCCACAACCGATTCGCTCGGATTGACCGCGCAGAACTCCGCCAAACGTTCATCGCGGGTTTCGCCCATGTGGCCGCTGATATGCGCATCAATATAGTGCGGGTTAATCTGTACCGGGAACAAACCCAATGCCGGCAACACTACGCTGTTGCGCACCGGCATATCATTAGTGGTGCGAATGCTTGGCGTAGCGACGTTGCAGCCGGCGCTCCAACCAACATAAGGTACACCACGTTCACGAACCGCCCGCTGGATGGGGACGATCAGGCCCTTTTCATGCAGCATCTGGTTCAGCATCCAGGTGTTGCCGCCGCTGACCAAAATGCATTGCGCCTGATCAATCGCCGCCGCCGGAGATTCGGCGTGATGAATGCTGGTCACCTGGATACCCAGGGTCTGCGCCAGTTCCTGCGCACGCTGATCGTAGTCAGTGCGGATCAAGGCATAAGGGACGAATACGGCAGACGTAATCCCGTGGCGCTCGATCATCGCCAGCAGTCGGCTTTTGGCATAACCCAACAATTCATCCTCGCCGGACAGCTTGCCGTTGCTCAACAGAAATAACTCCATGTCTTCCCCTCAATCAAAAACGATGAATAACGTCACATCAGGCCGCATCAGGCCAAGGCATACTTGCGACGGTAACAAATTTTCAGCCCTCTGTTATACCCAAGCCATGCGAATAAGTGTGTGACTCTCCGCTAATTACCGTCGATTCATGCAGATAGCGGCTGTTACAAGCGGAAACTTGCATCACTATGTATCCGTACCGGCTTTTGATATGCTTACCGGCTGACAGAAAGGCATGTGAAATTATGGAATCTTGGTACTTACTGTATTGCAAACGCGGCCAACTTTTACGGGCGCAGGAACATCTGGTGCGACAGGAAGTGAACTGCCTGAGCCCGATCATCACGCTGGAAAAAGTCGTGCGCGGCAAACGCATTGCGGTCAGCGAGCCTCTGTTCCCCAACTACCTGTTTGTGGAGTTCGACCCGGAGCGCATTCACACCACGACCATCAGTGCAACGCGTGGTGTCAGCCATTTCGTGCGCTTTGGCTCGCTGCCGACGACCATCCCGCAGAAGGTTATCGAAGAGCTGCAGACTCATACCTGTGAAACCTACTTCGACCCGGAAACCCCTCAGCCGGGCGATACCGTGCTGATCGTCGACGGCATGTTCGAAGGGCTGAAGGCGATTTACACCGAGCCGGACGGGGAAGCGCGCTCGATGTTGCTGCTGAACCTGATTAACAAGCAGGTCAGCCAAAGCGTCGATAATCGGCAGTTCCAAAAGTTATAAAGCGAAAAGGCGCCCAAATGGCGCCTTTGTTATTGGATACTCACGCCTTAGCGCTGCATCGCTTCATCGTGCATCCACTGGGCTACCCGTTTGGCGAAGTAGGTCAACACGCCATCAGCCCCGGCGCGCTTAAAGCACATCAGCGACTCCATCACCGCCGGTTGCTCCTGCAACCAACCGTTCTGAATCGCCGCCATGTGCATCGCATATTCACCAGAAACCTGATAGGCAAAGGTCGGCACGCCAAAGGTGTCTTTCACCCGACGCACCACATCGAGATAAGGCATACCGGGTTTCACCATCACCATATCCGCGCCTTCCTGGAGATCTTGCGCAATTTCCTGCAGCGCTTCGTCACTGTTGGCAGGGTCCATCTGATAGGTTTTCTTGTTGCCGCCTTTCAGATTGCCGCTGGAACCGAGCGCATCGCGGAACGGGCCATAGTAGCAGGAGGCATATTTGGCGGAGTACGCCATGATCTGGGTATTAATCAGCCCCTGATGCTCCAGACGATCGCGGATCGCGCCGATACGGCCGTCCATCATATCGCTCGGCGCCACGATTTCCGCTCCGGCTTCCGCATGGGATAACGCCTGACGCACCAGAATATCTTTGCTGATATCGTTAATGACGTAGCCGTGCTCATCAATCACGCCATCCTGGCCATGAGTGGTGTAAGGATCCAGCGCCACGTCAGTCAGAACCCCCAGCTCTGGCACCGCGTCTTTCAACGCACGCACCGTACGCTGCACCAAACCGTCCGGATTATAAGCTTCTTCCGCATGCAATGACTTCAGGCCAGGTTCAATCACCGGGAACAGGGAGATCACCGGCACGCCAAGCTTGGCGATGGCTTCCGCTTCCTTAATCAACAAATCGATGCTCATGCGCGATACGCCGGGCATGGATGCTACCGCTTCCTGACGGTTACTGCCTTCCATGACAAATACCGGATAAATCAGGTCGTTAACCGTCAGTTGATTCTCCGCCACCAGACGACGGCTGAAATCATGACGGCGCACACGGCGCATACGGCGGCCTGGAAAGGTGCCCGGAAATGCATAGCTCATAGTTTTCTCCTAACTCATACCAGCCGGAACAGCCGGCGGGCGTTCTCATCGGTTTTCTGTCCCAACCATTCAGGATCTTCTTGCCGCCAGGCAGCCACCTGCCGGACGATATGGGGCAAAAAACAGGGTTCGTTGCGGCGAGATGCGGGTTTAGGGTGTAAATCCCGGGGCAACAGATAGGGTGCGTCAGTTTCCAGCAATAAACGGTCCGCCGGGATCTGCGGCAACAGCGCTCGCAGCTCCAGGCCACGCCGTTCATCACAGACCCAACCGGTAATGCCGATCGAAAGACCCAGCGACAGACAGCTGTCTAATTCCTGGGCGGTGCCGGTAAAGCAGTGCACCACAGCCGCAGGCAGTTTATCCAACCACGGCACCAACAGCGCGGCAAAACGTGCGTGCGCATCGCGGCAATGAAGAAATACCGGCATCCCCAGCTCTGCGGCCAGCGCCAACTGGGCGCTGAAAGCCTCTTCCTGCTGCGCCGGGGTGGAGAAGTTGCGGTTGAAATCCAACCCGCATTCACCGATAGCGACCACCTCTGGCCGGGAGGCCAAGGCGTGAATTTGCTCCGCAACCCGATCGTTCCAACTGCTGGCCTGATGCGGATGCACACCGGCAGTAGACCAACAGTAGCCGGCATGTGACTGCGCCAGTTCACTGGCGGCCTGGCTCTCCTGCAGGTCGGTACCGGTAATCAGCACCCCCTTCACCCCTGCGGCGCGTGCGCGCTCCACCACCGCTGGGCGGTCTTTGGCAAACTGTGAGCTGGTAAGATTAACACCGATATCAAACATGGTTTTTCCAAAGCAAAAGCCGCCCATCGGGCGGCTTGATACGGCCGACAAAGTCCTCTGCGCTTAAAAGTAATGATCTTGGTGCAATTAAAAACAAAGGATTATGTTTTACGGGTTACCCCAAACATCCGAAAACCACGTTTTTCGGGTGTTTGCCATCAATCTAAAGCCGCCCATCGGGCGGCTTTAGAGACAAAACGTAGATTAAGCCGCCGGGGGTTCGTCACCCTCGTCTTCTTCTTCCGGTCGCGGGCGGCGTTTGCCGGTGTAGAACCGGGCAAAGAACACGCCCACTTCAAACAGCAGATACATCGGAATCGCCAGCAAGGTCTGCGAGAAGACATCCGGCGGCGTTAACAACATGCCAACCACAAAAGCCCCGACCAGGACGTAAGGACGTTTCTTTTTCAGGTCTTCCGGCGAAGTGACGCCACTCCAGCACAGCAGAATAATGGCAACCGGCACCTCAAACGCCACGCCAAACGCCATAAACAGCGCCATGACAAAATCGAGGTAGTTATTGATGTCGGTGGCTATCATGACCCCAGCCGGCGCGGTCTTGGCAAAAAAACCGAACGCCAACGGGAACACGATAAAATAGGCAAACGCCATGCCGAGATAAAACAGCAGGCTGCTGGAGACCAGCAAAGGCATCATCAGGCGACGTTCATGCTTGTACAGCGCCGGGGCGATAAAGGCCCAGACCTGATACAGGATCACCGGCGCAGAAACAAACACCGAGACGATCATGGTCAGCTTGATGGGGGTAAAGAACGGTGACGCCACGTCGGTGGCGATCATGCTCGCCCCGGCAGGCAGCTGTTTGATCAGTGGCGCAGACACCAGTTGATAAATGTCATTGGCGAAATAAACCAGCACCAGGAAGATCACCAGCACACTGATAATCGAGTTTAACAACCGCTTACGCAGTTCTATCAGATGACTGATAAGGGGTTGGGTATCTTCAACAGCCATGTTTTAACGATCGCCACTAGGTTGGTGAGACGCTGGGGTTTTATCCGCAACAGGTTCTGGGGTTGCCTCCACGGTCACCGCAGCAGGTTGCTTAACCGGCTGCGCGGCCGGCGCTTGCACTGCCTGCGGCGTTGCCGCAACGACAGGCTCCGGCGCTACCGGTTTCGGTACGGCGGCCGGTGAAGCGGCGGTGGTCGCAGCCTCCGCCGGGGTCACACCGTCATGAATGGCTTCCGGGTCTGTGACCAGAGGGTTATGAATGGTGTGCGCAGGTTCGTCTTTGTCTTCGCCATGATAGGAGCGCTTCAGCGATTCCGCCGCGTCTTTCAGTTCATCCATTGACGCCTTCAACTCTGGCGACAAATTCTGCAGGCCCGCCTTCTCAACCTTTTTCAGGCTGTCTTGCAGTTCCTGCAGCTTCAGTTCCTGAGAGAGTTCATTCTGCACCGAAGCCGCCAACGAACGGAGGGCGCGGATCCAACCCGAAACTGTTCTAACCGCTACCGGCAACCGTTCTGGCCCAAGTACCACCAGGCCAATGACCAGAACCAGCAACAGTTCACTAAACCCTATGTCAAACACGGTTTATACCTGCTCTTTGTTCTTCGACTCTTCCGTTTTCACTTCCGGCTGCTTATCGGTAATAGGCTTTGCCGTGAAGTCAGCGTCATCCAGGCTGCTTTTCTCAGCCGTGTTGGTCGGAGGCGTATTGTCGTCGCCGATCGCCTTTTTAAAACCCTTGATGGATGCGCCGAGATCGGAACCCAGCGTACGGAGTTTTTTGGTACCAAACAGCAGCACCACGATCACCGCGATGATCAACAATTGCGTAATACTAATACCGCCCATTGCAGTTACCTCTATTTTTACAGGTTTTTTTCAAAATCTACCGCATTATACGGCAGTTTTTACCAGAGTTTTGAATCAATTCAGGTGGTTCGCTTCCAGCCAATCACCCAGGATACGATGCCGGCAGCCATCAGCCACGCAGGGAAAATCTCGACCTTCCCTAACAGCAAAATCGTACCGCTTACTAACAGTGTAGCGCCAACGCCGAACAAATAACGCGATTGCCCCTGACGAACGCGCTGGCCCTGCATCTGATGGGTCAGCTTATCAACGCTTTGTTGCAACCGTTTATGCTGCTGCAAACTATCGTAAAATAATTCAGGCAGTTCAGGCAGCTTCTCCGCCCAAAACGGCGCTTTTTCCTTCAGAGCGCGAATCACCGCCGGTATGCCGACCTGATCGTGCATCCAACTTTCAAGAAACGGCTTGGCAGTGGTCCATAAATCCAACTTCGGATAGAGCTGCCGCCCCAGGCCTTCAACATACAGCAAGGTCTTCTGCAATAACACCAGTTGCGGCTGCACTTCCATATTGAAGCGGCGTGCGGTATTGAACAGGTTCAACAGCACGTTGCCGAACGAAATTTCCTCCAACGGCTTCTCGAAGATCGGCTCGCACACGGTGCGGATGGCGAACTCGAAGTCCTCTACGTTGGTATCACGCGGTACCCAGCCCGAATCGACGTGCAGCTCAGCCACTTTGCGGTAATCGCGGTTGAAGAAGGCGATAAAGTTTTCCGCCAGATAGCGTTTGTCGTCTTTGTTCAGCGAGCCGACGATGCCGCAGTCAATGCCGATATAACAGGGATCTTCAGGGTGATCGTAGCTGACAAAAATATTACCGGGATGCATGTCCGCATGGAAAAAGCTGTCGCGAAATACCTGGGTAAAGAACACCTGCACCCCACGCTCCGCCAACAATTTCATGTTGGTGCCCTGTTTTTCCAGCGTAGCGATATCCGAAACCGGGATACCGTAGATGCGCTCCATCACCAGCACGCTTTCACGGCAGTAATCGGAGTAAACCTCCGGTACGTACAGCATCGGGCTGCCATCAAAATTACGGCGCAGCTGGATGGCATTTGCCGCTTCACGCAGCAGATTCAGTTCGTCCAGCAGGGTTTTTTCGTACTCGCGCACCACTTCACGCGGCCGCAAGCGACGCCCATCCGGCATCAGTTTCGGCACCCAGCCGGCCAAACGATACATCAGGCGAACATCGGCCTTGATGATAGGCCCAATATCCGGCCGAATGACCTTCAGCACAATTTCCTGCCCGGTAGTTTTCAGGCGTGCAGTATGCACCTGTGCTATCGATGCAGATGCCAGCGCCTGCTGGTCAAAATCGTCGAACCAGGTTTCCAGCGGGCCACCCATCGCCAATTCGATATGCTTGCGCGCCAACGCGCCGTCAAACGGCGCAACCCGATCCTGCAGCAAGGTCAGTTGATCGGCAATCTGCGGCGGGAACAGGTCACGGCGAGTGGACATCATCTGGCCGAACTTGATCCATACCGGCCCCAGCTCTTGCAGAGCCAGGCGCAAACGCTCGCCCAGAGGCTTATCTGCATGGCGGTTTGGCATCCAAAACAGCAGACGGCGGCCAAAACGCAACGGCAACGTCAGGCGCATCTTGGGGATCAGTTCATCCAGGCCATAGCTGAGAAAAACGCGGACGATCAAATACAGGCGGCGTAGTTCGCCAGGGGTCATCGTTTACCCTCCAACTTGTCCATGCGGGCAATCAGCGCTTCGGCGCTGCGAACGGTGGCGTCAACTTCCTCGTTGAACCACACCACTTCCAGCGGCCCCGGCGCCACGCGCCACTCTTCGGTCAGGGTTTCCGCCACGTAATGCTGTTGACGCTGCAACCCCGATCTCAACAGGCTTGCGCCTTTACCGAGCACCTGGGTAATACCCTGCGCGGCGATATCACCGATATAGGGCGCCAGCCATTCCGCCGGATCCCACTCTGCCAGATCAAGCAGCCCCACCAGTTGCTGCACCACCTGAATATCGCCCTCGACGATCAACTCGCCGCTGCGCATCAATGGCGAAAGCTGCTGACGATCGCGCAGCTTCAACAACACCGATATCCGGCTGCGTACCGTGCAATCGGCGGTATCTTCAGACTGGCCAAGCACGTCCACCCGCTGTTCGCTGAAAATCAGCACCAGCGGCGAAGCAAGCTCCTGCAACTCAATACGCAGTATTTTCCCGGCCAACCGCAGACGGGCGGCCTTCATACTGCGATCGCGGAACAGCAGGCTATTGAGCGATGTCTCCAGCGCGCCGGTCAACAAGGGGGTTAGCAGCATCGGCATGTCCATATCAGAACTTGAAGCCACGATGCAGGGCCACAATACCGCCTGTAAGATTGAAATAGGTCACGTTGTCAAAACCGGCGGCTCCCATCATACCTTTCAGCGTTTCCTGATCGGGATGCATACGGATCGACTCGGCCAGATAACGGTAGCTTTCCGGATCCTTCACCACCAGCTCGCCAATTTTCGGCAGCACGTGGAACGAATAGGCATCATAGGCTTTGCTCAGCGGCGCCAGCAGCGGTTTGGAGAACTCCAGCACCAACAGGCGGCCGCCTGGCTTCAGCACGCGGAACATCGAACGCAGCGCTTTGTCTTTGTCGGTGACGTTGCGCAGGCCGAAGGAAATGGTGATGCAATCAAAATAGTTATCCGGGAACGGCAGCGCTTCGGCATTAGCCTGCACATAGCTGATGTTGCCGATAATGCCGCGATCGCGCAGCTTCTCGCGGCCCATCTTCAGCATGGAGTCGTTAATGTCCGCCAGCACTACCTGCCCTTGCTCACCGACCATGCGGGAGAACTTGGCGGCCAGATCGCCGGTGCCGCCGGCCAGATCCAGTACGCGCTGCCCACGGCGCACGCCGCTGCAGTCAATGGTAAACTGCTTCCAGATACGGTGGATGCCAAACGACATCAGGTCGTTCATCACGTCATACTTTGCCGCTACCGAATGAAAAACGTCTGCCACCATGGCCTGTTTTTCGTCTCTAGCTACGGTGCGAAAACCGAAATCTGTGGTTTCCTGCGATTGATCTGCCATTGTCCTGCCTGCTATTCAGTCAATTTTGTGTGGTCGAGTGTACCAGAACCCCACGGAATACCCCACCTCAAGGCGGCTGTCATGCCTGCGAAGCGGAGCGTGGTTCTTCGGCGGAATCATCGTCTTCCGCCTGCGGCAACGCGCTGACGTCATCGTCATCCGCTGCCTCATCTTCATCATAATGCTGCGCGCCGGCTTGCTGTGCCAGCAACGGATTGATCGGTCGTTTCACCTCAACCCCCAGCGCGCGGAACCCTTCGGTTTGGCCGATAAGATTACCACGGCCTTCGCTCAGTTTGTTCATCGCCAGGCGATAACTCCCCTGGGCCTTGTCCAGGCTCTGCCCCAGCGCCGACATGTCGTCGACAAACAGCCGCATCTTGTCATACAGCCGTGCCGCCCGGTCGGCAATGCGCTGAGCATTCTGGCTCTGGTGCTCATAGCGCCACAGGTTGGTGATGGTGCGAAGCGCCACCAACAGCGTGGTCGGGCTGACCAGCATAATATTGTGTTTAAGCGCTTCGCTTATCAATTCCGGCTCCCGGTCGATGGCCAGCAGGAAAGCCGGCTCCACCGGAATAAACATCAACACATAGTCCAGTGAACGCAGGCCGGGCAACTGTTGATAATCTTTGCGCCCCAGCAAGCGGATATGGCCGCGCAACGAGGCGATATGCTCGCTAAGCGCCGCCTCGCGTTCCGCGTCGTCTTCACTGTTGAAATAACGTTCGTAGGCGACCAGCGACATTTTCGCATCGATCACGACATCCTTGCCCTGCGGCAGACGCACAATAACGTCAGGCTGCATACGGCTCTGATGATCCAGCCGCACATTAACCTGAGTTTCATACTCGTGCCCCTCGCGCAAACCCGAGGCCTCCAGCACCCGACTCAGCACCACCTCGCCCCAATTGCCCTGGGTTTTATTGTCACCTTTCAGCGCCTTGGTCAGGTTAATCGCCTCACGTGCCATCTGCGCGTTGAGTTGCTGAAGGTTACGTATTTCATGGGTCAGGGTATGGCGTTCGCGGGCTTCCTGGCCAAAGCTGTCCTGCACCTGACGGCGGAAACCGTCCAGTTGTTCGCGCAACGGCAGCAGCAGGCGATCCAGGCTTTGCTGGTTCTGTTCGTTCACCTTGCGCCCGCTGTGTTCGAAGATGCGGTTGGCCAGGTTTTCAAACTGGGTGGTGAGCCGTTGTTCGCTGTTGATCAGCAAACGCTGCTTCTCTTCCGCCGCCATGCGGGTCTCTTCCAGACGGATGGTCACTTCCCGCAGTTCGGCTTCCTGAGCGCTGTTGACCTCACGCTGGGCGCGCAGCTCCTGATTAAGCAGTTCGCATTCGGTGCGCCAGTGATTGAGTTGTTGCAGCTTTTCGTGCCCGGCCGCCAATTGGCTGTGCAAATTGCGCAGTTCCAAATCGGTTTGCCGCATTTGCTGTTCATTGCGTTGCAGAACGTCCTGCCGGGCCGCCGTTTCCTGCTGTGCCTGCTGCAACGACTGTTCCAGCAGCCGCAGCTCGGTTTCATGCTGCGCATGGGCCTGCTGCATGCGCAGGCTGGCGATCAACCACCCCAACAGTATGCCGACCACTACCCCGCCCACACCGTAAACCAAACTGGTATCCACCCTGCCTCCTGTTACGCCTTGCCGTTTATGCGCCCGTTGCCCGTCACGTTAAGGGGATGCTGTATGGATGTCCAGTCTGATTTTGCACCGGCAACGCAATATTGCGAAACGCCGCGCAAGTCAGGCAAAAACTAGCCAAACCACTGGGTTAACCACTTGATGCCAAAGGCTCCCGGCGCAAGAATGCCGAACGCCCAGATCATCGCTGAAGTGATATTCGCCAGTTGGAAGTAACGTTGGGGCATGCCGCAGATACCGCCGACCAGCGGCACCACCGCGCGCAGCGGCCCGAAGAAGCGGCCGATAAAAATGCCCAGCACGCCCCAGCGTTCAAAAAACGCATGGCCGCGGTCCAGCAACTGCGGATTACGCGATAACGGCCACATGTGCGCCACACGGTCTTGATAGTGGTAACCGATCCAGTAAGAAAGCCAGTCGCCAAAAAATGCCCCTATGGCGGCGGCGGCCCAGATAGGCCAAAAAGCGATACCGCTCTCGCCAATCAACGCGCCCAACGCCAGCAGGATAACCGTGGCCGGCAACAGCAGGGACAAGAACGCCAGCGATTCGCCGAATGCCAGGAAGAAAATAATGGGGATGGCCCAGCCTTCGTGCTGACGCACGGCATCGCTGACCCAGTTGATAATGTCGTTGAGGCTCAATACGGGCTCCTGATACGAGGTTTCCTGTGCCAAGGATACGCAATGCCGGCCGGGGCAGGTTAAACTCCGGCTAAACGCGTAGCGGTTTACTCGAGGTTAACGCCAGTTGCACTTCGCGCTGACGTCGACCCAGGCCGGATTGCGCTTCCAACCAGCGGCCGGTAAACCGTATTGATCGCGGACGTTAATGCCGCCATCAGGCAGAGTTTGTGAAGGAAGAAGCAGAATCTGGGCTGCCATAGACGTCCTCGCCGTTATTGTCTAAAAAATCGCCGCCTGGGCAGCAAAGCCGAAATCAACAGGTAAAAAGGGGGCGCTGATAGCTAGATACACCCTGGCTTTCACGTTGCTGCCAACCGCAGTTTGAAAGACGACGGGTATCACCGTAACAGATTAGGGCTGAATGGAAAAACGGACCGCGTTGGCGGCCCGTTGAAGGGAGGAAGGCGATTACAGCAGGCGGCGCGCCGCTTCAACCACGATCTGCACCGCTTTGCTTTCGGTGTTTTTCATGGTTTCTGCGTTTGGAATTTCCTGCTGGGTGCGGTTGACGATCACGCCGGCAACCATACCGGCACGCAGGCCCTGGCTTGCGCACATGGTCAGCAGAGTGGCGGATTCCATTTCATAGTTCATCACGCCCATCGCCTGCCATTCTGCCATCGAGCCCTTAAAGCGGCTGACGACGCGGCCGGAATAGGTATCGTAACGTTCCTGGCCCGGATAGAAGGTATCAGAAGACGCGGTCACGCCAATATGCGTGGTGGCGCCGCTGGCCTTGGCGGCCTCGACCAGTGCGGTGGTGCAGGCAAAGTCGGCCACGGCCGGGAATTCCATCGGCGCAAAGTGCAGGCTGGCGCCGTCAAGGCGAACCGCCGCGGTAGTGACCAGCACGTCGCCGACGTTGATGTTCGACTGAATAGCCCCGGTGGTGCCGATACGCAGGAAGGTACGGATCCCCAGTTGCGCCAATTCTTCAACGGCGATCGAGGTAGACGGGCCGCCGATGCCGGTGGAGCAGACGATCACCGCCTTGCCGTCCAGCTCTGCGCGCCAGGTAGTAAATTCACGATGGGAAGCCAGGTGCACCGGGTTTTCCATCAGCTTGGCAATTTTCTCTACGCGCTGCGGATCGCCCGGAACGATGGCAAGCTGGGCCCCTTGTAAATCGTTTTTAGTGAGGCCGAGATGAAAAACATCAGATTGAGACATACGAGACTCCTCATAGATCATGTTTATTGGGAGGAACAAAAAAGTACTCTACTGAAAATCGCCATCCAATTTCGTGATGGCCATCACCATGAATAAAGAAACAAAGATCAATCTACATAATTTTTGTGACATAAGTCACATTAAATAACCCAAAGGCGCTGTAAACGCCGCACTTGCCACAAGTCTAGCCGACAAAACAGCCCGCCGTTTACCGCCTTTCCTCTTGGTGACAGGCCCCCTTTCCCACCACGAGGCCACTTATGTCGCCACCGAAAAATAGCCTTATTTTATCGGCGACTTAGCAACAAAAAATGGGGCTAACGTACCTTATGGCGCTAATGCAGGCCAAAATGCGCAATATCCTGATAAAAAGATAACAAAAATGCACTAAAGCCAGATAATTAATCGTTTTTTACAGACTTGACCGAAAATGCTCAACCGGGTGCCAATAACGGGTAATCTTTCCTATAGTTATTCTCAGCGCTTTTTTCTATTGCACGGAGACCGCAATGAAAACCGACCATGTGATGACATTAAAACAGGCTCAGGGGGGATTCGCCCCGGCCGTAACGCCGTTGGCCGCTTCTACTGTATTTACCGACGAACAGGGCATTCATGCCGGGGAAACCACCATTCCCTCGCAGGGTGACAACCTGCCGGCCTATATTGCCAAACCAG
This sequence comes from Serratia sp. TSA_198.1, assembly GCF_052686505.1. Taxonomy (NCBI): domain Bacteria; kingdom Pseudomonadati; phylum Pseudomonadota; class Gammaproteobacteria; order Enterobacterales; family Yersiniaceae; genus Serratia; species Serratia sp. TSA_198.1. The sequence goes on from NZ_JBQZFP010000005.1 coordinate 24,032, forward strand.
CGAACCACAACGGCCCCTTCCCCGTGGTGCTGGTGGTACAAGAGATTTTTGGCGTTCACGAGCATATTCAGGATCTGTGCCGCCGCCTGGCGAAACAGGGCTACCTGGCGATAGCGCCAGAGTTGTACTTCCGACAGGGCGATGCCAAAGATTACCAGGAGATTGGCGACATCTTGCAAAAGCTGGTGAGCAAGGTGCCGGACCGTCAGGTGCTGGCCGATCTCGACCACGCAGCCCATTGGGCCAGCCGCCACGGCGGCGACGCCGGCAAGCTGGCGATTACCGGTTTTTGCTGGGGCGGCCGTATTACCTGGCTGTATGCCGCGCATAACCCGCAACTGAAGGCAGCGGTAGCCTGGTACGGCAAGTTAGTGGGCGAAAAAACGCTGAACTCGCCAAAACACCCGGTCGATGTGGCTACGCAGCTGTCTGCGCCGGTGCTGGGATTATACGGCGGCCAGGACAGCGGAATTCCACTGGAAACGGTGGAGACCATGCGCCAGGCGATTCGCGCAGCTAACGCCGATGCCGAGATCGTGGTCTACCCCGAAGCGGGTCATGCTTTCAATGCCGATTATCGCCCAAGTTACGATGCCGAAGCGGCGACGGACGGCTGGCAACGCATGCTGGCATGGTTCGCTCAACACGGCGTGGTCGGCGTCAAATAACCTCTCCCCTCACGGCTTGCCTTCACCGGCGGCCGCCTGCAATGTAAAAAAGGGCGCCGAAGCGCCCAAAATAATCACACCAGAACCTTATTGATTGCACGCCGGCATCAATGGCCGGGCAACGCACTCCGGTCAGGCTTGCTGCTCGCGCAGGCGCTGAGCCGCCAACACCATGTTGGCCAGCGACTGACGGGTTTCCGGCCAGCCACGGGTTTTCAGACCGCAATCCGGGTTAACCCACAGGCGTTCCGCCGGGATGTTCTGCGCCGCTTTACGCAGCAGCGCTTCGATCCATTCCACGCTTGGCACGTTTGGCGAGTGGATGTCGTACACGCCAGGGCCAATTTCGTTTGGATACTCGAACTCTTTGAAGGCTTCCAGCAGATCCATATCGGAACGCGAGGTTTCGATGGTGATCACGTCGGCATCCAGCGCCGCGATGGAATCCATGATGTCGTTGAATTCGCAGTAACACATGTGAGTGTGGATCTGCGTATCGTCCTGCGCCACGGCGGCATTCAGTTTGAAGGCATCCACTGCCCAGTCCAGATAAGCGGCCCAGTCGGATTGACGCAGCGGCAACCCTTCACGCAATGCCGGTTCGTCAATCTGGATGATGCCGATACCGGCTTTTTCCAGATCTTCCACTTCGTCGCGCAGCGCCAGGGCGATCTGCCTGGCGATCACTTCACGGGTTACGTCCTCGCGCGGGAACGACCAGCAAAGGATGGTCACCGGCCCGGTCAACATGCCTTTTACCGGCTTGTCGGTCAGCGATTGTGCATACTTCGCCCACTCCACGGTAATGGCTTCAGGACGGCTGATGTCGCCAATAATGACCGGCGGTTTTACGCAGCGGGAACCGTAGCTCTGTACCCAGCCATTTTGGGTGAAGACGAAGCCGTCGAGGTTCTCGCCGAAGTATTCCACCATGTCATTACGCTCGGCTTCGCCGTGCACCAGCACGTCCAGACCCAGACGTTCTTGTTCAACGATCGCCTGTTTGATGTGCTCGCTAATGCTGGTTCGGTAATTGTTGCCATCCAGACGCCCCTGTTTGAAATCCAGGCGCAGGCCGCGGATTTCGGTGGTCTGCGGGAATGAGCCGATAGTGGTGGTCGGCCAGGCCGGCAGGTTGAAGCGATCGCGCTGCGCCTGAGCGCGCTGAACGTAAGGGCTCTGGCGCTCGCTGTCTTGTGCGGTAATGGCGGCCAGGCGTTGGCCTACCTGCGCATTATGTACGCGGCTGGACTGACGACGAGCGCGGATTGGCGCGCTGTATGCGTCCAGTTCTGCCTGCTTTTCTGCCCCTGGCGCGTTCAGCGCTGCGCTTAGCAAAGCCACTTCGGCACATTTTTGCAGAGCGAAGGCGAACCAGCTCTTCACTTCTTCATCCAGGCGGGTTTCCACGCTCAGATCGATGGGGCTGTGCAGCAAGGAACAAGAGGTGCCAATCCACAGTGGACGGCTGTTAACCAGCGGTTGCAGGCGGTCGAACCAACTGCTCAGGTCGGCACGCCAGACGTTACGGCCATTGATGACGCCCAGCGACAGCAGCCACTCTTTTGGCAATGCCTCGTGCAATACGGCGATATCGTCGTGACCGGCCACCAGATCGACATGCAGACCCTGTACCGGCAATGCGCGGATAGTATCGAGGTTGTGACCAACGCTGTCGAAATAGGTGGTCAACAGCAGTTTTACCTGGCCCTGCAACGCGTCGTAAGCCGGTTTGAAAGCGTCGAGCCATGCCTGCGGCAGCTCCAGCACCAGTGCAGGTTCGTCGATCTGCACCCACTCTACGCCGCGCTTCGCCAGTTCGGCCAGAACCTGCCGGTAAACCGGCAGAATGTCCTTCAGCAACGACAGTCGATCAAACTGCTCGCCCTTCACTTTGCCCAACCACAGGTAAGTGACCGGCCCCAGCAGCACAGGCTTGATGTTGTGGCCCAGCGCCAGCGCTTCGTCAACTTCATCCAGCAATTGAGTCCAACCCAGTTTGAACTGCTGGCCCTTCTGGAATTCAGGCACCATGTAGTGGTAGTTGGTGTTAAACCACTTGGTCATTTCTGCCGCCGCCGCCGGTTCACCGGTCGGTGCGCGGCCACGGCCCAGACGGAACAGCTGGTCCAAATCGATTGAGCCATCCGCATTTTGATGACGTGCCGGCACGTTACCCAGCAGCAAGCTGGTGGTCAAAACATGGTCGTACCAGGCGAAATCGCCGACCGGCACCAAATCCACCCCGGCCTGCTGTTGCTGTTGCCAATGGCGAGCGCGCAGCTCGCGGCCAACCGCCAGCAGTTCTTCCTGCGTTGAATTGCCTGCCCAGTAACTTTCCTGAGCTTTTTTCAGTTCACGTCGCAGCCCAACGCGTGGAAAACCCAGTGTGTGATTTAGAATTGCCATCGTCATATTCCCCATTTAGCCGTCCAGATGTTTACACATCCATAATCCGCAGGTACTGTATTAACCACAAGCGCAATTTATTCACTGTCACTGTGAAGGACTCTCATGATCGAACTGAAACACTTACGGACGCTGCAGGCTCTGCGCAACACCGGCTCTCTGGCGGCCGCCGCGGCCCAACTCCATCAGACGCAATCGGCCCTGTCGCATCAGTTCAGCGATCTGGAGCAGCGTCTGGGCTTCAAACTGTTCGTTCGAAAAAGCCAACCGCTGCGCTTTACCGTGCAGGGAGAAATCCTGTTACAGCTGGCAGAACAAGTACTGCCGCAAATCCAGCAGGCGTTGCAGGCGTGCCACGAACCGCATCAGGCCACGCTGCGCATCGCCATCGAATGCCACAGTTGCATTCAGTGGCTGACGCCCGCGTTGGACAACTTCCGCCAGAGCTTCCCGCAGGTGGTGATGGACTTTAAGTCCGGCGTCACTTTTGATCCGCAACCGGCACTGCAGCAGGGGGAATTGGATCTGGTGCTGACCTCAGACATTTTGCCGCGCAGCGGCCTGCACTATTCGCCGATGTTTGATTTCGAGGTGCGTCTGGTGCTGGCGCCGGATCACCCGCTGGCCGGCAAACTGCAGATTGAGCCGGAAGATTTGAGCGATGAGACGCTGATGATTTATCCGGTGCAACGCCAACGGCTGGATATATGGCGGAATTTCCTGCAACCGGCCGGCGTCAGCCCGGCGCTGAAAAACGTCGATAACACCTTGCTGCTGATCCAGATGGTGTCGGCACGGATGGGGATTGCGGCGCTGCCGCATTGGGTAGTCGAAAGTTTCGAACGCCAGGGGCTGGTGGTGACAAAAACCCTGGGCGATGGCCTGTGGAGCCGCCTGTATGCCGCGGTACGCGACGGCGAGCAGCGCCAGGCGGTGACCGAAGCCTTTATCCGCTCAGCGCGTCAACACGCCTGCAATCACCTGCCATTCGTACGCGACGCTGCGCGCCCGGGCACCCTCGCCGCCAGCATCAAGCCGCTGTCTTCACAAGCCTGATTTTGCGGGCTGCCTGCGCTTGGGTAGCCCGTGGTCTCAATTAGTCGGCTTTGGCGCCACCCAGCGGCGGTGCACCCACAGCGAAGCGACAATCACCGCCCCGCCGATAATAAAACTCGGCCAGTGCGGTTGCTGCTGCCAGATAGCCAAATTCACCAGCAACCCGGCGGGCACGTGCATGTTATTCATGATGCCGAGCGTCCCGGCATCCACCTGCGTTGCACCGTAGTTCCACATGAAATAGCCCAGCCCGGAAGCCACCACGCCCAGCCACACCAGAATGCCCCATTGCAGGTTAGTGGTCGGCAACTGTTGCGGGTTACCCCACAGGCACCAGGCGACCACCGCGACCACCAAGGCTCCGAGGTAGAACCAGGAAAACGCCGTATGTTGCGGCAGCGGGTGCACTTCCATCAGGCGCTTGTAACCGACCATGCCGATGGCGAAGCTGATATTCGCCGCCTGCACCAGCAACAGCCCCCACCAGAAATGCTCGCTCAATTGATGGTAACGGATGATCGCCGCACCCAGTACCGCCAGCAACGCGCTGAACACGTAGGCCCAACGCAGGCGTTGACCGCTGATCAGGTCGTAAATCAGCGTGACGTACAGCGGCGTAAGCACGGTAAACAGCAGGAATTCCGGTACCGTCAGGTACATGTAGGCACGGAAGCTGAACAGGTACATGATGCCCAGTTGGCAGGCACCCACCAGCATGTACATCAGGATCACTTTCGGTTTGATATTGCGCCAGCGCAGGAAAGGCAGGAAGACCAACGCCGCCAGCCCGATACGCATCAGCACCGAGAACCAGCTGTCGACCTGGCCCGCCAGATATTCGCCAATCAGGCTGAAAGAGAACGCCCATAAGACGGTAGTAATCACCAGAAGCAGCACGTCGGGTTCACCCTAAACAATCAGAAAAGGCGATTGTAACGGAAGGCGAAATGCCGCGTGATGAAAAGGCGGTTTACAGCTGTGCAAAATATAAACTTTTCGGCAATTTTTCACCGGTGGGTTAGGCTTAATTAAAAGCGAGGATAAATATCATGAAGAGTTATCACATTCTGTACGGCCTGCTGTTGCTGTCCGGGCTGGCAACCGCGGCCAATGGCGTAACCGAGCTCAGTTCGCAACAGCAGTTTCTTAACCAGCGCAATCAGCAGATGCAGCAACAACGCATGCTGAATAACCAGCAGTTGGATCAGCGCAGCCGGCAACAACAGCGACAATTCGACGACAATCAGCAAAAATTGCTGCGAAATGCGCCAAACGGCGGGCAATTGCTGCCAAACGGCAACCAACCGCGCAATCCGTTTAACCGCACGTCGCCGACGGTGCCGCAAACGCAGATGCCGGTTACACCCGCACGCCCATAATGGTGAGGATCAGCGGCGTAGTGACCGCCGCCAGCGCGGTGGACATCACCAGACTGGTGGCGGCCGGGCCGGTAAGCACGTTGAACTGGCGTGACATCAGGTAAACATTGACCCCGACCGCCATTGAACCCAGCAGCACCACCACACGGGTTTCCATTGGCGGCAGGTCCATCATCCAGGCCAGCAGCCAGATGATCAGCGGCTGGACGATCAGCTTGAAGAAACAAATGGCGCTGCTCAGCTGCCACCCCTCGCTGATACGGTATTCCGCCAACCCCATTCCCAGCACCACCAGCGACAGCGGCGCCGCCACTTGGCCAAGCATACTGACCGGCTGATCGACAAACGTCGGCAACGGCAACCCGGTCAGGCTGAACAGTGTGCCGGAGAGAATGCCGATGATCAGGGGATTGGTGAGCACACTGCGCGCGGTTTTGATAAAGCCGTGCAGGGTGGGCGAGCCGTTGCGCGCCCATTCGATCGAGATGGTTACCAGCGTCCAGAGGATCAGCCCGTTGAATACCAGCACCAGGGCAACCGAAGGGATCGCCGCCTCACCCAGCATCACGCTGGCGATCGGCAGGCCCAGCATCACGTTATTGGAGAAAATCCCCCCCAGCGCGAACACCGAACCGGATACCCCATCCAGTTTAAACACCCGGCGCGCGGTGATGCGGCCCATCACGAACACGATCAGGCAACTGCCGAAAAAAGCGATCAGCAAGCGGGCATCCACCGCCGGGCGTTGCGAGAAATCGCACATCATGCGAAATAACATGGCGGGCAGCGCCAGGGAGAAGACGAAACGGGTCAAACCGTCGGTGATGGTGGCCGGCCACTTACCCCAGCGGATAAGGCCATACCCCAGCACGATCAGCACAAATAGCGGCAAAGACAGCGCTATCTGGTGCCACAGAGAAACAATAAAAACAGACATCACATCCCTTCCGTTAGCGCGGCGGCAAGGGGCTGACGTCGCAAGAATCAACAGGCGCCGGCGAATTCACGGGCGCAGCAGACTGCGCCCGTAGCAACGGAGATTATTCGTTGGGAAAATCCGGGCCGATCAAATCTATCCGGTCGGTACAAATACAGTCAACGCCCCAGTTCAACAACAGGCGCGCACGCGCCGGCTGGTTAACGGTATACACCAGAATGCGCAGGCCGGCCGCCTTCAGCGCCGCGACCCGCTCAGCGGTCAGCTCTTTGTGGTTGATATGCAACGACACGCAGCCCAACCGCTCTGTCAGCGCCTGCCAGTTGTCATCCCATTCATCCAGCAACAGGCCGCGCGGCAGGTCCGGCACCGTACGCTGTGCCGCCTCAAGCGCTTCAACCGAGAACGAAGAAAGCAGCGGTTCGGTCTGGCCTTGCCACAACAGCCGTGCTGCCAGCGCCACCACGCGGCCGGTTTCATCGTCAGTGCCGGTGGTGGGTTTGATTTCGATATTCGCCATCATGCCGTGCTGCCGGCAGCGCTCTGCGACCTCCAACAACAACGGCAGACGCTCGCCCTTGTAGGCGGAGTTGTACCAGTTGCCGGCATCCAGCTGCACCAGTTTGTCCCAGGGCAATTCACCCGCCACGCCCCAACCGTCGCTGGTGCGATCGAGAGTATCGTCATGCAACAAAAAGATCTGTCCGTCCTGCGCCAACTTGACGTCGAACTCAATCATTTTGTGGCCGTGTCGCGCGCCAACGTCGATCGCCGCCAGGGTATTTTCCGGTGCCAGGGAACCGCCGCCGCGGTGGGCGACGATATGAGGATAAGGCCAGGCTGTGGTCATTGTTCCATCCGTAATCCGCTGTTTGAATCAAAAAAGTGCAGCGCCTGTGCAGGCAGTTGCAAATATAGCGTGCTGCCCGCCGTCGGCATAGTTTCATGCGACAACCGCGCAATTACGCCGTGGCCGCCCCATTGCCCGTGCGCCAGATTATCTGCGCCCAGCAATTCCAGCGTTTGCAGCTCCAGCGGCACGCCGCCTTGTTCAAGGCTGGTCAGCTGAATATGCTCCGGACGGATGCCGAGCGTCAACGAGCGACCGCCCCACTGTGTTTTGGCCTGAGGTAAATTCAGCGTCATCCCGCCGGCCAGCAACAGTTGGCTGCCGTCGGCGCTCAACGTGCCGGGCAGCAGGTTCATCGCCGGAGAGCCGATAAAGCTGGCGACAAACAGCGACGCCGGGCGCTGGTAAACCTCGCTCGGGGTGCCAATCTGTTCCGCTACGCCCTTGTTCATCACAATCACCCGCTGCGCCAACGTCATCGCTTCAACCTGATCGTGCGTGACGTACAGGCTGGTGGTTTTCAGCCGGCGATGCAGCTGCTGCAATTCCAGGCGCATCTGCACGCGCAGCTTGGCATCCAGGTTGGACAAAGGTTCATCGAACAGGAATACCGCCGGTTCACGCACGATGGCGCGCCCCATCGCCACCCGCTGGCGTTGCCCGCCGGAAAGCTCGCGCGGTTTGCGCTGCAACAGCGGCTCCAGCTCCAGAATGCGCGCGGCTTCTTCCACCCGCTGCTGGATATGCTGTTTGCCGAAACCGCGAATTTTCAGGCCATAGGCCATGTTGTCGTACACGCTCATATGCGGATACAGTGCGTAGTTCTGAAACACCATCGCGATGCCGCGATCTTTCGGTTCCATATCCGTCACGCGCTGGCTGTCGATATAGATATCGCCGCTGGTGGTGCGTTCCAGCCCGGCCACCATGCGCAGCAGCGTCGATTTTCCGCAGCCTGAAGGGCCGACCATCACGATAAACTCGCCGTCCGCCACGTCGAGATCGATTTGCTTAATCACCGGCGTTTTACCGTCGTAGGATTTGGTGACTGCCTGTAGTTTTAAACCTGCCATGTGGACATTTCTCTCGTTACTTCTCGCTGTCGACGAGACCGCGCACAAACCAGCGCTGCATCAGAAGAACCACCGTCAGCGGTGGAATTAAGGTCAGAATCATCGCCGCCATTACCTGATTCCACTGGGTCGGCGCGCCGGAGGTGGAGATCATGCTCTTGATGCCCGCCACCGCGGTCCCCATCGAGGCGTCGCTGGTGATCAGGATCGGCCACAGGTACTGGTTCCAGCCGTAGATAAAGGTGATGACAAACAGCGCCGCCAGATTGGTTTTCGACAGCGGCAGCACGATGTCCCAGAAAAAGCGCATCGGCCCGGCACCATCGATGCGCGCGGCCTCCAGCAACTCATCCGGCAGCGTCATGAAGAACTGGCGCAGCAGGAAGGTCGCGGTCGCCGAGGCCATCAGCGGCAACGTCAGACCGGTGTAGCTGTCCAGCAGGTTCAGGGTGGAGATCACCTCCACCGTCGGGAAAATACGCACTTCTACCGGCAGCATCAGGGTGAGGAAAATCAGCCAGAAAAACAGGCTGCGCAACGGGAAACGGAAATACACGATGGCGTAAGCCGACAACACCGACACCACAATTTTGCCGAAGGTAATCGCCAGCGCCATGATCACGCTGTTCAGCAGCAGCAGCGAGAACGGCACCTTGAGGTTGCCCACGCCGCCCTGCCAGATATTGCGGATGTTTTCCCACAGATGGCCGCCCGGTATCAGGGTCATCGGCACCTGAAACACCTGCTTATCGTCCAGCGTAGCGGCGACAAAGGCCACGTACAGCGGGAACAGCACCACCAGCACGCCGATAATCAGCATTACGTGGCTGAAGATATCCAGCCCGCGTCGGTTCTCAATCATTGGTAGCGCACCTTACGTTCGACAAAGCGGAACTGGATCACCGTCAGGCCAATCACCAACAGCATCAGGATCACCGACTGCGCCGCTGAGCTGGACAGATCCAGACCGGCAAAGCCTTCGCGGTAGATCTTGTAGATCAGCGTGGTGGTGGACTGTACCGGGCCACCGCCGGTGGCGGCATCAATCACCGGGAAAGTATCGAAGAAGGCGTACACCAGATTAACCACCAGCAGGAAGAAGCTCACCGGGGTGATCAACGGCAACACCAGGTTGAAGAAACGCCGCACCGGGCCGGCGCCGTCGATAGCCGCCGCTTCCACCAGCGAACGCGGGATCGATTGCAGCGCCGCCAGGAAAAACAGGAAGTTATAGCTGATTTGCTGCCACACCGAAGCCAGCACCACCAGGAACATCGCCTGCCCGCTGTTCTGCGCGTGGTTCCAGTTGTAGCCCAGTCCGCCAAGGAAATGGGTGATCAGCCCCAGGCCGGGGTTAAACAAGAAGATCCACAATACCGCCGCCACAGCGGGGGCCACGGCGTAGGGCAAGATCATCAGCGTCTGGTAAATCCGGCTGCCGCGCAGCACGTAATCCACCAACGCGGCGAAGAACAGCGACACCACCAGCCCGATACCCGCCACCAGGAAGCTGAAAACCAGCGTGGTGTAAAAAGAATCGAGGTAGTACGGATCCTGGAACAGTTGGCTAAAGTTATCCAACCCGACGAACTGGCTGGACAGGCCAAAGGGATCGAGGCTCTGGACCGAATACCACAGCGCCTCGCCGGCGGGCCACAGGAAAAATATTGCGGTTATCAGCAACTGCGGCAGCACCAGCGCATAGGGCAGCCAGCTACAGCCGAAACCGGGACGATGTGAGCTCATAATAGGGACTCATGAAGACAAAAGACGGGTGGGCTCGCGAACAAAGCCAGCCTGGGTACGGACAGCGCACGGCTCCCGGAACGGACACAAAGTCCATGAGGAGAGCGAGCACTGCCCAATCCCAGACTGGCGAAGCGCAGTAACCGTTATTACTTGGTCTGGGACTCGAAGCGACGCAGCAACACATCACCGCGTTGTACGGCAGCGTCCAGCGCCTGCTGTGGCGTTTTCTTGCCGGTCCACACGCCTTCCAGTTCTTCATCCACCACGCTGCGGATCTGCGGCATATTGCCCAGGCGCAGGCCCTTGGTGAACGGCAACGGCGGCTTGTTCAGCATCTGACGCGTCGCAACGTCGGCACCCGGGTTCTTGTCATAGAAGCCCTGTTGCTTGGTCAGATCGTACGCGGCGGTGGTAATGGGCAGGTAACCGGTTTTCTGATGCCATTCGGCGGCAATTTCCGGCTGCGCCAGATATTGCAGGAACTCGGCTACGCCCTTGTAGGTGGCGGTATCTTTGCCGTTCATCACCCACAGGCTGGCACCGCCGATGATGGCATTCTGCGGCGCATTCTTGGCGTCGGCGTCGTAAGGCATCATACCCACGCCGTAGTTGAATTTGGCATAGTGTTTGATGTCCGCCAGCGAACCGGAAGAGGCGGTAGTGATGGCGCAGTCACCGCTGTAGAACTTCTCGGTCGATTCGTCCTTACGACCGAAATAGGTGAAATCCCCCTTCTTGTTCATGTCCGCCAGCAGTTGGATATGCTTGACCTGCAACGCTTTGTTGAACTCCAGCTTGGCATTCGCACCGCCGAAACCGTTGTTTTCGGTAGCGAACGGCACACCGTGCCAGGCGCTGAAGTTCTCGAGTTGGATCCAGCCCTGCCAGCCGCTGGCGTAGCCGCACTTCATGCCGGCCTCACGCAGTTTGGCGGTGTTCGCCGCCAGCTCTTGCCAGGTTTTTGGCGGCTGATCCGGGTTCAGGCCGGCTTTTTTGAAGGCATCTTTGTTGTAATACAGCACCGGGGTGGAGCTGTTGAACGGCTGGGACAGCAGATGGCCGCTCTTGTTGTCGGTGTAGTAACCGGCCACCGTCGGCACGAACACCGATTCGTCAAAGTTGATGCCGGCGTCTTTAAACACCTGATACACCGGTTTGATCGCTTTGCTCGCCATCATGGTGGCGGTGCCCACTTCGTAAACTTGCAAAATCGCCGGCGCCTTGCCGGAGCGGTAAGCCGCAATGCCCGCCGCCAGGCTCTGTTCGTAGTTGCCTTTATAAACCGGAACGATTTTGACGTCGCTGTGCGACTGGTTAAAGCGGTCCGCCAGGGAGTCCACTTCTTTCCCCAGTTCACCTTCCATCGAATGCCAGAACGGGATCTCGGTCGCCGCCAGTGCCTGAGTGCTGACCGCCAGGGTCAACGCGACGCACAGCGTAGTTTTGCGAATAGCGTAGGTGAGCATGCCTAACTCCTGAAAAAGCTGGTGTAATAAGCGCGTGAGCGAAAAGAATCAGTTTTTTGTTCGGAAGCTAACATGCCATGCTCGGATGACAGAAAAATAACCGTCAGATGACAGCCATGTGACTAAAAGGTGAAGTGCAGGTTGCGGTTTGATGTCGGCGACGAGGAAATTTCCCCCGCCGCCGCGGGGATTACAGGGAACGACGCAGGCGGGCGACCGCTTCTTGCATCTGTTGCTCAGTGGCGGTGGCGAACGACAGGCGGAAGGTTGAACGATCCGGGTTATCGGAGAAGAAATATTCCCCCGGCACGAACACCACGCCCTGTTGCAGGGTCGTTTTCAGCCATTCGGTGGCGTTGAACGGTTGGCGGAAACGCGCCCACAGGAACATCCCCCCCTTCGGCATATCAAAGGTGATGTGATCACCCAGCTCTTTCTCCACCAGCGCAGCCAGGATCTCGCCCTTTTGCTTGTAAGCGGCGCGGATCTTTTCGATCTGCCCCGGCAGACGATCCAGGCCCAGGTAACATTCGACGATGCTCTGCGACAGCGCGCTGGCGTGCAGATCCGCCGCCTGCTTGATGATCGCCACTTTATGCAGCAGGAACTCAGGCAGAATAGCCCAGCCCAGGCGCAAGCCCGGCGCCAGGATCTTGGAGAAGGTCGAGGTGTAGATAATGTTATCGGTATGGCCCAGCACCCGCTGCGAAACCTGATGCAACGTGGCATTGCGCTCTTCGGTAAAGCGCAGTTCGCCGTACGGATCATCTTCGATAATCAGGAAGTTGTGCTCTGCCGCCAGTTTCACCAGCAGTTCGCGGCGCGGTGCGCTCAGCGTGAGGCCGCTGGGGTTGCCAAAGTTCGGCACTACGTACACGCCCTTGATGCGCTGGGTTTTCAGCAGCTCGGCAAGCTCTTCAACCACCATGCCGTCGCTGTCGGATGACACCGACATGATGTTGGCTTCCGCCAGTTCCAGCGTCTGCAGCGCCGCCAGATAGGTCGGACGCTCCACCACAAACACGTCGCCTGGATTGACGATAGCGCGCATCACCAGATCCAGCGCCTGCTGGGAACCGGCGGTCACCATCACTTCGTCTGCCGTGGCTATAACGCCGCGCTCGGCGCACAGCTCGCAAATGCGTTCGCGCAGCAACGGGCTGCCTTCGGTCAGGCCATACTGGAAGGCGCTTTTCGGCTGTTCGGTGATCGCCTGATGGGTGGCAATGCTCAGCCCTTCGAAATCAAACAGGGCATCAGAGGGGATGCCGCCCGCCAGCGAAATGACGTTTTCCATCTTACTGTGCTTGAGCAATTCACGGATTGCCGAGCTTTTTACGTTGACGATGCGCTGCGCGAGTAACCCTTCTGTCTTCATTTCTTATTCTCGTAATCGTTATAAATTTTGTAGGGGCAAGGTACGCGGCGACCAAGTGACTCGGGCCCCCCTATTCGCCCCCACAGGGAAGTGAGTGCAGCCAACAACGCTGTAGCCTGAAAGACGACGGGTATTTAGCCGCCCAGATACGCCGACCTTACTGCTTCGTTTGCTAACAATGCGGCTCCCGTATCTTCCAACACCACGCGCCCGTTTTCCAGTACATAACCGCGATCCGCCAATTTCAGCGCCTGATTGGCGTTTTGCTCCACCAGGAAGATGGTCATGCCCTCTTCACGCAGCTGCTGAATAATGTCGAAAATCTGCTGGATGATGATCGGCGCCAACCCGAGGGACGGCTCGTCGAGCAACAACAGCTTCGGCTGGCTCATCAGCGCGCGGCCGATCGCCAGCATCTGCTGTTCACCGCCGGACATGGTGCCGGAGCGCTGGTTGCGGCGTTCCAGCAGGCGCGGGAACAGGCCGAACACCCGCTCTATACGCTGCTGGTACTGATGACGATCGGCAAAAAAGCCGCCCATCGCCAGATTCTCTTCCACCGTCATGCGCGAGAACACCCGACGCCCTTCCGGCACTATCGCCACCGCCTCACGCATAATGCGCGAGGTCTGCCACTGGGTAATGTCTTGATCGAGGAAGGTAACGCTGCCTTCGGTGGCGCGCGGCTCACCGCACAGCGTGCCGAGCAGCGTGGTTTTACCGGCACCGTTGGCGCCGATCAGGGTGACTATCTCGCCCTGCTTGATGTTCAGGCTAACCTGATGCAGCGCCTGGATTTTGCCGTAATGGGCGGAAACCTGATTAAATGACAACATAATTATTCGCCCAGATAGGCCCGGATAACGTCCGGGTTGTTACGAATTTCTGCCGGGGTGCCCTGCGCCAACGGCGTGCCCTGATTCACCACGTAGATACGATCGGAAATGCCCATCACCAGCTTCATGTCGTGCTCGATCAGCAACACCGACACTTTATGCTGGTTGCGCAGCTCGACGATCAAGTGGTCCAGCTCGTCGGTTTCCTTCGGGTTCAGGCCGGCCGCGGGTTCGTCCAGCATCAGCAGCTCGGGGCGGGTCACCATGCAGCGCGCAATCTCAAGCCGCCGCTGCTGGCCGTAGGCCAGATTGCCCGCCGAACGGTTAGCCATCTCAAGCAGCCCAACGCGTTGCAGCCACACGGAGGCTCGTTCCAGCGCATCGGCTTCGGCGCGGCGGAAGGCCGGGGTTTTCAGCAGCCCGGCGAATACGCCGCTTTTCAGGTGCTGATGCTGGGCGACCAGCAGGTTCTCAATCACCGTCATTTCGCGGAACAGCCGCACATGCTGGAAAGTGCGCACCACGCCCATGCGGGCAATCGTCTGACCAGGCAACCCTTCCAGATGGCGATCGCGCAGTTTGATGGTGCCGCCAGTGGGGCGGTAGAAGCCGGTCAGGCAATTAAATACCGTGGTTTTTCCCGCGCCGTTCGGGCCGATCAGCGAAACAATTTCGCCTTCGTTCAGCTCCAGCGCCACATTATTCACCGCCAGCAAGCCGCCGAAACGCATCGACAGCCCTTCAACTTTCAACAGAGGTTGCGAGCTCATGCCTGTTCCTCCTTGCCGGCCGTTTTCAACTTCAGTTGCGGGCGCTTCATCGGCAGCAACCCTTGCGGCCGCCAAATCATCATCAACACCATCAACGCACCGAGCAGCAGCATGCTGTATTCGTTCAGATCACGCATCATCTCGCGCGACACCACCAGCAGGATAGCCGCCAGGATCACCGCGAACTGCGACCCCATGCCGCCCAACACCACAATCGCCAGCACGAAGGCCGACTCGACGAAGGTGAAGGACTCCGGGCTCACGAAGCCCTGGCGTGCGGCGAACAGCGTGCCGGCAAAACCGGCGAAGGCGGCGCTGATGGTAAAAGCGGTCAGTTTGATTTTGGTCGGGCTCAGGCCCAGCGAGCGACAAGCGATTTCATCTTCACGCAGCGCTTCCCAGGCACGGCCCAATGGCATGCGCAGCAGGCGATTGATCACAAACAGCGTCAGCACCACCAGCAGCAGCGCCACCAGATACAGGAACACGATGCGATCGCTCGGATCGTATTTCAGGCCAAAGAAGTTATGGAAGGTATCCCAACCGCCGTCACGCGCGCTGCGGTTGAACTCCAGCCCGAAAAAGGTCGGTTTCGGGATCTGGCTGATACCGTTCGGCCCGCCGGTGATCTCGGTGTTGTTCAACAACAAGATACGCACGATCTCGCCGAAGCCCAGCGTCACAATCGCCAGATAATCACCGCGCAAACGCAGCACCGGGAAACCGAGCAGGAAACCGAAGATGGCGGTGACGATGCCCGCCAGCGGCAGGCTTTCCCAGAAGCCGAGGCCGTAATAGTGATTCAGCAACGCGTAGGTATAGGCGCCGATGGCGTAGAAGCCGCCGTAGCCCAGTACCAGCAGGCCGGACAGCCCAACCACCACGTTCAGGCCCAGACCGAGCATCACGTAGATCAACGTCAGGGTGGCGATATCCACCGTACCGCGCGACACCAGAAATGGCCAGGCGATCGCGGCAACAATAATCGCCGCCGCCAGCAGTTTCTGGCGTGGGGTGGTGCCGTCAAAGCTCGGTAATACAAAAGAGGGGCCGGAGAGTTTTTTCAGCCCCTGCTGCATCAGCGGGCGCAACAGTTGGAAGAAGAAAACGATGACGCAGCCGATGCCGATCCACATCCAGCGCACTTCCGCCGCACCGTGGACAACCAGCTTGGTACCGTCCAGGCTCAGTTGCATCCCCATCAGGAACGACGCCATGACAAACAACACTACCGAGGCTATCAGCGCGTTAAGCAGATTGAGTTTCATACCTTCTCAACCTCCGGGCGCCCAAGAATGCCGGTTGGCATGATCAGCAACACCACGATCAGCAGCGCGAAGGACACCACGTCCTTATATTCGGTGCTCAGGTAGGCCGAGGTCAGCGCTTCTGCCACCCCCAGCACCAGGCCGCCGATCATCGCGCCGGGAATGCTGCCGATACCGCCCAGCACCGCCGCAGTAAAGGCTTTCATGCCGGCCATAAAGCCGATGTACGGGTTGATTACGCCATAAAACTGACCCAACAGCACGCCGGCCACCGCCGCCATCACGGCGCCGATCACGAAGGTCAGTGAAATCACCCGGTCGGTATTGATGCCCAGCAAGCTGGCCATCTTCAAATCTTCCGCGCAGGCGCGGCAAGCACGGCCCATGCGGGAATAACGGATAAACAGCGTCAACGCCAGCATCGCCAGGAAGGTGACGACCCAGATAATCAGCTGCATGGTACTGATGGTAGCGGCGAAGCCATTGCTTTCACCCAGCACCCACTGGCCGGTTACCAGGCTTGGCAACGCCAGATCGCGCGAGCCCTGCGTCAGGCTGACGTAGTTTTGCAGGAATATCGACATGCCGATGGCGGAAATCAGCGCTATCAGGCGCTTGGAGTTGCGCACCGGCTTGTAGGCCACCCGCTCGATGCTCCAGCCGTAGGCGCTGGCGATCACGATCGACACCAAAAACGCGGCGCCAATCAGCAGCCAGCCGACATCGATGCCAAGCATCATCAGGGCGGCGATAACAATAAAGGAGACATAGCTGCCGATCATATACACCTCGCCGTGGGCGAAGTTGATCATGCCGATAATGCCGTAGACCATGGTGTAACCGATGGCGATCAATGCATAGGTGCTGCCCAACGTGACGCCGTTGAACATCTGCTGCAGAAAATAGAGAACCTGCTCTGACATACTCGAACCCTTGGCTGCATGTTTATCGCAACCTGGAATGAAAACCATTAAAGATGCTTATACCCAATGAATTTCACGCTGCAACCAACAACGAGACAACGTGAAAGACAAGGGTATACCCTAAATAATTGGAGTTGCATCAAGGCGGCAAGGCCGTAAATCCCCAGGAGCTTAGTAAACTAAGTGACTGGGGTGCACGGGCGCAGCCAACACAGAGGCAGCTTCAAGTATGACGGGTATATTATTTAATCGGTGTTGATGTGCCGTCCGCATGCCACTCAAACACGCCGAACTCGAAACCTTTCAGATCGCCCTTCTCGTCCCAGCTCAGCGGCCCCATCACGGTGTCCACCGGCTTGCCGGTTTTCAGATCCTTGACGATGTCGGCCGGCTCCTGGCTGCCGCTACGCTCCATTCCGGTAGTCAAAGATTGCAGCGCTGCGTAAGTGGTCCAGACGAACGGCCCGGTCGGATCCAGCTTCTTGGCTTTCAGTGCATCCACAACAGGTTTGTTGGCAGGTACCTGGTCATAGCGTTTCGGCAAGGTCACCAGCATGCCTTCCGAGGCGGCACCGGCAATGTTGGACAGCGAGGAGTTGCCCACGCCCTCTGGCCCCATAAAGCGGGTGGTCAGGCCGGCCTGTTTCGCCTGGCGCAGGATCTGCCCCATTTCCGGGTAGTAGCCGCCGAAGTAAACGAAATCGACGTTTTCTTTCTTCAGGCGCGCCACCAGAGTGGAGAAATCTTTATCACCGGCGGTGATGCCTTCAAACATCACCACGTCGGTACCCTGTTTTTTCAGGCTGTCGCGTACCGAGCGCGCCAGGCCTTCGCCATACTGTTGCTTGTCGTGAACCACGGCAATGCGTTTCGGCTTGATCTCGCTGAGGATGTATTTCGCCGCGGTCGGGCCCTGATCGGAATCCAGCCCGGTGGTGCGCATGATCATCTTGTAACCACGGGTGGTCAGATCGGCGTTGGTGGCCGCCGGGGTAATCATGATCACGCCTTCGTCTTCATAAATATCGGAGGCCGGTTGAGTCGAGGACGAGCACAGGTGGCCGATCACATAGCGAATACCGTCGTTAATCACCTTGTTGGCAACCGCAACCGCCTGTTTTGGGTCACAGGCGTCATCGTATTCCACGCCGACCAGCTTATCGCCCTTGATGCCGCCCTTGGCATTGATATCGGCAATCGCCTGACGGGCACCGGTGAACTCCATATCGCCATACTGCGCGACCGGGCCGGACATCGCGCCCACAATCGCCACCTTGATGTCTTTCGCCATTGCCGAATGACCGATAGCCATCGCGATACAACCCGCCAATAGCGCCTTACCTTTTGTTAATTTCATTCGCAAATCCCCATCTGTCGTTGTGAACGTACCTGTTGTGTTTGCCTGCACCTGAACCCTTATTTACTGCTTTTATTCATAAGTAATAATGATTTAGGTGTTTTCGTGGCAATATTTTCTAATAAGACTTTATTTTTCATACCATTAAACAGGAATTTTCTGCTGCAAATCAACTCGAACAATCAGAAACAAGCGGTGTAAACAGGATAAAATCCGGATTAAATCTGCGCCGTTTTGCATCAGGCGCAGCGCGTTATGCTGGTTATTGATCCATTAACAATCTATTTACTCGGAAAATGCGTCCTGCAAAAAACATTTTGCGCAGTAATCGTACAGAAAAACTTACACAACGCTCTGTGCAAGATCTATTACACTGTCGGCATCGATTAGCCGTTCGGAAATTCTGCATGAAACTGACTATTGAGCGATTAACCACGTTGTCCCCGCAAGACCTTATCGACCTCGGTAAAATCTGGCCGCAACAACAGCCGCAGCAATGGCAGAGCTGGCTGGACGGCGATAAAGCCCTGTTCGCCGCGCGCTTCAACGAACGGCTGCTGGGTGCAGTGAAAATTGCGCTGGATGGCGATAACGCCCAACTGCAGGATTTGCTGGTGCGTGAAGTCACGCGCCGTCGTGGCGTCGGGCTGTATCTGGTACAGGATACGCAGCGCCAACTGCCGCAAGTCGCGCGCTGGCAGCTTTCTACCGCCGGCCTGACGCCGCGCGAACGCGGTGAAGTGGATAACTTTATGCGCGCCTGCGGTTTCACCCAGCAAGGCGATCTCTGGCAAAAATGACACGCGGGCTGATGGCGTTGCTGCTGTTGGCGCTGGCGTTAACGGCCTGGTTCGGCGGCCGTCACCAGGCGCTGCGGCTACCACAGCCTCAGGACAACCAGGTTTATATCTGGCAACGGGTCTGGACGCCGCAACACGCCACTGCGCTGGCGCAAAGCCGTGACCTGTTCTCTACCCTGCGTGTATTGGGTGCGCAAGCGCATCCGCGTGAAGGCTGGCGCGAAATCCCGGTCAATCTGCCGCAGTTGCAAAAGGATGGCCGCCCGCTATGGCTGGTGGCCCGTTTGGATGGGCAACTGGCGCAACTCGATGCACCGGCTATTCGCCAACGCCTGGTAAAACAGGTTCAGCAATGGCAGGCCGCCGGGTTGCAGGTGATCGGCGTCGAAATAGATCATGACGCCGCCACCGCTCGCCTGCCTGACTATCACCATTTCTTGCAACAGCTGCGCCGACAGCTGCCTTCCTCCTTACAACTCGGCATTACCGCATTACCGGCCTGGATCGGATCACCGGCACTGCCCGGCGTGTTGCAACAGGCAGACAGCTCGGTGTTGCAGGTGCACGCGGTACTCTCGCCGCAGCAGGGGCTGTTCGCTGCCCCGCTGGCGCTGCGCTGGGTAAAACAGTACGCAAACATCACGTCCAAACCTTTCAGGGTGGCGCTGCCGGCCTACGGAATGGGCCTGCTGGGCGTTGATGCGCAGGGCGCGCAGGTCGAGAGCGAAGCTTCACTGCGCGTGGTGGGCAATCCCCGCGAACTGACGGTAGCGCCGCAACAGGTGGCCGATTTTCTGCAACAGTTGAGGGTTCAAGCCACACCGCATCTGCGCGGCATTATCTGGTTCCGGCTGCCGCTGGCGGGCGATCGCCGCGCCTGGTCGCTCAATACGCTGCGGGCGGTGATCGAGCAACAGCCGCTCAGCGTCAGTTGGCAGGTAAAATTTAGCCCTCAGCCACAGCAAAATGGGCTGTATGATCTGATAATTCATAATAACGGGCCGGTTGATGCCCCGCTGCCTCGTGAAATCACCGTCGCCGCCACGGACTGTCTGGCGGCGGACGCGGCGGGCAACTATCGGCTGGAAAGCGGGCCTCAGCGGCAGCGCTTTGTCCTCATCAGCGGCGATCAGCTGCGCGCCGGGCAACCCCGGCCGCTGGGCTGGTTGCGCTGCCAACAATTGACGCCAGGAGGCACTCTTGTCATACCCTGATGCACACGCGGTGCGCAACCGCCACGGCCGGTATCTCCCACTCGCCGCCCTGATCGGCTCAGCGCTGGCGATGCCCATTAACGGTTTCGCCTGCGGGCCGGACTTTCCCAACCGTTTGCTGACCGATCGCAACGGTACCCTGCTGTATATGCCGGAAGGTAATTTTGCTTTTGAGGCCAGCCGCCTGGTCGCGGTAGATAACCAACTGCCGTTGTGGAAAGCGCCACCACCGGCGACACCGCCGAAACCGATGCCGCTGTCACCGGAAACGATCATTATCGGCAAAATGCGCGCCGCCAAGACCGTCGAGGAGGCCGATGCGGTCAATTCTCAGGGGTTGTCAGACGCCGCACGCCTTTATCAACTGGGTGCAGTGGCCTTTGCCGGTTCTGATCCGCGTGCCGCTGAGTATTTCCAGCAGGTCCTGGCCCTGCCCGCAGCACAACAGGGCGACTGGGGACTGCGGGCGCAGTATTCGCTCGGACGGGTTCTGATGGACGACCACGGCACGCCGGAAAATGAGTCCGATACGCCGGCTACGGCGGTTAAACGCCCTGCGAAACCGCAGTTAGAGCAGGCGCAGGCCGCTTTTCAGCAGGTGATTGACCGGGTTAAAGCCGGCGCGGCCGATCCTGATCAACTGGCGCTGAGCAGCCTCGGGCAGCAAGCGCGCATCCAACTGTGGCTGGGCAATATCGCCGCGGCAGCGCAACTGTACGCCCAGCAGGCGGCGCAGGGCGATCAAAACGGTGGGTTGTCGTTGCAGTACATCTCCAGCTATCTGGTCAATCCTGACCACTTTGCAGCGCTGAAACAGGCCATTAGCGATCCGGTGATCCAACAGTTGGTGACCGTCGAACTCTTTGCGCGCGGCAGCAATTTGCAAATATCGGATACCGATGCCACCGGCACCCGTTCGAAACAGATAGTCAGCCAAATTCTGACGCTGCTGAACGCCTCGGTGAAAAGCGGTTTCAGCGGCAGCGATCGGCTAGCGGCACTGGCTTATCGCGCCGGGCAATATCCCATGGCGGCCAGCCTGTTAAAACATGCCGGTGACAGCGGGCTGGCGTGGTGGCTGCGCGCCAAAATGGCGCTGCGCGACGGGGATGTTAAAGCCGCTACCGCCGCCTATGCCAAAGCGGCGGCAGCCTTCCCCTCCAGTGAAAGCTGGGGCGAGCAGCGCAATGCGGACTTTACGCCGGAAACCATCGTGCCCGAATGCCGGGTAGCCGGGGAGCAGGCGATCCTTGCCTTGGATCGCGGCGACTACCTGCAGGCGATGGATTTTCTGTATCGCGGCAAAGAGATTTATTGGGCAGATGTCGCCGACGTGGCCGAGCGGGTGCTGACGATCGACGAACTGAAAGGCTTCGTTGATAAACATGTGCCGGCGCCGGCAACGCCGCTGAAACCCGTTAATCCCGATGAGTACAACGGCCAGCAAATCACGCCGGATATCCAATTGCGGGAACTGCTGGCACGGCGGCTGATGCGCGCCGGGCGGGCCCAGGAGGCGATGGGTTACTTTGATATTCCGAACTACCGCCAGGTGGCGCAAGGGTATGCCGATACGCTGAAAACCGCGAAGGACAAAACCGCCGACAAACTGGTGCGGGCCAAAGCTTATTATCAGGCGGCGACGCTGCTGCGTACGCAGGGGCTGGCGTTCACCGGCTATGAGATGACGCCGGATTACGCCATTTATGACGCGGGTTATTCGTACCTGGGGGATGCCTTTGATACCCGCGAGCTGAAACACAAGAGTTGGATCGGCAGCGCCGAGGCGGCGCGGGCCAAAGCGGCGCTACCGGCACAAGACAATCGCTTCCTGCATTATCGCTGGCAGGCCGTCGACCTTGCCCAACAGGCCGCCGACTTGTTGCCGCCCAAAAGCCAGGCGTATGCTGCCGTGCTGTGCAATGCCGCCGGCTGGGTTATTAAACGCGACGCGAAAACCGGCCAGGCGCTGTATCAGCGCTATATCAACACCGGCACCCGTTATTCCTGGGCCAGCAAGTTTGGCTACGACTGCCCTGCACCGGATTTTGCCGCGGCAGGCCAGTAACGCCGAATTTCAGGCACAAAAAAACCCGTTCAGCAATGAACGGGTTTTTTAACGCTGACGCGGGATCAGGCTTCGATCGCCATTTTCAGTTTCTTCATGGCGTTCTTTTCCAACTGGCGTACGCGCTCGGCGGAAACGCCATACTGATCGGCCAGTTCCTGCAAGGTGGATTTGTTGTCATCATCCAACCAGCGGGCACGAATGATATGCTGGCTGCGCTCGTCCAGACCTTCCAGCGCGTAGGCCAGTTTGTCTGCGGCGTTGCTTTCCCAGTTATCTTCCTCGATGCCTTCGGCGAAGTCCGAGCTTTTGTCCTGCAGGTACAGAACCGGCGCCATCGACTGACCGTCGCGCGCATCGTCGTCCGGCGTAGGATCGAAGGTCATATCCTGCGCCGCCATACGCGACTCCATCTCACGCACGTCTTTGCTGGTCACGCCCAACTCGCGAGCCACCAGCTCCACCTCGTCTTGATTGAACCAGCCCAGACGCTGCTTGGTTTTACGCAGGTTAAAGAACAGCTTGCGCTGTGCTTTGGTGGTGGCAACCTTGACGATACGCCAGTTGCGCAGCACGTATTCGTGAATTTCTGCCTTGATCCAATGCACCGCAAAGGACACCAGACGCACACCCACTTCCGGATTGAAGCGGCGTACAGCTTTCATCAGGCCGATATTACCTTCCTGAATCAGGTCTGCCTGCGGCAGGCCGTAACCAGAGTAATTACGGGCGATATGAGCGACAAAGCGCAGGTGAGACAGGATCAGCTGCTTAGCGGCTTCCAGATCGCCCTGATAATGCAGCCGTTCAGCCAGCTCCCGCTCTTCCTCTGCCGTCAGCATCGGATAGGTGTTGGCGGCCCGGATATAGGCTTCCAAACTGCCCTGGGGCACTAAAGCTAAAGTTTGCATTTCTTTGGTCATTCAAACCCTCTCTTGAGAAAACAGGTCATGCAGGTGATGATTCACGGCGGGGAAAGATTGATTTTACGGCAGTTGCTGTTGCAAAAGCGGTCCACACGCCGGGCACCCTAACATTTTGCTGCAAATTTTGACCGTGTTCCGCCCTATAAGTTCACTGTTTTTCGACAGCATTGCACATGACAATACGTGACGAAGGTTGAGACCGATAGGGAATTTGTGCGCTAAGAAGAGACTGGATGGTGCTTGTTTTACTGCCGGTAACTCTTCTCCCGCAACACGCTCGGAGCAGCAGAAGAAGAGTATACCAAAAAAACTTTATTGTGGTGTAAATCGGCGTAAATGTTGCACCGTCGCCAGCCAGGCGGCAATCCAGCCGATCATCGCGGAGATAATCAGCAGCAACAGCGCCTCATCCCACCCCAGCCCATGCAGGGTAAAGGTGGTGCCGAACACTTTTGCCACGCCGGTCACCACCGACTCCAGTTTCCACACCAGCGCCCCGGAGAGCAGCAGCGACAGCAGCGCGCCGAAAAAGCCGAGCATCGCCCCGCCGTTCAGGAACGGCCGCAGGATGAAGCCGTCGGTCGCGCCGATAAGCTTCATCACATTGATGGTGTCACGGCGGCTGAAAATGCTCAGACGCACGCTGTTGCCGATCACCAGGAACACCGCCACAATCATCAGAACGCCGATCATCGCCGCCACCTGCCCAACCAGCCCGGTGAGCGCCGCCAGACGGGCAAACCAACTGTCATCCATCCGCACTTCGTCCACCCCTTGAACCGCCGCCACGCGATCGCGCAGGGTATTGAGGGTTTCCGAACTCTGGAAGCTCATCTTCGGCGTGATGATGGCCACGGCCGGCAACGGGTTCTCTTCCAGCATATCCAGCGCACCGCCAAAGCCGGACCAGTTGCGGAATTCGCCCCGGGCCTCTTCGCGCGACAGGTAATTCACCTTCTCTACGCCGGCTTCCGCCTTGATGGCGTCGAGCACTTTCACTGCGGCGTCATCATCGAGAGATTTATCCAGATACACCGTCAGCTGCGGCGTCGGATACCACTGGGTAGCCGCAGTGCTGACGTTTTTCCAGACGATATAACACAGGCTCGGCAGCGTCAGGGAGATGGCGATCACCATCACCGTCAGCAGCGTCGCCAACGGTTGACGCAGCATATCCTTGATGGCGTTCATCCAGGCATAGCGCCATTGTTCACGCCAGCCGCCGCGCAGCGCCTTGCTCTTGGCGTTTTTTGCATTATTCGCCATGATGCGCTCCTCCAGCCATACGGCCCTGGCTCAGGCTCAGAATGCGGTAATTGCGACGGGCGATAAGCCCAGTGTCGTGAGTGGCCATCAGCACGGTAACGCCAACACGGTTAAATTCTTCGAACAGGCGCAAAATGCCCTCCGACAACGCATCATCCAGGTTACCGGTGGGTTCGTCCGCCAGCAGTACCGCCGGTTTGTTCACCACCGCCCGGGCGATGCCCACGCGCTGCTGCTCACCGCCGGACAGCTGAATCGGGAAGTTTTTCGCTTTATCCAGCAGCCCGACCTTGTCCAGCGCGGCGGATACGCGGCGGCGGATGTCTTCCGTGCTGGCGCCGGCGATGATCAGCGGCATCGCCACGTTGTCGTAGACCGTGCGATCCAGCAGCAGATGGTGATCCTGGAAAATCATGCCGATCTGACGACGCAGGAACGGCACCTCACTGTTTTTCAACCGGCTGATGTCGTGGCCACCAAACCAGATATGGCCGGCGCTTGGTCGTTCGATACCACAAATCAGTTTCAGCAGGGTACTCTTCCCCGCGCCGGAATGGCCGGTCAGAAACGCCATCTCCGCCGGGCGCAGATGGAAATCTACCCCCTGCAGCGCTTGCCGTCCGCCCAGATAAGCTTTACTGACCTGTTCAAAGCGAATCATCCGTATTAATCCTCTCGGGCAAAAAGTGCCTCAATAAAATCGTCAGCCTTAAATGGCCGCAAATCTTCGATACCTTCCCCAACGCCAATATAGCGAATCGGGATTTCGAACTGATCGGCAATGGCGAAGATCACCCCGCCCTTGGCGGTACCGTCCAGTTTAGTCAGCGTGATACCGGTTAAGCCCACGGCTTCATTAAATAATTTCGCCTGGCTGACAGCATTCTGTCCGGTGCTGGCATCCAGAGTCAGCATAACCTCATGGGGGGCCTGGTCGTCCAGTTTTTTCATGACGCGGACGATCTTCTTCAGCTCTTCCATCAGGTGCGCCTTGTTCTGCAAGCGGCCGGCGGTATCTGCGAGCAGCACGTCAATGCCACGCGCCTTGGCGGCCTGCACCGCGTCGTAGATCACCGAAGCAGAGTCTGCACCGGTATGCTGCGCCACCACCGGAATACGGTTGCGCTCGCCCCACACCTGCAGTTGCTCCACCGCCGCCGCACGGAAGGTATCCCCCGCCGCCAGCATCACCGATTTGCCTTCCGCCTGGAACTGACGAGCCAGCTTGCCGATGGTGGTGGTTTTACCCACGCCGTTCACCCCAACCATCAGAATGACATAGGGGTTTTTACCGCCAACATCCAGAGGTTGTTCAACTTTAGTCAGAATTTCAGACATTTCCTCCTTCAGCTTGCCGTACAACGCCTCGGCGTCTTTCAACTGCTTACGGCTGGCGTGCTGGGTCAGAGAGGTAATGATTTTACTGGTGGTTTCCACGCCGACGTCGGCAATCAGCAGCTGTTCTTCCAGCTCTTCAAACAGATCGTCGTCGATTTTCTTGCCACGGAACAGGCCGATAAAACCGGAACCCAGGTTCTGCTTGGTTTTCACCAGGCTGCGCTTCAGGCGGGCGAAGAAGCCTTCTTTGGTCGGGCGTTCCTGCTCTTGAGTTACCGCCGGGGCCGGCAGGTCCGCTTCCGCCGATTCAGGCTCTTGCTCTTCTATTATTTCAACCGCGGCCGGGGCGATGATAACCGGCTCCAGCGCAACGCTGGCCGGCAGAGGCTCTGGCTCTGGCTCACCCGCAGTTTCAACCACTTCCGGCTCAGGCTCAACGATCGGCTCAGGCTCGACAGCAGGCGCAGATGCGATGGGTTCAGGTTCAACGGCTGGCTCAGGGACCATGATCGCAACCGGCTCGGCGATCGCTTCAATAACCGGCTGCTGCTGCGCCGCCACCTGCTCGGTGAGGGTGACAACCTCTTCCGCCAACGCTTGCGCCGGGGTGGAATGCTCAGCGACGACAGGTACGCTTTCGGCGATATGCTCGCCGGTCAGGCTGCCGTCCCATTCCCCTGGGGTATCGACGGAGGCGGCAGGTTCAGATTCCTGGGCGGGGAGCTTGTCGTCCAGCGGGGCGGCAACCGGTTCAGCCGGTGTCTCCACGGCCTGATTTTCCGTCTGCTCTACCGACGGTTCAGGTTGCTGTTGCTCTTCTTCCTTCTGGCCGAAGCCCAGCCAGGAGAAAAACCCACGTTTCTTATCTTTTGCCATGTGATGACTCTACTCCGTACCTAAGGCTTGCTTATGCTGACAATAATCCGCCGAGTCTATCACTTTCCCTCGCGCAGCAACACGCATCCGGTATGCTTTCCACTGTGAAATCAGGCAACAAAGTTTTACCGTTCCCCCCGGCGCCTCTCACCGGTAGAATAGGTGCAACTTTTCGTTAACTCGTGCGGCCTCACGGCCAGAGAAAGAAACAAAGCAAACCTATGACAAGACTAACGCCACGGGCGTCGGCCAAAAAACCGCCCCAGGCCGCAGCCGGGCAGATCCGCATTATCGGCGGCCAATGGCGCGGGCGTAAACTGCCGGTGCCGAACAGCCCAGGGCTTCGCCCGACCACCGATCGCGTCCGCGAAACCCTGTTCAACTGGCTGGCGCCAGTCATTCAGGGCGCACGCTGCCTGGACTGTTTTGCCGGTAGCGGCGCATTGGGGCTGGAGGCGCTGTCACGCTATGCCGGCAGCGCCACGCTGCTGGAGTTTGAACGCCCGGTAGCGCAGCAACTGGAGAAAAACCTGGCACTGCTGCAGGGTAAAGGCACGGTGGTCAACACCAACACGCTGAGCTGGTTGGCAGGCAACGGCCAGCCGTTTGACGTGGTGTTTCTCGATCCGCCGTTCCGCAAAGGGCTGCTGGCAGAAACCGTCACCCTGCTGGAACAGCAAGGTTGGCTGGCCGATGAGGCCTGGATTTACGTAGAGGCCGAAGCGGAAAGCGCTGCGGCTGACGTGCCGGCCAACTGGCAATTACACCGGGAAAAAGTCGCCGGTCAGGTGGCTTACCGGCTTTATGTTCGTTCGCAAGAGAAAACCAACAATGCTGATTAATCTGGGCCGCCTGCTGATGCTGTGCGTATGGGGCTTTCTGCTCTCCAATCTGTTCCACCCTTTTCCCAAGCCGCTGAAATATTTCATCGACGTGGCGCTGTTCTTTATGGTGGTGATGCACGGGCTGCAACTGGTGTTGCTGAAGTCTACCCAGCCGAAAGATCAGCCGATAAGCTACTGGCAGGAAGCCAAGATCTTCGTCTTTGGCGTCTTCGAGCTGCTGGCATGGCAGAAAAAACAGCCGCCGATCAAAAGGAAATAGGTTATTGGGCGGTAAAGGAGACGAAGCGCGTGCCCTGCATGCTCAACGTGCCCTGCGCGCCCTTTTCGATCGGGTTGTACTGCCACTGTTTCAGCCGTAGCCGAATGTCCTCGCCGCCGCGCAACGGGCTGAACACCACCTCATAATGCATCGGCTCATTGACCCTCTGTTCGCGCTGGCGCGAACGGGTGGTCGCCACGGGATATTCGCGCTTGTCGCTAACCTTGACCTGCAAGCTGCTCACCGGCGCGCGGTCATTTTCCGCCTCAGCCCGGCGCTGGTTGAAGTAACGGTGCGTCGCCAGCACGGCGATCAACGCAATCACGGCGACAAAAAACAGCGGCGGCTTACTCATCTTTCTTCCCATTCCCTTCGCGGCTAAATCAGCGTAAACATAGCATTCTCAAGAAAGCATTGTCGATTGCAGGTGCGCTGCCTACACTGCACATAGGAAGTGACACTGGTGACAATTTGGAGCCGGACTCTGCGGTTCCCATAATGAATAAGGAAGACACAATGAGTTGGCCGTTCCTTGCCGTATTCTTTTCCGGTTGGTTGTTCGTAGACGCCTCCTATCGCGGGCCACGCTGGCAGCGTTGGGTGTTTAAACCGCTTACTCTGCTGCTACTGCTATTACTGGCCTGGCAAGCGCCGGTGCTGGGCGCCGCAGGGTATCTGATCGTCCTCGGCCTGGTGGCGACGTTGATCGCCGACGCCCTGCTGCTGCTGCCGCGTGAGCGCGTGCTGTACGCCATCGGTGCATTTTTCCTTTCGCACCTGCTTTATACCCTGAGCTTCGCCAGCCAGATGAGCTTCAGCCTGTTTTGGCCGCTGCCGCTGGCGCTGCTGATTATCGGCGCGTTGCTGCTAGCGACTATCTGGACCCGGCTGGAAGAAATGCGCTGGCCAATTGCCACCTACGTGGCGATGACATTGCTGATGGTGTGGCTGGCGGGTGAACATTACTTTATGCGCAGCACCGATTTCAGTTTCTCGCTGTTGGCGGGCACCTCATTGCTGCTGCTGGCCAACGTGGTATGGCTGATTAACCGCTACCGTTTTAGTTTCCGGGCGGCGGATGCGCTGGTGGCGTTCTGCTACTTCTCTGGCCATTTCCTGATCGTACGCTCGTTGTACCTGTAAATATCCAGAGCGGGTTCGGGCGACCGAACCCGTTTCATTACGCCAGCGCTTTCAGAGTCAGGCCGTCATCCGCCCCAAGTTGATTGCGGTAACTCTCGCCGTCGCGCGAAAAGAACGCCAGCGTACTGCCATCGGCCTGCAACAGAGCGATGCCATCCGGCGCCGGGCGCCAGCCGACCACCTCCGCCGTAAACACCTTTTTCAGACAGTGCTGACTGTCCACCAACTGATAACCATTGATTTCGCTTTGTTCGCTAGCCAAAAATTCAATCTGGCACTGTCGTTCGGCATCGGCGATCAGCCATTGCCCCGCCAGCGACTTCGCGGAGGGAAGAACCAAACTGCCGGCCATAACGGCTCCCGTCACCATCATGCCCCCCGCCACCACGGCGGCGCGCGCTAAACTGCCTTTCATGTTAACTCCTGCATAACGCCCGGCCAGACTGCGCCGGGCGTTATGATGTTCACTGTTACACGATAAAGTCGGTGGCGACGTCCGCCTGCCCGACAATTTTCACCAGGAAGTCCGGCGTCTGATGCCCGCCAATGTTCAGCGCCAAATCGCTGACGTTGCTCGAGCTATCGTAGGTTAACAATGCTTCACCCGCCGCACCGCTGAAATGATCGACGAAGTGGATCGCATCGCCGCCCTGCGCCCCTTGATTAAAGAACGACAGGTCGATTTTATCGGTACCTTTCTGGAAGTCGCGGATCCAGTCAGCAGCGCCAGGCTTGGAATCGCTGACGGCGGCGAAAACAAAGGTATCTTTGCCGACGCCGCCCCACAGTTCATCGGCACCTGCGCCGCCGAACAGAATGTCGCTGCCCGCGCCGCCTTTCAATACGTTGTTGGCCGCATTACCGACGATAACGTCGTTGCCTGAACCGCCAATGGCGTTCTCAATGGTGACGCCGGCAGCGATCGACACGTTACCTTTCAGCCCACCTACGTCCGAGAAGGATTTCTCGTTCAGATTGATGCGCTGGTTGGCCGTGTAGCCGGAGAAATCGAAGGTATCATTGCCGCCCGCATCCCAGGCCGCAAAGATCACTTTCTGCGCGTTGCCGGAGGTGCTGAGGAAATCGCGGCCGGTATTGGAGTTGAAGCCATACACGGTATCGCCGGTGCGGGTGGACAGGTTGGCGCCATACAGATGCTGAATGGCGGAAATGTCATCCAGCAACGGTGCCGCGGCATAGTGGCCGCCGTTGTCACCGCCGGTATTGGTTTCACTCCAATAGCTCATCAGGCTGAACTCGCGAGTGTCTTCGGCATAGCTGGCGTCGTTGTAGGTTGGGTTGCCTTCCCCGGCGTTGTAATCGCCCGGGTGGCTCAGGCCCAGCGCGTGGCCAATTTCATGAGTGAACGTCTGGCGACCGTAATCTTCGCTTGCCGGATGTTGAACATTGGACTGATTGACGTTGTACCAGGTTTGGCCGCCCAGGTTCTGCCCCTGATAAATCGTGTTAGGCAGGAAAGCGTAAGCCTGAGTGTCGTAGTCGTAATGGCCGGGACGATCCTGGCTGTAATTGCCGAAGGTGATATTGGCCTTCTGGCTGGGGGCGACTTCGGTGAAGGTAATATTGGCCACATCAGACCAGGATTGCAGCGACAGTTTAGCTTGCTGTTGCTGTTCGGCGCTGAACTTACTCAGCCCGGTATCGCCGGCGACATTGGTAGAAGAGAATTTATAATCCGGGAAAGAGAAAGTTAATTTAGCCGGTTGACCAAAAACCTTATAACCGTTCCAGGTTTGATTCTCACGGGTAATAAACAGCCCAGCTTGTTCGGTAGAAAATGAATCCTTGCCATTAACCTGAATCCCGTTGCCACGCTCGTGGTAATGCAACAGATCTTCTACAGCATTATAGCCGGAGCCGGTAGCGGCGAGGCTGGATTCAGTAACTTCAATTGCCTTTTTAGTTGATTGCATTGGTTCGATTCCACTCATTAGCTGATTGTTATCAATCAGGCAGATAGACATAACCTGCCAGAAAGCCACGGCAGACGAATCACCGGCTTGCTGGAAGGGGTTTATGCGCCGTTACCGGCAGTGTGTTAGATAGAATTAATGCATATATATCAGTAAATAATATTACCAACAGAAATGGTAATCGATTCCAATTATAGGCAGGCTCTTAAAATTGAACACAAAATAATCAACCATATATTTTTATAACGAAAGATATTTGTGCTATTTTTTGGTCATATTTACAAATCAAAGGCAATCAAGTACGCATAAGTTAGTCACAAACTTCAATAAGAATGCGGCCTGCAGACACAAGAGAATCATGCTGGCTGTTTTTATAAAAATAATTAAATTTAACCACACCGTTATAGATTAATAACTCTTTATTATTAGCTGGCCGGCCTTTTTAGTCCCTGCGGGAGTAACATTTTCTTTTTTTGCCTAATGGCCCCTGCGTCGCCCCGCCGATTAACACTCACCGGCAACGCCGATAAAGTGAAATCGGCATGATTGGCAGAAAGAAACGGCCGATTTCCCCTCAGCCTTACAGTTAACAATAATTCTCATCCGGCGCTTGACTCTGGAGTTGACTCCAGGGTGTAGAGTCAGCGCAATGAACATCATTAACTGCCCGGAGGGGGACGTTATGCATACCCATAAAAATCATAATCATCAGGAACATAACCCTGCAGAAGGTACCTGCGGCTGCAATCACAGCCACGGTAAAACCCAGCACGGTTGCAGCAGCGAACAAAAAATCGGCACCGTTGAAACCGGCCATGCTCATTCGCACGATCATGGCGCCAGCTGTTGCAGCACGGACGATCATGAGGATCCGGATGAGGAAAGCCACAGTCTGGCTACAGCCCCTCCTTCCGGCAGCCAGCGTTACAGTTGGAAAGTCACCGGCATGGACTGCCCAAGCTGCGCAAAAAAAATAGAGAACGCCGTTACGGGCATTCCCGGCGTAGAAAACGCACGCGTGCTGTTCGCCACTGAAAAACTGGTGGTCGACGCCCAATCCGATGTCAGCCTGCGCATCCAGGACGCGGTGCAACAGGCCGGCTTTACTCTGCTCGGCACCCAGACAACCAAAGCCGAGTCGCCCCAGGCATCGCGCCTGAAGGAATTCGGCCCGCTGCTGTTGCTTACCACGCTGATGGTGGTCAGTTGGGTGCTCGATATGGTCAATCCCGAACTGGGCCGCATTGCGTTTATCGCCACCACGCTGGTCGGTCTGGCGCCGGTCGCGGCCAAGGCGCTGCGGCTGATCCGCTCCGGTACGCCGTTTGCCATTGAAACGCTGATGAGCGTGGCGGCAATGGGCGCGCTGTTTATCGGTGCCACCGCCGAGGCGGCCATGGTGCTGCTGCTGTTTATGGTTGGCGAGCTGCTGGAATCCTACGCCGCCAATCGCGCCCGCCGTGGCGTGACGGCACTGATGGAGCTGGTGCCGGAAGATGCGCTGCTGCTGCAAGGTTCGGCACGTAAACGCGTGCC
The DNA here is from genome assembly GCF_052686505.1 of Serratia sp. TSA_198.1. Lineage (NCBI taxonomy): Bacteria > Pseudomonadati > Pseudomonadota > Gammaproteobacteria > Enterobacterales > Yersiniaceae > Serratia > Serratia sp. TSA_198.1. The sequence goes on from NZ_JBQZFP010000005.1 coordinate 56,356, forward strand.
GGTCTCCAGCCTGCGCCCCGGCGATGTGATTGAAATTGCCCCCGGCGGCCGCCTTCCGGCCGATGCCGAACTGCTCAACCCGTTCGCCAGTTTCGACGAAAGCGCCCTGACCGGCGAATCGGTGCCGGTCGAACGTCAGCAGGGCCAGAAAGTCGCGGCGGGCAGCCTGTCGGTCGATCAGGCCGCGCAGATGAAGGTGATTTCCGAGCCGGGCAAAAACGCCATCGACCGCATTCTGCAATTGATCGAAGAGGCCGAAGAACGCCGTGCGCCTATCGAACGTTTCCTTGACCGGTTCAGCAGTTACTACACGCCAGCGATTATGCTGCTGGCCGTTGCGGTGATCCTGGTGCCGCCGCTGCTGCTGTCACAGCCCTGGGATATCTGGATTTACCGCGGCCTGACCCTGCTGCTGATCGGTTGTCCTTGTGCGCTGGTCATATCCACTCCGGCGGCAATTACCTCCGGGCTGGCGGCGGCCACTCGGCGCGGCGCCCTGATTAAAGGCGGCGCGGCGCTGGAACAGCTGGGCCAGGTGCAAACCATCGCCTTCGATAAAACCGGCACGCTGACGGAAGGCAAGCCCAAGGTCACGGATGTACTGCCGATCAACGGCATCAGCGAACAGCAGTTGCTGACCCTGGCCGCCGCGGTAGAAACCGGCTCCCATCATCCGCTGGCGCAGGCGATTATCAAACGGGCCGAGCAGTATGGTGCGCCTCTGCCGCCGGCTCAGGCGCGTCGCGCTCTGGCGGGAGTTGGGGTGGAAGGCGTGGTTGACGGCAAAACTCTGTTGATCAGCGCGCCGGGTAAACTGGCGGCAGGCCAGCTCGACGCCTTGTTGCAAAGCCAGGTAGAAAAACTGGAAAACGCCGGCAAAACGGCGGTGGTGGTGTTGGAAAACGGCGTAGCGATCGGCCTGCTGGCACTGCGTGATACGCTGCGCAGCGACGCTAAACAGGCCATTGCCGAATTGAACGCGCTGGGGATCCACGGAGTGATGTTGACCGGCGATAACCCGCGTGCGGCGGCGGCGATTGCCGCGGAACTGGGGATCGATTACCGAGCCGGGCTGCTGCCGGAAGATAAAGTGAAAGCGGTTATCGAACTGAGTGAACTGCGCCCGACGGCAATGATCGGCGACGGTATCAACGATGCGCCGGCGATGAAAGCCTCAAGCATCGGTATCGCCATGGGTAGCGGCACCGACGTGGCGCTGGAAACCGCCGACGCGGCGCTGACCCATAACCGGTTGCTCGGTGTGGCAGAAATGATCCGCATCTCGCGCGCTACCCATGCCAATATCCGGCAGAACATCACCATTGCGCTGGGGTTGAAAGGAATATTCCTGATCACCACACTGCTGGGGATGACCGGGTTGTGGCTGGCGGTGCTGGCGGACTCGGGCGCTACCGCGCTGGTCACCGCCAACGCACTGCGCTTGCTGAAGAAACGTCAGTGATGCTCTGCGCCGGAGCCCATCCCTGGGATCCGGCGCTACTTTACATCAGCGACAGTGCCTTCAGGGATAGCGTCGGCGTGCATGCAGGACTCGCATCACCCGGATACGATCGGCAACCACTTGGTAGATCAGAAGATAATTGGGATGAACAATGATTTCGTGCGTGCCATCAACTCTGCCACGGCGAAAAATATGAGGATGTTCAGCGGCAGGAAGAATTGCTTCTGAAATTAACACCTTCATTTTTTTGGCTGCCCGAGGATTGTCATTGGCAATGAAAAGCAGTATATCCGCCAAGTCCTGGCGAGCAGATCGACTCCATTCGATGACGAGCATTTATACCTGCTTGGTTTTCTTCCTTGCTTCCGCTACAGCGATAAGAGCATCCATCTCGGCCATTACCTCGTCATGGGAAATGCCAGGCAGGGGATCATCCATGGCTTCCCGAACCTTTTCCCGAAACCAGCGATCGTAGATTTCCGTCTGCTCTTGTGTCTCATATTCTGAGACAACAGGCGAGCGTAAGATAACCATTGCTTACCCCTTTTTCCTGTAGCCCGTTTCAAGCAGCTTACCGCACAAAACGGTCAAAAACTATACGCCCTTGCGTAACAGGTAGCGGTACGGCGCCTTGTCGGTTTCCTGCGCCACCAGCGTGTGCTCCATAAAGCGGCAGAAGCCCGGAATGTCGCGGGTGGTGGCCGGATCATCGGCAATAATCAGCAGGGTTTGACCGTCATCCATATGGCGTACGGTCTTGCGCACCATCATCACCGGTTCCGGACAGCGCAGCCCCAGCGCATCAAGCGTCTGGTCTGCCTGGGCAAATAAGTCAGTCATGCAATTTTTCTCGATCAAAAGCGATCGGCGAACGCCCGCCGCATCTCATTGGCGCCTAGTTTACGCCGGTAGTTTTTCTGCGCAAGATACGTTAACGTTTGCGTTAAATTTAGCCATTGCATTGGTTGCGCAAACACGTATCATGCCGCCGCGCAGCGCATTTTGCTGTTGCGACAAGAAACTCTGGGTTCCCTCACCCCACGACTAAAAAGGCTACAACATGTATTCGTTTACCGCTCAGCAGCGCCTCACCGCGTTGGTCTGGCTATCGCTGTTCCATATTGTCATCATTACCTCCAGTAACTACCTGGTGCAGTTGCCGATTACCGTTTTCGGCTTCCATACCACCTGGGGGGCCTTTACCTTTCCGTTCATCTTCCTGGCAACCGATCTGACGGTGCGTATTTTCGGTGCCCCGCTGGCACGGCGTATCATTCTTTCGGTAATGGTCCCGGCGCTGTTCATCTCGTACGTGATTTCTACCGTGACCTATCAGGGCGAATGGCAGGGCTTTGCCGCGTTGGGCAGCTTTAACCTGTTTGTGGCACGTATCGCCATCGCCAGCTTTATGGCTTACGTGCTCGGTCAGATCCTCGACGTACACGTTTTCAACCGGCTGCGCCAACGCAGCGCCTGGTGGGTTGCTCCTGCTGCGGCCATGTTCCTCGGCAATATCAGCGATACCCTGTCGTTCTTCTTTATTGCGTTTTATAAGAGCAGCGATGCCTTTATGGCCAATAACTGGGTGGAGATCGCACTGGTGGATTACAGCTTCAAGGTTCTGATCTGCCTGCTGTTCTTCCTGCCGATGTACGGCGTACTCCTGAATATGCTGCTTAAGCGCATTGCCGTCCGCCGCAATGACGGCAGCCTGCAAGCGAACTGAGCCGTGTTATCATTGGCGGCCTGCACCCTACGGAGGCCGCCAATGACAGTAATCACCCGCCACGCTACCTTCAACGAAATCCACGCCCTGTACCGGCAAATCCCCGAATTCGGTGGCCTGCATAGCCTGGCCGATTTACAGCAACGCGTCGGGTCGTCCGCCTGCCACCTGCTGATCGCCGAGGTTGACGGCCAATCCGCCGGTTTCAAACTGGGTTATCAGACGCAAGAAAAAGTATTTTACAGCTGGCTGGGCGGCGTGCTGCCGGCGTTTCGCCGCCACGGCGTGGCGCGGGCACTGTTGGCCGAGCAGGAGCGCTGGGCGAGAGCGCAGGGGTATCGGCGGTTGACGGTGAAAACACGCAATCAATTCCGCGCGATGTTGACGATGCTCATCGGCCATCACTATCAGATTGTTCAACTGGAAAAGAAAGGCGAAGTGGCTGATTATCGGCTATTACTTGAAAAAACCTTGTGACAACATCTGCCTTGCATTTCAACGTGGAATAGGTTGCGATACGGCAGTAAAAACCTACCTGAAAGGAAGAAGGAAGCCCAATGCGTAAAGTAGCAAAATTGATGGGTATCAGCCTGTTAGTGCTTGGCCTGGCGGCCTGTGACGGCGACACCAAAGACACCAAGGCGCCGGCGGGCGGTGCTGCGGCCAGCGCACCGGCCGGGCAACAGGTGAGTTTACTGGACGGAAAACTGGCGTTCACTCTGCCGGTCGGCATGGCGGACCAAAGCGGTAAGCTGGGCAACCAGGCGAACAACATGCACGTTTACGCCGACAGCACCGGCCAGCGCGCACTGATCGTGATCCTCGGCGACAAGACCGCCGATAACCTGGAAACCCTGGCCAAGCGTCTGGAAGACACCCAGCGCTCGCGTGACGCCAATCTGCAGGTGATTACCAACAAAGCCATCGACGTTAACGGCGTCCCTCTGCGTCAACTGGACAGCATCATCACCAGCGGCGGCGAGAAAGCCTACTCTTCGATCCTGATCGGCACACTGGATAACAATATGCTGACCATTCAGGTCACGCTGCCGGCAGATAACCAGCAGCAGGCGCAAAGTGAAGCCGAAGGCATCATCAGCACCTTGAAACTGAAGCAGTAACCTTAGGGGGGTCGGCATGCCGGCCCCGTTTCGCCACCCCATCACCGATTATGCCAACGCCTGCGCCAGCAGGGTGATCGGATGTTCGCAGCTTTTACTGGTCGACATCTCGATTTGCCACTTGCAGGTTTCGCAGTCGGTCACCACCAGATCCGCACCGCTTTCCTCGATCTGGCGAAACAGCGAAGCGCCAATCCCCTGCGAAGTCGCATAGTTCTCCGATTTAAACCCGTAAGTGCCGGCAATGCCGCAACACTGCGAATCCAGCACCAGCAGCTCCACCCCCGGAATTTGCCGCAACAGCTCCAGCGTATAGGCGGTCCAGCCCATTTTCTCCATATGGCACGGCGTATGATAGGCCACCCGCAACGGCGTGCGCTTCAGCGGCAGAGTGCGGCCCTGGTTGATCAGTCGATACAAATAGCGCGTCGCCAGTTCTACCCGCTCGCGCACCGCCGAGGTGTCCACCTCCAACAGATGCGGATATTCATCACGTAAGGTAAAGGTACAGCTCGACGAGGTCGCCACCACAGGAATTCCGCGTTCCAGCACCGCCTCATGCAGCGATTCGGCATTCACTTCGGCCTGCTTTTTAGCCTGGGCGATAAAGCCGTTGGCGATCAAAGGCACGCCGCAACATTTCTCGCGCTTCAGCAGTTGCACGCCGATATCCATCGCGTTAAAGACCTTGATCAGATCCTTGCCCAACTGCGGATGGTTGTAATTGACGAAGCAGCCGTGAAAAAACGCCACCTGTTCGGCATAGCGCTGCTGGGCCTGCGCCTGACGGCGATACCAGCGGCGGAAGGTGCCGAACGAGTATTTTGGCAACTCGCGGCGGTGGTCAATTTTCAGCGCTTTGTCCAGCAGCGCACGCACCGGTTTCAGACCGGTGGCGGCATTGACTATGGGCGCAAAGGGTGTCGACAGCGACCCCATGATGTCGGTATGGCTGAGGATAGCGTCGCGCAGCGTCGGTTTGTTCTGGGCGTAATCGGCGCGGGCGCGCTGAATGATATCGCCGATTTTGACGTCGGACGGGCAGGCGACCTCACAGCGCTTGCAGTTGGTGCAATACTTCAGCGCTTCATCGTACAGCGCCGGATCCTTCAACCGCAGACGTTCACCATCCGGCCCCGCCTGTTTTGGCCCCGGATAGAGCGGGTTGACTTTGGCGACCGGACAATAGGTGGTGCAGACGGTGCATTTGATGCAGTTTTCAAAGCTGTTGTCTTTCTGCAAGCTCATGGTCGCTCCTCCTCTGCGGCAATCTGTTGCGCGACGTGCAGCGCCCCGATCAGCGAAACGCCGGCGCCGCAGCCCTGCCGTAGCGGATCGTACCCGCCGGTTACCGCACCGATGGCATACAGGTTGGTCAACGCCTCCCCGTGTCTTAACGCACGCAGCCGGCCATCGGTGCGTACGCCGAACTGCAAATAGGGTTGCGGAGCAAACAGATCGCTGCGGCTCCAGTCGGCGCGATCCGCCTGGCTGTCTACGTCCAGCCCAAACACCGGCTCGCGCACGCCGTCGAAATCCGCCGCCAATCCATTGCTAAAGAAGCTGCCGCTGGCCAGCACCACCTGCTGCGCCTGCAACGGAATATCGCCGTGGTTGCGGGTATAAAGGCCGGTAACACGCCCGGCGTCGATATCCGCCCGCAGCACGCTGTCCCCCGGCATAAAAACACCGCCCAACTGTTGCAAGCGCCGGCGCAATGCCTGGTGCAAGCGCATGCCCAACACCGAAGGCGGTAACGTCGGCAACAGACGTACCGGCTTGCCCACCGCCGCCTGTAACGCCACCAAAGGGGCATCCTCTTCCAACCCCAGACAGGCCGGCAGGAAAATCGCCTCGGCATCGCCGGCCAGCCGGCGCAGCTCGTCCGCCATCGGCATCCGATTTTCCGGCAAATCCAGCACTCTGGCGATATTCACCGCCCGAAACTCGCTGGGATTGTTGCGCAACCGGTCCAGTGCAGGTAAATGCAACCAATTGACCTCGGTGCGTACTCCCAGTGCCTGCATGAGTGAATCGGCGGCCAGCTGCGGCTGAAAATCCAAAAAGCCCTCGATGCCAATCACCGCAACGCTTTCCCACGGCAATTCACCGGCCAACGGCGTCACCGGAATGGCCTGTGGGCTGAGCCAGGTGGCCCGCCGCGTGCCGAGCGGCGTAATGCGCAGATGATTCCTTTCATTGCTGCCTTGCAGGTTCAGGCCGCAGCGCTGCAACAGCTGGGCCGCCTGATCAGATAACGGTGCCACCCGTTCTGCGCCAATCAAGGAATAAGGGTGCCGCGGCGCCTGTCGCGCCAGTTCCGGCAATGCAGCCAGCGGCGCGTCGACCGGCGTGCCGTCAGGTAATTGCGCCAGCAAATCAAGCGAGCCGGAGGAGAAATAAAGCGCGCTCTGGCCTGAGCTGACCACGGCGCAGCGCTTGCCCTGTTCCGCCAACCCGATGGCGCAGGCCATGCCCGCCAAGCCGCCGCCAATCACCACCACGTCAAATCGCATCATCCGCCTCCTGTTTCTCCCGAGCATCCAGTCCGCACAATCCCTGATAAACCCAACTGGTGAACTCGCTCTCGCGCAGCGCATCACCCCAGGCGATCGGGCGTACGCCCTTCCAGCGTTCGTTGAGGAAATGCGACAACTGATCGATCGACTGCTGCGGGGTGACGACGTTAAAGCGCGTCAGCAGCCCGGCGGCACGACAGGCGCACAGTTCACCCTGGCAGGTGCCCATGCCAACACGGGTGCGGCGGCGGAGATCCACCAGATTATTGACGGTGAGAGAGTTCACCGCATAGCGCACCTCGCCGGCGGTAACCGCCTCGCATTCGCAGACCAGGCTGTTGTCCAGCCGATTACCGGCCGGCACCAGGCTGGCGCGATCGCCATGGCGATACACTGCCGAGCCGCGAATACTGGCCGGCAACGCCACCACGCTGCGCACCGTTTCCTCCGCCGTTTGCCGGGAGCCGGGCAGCGGTTCCACCGCGGTAGTGCATGGGCTATCCAGCCCAAGCTTTTCACACACTTTATCGGTCGCCCACTGCGCCATCAGGCGATAGGTCATCAACTTGCCGCCGGTGATGGTGATAAATCCCTCCAGCCCATCGCGGCTGGCGTGATCGAGCAGCACGATGCCCCGGCTGACGTTACGGCCGCTGGGATCGTCGTCACTGGCCACCAGCGGCCGCACCCCGGCATAGGCACGCAAAATGCGGGTTTGCGCCAGTTCCGGCGCCAGCAGCGCACCTTCGCGGATCAGAATGTCCACTTCCTGCGGCGTCACCACCATGTTGTCGATCTGGTCGTAGTCGATGTGGGTGGAGGTGGTGCCAATCAGCGAGATGGTGTCGCCCGGCACCAGAATGTCGGCGTCTGCCGGTTTGCGGCAACGGTTGATGACCATGTTGTTGATGCGGTGGCCGAGGATCAGCAATGCGCCCTTGGCCGGGAACATACGGATGCGCAGATCGGCGTATACCGCAATCTGCTGGCCCCAGATGCCGGCAGCGTTGACCACCACCTCGGCGTGGATATCGTAGCGGCGCGCAGCTTGATGGTCGAAAACGCGCACGCCGGTCACGCGATCGCCCACGCGCAACAAACCGACCACCTGGTGATAGGTCAGGATTTGCGCGCCGTGCTCGCGGGCATCGAGCATATTGGCGGCGGTCAGACGGAACGGGTCGACGGTGCCATCCGGCACCCGCACGGCGCCGATCAGCGCCGGGTTGGCCGCCGGCTCCAAGCGCAACGCCAATTGCGGATCAATGGCTTCGGCGTTGATGCCGGCACTGTGGCAGGCAGCGATAAACTGTTGTTGGTAGGCCAGCGAATCCTGCGGCAGGGTAATGAACAACCCATCGGTACGCTCGATGCAATGATGCGCGATGCGCTTGAGGATGCGGTTCTCTTCTATACACTCACGCGCCGACTCGCCGTCGGTCACCGCATAACGCGCTCCGCTGTGCAGCAAGCCGTGGTTACGGCCGGTGGCGCCGGTGGCGATATCATGGCGCTCCAGCAGTATGCAACGCAGGCCACGCCGCGCGCAGTCACGGGCAATGCCCGCTCCGGTCGCACCGCCACCAATGATTATCACATCCGTTTCACTGTCCGGTGAATGGCTGCTCATTACGCTTCCTCAGGATCCGTGGTAATTACCCTATTGGGCCACAGTTACTGGGGTCTTTGTTTGATAAGGAACAATAACGAACTCGAAACGAAAACAAAATGTCCATAAAAAACCATGAATGTGATCGAAATCACGATTTTTAGCCGTTTTTCTATTTCATAACGTTAACGAATCGCTCAAAATCCGCCGTAGTTTCATAAAAGTGTAACATTTGCGCCATTCATCACAGCGACACCAGGCTGTTTTGACTAGGATGACGCTCGTTATGGAACAAAAAAACACCACATTCTCTATCCGCTCAATCATCAAATGAACGTAGACGATCATATTGATGTGATAACTAAAAGCCATCGGAGGCGCTCATGTTGAGTATTTTTAAGCCGGCAGCACACATTTCCCGTGTGCCGGTCGACAAAGTCGACCCGCTCTACCGTAAATTGCGCTGGCAAATTTTTATGGGGATTTTCTTCGGTTACGCCGCCTACTATCTGGTGCGCAAGAACTTCACTCTGGCGATGCCTTACCTGATCGATCAGGGCTTCAGCCGCGGCGACCTCGGTTTCGCGCTGTCGGGTATTTCCATCGCCTACGGTTTCTCCAAGTTCATCATGGGCTCGGTTTCCGACCGTTCCAACCCACGCGTATTCCTGCCTGCCGGCCTGATACTGGCCGCTGCGGTGATGCTGTTCATGGGCTTCGTGCCGTGGGCGACATCGAGCATCGCGGTCATGTTCGTGCTGCTGTTCTTGTGCGGTTGGTTCCAGGGCATGGGCTGGCCGCCTTGTGGCCGCACCATGGTGCACTGGTGGTCGCAGAAAGAACGCGGCGGTATCGTTTCGGTCTGGAACTGCGCCCATAACGTGGGTGGCGGCCTGCCGCCGCTGTTGTTCCTGCTGGGGATGGCCTGGTTCAACGACTGGCACGCGGCGCTGTATATGCCGGCCTTCGGCGCCATTCTGGTGGCCCTGATCGCCTTTGCGCTGATGCGCGATACGCCGCAATCCTGCGGGCTGCCGCCGATCGAAGAATACAAAAACGATTACCCGGACGACTACAGCGAGAAAGCGGAAGAAGAGCTGACCGCCAAGCAGATCTTCATGCAGTACATTCTGCCGAACAAATTGCTGTGGTACATCGCCGTGGCCAACGTGTTCGTTTACCTGCTGCGTTACGGCATTCTGGACTGGTCACCGACCTACCTGAAAGAAGTGAAGCATTTCGCGCTGGATAAGTCTTCCTGGGCCTACTTCCTGTACGAATACGCCGGTATTCCGGGCACCCTGCTGTGCGGCTGGATGTCGGACAAAGTGTTCAAAGGCAATCGCGGCGCCACCGGCGTGTTCTTTATGACGCTGGTGACCATCGCGACCGTCGTCTACTGGCTCAACCCGGTCGGCAATCCTGGCATCGACATGGCCTGCATGATCACCATCGGCTTCCTGATTTACGGCCCGGTGATGCTGATCGGCCTGCACGCGCTGGAACTGGCGCCGAAGAAAGCGGCCGGCACCGCAGCAGGCTTCACCGGTCTGTTCGGTTACCTGGGCGGCTCCGTTGCAGCCAGCGCCATCGTCGGTTACACCGTGGACTACTTCGGTTGGGACGGCGGCTTTATGGTGATGATTGGCGGCAGTATCGGCGCGGTAGTGCTGCTGTTGCTGACCATGCTGAGCGAGAAAAAGCACCACGCAGAAATCGCAGCCAACAAACGCGGCTAAGCGTCATACAAATTTCGCATTATTTAAAGGCCGCGCTGCGGCCTTTCAGACGGCTGACAAAGCCCGTTATTAGGGAGAGCGTGCCGAAGGGGTCGTAACGGCCTTGGCCGTCGGAGCGCCCCTCGGTGCGCTAGGCCCGGGTATCTCGGGTTTAAAGACAACTTTGTCATCAACCTCCAAGGCCGCGCTGCGGCCTTTTTACTACTTTATTACCCTGCACCTACAATATGGAGAATTACAGAATGCGGACTCACGTCAAAGCCCTGCTGACAGGGATCATCCTGGCCACCTCAATGGTCAGCGCCGTACAGGCGGCGGACAAGGTGGTAATTGCCCACCGTGGCGCCAGCGGCTATCTGCCGGAACACACGCTGCCGGCGAAGGCGATGGCCTACGCGCAGGGTGCGGACTTCCTCGAGCAGGATCTGGTGATGACCAAGGACAACGAGTTGGTGGTGCTGCATGACCATTACCTCGATCGCGTCACCGACGTGGCCGAACGCTTCCCGAGCCGGGCACGCAAAGACGGCCGTTATTACGCCATCGACTTTACCCTGGCGGAAATCAAATCGCTGAAGTTCACGGAAGGCTTTGAGATCGAAAACGGTAAAAAGGTGCAGGGCTACCCTGGCCGCTTCCCGATGGGCAAATCGGACTTCCGCGTTCATACCTTCCAGGAAGAGATCGAGTTTGTGCAGGGGCTGAACCATTCGACCGGCAAAAACATCGGTATTTACCCGGAAATCAAGGCGCCGTGGTTCCACAAGCAGGAAGGCAAGGATATCTCCAGCAAAGTGCTGGCGGTGTTGAAGCAGTATGGTTATACCGGCAAGGGTGACAACGTTTATCTGCAATGCTTCGACGCCAACGAACTGAAACGGATTAAAACCGAGCTGGAACCGAAGATGGGCATGGATCTGAAACTGATCCAACTGATCGCCTACAACAAGTGGCAGGAAACCTATGAGCAGAAAGCCGACGGCAAATGGGTGGAATACGACTATGACTGGATGTTCAAGCCGGGCGCGATGAAGCAGATTGCCCAGTACGCCGACGGTATCGGCCCGGACTACCACATGCTGGTGGAAGCGGAGAAATCCAAACCGGGCCACGTGGTGCTGACCGATATGGTGAAAGAAGCCCATGCCAACAAGCTGGCGGTGCATCCGTTCACCATCCGCGCCGATGCACTGCCAAACTACGTGACCGACGTGAATCAGCTGTATGACGTGATTTACAACCAGGCTGGCGTTGACGGCGTGTTCACCGACTTCCCCGACAAGGGCGTGCAGTTCCTGCAAAAGCAGGGCCAGCACAAGTAACCCTGACAAGGGCGCCGCAAGGCGCCCTTGTTATTTCAGAGGTACATCTTGCGCAGGTAATGCGGCACTGCGTCGTCGGCATTGGAACCAATCACTTCCAGCTCCGGCAGCTTGTCTTTCAGGCGCTGGTGCGCATCGCGCATAATGCAGCCCTTGCCGGCCATCGCCAGCATTTCCAGGTCATTCATGCCGTCACCGAAGGCGATGCACTCTTTCAGCGAATAGCCGATGATTTTGGCCACTTCTTCCAGCGCATGACCTTTGGATACGCCGCCCGCCATCACTTCCAGACAGGTCGGGAACGAGAAACTGACGTTAACCCGATCGCCCCAGCGCGCATTGATGGCATCTTCCAGCGGCAACAGCTTTTCATGGTCGTCACAGGTGAAGTACACCTTGCACACGCCGTCGGTTTCCAGCAGGCCCGGCTCAAACAGCTGATACTGGAAGATCGATTCCCGGAAGAACTCTTCCTGCTCCGGGCTTTCCCGGTTGATGAACCAGTCGTCGTTGCGGTAGACATTGGTGGTGATGTCCGCATCGTCATGCAGCATGCCGTAGAGATCGCGGGCAATGTCTTCTGCCAGGTTGTGGCTGAAAATCAGCTCGCCGGCGGTGTTATGCACGCGGGCGCCGTTGGAGGTGATCATAAAGGCGCTGATATCGAGGTTATCGCGGATCTGCGAAACGTCGATGTGATGCCGGCCAGTGGCAAACACAAAGTGCACGTCGCGCTGGGTCAGCAGTTTCAACGTCTCTTTGGCATAAGGCGACAGGGTATGGTCAGGTGATAGCAGCGTGCCATCTAAATCGGAAGCGACGACGTGATACATAAGGATATGTTCTAACCTCTGATGGAGTGGTCGGCGGCAGGGGCGCCACCTAAGTGTTGAGCAAAGAAACGCAGGATTGCGTTCAATGCTTCGGCGCGCATCGCGTCCCGCTCGAACAGGATCTCATGGCGTGCGCCTTGGATAACCCGCGGTTTCCCCCCTTCGCAAGGGTGCCCCGCGTCTGACAGTGCCTGACAAAAAGCCTGCTGGGAACGGTTGTCGACCACCCGTTCCTCACCGGCCTGCAATAATAACAGCGGTGTGGTGATTTTAGCCGCCTGCGCGACAATCTGCCGCCCGGCCTGAATGCTTTCTCTTACCCAGTGATAGGTAGGGCCCCCCACCTGCAACTCGGGATAATCGGCGTAATAACGCAAACAGCGGCGATAGCGTTCACGGCTGTGGGTCAATACGTTGACCACATAGGGCAGCGGCCGCCACTGGCCGGTGCCTATCGCATAGTAATCGCGTACCGCCGGGTGTTTCTCCACCCAGTTAAGGATGCGGTCCGCCATCCAGCCCGGCATCGGCAGATGAATGCCGAACATCGGCGCGCAAAACGCAGCGGCATCAAACGCCTGCGGCTGACGCGCCAGAAATTGAGCCAGTATCGCACCGCCCATCGAATGCGACAGCGCAAAGTGCTGCCGGTAACAGTGCGGCACCACTTGCTGCTGATAAAACTGAGCGAAATCGTCAATATAATCGGCAAAGTTTACCACATGACCGCGGTGCGTATCAGCCAGCAAACGGCCAGAACGGCCTTGCCCGCGATGATCGAGAATCATCACATCAAAGCCGCAATGGAATAGATCGTAGGCAACTTCTGGATATTTAACGTAACTTTCGATGCGCCCGGGGCTTATCACCACCACCCGCTGATGGCGCGATGAGCTAAAACGCACGAAGCGGATCGGCACGCCGCCCACGCCACTGAACTCGCCCTCCTCCCGCCGCCGCCAAAAATCCAGCAGCGGGCCGGTAGCGAAAGCAGCGAACTGCGTTTCACGCATTAACCAGTCATCGGTGCCTTGAGTGAAAGACGTCATTGAGAGCTTTTCCCTGAGCCGCCAGCGGCAAAAATGTGGCCTCTGGCACAAGAAATAATACTAGCGTATTGTGATTCAATTCTTACAAGAACCGAGCCCATTTTGGCACAAGTTGGTACTTTCAGGGAGCTTTACGATGACCTTGGACTGGTGGTTAACCTATCTGCTGACAACCCTTATCCTCAGCCTCTCACCAGGCTCAGGCGCAATCAACACCATGAGCACCGGTATCAGCCACGGGTATCGCGGCGCGGCGGCATCGATCGCCGGCCTGCAGGTCGGGTTGAGTCTGCATATCGTGCTAGTGGGCATTGGCCTGGGTGCGTTGGTCTCACAGTCGCTGATGGCATTTGAATTGCTGAAATGGCTCGGCGCCGCTTATCTGGTGTGGCTCGGTATCCAACAGTGGCGCGCCGCCGGTTCGTTGGATCTGCATACGCTGGCGGGTACCATGCCGCGCCGCCGTTTGTTCCGCCGTGCCGTCCTGGTGAATCTGACCAACCCGAAGAGCATCGTGTTTCTGGCCGCGCTGTTCCCGCAGTTTATTTTACCTAACCAGCCGCAAACCGAGCAGTATCTGATACTCGGCGTGACCACCGTGGCGGTGGATATTGTGGTGATGATTGGCTACGCCACACTGGCGACCCGCATTGCCGGCTGGCTGAAGACGCCGCGCCAGATGCAGTTGCTGAACCGCATCTTCGGTTCGCTGTTTATTCTGGTGGCCGGATTATTGGCTACGGCCAGAAAGGCCTAATGCAAAAGGGCCGAACATCACTGTTCGGCCCACGCGATATCTTCCTGCGATTAACGGGTAAAGATCAGGTGCAACCCGAAACCGGTGAACAATACGCCTGCCAGCCCGTCGATCCATTTCGCCAAACGCTGATAGCCGCGGCGCATTGCCGGCAACGCAAACACGACCGCCACCAGGCTGAACCAGACAAAGGTCTCGGCGATAATCAGCAGGAACAACCCCCAGCGCGCGCCGGCGCCCACGTCGTCACCGACAAACAGCGAGAACACGCTGCCGAAATAGATAACCGCTTTCGGATTTGAAAGGTTGGTCAGGAAACCGCGGATAAAGCTGCGTCCGGCCTTTGGCAACGCCACTTTCACTTCGTCCGCCGGCACCGATTGGGCGTTCTGGGAGCGTGCGGAACGCAGCAGTTGCCAGCCCATCCAGCATAAGTAAATCCCACCGCCGACCATGATGATCTGGTGCAGCCAGGCCATTTTCTGCAAGATCAGGTGCAGCCCCATCAGCGCAACCCCCGCCCACACCACGATACCCAGTGAAATGCCCACTACGCCCATCATCGCCTCGCGGCGCGAACGGCTGGCGGCGGTTTGCGAAACAAAAAAGAAGTCCGGCCCCGGGCTCATCAGCGCGATCAAGTGCACCAGCGCCACGGTCAGAAACAGCATCAACATGATTTATTGCCCCTTATTCTTCGTCATTATCGAGGTGATCGCGGATCATCGCCATAAACGGGGCACCGAAACGCTCCAGTTTACGCTGGCCAACGCCGTTAACACTAAGCAGGTCGCCGGCCTTGATCGGCATTTGCTCCGCCATTTCCAACAACGTGGCATCGTTAAACACCACGTAAGGCGGGATATTTTCTTCGTCGGCAATCGATTTACGCAGCTTGCGCAGTTTGGCAAACAGCTTGCGATCGTAATTGCCGCCGTAGGATTTCTGATTGGCGCTGCCACGCGACTTCAGGCTTTGGATGCGCGGCACAGCCAGTTGCAGCTCCAGTTCACCACGCAGTACCGGGCGCGCGGCCTCGGTCAATTGCAGCGCCGAGTGCATGGCGATGTTCTGGGTAATAAACCCCAGGTGGATCAGTTGACGCAGCACGCTGGTCCAGTGCTCGGTCGTTTGCTCACGACCTATGCCGTACACCGGCAACTTGTCGTGCCCGTATTCGCGGATGCGCTGGTTATTGGAACCGCGCAGCACTTCGACAATATAGCCCAGGCCGAACCGCTGGCCGACGCGATACACGCAGGACAGCGCCTTGCGCGCGTCTTCCAGCCCGTCATAGCGCTTGGGGGGATCGAGGCAGATATCGCAGTTACCGCAATTTTGCTGCTTGCCCTCGCCAAAGTAGTTGAGCAACACCAAACGACGGCAGGTTTGCGCTTCGGCGAAAGCCCCCATGGCGTTCAGCTTGTGGCGCTCGATATCCAACTGCTGCCCGGCCGGTTTCTCTTCCAGGCAACGGCGCAGCCAGGCCATGTCGGCCGGGTCATACAACAAGATCGCTTCGGCCGGCAAGCCATCACGCCCGGCGCGGCCGGTTTCCTGATAGTAGGACTCGATATTGCGCGGGATATCAAAGTGCACCACGAAACGCACGTTGGGTTTGTTGATGCCCATGCCGAAGGCGACGGTGGCTACCACCACCTGCAAATCGTCACGCTGGAACGCTTCCTGCACCTGCGCGCGGCGATCGTTGTCCAGCCCGGCATGATAGGCGCCCACGCTCAGCCCGCGGCTCTGCAAACGCGCGGTAGTGTCTTCCACCTTGGCGCGGCTGTTGCAGTAAATGATACCGCTCTTGCCGCGTTGGTCCTGCACGAAGCGCCACAGCTGATCGAGCGGTTTGAACTTCTCCACCAGCGTATAGCGAATGTTTGGGCGGTCGAAGCTGCTGATCTGCACCAGCGGATCGTGCAGCGCCAACAGGCGCACGATGTCGCCACGGGTAGACTCGTCGGCGGTAGCGGTCAGGGCAATCACCGGCATCGTCGGGAAGCGCTGCTTCAACTGACCCAACGCGCGGTATTCAGGACGGAAATCATGGCCCCACTGCGAAATACAGTGCGCCTCGTCCACCGCCAATAGCGCCGGCGGACAGTGATCGAGCAGATCGAGGAAGCTGTCCATCATCAGCCGCTCGGGGGCGATGTACAGCATTTTGATCTGCCCGCTGCGGCAACCCGCCATGACCTCCAGCTGCTGCTCGCGCGTCTGCGTCGAGTTATAGCAGGCGGCGGAAACGCCGTAGGCCAGCAGTTGATCGACCTGATCTTTCATCAGCGAGATCAGCGGGGAAACCACTAACGTCAGGCCATCCATCACCAGCGCCGGGATTTGATAGCACAACGATTTACCGCCGCCGGTCGGCATGACCACCAGACAATCCAGCCCGCCGATCGCCGCGTTGATAATCGTTTGTTGACCCGGTCGGAATTGCTGGTAGCCAAAGGTATCGCGCAATACCTGCTCTGCCAGCAACTCTTTGTTTATCACTGCTGCGGTTGACACACACTTCCCCACTTTTTGCTGCATTGCGCCGCCATCATGACGGCCGTATTACATAATATCGTTAAGCATGACACCAACGCCAACCCGTGTCTGCCGGAAGTTGTAATCAATCAGCGATTCGCCGTAGCCGCTGAACACCTGAGTGTAGAAACGCACGTGCTTGGAGATCGGATAGCTCCAACCCAGTTCCGCACCGCCGTAGCCGCTGTTCCAGTTGTAATGGCTGTCGACGCTGAACACGCTGTCGCCCCAGGCATAACCGACTTTCAGACGGTAATACCCCATGTATTTGGTGATATCCGGGTTGTCATCGCTGCTGTCGCTTTCCGAGAAGCGGAACCAGGGTTTCAGATCCACCTGCCAGTTGCCGTTCTGCGCCATAAAACGCGCGTAACCGCGGTTCCAGCTGCGGGAGGTTGGATCCGAACGCCCATTGGACTGGTGGTTGAGGCCCACTTCAACGTCGCGCAGCGTCCAGCCGGCAAAGCGGTAATCCGTCGCCCAGCCGAGGAATACCTGCGGCTCGTAGTTGGTTTCGCGAAACGGCGACGATTCCCCGTGGTTGGAAAGCTGCCACCAGGAACGCTGAGTATAAGAGGCACCGAGCACCGAGTTGTCGCCCAGAATGCCACGCCACAGCGGGAAGGCCAGGCTGAGCTGGTATTTCACTTCATCCTTGCGCGCCTTCTCGGCCCAGTTGTAGGTCTTGATGGCTTCTTTATTGATATTGCTGGTATCGGTGTACAACACATAGTTGGTGTCGTACGGGTATAGCGTAAACGGGTTGTCGTGATCCTGCAGCATGTTGGCGATAATGCTGCCGCGCACCGCGGGTTTATCATGAATTTGCTGCTCTTTGGCCTCTTCCGCCTGCACCAGCAATGGTGCCGCCAACATGGCCAAAACGATCCCTGACAAAATGCGCATAACGTTCCCCACTCCAACAAAAATGACAAACTCTGAAATAAAAACAGGCCATTTTACA
The DNA here is from genome assembly GCF_052686505.1 of Serratia sp. TSA_198.1. Classification (NCBI taxonomy): domain Bacteria; kingdom Pseudomonadati; phylum Pseudomonadota; class Gammaproteobacteria; order Enterobacterales; family Yersiniaceae; genus Serratia; species Serratia sp. TSA_198.1. The sequence goes on from NZ_JBQZFP010000005.1 coordinate 74,001, forward strand.
CACAAAGGCGGTTTTGCAGCAGTGCGGTGTGCATTTATTGGATTAGTCTGGCAAGCAACAAAATATAGGCATAAAATCAACAAACGATTAACCTGGACTGACCAGTTAATAACCTCCTCACTCTATTGAATAAAGAACGGGTATTTATGTCCACTACACCACTGACACTCGATGCTGCACGCCAGAAAATCGGCGAAATCTTTGTTTACCACATGCCGTTTAACCGCGAACTGGGCCTTGAACTGCGCCGTTTTGAAGATGACTACGTTGAACTGAGCTTCACCAATCAGCCCAAACTGGTGGGCAACGCCGCCCAGAAGATCCTGCACGGCGGCGTGATCGCTTCAGTGCTGGACGTTGCCGCCGGCTTGGCCTGCGCCGGCAGTGTGCTGATGCGTCTGGACCCGCTGATCGAAGAGGAAGTGGCCTCGCGCCTGTCGCGCATGGGAACCATAGATCTGCGCGTTGACTACCTGCGCCCCGGCCGCGGCGAGCATTTCGTCGCCTCCGCCAGCGTCTTGCGCAGCGGCAACAAAGTGGCTGTCGCCCGCGTCGAACTGCATAACCACGATGGCCTGCATATCGCCAGCGCCACCGCCACCTACCTGGTCGGGTGATTGTGTGCGGTGAGCGTCTTAAGTACACTCACCGCATCTCCGTTTTACCCATCCGAGTATCGTCATGGACGCACAGCAAACGCGGCAGGGCATCTTCTTTGCTCTGGCCGCCTATTTTATTTGGGGCATCGCCCCGGCCTATTTCAAACTGATTCAACAGGTGCCCGCCGATGAGATCCTCACTCATCGGGTCATTTGGTCCTTCTTCTTTATGCTGGCGCTGATCACGCTGGGCCGCAACTGGCCGCAGGTTCGCGCCACCTGCCGCAACCGCAAACGGCTGCTGCTGCTGGCGGTGACCGCAGTATTGATCGGCGGCAACTGGCTGTTGTTTATCTGGGCGGTGAATAACCACCACATGCTGGAAGCCAGCCTGGGCTATTTCATTAATCCGCTGGTTAACGTGCTGTTGGGGATGCTGTTCCTGGGCGAGCGTTTCCGCCGCATGCAGTGGTTGGCGGTGGTGTTGGCGTTTGCCGGCGTGTTGATTCAGCTATGGCAATTCGGGTCGCTGCCGATTATCGGCCTGGGGCTGGCGTTCAGTTTTGCCTTCTACGGCCTGCTGCGCAAGAAGATCGCCATCGACGCGCAGACCGGCATGCTGATTGAAACCCTGTGGTTATTGCCGGTAGCGGCGGCGTACCTGTTCCTGTTCGCCGACAGCCCGACCAGCCATCTGAGCGCCAACCCGTGGTCGCTGAACCTGCTGCTGGTCGCCGCCGGCGTCGTCACCACCATACCGCTGCTGTTCTTTACCGCCGCGGCGACCCGCCTGCGCCTGTCGACACTCGGCTTTTTCCAGTACCTCGGCCCGACGCTGATGTTCCTGTTGGCCGTCACTTTTTACGGAGAGACCATCGGCCAGGATAAACTGGTGACCTTCGGCTTTATCTGGGCGGCGCTGCTGCTGTTTATCCTCGACGCGCTTTACACTCAACGCAAATTACGTTGACGCAGGCGAGGCCCGATTGGAAATGAAGCGGGCCATCGCCGGGCCGGTCAGCAGAATGGTGAACAACCGCAGCGTCTGCATCGCCATCACAAAGGACATATCCACCCGGCTGCCCGCCGCAATGATCGCCACGGTGTCCAGCCCGCCCGGGCTGGTCGCCAGATAGGCGGTCATCAGATCCACCGGCAGGAAGCGCGTCAGCATCCACGCCAGCAGCCCGCAAAACAGCATTAGTGCCGCTATCGACGCCACCATCTGCGGCAAGGTACGCAACGCCAGCAAAAATATCGGCCGGGTAAAACGTAGCCCTACGCTCCAGCCAATCAGGGTATAAGCCAGCGCCAGCAACCATTCCGGCACCTGCAATGCCATCGCGCCGCTGGAGTGCAGCGCGGCGCCGATAATCATCGGTAAAAGCAGCGCACCGGAAGGGATTCGCAGCCGGGGGCCCAGCCAGGCGCCGGCAACGGCGATACCCAGCGTCGCGAGAAAACGCCAATCCAGCGGAGGGAACCATTCCAGCGCGGCGCTGCCATGGCCTGCCTCATCCCCCAGCCCAATCCGCGCCACCATGGCCGCCGCCGTGGCGACAAACAACACCCGCAGGTACTGCATGAATGCCACTAACCGGACATCTGCACCGAAATCCCCGGCCATCGCCACCATCGCCGAAGCGCCGCCGGGCGATGAACCCCAGGCACCGGTCGGCCCCGGCAGCCCGCTGAAACGCACCAGACACCAGCCGGAAACGCCGCTGGCCGCCAGCGTGGCAAAGAGTACCAGCAGCACCAGTGGCCAGTCGTCGAGTAACGGCGTGAGGATAGCGGGGGAAAGACTTTGCGCAATCATGCAGCCCAGCACGGCTTGGGCGACAATAAACAGGCGCGTGGGAATGCGCACCGTGGCACCCAACAGCCCCATCGCTACGCCGACGATCATCGGCCCCAGCAACAGCGCCGCGGGAATATGAAATGTTTGCAGGCCAAACCCCAGCGCCAGCGAAGCCAGCAGCAGGAGCAGCCATTGAGACCAGCGGGGCAACTTCTCCATCAAAACTCACGCCTTACGGGCAGATGAGACGAGGCGTCATTGTACCCCTATTTAGCAGGCTAAGCGTTGAGGTAACGCAGAAATAACGGGCGACCGGGTCGCCCGCCGGCTTACAGCCAGTTCTTGCGCTTGAAATACAGGTAAGGGGCGAGCCCCGCGAGGATCATCAGGCTGATGGCGCCCGGATAACCGAACGACCACTTCAGCTCCGGCATGAACTCAAAGTTCATCCCGTAGCTGGAAGCCACCAGCGTCGGCGGCAGGAACACCACCGAGACCACCGAGAAAATCTTGATGATGCGGTTCTGCTCGATATTGATAAAGCCCATCGCCGCTTGCATCAGGAAGTTCACCTTCTGGAACAGCGATTCGTTATGCGGCAACAGGGATTCGATGTCGCGCAGCACTTCACGCGCCTGTTCCAACTGGCCGGTCGGCAGGCGCGCCTTGCGCACCAGGAAGTTAAGCGCGCGTTGGGTATCCATCAGACACAGGCGCACTTTCCAGCCGATATCTTCCAGCTCCGCCAAGGTTGACAGCGCTTCATCGTATTCGTCGCCCTGATGGCCTTCCATGATCACCCGGCTGAGCTTTTCCAGATCGCTATAGATATTTTCGATCTCATCCGCCAACTGCTCAATCTTGGTTTCGAACAGATCCAGCAACAGCTCATAGGCATTGCCGTCGACCATCGTCAGATTGCGGGCTCGCATGCGGTACAAGCGAAACGCCGGCAGTTCGCGTTCACGCAGGGTATACAACCGGCCGTCGCGAATGGTGAAGGCCACGGTCGAGTTGCCGGCGTGATCTTCCGCATCTTCAAAATAGAAGAAGGAGTGAATATGCAGGCCATCTTCGTCTTCGAAGAAACGCGCGGAGGCTTCGATGTCGTCCAGCTCCGGGCGTGTCGCCAGGCTTTGGCCCAGCTCGTTTTGCACGCGCTCACGCTCGCCCTCTTCCGGCTCAACCAGGTCAACCCACAGTGACGAGGTGAGATCATCCGAGTCATCCAACTCCAGACGGGACAGGCGACTGTTATCTAATTTAAACGCGCTTAGCATGTGCCAAAACTCCCTATCGGTGACAGGTGCAGACAACGCGTGGAAGCACAGAAACAGAGGGGTGTTGCATCACCAGCTTGTTTCAGACCATGAAGGATCTGACTCGTAGCGACGCTTTGCGGGGTCGCCGACAACCACGAAGGCCATCAGCTCAATGGGATAGCCTTAGAAGTTGTACCTGTTGTTGTCCAGGTCAGTGAGCCAGTATCTACTGGGTGTGTCCAAGGCGTATGTCCTCATTGATAATCGTGCGCGCATGTTACGCCGAGAAGAAAAAGCCTGTCAACACGTTAGACAGGATAATTGCGCAACAACTCATCACCATGACAAATGACCAAAAGCGCGCTTAACCCGAAGTAAAGCGTGCAGAAAAAGTCTGCGGCGATCTCTCACCGCATCCGGGAAAGTTGCTAAGATTAGGCCACTATAAACCTGCGGATTTAGCCGATGAAACAGATTACCGCCCACGACCTGACCGCGATGAGCGAACAGGCTGCCAAAGTGGCGCGCCTGCGCGCGCACCGTACATTACACGAAGAGTTAAGCGATCCGGTACAGCGCTTGGCGATTGCCATGGAGCCGGGCACCTATATCCGTCCGCACCGCCATCCGCAAACCTGGGAGCTGCTGACGCCGCTGCGCGGCCGTTTTGTCGTGCTGCAGTTCAACGATGACGGCGTCGTCACCCAGCGCACGCTGCTCGGCGAAGAAACCAAAGTGCTGGAGATGCCGGCGTTTACCTGGCATGCGGTGCTGTCGGTCGATGCAGGCGGCGTGGTGTTTGAAGTGAAACAAGGGCCGTATCAGCCGCTGGCGGAAGAAGACTGCATGTCATGGGCGCCGGCGGAAGGCGGTGAGGGCACCGAAGCGGTGATGCGTTGGTATGCGACCGCACAAATCGGCGACAGTTACGCTCACTGATTTGGCTGATTGCAGGGGAATTTCCCCTGCAACTCGCCTGGCTTATACCGTCTCCAGCCGGGCGTAAGCCGCCACCAGCCACTTGATGCCTTCGCCCGGAAACGCAATTTGCAACCGGCTGTGTTCGCCGCTGCCTTCCAGATTGACGATGGTACCCTCGCCAAACTTGGGATGGCGCACCCGCTGGCCAAGCTTGTAGCCGGTGTCGTTTTCGCTGATCGGCGTGCCCATCCGGCGATGATTCACCGGCCGCGATACGCTGGCGCGCAGCCGCACTTCTTCCACACAGTCTTCCGGCAGTTCGCCGATAAAACGCGAAGGCCGGTGATAAACCTCTTTGCCGTACAAACGGCGCGTTTCGGCATAGGTCAGCGTCAATTTCTGCATGGCGCGCGTCAGGCCAACGTAGGCCAGCCGGCGCTCTTCTTCCAGTCGGCCGCCTTCGTCCAGCGACATCTGGCTCGGGAACATCCCCTCTTCCATACCGACGATAAACACCAGCGGAAACTCCAGCCCCTTGGCGGAGTGCAGGGTCATCAGTTGCACCGCATCCTGATAGGCATCGGCCTGCCCCTCGCCCGCTTCCAGCGCGGCATGTGACAAAAACGCCTGCAGCGGCATCAGATCCTGATCTTCATCCTGATAGCTGTACTGCCGCGTTGCCGTCACCAGTTCCTCAAGGTTTTCGATACGCGCCTGACCTTTTTCGCCCTTTTCCTGCTCATACATGATGAACAGCCCCGAGTCGCGGATCACCCGGTCGGTCTGCACATGCAGCGGCATATCTGCGGTTTCGTGCGCCAGGGAATCCACCAATTCGGTAAAACGTTGCAGCGCGGACGCCGCACGCCCGGCCAGCACTTTGTCCTGCAACAGCGCACGGGTAGCCTGCCACAGCGTCAGTTGGCGATCGCGCGCCGTGCGGCGCACTTCGTCCAGCGTTCGGTCGCCAATGCCGCGCGTCGGGGTATTCACCACTCGCTCAAACGCCGCGTCGTCGTTACGGTTGGCGATCAGCCGCAAATAGGCCAGCGCATCCTTGATTTCCTGACGTTCGAAGAAGCGCTGCCCGCCATAAATGCGGTACGGCATGGCGGTTTGCAACAGTGCCTCTTCCAGCACGCGCGACTGGGCGTTGCTGCGGTAGAGTATCGCGCAGTCATTCAGCGCACCGCCGTTTTCCTGCCAGGTTTTGATGCGGCCAACGACAAAGCGCGACTCGTCGAGCTCGTTGAACGCGCAATAGATGGAGATGGGTTCGCCCTCGGCCCCCTCGGTCCACAGGTTTTTACCCATGCGCCCGCCGTTGTTGGCGATCAGGGTATTGGCGGCCTTCAGAATATTGCTGGTCGAACGGTAGTTCTGTTCCAGGCGCACGGTTTGCGCGCCGGGGAAATCCTTCAGGAAACGCTGGATGTTTTCCACCTGAGCGCCGCGCCAGCCGTAGATCGACTGGTCGTCGTCGCCGACGATCATCACGTTGCTGTTATTGCCGGACAGCAGGCGGATCCAGGCGTACTGGATGCTGTTGGTATCCTGGAACTCGTCCACCAATACGTTGGTGAAACGCTCGCGGTAGTGATTGAGGATATGCGGCTTGTTCAGCCACAGCTCATGGGCGCGCAGCAGCAGCTCGGCAAAATCCACCAGCCCGGCGCGGTCGCAAGCTTCCTGATAGGCCTGATAGATACGCAACCAGGTCGCTTCCACCGGGTTGTTATAGGTTTCAACGTGCTGCGGGCGCAGGCCCTCGTCTTTTTTGCCGTTGATGTACCACATCGCCTGACGCGGCGGCCATTGTTTTTCGTCGATATTCAGCGCCTTAACGATGCGCTTCAGCAGGCGAAACTGGTCGTCGCTGTCGAGGATTTGGAAATCCTGCGGCAGGTTGGCGTCCATATGGTGAGCGCGCAACAGCCGGTGAGCCAGGCCGTGGAAAGTACCTATCCACATGCCGCCCTGGCTGGTGCCAATCAGGTGTTCGATACGATGGCGCATTTCCGCCGCCGCTTTGTTGGTGAACGTCACCGCCATAATCGAATACGGCGAACAGTTCTCTACCGACAGCAACCAGGCGATGCGATGCACCAGCACCCGGGTTTTACCGCTGCCCGCGCCGGCCAATACCAACAGGTTGCAGCGTGGCGCCGCCACGGCTTCGCGTTGTTTTTCATTCAGGCTGTCGAGCAGATCGGAAACGTCCATAGGCACCATTAATTGGTAAGGGAAAACGCGCCTGAGACGCGTTTTCCACTGGGAATTTATACAGAGTTCTGGCAGGGATTATAACAATGCTGTCAGCGATGCCAACTGCGAAATCTCAATATGTGGCAGCAGGCGGCTGTCCGCGACCTGCATCAGGTTGCGTTGGCGGTCGTTGATCCAGCAGGCCTGCAGGCCTGAGCGCAGCGCCCCGGCGACATCGGTGGTCAAATCATCCCCAACGTGCAGAATGCGTTCGGCGGGGACCCCTAACCGTTCCGCGGCCAACCGGTACATGTCCTGATAGGGTTTGGCGCGACCATCGGGCCCGGAACGCAGCACAAACTGGAAGTAACCGTCCAACCCGCACAGCGCCGGATCGGCATTGCCATTGGTGATCGCCACCAGCGGGAAACGCTCCCCCAGCGCTTTCAACGTGGCGTGAGTCGCCTCCGGCACCTCGATGCGGCTGCGCCACAGCGCAAAGTTCTGCATTGCCGCGTCGGCGCCGAGGGCAGCCTCGGCATCCCGCAACCCCTGACGGCTCAGCGCCAGATGAATGGCGCGCCAGCGCCACTGGGTGACGTCATGATAAATCTCCGGATCCTGCTCGCGCAGCTCCTGGCGCAGGCGGTGAAAATCCGCCGACTGAAAGTGATTCAACCCCGGATGATAATTCTGCAGAAAGGCAACCGACTGCAGCTCGGTCTGCCTGATCACTGGGCGGTTGTCGTACAGCGTGTCGTCCAGATCGAAGGTCAGCGCCGCCAGCGGGCGCAGCGGACGATAAAAATGCATCAGGATTTCCCCCGTTTGGCGCGCGGATGCGCAGCATCGTACACGTTCGCCAGATGTTGAAAGTCGAGGTGGGTATAGATTTGGGTGGTGGTGAGATTGGCGTGGCCGAGCAGTTCCTGCACAGCACGCAGATCGCCGCTCGACTCCAGCATATGGGTCGCAAACGAGTGACGCAGCTTGTGCGGATGAATATGGCTGTTGACGCCCTGCTTGACGCCCCACTCGGCAAAACGCTTTTGCACGTTGCGGGTCGAGATGCGTTTTCCCTGATTGGACAGGAACATCGCGTCGTCTGCCGGGCCGAACAGGTCACGCATCGCCAACCAGTGCTCCAGCCAGGTAACGGCGGTGCGGCCAATCGGCAGTTTGCGTTCTTTGCTGCCCTTGCCCAGCACCCAGATATCACCGGCGGCCAGATCGACATGGCGGCAATCCAGCCCCACCAGCTCCGACAGACGCAACCCGGCGCCGTACATCACCTCCAGCATGGCGCGATCGCGCACCGCCAGCGGATCGTTAAGATCGATATTCAACAGCTGATTCATTTCATCGACATCGATATTTTTCGGCAGATGACGACCGCTGCGTGGCGTTCGGATACCTTTGGCGGGATTGGCGATCAACGCACCCTGGCTAACCTGCCAGTCGAGAAAACTGCGCAACGCCGACAAGCGCAGCGCAAGGCTGGAAGACTGCAGGCCCGCACGTTTACTGCGTGCCGCCAGCATGCGGACTTTGGCGGCGTCCAGCGCCGGCCATTCGGTCACGCCCATCTCCTGCGCCAGCGCCATCAGCGCCTGCAGTTGGCGAGAATAGCTGAGCTGAGTGAGCGGGCTGAGCTGACGCTCAACCTTCAGATAGCGCAGGAAAGCGTCCACCGGCTGTTGCAGGCTGGCCGCTACCGGGGTCATGCTCGTTCTATCCAGCGTTCCAGCAGTTCAGGCAGCATGCGCGCCAGCTGATTGAGCATCACGGTACCCATGCCCTGCTGATAGTGTTGCGTATCGCGGCTACTGAAAATCACCATGCCCAGTTCGCCGTCTTCGCCCAACATCGACAACGCGACCGAGCCAACCAGCTTGGCCTGCGGCAACAGCAGCAACAGTTCGGGGCCATTCAGGCTACCGAGGTAATGCTGTTGGTCACCCAGGCGCTGAATGCGCAGCGGTTCAAACGACGAACGCGTCAGGGCGAGATGGGTGAAGTCGGAAGGCGCGCCGATTTTCCAGCTTTCGGAAAACAGGCGGATGTTGGCGCCGGCCAAACCGAAACCACGCGCCCAGCGTTGCAGGCGGTTGAGCATGTCTTGCAGACTGCTGGCGGTAGCCAGATTGGCCTGCAGATGCAGCAAGCTGGCAAACAGCGTTTCATTGGCGCTGGCCTGCTCCATCAATAGAGTGATCTCTTCTTCGAGCCGGCCAATATGGTTGCGCTGGCGGGCCAGATGCCACTCGACCAGCGACACGGTTCCGCGAACGGGATGGGGGACGCGCATCTGTTCAACCAAACGCGCGTTGCGAATAAAGAAATCCGGGTTTTGCAGCAAAAACTGCATTACGGCGTCGTCATCAAGCTCAATGCCCGTGACAGCCTGGTCCTCAACACTCTTCATAGATGAATAAATCCGTCATATACATGGGTTGCCGGACCGGTCATAAACAGCGGATTGCCCGGCCCTTTCCAGCGAATATGCAGGCTGCCGCCCGGCAGTTCTACATGCACCTCTTCTGACAGCAATTCTTGTTGAATCCCCACTGCCACTGCCGCACAAGCGCCGCTGCCGCAGGCCTGCGTTTCACCGGCGCCGCGCTCATAGACCCGCAGCTTGATATGTTCACGACTGACGATTTGCATAAAACCGATATTGGCCCGTTCCGGGAAGCGCTCGTGCCCTTCCAGCACCGGCCCAAGCAGCTCTACCTTGGCGGTTTTTACATCATCCACCTGTAAAACACAATGCGGATTGCCCATCGACACCACGCCGCACAGCACCGTATGTTCCGCCGCACGCATGATGTATGTCCTTTCCTCTTTGGTGGCACGAAACGGCACAGCCTGAGGATCAAAATTCGGTTCGCCCATATTCACGCACACCAGATCGTCGTCGGTGACGCTGAGCACCATGCGTCCGGTTTGGGTGCTGACGCGGATGTCGCGTTTGTTGGTCAACCCTTTCAGCCGCACAAAGCGGGCGAAACAGCGGGCGCCGTTACCGCACTGCGCCACTTCACTGCCGTCGGCGTTGAAAATGCGATAGTGGAAATCAAGTTCCGGATCGTAAGGCGGTTCTACCACCAGCATCTGGTCAAAGCCAACGCCCAAGTGCCGATCGGCCAATCGGCGGATCAGTTCAGGTGAAAAATAGACATTCTGTGTAACGGCATCGACCACCATAAAGTCGTTGCCCAGACCGTGCATTTTGGAGAACTGCATATCATACTCCGCTATCTGGACGCGCTATCCGTCTTGGGTTTGCGGTGACGCCCCGCCACCGCAAATCAGGTGTTACTGGTCGCTCATCGACGGTTTTTACTGAGAGACAGAGGTTTCCTGCTGATTTTTCTGTACCTGATCGCCCGTTTGAACCTGAGAGGCGGGTTTCTTAGTACCCGGTTCATCCGAAGGGAAATACAGCGGGCCTTTCAGACCGCAGCCAGAGAGCCCGGCAAGCAGAACTGCCATCAGCGCATAGCGTAGTTGTTTTTTCATTTGCATTAATGCCTGTAATTCATGCGTCCAAGATCTCTATAATCGCAGGTGGATCATGAAAAGCAATAGGAATTGATTATGAACGACAGTGAGTTTCACCAGTTGGCTGACCAACTGATGCTTAATATTGAAGAGACACTGGACGATTTTGACGGCGATGCGGACATCGATTACGAAACTAACGGCGGCGTAATGACGTTAAGTTTCGAAAATGGCACCAAAATTGTGATCAACCGTCAGGAGCCGTTGCATCAGGTGTGGCTGGCAACCAAAACCGGCGGCTATCACTTTAACTACCGGGACGGCGCCTGGTTCTGCGATCGCAGCGATCGCGGATTCTACCCGTTGCTCAGCGAAGCGGCCAGCGCACAGGCCGGCGAAGATGTGCATTTTGCCTGATAAGCCGCTGATTCCGTGGGGCCTGCCCTACGGAATCAATGCAACTGGAATTGCTGTTTCAGCGGCTGAGCGGCACCATCGGCCAAGGTAACGCACAGGCTCGACAGGACATTGCTGCGGAACGGGATCACCTGGGTACGACCATCCAGCTGAACTATCTGGTAGAACTGCGGCAGGTTGAAGTTGATAAAGCTGGAACCGTAAGTGAAGCGATCGTGTGAAGAAGAATAGAAACGGCTCACGTCACGCACCAACTCCTCTTTACTGCCTTCACAATGGTGGTAAACCTCCACCCGGTTAGACTCATCCAGAATATAGATGTTAAAGCCTTTATCGTCCGACGTGTCTTCGAAGAAGAACTGAATGATCCCCTCACTGGCGAAACCATCCACTACCGGCGGCAAGTGCACCTGATCGGTTTCCACTTTGATCGACAGGCCGTGCAATTTGTTGTTGGAAATGGCGCCGTAGAATTCCACCGCGTTCTCCAGCTTTTGCACCGATACGCTCAGGCGCTCAAAGAACAGGCCCCAGGTCTGGCCGGCGACGCGCACCGCTTTGAAACGGCCCGGTTCCAGGCGTGTGCTGGACAAACGCAGCTCTATGCATTCCGACACCAGTTGCTGTATGCGGGTACGGATAAGACCGCGCAGGTGCTGGCTGTAGCAGAACACTTCTACCGATTCCGGTGGCGCGGCGTCCTGATGCATTTTACCGAGAATGGTCTTCAGCGCTTCCAGCACCGATTGCTCGCCGCTGAAATGCAGGGTACGCACTTCGTTCCATGAGTTGCGGTACAGCAGATCGATACTGCCCACCAGGCATTGCTGCTGCTGGCCGAAGCTGAACACGTCGAGTTTGCGGAAATCGAAATGCACCACCTGGTTGCGGAAGGCGGCCGTTGGATCGTTTTCCAGATTGACGATAATCGCCAGATGGCGAATTTCGCACGGGCTGTACAACGCTTTCGGTGTCGGTGCCGCCAGGCGCAGCGGGAAGTGGTGCGATACGTCGGCTACCAGTTCCTGCAGTTTGGCCGTGTCGCACAAGTTGCCGCTCTTGATGTGCAGGCGGGTCTGCGGCGTCAGCAGGCCGTTGAAATAGGCCCAGGCCACCAGCTTGTTCAGGTAGCGGTTATATTCCAGCGGTTGGTGGCTGACGATGGCATCCATCGCCGGCGCCTGATTGTACAGATACCAACCAGTGCGGTTGGCGCGGCCAATCGGCACATGAATAAAGGTTAAGTCGTTTTCCGACAGGTCCGGTGAGATCTGCGGATTCACCAGCGTTACCTTGCCGGGCAGGGCTTCAAACGCCGCATACAACTTGCGGGTGAGCACACCGATATCCTGCGGGCTGGCGCTGACGCTGAGGTTGTTACGGCGCGCGAAGCGGATCAGGTTGCGGTAACTCTGCATCATCGCATCCAGCAGCTCGTTGTGCGCTTCACGCACCCGTTCGATCTTCCAGTTGGCGCGGTTATCCAGGATAGCCAGGCGCTCTTCGTCCCAGCCCCATTCGCTGACCAACTGGCTAAGGATTTCGCGGCGCCAGCCGACGCAGGCGTTAGCGCGCGACAGTTTTTCGCAGACTTTCAGATAGAAACAGCGGCGGACGAGATCAAGGCGGGTGGTGTCGTTGATTTGGTTCAGATAATGCGTAACGCGTTCGAGCATCATGCAGTAGGAGTCGAGCCCGAAGCAGACGATCTCGCCTTCATGCAGACGGTGTTTAATGTCCATCGCCAGCAGTTGGGTATTCGGGTATTCCCAGGAATAGGCTTCCAGCAGCAAGGTCTTCAGCACGGCCTTGTAAGGCGAATCGATGCTCTTGTACAACTGCCACAGGCTGGCGCCAAAATATTCTTCCGCCGACAGCGTGCTCAGGCCGCCGAGATCCAGCCATTCGTTCGGCGTCAACGCGCCTTGCGAATACAGCGACAGCACATACTCATCGTAATGCGCTTCTTCTTCGCCCGGCACCATGTTCCACAAAATACGTTTGCCGGCCAGGCGCACCGCGGTGCGGTAAAACTCGTCCAGCAGCAGGATATGTTGGGTGGATCCGCAGTTTTCGCCACCCAGGCTGCCGCTTTCGTTATGGCGGAAGCGGTTTTCATCGATCAGGAAGAAGCTGACTTCTACGCCCATCGACGCCGACCATTTTTCCAGCAGGCTGCATTTTTCCTGCAGACGGCTACGCTCTTCGTTATCCAGCCAGGACTGATGGCACACCCAGATGTCGAGATCCGAGCTGCAGCTTTGGCCGATAGACGACGTGCTGCCCATGGAGTAAACGCCGGTAATCGGCAGCTCACCGCTGGCCAGCTTGTCAAACGGGCTGCCCCATTTGTCTTCTAAATCGTTGAGGTAATCTTGCTGGGTTTCATCAGGCGTGTAGAGGCAAACGCCGTGGGGAACGTTACCGTTCAGATAGCCCGGCATCAGTGGGTGATGGTGGTGCAGTAAGGTAGGCAGCAGACTGTATACCCGTTGAAACGCGGGCTTCATGGCCGCTAGGGCGCGATCGACTCGTAATTGGTTGATCGCATCCAGTCTCTGCTTCAGTGTCTCGATGTAGAGGTACAAGACGTCTCGCCTGATTATCCCGGTGTTTAGAAAAAACCCGTATTCCATAAGCGCCGTTAGTGTTGGAAGAATATTTGGCAACTTATTGTTGGAAACGTGATCAATTTAACACCTTGCTGATTGACCGTAAAGGAGGTAACGCTCCACTATTATTGTAGCGCTTCTCTAAACGATTTACCCGCAGTGTCAACTGCCCCAAAATACATCACACGTCCCGTTGATTCCGTTGTCCTTTCTTCGCCTGTGGCTTCTTGCACTGACAGTTTTCGCACTCAGTGGTAGGATGAACGGCGAATTATAAAAACGGTAACAAGCATGTTAGACAAAATTATTCGAATTGCCACCCGACAAAGCCCGCTAGCACTCTGGCAAGCACATTATGTGCAACAGCGCCTGATGGCCAGCCACCCCGGCCTGCAGGTTGAACTGGTGCCAATGGTCACAAAGGGCGACATTATTCTGGATACGCCGCTGGCGAAAGTCGGCGGTAAAGGCCTGTTTGTTAAAGAACTTGAGTTGGCGTTGCTGGAAGGCCGCGCCGATATCGCCGTCCATTCGATGAAAGACGTCCCGATAGATTTCCCCGCCGGCCTGGGCCTGGTGACCATTTGCGAGCGTGACGATCCGCGCGACGCCTTTGTTTCCAATCGTTTCGCCTCGTTCGATCAGTTGCCGCAGGGCAGCGTGGTTGGCACCTCAAGCCTGCGCCGTCAGAGCCAGTTGCGCGAACGCCGGCCTGATTTGATCGTGCGCGATTTGCGCGGCAACGTCGGTACCCGCCTGGCCAAGCTGGATAACGGTGATTACGACGCCATTATTCTGGCAGTCGCCGGGTTGAAACGCCTGGGGCTGGAGCAACGTATCCGCAGCCCATTGAGCCCCGAAGAGTGCCTGCCGGCCGTCGGTCAGGGCGCGGTGGGCATCGAATGCCGCCTCGACGATGACGCCACCCGTGCGCTGCTCGCACCGCTCAATCACGCCGCAACCGATATCCGCGTGCGCGCTGAACGGGCGATGAATACGCGGCTGGAAGGCGGCTGTCAGGTACCGATCGGCAGCTATGCCGAACTGGAAGGCGACAGCCTGTGGCTGAGAGCCTTGGTCGGCTCACCGGACGGCAGCCAGATGGTGCGCGGCGAACGTCGCGGCCCGGCGGCCCTGGCCGAACAAATGGGCGTTGAGCTGGCGGAAGAACTGCTGGCACGTGGCGCACGTGAAATCCTGCATGACGTTTATCAGGGAAATCCCCCGGCATGACGATTCTGGTAACCCGCCCTTCTCCTTTTGGAGAACAACTGGTGAGCCGCCTGCGCGCACTCGGCCGGGTTGCCTATCATGCCCCGTTGATCGATTTCGCCCCTGGCCGCGATCTGCCCAAACTGCCGCAGGCGTTGCAGCAACTCAATGATGGCGATCTGGTGTTTGTCGTGTCGCAGCATTCGGTGAACTACGCCAATTCGGTCATTGGCCGTGCCGGGCTGACATGGCCGGCGCGCCTGACCTATTATGCAATTGGCCGCGCAACCGGGCTGGCGATGCACCGCATCAGCAGCCTGCCGGTAGAGTACCCGCGCGAGCAGCAGATCAGCGAAACGCTGCTGCTGCTGCCGGCGTTGCAGAAGCTGGACGGCAAGCAGGCGCTTATCCTGCGCGGCAACGGCGGGCGCGAGTTGCTCGGCGACCGGTTGAGCGAGCGTGGCGCCAACGTCAGCTATTATGAATGTTATCAACGCAGCCCGGTGCACTATGATGGCAGTGAGCAAAGCGCCCACTGGCAGCGCGCCGGTGTTGATACGCTGGTCGTCACCAGCGGTGAAATGTTACAACAGCTCTATACTTTAGTTCCTGACTACTATCGTTCTTCGTGGCTATTACGTTGCCGCCTGGTCGTAGTGAGTGAACGCCTGGCTACCCTCGCCCAGGAATTGGGCTGGAGCATGATTCGGGTAGCTGATAACGCCGATAATGACGCGCTGATCCGCGCGCTACAATAAACCTGACTATGGGATGTACCACTATGACGGAACAAAATACCCCATCCGCCCCGGTTGAAGAACCCACCCCAGCGGTTGAGACCTCCCAGCAGCCAGACGCTGACCGCCGCAAAGGGAAAAATAGCGGTCCTGTGCTCGGCGCGATCGCTATAGTGCTGGTTATCGCACTGGGCGCGGGCGGCTATTACCACACACATCAGCAGGCACAACGGCTCATCGCCGCCAACCAAGCACTGCAGCAACAGCTTGACGGGCTGAAACAGAGCCAGCAGCAGGAAAGAAGCGCGCTGGAAGGTCTGTTGCAACAACAGGGCAAGACGCTGGACGCCGCCGACCGCGAGCAAGCCACTCTGGCACGGCAACTTAACGAGCTGCAGGAAAAGGTCGCGACCATCTCCGGCAGCGATGCCAAAACCTGGCTACTGGCGCAGGCCGATTTCCTGGTGAAAATGGCCGGGCGCAAGCTGTGGAGCGATCAGGACGTGACCAGTGCGGCGACGCTGTTGAAAAGCGCCGATGCCAGCCTGGCGGACATGAACGACCCCAGCCTGCTGGAGGTTCGTCGCGCCATCACCGAAGATATCAGTACGCTGTCCACCCTGACCCAGGTCGATTTCGACGGCATCATTCTCAAGACCAATCAGCTGTCTAACCAGGTCGACAACCTGCGTCTGGCGGATAACAACAGCGACGAAGCGCCAATGGATCAGGACAGCAGCGAGCTTTCCAGTTCGATTGGCGAATGGCGGCAGAACCTGGCCAAAAGCTGGCACAACTTTATGGCCGACTTTATTACCGTCCGCCGCCGCGATGCCAGCGCCGAACCGCTGCTGGCGCCGAATCAGGACATCTATCTGCGCGAGAATATCCGTTCGCGCCTGCTGGTGGCTGCGCAAGCTATCCCGCGCCATCAGAATGAAACGTACAAACAGTCGCTGGAAACCATCTCCACCTGGGTACGCGCCTACTTCGACACCACCGACCCCGCCACCAAAGCTTTTCTGGAAGAATTGGATAACCTGAGCCAGCAGTCGATCGCCATGGACGTGCCGGATCACTTGAAAAGCCAGCCATTGCTGGAAAAACTGATGCAGACCCGGGTGCGCAATCTGCTGACCCAGTCCCCTGCCGCTCACCAGGAGGGATAAGCCATGTTACGCGTGCTATTTCTGTTCCTGGTACTGATCGCAAGCGTGGTGGTCGGGCCGATGCTGGCCGGCCATCAGGGCTATGTGCTGATCCAGACCGATAACTACAATGTCGAAACCAGCGTCACCGGCCTGGTGATCATGGCAGTCCTGCTCTTTGTCGTGCTGCTGGCGATCGAATGGATCCTGCGCCGCATCTTCCGTACCGGAGCCCGTACCCGCGGCTGGTTCCTTGGCCGCAAACGCAGCCGGGCGCGTAAACAAACCAAAGCCGCGCTGATCAAACTGGCTGAAGGGGATTACAAGCAGGTTGAAAAACTGCTGACGCGCAATGCCGACCATGCCGAACAGCCGGTAGTGAACTATCTGCTGGCTGCCGAAGCCGCACAGCAACGCGGTGATGATTTCCGCACCAATCAGTATCTGGAGCGCGCCGCCGAGGCCGCCGATACCGATCAGTTACCGGTGGATATCACGCGCGTACGCATTCAACTGGCGCAGGGGGAAAACCATGCGGCACGTCACGGCGTCGATCGTCTGCTGAACCAGGCACCGCGTCATCCGGAGGTCTTGCGTCTGGCAGAGCAGGCTTATCTGCGCACCGGCGCTTTTGCCTCACTGCTGGAAATTCTGCCGTCGATGGGCAAAATCAATTTGCACACCGAAGTTGAGCTGCAAGCGCTGCAACAGCAGGCTTACATCGGCCTGATGAATCAGGCGATGGCGGACGAGGGCAGCGATGGCCTGAAGCGCTGGTGGAAAGATCAGAGCCGTAAAACCCGCCATGAAGTCCCGCTGCAAATCGCGATGGTGGAACACCTGATCGAATGCAATGACCACGAAATGGCGCAGGAAATCGTGCTCGACAGCCTGAAGCGCCAGTATGACGAACGTTTGGTGCTGCTGATCCCGCGCCTGAAGTCCGGCAATCCGGAACAGTTGGAAAAAGCGCTGCGTCAGCAGGTCAAACAGCATGGCGCTACACCCTTGCTGAACAGTACGCTAGGTCAGTTGTTGATGAAACACGGTGAATGGCAACAGGCCGCCGACGCATTCCGGGAAGCGCTGAAACAGCGTCCGGATGCCTACGACTACGCTTGGCTGGCTGATGTGCTGGATAAGCTGCACCGTTCGGACGAAGCCGCTCAAATGCGACGTGAAGGGCTGATGCTGACGTTGAAGCATAACGGCGAGTAACGCCGGCAATGTATTGTCCTCAAGGCGCGCCCTCTGGTCGCGCCTTTTTTATCCAACGTTGCTTATACCCAAGATAGTTGGAGTCACAGCAAGGCGGCAAGCTCACGAATCCCCAAGAGCTTGGTCAACCAAGTGACTGGGGTGAGAGCGCGCAGTCAACGCGGCTGTGGCTTCAAATATGATGGGTATTAGGCAAAAAAAAACACTTGCCGCAGTGGCAAGTGTATAAAAAGCAATCAGGTCTAGGACAACAGGGGCGGTGCCTCACTCAACGTTATGCCCGGAGTGTGATGTCAGCAGTTGCAAGCAACGCTGTCATCGTTCTGGTGGACAATAGGCACCCTAAATCGGCTCTGCATCATTCCCAGGGTTTATGAAGCCTAAGGCGAACATAAGAGGTGGAATGAGCATCTACGGAATAGATATTGCACGTGGCGTGCCAACTTCTGGCAGATGCTCGCCGGACTTTGCATAAAAACAACTATTCCATTGAATTACAAAACATTTAATTATTTTCACACCGATAACGCGGTTCGCACTCCTGCGCCATTCTCTTGGCCTCCCGCAGTAAACTATGTCGCCTTAGAACGACGACTTAAGCCAAAGTAATTTTTATCAAACAAAATCATCATGTTATATGTCTCAACCTGACGACAATACATGATGCCCATGTCGCTGAAACCCAACGATGAGCCAAAACCCGCAGACAGGAAGGACAAGGCTAAAGAAAATAAAAAGTGCGGATTACAGAAAGCGAAAAGCCCGCTCATTACTGAACGGGCTTTTCTGAAATTGGTCGGCGAGAGAGGATTACGCGCATCTGCGATGCTTGCCCTGCGGGCCGTTGCTAAAGCAACGTGGTCTCGCTACGCTCGGCTCAAACCTCCTTCGGAGGTACTCATCCTCATAAACTACGGACGTAAAAAAACCGACTTTCGTCGGTTTCTTTGAATGTGGTCGGCGAGAGAGGATTCGAACCTCCGACCCACTGGTCCCAAACCAGTTGCGCTACCAAGCTGCGCTACTCGCCGATTTCTTGTTGCACATACTACTGAATTTTATTGCTTATGTCTATGTAAATATTAAAATTTATCAGACATTTTGTGTGGTGCGAAGAGAGGGACTTGAACCCTCACGTCCGTAAGAACACTAACACCTGAAGCTAGCGCGTCTACCAATTCCGCCACCTTCGCACAGTCACAAAACAGCTTACAATTCTTCACTTCTCTTAGGAAGTGGGGTGGCTAATGGGACTCGAACCCACGACAACTGGAATCACAATCCAGGGCTCTACCAACTGAGCTATAGCCACCATTACTTCTTAACTTCACGCGGTAATACTACCACCGCAGCTCTTGCACACAAACTTAATGGTGCGCCCGACAGGATTCGAACCTGAGACCTCTGCCTCCGGAGGGCAGCGCTCTATCCAGCTGAGCTACGGGCGCATAGCGCCGTTGCGGGAGGGGATACTACGGATTTAACCCAATCCTGTCTAGTGCTTTTTCGCAGAAATGTTGCGTTTGATTACGCTTTGCTCACTCCCGCGCAGGAAAGCGCTATCCGCAGCCCCTTTTTACCGGTTATTGCTGCATTTCTGCCCGCTTTTCAGCCGGATGATGTTTCTTGTGCATACCGAAAGCAAAGTAACACAGGCTAACACCCGCTAAGAAAATCGCCCCGACCAACAAAGAAATTCGCGTATCCGGGTTAATTCCCATGCCAATCAGCACGCAGACCAGAAAAGCGATGGTCAGATAGTTCACATACGGGAACATCACTGACTTGAAACTGTGGGTTTTGATCGCTTCTTTATGAGCGCGACGGAAATACAGCTGGCTGATCAGCACCACAAACCACGGCACCATGCCAGGCAGCACGCTGGCGCTGTAGACGTAAACAAACACCTGCTGCGGATTCGGAATGAGATAGTTCAACCCGGAGCCGACCAGCAGGCAGACGATGGTCACGGCAATGCAGTTCACCGGCACGCCGCTGACGGACAGCTTGGTCAACGAAGCGGGCAGTTGGCGGTTCTTGGCCAGGGCGTACAGCATGCGGCCACCGCTGTACATGCCGCTGTTGCAGCCGGACAGCGCCGCAGTCAGCACCACGAAGTTAATGATACCGGCGGCGGCGACGATGCCGATCTTGGCGAAGGTCAGCACGAACGGGCTGCCGGTAGTGCCGATACCGTTCCATGGGAAGATAGTGACGATGACAAAGATGGCGCCGACATAGAAGATCAGAATGCGCCACAGGATATTGTTAATCGCGCGTTTCAGCGTAACCTGCGGGTTCTTGGCTTCGCCGGCGGTAATGCCGACCAGTTCAACCCCCTGATAGGACGCCACGACAATACACAGCGCAAACAGGAAGCCCTTCCAGCCGCCGGCAAAGAAACCACCGTGCTGCGTAAGATTGGCAAAGCCGATCGGCTCACCGCCGTTGCCAAAGCCAAAGAAGATCACTCCCAATCCCACCAGAATCATCACAATGATGGTGGTCACCTTAATCATGGCAAACCAGAACTCCAGCTCGCCATACAGGCGCACCGCCGCCAGGTTGGCCAGCGCCACCATCGCCACGGCGATCAGCGCCGGCACCCACTGCGGGATTTCCGGGAACCAGAACTGGACATAGACCCCAATGGCAGTGATTTCGGAAATGCCAACGGCAATCCACATAAACCAATAGCCCCAGGCGGTGAGGTAACCGAAATACGGCCCCATATATTTATGCGCATAAACGGCAAAAGAGCCCGCTACCGGCTCCAGAAACAGCATTTCGCCCATCGAGCGCATAATAAAGAACACGAACAGCCCGGCGATGATATAGGCCAACAAGACCGACGGCCCCGCCCATTTCAACGTGCTGGCCGACCCCATAAACAGACCGACGCCAATGGTGCCGCCCAGAGCAATCAGCTCAATATGCCGGGCTTCGAGCCCCCGGTGCAGTCCTTGCGGTTTTTCAATGTGTGCCATAAATCCTCAATGATGTTTTTTTGATTGTGTTTGCATGCCGGCCGCTGCCGGTCGTTATTGTTTTTTGATGAAAATAGAGTAAAACATCCCCCGCCGCTTTGGCTGACATCAATATGTGATCGGGGCGATCTTACGGCGAGAAAAACGTCGTTCAGCACTACCGCACCGGGCGCCGGCAACTGGGGATAATTTCCGGACGGTATCGTTTCGCATTTTGCTGCTATAAGCAAACCGCAACTTAAAACTTTATGGAATAAATGAGGGTGGGCTTAGGGTCTGAGGTTATAGAGGTGCTGGCTAATACGCCATAAAGCAGGTTATTTGAACAAGCGAATACGTCAGGGCAGCACTAAACACCCCGACGCAGTTATCACATCTTACCGCGGTAGTAGTAACTCACAAACTTCAGCAGTTTCAACTGACGGCCAATCCGGCTGGGTTGACTGAGCAGCCGGTAGAGCCACTCCAGACCCAGATTCTGCCAGACCCTTGGCGCGCGTTTCACATGACCGGTGAACACGTCGTAGGTCCCGCCTACGCCCATATACAATGCCTGCGGATGCGCCTTTCGGCAGTCGCGCATCAGGATTTCCTGTTTCGGCGATCCCATGGCAACCGTCACTATAGCGGCGCCGCTGATGCGGATGCGTTCAAACAGCGCATCGCGCTGTTCAGGCTTGAAGTAACCATCCTGGCTGCCGACCAGGTTCACATTCCACTGGCTGCGCAGCTTCTGCTCGGTTTCCGCCAATACCGAAGGTTTGCCGCCAATCAGGAACACCGGCGTCCCCTCACGACCGGCACGCTGCATCAGCGCTTCCCACAGATCGGCTCCCGCTACGCGCGACACCTCGGCACCCGGATATTTGCGGCGGATTGATCGCACCATGCTGATACCGTCGGCATATTTGTATTCCGCTTCGTCCAGCAACGCATGCAACGCCGCATCTTCCTCCGCCTTCAGTATCTTTTCTGCGTTCATCGCCACCAGCGTGCCCTGCTTTACCTGGCCGCCGTCAAACAGAAAATCCATGCATTGCGCCATATCGCGAAATCCCCAAAGGCTGAAACCGCGCAGCTCGTATTTGGGAACCCTAATCGTTGCTTCCATCGTTATTCTTATCCTTACAGAAGACCGTCGGCGCGTGGGGAGGATACCGGCGATGCCAGCCTGCGTGAACGCAGCACCCGAGCCTTAATCAAACCGGCAGTGTCAAACAGCCAGTACAGCAATTTCGCCATCAACAAACAGGCGCCAAAAATAAGGCAGAAGAACACCACCCGCGAGACAAACGAATCCACGCCTTCCCTCGCCAATACGATAATGTTGAACACCGCGCCAAAGCAGAAACTCTGCAATATGGCCGCCTTGTAGCGGTTAGGCTCGCTTTTGCCCATTTCGTACAGCCAGTCGAACCATTTGATGATCATGCCAACCAGCACGGCACCGACAGGGATGAACAACGCACCGCCCATCACCACCAGCGACCCGATCAGCGTCGGTGAGATCGCCAGGCCGGAATGGTTATCCAGCACTTCCCAGGTGAAGTAGTTAGCGGTATTCAGCACCGTATCCGGACGGCCCGGCCACAGCCAAGCCGGAATGAACACGTAGAAATCACGCACTATCGGCGCCAATCCCTGGAAGTCGATTTTGTCGTAGTTTTGCAGCAACAGCGCCAGGTTTTCCCATGGCGAGAAGGTATCTCGCGTCAGGTAAAGGAAGGTGTAGAACGCTTCAGAGCCGCTGACGTCGAGGCTATAACGTTTTAACGCCAGCCAAAACATGCCGACGATGCCGAACACGCCGGCGGCCACCAGCATCCACAGCGAGATCCAGCCGCGGACAATGCCGATAAACAGAAACAGCGAGAAAGCGATGATAATATTGGCGCGGGTGCCGCCGACAATCACGTAGGTCAGGATGCCGAAGGCCACCGTAGCCGCAAGGAAGAAGAACCAGGCGCGCAGATCCTGTTTCAGGAAATACACCACCAGCATTGCCGGAATAAAGAAATAGAAGAACCGCTTGAGCGCTACGCCAGACACATCGCTGGAGAAAATCTGGCTATAAGAGTTGAGCTTGAACAGCAGGAAACCGTTTTGCATGAAGAAAATGCCCACGGTACCGATCGCCACCAGCGCCAGCAATATCCAGGTCAGATTGGTTTCCACCCGGTTCATGGTAAAAACTGGCTTACGCGGCCGTACGCTGGGCTTACGCAGCCGGGTTTTATAGCTGACGTAATAAATCGCGTAAAACGCGGTAGCGGAGAGAATGGCGTACAGCAAGAACTCGACCGGCACCACCTCGACGTCGAACTGAAACACGAGCAGACACGTCAGCGGAAAGCCGAAGTAAAACGTCAGCAAGTACAACAGGGAAAAGAAAACGTTGAAGTTAAAGCGGATACGCCGAAACTCCTGATAAGTCAGCGTAAGAATAAACAGCACGCTGACCAGATAGACGACAAACAATCCGCCAAATTGCGCCAATGTCATGAGCCTTCCCCCGCAGCCAGCGCCAATGCCTGTTGCCAACCATCGACGTAGTTTGGATTAAAGAAGGCGATCGCCTGTTTATCTACCGACGCCAGTTGGCGCTGCGCCTCGCGCACCACCGCTTCATCCAGTGAATCGCCGTAGAACAGCACCGGCAGATGCTGCTCCGCCAAATCCTGCCAGAAGGGGTTCTGCCGGCTGAGCACGAACGGCACACCGAACTGAATCAGCAAACACAGGGTGCCGATACCCTGCTGACGGTTAAAAATAAAATAACCGAGATCGCATTCGCGCAAAATGTTCAGGTAATCGTCGAACGCCACCTGTTGCGTCAGCAGCTGCAGGTTCTTGTCGCCGAACAATTGCAGCCCGGCGCTACGCACCTGGTCGATATAGGCGTCGTTGTTGGCCGGATAACCCATCGGCAGGATCACGCGCACGTCCGCGCCGAACTGCTGGTGGATCGCTTTCAGCGCTTCAACATGACGGTTGGTGCGATCGCCGGAATTCCCTACCAGAATGGTCATGGGTCCGGCCAGGTTCTTCTCAACGCTGATGCCGGTCAGTGCCGGGTCCATTCGCGTTGGAAAATACAGCAGGGAGGCCGGCACGCGCGCATGGCGCTGCTGGTAATGGATCACGTCGCCGCGGGTCGCAAATACACGCCCCACCCGCCCTTGCGCGATGCGGCGCAGTACATAGAACAGGCGGAATTTCCAACTGGTGGCGTCCTCGTACAGATCCGCGCCCCAGATATGCCAGCTCACCTGGCGAGCTTTGATTTTACCGCTCAGCAACGCCAACCACAGCGTAGGATTAAACTGGCCATGCAGGAAGAAACGCTGATTACGATCGGCCTGAGCGCGGGCAATCACCGCCGCCGCCAGGCTTTTTTTATCCGGGAAAGCCTCGATGCTCAACTCGGGGAAATCGCCCAGCGCCGCTACGTCTCTGGCTGCCACCATAAAATGGCGCGTCTGTTCGGACGGCAGGCGCTTCGCCAACACGTCGTTGAAGAAACGCAGCACCGTCTGATTGTGATGCGGGATATCAGAACCCAATACGTGAATCAGTATGGTCATACTCGTCTACGATAAAGAAGAAATACGCAGCTACAGAGCGCGAAATACACAATGTAGGTTGCCATGTAAGCCTGCGCCGCACCCAATGCGCCGTGCAGCGGTATCAACCAGTGCGAAAACAGCGTCAGCAGCAGAAATTGGCTGACTTCCGTCAGAATGTAAAAACGCAGCGACGCCTTGGCGATAACCAGATAGCCAAAGACATAGGCGCCCACCTTCAGTACATCGCCCACCAGTTGCCAGGCGAACAGATCGCGCATGGCGACGAACTTGTCCGTGAACAGCAACCAGATGGCGAAGTCGCGCAGCAGCCAGACGGTGAAACTTGCCGCCGCCACGGCGGGCAGCACAAACTTCAGCGAACGTACGATCTCCTGCGAGATGGCGCTTTTTTCCTTCAGCCGCGACAGCGTTGGCAGCAGGTAGACGGTAAACGAAGCGGTGATAAACTGCAGATAAGCGTCGGAAATGCTGCTGACACCCTGCCAAATCCCCACCTCGTCCCAACTGTAATGGCTGGCCAGCAGGTTACGCATCATCACATAGGCCACCGGCAGCGTCACTGAGGTGATCAGCGCCATGATGGTGAACTTGCCGAGATGACTGGCCAGCGCCTTGTCCCAGGCCAGCGCCAGATGGCTCAGCGGCAAGGTTTTGCGCCGCCACAACATGAAGCCGGCGGGCAAGACCGCCAATGCCGGCACCAGCGCCAATCCCGCCAGAGCGCCTTCATAACCGCCCAGCGTAAAGCACAGGTAGTAGGCCACCACGCCAATCAGGCTGCCGCCAATCACCGCCAACGCGTTGCCCATCGCATCGCGGTAGCCTTTCAGCACCGCCATGAACAGGTTGGCGTAGGCGATGCCCATCTGAATAAAGGCCACCGCACGCACCACGTTCACATACTCTGCGTGACCGAACAGCGCGATGCTGATGGGAACGGCTGCGAATAAAAACACCAGCGCCAACAGCGTGGAGAAACCCAGCACGATAGTCGACGCCGTGCCGACAGCCAGG
The DNA here is from genome assembly GCF_052686505.1 of Serratia sp. TSA_198.1. Taxonomy (NCBI): domain Bacteria; kingdom Pseudomonadati; phylum Pseudomonadota; class Gammaproteobacteria; order Enterobacterales; family Yersiniaceae; genus Serratia; species Serratia sp. TSA_198.1. The sequence goes on from NZ_JBQZFP010000005.1 coordinate 99,225, forward strand.
CGCAACCGCTGCGGATCCTGATGGTATTCGGCAACGTATTTCGTGATGCCGTTAAAAATCCCGGCACCGGACAACACGCCCAGCACGGTGATCAGCTGGCGGAAGTTACCCGCCTGCCCAACGCCGCTGGGGCCAAACGCCACCGCCAGCAGTTTCACCACCAATAACCCCACGCCAATTTTGATCAGCGTGGAGCCGGCGGTCCAAATCGATGCTTTTGCCAACGACATATCAGGCGAAGAAACTAAGAATGGTATTGATCACCGTACGCTGATTAACGTCAGACATATTATAGAACAGCGGCAGGCGCACCAGACGCGCGCTTTCCTGGCTGGTGAAGCGGTCTTCACCGGCAAAGCGGCCGAAACGATCGCCCGCCGGGCAGTCATGCAACGGAATGTAATGGAACACCGCCATGATTTCGGCTTCTTTCAGATAATCGATAAACGCCGTGCGGTCTTCAATATCACGCAGTTTGATATAGAACATGTGCGCGTTCTGCACGCAGTCCGCCGGAATGGTCGGCAATACGATGCGGCCGGCCTCGGCCAGCGGCAGGAAGCTGTCATAATAGTTCTGCCATAGCGCCAGGCGGCGCTGGTTGATGCGATCGGCAACCTCGAGCTGACCCCACAGGTAAGCGGCCTGCAGATCTGACATCAGATAGCTGGAGCCGATATCGCGCCAGGTGTACTTGTCGACCTGCCCACGGAAGAACTGGCTACGGTTGGTGCCTTTCTCGCGAATGACTTCCGCCCGGTCGATCAGCGCCGGATCGTTAATCAGCGTGGCGCCACCCTCACCGCCTGCGGTGTAGTTTTTGGTTTCGTGGAAGCTGAAACAGCCAATATGGCCGATGGTGCCGAGCGCTTTACCTTTATAGGTCGACATCACGCCCTGAGCGGCATCTTCCACCACGTACAAATTGTATTTTTTCGCCAGCGCCATGATGGTGTCCATCTCGCAGGCCACGCCGGCGTAATGAACCGGCACAATGACACGGGTCTTATCGGTGATCGCCGCTTCGATTTTGCTCTCATCGATGTTCATGGTGTCCGGGCGCAGATCGACAAATACCACTTTAGCGCCGCGCAGCACGAAGGCGTTGGCGGTTGAAACAAAGGTGAAGCTCGGCATGATCACTTCATCGCCCGGCTGAATATCCAGCAGGATCGCCGCCATCTCCAGCGAGGCGGTGCAGGAAGGCGTCAACAGCACCTTCGGACAGCCAAAACGCTGCTCCATCCACTGCTGGCAACGACGGGTAAAACCTCCATCGCCACACAGTTTGCCACTGCTCATTGCAGCCTGCATATACTCAAGTTCGGTGCCAACAACCGGTGGTGCGTTAAATGGGATCATGTTTTCCTCTGTATAACCAATACGAGGTGCTTTCGATAGCGGCACCCTGTCGTTGATAGAGCCGTAACGCGGCGATATTACCTATCTGGGTGGCGACCCGCAGGCGCTGCAGCGACCGGCACTCTGCCATTGCCGCCGCCATCAATCGGGAGCCAATCCCTTTGCCGGATGCACCGGGGAACGCCGCTAAAAGGCCGATTCGCGCCTCCTGGCCACCGATATCACGCAGGCTGACAAACCCTTCAGGCTGCCCGGCCTCGTCCAGCGCCAGCAGGCACTGGTGGTCAAAAGTCCCCAATACCGCTTTTTCTATCCACATGGCATAGAAACGGCCACTGTCATGAACGCCATACCAGGGCGCGCGAAAACGGCTGGCAGTGAACACCTTGGCCGCCGCGTCACGCAGCGCCGGGATATCGCCCGGCACTGCCGGGCGAATAGCCCCTGGCGGCACGGTCTGAGATGAAGCACATTCCGTGCCGATGTTCAGTACCAGATCGACTTCACCTTCAACCAGTTGAAACCCCAACCTGGCCAATCCATCCGCCCAGGCCGTTTGATGGGCAGGAATTTTGGCCTGCACCAACGTGTAGGCGTTCAAATCGGTTTCAGCGAGTATGGGGGCTGCCGTGGCAAAATTAAGCTTTGCGCTGTTAAGGGCAAAAAACTCGGTTTCCCAGGCTAAGGGCTCAATACTGGCGCGGACGTGCATGCAATAAATCCAGCAGGTACTTACCGTAACCGGTTTTGAGCAAGGATTGCGCGGCGCGTTTCACGCCATCATCGTCCAGCCAGCCATTGCGCCATGCTATCTCTTCCAGGCAGGCAATTTTAAAGCCCTGACGTTTTTCCACCGTCTGCACAAAGCTGCTGGCTTCCAGCAGGCTGTCGTGGGTGCCGGTATCCAGCCAGGCGAAACCACGGCCCAGCAGCTCGACGGTCAGCTCACCACGCTCCAGGTACATCTGGTTAATGCTGGTGATTTCCAACTCGCCACGCTCGGAAGGTTTGACCTGTTTGGCAAACTCCACCACCTGATTATCGTAGAAATACAGGCCGGTCACCGCCCAATTGGATTTAGGTTGCTGCGGTTTTTCCTCGATCGACAGTGCGCGGAAATTATCGTCAAATTCCACCACACCGAAGCGCTCGGGATCCATCACCTGATAACCGAACACGGTAGCGCCTTGCGTACGGGCGGCGACAGTTTTCAGTTTCGGGCTAAAACCTTGGCCAAAGTAGATATTATCACCCAGCACCAGGCAGCTCGGCTCGCCGGCCAGGAATTCTTCACCAATTAAAAATGCCTGTGCCAAGCCATCTGGGCTAGGTTGTTCGGCATAACTGAGGGTAATGCCGAACTCTTCTCCGGAGCCCAGCAAACGTCTGAATGAGGGTAAGTCTTCCGGGGTGGAGATGATCAGAATGTCGCGGATACCCGCCAGCATCAGCACCGACAGCGGGTAGTAAATCATCGGCTTGTCATATATAGGCAGCAGTTGCTTAGATACGCCACGGGTAATCGGGTGCAGGCGTGTGCCGGAGCCGCCCGCCAGAATAATACCTTTCATACTCACTCCAGACTCCACAGAGCCGCCAAACGGCAGCGGCCTCGCTAAATTTAGTCGGATAAACCTAAACGTTCACCCGCATAGGAACCGTCCTGAACGCGCCGCCACCAGGTTTCGTTGTTCAGATACCAGGAAACCGTTTTGCGGATGCCGCTTTCAAAGGTCTCCTGCGGCCGCCAACCCAGTTCCCGGTCAATCTTTCCGGCATCTATCGCATAACGCATATCATGGCCAGGGCGATCCTTGACGTAAGTAATCAGGTCGCGGTATTTCTCAATGCCCTGCGGCTTGTTCGGTGCCAGTTCTTCCAGCAAATCGCAGATGGTGTGTACCACCTCGATATTCTTGCGCTCGTTGTGGCCGCCGATATTGTAGGTTTCGCCTACCACGCCTTCGGTAACAACCTGGTACAACGCGCGCGCGTGGTCTTCAACATACAGCCAGTCGCGCACCTGCGCACCGTCGCCGTACACCGGCAATGGCTTGCCGGCAACGGCATTGAGGATCACCAGCGGGATCAGCTTCTCCGGGAAGTGATACGGACCGTAGTTATTGGAACAGTTGGTGACGATGGTCGGCAGGCCGTAGGTACGCAACCAGGCGCGCACCAGATGATCGCTGGAGGCTTTAGAAGCCGAATATGGGCTGCTTGGTGAGTAAGGCGTGGTTTCAGTGAACAGATCGTCCGTACCGTGCAGGTCGCCATACACTTCGTCGGTGGAAATGTGGTGGAAACGGAAATTCTGCTTTCTCTCCGCATCCAGCGGATGCCAATAATGCCGAGCCGCCTCCAGCAGGGTGTAGGTCCCCACCACGTTGGTTTCAATAAATGCCGCCGGGCCGTCGATCGAACGGTCAACATGGCTTTCCGCCGCCAGGTGCATGATCACATCCGGCTGATACTGGGCAAGCACCCGATCCAACGCCGCGCGATCGCAGATATCCACCTGTTCAAACGAATAACGTTCGTTGTCGGCAATCACCGCAAGCGACTCAAGATTGCCCGCGTAGGTGAGTTTATCTACCACCATGACGCTGTCTTGCGTAGCGTCGATGATATGCCTCACGACTGCGGAGCCAATAAAGCCGGCCCCCCCAGTGACTAAAATACGTTTCAACGCCATACCCCTTTGGTATCCACTACCCAGGATTGCGTAATTTCTTCCGGCCTGATCGCTTTGAATTGCTTATGGTCGACCAGCATTACGATCACATCCGCCTGCTGCAAGGCATCGGCCAACGCTTTCAACGTCACATGGCCGGCCAGGGATTTCGGCAGATGATCAACATTGGGCTCCACCACCAGCGTTTCGCCTACGTGCCAGTCTGCAATCAGATGCGCCACTTCCACCGCCGGGCTTTCGCGCAAATCGTCGATATTCGGCTTGAAAGCCAAACCGAAACAGGCAATTTTCACTTCTGAAGCGCGCTTGTCGCTGGCCGCCAGGCAGTCGGCAACGGCGGCTTTCACACGATCAACCACCCACAGCGGTTTCCCGTCATTCACCAGACGCGCGGTATGGATCAGGCGCGCCTGCTGCGGATTTTGCGACACGATAAACCACGGATCGACCGCAATGCAGTGGCCACCGACGCCAGGACCCGGCTGCAGGATATTCACCCGCGGATGGCGATTCGCCAGGCGGATGAGTTCCCAGACGTTGATGCCCTGTTCGGCGCAAATCAGCGACAGCTCATTCGCAAAGGCGATATTCACGTCGCGGAAGCTGTTTTCGGTCAGTTTGCACATCTCGGCGGTGCGTGAATTGGTCACCACGCATTCGCCTTCAAGGAAAATCTTGTACAGCTCGCTGGCGCGAGCGGAGCATTTTGGCGTCATGCCGCCAATAACGCGATCGTTTTGAATCAGCTCAACCATCACCTGCCCCGGCAGCACACGCTCCGGGCAATAAGCGATATTGACATCGGCGGCTTCACCCGCCTGCTGCGGGAAGCTGAGATCGCTGCGCGCCTCGGCCAGCCACTGCGCCATCTGTTCGGTCGCCCCCACCGGCGAGGTGGATTCCAGGATAACCAGGTCACCCTTTTTCAGTACCGGCGCCAGTGATTTGGCGGCGGCCTCGACATAAGCCAGGTCTGGCTCATGATCGCCTTTAAACGGCGTCGGTACCGCAATCAGAAAAGCATCCGCGGCCAAAGGTTTGGTCACCGCTTGCAGGTAACCGCCATCGACGGCCTCTTTAACCACTTTATCCAGATCGGGCTCAACGATATGAATCGCACCGCGGTTAATGGTATCTACCGCATGCTGGTTAACATCTACGCCCACCACTTTTTTCTTGCGAGAGGCAAACGCCGCCGCCGTTGGCAGACCGATGTACCCCAGGCCGATAACCGAAATAGTGTTAAAACTCATAGTGTCACCTGATGATTCTTCAAAGCTGCGAGAATACGCTGGCAGGCATGCCCGTCACCGTAAGGGTTATGCGCCCGACTCATGGCGTGATATTCCTTTTCGTCCGTCAACAGCCGGGTAACCGCATCGACAATTTTAGCCACGTTGGTACCGACCAGGCGGACCGTGCCCGCATCCACCGCTTCCGGCCGTTCGGTAGTGTCACGCATGACCAGCACAGGTTTGCCCAACGACGGCGCCTCTTCCTGGATACCGCCGGAGTCGGTCAGGATCATATAAGCGTTAGCCATCAAATACACAAAGGGCAAGTAATCCTGCGGATCGATCAGGATGATGTTATCGATCCCTTTCAGAATGCGGTTGACCGGCTCGCTGACGTTCGGATTGAGATGCACCGGGTACACCACCTGTACGTCAGGATGGGTGCGGGCAATTTCCGCCAGCGCGCTGCAAATCCGCTCAAACCCGCCGCCGAAGCTTTCGCGGCGGTGGCCGGTCACCAGGATCAATTTCTTGCTGGCATCCAGGAACGGGTAGCGCTGCGCCAGGCTGTCATGCAATGCGGCATCGCCCATTACCCGATCGCGCACCCAGAACAGCGCGTCGATAACCGTGTTGCCGGTAACGAAAATATGATCGTCCGGTAACAGTTCGCGCAGCAGATTCTGGCGTGAATTTTCCGTCGGTGCAAAATGATACATCGCCAGATGGCCGGTCAGCTTGCGGTTGGCCTCTTCCGGCCACGGCGAGTACAGATCGCCGGTGCGCAAACCCGCCTCCACGTGTCCGACCGGGATACGCTGATAAAAAGCCGCCAGGCTGGTCGCCAGTGTGGTGGTTGTGTCACCGTGGACCAGCACGACATCCGGTTTGAAATCTTCCAGAACGCCTTTCAGGCCTTCCAAAATACGGCAGGTAATCTCACTCAGTCCCTGGCCGGGCTTCATGATATTCAGATCGTAATCCGGCACGATTTCAAATAACCGCAATACTTGATCCAACATCTCACGATGCTGTGCCGTTACGCAGACTCTTGATTCAAAGGCTTCATCCTGAGCCAGGGCATGTACCAGCGGTGCCATTTTGATGGCTTCAGGTCTGGTGCCGAAAACAGTCAACACTTTCACAGCGAATCTCTTTTGGTCGGTTAACCGCAGGCATACCTGCGAATTGGGCGTTCGCACGCCCATAAGCGAATTATTATATTATTTTTAATTACGCGGGCGGCGCACCAGGGCAATACCTGCGCCAACCAAAGCGCCCATCGCGCCCCACATGATCAACCAGAATACCCGCCGCGGGCTGTCACGTTTTACCGGTTCTTCCGGGGTCCGCAAATAGCGGTAAGTCTGAAATTTCTCATCCAGCGTCGGGCCAACATTCAATGTCGACAGCATCGCACGATTTTGATCGTAATCCAGATCGTAAGTCGGCCCTGAAGCCTGCAGCCCTTCCAGACGCGCCTGCAGCATAGGTTTCCCCAGCAGGAACAGATCGGAATCCGGCAATTGTTCGGCCGGCGTATCGGTTTGAGTCCGGCTGATGCCCTGCGTATCGGCAATTTTCAGCGCCTGCTCAATAGTGTTCAGCTCGCGCTTGTAAACCGCGTCCGCCACCGCCTCCTGACGCTTCACCTGCGCCTTCATCGAAGTCGTGCGGGCAGCCCATGCGCCCTGGATTTCTTCATTCAGGTGCTGGGCTGCGCGATGGCTGGCGAATGCCACGTACTGGCGCAACAGGTGATTGGCGTCCGCCGCAGTTTCCGCCGTCAGCTTCACGCCGTCATTGGGCACTTTTTTGTCATCACGCGGCGTGAACTGAACGTTGTTAATCAGTTCATCGAGCAATGCCGCATCGGCGCGCGCATCACCTTCCTGACGCTGTTTGTAATAATCGCTCTGCAGCCAGAAATCGCGACGCGTATCGTACGCCGCCAGCTGCATAATGAATTCATTATAGGCTTCGTCAGCAATGCCCGGCTGCTCAGCCGAGACCGCCGGCAGAGTGCGCACATCCAGATTACGCAGGAATTGTTGCTGGGAATAATAGCCGCCCAGCGCATTCACCGTTGGCCGGTCGGTAATCGCCGCGGCGCTCCATTCCTGCTTCACCAGGTAGGAGACGACCAGCGCAACCACCGCGAACAATGCCGCAGTGCCGATAATCCATTGCTTGCCGCGCCACAGGGTACGACACAGGCCACGGATATCGAGTTCGTTATCCACTGCCGGGATATTCTTGTCAGACGTTGTTTCTGGATTCATCACTGCCCAAAAGCCTCTGGTTAAGATACTTGCTTATTGTCGGTCGAACGCCGTAAACGGCGCTTGATACGCTTAATGTAACGTGCAACACGCCAGGCGCGTTTGATGCAATAACCGTACAAGAAGAAGGCAAGCAAGAATAATGCCAACATCACCCATTCAGGAACAAAAGTAAGACGTTCGCCAAGCACGCCAATTGCCGCCAGCAGCGCTGCCGCCAGGGTAATCAGTACGAAAGCCTGCCGCGGCGTAAAACCTGCGCGCATAATCAAATGGTGGATGTGTTGACGATCGGGGGAGAAGGGGCTCATCCCCTTGCGTAAGCGACGGTACATGATCGCAATCATGTCCATCAGCGGAATAGCGATAATCCACAGGGCGGTAACCGGATTGATGGAGTGGACTTTACCCTGCGAACTTTGCAGCAACAACCAGATGGCGGTGAAGCCGATCAGCGTACTGCCTGCATCCCCCATAAAGACCTTATACCGGCGGCCAAGAATGCCGAGGTTAAGCAGGATATAGGGAACGATGGTGGCAATCATCGCGAAGCACCAGAACGCCAAATCGGCATGGCCGCTCAGGTACAGCAAAACACCCAGCGCGCCGAAAGAAACGCACGAAAGCCCACCCAGCAGACCGTCAATGCCGTCCACCATGTTAAAGGCATTAATCGCCGCCCAAACGGCAAACAGCGTGACCAAATAGCCGAAGGGCCCCAACTGCATTTCCCAGTCGCCCAGCACATGGCCGAAACTGCGCAGATAGAGCCCGGCGAAGGCCATCATCGCAATGCCAACCAATGCCTGAACCAACGCGCGAATTTTCACGCTGATATCGAAACGATCGTCGAGAGCACCAACGAACACCAATATACCCGCACAGGTGAGGTAAAGTTTACCGTGCGCAATCGTTTGGTCAGAGATAAGGAAGGCAAAGCACAGCCCGGCATAAACGGAAATACCGCCGACAAGAGGAATTAACCCCTGATGACGTTTACGGTAATTAGGTTTATCAACCAGGCCAATACGTTTTGCTGCTTTACGGGCAACAAAGAGAAACGCCAAAGAAAACAGGAAAACAAATAGAATTTCAGTACTCATAGTGAGTAAGTTCACAGTTAACAGATCTCTGTAGAAGATAAGGCAGCTTAACACGGGCGACAGGTTGCGCCATGGGATCCCGCTACCTTTCAGTCATTTCCTATGACAACAGCCATTCATTCTTACGCCAATGTGTGTGCCCGCCGTTTCGACAGCAACAAAGCGCGAACGGCAAAACGCCGACCGCAAATAAGATGAATTCTCAGTAAGTCACAAAAAACTTACATTTCCATTTCTGTTACTTATCGTATCCGCCAAATGCAAAAAACGCCACGACTAGGCGTGGCGTTCTCTGAATTTTTTACTCAATTATGAGCGCATCGTCATTATGAGCGCTTCATCATATCGAAGAATTCATCGTTGGTCTTGGTCATGGCCAACTTGTTAATGAGGAACTCCATCGCATCAATCTCGCCCATCGGGTGAATGATTTTACGCAGGATCCACATTTTTTGCAGTTCTTCAGACGTGGTGAGTAACTCTTCTTTACGGGTACCGGAGCGGTTGTAGTCGATCGCAGGGAATACGCGCTTCTCAGCGATTTTACGCGCCAGATGCAATTCCATGTTGCCGGTACCTTTGAACTCTTCGTAGATAACCTCGTCCATTTTGGAACCGGTATCTACCAGCGCGGTAGCGATGATGGTCAGGCTACCGCCCTCCTCAACGTTACGTGCCGCACCGAAGAAACGCTTAGGACGATGCAGGGCGTTGGCATCCACACCACCGGTCAGCACTTTACCGGAAGCCGGGACCACGGTGTTGTAGGCACGCGCCAAACGGGTGATGGAGTCAAGAAGGATGATAACGTCTTTCTTGTGCTCAACCAGGCGCTTGGCCTTTTCGATCACCATTTCCGCAACCTGGACGTGACGGGAAGCCGGCTCGTCAAAGGTAGAGGCGATGACTTCACCCTTCACCAGACGCTGCATCTCGGTCACTTCTTCCGGACGCTCGTCGATCAGCAGCACCATCAGCACACAGTCTGGATGGTTGTAAGCGATGCTCTGCGCAATGTTCTGCAGCAGCATGGTTTTACCGGCTTTCGGTGGAGCAACAATCAGACCACGCTGACCACGGCCAATCGGAGAAGCCAGGTCCAGCACGCGGGCTGTCAGGTCTTCGGTTGAACCGTTGCCGCGTTCCATCCGCAGACGGGAGTTGGCATGCAGTGGGGTTAAGTTCTCGAACAGGATCTTGCTGCGGGCGTTTTCCGGTTTGTCGTAGTTGACTTCGTTAACTTTCAACAGGGCAAAATAGCGCTCGCCTTCTTTTGGCGGACGAATCTTACCGGAAACGGAGTCACCTGTACGGAGGTTGAAACGGCGGATTTGGCTAGGGGATACGTAGATGTCGTCGGGGCCTGCAAGGTAGGAACTGTCTCCAGAGCGGAGGAAACCAAATCCATCCTGCAATATCTCCAACACGCCATCGCCGAAGATATCTTCTCCACTTTTCGCATGCTGCTTAAGGATGGAGAAGATAATGTCCTGCTTGCGCATACGGGCAAGGTTTTCCAGCCCCATATTTTCGCCGAGAGTAATCAGCTCAGAAACCGGCGTATTCTTTAATTCGGTAAGATTCATAGTGGTGGGTTCTTAAACTCGGGGTGTGTCTCGAACTTCTATCGTGAATGGTATGGCAGCGTGATACGTGCCTGTTTACTGGACGTTCGACCACCGGGCGCTAGCTGTCAAGGTAAGAAATGGCTTACAGGAGACGCGCGCATTGACGGCTTAAGATCGAAGGTACCTTAAAATTGATTTTGCAAAACCGTTTGATTGCTAAAACACGGGTTGAGTTCATTTTACTTTCAACACCAGCGGTTCAGCACAGAGTATAGCTTTAGATTCAAACTCTTTAGATTTAAAACTTCGGGCAAGTTCTATATGCAGTGTGGCTAAACTTAACACGCTTATTGGCAGGCGTCTAGCGGTGAATTTAAATCCCCGCCAGACGCCTGAATATCCCCATTGTCTCTGAAGCGACAGCGTTATTGGCTGTTGCTTTAAACCCATAGGATATAGGACGTTACGCCCGATTACAGATTCGCGTTAAGGAAATCTTTGAGCTGACCTTTGGACAGTGCGCCCACCTTGGTCGCTGCCACTTCACCGTTTTTGAACAACAACAGCGTCGGGATACCGCGGATACCGTACTTCGGTGCGGTTGCCGGGTTTTGGTCGATATTCAGCTTGGTGATGGTCAACTTGCCTTCGAACTCAACGGCAATTTCATCCAGAATCGGAGCAATCATCTTGCACGGCCCACACCATTCAGCCCAGAAATCGACCAGGATTGGCCCTTCAGCTTGTAGCACGTCGGTGTCGAAGCTGCTGTCAGTCAGGTGAATAATTTTATCGCTCATGTTCTACTCCACAGGATGTATGTCTACCTTGTTGGTGTAGCATTAACCAACCCAAGGTGATTTTATTTCACCGCGTTTATTTCAACGGATGTGCTTTCGTAAAGCAATAGTTAGCTGATATTCTACCACACTATGAGCAAAACACACTTGACCGAACAGAAGTTTTCCGACTTCGCCCTGCACCCGTTAGTCCTTGAAGCCCTTGAAAAAAAAGGGTTTCACCATTGCACGCCTATCCAGGCGTTAGCATTGCCGCTCACGCTCTCCGGGCGTGACGTTGCAGGTCAGGCGCAAACCGGTACCGGAAAGACGTTGGCATTTTTAGCGTCTACTTTTCACTATTTGCTTTCTAACCCGGCGAAACAGGATCGCCAGACCAACCAGCCGCGTGCCTTGATCATGGCGCCAACGCGTGAACTGGCGGTGCAGATCCACTCCGATGCGGAAGCCCTGTCCCAATCCACCGGCCTGAAACTTGGCCTGGCTTACGGCGGCGACGGCTACGACAAACAGCTGAAAGTGCTGGAAAGCGGCGTGGATATCCTGGTGGGTACTACCGGTCGTTTAATCGATTACGCCAAACAGAACTACATCGATCTGGGCGCGATCCAGGTCGTAGTGCTGGATGAAGCCGATCGCATGTACGATCTGGGCTTTATCAAAGACATTCGCTGGCTGTTCCGCCGCATGCCTGCGGTCGATCAACGCCTGAACATGCTGTTCTCTGCCACCCTGTCCTATCGCGTACGCGAACTGGCTTTCGAGCAGATGAACAACGCTGAATATGTAGAAGTGGAACCGGAACAGAAAACCGGCCACCGCATTAAAGAAGAGCTTTTCTACCCGTCCAACGAAGAAAAGATGCGCCTGCTGCAGACGCTGATCGAAGAAGAGTGGCCGGACCGCTGCATCATCTTCGCCAACACCAAGCATCGCTGTGAAGACGTCTGGGGCCATTTGGCGGCCGACGGGCACCGCGTAGGCCTGCTGACCGGCGATGTGGCGCAGAAAAAACGCCTGCGTATCCTGGAAGACTTCACCAAGGGCAACCTCGATATTCTGGTCGCCACCGACGTCGCCGCCCGCGGCCTGCACATCCCGTTGGTTACGCACGTATTCAACTACGATCTGCCTGACGACTGCGAAGACTATGTTCACCGCATCGGTCGTACCGGCCGTGCCGGCGAAAGCGGCCATTCCATCAGCCTGGCCTGCGAAGAGTACGCGCTCAACCTGCCGGCGATCGAAACCTATACCGGCCACAGCATTCCGGTGAGCAAGTACAACAGCGACGCGTTGCTGACTGACTTGCCTGCGCCGAAACGCCTTGCGCGTCCACGCGGCGGCAACGGCCCACGCCGTAATTCCGCACCACGCCGCGGTGGCAGCGCGCCACGCAATAACCGTAAACGTCCAGGCTGATAACCATGCTCAGTTCCAGCACGCTCTATGCCGCTATCGACCTCGGCTCCAACAGCTTCCACATGCTGGTGGTACGGGAAGTGGCCGGCAGCATTCAGACCCTGGCGCGCATCAAGCGTAAAGTGCGTCTGGCGGCCGGGCTGGATCAGAACAATCACCTGTCGCATGACGCCATGCAGCGCGGTTGGCAATGTCTGAAGCTGTTCTCCGAACGCTTGCAGGACATCCCTCGCGCCCAGATCCGTGTGGTCGCTACGGCCACGCTGCGTCTGGCGTCAAATGCCGATGAATTCCTGCAGACCGCCGAGCACATTCTCGGTTGCCCGATCCAGGTGATCAGCGGTGAGGAAGAAGCGCGCCTGATTTATCATGGCGTTGCCCATACCACCGGCGGGCCGGACCAGCGTTTGGTGGTCGATATCGGCGGTGGCAGTACCGAGTTGGTCACCGGCACCGGCGCTCAGGCCGCCCAGCTATACAGCCTGTCTATGGGCTGCGTCACCTGGCTGGAGCGTTTCTTCAGCGATCGCAATCTGGGGCTGGATAATTTCGAACGCGCCGAACAGGCCGCGCGCGAAATGGTGCGTCCGATAGCGCCGCACCTGCGTCAGCACGGCTGGCAAATCTGCGTCGGCGCTTCCGGCACCGTACAGGCGTTGCAGGAAATCATGGTGGCGCAAGGCATGGATGAACGTATCACCCTGCCCAAGCTGCGCCAGTTGAAACAACGCGCCATTCAGTGTGGCAAGCTGGAAGAGCTGGAAATCGAAGGCTTGACGCTGGAACGCGCACTGGTGTTTCCAAGTGGGCTGTCGATCCTGCTGGCGATTTTCCAGGAGCTGGGTATTGAAAGCATGATGCTGGCCGGTGGCGCGCTACGCGAAGGGCTGGTCTATGGCATGCTGCATCTGCCGGTTGAACAGGATATTCGCAGCCGTACCATTCGCAATCTGCAACGGCGCTATCTGCTGGATACCGAACAGGCCGAGCGCGTCAGCCAACTGGCTGCCAACTTCTCGCAGCAGGTGAGCAATGAGTGGCAGCTGGACGCACGATGTCGCGAGTTATTGCACAGCGCCTGTCTGATCCACGAAATCGGCCTCAGCGTTGATTTCAAGCAGGCGCCGCAACACGCCGCCTACCTGATCCGTCATCTGGATTTACCCGGTTTCACACCGGCGCAAAAAAAGCTGTTGGCTACGTTGCTGCAAAACCAGAGCAACCCTATCGATCTGCCGCTGCTGAGCCAGCAAAACGCCCTGCCGCCGCGTATGGCGCAACGTTTATGCCGCATTTTGCGGCTGGCCATCATCTTTGCCAGCCGACGCCGCGACGACACGCTGCCTGCGGTGCGCCTGCGCGCCAATAACGATGACGAACTGACGGTGATCCTGCCTTCAGGCTGGCTGGAACAGCACCCGCTGCGTGCAGAGGCGCTGGATCAGGAAAGCCACTGGCAAAGCTATGTGCACTGGCCGCTGATGCTGGAAGAACAACGTTGATATGACAAGGGCGCCGCCAAGCGCCCTTTCTTTTTAGCCTTCGCCTTTGGCCTTGGCCAGCTGCGCGCGAATATTGGCCAAATGACTCTGCCCTTTTTGCATCCGTTCCTGCGGGCTGACCACCTTACGTTCGCTTTCCCACGCCAGATCATCCTGCGGCAATTCCAGCAAGAAACGGCTCGGTTCCGGCCGTACCAGCTCGCCATATTGGCGGCGCTCGCGGCACAGCGTAAAAATCAGCTCTTTTTGGGCGCGGGTGATCCCCACATAGGCCAAACGCCGCTCTTCATCGACATTATCCTCATCGATGCTGCTCTGATGCGGCAATAATCCCTCCTCCATCCCCACCAGGAACACATAAGGGAACTCCAGCCCTTTGGAGGCATGCAGCGTCATCAATTGAACCTGATCCAGCTCTTCATCGCTTTCACCGCGTTCCATCATGTCCCGCAGGGTAAAGCGCGTCACCACCTGGGTCAGCGTCATTGGCTCATCCAGCTCGCTCCCTTCGAGCATTTCCGTCATCCAGCCAAACAGCGTGTTGACGTTTTTCATGCGCATTTCGGCGGCTTTCGGGCTGGGTGACGTTTCAAACAGCCAGCTTTCATAATCCACACCGTGGATCAGATCGCGCACCGCGGCCACCGGCTCACGCTCCGCCAGTTGGGCGATACCGTCCAGCCAATGGGTGAAGCGTTGCAGAGACTCCAGCCCGCGGCCGGTCAAATGCTGGCTCAGGCCCAGATCGAAACTGGCGCGAAACAGGCTTTTGTTGCGCTGATTGGCCCACTCACCCAGCTTTTGCAACGTCGCCGGGCCAATTTCACGCTTTGGCGTATTGACGATACGCAGGAAAGCGCTGTCGTCATCCTGGTTGGTCAGCACACGCAGATAGGCCAGCAGATCCTTGATTTCCGGCCGCGAGAAAAACGAGGTGCCGCCAGAAATTTTGTAAGGAATACGGTTCTGCATCAGCATTTTTTCAAACAGCCGCGACTGATGGTTACCGCGATAAAGGATCGCATAATCGCCGTAATTGGTTTTCTTCACGAAGTGGTGGGCAATCAGTTCCCCCACGACTCGCTCGGCCTCGTGATCCTCGTTATTCGCGGTCACCACTTTCAGCTCTTCACCGTAACCCAACTCGGAAAATAGCCGTTTTTCAAATACGTGCGGGTTATTGGCGATCAGAATATTCGCCGCTTTCAGGATACGTTCGCTGGAGCGGTAGTTCTGCTCCAGCTTAATCACCTGCAGCGCCGGGAAGTCTTCCTTCAGCAGCACCAGATTTTGCGGCCGCGCGCCGCGCCAGGAGTAGATCGACTGGTCATCGTCCCCCACCACGGTAAAGCGCGCGCGGTTACCCACCAGCAGTTTTACCAGTTCATACTGGCTGGTATTGGTATCCTGATACTCATCCACCAGCAGATAACGAATACGGTTTTGCCAACGCTCGCGCACTTCTTCATTACGCTGCAGCAGTAAGGTCGGCAGCAGGATCAAATCGTCGAAATCCAGCACGTTACACGCCCTCATATGGGCGTGATACAGGCCGTAGCAATGAGCGAACAGCTTGTCGCGCTCGGAGCGCGCCAGCTCCATGGCCTTTTTGGGATCGACCAGGTCATTTTTCCAGTTGGAGATAGTGGAGATCAGCTGCGCCACCAGCGTTTTATCATTCTCCAGCCATTTTTCGGTCAGCTCTTTCAACAACGCCAGCTGATCCTGATCGTCAAACAGCGAGAAGTTGGACTTCATCTCCAGCGCAGCGTATTCACGCTTGATGATTTCCAGGCCCAGCGTGTGGAAAGTGGAAATCATCAGCCCACGCGCTTCTTTGCGCCCCATGGTTTGCGCCACACGCTCTTTCATCTCACGCGCCGCCTTGTTGGTAAAGGTCACGGCGGCGATATGCCGCGCCTGATACCCACAGTTGTGGATCAGGTGAGCGATTTTATTGGTGATGACGCGCGTCTTGCCGGAACCTGCACCGGCCAGCACCAGGCAAGGCCCGGTAACGAATTCGACGGCTTGTTGTTGGCTGGGGTTTAATCGCATGGCGCTTTATTGCTCGACTTTATCACGTGGAAGGGGATTGTAGCAGAAAGCGCCGATGAGATTTAACGGGTATACTCGGCACAATTTCTGTATCGATAAGGCAATACCATGGCAAAGACGGCGTGCGCCCTGCACATTCTGGTAGATAACGAAAAACTGGCCAACGATCTGCTGGCCAAGCTTAAGCGCGGCGTCAGCTTCGACACGCTGGCGCGCAAATATTCAAGCTGCCCGTCAAAGCGCAACGGCGGCGCCTTGGGCGAATTCAACAAGGGCACCATGGTGGCGGCCTTTGATAAAGCGGTGTTCAGCATCCCGCTGCTGAAACCTTATGGTCCGGTGAAAACCCAGTTCGGCTACCACATCATCAAGGTGCTGTACCGCAACTGAGGGGGCTGACCGCCCCCCTCCGCTTTTACTGTGCGCTGGTGTCCGGTGCCGGAGCGGTGTCGGTCGGCTTGGCCTCTTCCGTCACCACCGCCGGTGCCGGTGCCATAATGCCGTTATAGGTTTCCTGTAACTGCTTCATGCTCATTTCCGGCTCGCCCTTCGGCTGCATCAATACCAGCGTCGCATCCTGCGAGAGCTGAAGCTTCAGCTCCTGGTTCAGCGCTTCCAGCGTTAATCCGGAGAGGAACTCCTGACGCAGCTTCTGATACTGTTCCGGCGCGATGTCCACAACGCCGCTTTGTTGCGAACGCAGACGCTGGCTCATCAGCACGTCAGTGTCGGTGCGGGCGTAGGTGGCGAACAACTTGCTCAGTTGATCGTTCTTCTGCGCCAACAGGCCGTTAAACTCGTCCTGCGACAACCCATTGTTACGCACGTTGACCAACTCGCGGGCGATAAAGCCCAGGCTGTTGTTCAGATTGTTGTTCGGCGTATCAAGGTGAATGCCGCACTGGCCACGCTGGTACTGCACGCGGCAATCGAAGCCCAGATGCAGGTTTTTCTGGTCACTCTTTTCCAGCACCTGCTGAAGATGCCAGAACAGGGCCTCGCGGGCGATGTCGCTGCGCCAGTAACGGCTAAGGTTCTGCGAATCGCGGATCGGGTGCCATGGCGCGTCCCACATGATCGACAACGTATCCTGCTTCACCTGCTCGCTGATCAGGCTGACCGGCTGCGGCGGCAACGGCGTCAACGTCGGCATGGTTGCCGGCGTTTCGCGTTTCCCTTTCAGCGGCGAGAAAGCTTTGTTGATTTGCTCGCCCAGGCTGCGGCTGTCCACTTTACCCACCACGTACAGCGTCATCGCATCCGGCGTATACCATTGCTGGTAGAACTTCTTCAGTTGATCGATATTCACCGGCCGTTTCACCGGCTGGGCCGGATCGTGCGCCAGCAGCGTCGAGCCTTTCAGGCGATAACGCCACCAGGCATCTTTGGGATTCGGCGGGAATGTACCGACCGGGTCGACGCTGGAGTTCATCACCGCATGCACGGTATGTTCGTCGATCGCCAGTTTGCCGGTGGTATCGGAAAGCCACGCCAGCGCTTCTTTCAGCAAATCTGGGCGGTTATTCGGCAGGCTGAGGTTGTAAAGGGTGAAATCGTAAGAGCTGATCGCCGGCGGCAAAGGCCGCTCGCTGTCCACACTCTGTTGCCACAGCGAGCGCAACTGCGGAGGCGTAAAGCTTTCGCTGCGCGCCAGCGACAGGCGCGGCAGCAGGTGCGCAAAACCGATCTGCTGGGAAGACTCCACCAGCGAGCCGGTATTGACCATCAACCGCAGCTCGACGCGATCGCTCGGTCGCTGCGGCGTATCAAGTATCTGCCATGAAAACCCGTTGTCGAGCTTACCCTGCTGCCAGGCAGGATCGGGTTGTAGTGCTTCAGCCTGCACGCTGCCGTTGGCGGCAGCCAACAACAGCCCACCGACTATAAGATGAATTCTGGTGCCCTGCATGTGAACCCCTACTTAATTACTATCCAATTTCTGTATACAAATGCGGATATTCCATTCACCGGAATATTAGGCTGTGTCGTACAGCCTACAAATACGCCCTGAGTTTCACAGTGGGGCGGAAAGCGGAAAGTGTACCACTCTGTTAGACCGCATGCCTTTGCGGATGTCACTCATTGAAGTGAAAAATAATGGATAGTCGGGTTTTTAATGCAAGAATGAGTTACTCGGAGGAATAAAACATCACCGGCCACGGCCGCAGCCGGTGATTTGAAGCTAAAATCAGGCAGAAGGCAGTGTTTTATCGGCACCTCCGCCGTGCTTGTTGGACAAGGTGTCTTTCAGCTGTTTTTCATCCAGCTGTTTGCACCATTTCGCCACTACCACGGTTGCCACGCCGTTACCGACCAGATTGGTCAGCGCGCGGGCTTCGGACATAAAGCGGTCAATGCCCAGAATCAATGCCAGGCCGGCCAGCGGCAGATGGCCCACTGCGGAAATGGTGGCAGCCAACACGATAAAGCCGCTACCGGTCACCCCGGCAGCCCCTTTCGAGGACAGCAACAGCACCACCAGCAGAGTCACCTGATGCACGATATCCATATGGGTATTGGTCGCCTGAGCGATAAATACCGCCGCCATGGTCAGGTAGATCGAGGTGCCGTCCAGGTTAAAGGAATAACCGGTCGGGATAACCAACCCCACCACAGATTTTTTACAGCCCAACTTTTCCATTTTGTCGAGCATGCGCGGCAGCACCGACTCGGAAGAAGAGGTCCCGAGCACAATCAGCAACTCTTCTTTGATATAGCGAACAAATTTGAAAATGCTGAAACCATTGGCGCGAGCAATGGTGCCAAGCACCACCACCACGAACAGCACGCAGGTAATATAGAAGCAGGCAATCAACTGGCCGAGTTGCAGCAGCGTACCCACGCCATACTTGCCGATGGTGAACGCCATTGCCCCGAAAGCACCCAGCGGTGCCAGGCGCATGATCATATTGATGATGCCGAAGATAACGCGCGAGAAGCTGTCGATCACGTTGAAGATCAACTGACCTTTATCACCCAGGCGATGCAGGGCGAAACCGAACAGCACGGCAAACAGCAGCACCTGCAGAATGTTGCCGCTGGCGAAAGCGCCGATGACGCTGCCGGGAATGATGTCCAGCAGGAACGGAACGATACCCTGCTGCTGAGCCTGTTCGGCGTATACCGCCACCGCTTTGGCATCCAGCGTACCCGGATCGATATTCATCCCCGCACCCGGCTGTACCACGTTGACGATCAGCAGGCCAATCAGCAGCGCCAGGGTGCTGACAATTTCAAAATAGAGCAGTGCGATAGCACCGGTGCGGCCTACGGCTTTCATGCTCTCCATGCCCGCGATGCCGGTCACCACGGTACAGAAAATCACCGGCGCAATGATCATCTTGATCAGCTTAACGAATCCATCGCCCAGAGGTTTCATCTGTGCGCCAATCTCAGGATAGAAATGGCCAAGCAGGACGCCCAGCGTAATCGCCGTCAGCACCTGAAAATAGAGGCTCTTAAAGATAGTGATTTTCATATGAACATCCTTTGGGGGGGAAGACACGCACCAGGCGGTAGTCTAGTTATCTCGCCTGTTCATCGCTTGCGCGGAAAATAACACCCACATAACAACATGGAAATAATTTGTTGCAGCCACAGACACATGTTGATACGAATTTAAGAGCTGAAACGCGCCAGCCCGAATGTAAGGCGGCGAATTGCGTAACTATTTCTTTGCACTAACGCAAAAGGGGTAGCTGATAATCAACGCTTTTTGGGCAGGATAGGCAACGGGCGACGCACGCGCCGCCCGAAGAGAAAGGCAAAGGCGGAGAGCTTAAGCTGGCGGTTGGCAGAACTGCGCTTCAAATTCCGCGCGCGGCAACGGACGGGCAAACAGGAACCCCTGACCACTGTGAATACCGTGCTGCAACAGCCAGTCGCGCTGCCCGGCATTTTCGACGCCTTCAGCCATCACCGGCAGATGCAGCACCTCAGAAATCGAACTGACGATACGCACCATCGCGTCATCCGCCGGCAATCCCTGAATAAAACTCTTGTCGATTTTAATCAAATCGATCGGCAGGCATTTCAGGCGGTTAAGGTAATTAAGGCTGGAATATCCCATACCAAAATCGTCCAGCGCAATCGACAGCCCCAGGTCGTGCAGTTCCCGCAACAACGCCAACGCGCGATCGAGATCGTCAATGCGCACCGTTTCGGTAATTTCCAGCAGCAGCTTGCGCGGATCAATATGATGCTGCGCCAACATGCTCTTCAGGTGTGGAATAAAGTCTTCATGCTGCATCTGGGTGGCCGAAATGTTGACCGCCAACGGCAGCGTAATGCCTCTGTTCTGCCAGTCCGCCAGAATGCGGCAGGACTCCTCCAGCACCCAGTTGCCGAGCGGCACAATCACGCCAAGCTCCTCGGCTAACGGAATGACGTCTGCCGGCAGAGTAAAACTGCCGTCGTATTGCTGCCAACGCAGCAGCGCCTCGGCGCCGATCACCGCATTGGACTGCATGTCCATCTGCGGCTGCAAAAACAGGGTGAAACGGCGTTGTTCAATGGCGTGCAGGATTTCACTTTCCTGCGTCAGGCGCTTTTGGGTGCGTTCCGTCAGGCTTGGCTCAAAGAACAGGATCTGGTTCTTGCCTTCACGATGCGCCGACATCATCGCCGAAGTGGCGCTGCGCAGCAGCTGTTCCGCACTCTCCCCGACATTGAGATAGTGGGCGATGCCGATGCTGGCGCTTGGCCGCAACGGCATTTCCTGCAGGCTCAGCGGCGCATTGATCTGCGCCATGATACGGCGCGCCAACTGCATGGCGTGGAACGGTCGCTCGATACCTTTGGCCAAAATAGCGAACTCGGTGTGGCTCAACTGCGCCAGCACGCCGTTCTCATCAAGACATTCACGCAGCGTCTTCGCCAACGCCAGCAACAGCGCTTCGCGCATCGCCGGATTGAGCACGCCGGATGCCTCATGCAGCGTCTCAATGCCGATGACCAGCAGGTTAAAACGATCGGGCCGCAGGCTGGAGGCGATATGCTGTTCCAGCAAGGCGGTAAACAGCGCCTGGTTAGGTAGCCCGGTTACCGGGTGGCGCGTGCTCAGGCGGCTCATCTCGGCATAGGCTTTGGCCAGCCGCTGCTGATTGCGGTTGTAATTGCGCACCAGCAACCCCAGTTCATCGTCCTGGTGCAGGGCCGGCAGCATCAGTTGGTGATACGGCGCTTCGTCCTGCGAAATATTTTCCAGCTCTTTCGCCATGGCGCGCAGCGGATGCACCATCAGCCGGTTCATACACCAGCTGATGGCGACCGACAGAATCAACGCCAGCAGCAAATAGGTCGACAGCATGGTCGACAACATGCTGAGAATGAATTGGTACATGCGAAACGAATCGGCCTGCAGCACCAGATAGGCCAGAGGCTGCGGATTGGCGGGCACGCGCTCCAGCGAATAGAGCGGAACGGAAATTTGGATCGGCAGCTCGAAGAGACGGGCGATCAACGTAGGCACCGGGCGTTCCGGCGGGAAGTTGGCGTGCAGTGCCTGAAATTCATTCGGCAGCACGATATCCGCACGGGTCAATATGCCCACCGGCAGCAGGGTATTCAGCACCCGCTTGGTTTCCGGCACGTCCATGCGCAGTACGGCTTCCGCTAGCGGTTGGCGTACGGAATGCGCAATGTTTTCCAGTTGCTGGGCATAGTCATCCCTGCGCTGCTGCACAAAGTGGAATAACTGGATCACGATAAATATGCAGATCGTCACCAGCGCCACGCCGGACACCGTTGCCATCTGTTTAATCGTTAATGAACGCCTGACCCGCAAACCTGCTCTCCGCTAATTCGGGCTGAAATAAAAAAGAGGTTAAGAAGCATTCTACCCCCCCTTCGGACCGGTCCGAGTATACTCGATTGTCTGCCGTTTTTATCTTGCCATACCCATGGCAGAACCAAGAAAACTGCGGGTTTCAGTCTTTTCTTAATCGAAAGGCCCTATCTCGCCCCGGCACATGCGTGCCGGTGGCGGAAAATGGCAGGACGCAGCCTTAACACAGGGTAGCAAAACTACCCTGTGTACGACACTCCGAATCTGACTGAGCCGGGTTATTTGAAGTCTGCGTAAGGCGTGAGCGGCTGCGGCGGCAAATCGAGATCGCCCTGCCAGCCAGCCAACGAATAGCGGAGATAAATCAATGCATGGCTCGGTGTATAATCTTTCGCCTGCTGAATATCAATGCCGGCGCCCAGTGTCCAGTGCGAGCTGAGACGGCGCTCAACGATCGCCCGCAAAGTATAACCCACGCCGGAAGAGGAGCTGCCGTCTTCCACCGCGAACTTGTCCGGCAATGAATCCGGTATCAGCCCCTGCAGCGGATAACGCCGTTGGCTGTTGGTTTTCGAATGGGACAGCGATACCGATCCGCCCAGTTCCCACGACCAGTTCTCGGTACGCTGGCGATAATTTACCGGCACCGCCAGCGACATATATTGCTGCGGGCTGTAATACCCCCCCTGGCCGAGCGAGTAACCGCTCAAATCCTTTTGATAGTGCCACAGCATGGTGTTCAGCCCGACGGTGACGCGGCGGTTATCTTCGTTGATCAGCTTGTAGTAATAACCGGCCATAAAGCGCTCGCGCTGGTTATCTTCGACGTTTTTGCCGGTCAGTTGGTGCGCGCTGAGGTCAGCCCAGACGCCGTGAGCTTCGCCGCGATCGTAGCTGGCGCTAAGGCTCACCCCGGTGGCACGCACGCCGCCCCAGGTGGTGCCGGTGTTCGGATCCTTAGTGCCGCCAAACGCCAGCAGCGAGCTGGAAATCGGCCGGCGTGACGCCGCCAGCGTCCAGCCAATGTGGTTCCAGTCATTGCTGTAGGCCAGCCCGCCTACCCAGTCGACCACCTCAAAGCCCATCGGCGTGGTGCCGATGTCCCCTGCCCAGCGGTCGTTTTTCCAACCGGCCGCCACGCTGGTGCCGGTGGTTTTCTGATGTTCATCGCCGCTACAGCCCTGGGTATGGCAGGTGCCGAAGGTTTCGTAATATTTGCCGCTGCTGTCGGAGGAGAAACTACCGGCATCCAGCTGCACGGTATCGGTCCGCAAGAAGGCCCGCCCGTCGTACAGCGGCATGTCCACCTGCAACATGGTGTCGTGCGCTTTGTAGTCGGAGATGCCGCCGGTACCGCTGGAACGCCAGTAATCGTGATCGAGCGTGACGTTGACATCCTGCTGGCGGTACAAATCCGCCGCGTCTGCTCGAATGCCGCGCTTGAGCCAGTCGTCACTCGGGTTGTTGCGCGTCAGATAAGTGTAACTGTCGTTATCCTGCGGCACAGTTGGCGTAATGCCGCTGGCGACCATCGCCTGCTTATAATCCTGTTGCGCCAATTCCGGCTGCCGCTGTTCACGTTCAATTCTGGCCGCGTCGCGGTAAATCAGCGCTTTCGCCTGCCCCGCCGGCTCCTGCTGCGCCGCCGTTTTCAGCCGGGTAAAGATATCGCTCGCTTTCTGCGGCTCCCCAACGGCATACCAGGCATTGGCCACTCGCCGCCCGCTATTGCTGGAAGGTTCCGGCTCCTGCGGTTCGGTTTGCAGGCGCTGACGCGCTTCGCTGAGTTTGCCCTGTGCCACATAGGCCTCAATCTCACCCAACCGCGCATCCGGGTTGTTCGGCTCACGGGCCCGCACCCGCTGATAATCGGCCAGCGCGGCATCATATTCACCCCGCGCCAGCGCCCAATCGGCCAACTGAAGGTCGATACGGGTATCCGCCGGTTGTCGGCGCAGATAGGCTACCGCGCCAGGTTCGTCGCCTGCCGCACGCAGCCGTTCGGCCTGTTCCAGCGTCGCCTGCATTTTCAGCCGCTGCGCCAGCTCGCGCATGTTGTCGTTCCACTGCGCGGCGGGCAAGGTATTCAGTTGCGCCAATGCCTGCCGGTCGCGATCGCTGCCGGAGAGGTATAACGCATAGGCATAGGCCTGCTGCGGGTTGTCACGCTGTTTCTGCGCCAACCGGCTGAACAAGGCGTCCGCCTGCTGCGGTTGCCCGGCCTGATGCAGCGTCTGCGCATAGTGATAGGTCAGCCAGACGTCATCAGGGTCCATCAACTGGGCGCGGCGGTATTTTTCCGCCGCCTGAGACCATTGCTGCTGCCCGGCCAAGTCGTCAGCCTGCTGTTTAAGCATATCGAGCTGCAGGCCGTCGAGCGTACTGCGCAGCTTGTTTTGCTGGCTGCGCGGCAGGCTATTGAGATAGGCCAGCGCCTTTTCCGGCGACTGACGCTGGTAGATATTCACCAGACCGCGCACCGCACTGCCGTTACCCGGCTCCAGCCTCAGCGCCTGCTGATAATAACGTTCCGCAGCGGCGTCATCTTTACGCGCCACCGCAACGTCACCCAGGCCGAGCGCCGCACTGCTGTCGCGGCCGTCAATCTGACCCGCCTGCTGGTATTTCTGCTGAGCCAATGCCAGATTGCCGGCTTTCAGCGCCTTGTCGCCTTCGTCAATCGCCAGCCAGTAAGCGTTGCTCTTAATCAGGCTCTGCCATTTACTGCTGTTATTGCCACCTTTATCGGCCTGCAGCGCCTGACGGAACAAGCTCAACGCCTGTGGGCGATTACCGGCGCGTGAATAGGCCTGGCCCAGCGCCCCCAGCACTTCGGCATCATTGGGCGAGGCCGCCAGCGCTTTTTTCAGTTCGGGGATCGCCGCACGGCTGCCGCCCTTGTCCACCTGCGCCAACCCGCGCACCCGCGCCAGATAGGTGGGATCCGACAACAACGCTTGCTGCCGGGCCAGTTCCTGCCGGGCGCTCACCGCCTGATCGCCGGTTTCAAATACGCCGAGGAATCGGTTGAGGGCCGCTACGCTTTGCGGGCTGACCGGCATGGCTTTGACCTTTTCCAGCCACAGATCGGCGGCATCGCCGCGTCCGGCGGGATCGGCGGCCACTTTTTGCAGTAAATCATAGGCCTGCGCGTCACGATCCTGGCTGAACAACATCCGCGCCATCGACATGCGCAGCGGCACGTTACCGGAATAGCGTTGATCCAATGACTGTAACTGCTTCAGCGCAGCCGCTTGCTGACCCGGCAGACGAGCAACCAGACGCCAGTATTCCACCGCCAGTTCCAGCGTCGGCGGATCGCCATGGAACAGGTCATCATACTGCGCTTTCGCCTCCGGCAAACGGCCGGCGGTGGCCATCAGCCGCGCCTGTTGCAGTTTTTGGCGGGTTTCCGGCTGGGTCAGCAGCATGTTCATTTCCGCCTGGCGATAAGCGCTGGACTGCGGCGCAATCTGCTTGAGCTTATCCAGTTGCTGCTGCGCCAACGCCTGATTGCCCTGCCGCAACGCCAGGCGCATGCGCGCCGAAATCACGTCCGGGTTATTCGGATCCATCAGTTCAAGCCGATAAAGCGACTGGCGCACCAGTTCATCCTTGTTACTGGCCTCCCCGACGCGCACCTGTTCCAGCAACCACTGTTCCGGCGCGACGGCTTCCGCCCCCTGCGCCTGCGGCAGCATTGCCAGGCTTAAAGGCACCAGACCCAGCCAGTTTATTTTGAAGTTACGCATTGGCCGCCCCAGGCGGGTTGAAGTTCACCCTGCCGATTAAAACGATAACGTTGTTGATCCCATCCCTGGCCGAACAGCGTCAAAGAGGCGCTGAAATAGGCATCGTCGCCCGGAGGGTGTTGATTGATGCGTTGGCGCTGGACGTCCAGCGCAGCCGTTTGATTGGCCAGCATCGGCAGCATGACCGCGGAGAAACCCACCGGGCCGTCGCCGCTGGTTTTGCCGCTGGCGGTGTCGGTTTTTTCCGGTGGAACGCCTTGTTGTGCGGTCGATTGCGCCATCGGCAGCAGCTGTTTGACCAATGCGGCTTTATGCTCGTCATCGTCCGCCAACATACCGACCCACAGATAAACCCGGATGGCGTCGTAACTGCCGACATCCGGTTTCACGGTATCAGGTTGCCAGCCTTTGCCGGCCTGCCACACCACCCAATCCGGGGAGAAGCCGTGCGGTGCGGTTTCCAGCAACAACCGCTGATTGGTTTTCTGCATCGCTCGCCATGGGCCGTTCAGGGCGGCAAAACGCGCCAGCAGCTGCGGCGGCAGGTAGCTCGGATTGAGCCGCCAGCGATCTTGCGCCACGAACCCGACCTTGCCCGGCAGCAGCATCAGCCCCAGCCCGGGGATATCGGCCACTTCTTCGCGGCCGATACGCTGCAACAGCAGCGTACCCAGGGTTTGATAACGCCGGCTTTTCCACAAACGACCGGCTTCCAGCAGATTGTAGGCAATCCACAGATCGGCATCGGACGCCGTATTCGTGTCCAGCACCGTCCAGCGCTTTTTATCGTCCTCGCCCCACAGCCAGGCGGGCAAATGGGCGCTGAGATCGCCCGCCGCCAGGTTGTTTTCAGTCCACTCCAGCAGCTTGTCGAACGTCGGCCGATCGTTCGCCACCAGGGCGAAGAACAGGCCGTAGCTCTGCCCCTCCGAGGTGGTGATGCGGTTCGGGCTGCTCGGGTCGATCACCCGTCCTTCGTCGCTGATGTAAAACTGCTTGTACTGTTGCCAGGCCGGCCACTCGCAGGCCGCCGCCGCGCCGAATGCGCACAGCAGCAGCATACCGAACGTCAGGCGTTTCAGCGTTGCAGACATGGTGATTAATCCCGATCTTCAGGCGACAGGCGACGGCGACTAAAGGCCTTCAGACCACGCCACAGCATCAGCGCCAGAATCACCACCACCGCCACCGCAATCACCGCCAGCAACACCGGATGGGTCGACAACGCGTGCCAGATGCGCTCCCACCACGGCAGGTGGCCGACATAATAAACGTCGCCTACGCGCAGGCTGTTCACCCCCGATTCGCGGATCACCGCCACCGAGCCAAACACCGCCGCACGCTTGCCGCTGTCCAACAGCGCCGTGTTCAGCAGATCATAGCCGCGCGGGCTGTCGGCCAGCAGCGCCACAATGCTGCGCTGATCGTTAAACGGCGACTGCACGCCGATAATCGCCGACATCGCGCCTTCGGAACTGATGGTGGTCTGGCTGTCGGGTTTGGTGTCCTCCGGCAGCACCTCCATGGCCGGCAGCGGCAACTGACGCGTTGGCTGTTTCACCCAACTTTGGGTGGCATCCACCAGCAGACTGATTTTTTTGTCGTCCCGCAGTTCCGGCGGGATAGTGCCGATCATCAGAATATCGGCATCGCGATCTTTGGCCTGCGACCAATCGTCACTCAGCGTCATTGCCAACGCCGGGTAACCGGTTTGGGCGCCGATGATCCCCAGTGCGTTCAGCATGGCGCTGACCTGCGCCGGCTGCGGCTGTTTGTTGACCAGCACCAGCGTCTGCGACAGATCGGCCAGACGGCTGAACGGAAAACCGGCATTGGCGAAGGCACGCAGATCCGGCATCGCCATAAAGTGACGGTAACCGGAGAAATCAATGGTCGACGAACCGTCGATGACCGCGTGGTTTTGAGTGAACGAATACGTCTCGCAACGCCCTTCCGCCCCACTGGCCAACAGCGTGGTGTAATCAAAGTCGAACCGCATCTGGTTGCTGGCACCCAACCGCAGCGCCGGAATATTGACGCTCTTGTCGGAGTCGATCAGCCCCTGGGTCAGCGGCAGGCGCAGCAGCTGAGCGCCCTGTTCGTGTTCCGGCACCAGCGAATAGGCCTGCACGAACTGGTTGTTCAGGCTAACGCTCAGGCGCGAGCCGTCCTGAATGCGCGGCGCGGTATAGCGGTATTTCAGGTGCATATCGATGCCGGTGCTGCGGATCAGGAACAGATCCGGCGGCAGGTTCATGGTCAGCGAGATCGGGCCAGGCTCGATACCGCTGGTTTGCAGCTGTTCGGCGTACTGTTGCAACTCGGCAAAGGTCATTGGCCGATCGGTGCGCACCCAATTAGGCGCATCGTATGGCGTGCGCGGCGCCAGTTGTTCAACCTTATCCACCGTGACGTTCTGGCCGCGGAACAGAATGTTGCCCTGCGCAATGCCTTTTACCGCGGTGATCAAATCGTTGTCATCTCGCCCCTGCACCAGCAGCAGTTTGACGTAGGGATTGTCAGGATGGCTGATCATCTCCACCGTTGGCCCGTTGACCGCCGGGTAATCGCGCAGGAAATCCGGGCGCTGCTTATTGGTGGCGAAGACGATGGCGTGCTGGTCCGGCAGTTTGTTATACAACGTCGGGAACGACTGGCCGCGCCACTGCGCCTTGCTGCCGAACCACGAGGCCAACATACCCGCCGCACGCTGCTGAGTGAGGTCCGGCGAACCGGCGAACACCATCGGCAACGTCAACGACCGGTTGTCGCGGCTGTCCAGGAAGGGTTCCGGGAAATGCGACAGCTCGTTTTTCAATGGCAGCGTCTGGAAACGCAAATTCAGCGAGCTGGACTTGCTGACGTCGAGCCACAGCGTACTGTTGGCCGGGTTTTCGCAGATGTTCTGGTAATGGCCGACGAACACCAACCGCACGCGGTTAAAATCGGTGATATAGCGCGGGTCGATCGCCATCTGGATACGATTTGGCTTGCCGAGCTGTTCTTTGGTGAGTGGGGTCACGCCCATCAGTTCGTCATTGAGGTACACCTTGACGTGCGACTCCACCGGGATCAGCGACGGCGAAGGCGTGAACTCCAGATCGAGCGTCGCCTGCGACACCACTTCGTCACTGCGGACGCCGAACTCAACCTGGCCATCCGGTCGGGTGCCGCGCAGGGTAAAGGTCCCCGGCGGCGGCGCTATCTGGGCAAACGGCAATTGCACGTCGCGGACCGGCGCATTCGCATCCTGCGGTGCGGCCGTTCCCATGGGCGTGGTGACCGGTGCATCGGCCGGTACACTCGCCGGTGGCGCGACGACGGTGGGCGCGGTGGCGGTTTCAGCCTGAGACAGGGTGCTGATGCCTAAGGCCAGGGCGGTAAACCAGGTTATTTTTCTCGTCATCGTATCATCATCAATGTTAGAGCCTGGGAGCCAGGCAAGTGAACGGGGCGGTTTGCCTATACCACTGTCTCTTTTTGGCTGAAAGCCGGGTTCCTGCCAACACCGTGCGGGATGAATGACGCTATCCACGCAATCATCGTCGTGAATCCGACCAGCAGGCTGCGCACCATCGGCGGCGCATAGTCCGCCATGCGCAGGTAACCCCGGAAGCCCAGCGCCAGAACGTCGCGCAGGCTTTCGATCGGTTTATCTTCAGGGAACCCGTCCTGCCACAGCGCCCAGGTATCGGCGCGGGCAAAGGTGCACTGAATAAAATCAATATGTTCACGGGTGGTGAGATCGACCATGCGGATCCCCACCTTACTGCCGAAGGCGCGCGTGACCACGCACGGGAAGCTGTATTCCTGCTGGCCGCGTTTTAGCAGCAGCGATGCCTTGTCGCCGTCTTTCAGCGCATCCGACACGCGCATTTCAATCCCTACCCCGCCGTCGGAATAGTCGCGCAGCGTGCAAGGAAACAGGTGACCATCGGCGCGGGCTATCGCGGCCGGCATGGCAATCTCCACGCGGTGCGCCTGGCGCACCTGCTTGGCCTCTACCGCCACCGCCACCGCGCCGCCGAGAATCGTCATGTTGTACAGCACCCACACCAGGCTGACGATCACCGTCATGACTTCGTCCGTCGGGCCGTAGGCCATCCGCCAGGCGCCGAAGATCAGGCCGGCCAGATTAAGCACCACCAGGAACATGTAAGGGCGGGTAATCACCCAATCGACATGTTCCTCTTCCACCAGCCCGCCTTTGGCGGTCACGTTGAATTTACCCTTGTGCGGATTGAACAGCGCCACCGTGGTAGGGCGGGCGATATACCAGGCCAGCACGGTCTCGTAGATTTCGCTCCAGAAAGAGTGACGGTATTTACCCTGAATGCGCGAGTTGGTCAGGCTGGCATGGATCATATGCGGCAACACATAGAGCGCGATCGCCAGCGCAGGGGCGAAAATGATATAGGCGTGCAGCAGCAGGAACGCCAAAGGCGCGGTGAGGAAAATCAGCCGCGGAATACCGGACAAGAAGTGCAACATGGCGTTGGCGTAACACAGCCGCTGCGCCAGTTTCAGCCCCTTGCCGAACAGCGGGTTATCCAACCGGAAAATCTGCACCATGCCGCGCGCCCAACGAATGCGCTGGCCAATGTGCGCCGACAGGCTTTCGGTCGCCAGCCCGGCGGCCTGCGGAATACGGATATAGGCCGAGGTGTGCCCGCGACGATGCAAACGCAACGAGGTGTGGGCATCTTCGGTGACGGTTTCCACCGCGATGCCGCCTATCTCATCCAGCGCGCTGCGGCGCAGGATGGCGCAAGATCCGCAGAAGAAGGTCGCATCCCACATATCATTGCCGTCCTGCACCAGGCCGTAGAACAGCGTGCCTTCGTTCGGGGTTTGGCGGAAACGCCCGAGGTTGCGCTCAAACGGATCCGGCGAAAAGAAGTGATGTGGGGTCTGCAACATCGCCAGCTTCTTGTCTTTAAAAAACCAGCCCATGGTCAATTGCAGGAAGGAGCGGGTCGGTACGTGGTCGCAGTCGAAGATCGCCACAAACTCGCCGGTGGCCTGCTTCAACGCGTTGTTGATGTTACCGGCCTTGGCATGCTCATGGGTCGGCCGGGCGATATACTTCACCCCCACCTCTTCGGCGAAGGCTTTGAATTCCGGTCGGTTGCCGTCATCGAGGAGGTAGATATTGACCTTCTCTTTCGGCCAATCGATACCCAGCGCGGCGTAGATCGTCGGTTTCACCACCCCAAGATCTTCGTTGTAAGTCGGCACCATCAGATCGATCGTCGGCCAGGTCGCGCTATCGGCAGGCAGCGGCACCGGCTGGCGGTTAAGCGGCCAGACGGTCTGGAAATAGCCCAGAACCAACACCACCCAGGCATAGGTTTCCGCCGCCAGCAGCAGCAGGCCGCAGGTCAGGCTGAGCGGATCGTCCCAGTTCAGCGTGGCGGTGTAGCGCCACCAAAGGTAGCGGCAGGAAACGGTCAGCGACAGTACGATCAGCATCAGCCCCGGCAAACGGCCCGGTACCCGGCGCACCACCATCGCAATGCCCCACAGCAGCACCACAAACACAAACTGCGCCGGCAAATCGAAGGGTTGCGAAATGCACAGCATGGCGAGGATCGCCGCCAGCACGCCGACAATAATAAACAGCACGCGGCGCATGCGCCGGCTCATCTGGCTCAGGCGTTCCACCGAACGCTGCTCTACCCCGGCGCTTTGCAACCGGTGCGGGAGCCTTTGCAGCCAGTTGGCGTAACGCAGTTGCAGACGGTGCCAACCGGCGAAATAATGACGGCCCATCGGCGAGCGGCCGGTACGAAACAGCAGCAGCCAAAGCCCCTGCAACAGACAACGCAGCCCATCCGCAGGGCGCGGGCGGCTGAAGGATAAATGCGGGAACCAATAGGCGCGGCTGGCGCGCACCCGCTGCCAGTCCGGGGATTCAAAACGCAGGAAAACCCAGCCCACCGCCACCAACAGCGTGGCAAAGAAAGCGCTAAAGGCCGAGGATCCGTTACGGCGGTAGGTTCGATAGCGCGTCTGCACCGCCTGATGGACCGGCGGCACCAGCAACAGACTCATCACCCGGCTCATGGTGCCGCATCCTTGAGATTGATCAGACACCAGTTGGCCAGCGTCAGCACCTCATCGGCAGCCAGACTTTCCGGGCGGTACTCGCCCAACGGCTGCTTCACCGCCATTGCCTCGGCCATCGCCTCATCGCGGTGGATAGCCACCGGCAACAGGCCGCCCAGAGTTTGCAACCACAACTGATGCAAATCCTGCTGCAACTGGCTGGCAGCGAAATATTGGTTAATCAGAAAGCGGCAGCCTTCCGGCAACGCCTGTTGATGCAGGCGGATTTGGCAGTTGGCGTCCGGGGCGATCAGCATGAAGATGCTGTCTGCCAGCGCCAACGCCTGACGCGCCAGTACGCTGTCGTCTGCCGGCACGTCGAGCAGGATCCAGTGATATTGACCGCCGGCGGCCAACTGCGCCAGCCTATCTTGCCAGTGGGCGGGGGATTGCAGATTCAGTCGTTCCGTGG
The DNA here is from genome assembly GCF_052686505.1 of Serratia sp. TSA_198.1. Lineage (NCBI taxonomy): Bacteria > Pseudomonadati > Pseudomonadota > Gammaproteobacteria > Enterobacterales > Yersiniaceae > Serratia > Serratia sp. TSA_198.1. The sequence goes on from NZ_JBQZFP010000005.1 coordinate 131,309, forward strand.
CCGTTAGCCGGCCAAAAGGAAGAAAGTCGAGCTTTTCGCAATAGCGCATCGCGCCCTGCTGCCAGTCGCCGCCGTCTTGCTCAGCACGGGCCCAGCCGCGCGCCAGCCCAAACGGCATATTAAAATGCAGGCGTAACAGATTATCCGGCGCGAAATCAATCGCCAGCACCGATTCCCCCAACTGTTGTAATGCCCAGGCGAGCGCCGCCGTCACTGACGTCGTGCCCATTCCGCCTCGCAGACCCTGCAGAGCAATCACTGGCATAAACTAGCGACTCCCCGTTATCTGCGCCAATTCGGCCAGCAGCGGCCAGCGCGTCATCATCTGAGTTAATCGTTCCTGACGCGAAATATCGACATAACTTAATGTCGGCAGAGAAAATGCCTCGCTAAGGGCCAGCAGATCATCCTGAGTTTCCGACGGTGCCACGGTTTGAAAGCGCGTTAATTGATTATTCATTCTGCCGCCTTTAAAAATAGGCTAATGTTAATTAACTATAGCAACGTAAAAAAAAGACATGGCCAATAAGATGATTCCTAACAGATATTATTACACAGATTGTCAGATTTGTTATTATTGATCCCAATGATACGATGACTGACTAGCATTACTCAGTTGGCCGCAACGACACTTTCAACGAAAGTAGAAAAATATCCTATGGCGCAATCTTTCTCATTAGGTATTCGGCAGATTTGGGAAGAACTGTCAGTGATGCAGTCCCCCGGGCTCTATTGGGTGAATGTCGACCGTCAAACTGATGCCACTCTGCTCTGCCAACAAACCCTGGCTGCCCAGGCCGCAACCAGCCAGGTCGCGCTGATCTGCAGTGGAGAAAAACCCGACAAACTGCTGGCGGAGCTGGCCTCCCCCGCGCTGAAAAAAATTCCGCTGTACCAGTTACCGGAAAAAAAAGCGGCGCTAACGCATTTCTGCGATGACCTGATGCGCGCCTTAAAACCGCAGAACCGCTTATTAATCCTGCTGGCCCACGCAAGCCTGTGGCAAACCTTCACCACCGAAGAGTTGCGCGACTGGGCCCGCAACACCGGCAACTGGTTGCGGCGGCAAGGGTGTACCCTGTTGATCCTCAGCCATGGCAGCGGCGTGAATAAACTCAAAGGGCAGCTCAGCCCCCAGCACCGCATTCTTAACGGCCTGTCCAGTTTGCAATGGCAGCAAGACAGCGCGCAGTATCTGGTTAACTGGTGGTGCACGGGAAACGGCATCAACGCCAACCAATTGCTAACGCTGTATGTCGGTGAAAACGGCTGGCAGGGTGACGATGACAACAACCAAGCCTCGCCCACCTCGATACGTAGCGACGAAGGTCTCTACCTGGCCCAGCAAAGCATTCTTGAGGGCGCACCGCCGCTATCGGCCCACTGGCAACTGTTGGAAAGCAATGAACAACTGGCTCAGCACGGCATGCTGACGCTCTCGGCGACGCTGATATTTGCGCTGTACCAAAGCGATGAGATCGATGTGCTGGCCCATCAAATTCACAGCCTGCGCCGCCACCGCGGCAACGGGCTGAAGATCGTGGTGCGCGAGATGAGCGCCAGCCTGCGCTACAGCGATGAACGCCTGCTGCTGGCCTGCGGTGCCAACCTGACGGTGCCGCACGTTGCGCCGCTGTCGCGTTTTCTGACCATGCTGGAAGGCATCCAGGGGCAACGCTTCTCACGCCATGTTCCGGCGGATATCGACGCCCTGCTGCACGGCTTGCGACCGCTGCAATTGAAAGGTTATATGCGCCCGGACGACTTCAGCCAGGCGGTCATTTCGCTGATGGAAAACACGCTGCTGCCGGAAGACGGCAAAGGCGTGATGGTGGCGCTGCGTCCTGCGCCGGGGCTGCGCGCCGAACAGGCGATGACCTTGTGTCATCTGCGCCGCTTCGGTGACGTGATGACCGTGGTGCAAGGCCGGCTGGTGCTGTTTCTCTCCACGTGCCGGATTAACGATCTGGACACCGCGCTGAAATTTATCTTCCGCCTGCCGGTGAACGAGGCGTTCAGCAACCGGGTCATGTGGCACCAGGATGTGGATATTACTTCAGAAATCAAACGGCTGGCGCACAGCGCCAATATTCCGTTAGCGCCGCAGGCCACCAAGCCATCCGCGCCGCGCCAGAGCGTCGCCGTGGCTGACAGCCCGCAGGAGCGCCGTCAACCGGTGGCCTTCACGCTGACTACCGGCGCACAGGAGAACAAGCATGCTGAACCTTAACGATATCGTGCAGTTGATCCTGCTGTGCGCGATCATTTTCATTCCGCTGGGGTACTTCTTTCATCGCCGTTTCCCGCGCTGGCGTCAATATTGGCAAAACCTGTTTTTATCACCGCGCTATTTAAAACCCACCGGGTTATGGGTGCGCGAAGGTTCTTCATCTCAGATTAAGCGTAAAAAACAGCCATGAAGCCAAAAAACAACACCCAAACCGATAACTCCCTGTGGCGCTACTGGCGCGGACTCGGCGGCTGGAACTACTACTTCCTGGCCAAATTCGGCCTGCTGTGGTTCGGCTACCTGAATTTCCACCCGCTGCCGAACCTGGTGTTCATGGCGTTCCTGCTGATGCCGATACCGGCGATGCGTCTGCACCGCTGGCGGCACTACGTCGCCATTCCTGTCGGTATCGCTCTGTTCTATTACGATACCTGGCTGCCGGGCATTAACAGCATTATCAGCCAGGGTTCGCAGTTGACCGGCTTCAGCGCCCAATACCTGCTGGAACTGGTGACCCGTTTTATCAACTGGCAGATGATCGGCGCCGCCTTCGTGATGCTGATTGCCTACCTGTTCCTGGCCCAGTGGGTACGCGTCACGGTCTTCACCGTGGGGGCGCTGGTGTGGCTGAATGTCCTGACTATCGCCGGCCCGGCCGTGTCGCTGTTGCCCGCCAACACCACCGCAGCCACCACCACGCCGGCAACGACGGCGCCGGCCGCAGCAGGCAGCGATAACGCCCCGACCGACAGCGCGCCGCCGACCAGCGCCAACCTGACGGCCTATCTGAATCAGTTTTACGATAAGGAAAAAGCCCGCACCACCGCCTTCCCGGCCACCCTGCCCGCCGACGCTCAGCCGTTTGATCTGCTGGTGATCAACATCTGTTCACTGGCCTGGGCCGATATGGATGCGGTGAAACTGCAGAATCACCCACTGTGGTCGAAGATGGACATCATGTTCGATAACTTCAACTCGGCGACGGCCTACAGCGGCCCGGCGGCGATCCGCCTGCTGCGCGCCAGTTGCGGTCAAACCTCCCACCACGATCTCTATCAGGCGGCAAACCAGCAGTGCTACCTGTTTGATAATCTGGCCAAGCTGGGCTTTAAAGAGCAACTGATGCTGGACCACTCGGGCGTGTTCGGCGACTACCTGAAAAATCTGCGCGAGCTGGCCGATATGCAGGCACCGCTGATGTCGCAAGCCGGTATCGGCAATGAGTTGGCCTCTTTCGACGGCGAACCGATTTACAACGATCTGGAGCTGCTCACCCGCTGGCTGGATCAACAGCAGAAGGCCGGAGATACCCGCAGCGCCACCTTCTTCAACGTCATTCCGTTGCATGACGGCAACCGTTTCGTCGGCTCGAACAAGAGCGCGGATTATCAGCCGCGGGCGCAAAAGCTGTTTGACCAGTTGAATGCCTTCCTGGAACAACTGGAAAAATCCGGGCGCAAAGTGATGGTAGTGATTGTGCCGGAACACGGCGCGGCGCTGGTGGGGGACAAAATGCAGATGTCCGGCCTGCGTGATATCCCAAGCCCGAGCATTACCCATACGCCGGTCGGCATCAAACTGGTGGGCATGAAAGCGCCGCATCAGGGCGGCCCACTGCAAGTTAAAACGCCAAGCAGCTATCTGGCGCTTTCAGAGCTGGTGTCCCGTCTGGTCGACGGTAAAGCCTTCACCGCGCCGAGCGTAGACTGGCAAGCGCTGACTCAGAATCTGCCGCAAACGCCGGTTATCTCGGAGAATGACAACGCCATCGTGATGCAATATCAGGGTAAACCTTACATTCGCCTCAACGGCGGCGACTGGGTGCCTTATCCGCAGTAAGCGTACAGCCAACCCCCCAGTTAATTATCAGGCACGCCTTCGGGCGTGCTTTTTTATAACCGGAGGAATAGAAACATGACGATGGCGCTGCACTATCAGTCATTAAATATCGGACTAATTAATTGAGAGATGACGAACGTCATGGCACTAAGGAAATTCCGAATATAGATAATATTTATTAAGAATAACGGTAATAAAATAAATAATTATTCAATAAATAAAGTTAATAACTCAGGGCATTAGAAAAAAATGCCGGCGTAAATGCCGGCATTTTCATTAATTATCAGCGATAACAAAGTTATGCCGCAGGATTTTCATCCTGATCGACCGCAAAACAAGCCACCATCTGGTCGCCGTATTGCTTAAGCTGCGGTTGCAACTGGGTGCATGGCCCGAAGGCGCGACGGCAGCGAGCATTGAATGCACAGCCTGGCGGCGGGTTCATCGGGCTGGGCAGTTCGCCGGTCAACTTGATACGTTCGCGGCGCATATCCGGATTCAACCGCGGCGTGGCGGACAGCAGCGCCTGGGTGTACGGATGGCGCGGGTTGTTGAAAATGGCATCTTTACTGCCCTTCTCCACGCAACGCCCGAGATACATCACCATGACCTCGTCGGCAATGTGCTCCACCACCGACAAATCATGCGAGATGAACACATAAGACAGCCCCAAATCCTGCTGCAGGTCCATCATCAGGTTCAGCACCTGCGCACGCACCGACACATCGAGTGCAGACACGGGTTCATCGGCGATCACCACGTCCGGGTTCAGCATCAGCCCACGCGCGATGGCGATGCGCTGACGCTGGCCGCCGGAAAACATGTGCGGATAACGATCGTAATGCTCGGTTTTCAGCCCGACCTTCGCCATCATCTCCAGCGCCTTTTCACGGCGCTCCGCGCTGGTCAGCGTGGTGTTGATCTGCAAGGGTTCCTCGAGGATCTGCCCGACCTTTTTACGCGGGTTGAGCGATCCGTAAGGATTCTGGAACACAATCTGGATCTTCTGGCGCCGCAGCTTCTCGGCGGTGACGTCCGGTTTCAGCAGATCCTGCCCCTGATAGTAAAGTTCACCGGCCGTCGGCACTTCGATCATCGTCAGCAGGCGGCCAAGGGTCGATTTGCCGCAGCCTGATTCGCCCACCACCGCCAGCGTTTTACCGCGCTCCAGCGTGAAGGAAACGCCGTCCAGCGCCTTGACCAGCCGTTCCGGGGCAAATATCCCCTTCTTGACCGCATAGTGTTTCTTCAGGTCAATCGCCTGCAATAAGGGTTGATTCTGGCTCATACGGTCGGCCTCCCCGCATCATCCAGCGGTGTGTGACATTTAACCTGGCGGCCGGGAATGCTGCGCAGTTCCGGCTCTTCAACGCGGCAACGCTCATTGGCGTACGGGCAGCGCGGGTTGAGCAGACACCCGCCAGGACGGTCATATTTGCCCGGCACCACGCCCGGCAGCGATGCCAGACGCGCCTTGTCGGCGGCGAATTCCGGCAGTGCGCGCAGCAGTGCCTGAGTGTAAGGGTGGCGCGGCGCGCGGAAAATCTCTGCGGCCTTGCCGGATTCCACCACCTGACCGGCGTACATCACGATGATGTGGTGCGCCGCTTCGGATACCAGCGCCAAATCGTGGGTGATCAGCAATAGCGCCATATTCTCGCGCTGCTGCAACTCCAGCAGCAGTTCGATAATTTGCGCCTGGATGGTCACGTCGAGCGCCGTGGTCGGTTCATCGGCAATCAGCAGCTTGGGCCGACAGGCAATCGCCATGGCGATCATTACGCGCTGGCTCATCCCGCCGGAAAGCTGATGCGGGTACACGTCCAGCCGCGAGGCCGGATCGGGAATGCCCACCTGGGTCAGCAGATCCACGGCCCGCTGGCGGCGAGTACTGCGGCTACCGCCCTGGTGTACCTTCAACGCTTCCATAATCTGGAAACCGACGGTGTAACACGGGTTCAGGCTGGTCATCGGGTCCTGGAAGATCATCGCCACTTCCGAGCCCACCAGTTGGCGGCGCTCTTTTTCGGAAATCTTGCGCAGATCCTGGCCGTTAAACTCCAGTTTTTCGGCCATCACCTTGCCGGGGAAATCGATCAATCCCATGATCGCCAGCGAGCTGACGGACTTGCCGGAGCCGGATTCGCCGACGATGCCGACCACCTGGCCCTGCTCAACGCTGTAACTGATACGGTCGACCGCGCGGAACGGTGTCCCTTCGTCACCGAAGTGCACCGAAAGCTTGTCTACATTTAATAACGCCATCTCTCTCGTCCTCTGTTACTGCTTGAGTTTGGGGTCGAGAGCATCACGCAAGCCGTCCCCCATCAGGTTGAATGCAAGCACCGTCAGCAGAATCGCCACGCCGGGGAAGGTCACGACCCACCAGGCGCTTTGGGCGAACTGCAGCACGTCGGAGAGCATGGTGCCCCACTCCGGCGTTGGCGGTTGCGCACCCATGCCCAGAAAGCCGAGAGCGGCCATATCCAGAATGGCGTTCGAGAAGCCAAGAGAGGCCTGGACGATCAAGGGCGCCAGGCAGTTTGGCAGAATGTTGATGAACATTTGGCGCATCGCACCTGCGCCCGCCACGCGTGAGGCAGTGACGTAGTCGCGGTTCACTTCCACCAGCACCGCCGCGCGGGTCAGACGCACATAGTGCGGCAGGGCGACGAAGGTCAGCGCCAGCGAGGCGTTGACGATCGACGGGCCGAAGATCGCCACCAGCACCAGCGCCAGCAGCAGGCTTGGCAGCGCCAGCATGATGTCGACGATACGCATGATGACGGCATCCACCACGCCGCCGAAGTAGCCGGCCAGCAGGCCCAGCACCACGCCCATGATCAGCGACAGCACCACCACCAGGCAACCGACCAGCAGTGACAACCGCGCGCCGTACATCAGGCGCGACAGCACATCTCGGCCCACATCGTCGGTACCGAGGAAATACTGCCAACTGCCCCCTTCCTGCCAGGCCGGTGGCCTGAGCAGCGCGTCGCGGAACTGATCCGCCGGGGCATGCGGTGCCAGTACGCCGGCACCAATAGCAATCACAAACATCAAAACGATATAAACCAGGCCGACAACGGCCCCTTTGTTGCGCTTGAAATAGTGCCAGAACTCCTGGAACGGGCTCATGGGCTTCGGCGCACCTTTAACAACAGGCTCAGTGACTTGAGACATTAGAGCGCCCCTTATTTCTTGTGGCGAATACGCGGGTTGACCACGCCGTAGAGCACGTCTACCAGCAGGTTAACCAGAATAATCATACAGGCGACCAACAACACGCCGCCCTGAACGACCGGGTAGTCGCGGCGTTGCAGCGCGTCCATCAGCCAACGCCCCAGGCCCGGCCAGGAGAAGATGGTTTCGGTCAGAATGGCGCCGGCCAGCATGGTGCCGACCTGCAAGCCGATGACCGTCACTACCGGCAACAGCGCGTTGCGCAGCGCATGCACCACAATCACCCTCATACGGCTCACGCCCTTGGCGCGTGCGGTGCGGATGTAATCTTCGCCGAGCACTTCCAGCATCGAGGAGCGCGTCATGCGCACGATGACCGCCAACGGAATGGTGCCGAGCACGATGGCCGGCAGGATCATATGCATTACCGCATCGGTGAAGTCGCCCGGTTCGCCCCAAATCAGGGTGTCGATCAGCATAAAGCCGGTCAGCGGCAAGCTGTCATCGAGGAACACCGTATCGCTGACGCGCCCCGATACCGGCGTCAGGTTTAGCTGCACCGACACCAGCATGATCAGCATCATGCCCCACCAGAAAATCGGCATCGAATAGCCGGTCAACGAAATGCCCACCGCGGTATGATCGAATATCGACCCCCGCCGGACCGCCGCCAGCACCCCTACCGGAATGCCCACCAGCACGGCGAAGATCATCGCGCAGAAACCGAGCTCCAGCGTGGCTTTAAAGCGTGGAACAAACTCTTCCCACACCGAGATGCGGCTTTTGAGGGAGGTACCCAAATCGCCATGCAGCACGTTGGATACGTAATGGAAGTATTGTTGATAGAGCGGCTTATCCAGCCCCATTTCCGCCATCAACTGCGCATGGCGTTCTGCGGAGATCCCGCGTTCCCCGGCCATGATGGTCACCGGGTCACCGGGGATCATATGGACGAATGCAAAAGTCAGCAAAGTTATGCCGATAAACGTTGGGATAACTAACCCCAAACGTCGGAGTATGAACTGCAACATATCCCGAACTCTCTGTATCAATGCCCGGCAGCTCATCGTCCGCCAGGCTTATTAAAGCTCACACACTTTGAACAACCCTGATGCCATACGCCGGGGACGACTCAGCAGAAGCGCAACCTGTTGCGCCCCTGCCAAGTCCTTTTGTGCACCCCGGCCGAAGGGCCAGAATCAATCTAGAGAGACGTTCTCAAAGTGATGCTTGCCAAGCGGATCCACGACGTAGCCTTTCACTTCTTTACGCACGGGCTCATAAACGGTGGAGTGGGCAACAATCAGCGCCGGAGCCTGATCGTGCATCACGACCTGAGCCTGTTTGTACAGTTCTACGCGTTTGTCGTGGTTTGGTTCGGCGCGCGCCGGTTGAATCAGATCTTCAAACGGCTTGTAGCACCAGCGGGAGTAGTTGGAGCCGTCTTTCGCTGCGGCGCAGCTGAACAGCGTGGCGAAGAAGTTATCCGGATCCCCGTTGTCGCCGGTCCAGCCCATCATCACCGTCTGATGTTCGCCCGCCTTGGCGCGCTTGAGGTATTCACCCCATTCATAGGTCACGATTTTGGCTTTCACGCCGATTTTCGCCCAGTCGTTCTGGATCATTTCCGCCATACGACGCGCATTCGGGTTATACGGACGCTGTACCGGCATCGCCCACAGATCGATGGCGAAACCGTCAGCCATACCGGCTTCTTTCAGCAGTTCTTTGGCCTTGACCGGATCGTAAGTGTAATCCTTCACCGCGTCGTTATAGCCCCACATGGTCGGTGGGATCAGGTTCTTGGCCGCCTGGCCCGCCCCCTGATACACCGCGTCGATGATCGCCTGCTTGTTGACCGCCAGGGTCAGCGCCTGACGCACTTTCAGGTTATCCAGCGGTTTTTTCTCGACGTTGAACGCCAGATAGCCGACGTTCAGCCCCGGTTTTTCCATCAGGTTGATGGTTTTGTCCTGCTTCATACGAGCGATATCAGCCGGGTTCGGGAAAGGCATCACCTGGCACTCGTTTTTCTGCAGCTTGGCGTAACGCACGGAAGCGTCAGGCGTAATGGAGAAGACTAAACGGTCGATCTTCGGCTTGGTGCCCCAGTAACCGTCAAATGCCTTGTACAGGATTTTGGAGTCTTTCTGGTATTGCAGCAGCTGGAACGGGCCGGTACCGACCGGGTTCAGGTCCACTTTTTCCGGCGTGCCGGCTTTCATCATGTTGTCGGCGTATTCGGCTGACAGGATGGACGCGAAGTCCATGCCCAGATCGGCCAGGAACGGTGACTCCGGACGGTTCAGCACGAAGCGCACGGTGTTATCGTCCACTTTTTCGATTTTGGCGATCAGCTTCGGCATGTCCATGCCTTCAAAGTACTCATAGCTGCCGCCGGAGACTTTATGATAGGCATTGTTCGTGTCCAACTGACGTTCGAACGAGAACACCACGTCGTCGGCGTTAAAATCGCGGGTCGGTTTGAAGTCTTTGTTGCTCTGCCACTTCACGCCTTTACGCAGGTGGAAAGTGTAGGTTTTGCCGTCTTCGCTGACGTCCCATTTTTCGGCCAGGCCCGGCTCCAGTTCGGTGGTGCCGATTTTGAATTCGACCAAACGGTTATAGATGGGCACCGAGCTGGCATCATAGGTGGTACCCGAGGTGAACAGCTGCGGGTTGAACCCTTCCGGGGACCCTTCAGAACAGTAAACCAACGTTTTGGCTTGTACGCTGGCCGCTACGGTCAACGCAATCAGCCCAATCCCGAATTTCAGAATCCCTGTTTTTCCCAAGGAACTTGTCATCGCTGTGCTCCGTTATGTGATGTGATGTGTGTATTACTGCCAGACCCTATATTTTTTATTGCACGGCCTGTGCAGTCAGCGCCCGAAGGCAGAAGGGATAATCGCGCGTGAGAGGCCGGGGGAACGTATCCCGGCGGGGCGTCTGAGCGCGTGGAATTCACTCAAACAACTCTAGCTCTTACCCCTGAGACTACCAAATTGCCAACTGTTTGGGGTGTCGTCAATATAACCAGTGGGGATTTACGCAGACTGTGAGAAACAGCAAACAAACATAAAAAAAACCTTTCTTTAACAGTTACAGCATTAAAAATTATGCTATACGGTCATTTTTAGCTCGATAGGCTGCCTTTCGAAAAGTTATTGGTATTTAACTCCGAGAAAAAACTAAAAAAGTTTGTTGCTGAATGATGAATATCTGAACGGTTATTTTCGTTATCTGGGTTAAAAACAGGATGAAATGCTGATTACTCACTCGAAAGGGTAAGGCGGAGTTGTCTTTTTTGCGCCCTGTGACATCACAATCTGTGCGGCGTGAAAAAACTTTCGTCTGTCAAAAAGCCGGGGGCGAAAGGATATCCCCCGGCAACGTGCTACAACCGAATTATTGAGCGCCGGCGCTATTGCCCAGGCTGGTATTCATATTGTTCAGAATATCCCCGTTGTCGGCGTCAATTTCCCAGGAGAACAATCCCCCCAACTGCTTCTCCAGCACATACTTGCCTTTCGCCTGTACCGAGCGCGGATCGTCGAAGGTGATCAGGTCGCCGGTAGATGGCTTGAACACATAAGGCGCTTCTGCAGTGGCGTCATAGTTGTACTGCCATTCGCCGCTCATAAACTCGTTGGCGATCTGACGGTAATCCACGATGCCATTTTCCCAGGTGCCTTTCACCGGCCCGGTGGCGGTGCCGGTAAACGGATTGTTGTTCTGGTAACCGCTCACGCCGGTCCAGCCACGGCCGTATTTGGCCGCACCCACCACAATTTTGCCCGGCTTCACGCCCTGCGCCAGCAACGCATTGACGCCGTTAACCGTGGTATAAGCCGTGTCCGGTTTCCAGGCCGGCGCTTTCAGCGCGGTCTGGTGGCCCAGATTTTTCAGATCAAAAGCGCCATAGAAGTCGTAGCTCATCAGGAAGATGTGGTCCATCGAGTTCTGCGCAGTGTTGTAATCCACTTTGTCGATCTTGTCCTTACCGGCGCTGATAGCGGAGGTCAGCTCATACTTCCGGCCGGTTTCCGCCGAAAGCTGATCCAGCATGGCACGCAGATCTTTCATCAACTGCACATAGGTCGCCCCGTCCTGCGCACTGCCCAGTTTCGGGTTAGCGCCCTGCCCGCCCGGGAATTCCCAGTCGATATCCACCCCGTCAAAGAACTTCCAGGTCTGCAGGAACTCTTTCACCGAACCGACGAAGCGATCGCGCTTCACCTTATCGCCCATAAAGAAGAACGGATCGGACAGCGTCCAGCCACCGATAGACGGCAGGATTTTCAGATCGGGACGCGCCTGTTTGAGCGCCATCAACTGACCGAAGTTGCCTTTGTAGGGGTCATCCCAGGCGGTGACGCCCTTTTGCCCTTTCTGCAGCGCGGCGAACGGATCGTGGATCGACACCTTGAAGTCTTCACGGCCCTGGCAGGAACGTTGCAGCGCCTGGAAACTGCCTTCGATCTCTTTGAGACTGTCGTTAATGCCGTCACCGCCGCAGACCGGGATAAACCCGTACAGCAGGTGCGTCAGGTTCTGCGCCGGAATTTTATCGACGGTGAAGTTACGGTTATAAACGCCCCATTCAACGAAATAAGAACCGACGACTTTGCCGGAGTCTTGTTTATAAGGTTTATTCTTTTCCAGTAACGGTTCTTTTAACGGCGCCAAATGGCTGCCGTCGGTATCCGCCACCACAATTTCTGTCGCGTCGCTGGCGGTGCAGCCCTCGGCATTACATAATGCCACCTGCATTTGATAACGGCCGCCCTTATTCACCTTAAAGTTTGCCGTGCCCGAAGCGCCGGTTGAGGCACCGCTCCAGACTTCCTTGCCGTTTAATAACACTTTTGCCGTGGTGCCGGTATCGCCATTCCATAAATTCCATGAAACGGAAACATCCGCGGCAGTTTTTACTTTCACCAGATTATTATAAGCCGTCGCCGCCTGATCAACCTCGACAATGGCGAACTTGGTATTGCCCCAGGCCAGCGTGGGCTTGCCCGGCGTAGCGGCCTGCGCCGCAGAACACAGCGTGCTGCCGATCAGCAAGGCCAACAGCGGTTTATTAAATTTGCGCATAACTGATTCCTTTATTCCGAGAGGATAAACGTAAAAGAGTTAATGACGGCCGCCTATTGCCGGAGCAAAATAATTCCGCAATAATCCTGGCCGATTAAAGTAAAAAATATTAAATATCTTGCCACACAACAGGAATTAATTAATCCCGCTGTATGTACTCAGACTATAGATAAAACCGCCGACAACACAATAGCGCTATCAACCGGGTTTTATTGGGCAACGGTGAATTTATTTAAATATGAATAACAGAAGCAGCCAGGAATAAGGAGAGTAAATTAATTAGTGAGAAAGGATGAATGTTTTTTATGGGATTGATGTCATCGTTGACATCAAAATAAACTTGATGGTAGCTTAAACATCAACAAGGAATGTTAAATGCCGGCAATACTCATAATGAAGAGACGCATCTGGCTGGACAGAAGCAGTTTGCTCAGCCTGGTTGTCTGGGACGTAACCCCCTCGGTAAGAGGAAGCAACCACAGATACAAGTACCGTTTGGCCTATATTGTACAAGATGTGTGCGTATTGCGCTACGACAACGAAGCAGGTAAAGGCGACCACAAACATCTCGGCGCAGCCGAGGTACCCATAGAGTTTATTGACATCAACCAATTGGTTGATGATTTTGTTACCGAAGTAAACCAGCTAAGGAGGCCGCTATGAGCATTCTGATGGTAAATGTACTGCCTGCCGAACAGGCGATCAACAGGCTTAAAACCGATTTTTCCAAAGCATTATCTGGCGCGGATATGGGAAGCGTGCTGACATTTCCAGATATCGAAACAATGACCTATGTTTTGCTGAACACTAACCGCATGGCGCTTATCAGAGAAATGACCGGTGCTGAGCCGATGTCAATCCGCGAACTTTCCAGGCGGGTAAGCAGGGATTTCAAAGCTGTGCATACGGATGTTCAAGCGCTACTGAATGCCGGCGTTTTAGAGAAGAAAGGGACGAAGATTGTGTTCCCTTACGACGAAATACATTTCGAATTCGTGTTCGGTAAGGCCGCCTGAACGGCACAAACGACAGACGAAAAAAAACCTGCTTAAAAAGCAGGTTTCTTAAATGTGGTCGGCGAGAGAGGATTCGAACCTCCGACCCACTGGTCCCAAACCAGTTGCGCTACCAAGCTGCGCTACTCGCCGATGGGGGCGCATGTTACTGCCGGCCATCATAGGCGTCAATGACTTTTTCAACTGCGCCCGTCAAGTGGCGATAAAAACGGCATAAAGCGCTGCAACAGAGCCTGTGCAGCGCTTTTGCGTTATGCCTTGGCGGTTTTCAGCGCCGGCGACTGGGCGCGCAGGAACGGCAACAGGAACAACGCGGACAGGCAGGCGGCGATGGAAATCACCACGAAGAAACCGTTCCAGTGCCAGATTTCCATCACCCGGGCGATCGGATAACCGGACAGCGCCGCGCCAAGGTAAGCGAACAGGCCGACAAAACCGGTTGCCGCGCCAGCGGCATCCTTGTGCGAACATTCCGCCGCCGCCATGCCGATAAGCATCTGCGGGCCAAAGATGAAGAAGCCGATGGCAAAGAAGCAGGCGGCCTGCAACAGGAAGGTGACGCCCGGCATGATCCACAGCGCCGCAACCGACAGGAAAATACCGATGGCAAAGATCAGGTTCATTGGCCCACGGTTACCGCGGAACAGCTTGTCAGAACCCCAGCCGGCCACCAGCGAGCCGATAAAACCGCCCACTTCGAACAGCGAGATCGCCGAGTTGGCGGTCATCAGCGAATAGCCTTTCTCCTGCGTCAGGTACAGGTTGCCCCAGTCGTTGATCGCGGTACGCACGATGTACACCAGCACGTAAGAGACCGCCAGCAGCCAGATGTACTTGTTGGTCAGCACGTAGCGCTTGATGATTTCCCGGTTGGTCAGCCCCTGGCCTTCCGATTCCTGCACCAGCTCCATGGCGTCGTTGCGCCATTTGCCGACGCTGGGCAGGCCCATGGTGGACGGCTTGTCACGCAGGCGCCAGCACATCAGCAGGCCCAGCGCCACGCCGATGATGCCCGGAATGATCATGCCGTAGCGCCAGCTGAAGTGCAGCGAGATAAAGCCGACCAGCAGCGGGATCAGCGCGCCGCCAAAGTTGTGCGAGGTGTTCCAAATAGCCCACCAGCCGCCGCGCTCGGAGCGGGAGTACCAACTGGTGAGGATTTTGGAGCATGGCGGCCAGCCCCAACCCTGGAAGAAGGCGTTGAGGATCCACAGCGTGCCCAGCATCAACAGCGACGAGCTGAGGCCGAAGAAGATGTTGAGTATCCCGGTCATGATCAGGCCCAGCCCCATGAAATAGCGCGGGTTCGAGCGATCGCTGATCATACCGGAGATAAACTTCGAACAGCCGTAGGTAATGTAAAACAGCGTGCCGAGGATACCGACATCGGACATCGTCAGGCCAAGATCGCTCAGCATTGCCGGCATGATGAAGTTGAAGCTTTTACGCGTGAAGTAAAACGCGGCATAGCCAATGTACATCGTCCACATCAGCTGGATACGCCAGTATTTATAGCTGGCATCGATCTGTTTTTGATCGGTGACCTGCGGCACATCCTGGCGGCTTTTAAGGAAAGACCACATGTGAAACCTCAGAAGAAGGGGAAAAGTGCCGCTATCATGCTGCGCGCGTGCGCGAATGGCTTACGCCGGATTCCCGACGTGGCTAGGAGTATTTCCTAGTTTTGCCCCTCTGTCAGTGAAACTGTGGGTAAGATCACATTCAAACAGGTGCCCTGTTCTGACGTCAGCCGCAGCCGGCCACCCAGCGCGCTGATACGCTCCTGCATGCCACGCAGACCGTAGCCCGGCTCGTGGCTGGCCAGATCGATACCCACGCCGTTATCGCGAATGGTCAGCAGGATTTGCGGCGGCCGCCCTTTGCGACGGCCAAGACGCGCATCCAGCTCAATCCGGCTGGCGGCCGCGTGGCGGCAGACGTTGGTCACCCCCTCCTGGCACACCCGATACAATGTGATCTTCAGCGTCTCGTCCAGCAACTCATCCGGCACCTGCCACTGCATCACGCTAACCAACGAGGCATCTTGCGGCAATGATTCACGCAGCATCGCCGCCACCGCCGCCGACAGCGGCAGGTTATTCAACGCCGCCGGCCACAGCTGGGTCAGAACGTCATGCACGCCGTCATAGACCCGCAGCGCCAGCGTATCTATGACTTCGGCGCAGCCAATCACCTGCGGCTGCGGTGCCAGGCGTTTAACGATGCTGGCCTGGGTACGGATAACGGTGATGGTCTGGCCGACCTCGTCGTGCAGCTCCCGCGCCACCTCACGCCGGGTCTGTTCCTCTGCGGTGACCAGCGCACGCGCCAGTTGGCGGTTTTCCGTCAGCCGCAACCGCAGTTGCTGGTTCAGTTCGCGCTGGCGCTGGATGCCCGCACCGAGCAACAGGCCGGTCAGGCTCTGGGCCAGCAGCGACAGCAGCAGATCGCGGTGTGATTCAGGCTGCGGCGGCTCGTTGGCCACCAGCACCACGCCGTTGAGCAGCGTCGCCAGCAGCGCGCCCTGCCAGCCATAACGGTAGGACATAAAGACAATCGGAATAGCCAGGCAGAACGGCGCGAAGCGGCGCAGCTCGGCGGCGTTCACCTGCTGCTGCAACCAGATACTGAGCGCAAACAGCAGCAGATAGCTGGCCAGATGACGCAGACGCAGCGTCACCGGTTTATGGATCAGGCCCGGCTCGAGCGGTACCCAGATTTGCCGCGCCAGATAGTGCCACAGCAGCAGGCAGGTCGGCGCAATGGTGAAACCGCCCGCCAGGCCAAGCAGCAGCGCACGCGCGCCCTCGCCGTTCACCAGTTGCCACACCATGGCCTGCAACAGGGCCGCCGCCGCGACTACCGCGCCCTGCAGCAGCGGCCATTGCCATTCACTGTCGCTTTGCTGATGGCGCAACAACCAGGGGGAAGCCAGCAGGCTGAGCAGCACCGTCAGCGCCAGCACCACGACCGAAGCCCACAGTGCCGGGCCATAGCCGAACTGATCCGCCAGCAGCACCATCAGCAGCAGATCGGCCAGCAAAATTCCTGGCCAGAAACGGTAAGGGCTTTGCAGCAAAATGCCCATCCGCAGACCAAACGGGAACAGCAACAGCGCCTGCCACGGCGGGTCGATCAGCGCAGTACCTATGCCCCACAGGCAAAAGGCGCTGGTGGCGTAGATAAAGAACAGCGCCAATTGGGTGATCAGGCGTTGCATCACAGATTCAGCATCCGCTTGGCCAGCTCGACGTTGTTATTGATGCCCAGCTTGGCGAACAAATTGGCGCGATGCACGTGCACCGTTTTCGGCGACAGCCCCAGCACAACGGCGATCTCCCGCACTTCCTGCCCCTGCGCCAGCAGCAGCGCGATTTCGCGTTCGCGGCGGGTGAGCGGATCGACCTTCACCCGCGCCAGCTGTTGGGCGATTTCCGGCATCAGGTACACGCCACCGCTGGCGACGGTGCGCACTGCGGTGATCAAATCCTCCGGCTTGCAGCGCTTGGACAAAAAACCGCAGGCGCCGCGCTCCAATGCCAGCTCCACCAGTGCCGGATTGTCATGCATCGACAGCATCACTACCCGGATCCCTGAGGGAATGTCCGCCAGCAGGTCCAACCCGCTGCCGTCCGGCATCGAAATGTCGCAGATGCAGATTTCCGCCTCCAGGCCCGGCAAGCCGGCGCGCGCCTGAGCCGCACTGCTGAACTCCCCGACCACCTGAATATCCGCCTCCAGCGACAGCAGTTGTACAAAGCCCGATCGCACAATGTCATGATCGTCAATAAACGCCACGCGCAGGGTCATGGAAATCTCCGGTCCGAGGGGGAAAGTGCGCAAGTATACCGCAGCCTGAGCCGGATGAATTGATGAAGGAAAGGTATTGAAGAGAATACATCCCCAAAATAATTGGAGTTGCATCACGGGCACAGCCAACACAGATGCAGCTTCAAGTATGACGGGGATATTAACGCCGGGCGCAGCCGCGCCCGGCATGGGGATGTTACAGCGGGGTCGCCGCCGCTTTTTGCTGCGGGATGTTGCACCAGTTGTTTTTATCCACGATGCCGCCATCCGGCGAGGTGTAACCGAGACAACCGAGAATGGTATCAAACAGCTCGACGTGACGGTGGGTCTTGCCGATGCGCTGCTGCGCCTGCAATTGCTCAAACGCGCTGCGATGCTGCGGGTCTTCCAGGAACTTGTCGGAGGCCCATACCATCATAGGCACGCGGAATTGCTCCGGCGGCGCCATTTCGCGCGGCGTGCCGTGCAGGTGTGAATTCTCGCCTATCGACTCGCCGTGATCGGACGAATAGAACACAATCGCCTTCTTCTCGCGCACCTGGTCGATCACATTGGCGATAAAGCTGTCGGTATACAGCACCGAGTTATCGAAGGCGTTAACCAGCTGATCTTTAGAACAGAAATCGTCAACGCCGATGCACTCCGGCTGATAGCGCGCGTAGCTGCGCGGATAACGCTGCGAATAGAGATAATGCGAGCCTTTGGTGTGCAAGATCACCATGTGCTTGCCTTTCGGGTAACGCGACAGCGACTCTTTCATTTCGTCCACCAGCAGCATGTCGTCGACCGATTTGCCGTCGTTGCGTTTCTCGGAGGCGATCATCTCGCGGAACGAATAGTTGTCCACTTCGGTATTGTTGTAGAACCAGACCTCGCTCTGCATGGCGAACAGCTCGGAGGTGAAGCCCAGGTTTTTCAGCACCGCAAACACGTTTTGTTCTTTCAGCGTGCGCTGCGGGTTGTCCGACGTGCCGCCTTCGCGCACGAACATGCAACGCAGCGACAGCTTGGTGGCGGTATCGCAGGATTCACCGCGGAACGCCACCAGGTTTTTCTCCTGCGACAGCCTTGGCGTGGTATCACGGTCATAGCCGAGAATGCCCATATGATCCCAACGCGTGGTCTCACCAATGATGAATACCACGTAGGTGTCATCGATATCCGCCGGCGGCACATAGGTAAAATTCTTGGCCGGATCGAACAAGTTGGCCTGATCCAGGCTTTCGTCGTAGCGGGTATAGGCAAACAGCCCCAGCGCCGAGATCCAGTTGGATGGCAGGTAGGAATGCGCCACCACGCCGCCGTAGCTTGGCAGATCGACGTTAGTGATTTTTTCCTGTGCACTTTGCTCTTTGTCCAGCATGCGCAGCGGCAGCCAGACCAACGCCACCACCGCCACCAGCACCATCAGCGGTTTCACCCGGTGCCCGGGAGTTTTCAGCTGTTCGATCAGCGTGTAGCGCAGGTTGTTTTTCCAGATGCACAGCAGCGGCAATGCGCTGAGCACCGCCATCCACAGGACGAAATGCATCCCGACCACTTCTTTCGACAGGTCGATATCCGTGGTCATCACCGAGACGACGATGCCATAGCCAATCACCACGTTGAAGAACGTCATGTAATAGCTGGCGGCAACGGAAATCAGTACCAATAGCGAAGCGATAATGCGGTAAAACAGCCGGCCGCCCAGCGATATCAGCCGCATAATGAAGAAGGTGAACAGAACGATAGCGATAACTTCAGTGACCGCAGAGATAACCTTAATGCCCTGAATACCGTGCGAAAACGAATCAAAACGACGATAAAAAACGGAAAGGTTCAAAAAGATGCCGATATAAATCGCTAACAATAACGATAAATTCTGCTGTGATAGCGATTTAACTTTGTTCATGTAACGCGGTGGCTCCGGAGCTTTAACAGTTCTGAATCAGTCAGACATTGGATGCGGCTGCAGGTTCAGCCGATCGGCAATAAGCGCTATTTTGGGGGTAATAATCAAGTGAATTCTCAAAAAGCAGGCATTTTTTGCCGTTTTTTGTGATGACGATAAATGCGGGGCAGAAGGGAAAATGGAGGGGTATCCCTCCATTTTTTCCGTGGTGTCGGCGAAAACGTTATTTAACGTTAAGAGTTACATCAATATTGCCGCGGGTGGCGTTGGAGTATGGGCACACCACATGGGCTTTTTTCACCAGGTCTTCGGCTACGCTGCGTTCAATGCCCGGCAGGGTGATATCCAGTTGCACTTCGATGCCGAACCCGTTGGGGATTTCACCGATACCGACGGTACCGTCGATTTTGGCCTCGGCCGGGATCTTCACTTTTTCTTTCGCCGCGACAAACTTCAGCGCGCCAAGGAAGCAGGCCGAATAACCGGCGGCAAACAGCTGTTCCGGGTTGGTGACTTCACCGCCCGCGCCGCCCATTTCTTTCGGCACGCCCAGTTTCACATCCAGCACGCCATCGGATGAGGTCGCACGACCATCGCGGCCACCGGTGGCGGTTGCATGAGCGCGGTAAACAACTTTTTCAATGGACATAAATCGTTCCTTATTTCTGGGTTGGAGGTATGACATCGGCTTCAGTAGGCTGAACGCCGTCACTGCTCTATCTTTCACGATTAAATCGTGCACTACTTATATTGTGCGCTTAACTCAGTGTAGTGCACGATCGGCGATCGTGCTTCTGGCACTGGCCATCAAATCTGGTCGATCAGCTTGCCGCGCAGCTTTTCCAACTGCTGCTTGATATTCACTATTTCGTCGAGGCTGCAATCGGTGGCGCACATCACCGCTTCCGGCACCGCCTGCGCTTTTTCACGCAGCGCGCGGCCGTTTTCGGTTAAGGCGATGATCACCTGCCGCTCATCGGTCGTGGCGCGATAACGCACCAGCAGACCGGCGGTCTCGAGCCGCTTCAGCAGCGGCGTCAGGGTGGCGGAATCGAGAAACAGCCGTTCGCCGATGTCCGTTACCCTGATTTCATCCCGCTCCCACAGCACCAACATCACCAGGTATTGCGGATAGGTGAGTTCGAGTTGGCTCAGCAGTTTACGATACACCTTGTTCAACGCCAGGTTGGCGGAGTACAGGGCAAAACACATCTGCTGGTCGAGCAGCAGCAGGTTTTTCGCAGTGGGTTGTTCGGTGTCTTTGGTTTTCATGAGGTAAATATAGATAGTGCACGATGCAATCGCAAACTATTTTTTACGCGATGTGCTACATTTTTTAATGCAGGGGATGCCACAGCAGGGTGCTGTGCGGAGGGAAAGGATATGACAACCACACTGGTAGAACGTGCGCGCCGTTACGCCACCAAAGCGCATGCGGCGATCGATCAGCGCCGCAAATACACCAATGACCCCTACATTGTTCACCCACAGGCGGTGATGGAGATCGTCAGCAGCGTACCGCACAGCGAAGCGATGCTGGCCGCCGCCTGGCTACATGACACGGTGGAAGATACGCCGACCACCCTCGGGGATATCGCAAGCCATTTTGGGCCGCAGGTCGCTGAACTGGTGGGCATGCTGACCAACGTCAGCGGCACCGGCGGCGGCAACCGCTTTGAACGCAAAAACCGCGATCGGCGGCACAGCGCCGGCGCCTCGCCGCAGGCTAAAACCATCAAACTGGCGGACCTGATCGACAATACCCGTTCGCTGCTGGAATACGACAGCCACTTTGCCCGAACCTATCTGATTGAAAAACAGCGGCTGCTGGAAGTGCTGACCGAAGGCGACCCGACGCTGTGGCGACAGGCCAGCCATATCGTCGAACAAGGGCTGACCAGGCTCCAATTGCCGCCGCATAACGTCCCGGCAAGCTGGTTCGAACATGCGCGCCAGCGTTACCGGGAAAGCGATGCGGCGTAGCCGTCAGAACGTGACCACCGTTTTCAACGCCGTCACCCAGGCGTCCTGCGTTTCGCTGACGCCCGCCGGGTGATGCCAGTATTGCAGACCCGGCTGCAACTGTAACCAAGGGGTGACGTTGAAGCGATAGAACAGCTCCGCCGTCACCGAATGCCCCGGCACCGGGCGATAGTTGGGATCCTGATAATCGGTAACCTGGTTGATTTGATTCATATAACGCTGATTATCCCGGTAATGATCGCTCAGCTTGACCATAGACACCCCCAGCCCCAGCCAGTCGTCCGGCCGCGCGTCGAACAGGCCGTGGTAGCGAATGCCGGTCGAGGTGGAATAGTGCATATAGTTGGTGCGTTGATCCGCCAGCCCCAGGCTGTAGAACAGGCTCAAACCCCGGCTGGCGTCATCAGGGTGGCGCGTCACCTGCTGGTTAAAACCGCTATACAGGAACCAGGTACGGTTGTGGTTGCGATACCCGTTCGGATCGGTCGCGCCCGCCCCACCGGAAACCCCTTCATACAGATCCTGCTGCCTGGCGTTGGTGAACAGGACACCGATGTTGTACACCCCCGGCAACTGATTGACCGCATTGGTTTTCAGCTCCAGTTCCATCGGCAGTAAAAAGCCCTTGCTGCCCTTGGTGGTGGTGCTCCAGGCATGGCCGCGGCTCGTGGCGTTCGGGTTCTGCTCCATCACGCCGGTTTTGAACGTCAGCCCGTCGGTCAGTTTGTATTGCAGGGTGGTGCCCCAGTAGTGCACGTTCCAGTTATACCAGGTCAGCGAGTTGGCGGACTTGCCGCCGCACAGCGCCAGCGTCTGGAAATCGCAGGGAATGATCTGATCGAAATCCTGCACCTTGTTCATCATGCCGACGCGCCATTGCAGCCGGCGATCGAGAAAACTGCGGCTGAAGGTCAGCCAGCCCAGCCGGGTGATCGACTGGCCGCCATAACTTTCCTGCGACAGATCGGTCGGATTGGCGCGCGGATCCTGCAGACGATCGCGCGTCAGGTTATTGTCGTGGTTGCGGTTGACGATATTGCCCTCAATGGCCGCGTCCGGGATGCCGGTCAGCGCCTGCAAATCCTGACTGAAGGTCAACGAGAACTGATCGATATACGAAGCCTGCTTATCCTGGTTATACCCACCGCCGGCGTTATACGACAGCTGGCTGAGATAACCGAGGTTATAGTGAAAGCCATTCTCTTCGAGGATCGGTCTGATCCCCAGCATATCGCCCAGCAACCCTGGCGAAGGCGGTTCGAAACCGAGCGCCACGCCATCCCATTTGGCGGTTGGCGCTTCGACGTCTTTGCCGGTTTGCAACGTTTCCGCCTGCACGCTACTGCAAAACAGCAGCAGTGCCGCGAGTGTCCCGGTGTGAGGTAATGGATATTTCATTATTATATTTCTCCGCATATAAAACGCTGACTGCGGGCAACAGCATTCCCTGGGCGAGAATTCCCCATAATTGGCAGCAGTGAATAAAGGTGATTGCCCGACGATTGCCGCCGGGCGGGCATTCAGATTTAGCCTTGGTCTTTCAGGCTGTTACCGTTGCTCTGGATCACATCGCGATACCAGTAGAAACTCTTTTTGCGGCGACGTTCCAGGCTGCCGTTGCCTGCATCGTCGCGATCGACATAAATAAAGCCGTAGCGCTTGGACATCTCGGCTTTAGAGGCGCTGACCAGATCGATCGGCCCCCAGCTGGTGTAACCCATCACCTCCACGCCGTCGTCAATCGCTTCCGCCACCTGCACCAGATGGTCATTGAGGTAATTGATGCGATAGTCGTCGTTGATGCTGCCGTCGGCTTCAATGCGGTCCTTGGCGCCCAGCCCGTTCTCCACGATAAACAGCGGCTTTTGATAGCGGTCATACAGCACGTTGAGCAGGTAGCGCAGCCCAATCGGGTCTATCTGCCAGCCCCATTCCGAACTGGCCAGATGCGGGTTCGGCACCATGTTGAGAATGTTGGCACGGGCGGTCTCGTTCTGCGCCTCGTCGGTGGTGACGCAGCCGCTCATGTAGTAGCTGAATGAGATAAAATCGATAGTCTCGCGCAGCGCCTGTTGATCCTCGGCGGTGATCTCGACCTGAATGCCGTTTTCACGGAAATAGCGCTTCATATAGGCCGGATAACCGCCGCGTGCCTGTACGTCGCCAAAGAACAGCCAGTCGCGGTTCTGGCGCTGGGTTTCCAGCAGGTCTTCCGGTCGGCAGCTCAGCGGATACAAAATACCGCCCAACAGCATGTTGCCGATTTTGCCTTCCGGTACAATCTCATGGCAGGCCTTCACCGCCTTGGCGCTGGCGACCAGTTGATGGTGGATCGCCTGGTAAATCTCGCTCTTGCTGCTGCCCTCCGGCAGACCGACGCCGGTGAACGGGGCGTGCAGCGACATATTGATCTCATTGAAGGTCAGCCAGTGCTTCACCTTGTGCTTATAGCGTTCAAACACAGTTCGCGCATAGCGCTCAAAGAAGCCGATGGTCTTGCGATTGCCCCAACCGCCGTACTTTTTCGCCAGCCCGTACGGCATCTCATAGTGCGACAGGGTAATCAGCGGTTGAATGCCGTATTTGGCCATTTCATCGAACAGCCGATCGTAAAACGCCAGCCCGGCCTCGTTGGGGGTTTCCTCATCGCCCTGCGGGAAAATGCGCGTCCAGGCAATGGAAGTGCGCAGGCACTTGAAGCCCATTTCCGCGAACAGCGCGATGTCCTGCGGGTAACGATGGTAGAAGTCGATCGCCACGTCCTTGATGCCGCTGTCGCCGTCAACCCGTGGCGTCACCGCACCGAAAATGCCCTGCGGTTGCAGATCGGAAGTCGACAATCCTTTACCGTCGGTCTGGTAAGCCCCTTCCACCTGATTTGCCGCCACCGCGCCGCCCCACAGAAAATGGTCTGGAAATTTGCTGCTCATCGCTTTCTCCTTGGTTAACGTAATAAAGTCAGCAGCGGCGCCTGTTCCTGCACCCTGCCCTGGCCGCCTGCCAACACGTCGATGTAGTCATCGCTGTTACTGACGATGATCGGCGTGGTGGTATCAAAGCCGGCGGCGTGGATCGCCGCCTGGTCAAACTCAATCAACAGATCGCCCGGCTTGACCCAATCCCCTTCTTGCACGTGGGCGGTGAAATGCAGCCCGTCGAGCTTGACGGTATCGATGCCGACGTGAATAAGGATTTCCGCCCCGTCCTCCGACTCAATGCCAATCGCGTGTTTGGTTTTAAACAATGACACCACGTGCCCCGCCACTGGCGACACTACCCGCCCTTGCAACGGGACGATCGCCACGCCCTTGCCCAGCAACCCGCTGGCGAAGGTGGCGTCGTTGACCTGTGCCAACGGCATCACCTCGCCGGCGATCGGGCTGACGACAATCTCCTTGCGGTTCAGCGGTGTGACGGGTTTCGGCTCCTGTGGTGCAGCCTCCTCTGCCGGCACCACGCCGAACAGATAGCTGGCTACCGCAGCGAAACAGAACGACAACAGGGTGCCGCCAATCGCCCCCCACACCGTGGCATCGAAGCCGCCGGCGGGAATAATCTGCGCAAAGGTGAAGACGCTCACCAGGCCGAAAGAGTATGTGGCGGTATGGAAATAGCCGATCACCGCGCCGCCGAGTGCACCGCCGATACAACCAAAGATAAAGGGCCGTTTATTCGGCAAGGTCACACCGTAGACCGCAGGCTCGGTAATGCCAAACACCCCGGCGCCGATGGCGGACCCAGCCAGCGCCCGCAGTTTGGCGTCGCGGGTACGCAGCATCACGCCCAGCGTGGCGCCCACCTGGCCCATTACCGCCGGTAACAGCAGCGGCACCATGGTGTCGCGGCCGAGCACGCTCAGGTTATTGATCATCAACGGCACCAGACCCCAATGCAGGCCGAAGATCACGCACACCTGCCACATCGCCCCCATAAAGGCACCGGCAATGATCGGGTTAAAGGCATAGATACTTTGATAACCGTTGGCCAGCAGGTGGCTGAGCCAGGTTGCCGCCGGGCCGATCAGCAAAAAGGTCAGCGGCACGGTGATCGCCAGGCACAACAGCGGCGTAATGAAGTTGCGCAGCGCGCTGTGGATCACCCGGTTAAACAAAGGCTCCAGCCGGCATGAAACCCAGGCGGCGAAAATAATCGGGATCACCGACGAGCTGTAATTGATGAAGGTCATCGGGATGCCGAGGAAATACTCGCGCACTGCGCCTGGCTGCTGCGCGGCTTCAAACGCCGCCATCATCAGCGGGTGGGTCAGCGCGCCGCCGATCGCCATGGTAACGAACGGATTGCCGCCGAACTTTTTCCCGGCGGTATAGCCCAGCATGATCGGCAGGAAGTAGAACAGCGAGTCGCTGGCGGCAAACAACATTTTATAGGTGCCGCCGTCCCCCGACAGCCAGTTGCAGGCCAGGCTCAGCGCCAGAAAACCTTTCAGGATCCCCGAAGCGGCCATCACCCCCAGCAGCGGGGTAAAAATGCCCGACACCACATCGATAAAGCGGCTGAACAGGTTTTCCTGCTTGCCATCGCCCGCGTCATCCGCCGCCGTGCCATCGCCCAGACCGGCGGCCTGATTGACCGCGTTATAGACTTGCGCCACATGGTTACCCACCACCACCTGGAACTGCCCACCGCTCTCCACCACCATGATGACACCGGGGTTTTCTTTCAACGCCGCAGCATCGGCGCGCTGGCGGTCACGCAGCTTAAAACGCAAGCGAGTGGCGCAATGCACCAGGCTTTTCACGTTGTCGCGGCCACCGACGCCGGCCAAAATTTCACTGGCTAATGTGTCATATTTCATAGCGTTATCCTTGCAAACGATGTTCTGCCGCTCCTGCACAACGATGGCCAATCGCCGTGACGGAATTCAGCGCAAAAAAAAACCTAAACCTCATGGCCCTGCACCCGCAAAGGGGGAACAGAAGCACGAGGTTTAGGTTTTGCCTGCCGGAGCAGTGACAACCCTAAATCGGCTGAGCTATGACGTTAACACTCCGTTTTTCGCCACGGCAAGGCTTTCCGGCAGCAAAGAGTGGAACTGTGATCCGGCGTGCAAAACGGCCTCAATGGGCAAAATAGTGCATGCCGCCATCTACCGGGATCACGGCGCCGGTGATATAGCGCGCCAGCGGGGAACAAAGAAACGCCGCCAGATAAGCCATGTCCTCCGGCTCGCCAAAGTAGCCGATCGGGATATTCTGCTTGATGAACGCCTGGCGTGCGGCCTCGGTCGGGTGCAGTTTTTCGCGTACCTGCTCGCTGTTAATTCGCCCGGGTTGCAGCGTATTGACGGTGATGCCCTGCGCCGCCAGCTCGCTTGCCAGCCCCTTGGCCCACAGGTGCAGCGCGCCCTTGGCGGCGGTGGCGGCATTCAGGCTGCGCGGTTCCATCGAGCCACTGATGTTGATGATTCGCCCCCAGCCTTGCGCCTGCATGCCGGGCAACAACGCGTGGGTCACCCGGCGGGCCGGCGTAAAGTTCAGGGCGAACGCCTCTTCCCAACCGGCGTCACCTTCGCTCAACGCGGTCGGACGAGCGCCACCGACCGCATTAATCAGGATATCAATCGTCCCGGCCAGGCGTGCCGCCTGCGCCAGCATGCTGTCGAGCGCCGCCGCGTCGGTGATGTCCACCGCGATCGCATAGGGCCGCGTACCGCCGCTTCGTTCAACCTCATCGGCCAGAGCCAGCAAACGTTCCTCACGGCGGGCGGTCGCCACCACGGTGACCCCCTGTGCCGCCAGAACCCGAACCATACCGGCACCAATGCCTTCGCTGGCGCCGGTGACCAGCGCGATACGATCCCGCAATTGCAAATCCATAAGATATCCTAATTGAATAATTCAATTTAGTTGAAGAGATAACGGCATTGAAACACAACCTACTCTGTGTGAATATTCCATAAAATCGCGGCAACACTGTGCAGGAATTCACTGATGTTCGATTGGCAGGATTTAAAACACTTTGTGGTGCTGGCACGCACCGGCTCATTGTCGGCGGCAGCAAGGGAATTGGGCTGTGACCACGCGACGGTCGGCCGGCGGGTGGCGGCGCTGGAGAAGGCGCTCGGGCTGCGGCTGATCCTCCGGTTGCCGCGCAGCACACCGCTGACCCCGGACGGCCAAAGGGTGGCCGGGCTGGCGGCAGAGATCGAAAATCAAAGTCACGCCATTGCTCGCCATGCCCGCAGCGCCGGTGAAACGCCGCAGGCCCAGGTGCGTATCAGCGCGCCGCCGTCGATCGCCGCACGGGTCATCGCACCCCATATCACCGAGTTTCACCAGGCTTTTCCGCATATTACGCTGGTGCTCTCCGGCGAAGCCTCCATCGCCGAGCTGGATCGCGGCGACGCCGAAGTGGCGGTGCGCATGGTGCGGCCACAGCAACCGGATTTGCTGGTGCAACGCATCGGCATGATGCGCTACAGGTTGTACGCTACCCCGCAGCACGCCGCCCTGCCGGAAGCGGCGCGGGCCTTTATCGCCTACGACCATCACTACAGCAACCAGCCGCACCAACAGTGGTTGCAACAGCTGTTGCAGGGCCGCCCGGTGGTATTTCAGGCCAGCGATCTGTTCTCTCTGCAAGAAGCCGCTCGTTCGGGGCTGGGTGCGGTAGTTTTGCCGACGTTTGTCGCTGATGACGACCCGGCGCTGGTTGCCCTGCCGACGTCGATAGCGCCGCCAACGCGCGAGTTATGGCTGGTCACCTACCCCGATCTGGCGCGTTCCACCGCCATCCGCACGGTCATGACTTTCCTGAGCGATCTCATCGGAAAAAAATGCCCACTGGCAACATGAAACATCAGAATGGCTAATTGAATGCTGGACAAAAGTCACGCGGGGGATTATTACTGATCACCGCGTAATTTACTTTATGGGCAGCTGTGATCATGACATTGCGTACTGAGTTTGGACGAATTTTGATTACCGGCGCGGGTGGCCGGGTCGCCACGGCATTCCGTCAATCGGTGGGCGATCGCTATCAACTGCGGCTGGCGGAAAGGGACATCAACTTGTTGACTGGCCTGCACCCCGGCGATGAAGTGATCAGCTTCGACATTGCCAATCTCGAAGCCTGCCGTGCGGCCTGCGCCAATATCGATACCGTGCTGCACCTGGCCGCCGATCCCTCCCCCGACGCCGATTTTTGCCACTCGTTGAAGGATAACAATATCCTCGGCACCTACAATATTTTCCGTGCGGCGAAAGACGCCGGCTGCAAACGCGTGGTATTCGCCAGCAGCGCGCAGGCGGTGGAAGGTTATCCGCTGGATTATCAGATACGGCCGGAAGACGCCCCCAAACCGAAAAACCTGTACGGCGTCAGCAAAGCGTTCGGCGAAGGCATCGCCGCCTATTTTGCCCATCAGGAAGGGCTTTCCGCGCTGTCGGTACGCATCGCCAACTTCACCACGCTGGAAGCCGGCGAGCAGCTAAGCGCCCGTGACATGAGCGCTTTTCTCAGCCACCGCGACGCCGCCGATCTGCTGGAACGCTGCGTCCGCATTGAAGGCGTGCACCATGCGGTGGTACACGGCGTCTCCAACAACCGCTATAAGCGGCTGTCGCTGGAAGAGACCAGCCGCCTGCTCGGCTACTACCCGCAAGACGATGCGTTCAGCATTCTGGGCTTCGCCTAAAGTTTGTTGTCGATACGCTGCAGCAGGTAGGGGAAGAATGGGTTGGAAGCGATACGCATCAACGAATCGAGATCGACCACCAACACCGACCGTTCGCCGCGCGCAGCGATAGTGCCCAGGCTGATGCCGAACTCATCGCGCTGCGCCGGGAAACGCCCATACAGCGAATCGCTCACCGGGAACGGCAGCGCCACATGCGACAGCGAATAAATATCCGCCGGGTAAGTCATCCCCAGCGGCTGCACGGTTTCCGTGGTTTCCCCGGCGGCCGTTATGCGGGCAATCGCCTCACTGCTTTCCGGTGAGGCATTGGCGATTACCGTCGTCTGGTAACGGCGCGGGGGTGCGGGCAACAACTGGCTAACCGCCGCCGCCGCGTTTGGCCGCAGCAGCGGCCCGAAGTTGATTGTACGATTGACGTCAAACAGCACCAGTTCGCTGCCGTTCGCCGGCAATTCGTTGTATAAGGCACGGATCACCGCCCGGGTGCTGACGGTGGAATCCATCACCGACTGGAAGGTCAGCACCGGCGGCAATGCGCCCAGCTTGCCGTCACGCGCCGCACGGGCGATTTGCTGTTGCAGGCTATTGCTGAGCAGATAAGACTGGCGTGCGCCATTCACCGGAAACGAGTTGTATTTAAACGGATTAAACTCCGGCAGCACCCCTAGCCACGCCGCTTTGGCAAACGCCGGGAATACCGCCGGCCAACCGGCGATGCCGGCGAAACGGGCAAAGCTGGTGACGCCGATCATCGGCGAAATCAGAATCAGCCGCTGCGGTGCCGCCAGTTTCGGGTCTTCCAGCGCGTCCAGCGCATATTTCATCGCCAGCGCACCGCCGTTAGAAAAGCCCACGATATGCAGCGGCTTGTCGCCCCCGACTTTACTGCGTGCCTCGCGTACCGCCAACCGCGTCGCCGCCAGCCAATCGCGCCATTCGATATCGGTCAACGCCCCCGGCACCGTACCGTGCGCCGGCAGGCGAATGCCGACGGCCACAAAACCGCGCTGCCGGTAGTTTTCGGCGATATGCCGCAGGCTGTAAGGGGAATCGGTCAGGCCGTGCAGCAGCACCACCGCACCACGCGGTTCGCCCTGCGGCAACAGCTCATAAGAGCGGTTCCAGTCCTGGGCGAAGTGCGGCGGATACACAGGGCTGCCGTCGAAATAGCGGTTGAGCGGAATGCGCTCGCTGGCGGAAAGTTTGTCGGTGACGTTGGCCTTCACCTCGTCGAACACCCGGTTTTCGGCGACCAGGTACGCTTGCCAGTCAGCCTTATCCAGCTCGGCGGCAGCCAACTCGTGCGGCACAAAAGTGTGCCACGGCTCCAGCGCCGGGCCGCGTTGGGTGTCGTAAACCCGCACAGCAAGCAACGTGAATACGACGGTGACGACCACAATCGTCAGCCGTTTGATCCCTTTGATTATCGCCCTGGACGGCATACTCACCCCTGAATTCACGGTTATCCAGCAGCGATTATAGGCGCTAAAGGCGCTCAGGGGCAGCGGTGTGCCCGGATAATAAACAACGCCGGGTCGAGCCCGGCGATTTTAAATAGCTTTCAACCACTGAGTGACGGCAGTCAGCGCTGGTTCACCAACGGGATGTCGTTGTAGTGCACCACGATCTTGGCATCCTTCGCCACGTAGTAGTTCGGCACCGAATAGGCGATGGTGGCGAAATCAATCTTTCCTCGGTTCTTGAAGTCGGCAATGGCGATACGCGCTACCGACTCATCGGAAATGCGCCATTTGGCGAAAATACCGTTGCTGATATCAATCGCCTTGTAATAGAACACCCCCTGCCACGGCCAGGGGCCACGCAGGCCGATAATAAACTCGTCTTCGCCGTCACCGTCGAAATCAGCGCAAACCACCTGATGCCCTGGCCCTTCTCCGTTTTCATTCGGATCGCCATAAATATCCAATAATACGCGGTGCCATTGTGCATCCTGCGGTTGGGCATCATCCTTCTTGTAATACACCGCCACGGTGTTGCCATGGAAAGGCTCGATCGCCGCCACGTAGCTGAAAGCATCATTTCCGATGCGGCCAACGTCCATATCGCCGCTGCCCTTGAAGCCGGTTTTCTCAAACTGCGTCAATTCACCGGTACCGATCAAGACGCGTCGCCAGGCATGTACACTGTCATCGTAATACAACCAGGTGACTCCTTCATCGGAGGCCAGCACCACGGAATCTCTGCCAGAGCCGGGGATCAGGCCGCTTTTTTTCTCGGCGCCATGGATCATGCGGAATGTACTGTCGTCAATCACCTCCATGTGCCATTCTTCGGCATCCAGCACATCATCAGGCTGGGTGAACAACACCACCGGCAGCACTGCATGCACATCCTCCTTCGCAACAATCGGGAACCCCAAGATCTCGATTTTCTCGCTTTGGGTAAAATACCCAGCGCGCAGGCGATGCATCCCGGTGGTACGCCCGACATAATGCCGTTTCCAACGCTCGCCTTTACTCAGATCGGCCCCCGGATTTTCAATCCAGTCAATCTTGCCACCGGCGGTATCAGGATCATAAATGGTGCCGATAGGCCCATAAAGTTCATAGCAGACAATGGCGTCCGGGTAGCCGTTGCCAGTAATGTCAGCGTAATCTGCACCGACCGGCATTTTGATTTTGTCGACGATAAGGTGCTTCTTCCATTCCGGGCTTTGGTTTTCATACCAATAGAGCTCGCCCAGAGTCAGGCCGTAACCAAACAGATCGGTTTTACCATCCTGATTCAAATCAGCCGCTTCCAGCCAATAGCCATCGCGTAAGCTTTTGGCGACCACTTCTTTGGTAAATTCCGGGATGGTCAGCGGCGTAGGTTTTTCATTATCGGACATGCTCTGCCTCGTCATTGGGTAACGCGTGATATTCCAGGGCCAGCCACACACTGGGTGTGTCAGCGTAATATTGGTGGTAGGGATAGCTGTAGTGCTGTCTATTGCTGATTTGGCAAAATGCCTGTGAAGTCGTTGCCCCAGGGGCCAGCAGCAGGTCTTCACAAAGTGAAGCCAATTCGTCGCTCTGGAAGATCTGCATGCGGCCAACCCCCAAAATTTGGGTATGGATTTCGATAAAAGAATGCTCGTTGTGAATACCGCAGTGGGTGCCAGGTTCGGCAAACCACAGGTTAGCGCGCAGGCTAAAGCGCTGGCTCTCGTAGGTCGCGTCACTGCCCGCCGCTAACGCTTGCGGAGGGAAAGACAGGATAGCGATCTCGTCGGGCGGCGATCGGAAAAACGCCACCGCTTCGACACTCTCGGTGCCATAGCGCCTTCCGGGATAACTCTCCTGTTGTTCCCAGCCAATAACCGCACCTGCTGCTGGGTCGACCGGCAGTTCAAAGATCAGGCAACTTTGCGCCGGGGCAATCAGCTCATTGCAGCGGATGACGGAAGAAAATGCCGGCAGCTGTGTTTGCCCGCGATTATTGAGCTTTAGCGCCTGCGGGTTAAAGTTGACGATAAGATGGCGACCGTTCAAATAACGCTCTGCCCCACCTACCAGCAAAACACTGGGCAGTGCTGGATGAGAGAAACGAGTGCTACGGCTGGTGACTGCCGTCAGATCCATGGTATTTCCCCACATATCAGGCGGCGCTGTTAATGAAGTAACGCATCGGCTTCATTTCGCAGCCGCAATAGAATGGCTGCACCGCCGGACCCAGGCCGAAAAAGTTGGCCATGGCACCAATCACCCGCTGGGTCGCCAAGCCGTCGCCATAATGATCCGTCTGGATATTGGCGCTTTTGAAGGCGGCAAGGTTGTCGAGAATACGATTGACGTGGTGGATAATCAGCTCACCCGAATTGCCAACCAAAACCGCGGAACCTGAGTGAGTGGCTTCCGGCCGTTCAGTCAGAGAACGCAGGATCAAGGTTGGCTTACCGAGCGTTGGCCCCTCTTCTTCCGCTCCGCTGCTGTCGGAGAGAATAATGTCCGCACGGTTCATCAACCGGCAGAAATCGAGGTAATTCAACGGTTCAATCAGATCCACATTGTCCGTGTCGGCCAGGGCGCTTTGTAAAGCTTGCCGGACAATCGGGTTCTTGTGCATCGGGATCACAACACGCACATCCGGGCGCTGGGCGATCTGGCGGATCGCATCCGCAATCTCGGGGATCTTCTCCCAGGCCTCACGACGGTGGGCAGAAGCCAGTATGATTTTGCGTGTATCCTGTTGTAATTCCTCCAACAGCCCACTGTCAGCCGGGACCGGCTGACCAATCGCCCAATGCAGAGCATCTACCACGGTATTGCCGGTGATGACAATACGGTTTTCCGCTATTCCTTCACGGATCAAATTTGCTGCATTGCCCGGTGTAGGAGCCAAATGCAGCGAAGCTATTTGCGCCACCAGCTTTCTGTTGCCCTCTTCTGGGAACGGAGAACTTATATTGCCGCTGCGCAGCCCGGCCTCAATGTGAATCACCGGAATATGATGGTGGAATCCCGATAGCGCAGCGGCCAGGGTGGTGCCGGTATCGCCATGGACCGTGAGGGCGTCCGGCTTCAACTGCGGCAACAACCTAGCCAAGCCATCAGTAATGCGTGAAGTGATTTGTGCCAGCGTTTGCCCCGGCTGCATCACCTGCAAATTGTAATCCGGCTGGATGCCAAATACAGCAAGCGCATCGTCGAGCATTTCTTTATGCTGCCCGGTTGAAATAATAAATACTTCGAAACGCTTGTCATCTTTTAAAGCATTTATTACGGGGCCATATTTGATAGCTTCAGGCCGAGTACCTAAAATCACAGCAATTTTCTTCATTATCTTGCTCCTGGAATGGATGATAAATAGAAGTAGCGTTTTATTGATTATTACTTATGTGAAAAAAAACATAAAAACAGAACATGACATTCAATTTATGGGCTATATTTCCATTGAAGACGAAGTCAGGGCTAGTTGAAAGCGATATTTTGGAAAAACTCTTACGCTGGAAAGGAACATATTGAATGAAAAATCTGGATGACCTGGAGGCTTTTATCCGTGTGGTCGACAGCAGTGATTTTTCAAGCGCGGCTCGTTCATTAAACGTTACGGCTGGGGCAATAAGTAAACAAATAAGGCGGCTTGAAGGCTCGCTGGGCGTAACGCTGTTTGAGCGCAGTACCCGGCGTATTCGCGTTACCGATGAAGGATTGCAGATTTATGAATGTATTAAAAGGGGGCTGAGCAGTATTCGTGAAGCCTACAGCATTGCCGAACAGGGCAGACAAAGCCTCAGCGGTAACATCGCCATCAGCAGCCCCTCGACCTTCAATGACTATTTTTTGATCGAGGCTATTGAGAATTTTAAGCGGGAACACCCAGATGTTAGTTTCTATCTGGATAGCTCTAACCGGGTGGTGGATATCTATTCCGACGGTATCGATCTGGCCGTTCGTTCCGGCCAACTTTCAGACTCGCAACTGGTGGCGCGCAAGGTGTTTGAGCAGCACCGGGTATTGGTCTGTTCCCCATCCTACCTAGCCCGAATTACTCCTCCGACCCATGTTCAAGATCTTTCCGCCCTCAGTGGCCTGGTGTTTGCCTACCCGGGCTACAACTCGGCATTCTGGACGCTGGAAAATACCGAAAATGGCGAGGTTCGACGCATGCCAATCAAAAAAGCCATGAGCTCCGACGATGGTATGGCGTTACTCAATTGGGCTCTGCAAGGCCATGGCATCGCATTACGCGAGTCCTGGAGCGTACAAAAATACCTCGCAAATGGCGAGTTAGTAAATATATTACCGGAATGGCATGAACCTATTAGCCCAATTCAAATTGTTCGTACCGGCCGCAACTCGGTACCAATAAGAATATCCATGTTTTCCAACTTTCTCATAGAGTTTTGTCAGAATAAAATAAATAAATCACAATAGTTATTACATATAACCGAACTGGATAACCATTCGGTTATTTAAAAATAAAATTTCGTTGTGACAGAGCTTCACAAGTGATGTTCCAAACAATGTATGGCGCAAACTTTCTAGGCTGGGCATTATTATCTCCATAGTATTTCCCTTCTCAGGAGTATGATATGCCACTTGCATTATTGGCGTTGGCTATTAGCGCTTTTGCTATTGGCACAACAGAGTTCGTCACTACCGGACTATTGCAGGATATTGCCCGGGACCTTCATATTACGATTCCACAAGCCGGTTATCTAACCTCTGGATATGCGTTAGGCGTGGTGATCAGCGCCCCCATATTGACCATCTTGCTGGCCCGCTTTAACCGCAAACATACCTTGGTATTTCTGATTCTGTTATTCATTGCCGGCAGCATTGTCTCCGCCAGGGCCGTCACCTTTGAAGAGTTGATGTTTGGTCGCGTATTGTCCGCATTCTGCCATGGTGCCTTTTTCGGTATCGGTGCGGTCGTCGCCACCACAGTGGTGGCACCCAACAAGAAGGCCAGCGCCATCGCTCTGATGTTCACCGGCCTGACGCTGGCGAATGTGGTTGGCGTTCCGCTCGGCACCTACGTGGGGCAACACTTCGGCTGGCGCGCCGCATTTTGGGCGATTGCCGTGCTTGGGGTGATTGGCTTTGCCGGGTTGGCTGCACTGGTGCCAAAACAGCTGGCCGAGCGCAGCCATATTATGGATGAAATTGCGGTCTTCAAACGCCCACAGGTTTGGCTGGCTTTGGTCGTCACCGCCATCGGTTTTAGCGGGCTGCTGGCTTCTTTTGCCTATATCTCTCCGATGATGACCGAGGTAGCCGGTTTTGCGCCAGAAAATCTGGCTTGGATCCTGTCAATCTACGGTGTTGGCCTGGTGGTCGGCAACATTGTGGCGGCCAAATTTGCCGACCGCGCCTTGGTACCCACCATTTTGACCCTGCTGATTCTGCTGACCCTTGTTCTGCTGTTGTTCACCTACACCATTCACATCAAACCATTAGCCATCATCACAGTGTTTTTGCTTGGTGCCATTGGCTTTGGCACCATCCCGCCATTGCAAATGTACGTGATGGAGAAAGCTACCGGCGCCCCAACCCTAGCCTCTGCCGCCAATATTTCGGCGTTCAATTTAGGGGCATCCGGCGGCGTCTGGCTGGGCGGTATGGCAATCGATGCAGGTTACGGTTTCGTCTCGCCTAACTGGGTAGGAGCCATGACCACCGGCATCGGCCTGCTGATCGCTATTTATGCGGTACGACAAAAACGGGCGTTGGTGTTGGAAAACAACTGCTAACGCCTTCCTTATGCACGGTTAATGAGGTTATCGGATGATGAGCAATAATACGATTAACGCGCAGCGCCCCAAGAATCTAACCTCATTGACTGGCATGAGGATCTTCGCGGCACTGCTAGTGTTTCTGTTCCATGCATCACTCGGCAAGATGCTTAATCCTTTTGAAGATATGCAGGTTGCCGATAATTACGCCCTGATATTCAAAAATGCGGGTTGGCTTGGTGTTTCATTCTTCTTTATTCTCAGCGGATTTGTGCTGACTTGGTCGGCAAACCCACAACAGAGCAACCGCCGTTTCTGGCTGAAAAGATTGGGGAAGATCTTTCCCAATCATCTGGTGACCTGGGCGCTGATGCTGGCGTTCTTCAGAAGTTACGTTTCGGACAGCAACGCCTGGTTACCGAACCTGCTGCTGCTCAGTTCCTGGTCGAACAACATTGATATTTTTGTCAGCGTCAATCAGCCCAGTTGGACGCTTTGTTCTGAAATGCTGTTCTACATGCTGTTCCCAGCCATTTTTATGCTGGTGAGCAAATTACCCGCCAATTGGCTGCCATCCGCACTGGGGGCAGTTTTCATCGGGTTAGCGCTAACCCAGCTTGCCATTACTCACTGGGTAGATGGCACTCCGCAGCTCAAAGAATGGCCTCTGTCGGAAAACCAATGGTGGTTAGCCTATAACTTTCCGCCGTTCCGCCTGTATGAGTTTATGGCTGGTATGATCATGGCGCGTTTGCTGCAGACTGGCCGGCGCCTTTCTCTCTCGCTGCCTGGTACCGTATTGCTGGTGTTGGTCGCCTATATAGCCACCTATTTTGTTCCTTTCCAGTACTCGCTGAATTTCATCACTTTTATTCCACTGTGCCTGCTGATTACCGCCGCCGCACAAGGTGATCTGGCTGGAAAAAAAACGCTGATTAATACCCGCTTGATCGTCTGGTTGGGGGAGATTTCTTTCGGTATGTACATGGTTCATTACCTGGTACTGATTGCGGCAAAACAGATGATGGCAGACAGGCTTTATGGCCTGGCGGCATCGCTATCGATCATTCTGGTATGCCTGCTGGCGTCTCTGGTTGGGGGCTATCTGCTTTATCGTTATGTCGAATTACCCGTAATGCGTCAGTTGGCCAGGACGGAAAAGAAACCCGTCATTATCGCCGCCGAGTCTGCAACTGAACGTTAATGTATAAGGCTAAAAAATGAATGAAATATTGAGAGAGTTTCTTTCCGAACAAAATAGCAAGGCACCGGTTGATTTTACTCAGTTGGATGCCGTCGAGTTTCGAAACAGCTTTCCGGACCGTTTTACTGAAGGCAGTTATCAACAGAATGTTAATAAAGTAGATATAGAGATTAACCTTACCGGAAATAAAATCTCTGCCCGACTCTATAAGCCTTTCAATATTAGCGGAACCTTACCTGTACTGGTCTATTTTCATGGCGGCGGTTTTGTTATTGGCACACCCGCACTGAGCGATTCTGTTTGCGAAGGCCTGGCCTATTGTGCCCAATGCGTAGTGGTTTCCATCGATTACCGACTGGCACCGGAATACCCTTTCCCTACCGGCTTGCAAGATGCATTCGAAGCCTTGAACTGGGTTTATCACAACGCTGCCGCCCTGGATATCGACTCTGAACGCATTGCCGTCGGCGGTAACAGCGCAGGCGGAAACTTTGCCGCGGTATTGGCTCAGGCCAGCAGGGATGTAGTCCCGACGCTCTGTCATCAGGTTCTATTATTCCCGGTATTGAATTATGGCTTTGACTCCGTCTCAGCACGTGAGTACGACCAGGGTTATTTCTTAAGCCGAGAAATGATGCAGTGGTTTTGGCAAACTTATCTGCCTGAACACTATGACAAAAGCGATCCACTGATCTCCCCTCTGCAAGCGCACCGGCTCAAAGAGGTATGCAGCGCAACCATTGTTACCGCCCAGTACGACATATTGCGAGATGACGCCCATACCTATGCCGAAAAATTAAAACAGGCAGGCGTACCTGTCGCCCTCAAGTGTTGGAATGACAGCATTCATGATTTCATTCTTATGCCGGATAAATTTCCGGTGGCCGATGACGCCATTGTTTTCGCCGCTGAACAATTAAAAAACGCCTTTGCCATCCCCCCTGTAACCAGTCACGGAGAGCGTAAATGGAACTGAGTTTATCGAATAAAATCGTACTTATTACTGGCGCAGCCTCAGGCATTGGCGCCAGTGTGGTAAGCAAAATGCTGGAAGCCGGCGCCAATGTAGTAGGTGCGGACATCAATCCGGTACCATTCGAAGCTATTCAAAACCGCAAAACCTTTCTGCCGTTAGAAGCAGATCTGGCCGAGCCTAATGCCGCGCAATATATCGTGGATGAAACTATCCGCCATTTCGACAGGATTGACGTATTAATCAATAATGCCGCGGTAATCAAAGTGCGTAACGGTTTTCTTAGCGTCAAAGACGAAAACTGGCTTGAAACCTTCAATCTGAATTTTCTCGGTTACGTACGCACCGCGCGCGCAGCGCTGCCCCACATGCTGGCTCAGAAAAGCGGTGTGATCATCCACACAGCGTCGGAAGCGTCGGTGATGCCAAACCCGCTGCTGCCAGACTACAGCGTGTTCAAAGCAGCGGTGGTGGCGCTTTCAAAAGCGCTGTCCCGCGAATTCACCCCGCTTGGTATTCGCTCCAACGTGGTCTCCCCCGGTTTTATCCGCACGGCGGTCTATGACGCGCCGGGCGGCATTCTCGACACGTTGGCAGAAAAATACGGCACCGATCGCGAAAGCGCGCTGGAGCAATTCCTTAGCCAGATCGGCATGCCGGCCGGGCGGTTGGGCACTCCGGAAGAAGTTGCTGACCTGATCCTTTATCTGGCTTCAGAAAAAGCAGCGTTTATGTCCGGTTCGAATATTTTGATGGAAGGCGGCATTGTTCCTACTGTTTAACTGAGGTGAGTATGGTTATCGATAATTCCAAACGTAAGGCTCTTGTTACTGGCGCCACTTCCGGCATTGGTTTTGCAGCGGCGAAGGGGCTTCTGGAGAGCGGGGCCGATGTCTATATTAATGGGCGCAACCCAGAGAAATTAGCCGCAGCGCTGAAACGCCTCAATATCAGCGATCCCAGCAAGGGAATTCTAGCCGACGTAGGCACGGCGGCAGGTTGTGCGGCGTTAATTGAACAACTGCCTCAGGTGGACATTCTGGTGAACAACGCCGGGATTTTTGCCCCCCAGCCGTTGGTGGAAATTGACGATGAAGAGTGGTTCAAATTTATCAACGTCAACTTTATGAGCGGCGTGCGTCTCACCCGGCATTATATCCCGAAAATGCAAAATGCGGGCTGGGGGCGAGTAGTTTTTGTGTCCAGCGAATCGGCAATACAGGTTCCGCCAGAGATGGTGCATTACGCCGTTACCAAAACCGCACAGTTAACGCTGGCGCGCGGCTTTGCCGAAGCGGCACGCAACACAAATGTGACGGTAAACAGCGTATTGCCTGGACCAACCATGAGCGAAGGTGTCGAACGTTTCGTACGAGAAATGGTGCCGGACCAATCTGTGCCGTTGGATGAAGCAGGGCGTATCTTTATTCGCAATGAACGCGCGACCTCACTACTGGGCCGGATGGCAAGTTCAGAAGAGGTGGCCAACCTGATTGTTTATCTCAGTTCCGAGCTGGCTTCTGCCACTACGGGTACCGCCGTGCGGGTGGACGGGGGCGTTCTGCGCGGCATTATTTAGTTTAGCATATGGGGGAAGTCCGCTTAATGCCTGGTGCTTCAGAAACGGTGATATGGGGCACATTAGCACCCCCATTTTTTGACAGGCGCCTGATCATCGGTCTTACCCTGGCGCCTGACAGTATGGCTAAATTACGGCTTTTCGGCGATTTTGCGCAGATATTCGTTATTTTTGAATGCAATGATGATCATTTCAAAACAGACGCGGGTAAACACGCCGCCGAGAATAATCCCGAACAGGCCACGGAAGAACTCCCCGTAGAACATCGCTCCAATGCCGCCAACAAGAATGCCCAGCAGGCACAGCCAGTAAACGGCAGTGATGATTTTCGGTGTCAGCATCGCGTCAAAAAAGAAAATATTTTTCATTGTAAATCCTTCCTTAGGTCAGTATTTAATTATCCCAGAGGCGACTCGTCAGCGTCGATATGGCGGCCGGCCCTATTTGTTACGCCGGTTATGATAACGAGTTATGCGACGCAAAGCGCAAGAAAATCAACGAACCATTGCATGAAGGTTGAGGGTAAAGATGCGCAATAAGATAGGCCACAACATACTGGGCTGTTTGGCGGCATTGCTGCTGTGCAGCCAGAGCGCACAGGCGCAGGAAACGCTGATCTTCGTCCGGCACGGGGAGAAACCCGCCAACAACAGCGGCCAGCTGACCTGTAAGGGGTTGAACCGCGCACTGGCATTACCGCAGGTGCTGCTGAGCCGCTACGGCAAGCCGGACTTTATCTTTGCCGCCGGGCCGAAGGAGAACAAAAGCGGCAGTTCGCTGCGCGCTTTATCGACCATTATGCCCACCGCCGTGCGTGCAGAGTTACCCATCAACATTCAGTTCCACGCCGACGACATCGCCGGGCTTGAACAAGAGCTGCTCAGCGAAAAATACCAGAACTCGCGCGTCTTTATCGCCTGGGAACACAAGAACCTCGACAAGGCGGTGAAAAACATCGTTGCCGCACGCGGTGGCGACGCCAATCAGGTGCCCAAATGGCCGGGCAGCGACTTCGACAGCATTTTTGTGGTCACGCTGGATCAGGGCAAAGTGACCTTCAAGCAGGAGAACGAGGAGTTGACGCAGTTGGCGGAGACCTGCCCATCCGCAGGGTAAAGCCAAAACGGCCTTCAATGGGCTCAATAGATGGGCCTCCTTATTATCTGGCCGCTGTCGCTACCGGTGTAATAAGCCCCAACTCAACGCCCAATCGGATAGCCTGACGGGCGTTGCTGACGCCCAGTTTAACCACAATATTGCCCATATGAAACTTCACCGTACTCACGGAAATACTCGCGATGGCAGCAATCTCTCCATAGGTTTTCCCCATGCTGGACCAATACAGCACCTCATTCTCCCGTGGAGTGAAAATGGGTTTGCACACGCCCGCATGATGCTCGCTTATACCGGAGGAGACCGATCCGGCGAGACGATACGTCTGTTCATTAAAATCAATCAGTAACATCTGCAGAGCGCCGCTATCGGACGAGAGCCGCTTTTCCAGCGCCCCTTGTCCGTTGCTGCCGATGATGACAGACAGCAATGCCAGGTTGTTCATAGGGTCATGCAATACAAAAGTGAAGCCGTTAACGATGTTGTATCGCCTAGAGAGGGAAAATATTTTATCTGACATCAGGGTGATATTTTCGCCCCATACAAAAGGCGAGGCGCGTTTGAACGCAGTCAGTATCACCGGGTCAGTGAGCTGGAAATTATTGGTGCGGTAGAGATCCACCCATTCGTCAGGGTAACTGGAGATAATGAGAACATCTGACGGATTATTCTTCCTGACAACCGTGTAGGCATATGCCGGGCTACCGAGTGATGATAACTTCCTGTCGATATGCTCCCGAAGCGTTCCCGTTATGATTGGATTTTCATTGAGGGTAGAAAACATGCACGCTCCGTGGCGATCCGGCTTTACCCTTTAGAGGGAAGAACCTAGACTTAAGTACAGCTTATATATAGTAACCCGCGATATATAATAAACTTCGTTAGGCGATGGTAAAAAAAACCTGACCTGTACGGTCAGGTAGCCAATATAGCCAACACCAGGGAAAATTTTCCGGTCAGACAGGGCATGCAAAAAGCCACTGCTAGCCGGGAAACTTACTTTAGCATTGTTAACCTATCCTTTCAAATTCATCTGCACCATACCTCTCTGGCCAGCGGCCAGCACCCCGGAAAAAACCGGTGTATACAGTCAGGATATCTTTAACCGCTGAGGGTGGGTATTAAACAACACGCACAGTTTCTCCAGGCTGACTGACGGGGAGAAATAAAATCCCTGAGCGATATCGCAACCATATTGCTCAAGGTAGTGCAGTGACTCTTGATCTTCTACGC
Source organism: Serratia sp. TSA_198.1 (assembly GCF_052686505.1). NCBI lineage: Bacteria > Pseudomonadati > Pseudomonadota > Gammaproteobacteria > Enterobacterales > Yersiniaceae > Serratia > Serratia sp. TSA_198.1. The sequence goes on from NZ_JBQZFP010000005.1 coordinate 173,303, forward strand.
CTTCGGCCAACACGACATAATTAAGCCGATGTAACATATCAATAATGCTTTGCACCACAATTCGGCTCTCGTTGTCCGTTTTCAAGTTTTTGATCAAAGAACCATCCAGCTTAATCACGTTGGCGGGGATATGACGCAGGTAGTTTAGATTGCTGTAGCCAGCGCCGAAGTCATCCAGCGCAATGGTGTAACCTTTGTCCTTAAGCATCTGCAAACAGGCTAACGCCTCACCGCTTTCGAGGATCCGCTGTGATTCCAGACATTCGAGCTCGATATCTTGGGGTTGCAGGTTATAGTGGCCAAGTGCGTCGTCCAGCCTGCCCGAAAAGTTTTTCTCGGCAAAGTTTTCGGCGGCGACATTGATCGATACAGGTATATTGACCCCTGCCTGACGCAACCTGAAGACCTCGCGAGTCGCCTGTGAAATCACAAACTCGGTGAGGGGTTTGATCAGCGACGTGTTCTCTGCGAGACGAATAAAATCACCGGTAGGAATGGCGCCCAATACCGGATGCTGCCAGCGCAGCAGCGCTTCCGCCCCAACAATCTGCTTGGAGATCAGCTCAACTTTGGGTTGATACTCAAGATACAAACCGGCCCTTTGTTTCAGACTTTCCGCCAGTTCATTGAGCAAATTGAATTTGTATTTACGTATGGCATCCTTCGATACGTTATATGCCGAGACGGTCAGGCTCTCATCTATTGCGTCATGTAAGGCGCTGGTCGCTTCGCGCAACACCTCCTGCGGGTTGCTTTCCTGGACCGAGAACAGGGTGTAGCCGGCATAAAGCTCCAGTTTCAACGGCACGATACCGCGCACTTCATGGCGGATCCGCTCTGCGCAGGTTTCCAGCATGCCTATTGCCGGGTGTATTTTTTGGGCATCGATAATGGTGGCGAAGCGTCCCGGGGAAATGCTGTATAAAAGTTGTTCACCAAGAAAGGTGCCTTTTAGAAAATGCCCAATATCCACCAACACCAGCTCCACGGCCGAGAGACCGAAAGAGCGCGCCATTTCGTAGGCGTATTTAATGTCGATCGTATCGAGCAGAATCAAGGCATATTCACCGGAGGCCGACGACAGATTACCGATCTCTCTCATTAACCTCTGGCGATTAGGGAAACGCGTTACCGCATCGACCAAACCGATCTCACTTTGTGCCTCAATCAGCGCAATGACGATGGTGGTCATATTACTGAGCAAACCGACCCTGACGGCCGAAAAAAAACGCGGTTGTTTGTCGGTGATGCATAACGCCCCGATAATATAGCCTTCGCGGGTACGTATAGGCATGGCGACATAGTGACGAATCGCGGCAGGGCCGGTGACCATCGGGTCTGATGCGAAACGTTTGTCCCGCTGGGTATCCTTGCAGATCAGCGGTTTACCGCTATGCCGAACAAAGTTGAAGAGCGGGCTGTTAAAATCGATATCCTGCAGTTCGGTATTGATTTTTGCCTTGATCCAGATTTTTTTTGAGCCGTAGAGACAGATAAAACAGCCGGGCACTTGCAGAAGCCTGCACGTCAGATCCAACACATTATGGATAGCGTCATTATGGCTGGTATCAAGCCCTTCCAGGGCATCGATCGTGGCTTGTCGTTCATCTTCGTTTTTACTGAGGTGTCTTAGCATGCCTGTAATCCCCCATCAAAGCCGATAAAGACGGTTCACCTAGCGGATCGTATAGGTCTTTTTGCCTGCGGACTTCGCCTGGTACATGGCGTCATCGGCTTTGGTCAATAACGCTTCAGCGCTGATATTGCCGTCTGAGGATATCGCTGCGCCGATACTCGCGGACAGGGTCACCTTCTGATTGCCAATTTGCGTTATCGCCGCCAGCTGCGTGAGCAGCTTCTCGCAAAATTCACTGACCTGGCGCTCCGGATCCATTAGCGGCCACAGGATCACCGTAAACTCATCCCCGGCTAACCGCGACGCACTGTTGTTGGTGCCGGCACAGGCGCTGAGCAGTTTGGCGAAAGTCTTCAGGATCAGATCGCCAAAATCATGGCCGAAAGTGTCGTTGATGGCTTTGAAACCATCAAGGTCGATGAACAACAGCGCCATCTGCTGCTGGGGGCAACAGAGCTGCAATGTGCCGGCCAGCCGGCGCAGGAAAGCGCGTCGGTTGGTTAAGCCTGTCAGCATGTCATGGGTGACATCGTATTCCAGCCGCTGCTGCAAGCGTTTAAGCTCAGTGATGTCCATAGACAAAATATAGAAACCCTGCGTTTCACAGGGCACCAATGTGGTATGGACCATCAATAACCCTTGCCGCGTCTGGAGTTCATTCTCAAAGCTTAGGGTTTCCCCGCATAACGCTCTTTCGATCACAGGTTTGGCCGTCGCATAAGCAGCCTCTCCTATCAACTCCCGTACCGTCATTTCCTTGAGGCGCGCTTCATCCAGGCCAAACCAGGTCTTATAAGCGCTGTTGGCGAAAAGATAACGTTCCTCGTTGTCGATCTGGCTGATCAGGGCCGGCATATTGTCGGTAATGGCGCGTAGACGTTCTTTCTCCGCGCTAAGTTGATGTTCGGTAAGGACTCTGCTGTCAATTTCGAGATTGAGTTTATTGACGGCCACGCTGAGCTCGTGGGTACGCAGTTCGACCCGCTCTTCCAGCTCATGCTGCAACGCGAACAAATCGGCCTCAGCCGCTTTACGCTCGCTGATATCCACGATGACCGAGATAAAATGGTGGGGATTACCGTTTGGCAAACGGTTAAGGGCAACAGTGAGTTGGACCCAAATAATTGAGCCATCTGCGCGGTAATAACGTTTTTCCATCGAATAGGTTGCTATCTCGTTGGCTAGCAACTGTTTCAGCAGGCCAAGGTCGATATGCAGATCGTCCGGATGGGTGATGTCCTGGAACGTGCGCTCCAGCAATTCCCGTTCAGAATACTGCAGCATTTCGCAAATGCGTGGGTTGACGCGCAACCAATACCCTTCCAGCGAGACCAGGGCCATGCCTACCGCCGCCTGAGAAAATGTCTGTTCAAACAAGGCTTCAGTGCGCTGCAGGTTAGATTTCAGGCTTTCGGTATAAATATCACGCTCAACACCATGCAGGTGTTCTTCGATTACCGCAGCAAAATCCCGTAAGTCGTGCGCCCTGTCATGGGAAAAGGATTGAGGACGGCTGTCAATAATGCACAGCGTGCCCAGCGGCAGGCCATCCAGCGAGAGCAAGGGCTGCCCGGCGTAGAACCCAATCTTTGGGCCACCGGTGACCAGAGGGTTATCGAAAAAACGGGGGTCGACTGCGGTATCGGGCACCACCAGGGTCTCTCGCTGCAAAATGGCGTGCCCGCAGAAAGAAATATTGCGTGGTGTCTCCCTGGCATCCAGACCAAAGCGCGACAAAAACCACTGACGATCACGATCTATCAGAGAAATCAGCGCAATGCTGACGCCAAAATATTTTGCGGCCAGCCGCGTGATGCGGTCCAATTTTTCCACTGAATTCGTGTCCAATACATTCAACGAATTCAGAACCGACAGACGTTCGGCTTCATTCTCTGGAAAGCATGGCTCGAACATATGTGCTCCGGTTTACTGTGTCGACGGTTAAGCTCAATGTCCTTTGAGCTAGCCGCTGTGTTTTTAATCAGAATCGGTTCATTACCTCCCTCACTGGAACGGCAATCAACCTCAGCCATCATGGAGTCAATCAGTATCAGCCCGATCTCGCTTTCTGGCCAGGTGTCCTGAATCTCAGGGCTGGGAAACATCCCTGACGCAGGCGACAGCGCATTCCATTCTCCAGCGCTTCAGGCATACAAAGTATAGTGGGTCAATGCACGGCGTGATATCCCAGGCAAATATCGCGTCGCGTGCAGGCGAAAAGGAACTATTCCTGCGTCAAACGTCGCTCTTTTCTCATCATGCTTCCTTATCCGCACGGATGAACGCTTTTTGATACAGAAACGTGATGAGTTTATTTAAATACGGAGTAGTTTTTTATTATCATGGGATAACCCATTATTATTGCACTTGTAATCATTGCATTGAGAATCATGGCGGCGTAATTAAATTTATCATGATGATAATATTTAAATAAAAATTCTCGTGAAGAATAGCGCTCTGGAATCAATGTTAGCCGCTCAGAGCAAGGAGTTGATCCTGCCGGTAATATTGCCCCACCCTGTACAGGCGCCGGAGATAATAAGGTCGGTAAGGTAATCATAAATTGCGAGCCAGATTCCAATCCCTGCAACAAATCCCTGTAAATCCATCCAGCCTGTTTCCTGCGCGTTATCGCCGGGATAAAGTCTTCTTGCTGCGGCAAAATCCGCAGTCGGGATTGGAACCCTCGATTATCTCAGAACTGAAAAACCTTGTGTTTTTTCAGCGCCTACGTGCACACTCTCTTTGGTGGCTCAGGCAGGGCAACCGCAAGGTTGACCGGTTTTTCTGAGAGCCGGGGTTCCAAACCTGTCTGGGCCACCACCCGAGATTGGAACCTCGCGTGATGGTAGCAACCACTACTATCTCGGAAAAACACTATGAACACGACATTTGAAAACACCGCATCCTCTATCTCCATCTTCCGCAACCTCATTGCCGACCTGCAATTCTGCAAACTCAGCGATATCCAATTGTGCGATCTCAGCGCCGTGGCTCAGGAATCCGCAGAAGGGTTATGTCATGGCTTATTGTATCTGGCGGAATCGCTGGAAAACGGGGAACAGAGCTCAACAAGCAGCAGGGAGCAAATCAGCGCCTGGCTCAAAGCCTCCGCGCATATGCTCCCTGCCCTGTTAGAACTCAGCGAACAGGCGGACAACCACCTGTTGCAGATGCATAAAGGCAATGTTTATCAATCCTAGTTTGCCCGCTATGCGTTATTGATTTGATGGCGAAACCTGCAAAAAAGACACCGACCGTGGGTGTCTTAATTTTTATGCGGGCCAAATGCAGACTACCCTGCCGTATCTAAACCCAACACTAAAAGTGCTAATATTTTATCGTTTTAACGGCTTTATAGAAGAAATATTAGCACCCCATGCTTGTTTGATGAGCCGTACGTCAGGTCTGAAGCGTGACATGCGGCGAATAGCGACTACAGGCACACCGAATTGCTTAAACCCTGTCATGAAGTAGTAGGTGATCACCATTGCCGACTGTTTTTTTAATTCAGGCCGTACCTGCATAATTGAACAACTCCCTGTCTGCGTTGCGCTTCCCGAGTTTTCATTAAAAAAAGTTTATGTGAAAACCATGCACACTATTCGCGTTGTGATTTTTTGTGTTTAAAATAAAATTCTTAATAAGTAATCTCTCATCTCTCGGCTGTGCAAACTGTACATCCTTGAAGAAATGGGGCATTCCTATCGATGATGTCAATATCATCCAGTCTCTACAGCACAATTATTCCAACCTGATGGCCTTAGCATTCTCAACATGTACCATAGGCAATAAACCCTGTTGCTCATAGTCATGTATGGCCGATGCGGCGATACCTGATCGCTCTGCCAGCTCCCTTATTTTCATTTCGCTTGACCTTAAAGTTAACTTTAATCTTAGTATGCATGGATTCTCTTCTTGATTAAGGATCCGCCCTGATGTTTACCACGCTCAGCCTACCCAACGGCAGCATCCTTCCCAACCTCTTGGCAAAAGCCGCAATGGAAGAAAACATGGCCGACGTCGGCCAAGTGCCCGGTCCAGCCTTGCATCGTTTATACCAGCTCTGGGCGCAAGTGCCTGACTTGCCGCTCCAGTGGAAAGCTGACAATGAACCTTGATTGTTAAAATTTTTAAGGAAACTACTATGAAATTAACAGACAGCAATTTGCGCAACAACTTAACGCAGCAAGACAGCCAGAAGCAAATGAGTACGAAAGATAAAAACAGAAAACGCATCCTGCATGTTGTCACCAACACCAGCCATTATGATGACGTTTCTCATCTAACCGGATTGTGGCTTTCCGAGCTGACGCACGCCTATGATGTCTTTTCGCACGAAGGGTACGAACAAGAAATCATCAGCCCGCGGGGCGGAAAAGTGCCGATAGAGCCGCGTTCGCTCAAATGGCCTCATTTCGACAAATCGGCACGTGAGGGCCTGAATGATCCAGTTTTGTCTAAACTTCTTGAAAACTCTGCCCGGCCGGAGGTTATTGATGCATCAACCTTCGATGCCATTTATTTCACCGGTGGCCACGGTGTCATGTGGGATTTCCCAGATGACATACAGCTCCAGGCCATCACCCGTGATATTTACGAACGTGGCGGGATCGTTTCGTCCGTTTGTCACGGTTATGCTGGTCTGCTTAATACCAGACTATCCGATGGGAGCCTGCTGGTCACTGGCCGACGTATTACCGGATATTCATGGCGTGAAGAAATCTTGGCTGGTGTGGCTAAGGAGGTTCCTTACAACCTGGAGGCGCGTATGCGTTTGCATGGCGCTTACTACGAAAAGAATCTGTTTCCGTTTACACCGAAGGTCGTTGTTGATGGCCGACTGGTGACGGGACAGAATCCTCAGTCCGCAAAAGCGACAGCTCAAGCAGTAGTTAGCCTCCTCTGAGGCTAACTTTGTCTGATATCATCGAACAGCGTTAATGAACAGTCGTTTGGCGTTATCCTTGCAATCCATGCCTTCCGGTTTGTTTTGAATATCACCTACCAGCGCGATTAAATGGGCTTTGTTCTTCGCCAGGCGCGCTTCAATTGCTTCGATATCCGTTATTTTTCGACGTAATATCCCCAGTAAAACCTCATGTTGCCAATTCGACAGATCGGCCGGCAGGATGGTACGGACCTCATCCAATGAGAAACCTACATTCTGGGCGCTCGTGATGATTCGCAGAATCAACAACGCATCGGGTGGATAATCTCGGTAACCATTGGACCGCCGTGCTACGGTTTGAAGTAAGCCGGCCGATTCGTAGAAGCGGATGCGTGAAGCAGCCAATCCGCTTTGCTTTGCAATGTTGGCCCCATATTCAGCGGTTGGCATGAACTTTAATATTACATTTTACGTGCCGTCAAATTCAAAGCGCATTCCGCTGCTCCAGGTTAGCGAACTCGGCAATTCCAATTTTTTTACGCTGCTTATTCCTATAGTGACGACTACCCTCGCGGGATTAACGTTGTTGGAAGCGCTTGTTTCGAGTCTGACAGTAGTGCCCTTGTAATGCACGCCACCAGGAATTTCGCTACGACGTCTCTGACGACTGATCGAGGTCGACTAATTCCCCTATCTGTTTAACCGTCCGCAAAAGATGGGGGGCTAATTGCTGTGCGCGGTCAGGTGGCAACCTGTCGCTGATAGCTGAGATCGACACGGCCAAATAGGGTTTTCCCACCCGTACAGGAACAACACTGGCTAGCCCCGCAACACTTGGCCAGACCAGGTCTCGACTGTAACAATAGCCCTCTGTTCGCAATTGTCTGCATTGTCCTTCTAATGCCTTAACCCGTTGAGCGGGTAGCGAATAGGGGGAGTTCTCGGCGAAGGGGGGAAAGCCCTGAATAACAAATAGGGGAATTTCGGATTCCGGGTAATTAGCCAAAAGCGCTATACCGCTCAACGTATTACCAAGCGGTACTGTTTGCCCTGCTTCTACCAACTGGGCCCTCACAGGGTAATCCCCATCCACACGCAACAAGTAACGCACAGCACGATGCTGTTGTATGCCCAGATAGATCGTGTCACCCGTAAATTTGGCAAGCTCTTTCAGTAGTTTTTCTATGGCGAGTAGATCGAGCGTAGGAGAAGGAGCAGCCAATCCTAACGCATACAGCTCAGGGCCAAGTTGATAGCGATGGCTGGCTATGGGTTGTACATAACCAACCTGAGTCAGCTCTTGCAGTAATCGGTGAACTGAAGGCCGGGCTATCTTCGTCTCTTCAGCCAAATCGCGCAAACGAGCCCCCGCATGACCTACCCTCTCAATGGCTTTAAGTACGGCGGCAATCCTCATGATGACCTGACCTTTATTGCTCATTGTTTTCTCCATAAAGTCCACCATGCGGACTATTAATTAAATTTAAAGACAAAGTCAATCAAATATTTCACTTTCTAATTCTTGGGCGTTGACACGATGCTAGCGCAGATCTAGTGTTAATGTGAACTATACGAATTGAATATGACAATATTAAAAGTCCATTATGTGGACTTTTAATATAATTATAAGGAAGGTCAACATGAACGATCTATACCAAGCCGCTGCGATCCCCTTATCGAAGAAGGCGAAGAACGGTACGGTTTATGTGCAAGGCTCCCCTGTGAATTATTACGATTCGGGTAGTTCAGAGGTGTCCTCTTTCTCCCGCGACCCCATTGTTTTGGTACATGGTACCGGCGGAAATGCTCAGTTGCATTACGGTTATCTGTTTCCGATATTGGAATTGAACCAAAGGGTGATTGCACTGGATTTTTCACCTGTTCCCGGCAAGGATGAGGTCACTTTAGAGGATCTTGAAAATCAGATCACCAGGGTGATTGAGCATCTATTACCCGATACTCCGGCCACGTTAGTCGGCTACTCTCTTGGGGCCGTGGCTGTTGCGACCGTTGCGGCGAAACGGCCTGACTTGGTAAGAAATTTGGTGTTGATCGCCGGTTGGATGAAAACGGACGTTCAGCAGTCCTTGCGAAACTCTGTATGGCAAGACTTGTATCAATCTGGCAGCAAAACTCTTGCCGATTTTACTTTGTATTGTGCCTTCAGCCATGCTTTTTACACTATGCTCCCCCCTGAACACCTACGCATAATGCGCGAAAAAATTCGGCCCACCGCGTTTGATGCCCAACAAATGGCGCTTAATCGTCGGATAGATATATCCGATCAAATTGGCCGTATTCGCGCCCGCACATTGATTGTGGGTTGTCGGCAGGATCAGATGGTTCCCTTATGGCACAGCAAATTGCTGTTTGGCGCAATAGACGATGCCCGATACCAAGAGATCGACAGTGGTCATGGAGTCGTGTTTGAACGACCTGGGCAATTGAGCCAAATGGTCGATCAATTCAACGAAAACCCTGCCCGTTTCCCTGCGGGTTCTATAGTGCCAGCTGATCACCCTTAAGGAGCCAATCATGAGAGATACTGCGAAAACCTTCTTTGATATTGTTATCATAGGTACCGGTTTTGCCGGACTCGGTATGGCCGCCAGGTTGAAACAGTCGGGGCGTGAAGACTTTGTCATTCTTGAGCGTGCTAACGACATCGGCGGTACTTGGCGTGATAATACCTACCCGGGTGTGGCCTGTGATGTTCCCTCACCGCTTTACTCGTTTTCATTTCGTCTTAACGCCGAATGGTCAAGGCTATTTTCTCCTGGTGCCGAAATCCATGCCTACATGAAAAGCGTGGCCAGAGAGGAAGGGCTCATTCCGCATGTTCGCTTTAATGCGGCAGTAAAACATGCGTTCTGGGATACGGCCACTGCCTGTTGGCGAATATCCACTGCCCAAGGTGAAATACAGGCAAAATTTCTGATCACAGGAACCGGGCATTTGGCTGATGAGAGCTTGCCGAATATTCCTGGCCTTTCAGGGTTCACGGGGCAAGTATTCCATTCTGCCCGCTGGCGTAATGAAGCAGTGCTTGAAGGGAAACGTATCGGCATCGTCGGTTCCGGTGCCTCGGCTATTCAGCTCGTGCCCGAAGTGGCCAAGATAGCAGGACACATGACGGTATTTCAACGAAGTGCGCCTTATATTATACCGCGCCCCAATCATGTCTTCACCGATGCTGAAAAGCGTTTGTTCCGCCGTGATAGGACAGAAATGCGCAAGCTTCGTGAAAGTATCTTCTGGATGTTAGAAAATACTTTCGCTTCCCGGCGAGGCGTGCCGCGCTATTTGGCCGAAAATAAACAACAGGCACTTCTCCACCTGGCCCAACAGATTCCTGATCCGGAATTACAGGCTAAATTAACCCCTGACTACGAGATTGGTTGTAAACGGGTCTTGCTATCTAACGATTACTATCCAACATTCCTGCGCGATAATGTGACACTGGAAGATACAGCGCTTGAAAGTATCAATGGTGGAACGGTTGTTGCGGCCAGCGGTACACGTGTTGAACTGGATGTACTGATCTTCTGCACAGGCTTTGAGGCCGCTACCCCTCCCTATGCAACCCTGGTGCATGGCAGTGATGGCCGCAGTTTGGCTGAACATTGGCAGTCTGGTATGGAAGCCAATGCCTCCACCACGGTGAATGGCTTTCCAAATCTCTTTATTATCAATGGGCCAAATACCGGGCTTGGTCATAATTCCATTGTTTATATTATTGAGAGCCAAGTTGAATATATTTTGGAAGCGCTTAACTGGGTCGAAAAAACGGATCATGGGCCATTAGAGCCTTTGGCGGCCGCGCAATCGCATTATTCAGACTCGATGCAAGACAGTGCCGCAGGAACCGTCTGGTTAAGCTCGGGGTGTAAAAGTTGGTATCTGGATCCCCGTAGCCGCAAATTAACGCTGATCTGGCCTAGTTTCGCCCACAATTTCCGCCACCGTAATGGCCATTTTAGCCCCGACGACTACCTGGATAAGGAGAAAGCCTAAGTTATTAGGCCGCTACCTCAAGCGATATCCCCCCTGGAAGCCCGGCTAACGTCAGGGTTTCTGGTTGCAGTGGAATCTCTGCGAGGTAGTGCATTATCTCTCCACTGGCTTGCGTTGGCGGAAGATCACAGGAGTCGAACCTGCCCAGGACCGCTGGCGGCCCCAACCGGATTTGAAGTCCGGCCGCCCCACCGGGGACGAGGATCTTCCTTCGGGAGTCAGAAGCAAGAGGCTGATTATAGCGCAGTTTATCCCTGGCGCTAAGAGGGAATAGCGATGGCCCCCGGCAGCGATACCGGAGGCCGGCGGGGTTAAGGCTTCAGCAAATCTTTCACGTCCAGCAGGATAAATTCGTTATCGTCCGCCACGTTCGGCTGGCGGCTGGAGGAGAACGGGAAGTTATTGTCGTTGCCGACGATAATATGGCTGTCGTCTACCACATCAACATTCTCGATAGTGAAGAACGGGAAGGTCAGTACGCCGTTATTGAGCGGCTTGCGCGCCAGCTTGTTCGGGTCCTGAATGTTCAGCAGATCGATATACGCCAGTTTTTCCACCGGTTTGCCGACGTTGGCGTCCGAAAAGGCGATTTTATACACCCGTTTGAACTTCGCCACCTGGCTGAAGCAGTTGTCGGTCGGTGCGCCCGCAGCGCAGGCTTTGTCCGGCGTGCCTTCGCCGTTGTCGCGCTCAATCACCAGGCCGTGCGTGGCGTCGATCATATTGAAATCGCCGATGGCGTTCTGGTTATCTTCCAGTACGTATTGCCAGCTGCGGCCGGTCCATGCCTGCTGTTTCACGTCAAATTCCAGCACCCGCAGGTAGCGTTTGCCGTCGACGTTTTCAAACTTCTCGCCGTCCCACAGCGCGCCTTCCAGCAGCGGGTAGAGTTTGCTGCCGTCCGGCGACGCCGCCATGCCTTCAAAGCCCTTGGAACGCGCCACCTGGAAGTTCTGTTTGCCGTCCGGTGCGCCCGGCAGAGTCAGCGTCGGGTTGTCCGGCGATTTCACCACCTTGCCGTCCACCTTGGTGTCGAACACCGCCAGCACCTTGCCGTCCAGATCGGCCTTGATCAGGTAAGGACCGAACTCGTCGCCGATCCACAACGCATTGTCGGCGAACTGGAAGCTTTCCGGATCGAAATCGCTGCCGGTCAGGTAACGTTTTTCGGTGCTCTCATTGATGATATGGAAGGGCACCTTCTGGTCCGGGTCGTGCAGGAATACCGTCTTCAGCGGCGTGACCGTGCCGGTGCTGAAGTCGATTTTGTAGTGATTAAGATACAGCATGGCGTCCGGCGAGTTGGCCTTGCTGCCAAAGCCGTTGTCGGTCAGCACCCAGTAAGTGCCGTCGGGCATGTGCTTGATGCCGGAATGGCCCTGCAAGGGTTGGCCGTTGATCGGCAGGCCGATGCCGGTCATGCGATCGGCAGATTTGCCCGCCACGCTGCCCAATTCGGTGACACGTTGGCCGCTGGTGTATTTGCCGCTTTGCCGTAAATCGGACGGCGCATCCTGTGGCACGGAGATGCTGGATTTAACCGGCAGCAGCGCATGCCCGGCCAGTATCGCCTGCGCCGGCTGCGCGTCGGCCCACAGGTTGCCGCTTAATGCCATACAGCCGGCCAACAGCGCCAAACGGGTTTTGGTGATGTGCATGTCATGGTTCCCTAATTGTTGTTATCGCCCCGAGGTAAAAGCAACGTCACTATAGGGAGCCGCAATGACAGAAATATTATTCGCTAAATGCCTGCCGGTAGCTGCGCGGATGAAAACGCCCGGTGATGGCGATCAACACCACCACCAGCAGCGCATGGATTTGCCAATCCAGCGTAAAGCCGCCGCTGTAATCGCGCAGCAGGCCGGAAAGATACGGCGTCACCCCCGCCAACAGAAAACCGATGCCCTGCATAAACGCCACCAGCCACCCCGCCGCCGCCGGGTGCGGGATATGATCGAGCGCCAGCACCAGGCACAGCGGGAAGGCACCGCCCAGCCCCAGGCCGGCGATCAGTACCCATAGCCACGGCAGCGTCTGCGGCAGGTAAATCAGGCCGATAAAACCGATCAGTTGCATCACCAGCGCCAACCATAACAGCGGCCGACGATCCTGCGCCCGCGCCACCGCCGGCAGCAACAGCGCGCCAATCACCTGGCCGAAGGTCATCAGCGCCAGCAGCGTTCCGCTGGCCTGCGGCTGCCAGCCAAGCTGCATGTAATACGGCGGCAGCCAGGCGATCAGGCTGGTATAACCGCCGTTAATCAAACCAAAATAAGCGCCGAGCAGCCAGGCGCGGCGGCTGAACAACAGGTTTGGACCGGCAGTAGCGCCGGATGGCGCAAGGCGAGCCAGCCCACGGCTGACCGGCCACCAGGCGATCAACGCCACCAGCGCCGGTGCGGCCCACCAGGCCAGCGCACTGTACCAGTCATGCCCGGTGCTGATCAGCCACGGCGTTATTGCCGCCCCCAGCCCGCCGCCACCCATCAGCGCCGCCGACCACAGCCCGGCCACCAACGCCATCTGCCTGAGAAAGTGATGCTTGATAATGCCGGGCATCACCGCCTGAATCACCCCAATCCCCAGGCCGCCCAGCACCGCGCTCAGCATCAGTTGCGTGCTGCCCGGAGCCAGTTCGCGCCAGGCAGCACCGAGGCCGATCGCCAGCAGGCTCAGCACCACGCTGGTCCGTTCGCTGAACAGCCGGTTGATCGCCCCGCCCGCCAGCGCCATCAGCCCCATCATCAGCACCGGCAAAGTGGTCAGCAGCGCAGCGCCGCCAAAGCTCAGCCCGGTGGCCTGCCGCAGCGTCGGCAGCAGCGGGCCGACAGAGGTCAACAAGGGCCGCATATTCAGGCCAATCAGCACCAGCGCCCACAGCAGCGGGTTAAACCAGCGGCGCGGGGTGGCGGGGGAAACGGAATGATTTAACACGGCATAATCCTGGTCTTGCGGGATGAAGAGTGCAGCGTCACAGCCTGTGCGCCACAGCGTTGCGTTACTGTAGGCATCGCCGCTAGTATTGGGAAATTAAATAATGAAATAGCCGGCAGTGGGAAAATGAATCGTTACCCGATGTTCAATCCGCAGTTATTGCTCAGCTTTGTCGCGGTCTGTGACAGCGGCAGCTTCACCCGCGCCGCGGATCGGGTGTTCCTGTCGCAATCGACCGTCAGCCAGCAGGTGCGGCGGCTGGAGGAGATGCTCGGCAAGCCACTGTTTGAGCGCTCATCCCATCAGGTGTTGCTGACCGAAGAGGGCGTCAAGCTGCTGAGCTATGCGCGGCGGATTATCGCGCTGAATGAAGAGGCGCACGACGCGCTGACCGGTATCTGGCGCGACGGGGTATTGCGGCTGGGGATGCCGGAGGATTTCGCGGTGCCGACCACCGAGCTGCTGGCGGAATTCAGCCGGGCGCACCCGCACCTGCGCCTCGACGTCGCCAGCGGCCTGAGCGCCGATCTGCACAGCGCCTACGCCCGCGAAGAGCTGGATCTGATCCTGGTCAAGCAGCGTCGCAGCCAGCCGCCGCGCGCAGCCAGGCCGGAACCGCTGCTGTGGCTCGACAGCCTGGCCTTTCCGGCGATCGAACAATCCCCGGTGCCGCTGGCGGTGTTTCCGCTTAATGGCCTGTACCGTGAGGAGCTGTGTCAGGCGTTGGATAACCTCGGCAAACGCTGGCGCATCGGCTACAGCAGCGCCAGCCTGGCGGCACTCACCGCCGCCTCCGCCGCCGGGTTGGGCGTCACCCTGTTGCCGGCCGGCTGCCGGTTACCGAGCCACCGGGTGCTGGGCATCGCCGAAGGGTTACCGCCGGTCGGCAGCTTCGAGCTGGCGCTTTACTACCGCGACAGCGCACCCGCCGCCACCCCGGCGCTGGCCGAGCGCCTGAAGGCGTTCTGCGGGTTGGTGTGAGGGACGTTATTCCAAAAGCTGGGGATGTTTGAGTCGAAGCCAGTCATTGACCGCCAGCCATAATGCCTCGGCCTGTTCCAGACAAGCCTGCACCGCCGCATCTGTGACCAAATCACCTGAATAATCCGCAATGTTGCGTTGTTTTCGCAAACTATCCAGACAAATCATGGTTTCACGGGGGATCCCCACAGTAAGCGGCAAAGATTGAATCACAATCTGGTGATGGCCTGGTTTACTGGTCAACGTCCGAAAGCCTTGCGCCTGCAAAGCCGCATTGGCCATTTGCATGACCGCTTTATACGCCGTGTCAAAACGGCTTTCATTGCTGAGCTGCGTAATACTGGCATCCCGCCTATTACGTGCAGCGGCGGAGAGTAATTTTCTAATAGCGCCCGAATCAGGCGGTATCGCCTCCAGGCCGATGCCGACCAGATTGTCCAATGTCATCCTTGTCTCCCAAAATCCATAATTGCGGTTTATTCATAATGTCCTGAATAAACGCAGAACCCTCAGCCAAAGCCAACTGCCATTCTGCTGGAGAGTACAACTTAGGGTTAATTTCCCTGCCCAGCGTCTCCTGTAGCGGATAAAAAGTTTTGATAATCTCCGTGAAAGACACATCGCCGACGATCAAAACATCTATGTCGCTGTCTGCATTAGCTTTACCACTGGCGATTGAGCCAAAAACAAAGGCCAATTCAAGCTCGGCGTTGAGCCCGGACAAAGCCTGTTGCAAACACCCGACAACCCCGGAAGTTTTGCGGAAAACGGCCGCCAGCTCAGTAAAAATCAGGCAGTCGGGATTAGCCCTGTAACAAATTTGATTCCCCTGTTGCTGCCTGAGCAAAATGCCGCCCTGCGCCAGTTTATTCAACTCTTTATGCAGAGTGCCGGCCTGAGTTGCGGTCCGGCGCGCAATTTCACGCACATGAAACGCTTGCTCCGGCTGAGTTAGCAGCAGACTTAGCACTTTTCGCCGATATTCGCTGAACAGGATGTCGAGCAGAGGATGGTACATAACGCCTCTTTATGTAGCTTTATTGGCTACGAATGTAGCCTTTAAGGCTACATAAAGGCAACTAATACCCGGTTTCACCGTGGCGTTCGCGGTACTCTTTGGGCGTTGCGTCATAGCCTTTTTTGAACACCGAATAGAAATACTGCAGCGACGGGTAGCCGCACATCTGGGAGATCTCGTTGATGGTCAGCGAGGTCGCCGTCAGCAGATTACGGGCGCGCTCCAGCTTTTCCTGATGGATCATATGGTGGATAGTTTCGCCGGTCTCGTCCCGAAAGCGTTTTTCCAGGTTGGAGCGCGACATGCCGACCGCATCCAGCACCTGCTCGACCTTGATACCCTTGCAGGCGTGATGACGGATGTAATGCATGGCCTGAATCACCGCCGGATCGCGCAGCGAGCGGAAATCGGTGGAGCGGCGTTCAATCACCTTCACCGGCGGCACCAGAATGCGTTGCAGCGGCAGTTCGCGGCGGTCCAGCAACTGATGCAGCAGCTTGGCGGCGCGGTAACCCATCTGGCGGGTGCCCTGCGCCACCGACGACAGCGCCACCCGCGACAGGTAGCGCGTCAGCTCTTCGTTATCGATGCCGATCACGCAGAGTTTCTCCGGCACCGCAATATCCAGGTGCTCGCACACCTGCAGCAAATGGCGCGCCCGCGCGTCGGTCACGGCGATGATGCCGGTCTGCTGCGGCAGGGTCTGCACCCAATCCGCCAACCGGTTCTGCGCGTACTGCCAGTTCTCCGGCGCGGTAGCCATGCCCTGATACACCACGCCCTGATATTGCTCCGCCGCCACCCGCTGGCGGAAAGCCTGTTCGCGCTCCTGCGCCCAGCGTTTGCCGCCCTCCGCCGGCAGGCCGTAAAAGGCAAAGCGATTGACCCCCTTCTCCTTCAGGTGCATAAACGCCGCCTCCACCAGCGCCTGATTATCGGTGGCGATATAGTGCACCGGCGGGTAATCCTCTTCACGGTGATAGGAGCCGCCAACGCCGACGATCGGCACATTGACGTTATGCAGCAACCGCTCAATCTCGCGATCGTCGTAATCGGCAATCACCCCATCGCCCAGCCAGTCCTTGATGTTGTCGATACGGCAGCGAAAATCCTCTTCGATAAAGATGTCCCAGTCACACTGTGAAGCCTGTAAATACTCGCCGACACCCTCGACCACCTGGCGGTCATACACTTTATTGGCGTTGAACAGTAACGTAATGCGAAAGCGCTTCGCGAACATGCGGCATCCCCGATATATAAACTGCTCTCTGGGATAGCACAGCTATCTTCGAGAGCAGAAAGCATTACCTCATAACTGTGAGCTCAAACGCGATTCTTACGCCCGGCGCTTGGTGGCGGAGTCCATCCACACCGCCAGCAGCAGGATCGCGCCCTTGACGATGTACTGCCAGAAGGTCGGCACGTCCAGCATGCTCATGCCGTTATCCAGCGACGCCATGATAAACGCCCCCATCACCGCGCCGGCTACGCTGCCGATGCCGCCGGCCAGGCTGGTGCCGCCAATCACGCAGGCGGCGATGGCATCCAGCTCGGCGATGTTGCCCGCCGACGGCGAGCCGGCGCCCAGCCGCGAACTGAGGATCAGCCCGGCAATCGCCACCATCAGGCCATTGATGGCGAACACCGCCAGCTTGGTGCGTTCGACATTGACCCCCGACAGGCGCGCGGCGTCGATATTGCCGCCAATGGCATAAATCCGGCGGCCAAAAGCGGTGCGGGTGGCCATAAATATCCCCGCCAGCATCAGCGCGGTAAGGATCAGTACCGGCGTGGGTACGCCGCGGTAATCATTGAGCAGATAAATGGCCCCCAGCACCACCACCGCCAGTAGGCTTTGCCGGGTCACGTCGCCGGTCGCGGCGGCCACCGGCAGCCCGAGCTGCGCACGTCGGCTGCGTCGCCGCCATTGCCAGGCGACGAACAACATCAGCCCGACGGCGCCGATGCCAAAACCCACACCGCTCGGCAGATAGCTTTGGCCGATCTGCGACATGGCGCCGCTGGTCGGCGCGACCGTGGTGCCGTTGGTGATGCCGATCAGAATGCCGCGAAAGGCCAGCATGCCCGCCAGCGTGACGATAAACGACGGCACCTTGCGGTACGCCACCCACCAGCCGTTCCAGGCGCCCAACAGCAGGCCGGCCAGCAGCGTCACCACAATGGTCAGCGGCAGCGGCCAGCCGAGCCAGACGTCAAAAATCGCCGCCGCCCCGCCCAGTAGCCCCATCATCGAACCGACCGACAAGTCGATCTCCGCCGAAATAATCACGAACACCATGCCCACCGCCAAAATGCCGGTAATCGCCGTCTGGCGCAGCAGGTTGGAGACATTGCGCGCGCTGAGATAGGCGCCCTCGGTGGTAAAGGTAAAGAACAGCATAATGACGGCGATCGCCGCCAGCATCACCAGCACCTGAAAATTGATGGATTTCAGCTTCAGGATGGGCTTTTTCTCGGTAATTTCCTGCGTTATCGCGTCAGACTGCGTGCTTTTCGACATCGGTTTCACTCCTCAATGCGGCTTCCATCACCTGTTCCTGGGTCAAACCCCGGTTCTCCAGCGACGCCTTGATACGCCCCTGATGCATCACCAACACGCGGTCACTGAGGCCCAGCACTTCCGGCAGTTCCGAAGACACCACGATCACCGCGATACCCTGCTGTACCAGCTGATTGATTAATTTATAGATTTCCTGTTTTGCGCCGATATCGATACCGCGTGTCGGCTCATCCAGAATGAGGATTTTCGGCTTCAGCAGCAGGCATTTGGCCAAAATCGCCTTCTGCTGGTTGCCGCCGCTCAGCCTGGCGATCGCCAGCTCGGGCGACGACGTTTTCACCTTCAGTTGCGCCAGCGACTGGCGAATGGTCGCCTGCTCCTGCGCGTCGTCGATCACCGTCAATGCGCCACTGAAATCGCTCAGCGCCGCCAGCGTCATATTCGCCCCGACGCCCATCACCGGCACAATGCCGTCGCGCTTGCGGTCTTCCGGCACCATGGCGATGCCGTGGCGCATCGCCTGTCGGCAATTATTGATAACGGCCGGCTGGCCGTTAATGCGGATGCTGCCCTGCCAACGGCCGGCATAGACGCCGAACAGGCACTGCATGGTCTCGGTACGGCCGGAGCCGACCAACCCGGCGACGCCAAGAATTTCGCCGCGCCGCAGGCTGAACGACACCTCATCCACCCGGCGGACGTGGCGGTTCACCGGGTGCCAGGCGGTCAGGTTGTCCACCTGCAAAATCACGTCGCCGATCGCATGCTGCTGTTGCGGATACAGCTCGGTCAGTTCGCGGCCCACCATCATGGCGATAATGTCTTTTTCGCTCATCTCGGCCGCCGGCCGCGTGCCGATATGCTTGCCGTCGCGGATCACGCAGATCAGATCCGAGATCGCTTTCACCTCGTTCAGCTTGTGCGAAATGTAAATGCAGGCGATGCCGTGATCGCGCAGATCCTGAATGATCGCCAACAGCGTGGCGGTTTCACTTTCGGTCAGCGACGCCGTCGGTTCATCCAGCACCAGCAGCCGTACCTGCTTGTTGAGCGCCTTGGCGATCTCCACCAGTTGCTGCTGCCCCAACCCCAGCTCGCCGACGCGGGTATTGGGATCCACCTCCAGCTTGACCTGCGCCAGCATGCGCCGGCAGCGCAGGTACATGGCGTCGTAATCCATCACGCCACGGCGACACTGTTCGTTGCCGAGAAACATGTTTTCCAGCACCGTCATCTGCTTCACCAACGCCAGTTCCTGATGAATGATGGCAATGCCTTTTTTCTCGGTGTCGCGGATATTTTTTGCCGCTAACACATCGTCGGAAAAATAAATATCGCCCTGATAACTGCCGTGCGGATATATTCCGCACAGCACTTTCATCAGCGTGGATTTTCCCGACCCGTTTTCACCGCATAACGATAATACCTGGCCAGCCTCCAGTTGCAGGCTGACATTATCCACGGCCTTGACTGCGCCGAATTGCATGGTGATATTTTTCATTTCCAATAGGCAGGGCATTATTCCCTCCGCGTCACCGGATATCGGTATTAATTAAGATCGGCTTTTTTATGGAAACCGTCGGCAATAATAGTGCTGTCGATATTCGATTTATCCACCGGGATCGGCGTCAATAACCAGGCCGGCACCGGTTTGACGCCGTTATTCAAGGTCGCATTGGATTTGGGGTTTTCGCCTTTGCCCAGTTGCACGGCAATGCTCGCCGCCTCATCGGCCAACTTGCTGATCGGCTTGTAGACCGTCATGGTCTGGGTACCGGCCATGATGCGTTTCACCGCCGCCAGATCGGCGTCCTGGCCGGTGATGGCCACCTTGCCCGCCAACCCCTGTGCGGCCAGCGCCTGGATCGCCCCGCCGGCGGTCGCGTCGTTGGAGGCCACCACGGCGTCGATATGATTGCTGTTGGCGGTCAGCGCATTTTCCATGATTTTCAATGCGTTTTCCGGCAGCCAACCATCAACCCACTGATCGCCCACCACCTTGATTTTCCCGCTGTCGATCAAGGGTTGCAGCACCTTCATCTGGCCCTGACGGAACAGTTTGGCGTTGTTATCCACCGGTGAACCGCCCATCAGGAAATAATTCCCCTGCGGCACCCGTTGCACCAGGCTTTGCGCCTGCAGTTCACCGACCTTTTCGTTATCGAAGGAGATATAGAAATCGATATCGGCATTATTGATCATGCGATCGTAGGCCAATACCTTAATGCCTTCCCGCTTGGCCTCGCTGATGACGTTGCTCAGCACCTGGCCGTTATAGGGAATGATCACCAACACGTCGACGCCGCGGTTGATCATGTTTTCTATCTGCGCCATCTGGGTTTCTTCATTGCCGTTGGCCGATTGAACGAAAACGTCCGCCCCCAATGTTTTGGCTTTGCTGACGAAAATATCGCGGTCTTTTTGCCAGCGCTCCAGGCGCAGATCGTCGATCGCCATGCCGATTTTGATTTCTTTGCTCAGGGCCGGTTGGCTGGCCAGTGCCAGCAGCGCGCAGACCGAAAGGAACAGGGGTTTTAATTTCATTTTATATACCTTTGTTATTCAACGTATAAGGAAGGTAATTGAAACGGGCCGGTGAATCAGCTTAGAGCGGATTGTTGTCGGTTATTTACTATTCGGCAATTACAGATTTTTACCGGCGAATTATGTTTTTTGGTTTAATGTTATTTTTATGATGGCGGTCATGCTTTCCCCCTGAAAAAAACCTTCGCGCGCCATAAAATTCAAATGAAACGCGCTTAAACGCCCTATTATGAGATCTACCGCACATTTAATAATTCTGTGAATTTAAGAGTGAAATAACGTAATTGAGCCACAGGGTTCTAACTCCGAAGATAAATGCATCCCGTAAACCGGGCATCGCTACCCAGGAGTCGAAAATGCAATCCTATTTTGATCAGCTTGAGCAAGTTCGCTACGAAGGCCCCGACAGCAATAACCCGCTGGCTTTCCGCCACTATAATCCCGATGAGTTGGTGCTCGGCAAACGTATGGCCGATCACCTGCGCTTCGCCGCCTGTTACTGGCACACCTTCTGCTGGAACGGTGCGGACATGTTCGGTGTCGGGGCCTTTGATCGGCCCTGGCAGCAGCCGGGCGATGCGCTGGCGTTGGCAAAACGCAAGGCCGACGTGGCGTTCGAATTCTTCCACAAGCTGAACGTGCCTTACTATTGCTTCCACGACGTCGACGTGTCGCCGGAAGGCGCTTCGTTGAAAGAGTATCTGAATAACTTTGCGGTGATGACCGACGTGCTGGCGGAAAAGCAGCAAAGCAGCGGCGTGAAGCTGCTGTGGGGCACCGCCAACTGCTTTACCCATCCGCGCTACGGCGCAGGCGCGGCCACCAACCCGGATCCGGAAGTGTTCAGTTGGGCGGCCACGCAGGTATTCACCGCCATGAACGCCACTCATCGACTGGGCGGCGAGAACTACGTGCTGTGGGGCGGGCGCGAAGGTTACGAAACCCTGCTGAATACCGATCTGCGCCAGGAGCGCGAGCAGATTGGCCGCTTTATGCAAATGGTGGTGGAGCACAAACACAAAACCGGTTTCCAGGGCACGTTGCTGATCGAACCCAAACCGCAGGAACCCACCAAGCACCAGTACGACTACGACGTCGCCACGGTGTACGGCTTCCTGAAGCAGTTCGGGCTGGAGAAGGAGATCAAGGTCAATATCGAGGCCAACCACGCCACCCTGGCCGGGCACTCCTTCCACCATGAAATCGCCACCGCCATCGCGCTCGGTATCTTCGGCTCGGTCGACGCCAACCGCGGCGATCCGCAGTTGGGCTGGGATACCGACCAGTTCCCCAACAGCGTGGAGGAGAACGCTCTGGTGATGTTCGAAATCCTCAAGGCCGGCGGTTTCACCACCGGTGGCCTGAACTTCGACGCCAAGGTCCGCCGCCAAAGCACCGACAAATACGATCTGTTCTACGGCCATATCGGTGCGATGGACACGATGGCGCTGGCGCTGAAAGTGGCGGCCAAAATGACTGCCGACGGCCGGCTTCCTCAGCAGGTCGCCCGACGTTACGCCGGCTGGAACGGTGAGCTGGGCCAGCAAATTTTGCAGGGCAAACTGTCGCTGGAAGCCCTGGCGCAGTACGCTGAACAGCATGCACTGGCGCCGCAGCACGCCAGCGGCCGTCAGGAACAGCTTGAGAACCTGATGAACCGCTACCTGTTCGGTTAACTGACCCGCGCGGCGTACCGTCCGCCGCGCCTTAAAGGATCTCAATCATGTACATCGGCATCGATCTCGGCACCTCCGGCGTAAAAATCATTTTGCTCGGTGAGCAGGGCCAACTGCTCGCCAGCCAGAGTGAACCGCTGCCCATCTCCCGCCCCCATCCCCTGTGGTCAGAACAGGCGCCGCAGGACTGGTGGCACGCCACCGATCGCGCCATGCTGGCGCTGGGCAAGCAGCACAGTCTGCAACAGGTGAAGGCCATTGGCCTCAGCGGCCAGATGCACGGCGCCACGCTGCTGGATGACCGCCAACGGGTGCTGCGCCCGGCCATTCTGTGGAACGACGGCAGAAGCGCCGCGCAGTGCCAGGCGCTGGAGCGGGCGGTGCCGCAATCGCGGCAAATTACCGGCAACCTGATGATGCCCGGCTTTACCGCACCCAAGCTGCTGTGGGTGCAACAGCACGAACCGCACCTGTTCAGCCAGATCGATAAGGTGCTGTTACCCAAAGATTATCTGCGCTGGTGCATGACCGGCGAATTCGCCGGCGATATGTCGGACGCCGCAGGCACCGGGTGGCTTAACGTAGCGCAGCGCGACTGGAGCGACGAGATGCTGGCTGCCTGCGGCCTGTCGCGCCGCCACATGCCGCAGCTGTTCGAAGGCAATCAAATCACCGGCCAGACCCACATCGAGCTGGCCAGGCGCTGGGGCATGCCGCCGGTGCCGGTGGTGGCCGGTGGTGGCGACAATGCCGCCGGGGCGATCGGCGTTGGGCTGTATCAGGCCGGGCAAGCCATGCTGTCGCTCGGCACCTCGGGCGTTTACTTTGCGGTCAGCGACGGCTTTCTCAGCAACCCGGCCAGCGCGGTGCACAGCTTCTGCCATGCGCTGCCCGACACCTGGCACCTGATGTCGGTGACGCTCAGCGCCGCCTCCTGCCTGGACTGGGTCTGCAAACTGACCAACGTCGACAGCGTCACCACCCTGCTGCGCAACGTCGAACAAGCCCCTCCGGCGGAAGCCCCGCTGTGGTTTTTGCCTTACCTTTCCGGCGAACGCACGCCACACAACAATCCCAACGCCAAAGGGGCGTTCTGGGGGCTCACTCACCAGCACGGGCCGAACGATCTGGCGCGGGCGGTGCTGGAAGGCGTCGGTTTTGCCCTGGCGGACGGCATGGACGTGCTGCACGCCAGCGGCCTGCAACCTTCGAGCATCACCTTGATCGGCGGTGGCGCACGCAGCCCGTTCTGGCGGCAGATGCTGGCGGATATCAGCGGCCAACGGCTGGAATACCGCACCGGCGGCGACGTCGGCCCGGCGCTGGGGGCCGCGCGTCTGGCGCAGATCGCCCTGAATCCGCAGCGCCCGCTGAGCGACCTGCTGCCCGAATTGCCGCTGGAACAGCTGCACGAACCGGATGCCGAACGCCATCGGCACTACGCCGCGCGGCGCAGCACCTTCCGCGAGTTGTATACCTGTTTGTTGCCGCTGATGTAACGCCCTGGGGGCAGTAACCCTGCCCCCTCATTATTACCAAATCGAATAGTCGCCAGTGGCAAATGTCGCTGCCAACCTGCGGGTTCCTCTCCTAAATTGGTGGGTGTTTTTTGACATACCTCACCTCTGGATTAAGGAACTGAACGTGGAAAAAAACCAACAACAAAGCCGCAGAGCTTTCCTCAGCCAAACCGGCAAGCTAACCACCGCCTGCGCGGTAATCGGGCTGACCGGCGGCGTGGCGCAGGCTGCACCGCAGGCTGGCGGCCACTGTGCGCCGGAGGCCAAACCCATGACCCTGACCGACCATCACTACGTGCTGAGCGACGTACGGCTGGAGGAGGGTTTCGAATACGATGGCGATACGGTGATCGGCACCCGTACCGCGCTCTACCAGCTGGAAATCAAAGACGGCAAAATCGCCGCCATCCACGCGGCGGATACGGCGCCGATCGCGGGCGTGCCGCGCTATCAGGCCCAGGGTCAGTTGCTGCTGCCGGCGTTTCGCGACATGCACATCCATTTGGACAAAACCTTCTACAGCGGCCCGTGGCAGGCACCGCGCCCACGCCAGGGCAAAACCATCATGGACATGATCGCGCTGGAACAAACGCTGATCCCCAAACTGCTGCCGACCTCGCAACAGCGCGCGGAAAACCTGATCGCCCTGTTGCAATCCAAAGGCAGCACCGTAGCGCGCAGCCACTGCAATATCGATCCGGTCAGCGGGTTGAAAAGCCTGGAGCACCTGCAACGTGCGCTGGAAAACCACCAGGCGGATTTCAGCTGCGAAATCGTCGCCTTCCCGCAGCACGGCCTGTTGCATTCTAAGGTCGACGGCTTGATGCGCGAGGCCATGCAGATGGGCGTGCAATACGTCGGCGGGCTGGATCCGACCAACGTCGACGGCGCAATGGAGGCGTCGCTGGACGCGATGTTCCAGATTGCGCTCGACACCGGCAAAGGCGTCGATATCCACCTGCATGAAACCAGCCCCGCCGGGGTAGCGGCGATTAACTACATGATCGCCACCGTAGAAAAAAACCCGGCGCTGCGCGGTAAGGTCACCATCAGCCACGCGTTCGCCCTGACCACGCTGAACCCGAATGAGCTGGCGGAAACCGCCACCCGCCTGGCGGCGCAGCAAATCACCATCGCCTCCACGGTGCCGATCGGCGGGCTGATGATGCCGCTGCCGCAGCTCAGCGAAAAAGGGGTATTTGTGATGACCGGAACCGACAGCGTGATCGACCATTGGTCACCGTTCGGCACCGGCGACATTCTGGAAAAAGCCAATCTCTACGCCCAGCTGTATCGCGGTTCGGATGAGTTCCATCTGTCGCGCGCCCTGGCCATTTCCACCGGCGGCGTGCTGCCGCTGAACGACAAAGGCCAACGCGCATGGCCCAAAGCCGGCGACAGCGCGGAGTTCGTGTTGATCGACGCCAGTTGCTCCGCCGAGGCGGTGGCCCGCCTGCCTGCACGCCGCGCTACCTTCCATCGGGGGCGTCTGGTCGCCGGCCAGGTCAGCAAAGCCTGATGCTGGTCCGCTGATGCCATCATGATGGCCGTTTTTGGCCTTCTTCCCTGCAGGATAACGGCGCAGTATGGCGTTACACCCCACAGGCGGAGGCCGAAAATGTCACATAGCGCATTATTGATCATCGATGTTCAGCAATCATTCCAGCATCGCCCTTTCTGGCAAGAGGACGATCTGCCCGCTTTCCAGCAGGCGATCACAACATTAATTGAAGGCTGCCGTCGGCAGGGCGTGGCGCTGGTCGACGTGTTCCACGTGTCCCCGCAGGGGCCATTCTCGCTGGCGTCCGGCTTTGTGCAACGTCTGCCGTTCCTCAACCACCAGGCGGACGTTACCGTGCACAAGCAGGTGCATAACGCGCTGACCGAATCCGGGTTGGACGCCTGGCTACGTGAACGGGAGATCAATCACCTGATTATCTCCGGCATTCGTACCGAGCAATGCTGCGAAACCACCACCCGCGTGGCAAGCGATCTCGGCTATCGGGTGACCTTCGTCACCGAGGCGACCCTGACATTCCCGATGCAACACCCCGACGGCCAGATCTTTACCACCGAACAGCTCAAGCGGCATACTGAGACGGTGCTGGTCGACCGTTTCGCCCAGCTCGCCAGCGTGGATGAGGTGCTGGCGCAACTGTCACAGGAGTCATAATGCCGCAGGCCGTCTACTTTCTGATGCTGCCCCAGGTGCTGTCGCTGGACGTCAGCGGCCCGGCCGAAACCCTGCGCCTGGCCGGAACGTTCAGCCTGCATTACATCGGCCCGGAGCCGCAGATAACCTGCTCCATCGGCATGACGCTGAGCCGGCTGGAGCCGCTGCCTGCCCGATTGGAAGACGGCGCGATTTTGGTGGTGCCGGGAGTCAGCGATTCGGCGCGCTACTTTGCCAATCCGCAAGCCGAGCAGGCTCGCCGCTGGCTGGCGGCGCTGCAACCCGATCTGCAAAGCCAGCGCATCACGCTGGTCTGCGTGTGTTCCGGCGCGTTGCTGGCGGCGCAGGCAGGCTTGCTCGACGGCTACCAGTGCACCACTCACCATGACGTGCTCGAACGCATGCGCCTGCAGGCACCGGCGGCGCTGGTGAAAGAAAACCGCATTTTTGTCGAAGACCGCAGCGTCTACACCAGCGCCGGCATTACCGCCGGTATCGATCTGGCGCTGCACCTGATTAACCGCCAGTGCGGCGCAACCCGGGCAACGGAAGTCGCCCGCGAAATGGTGGTGTATTTCCGCCGTTCCGGCGACGACCCGCAGCTTTCGCCGTGGTTGCGCTATCGCAATCATTTGCACCCGGCGGTCCACCGCGCCCAGGACGTGATGGCCGCCGAGCCGGAGGCCGAATGGTCGGTGCCGCAGGTGGCGGAAAAAGCCCACGTCAGCAGCCGCCATCTGGCGCGGCTGTTCCGCAGCCATATCGGCATCAGCGTGCGGGAATATCATGAACAGCTGCGGCTGGCCGTGGCGCAACAGCGGCTGCAACAAGGCTACGGGCTTGAAAAAGCGGCGCTGGCTGCCGGGTTCTCGTCCGGCCGCCAGCTGCGGCGTGCGCAACAGCGCGGGCAAAACCCGTTATGACACCAGCCTTCGAACGTCCAGCTTTTGCAGCCCCATCGACAGCAGCAGGCTGAGCGCCAGCGCCACACCGAATACCCAGAAGATATCCAACAGCGGATGGGCGGTGAGTTCAAGATGCCGGCTGCGCATAAAGTTGACGATAATGGCGTGAAAACCGTAGATCGCCAGCGAATGGCGGGAAAAAATGCCCAGCCAGCCGATCGGATCCGGCAGGCAGTTCTTAAACCACACCAGCAGCGACACCGCCGCGATAAACACCAGCGGGCCGCAGTAGATGTAAAAGGTATCGGCAAAGCTGCCGTTGATGAACATCTGGCTTTTGGTGCCGCGAACGATCAACGCCACGCTGAGTGCAAAACCCAGCGCCGCCAGCCAGCTGATGCCACGCCGCCCGGTGTCCATCATGCCAATCGCCCGCCCGGCCAGCGCGTACAGCAGGTAATAGAAGGTATCGCCGTAGATATACAGATTGACCGGCAGCAGGTGAGCGTTGCCGACGGTCACCGCACCGGTATTAGGGTTGGCAATCACCGCCAGGATCACCAGTACCCCGGCCAGATAACGGCGCGAGACCGGTTTGACGCTGATCAGCGGCGAGAGCAGGTAAATCACCGCAATCGCATAGAAGAACCACAGGTGATAAAACACCGGTTTTTGCAGCATGCCGCGCAGCGACGGCCAGAAGCCGATTTTGGTGAAGGCCGCAATATAGGCAAGCGCAATGAGGCTGTAGAACAGGATGCAGCAGCCGATACGGATGAAATGTTTTTTGCCGGCGCTTTTCTCGCCGAAAAACAGATAGCCGGAAATCATGAAAAACAGCGGCACCGACACGCGCGACATGCCGTTCAGCACGTTGGCGATGTCCCAGTTATGTTCCCCCACCGCCAAGCCGTTGGTGACGTAATAGGTGGTGGCGTGGATCATCACCACCATCATGCACGCCACCGCGCGCAGGTTATCTATCCAGCCAATTTTAGTGCTCAAAACGGTGCCCGACGTTGTGTCATATTGATCTGTTAATAAGAGGTTATAGAGCGCAGGGCGCGGCGACAACCCAAAAGCGAAATATCAGAATGTGCTGAAACAACACCTTATCGTTGCTAAGGTGAACAATTGGCGGCAAAATAGCCGCCATAACTCGCTCAGTTTGCGCTTCCCGCCCTGGCAGTTCCTTTTTTCTTCTTCACTATCAGTACTATAAATATGAAAACGACATTACCACCTGCGGCACGCTTGGGCCGACAGGCGCTTTTATTCCCTCTTTGTCTGGTGCTGTTCGAATTTGCCACCTATATCGCCAACGATATGATCCAGCCCGGTATGCTGGCGGTGGTGGCGGAGTTCAACGCCGGCGAAGAGTGGGTGCCGACATCCATGACCGCCTATCTGGCCGGCGGCATTTTCTTGCAATGGCTGCTCGGCCCGCTGTCGGACCGACGTGGCCGCCGCCCGGTGATGCTGGCTGGCGTGGCGTTCTTTATCGTCGCCTGTCTGGCCATTTTGCTGGTGACCAACATCGAGCAGTTTATCTTTATGCGTTTCCTGCAGGGCATTGGCCTGTGCTTTATCGGCGCGGTCGGCTACGCCACGATACAGGAATCCTTCGAGGAATCGGTGTGCATAAAAATCACCGCGCTGATGGCCAACGTGGCGCTGATCGCCCCGCTGCTCGGGCCGCTGGCCGGGGCAGCGCTGATCCACGTCGCGCCGTGGCAGAGCATGTTCGTGCTGTTCGCGGCGCTGGCGGCGATCGCCTTTTACGGCCTGTGGAAGGCGATGCCGGAAACCGCCTCGCTGCAGGGCGATAAATTCTCGGCCGCCAACCTGTGGCGCGACTATCGCCAGGTACTGAGCAACCGCCGCTTTGTTTGCGGGGCGCTGGCCATCGGCTTCGCCAGCCTGCCGTTGCTGGCCTGGATTGCCCAGTCGCCGGTGATCCTGATCAGCGGCGAATCGTTGTCGACGCTGGATTACGGCCTGTTGCAGATCCCGGTGTTCGGCGCGCTGATCCTCGGCAACCTGACGCTGGCACGCCTGACCGGCAAAAACAGCGTAGAGCGCCTGATCAAGCTGGGCGCGCTACCTATGATGCTGGGGCTGCTGATCGCGGCGCTGGCTACGCTGTTCTCCAGCCATGCCTATCTGTGGATGACCGCCGGGTTGAGCCTGTACGCCTTCGGTATCGGGCTGGCCAACGCCGGGCTGTACCGCTTGACGCTGTTCTCAAGCGCCGTCAGCAAAGGGACGGTCTCCGCCACCATGGGCATGTTGAGCATGCTGGTGTTTACCGTCGGCATCGAGCTGGCGAAAGTGGCTTATGTCTGGGGCGGCAGCGGGTTGTTCAACCTGTTTAACCTGATCAGCGGCCTGTGCTGGCTGGCGCTGGTGGCGCTGTTCCTCAGCAAACGCCGCAGCGGCGACGCAACGCCTGCGCCTAACCAAGCGCTGTAACAAGCGCCGGGTTAACGACACGGGAAGAGACAATATCTCTTTCCGTGTTTCAAGATTTACACAGGATTTAACACTATCAGTCTGGTGAATCAGTTCTCAAACTCATAGCCCATGCCAGTACCGCCTCATGGCTAATAATATTCATCTGTTCAACATCACTAAGTGCCTCTAGCGTCAAGCACCTCTGTTCTTTCTCTCGCACAGGCCCGTCATACTTTTCATCATCTTTTCCTACGGACAGTGGCGATAAACCTTCAGTATTCATCCTGATGACCTCGAGACTTAATCAAAATACACGGCTATACCCAAAATAATTGGAGTTGCATCACAACAAAGCCACGGCTTTGTTGAACAGCGCTTGGGCTGGCCCCAACGGGGCGAGGCTTTGCCGAGTAACGCGGCAAGAGCATGAGTCCCCAGGAGCTTACTCAAGTAAGTGACTGGGGTGAGTGCTCGCAGCCAACACAGAGGCAACTTCAAGTATGACGGGTATACAGCCCGCTATCGCGCAGCAGGTGTTGATTGCCCTTGCGGCGGGTAAAGCCGCTGCGATCGAAAAACTCCAGCACCTGAATCGCCAGCTTGCGGCCGACGCCGAGCCTGTCGCGGAAATCGGCGGCGTTGGCGCTGCCCTGCGTCGCATCCAACTCGCGGATAAGCGCAGCGAACTGTTCGATACGCCGGCTGAGATAGTAACGGTCCACCACCACCGCCGCGATGTGACCCAACTGCGCCGCTTTACGCAGCGTCGCCCGCACGGGGGCCTCTTCTTCGCCCAATTCCGCGGCCAAATCGCGCACCCACCAGGCTTCGTCACCGAACAGCGGCGCAATACGGCTCCACAGACTCTGTTCTTCCGCGCTGAACGCCAGGCCATGCTCCGGCAAGTGCAGCCAGCCGCGCGTATTACGCACGCTGCCGGCGGCCAGCAACCGATCGATCATCATAAATACCAGCGCTTCAGGCAACGAAGGCAACGCCATACGCCGCAGACGCGCTCGCCCCAGCCCAAGCTGATCGGCATGCTGCTGGTGATACTCGAACAGGACTTGCAGCAAGCGCTGTTGGCCCTGCTGTGCATTCTCCTGCGCCAACGCCCACTCGCCGGCAATCAGCCATTCATGGTCCGCCAACAGCTCGGCCAGACCGCCTTCGGTCAGTTGCCGCGCCCAGGCGAACATCGCCAGATCCAGCGGCCCATTGGGCAGGTGCAGCGCCAGCGCCTGGCGATCGTCGCCGGCCTGCGCCAATGCCGCCAACCAGGCAAGGTAATCCGGCTGGCGTTTACCGCGTTTCGGCGTCGTCAAACTCAGCACCCGTGCGCCGCCCAGGGTCTGGCGGGCGCCGATATCGCGCAGCACCAGCCGATCGTTGTCCGCCAGCCACAACGGGCGATCGAGGATCAGTTCCGCCAGGTGTTCATTCAATAACGCAATCCGGCCGGTGATATGGCTGGCGGCGTGATGCAGATGCAGCGGTTGCCAATGCTTTATCGGCTGGTCGGCATCCAGCGCCACCAGAATGCGTTCTGCCGCCTGCAACGGCTTTTTCGCCAACAGCCAGTCACCGCGAGCCACCTGCTCTTTGCTGACGTCACCGCTGATGTTCAGTGCGATGCGCTGCCCGGCCTGCGCCTGCTCAACCTGTTGATTCTGCGCGTGCAGACCGCGTACCCGCACCGGAACGTCCGCACCGGTCAGCCACAGCGTATCCCCTACCGCCACCTGCCCACCCAGCGCGGTGCCTGTTACCACCAGACCCGCCCCTTTCACGCTGAAGGCGCGGTCTACCGCCAACCGGAAACGGCGCGTCAGCGCATGCTCATCAGGCCGTAACGCCAGCAGATGTGCGCGCAGGGCGTCAATCCCCCGATCCCGCACCGCAGCGGTGACAAACAGCGGCGCATCGGGCCAGCCCTGCCGCGCCAGTTCATCGCTAACCTGCCGCCGCACCTCGTCAACCCGTGCTTCGTCCACCCGATCGGCCTTGGTCAATACCACCGTCAGCGCCGGACGCCCACTCAGCCGCAGGATCGCCAGATGTTCACGGGTTTGCGCCATCACGCCGTCGTCGCAGGCCACCACCAGCAGCGCATGATCGATGCCGCCGATGCCCGCCAGCATATTGGCGAGGAATTTTTCATGGCCGGGCACGTCGATAAAACCCAGCACCCGGCCGTCGGGCTGCGGCCAGTAGGCATAGCCCAGATCTATGGTCATGCCGCGGCGCTTTTCTTCCGGCAGGCGATCGGCGTTGATCCCGGAGATCGCCTGTAACAGGGTGGTTTTGCCATGATCGACATGGCCGGCGGTGGCGATAATCATGCGTTCAACGCCTCAATCAGCGCCTGTTCCTGCTCAAGGCAGCGCAGATCCAGCCACAGCCGGCCGTCGTTAATCCGGCCGATCACCGGCTGCGGCAGGCGGCGCCAGCGTTCTGCCAGCGCTTCCAGCGTCGCCCCACGGCCGTCGAGCGGCGTAAAGGTCAATGCGTAGCTGGGCAACCTGTCCACCGGCAGCGAGCCACTGCCAATCTGCGACCAGCACGGTTCGGCGCGCAGTTGGAAGCGTTCGCCAAACTGCGGTTCCAGCGCGTGCAGCAAGCGTTCGGCTGCGGCCTGCATCGCCTGCTGCGGGCGGGTCAGCAGCCGCAGCGTCGGCAGTCGCTCCACCAACCATTCAGGCTGCTGGTAGAGACGCAGCGTGGCTTCCAGCGCCGCCAGCGTCAGCTTGCCGACACGCAGCGCGCGTTTAAGCGGATGCTGCTGCAACCGGGCGATCAGCGCCTTTTTGCCGACGATAATCCCGGCCTGCGGGCCGCCCAGCAGCTTGTCGCCGGAGAAAGTCACCAGATCCACCCCGGCGGCCAGCAGCCGCTGCGGCATCGGCTCGGCCGGCAGGCCGTACTGCGCCATATCAATCAGCGAACCGCTGCCCAGATCGGTGGCGGTCGGCACGCCATATTCAGTGCCAAGCTGCGCCAGTTCGGCTTCATCCACCGCGGCGGTAAAGCCCTGAATGCTGTAATTGCTGGTATGCACCTTCATCAGCAGCCCGGTTTGTTCGTTGATGGCGTTGCGGTAATCTTTCAGGTGGGTACGGTTAGTGGTGCCGACCTCAACCAGCCGGCAGCCCGCCTGGCGCATCACGTCGGGGATGCGGAACGCGCCGCCGATTTCCACCAGCTCACCGCGCGACACCACCACTTCCTTGCCGGGCGCAATCGCCGCCAGCATCAGCAACACGGCCGCCGCATTGTTATTGACGATGCAAGCATCTTCCGCACCGGTCAGGCGGCACAGTAAATCCGCCACGGCGCGATCGCGATGCCCGCGCCCGGCGCCGTCCAGATCGTATTCCAGCGTCACCGCCGCCCCCATCGAATGGCTCACCGCCTCGATAGCCGGTTGCGCCAGCAGGGCGCGGCCAAGGTTGGTGTGCAGCACGGTGCCGCTGAGATTGAAGACCGGCGTCAGCGCCGAACGCTGCCGTTGCGCCAAACCGGCGCTGAGCGCCTGCGGCCAGTCGCTGCACCAATCGGGCAGCCGCTGCTGCTGCTTGATCGTCTCACGCGCCTGCAACTGCAATTCGCGCAGCAGATCGCTAATCAGCGTCTGGCCGTATTGGGCCACCAGCGGTTCGATAGCGGGATCGTGCAGCAGGCGGTCGATGGCGGGTAACTGGCTGTAAAGAAGGTGGGATTCAGTGCTCATGGTCGCTCGGTTTTTTTGTGTGAGGATGCGGCATAAAACAACCCCCCGCCAAAGCGGGGTGAGGGAATTCAGGGGGGTGAAGTGCGGGCAAAACTTTCGCGGGCAAACAGCCGCTCGGCCAGTTTGATCAACGCAGGCCGTTCGACGCACCAGTTGGGCATGATGCGGCGGAAATTGAGGTAGCCCAGCGCACAGCCAGTAGCGATGTCCGCCAACGTCAGCTCGGCGGCGTTCAGCAGCGCCTTTTCCTGCGCCAGCCTCTCCAGCGCGTCCAGCCCGTGCGTCAGCTTGTCGCGCTGGCGCAGTATCCAGTTTTCGTCCTGTTTTTCCGGCGCGCGTTTGCTCTCGCGAAACAGCGTGGCGGCGGCTTCGGTTACGCCGTCGGCCAGCGCTTCCACCTGGCGAATGCGCAGCGCAGCCGTGCGATCGGCGGGCAAAAATGCCGGGCCGGCGGGAAGCAGTTCGAGGTATTCGGCAATGACGCGCGAGTCGTAATAAGCTACGCCGTCATCGGCCACCAGCACCGGCACCTTGGCGAGCGGATTCAGCTCCACCACCCGGCTGCCCGGCTCATACGGCGGATCGTTAACGAATTCGAACGCGATCCCCTTTTCCAGCAACATCACGGAAATCTTGCGTACAAAAGGGCTGGTATAACTGCCAATCAGCTTCATCCGTCTTCCCCCCGAGCTGTCGAATCACAGCGTTGTTATTTCACCACCAGCGTGTCGATAATCCGCTGAACCAGCGCCTGGTGCGCCTCCGGCGTTTTGGCCGGTGACAGCATTTGCAACGTCACCACCCTTTTATTCAATACCGTCAGCACAAAGGTGGAGAGTACCTTTTGCCCATTGACGCTTTGCTCGGTATCCAGCCGATGAAACTTCTGCTTGCCGACGCTGAAGTTCTCTTCTTTGGTGGTCTTGATATTCTGATAGCGGTCGGCCAGCTCGGTGATGATGCTTTGCGTCAGATCTTTCAGCATTTTATCGCTGGTGTTGAGCTTCATGTCATCAGGAGGGACCACTTCAGAAGAGACGGTGCTCTGGCGTGTCTTGCCGTCGAGGAAACGCTGAATGGTGGATTTGCTGTCGTTGACGATGCCGCTGTTCTGGGTCTGATCGCTAAACCCCGCCGGCAGTAAAAAGGTCACGTTACCCCTTTGCAGCGATACCTTCAGCCCCACAGGTTCGCTTTCCACCGGTGGCGGTGGCGGCGCAATGGGCTGCGTCACGATCGGCTTGGGGTCCGGCTTAGGTACTGCCGGTTTGGTGTCTTCCTTGTTGTCACAGGCCGACAGCCCGATCGCCAGAACGGCGATCGCCGTGAGTTTCGCAATGGTCTTCAACATCGTCCGTCCCTTTTCTTTCGCGTTGCGCGTCATTGCGTAAACGTAGCAACTCGCCCCCGTGAATGCCAGATGCACAGTCTGAAATTAATCATCTGACCACTCGTAAGGGGCAAATACCGGCGTTTTGCGATTTACTCCCCCGGGAACAGGAACGGGTTAATGCTGCTGCGGGCAAAACCTTCATCTTCCAGCTTGGCGTCCAGCACCAGCGAGGCCAGATCGTCGGCCACCGCTTCAATATGCGGATCTTTTTCCTGATACAAAATCTTCAGGTAAGTGCCGCAGTCGCCACAGCTTTCCGCTTTCACCGCCGCCAGCTCGCTGTCCAGCGACCAGTAATTCAGATCGCGGGTTTGCTCGCAGTTGCTGCATTTTATCCGCACCACGTGCCACTCGCTTTCGCACAGGTTGCAGTGCAAATAGCGCAGGCCGCTGACGGTGCCGATATGCACCACGCTGGAGACCGGAATGCTGCCGCACACCGGGCAGAACTGACGATGCTCGCCATATTCCGCGCGCGCCTTGCCGGGGATCAGGCTTGCCATTTGCGCCCAGTAAAGCGACAGCGCAGCCCAGATGAACGGCGCTTTCTCGCTGCCGATCTTGCCGAACTCGCGGTTGAGCAAGGCGTCGGCCATCAGCTCCAGCTCATGCGCTGACGCCTTTTCCAGGTTATCCAGCACCGCCAGAATGTGTTCCGGCGCCTGCGGACGCAGCTCGGCGATCAGCGAACCCAGCAGCCGGTGCCAATGCTCGCTGCGCGGATAGACGCTCAAATCCAGCGGCGGCTTGCCGCTGGCCGCGCCCTGCTGCAGCGCTTCGGTCAGATCCAACTGCAACGGGTTGTCGTGCAGCGCATGGTGCTGCGCCTCGGCCAGTTGGGCGGCGAAGTTCAGGTAGTCGCCCAGCGGGTTGTCCGTCGCCAGCTTGCGCAGGCGTTCGGCGCGGCGGCTGTAGAGGCTTTTCAAATTGGCGAAAAGTAACGGCGGAATTGTCTCCGCCGTTGTGGACTTCTCGCGCTGTGCCCCTAACTGCTCTTTAGGAACGATGCGGATGCTCATCAGGGTTTGTCTTCCTGTTGTTTCTCGCGGACCTCTCGGTACCAGCGCGGATGATGTTTTTTAGCCCAGGCCGCAGGCACCCAGCCTTCGACCATCGCGGTGATAGTGCCTTTTACCCACAGCGCGGCGTAAATGTGCACCATTATCACGATGATCAGGCCGACCGCCGCCAGCGAATGCACCAGCAGCGCGATGCGGATCAGCGGTATCGGGAACGACGGCGCAAAGTACGGCCGCCAGATCACCACACCGCTGGCCAGCAGCAGCACCAGGCTGATGATAGCTGCCCAGAATACGCACTTCTGACCGAAATTATAACGCCCGGTGTCGCCCACTTCCTCGTTCATGGCGATTTTGTGGATGTTTTTGGCCCAGACGATGTCTTCGCGGTTGATCAGATTATGCTTCCAGTAGCGCAGGAACATCAGCAGGAAGGCCGCAAACATGATCACCCCGACAAAGGGGTGCAGGATGCGCGCCAGCTGCGGCGTACCTAAGATGTTCATCAGCCAATTGAAGGAAGGGAAAAAGAACCCCAGCCCGCTGATGGCCGCGAACACAAAGCAGAACGCCACAATCCAGTGGTTGATCCGCTCCGGCGCGCTGTAGCGCTGAATCCGCTTTTCCTTCTTCATTTGCGCGTCTCCTCATCGTGCAGCTCGTCGTTGTCTTCCTCTTCGACGCGGTTTGGCCCGACGCCGACATAGTGGAACACGCTGGCTGCAAAGGTGGCGGCAAAGCCGATGGCCGCCAGGGGTTTCCACACGCCTTTCCAGAACGTGATCGCCGGGCTGATGGTCGGGTTATTCGGCAAACCGTGGTACAGCTGCGGTTTGTCGGCGTGGTGCAGCACGTACATCACGTGGGTGCCGCCCACGCCCGCCGGATCGTACAGACCGGCGTTCTGATACCCCCGGGAGTTCAGCTCGCCGACGCGTTCGGCGGCAATCTGCTTCATCGCGTCCTTGGTGCCGAAATGAATCGCGCCGGTCGGGCAGGTCTTCACGCAGGCCGGTTCCTGGCCGACATCAACGCGGTCGACGCACAGGGTGCATTTGTACACCCGGTTGTCGTCCTTGTTCATGCGCGGCACGTCGAACGGGCAGCCGGCGATGCAGTAGCCGCAGCCGATGCAGTGCTCGGACTGGAAGTCGACGATGCCGTTGGCGTACTGAATGATTGCGCCTTCCGACGGGCAAGCCTTCAGGCAACCCGGATCGGCGCAGTGCATGCAGCCGTCCTTGCGGATCAACCATTCCAGCTTGCCGTTTTCCTCCACTTCGGAGAAGCGCATGACCGTCCACGACTTGGCGGTCAGATCGGCGGGGTTATCGTAAACCCCGACGTTGCTGCCGATTTCATCGCGGATGTCGTTCCATTCGGAACAGGCCACCTGACAGGCCTTGCAGCCGATACAGGTGGTGACATCGATAAGTTTGGCCACTTCTTCCTGGTGGTCACGGGCGCGCGGGGCCGGCGTGAAACCATTGGTGGCGGATTTACGAATGATGTCCTGAGATTGCATTGCCATAATTCGTCTCCGTTACACCTTTTCCACGTTAACCAGGAACGCCTTGAACTCCGGCGTTTGCGTGTTGGCATCGCCGACAAACGGCGTCAGCGTGTTGGCGATAAAGCCTTTCTTCGCCACCCCTTCGTAACCCCAGTGGATCGGGATGCCGATGGTGTCGACTTCCTGGCCGTTCACCTGCAAAGTACGGATACGCTTGGTCACCACCGCCTTGGCCTTGATATAGCCGCGGTTGGAGCTGACTTTCACCGTATCGCCGTGCTTGATGCCTTTTTTCTCCGCCAGCTTCTCGCCGATCTCCACAAACTGCTCCGGCTGCGCGATGGCATTGAGCTGCGCGTGCTTGGTCCAGTAGTGGAAGTGCTCGGTCAGACGATAGGTGGTGCCGACATACGGGAACTTGTCGGATTTGCCCATCGCCGCCAGATCGTCCTTGAACACGCGCGCCGCCGGGTTGGACACCACGTTCGGGTGCAGCGGGTTGGTGCCGAGCGGCGTTTCGAACGGCTCGTAGTGTTCCGGGAACGGCCCTTCCGCCATTTTGTCGGTGGCGAACAGACGGCCCATGCCTTCCGGCTGCATGATAAACGGCCCGACGTCGCTGCCCGGCGCGGCGGCGCTGTAGTCCGGGATATCCACCCCGCCCCACTTGGCGCCGTCCCACTCCAGCAACTGACGTTTCGGATCCCAGGGTTTCCCCTGCGGGTCGGCCGAAGCGCGGTTATACAGAATGCGGCGGTTGAGCGGCCAGGCCCAGGCCCAACCCAGCGTGTTGCCGAGGCCGGACGGATCGGCGTTATCGCGCCGCGCCATCTGGTTGCCGGCCGGCGTCCAGCTGCCGGCGAAGATCCAACAGCCGCTGGCGGTGGTGCCGTCGTCGCGCAGGTGAGCGAAGGTACTGAGCTGTTCGCCCTTCTTCGCCAGCACTTTGCCGTCGGCGTCGAGAATGTCCGCCAGCGCCTTGCCGTTGCTTTCCATCGCCACTTCTTCCGAAGCCGGGTTTTCCGGCGTCAGGTAATCCCAGGTCATGTTCAGCACCTGTTCAGGCACCGCGCCGCCTTCACGTGCGTACATCTCGCGCAGGCGGATGAAAATGCCCGCCAGGATTTCCCCGTCGTTCAGCGCTTCGCCCGGGGCATCCGCGCCCTTCCAGTGCCACTGCAGCCAGCGGCCGGAGTTGACGATCGAGCCGTTTTCTTCGGCAAAGCAGCTGGACGGCAGGCGGAACACTTCAGTCTGAATCTTCGACGGATCGACGTCGTTGAACTCGCCGTGGTTCTGCCAGAAGTTGGAGGTCTCGGTGTTGAGCGGGTCTATCGTCACCAGGAATTTCAGCTTCGACAGCGAGGCCACAACCTTGTTTTTGTTCGGGAACGACGCGACCGGGTTAAAGCCCTGGCAGAAATAGCCATTGACCTTCCCTTGCGACATCATCTCGAAGTACTGCAGCACGTCGTAACCTTTGTCCCACTTCGGCAACCAATCAAAGCCCCAGCCGTTGTCTTTCTGCGCCTTGTCGCCGTAGAAGCTCTTCATCAAGCTGACGAAGAATTTCGGGTAGTTGCTCCAGTAGTTCACCTGGCCCGGCAGCAGCGCCTTCGGCGTATTGGCCTTCAGGTAGGTGTCGAGATCCGGCTGTTTTTCCGACGGCAGCGTCATATAGCCCGGCAGGCTTTGCGACAGCAGGCCCAGATCGGTCAGACCCTGGATATTGGAGTGGCCGCGCAGCGCGTTGACGCCGCCGCCCGCCATGCCCATGTTGCCGAGCAGCAGCTGGATCATCGCCATGGTGCGAATGTTCTGCGCGCCGACCGAATGTTGGGTCCAGCCCAGGGCGTACAAGAACGATGCGGTTTTATCCGCCACGCAGGTTTCGGCGATGTATTCACACACCTGGAGGAAATCTTCCTTCGGCGTGCCGCACACGTTGGTCACCACCTCCGGCGTATAGCGGCTGACGTGCTGTTTCAGCAGGTTCCACACGCAACGCGGATCCTGCAGCGTGACGTCGCGCTTGGCGAAGCCGTTTTCATCCAGCTGGTAATTCCAGGTGGTTTTATCGTATTTGCGGTTTTCCGCGTCATAGCCGCTGAACAGGCCGTCGTCGAAGGTAAAGTCTTCCCGCACCAGCAGGCTGGCGTTGGTGTAGGCCTCGACGTATTCGCGGTTGATTTTGTCGTTGGTCATCAGGTACAGCAGGACGCCCGACAGGAAAGCGATGTCGGTCCCGGAACGGATCGGCGTGTAGAAATCCGCCACCGATGCGGTACGGGTAAAGCGCGGATCGATGACGATCAGCTTGGCTTTATTGTGAATTTTGGCTTCCATCGCCCAGCGGAACCCCACCGGATGCGCTTCCGCCGCATTACCGCCCATGACGATAATCAAATTCGCGTTCTTGATATCAACCCAGTGGTTGGTCATCGCACCGCGACCAAATGTTGGAGCAAGACTTGCTACCGTTGGTCCGTGTCAGACACGCGCCTGGTTGTCTACGGCAAGCATGCCGAGAGCGCGACTAAATTTTTGCGACAAATAACCGGTTTCGTTACTGGAAGCGGAGGCACACAGCATGCCGGTGCTCAGCCAGCGGTTGACGGTGACGCCCTGTTCGTTGGTTTTCACGAAGTTGGCGTCGCGGTCTTCCTTCATCAGCTTGGCGATGCGGGTAAAGGCATCGTCCCAGGTAATGCGCTGCCATTTATCTGACCCTGGCGCACGATACTCCGGGAACTGGAGACGGCTTGCACTGTGGATGAAGTCGACCAGCCCCGCGCCTTTCGGGCAAAGCGCGCCGCGGTTTACCGGGTGATCCGGGTCCCCTTCAATGTGGAATATGCTTTCTTTGGCGTTTTTGGCGCCATCACCAAGGCTGTACATCAACAGCCCACAGCCGACGGAACAATACGTACAGGTATTACGGGTTTCACGGGCGCGCAGCAGTTTGTACTGCCGGGTCTCCGCTAACGCCACTTCCGGGGCAAAGCCCAGTGCGGCTACCGTCGTTCCTGCCATACCGCCAGCGCAGATCTTAAAGAACTGCCTTCTGCTGACCTGCATGGGGGTCTCCTTTCACTCTCGATTGTCACATTGTTTCAAATGGCGCTTTCCCCCTTGAAGCGGGAAGCGCTAAAATCCATCTTGTTTTTACGCGGCAATATTACCACAGCGTATATGGGGTTGTTACAAACAGGTGCCAGTTAAGTGAACACTATAAACCCAGAGCAGCACATAAATGAGACCCCGCTCACAGGGGTGACCCAGGCCCAGGTTTATCAGCGCGGGCAGCTCGCCACCGCACAGCCGGACTGGCTGGCGGAAGAAGTGCCGGTCGCCCTGGTCTATAACGGCATCTCTCACGTGGTGATGATGTGCACGCCAAAAGATCTGGAGGCATTCGCCCTCGGCTTTTCGCTGTCCGAAGGCATTATCGAGTCACCGCGCGATATCTACAGTATAGAGATTAACCAAACCTGTAACGGGCTGGAGGTGCAAATTGAGCTCTCCAGCCGCCGCTTTGCCGGGTTGAAGGAGCGCCGCCGCGCCATGGCGGGCCGCACCGGCTGCGGCGTGTGCGGCATCGAACAGTTGGCGGACATCTTCCGCCCGCTGCCTGCGCTGCCGTTCACCCAACGCTTTTCT
The DNA here is from genome assembly GCF_052686505.1 of Serratia sp. TSA_198.1. Classification (NCBI taxonomy): domain Bacteria; kingdom Pseudomonadati; phylum Pseudomonadota; class Gammaproteobacteria; order Enterobacterales; family Yersiniaceae; genus Serratia; species Serratia sp. TSA_198.1. The sequence continues at coordinate 213,885 of NZ_JBQZFP010000005.1, forward strand.
CTCGCCAACCTCGACCACGCGCTGAGGCAGCTCAAGCAGGTGCAGAGCGTCGGGCAGCTCACCGGCTGTACCCACGCCGCCAGCTGGATTTCGCCGCAGGGTGACCTGCTGGGCGGCTGCGAAGACGTCGGCCGCCACGTAGCGCTCGACAAGTTGCTCGGCGTGCGCGCGAAGCAAGATTGGCAACAGGGCGCGATCCTGGTCTCCAGCCGCGCCAGCTATGAAATGGTACAAAAATCCGCGATGTGCGGCGTCGAGATCCTGTTCGTGGTTTCCGCTGCCACCTCGTTGGCGGTGGAAATCGCCGAGCGCAGCAACCTGACGCTGGTCGGTTTCAGCAAACCCGGCCGCGCCACGGTGTTTACTCACCCGCAGCGCATTGAGGATTAATTTAATCCCCTACACTAAGTAGGGCATTGATAATCATTTTCAAGATCATTTAATTAACTATAATGATCCGACTGCTTACGCGGTGCTCGCACCTTGCGCCGCCCATACCCCACTGGAGATGATGATTATGAGTTATTCACTGCCATCCCTGCCGTACGCCTACGACGCACTGGAACCGCATTTCGACAAGCAGACGATGGAAATCCATCACACCAAACACCACCAGACTTACGTCAACAACGCGAACACCGTGCTGGAAGCGTACCCTGAGCTGGCTTCGCTGAGCGTTGAAGCGCTGATCCAGGATCTGGATAAAGTGCCAGCCGACAAGCGCACTTTCATGCGTAACAACGCCGGCGGCCACGCTAACCACAGCCTGTTCTGGAAAGGCCTGAAAATCGGTACCACGCTGGGTGGCGATCTGAAAGCTGCTATCGAGCGCGATTTCGGCAGCGTCGAGAAATTCCAGGAAGAGTTCGAGAAAGCCGCAGCGACCCGCTTCGGTTCAGGTTGGGCCTGGCTGGTGCTGAAAGGCGACAAACTGGCCGTGGTGTCTACCGCTAACCAGGACAGCCCGCTGATGGGCGAAGCCGTTGCCGGCGCTTCAGGCTTCCCAATCCTGGGCCTGGACGTGTGGGAACACGCTTACTACCTGAAATATCAGAACAAACGCCCAGACTACATCAAAGCATTCTGGAACGTGGTTAACTGGGACGAAGCGGCAGCACGCTTCGCTGCGAAGAAGTAATTCGCCCCCAACACTGATGATGCCCGCGTGAAGCGGGCATTTTTTTACCCAAAATCCGCTAAAGTTTGACCGCCCTTTGCCGATGGTTTGTTCAATAGACGTTCGCCCGCAAAGGAAAAATAATATGGCGGCATTGCAAACACTGGCAGGAAAGTTCGTTCATCTCACCGTGGGTAAAAAACTCGGCCTCGGATTTGGTCTGATGCTACTGCTGACGGCGATCATCGCCGGCACCGGCGCACAATACCTGAATATCATCGAATCCCGCGCCGACCGCATCGATTTCAGCAACCGGCTGAATGACGAAATCAATCAGGCCAAATATAACCGGGCGCTGTTCGGCCAGACCTACCGGCCGGAGTACCTGAAGAATAACCGCGCCAATATAGAAAACGCGGTACGCTTGATCAAACAGGGCCAGGCGTTGGACTGGGATGCCAAAAACCGGCAAGACCTGCAGCGGCTGATGGTCTTGATCGGCGAATACCAGCAGCAGCAAAACGCCTTCGAAAAGGCGGTGGCGGCAAAAGATGCGGTACGCCAAAGCTGGAACATGTCGGAAGTGCAAGACAGCCTGAATCAGGTAGAGCGCCAGTTGACCAATGGCGACCTGCAACTGGCTTTTGTGCAGCTGAATCAGAAGCTGACCCTGGTGCGCTACGGCGCGCGCGGCCTGTTGCTGAGCCTGAACCGCGAATCCGAAGCGCCGCTGTTAGCGGCGATTGATGACGCGCGCAGCACGGCAAACGCCCTCAGCCGACGGCTTAGCGATGCCCAGCGCCCCCTGCTGCAACCGCTGTTGAGCGCGCTCGACGACTACAAAAACCGAATCGAAGCTTACCTGCCGGCTTATGAACAGGAACGGCAGATCAGCCAACGGCTGGGGGACAGCGCCCAGGAGGTCGGTACGCTGGTCAACGCCTTTATGCAGGACGAACTGGCGCAAACCAGTACCCGCCGCGACGAGCTGGGCCAGTTGCTGAATGCGGTGGCGGCGATGAGCCGAAATTAGCCCTAAATGGCGTTATATTTGGAGGACTAGATATTGACATCATCGTCAAAAATGACGATGATTCGCATATGAGATATCCAGGCGGAAAAGGCAAATGCTTCCAGCGCATCATTAATATGATGCCTCAGCATCACACTTACATTGAGACCCACTTAGGTGGCGGCGCTGTCATGCGTAATAAGTTACCGGCAGAAAGGAATATCGGTATCGATCTCGACAGCTTGGTAATCCAGCACTGGCGCGATGAGAAAAATGGCCTTTGTGAGCTTATTCAGGCCGATGCTTTAACCGTTCTTGATGAATTTAGGTTTCAGGGTGGAGAGCTTATCTACGCTGACCCACCCTATGTTTTGAGCTCCCGAAAAAGAAGCCGGATATATCGACATGAATATTCGGATGACGATCATCACCAGTTTCTGGCACTGCTCATCAAACTTCCGTGTTACGTCATGATTTCCGGTTATGAAAATCCTCTTTATGATCAGTTGTTGAAGGGGTGGCGTCGGGAGAGCTTCAACGCAAAAACGCACTCAGGCATCCGGGAAGAGTGTGTGTGGATGAATTTTGATCCCCCACAAAAATTACATGATTCGCGCTATCAAGGGCGTACCTATCGCGAACGTCAGACCTTTGCACGTCGTCGTACCCGTCTGTACGACCGCATTGACCAAATGGAACCGACAGAGCGTAGCGAACTAATTCAATGGATAAATTCCAAATATGGTCTGGAGGCTGTATGACACAACGTGGAGCTGTATTTATAGGACCTACGGTGGCTAGTTTCGATTTCCCAGGTCCAGATCAGGATATTATTCCAGGTGTTCAATGGGGAGCGATCAGCGCATTTCCGTCACCAGCTTACTGGGCATATCAAGTCCTTGCCCGGCGACTGGAGATTAACGCCGTTAACTATAAGTTGGGGCGGACACTGAAGGAAGAAGTGGGGGCCTGTTTGCTGGGCGGTCATGGTATTCCAGCAGCTATTGGTATTGCGGCCTTCAATAAGCTGAAACGGCTCGGTGCATTTGAACAGGAAGTACCTCCAGAAGAACAACTGTACGAGTGGTTATCTGAACCAATTGATATCGGGACCAAATCGGTACGCTATCGATTCGCACGACAGAAATCACATTATCTGGCTGCAGCGCTGAGCAGGCTGACATCTGAAGACACACCGTTGGGCTCTGGCCGTCAATTACGTGACTGGCTGCTATTATCCCCAGGAATTGGCTATAAAACAGCATCTTGGGTGGCTCGCAACTGGTTGAAGGCAGATGATGTTGCCATCCTCGACATCCATATCCTTCGGGCTGGCCTGCTGGGTGGTTTCTTTCCGGAAAACCTGACTGTTGAGCGTGACTACTTGGAGCTTGAAAGCTGCTTCATACAGTTGAGTGAAGCAATGGGCGTAAAAGCCTCGGAGCTTGATGCGGTCATTTGGTATGAAATGCAGGGATCCTCAGATACGGTATTTGGTTTGATTGAATCCTTACGAGGGCAGCCACTGAGCAAATTGAAACCACGCTCAGCGCGCTCCAAGAATCGCAAGTCCGACTCCGGCCAAACGGTTTTGCAGTTCTAATCCCGAGATCCATTCATGCCCGGTGATACCCAACGGGCAGAAATTGCACGTTAATGCCTCTGCAACCAGTGCCATTTGTCCAATTAGCACGCCAGCGTCCCGCCAAACAAGGCTTGCTGAATGCTCGTATTTGGCTGCCGTCTTGCCATGTTCCGCGAGCAGCCTAACGACGACACCTTTCTGAACATCAATCACCGGCATCAGATGTTCCCTTACGAACACCCTGTTTTCATAGGGTGTTTTTAGCTGAGCCAGGGCATGACGTTCCGGTAAATACAGCTGCCAGCCATCTCTATCCGGAAGTGAAATAGCAATATGAATGGGATGAATCGCACCAGCTGAAGGCACAGGCCTTCTGGCTAGGGGGAAACCGAGGTTGGAATGTCCCACTGCCATTTCTCTACCTACCAACCAGAGCCAATGAGAGAGGGTGTATTGGGTTGGTGGGCCAAAGCGTCGTCTCGTTCTACGGGCTTCAATAACTGCATCAATTGGTGGCAAAGAAAATCCTTCCGATGGAGGCATCAGATAAAGGATATCACTTGTTCGCCATTTAACGGGCTCGTAAGCTACTGGTTCCACATAGGGTAAAGGATTACCGAGGTCTGTCCAAGTCATAACCAACTTCATCCAATACCTGAAAATACTTGTTGCATCCCCGGCATGAACCGCAGGGTATATTTGATTTGTGACAGCTGTGCGCCCAGGCAAGAGAGCCAGGTGAAATCCCCGACTCTCTGATCAGTTCTACAGTTGAATATTCAATGGCTGGTGCCTCTACAACAAGGGAACCTTCCTGATATGACATTAGGTCACTCATTCTCCTAACGAAACCGGTCGTGCCATCCAAATGTAATCCGTCTGATTTAACCGTTCCAATCCACAGGTGAGTTACACTCAGCGTGATGGCCTTCATTGCAGCCAACGAGATGAGCATTTGGTTACGGTAGGGCCACCAGTCACTGGCAGGTGCATTGGCATCTGCTATTTTACCAGCCATATCTCCAGAACCTAAGGAACTGCAATCAACTCTGATGATGTGATGCTCAATGTTGAGGGCTTTACACGTCTCGGTGGCTGCACTGATTTCGGCCTGTGCAGCACGCTGACCGTAGTCTAGTGTTATGGCAATTTCAGGACGTTTCCACCATGCAATAGCAACTGAGTCCATTCCACCTGATAGCAACAAAGCTGTTTTCATTTTTGAGAAACCACCCAGAGTGTTTTATAGATTGCAGTTACATAGTCATCGCACAGAATGCACCCTGAACCCTCCATCATTTTCTTATCTTCCGCACTTTCATTCTCGGAATAAAAAATGACCGGGATATTATTGGCGCATGCGAAACCCACTTCATAGATGGTTCCGGAATCCAACCCATCTCCTACAGCAAAAATAATATCCGCATTGCGGATCCCGTCTAGGTCTTTTTGAACGACGTCATCCGCACTGCCATGCCCGACATCGTGGTAAGGGGAGAATACTTTCAGACCCAAATCCGTCAGGTTTCGCCGTGCTTGCTCAATCAGCCATAGCTGAGCAAGAGAGAAAAATGGTCCTGCAAGATACACAGAACGCTGTCCATCGGCGATAAAGGTTTCTGATAGCGTAATCGCTGCTGGCGTGAATTCCTTTAAAAGGTCGGGAGAGGGAAAGTGGTTATTTTCACAATAGTACGCAGTGGCACGGGAAGCTTTATTTGCGGCCTCATGGGCTGAGAGTTTTTCGATCATCCAAGCGTTCGAGAAGTATGCGGCAAAAACATCACCTGAACCAATTTTGAATACCCGTTCAGTTTCATAAGCCGGAACGGTTGATATTTTACCATTATCATAGACCAGCGCTCCGGCTGGTCCTTGCTTAATAATAATAACCTGTGCGTTATTCTGCCTGGAAAGTTCTATAGCTTGCTCAGCAGCTGGTAATCCCCTTTTTTCACTTAAAGTAGAAGCTTCATAGTTGTTGAGAACTAGCGCCAGATGCTTCGCCGTTGAACCATTTGCATGAAAGGATTCCGGAGCTGAGACATTCTGAGGGTCATACACGGCAAACTCGGCATTCACGACAGCGGTACCTTCCAGCATCCCGTAGCGTAATACGTTTGTTGCTCTGACATTAAGTTCTGGGGACGGTTTGTCAGGGAGCCCATAAATTCGGGGTTCTGCCAGTCCGTGATCGTACTGAAAAAAAATGGGTCTATCAGATTTCTGGATGTCCACTTTGAACTTGTCAAAATGAGCCCGTTCACGAATTAACTGAGCATTGCGATCATTGGCGTAAGTGTGCAGGAGTACTGGGACTGCCAAATGGGCGAGTGCTGACGCGGCACGGCCAGCAGACCCGTAAAAGTTTCGATAACCTGGATGAAGGCAATGTTCGTGGTATACGCCCCCGACAATTGTGAGTTCATCGTCATGAGCCACATTTTTACTACTCATATCGCATATACTCTGATTTGAACCTGTCCGTTGTTAACGGTAAGAACTTGCGCAACATACTGTGTTCCCAAATTCAGACAGTCACGCATACGCAGGGTTTGTGGAGAGGCTATACCACCCACAAACTGGCTATGGTAAAAAACGGCAATGACCGAAAGTCCTGACTGAGTTTGCTGGGTGATATTGAGAATGTCTCCAGGATTAAGCTGCGAAACGATGGCAGCAACCGGTGAGCTCAACTGGGCAGTAAACGCGAGCTTTTCACAGGTTACTTCAAAATCATCACTAAACTGACCGCCATAGCTACCACCACCAGAACCCGACATAACAACCTCTTGTTTGCAGTTATTAATATAGAATGATGAATGTATATCAATAACTTTTTCTGGAGTATAGAGGTATTTTTTTTGTTGATTAGTCTCAACTATATCTGAATAGTACAATCTGAGAGTATTATTTACCGTAATCAGGTTAAATTAGGATTAAATCCCGAGTTGGTTAAAAATAAAAGATTAATCCAACTGTTTTTTGTATGAAAACAAAGTCGATCTAAAATAACTTAAACACCCATTAATAACTGAAGGTTGCTTTCTGAATGTATCAAATTGATATCGTTAGCTGTATTATTATTACTCTTGATTATAGTCCCCAAGAGTAGAAGAGGTTTGGTGGCTTCTGAACCATACTAGCTGGTAATATCTCGTCTGAGATATATTTTTATTATGAATTATTAAAGCAATGGCTTTGAAGTGGTTTTTCTGGAGTATTCAATTTCAAAGGTTAACTCTCCCACGGAGGCTGTGACTGCATGGTTTTTATGAGCATTTCATTAGTTTGGGGGGGTATATCCAATTTATCGAGAAATTGCTGATATACGTCTGGGCTTACATTGACGACGCGGAAGTCTGCCAGCATCTCTTCTGCTGCCCGGCGTGCTGCTTCCAATACAAACTCTGTTCTGTTTTTACCTGCAGCCCTCGCAGCCCTGTCAATTAGGACTTTATCCTCTGGTCTAATGCGTAGGTTAAGCGTTAAGCGAGTGGGGGAAATTTCATTTTTAATCAATTTGTTATCTGTTCTCTTTGGCATTGTGAATACCTAAATGAAATGTATTTTATTCGTAGTAACTATAGCACCAGACTATAGAGCCAGGATGTCATGTAGTATCGATATCATTACGTCAGTTTGAGGCATAAAAAATCGCGAACAATGTCGGACTGTATGCTGGCGGATTTCCCATTCCAAAATTCAGAGCGTAGTTCCAAGTTAAGAGCACATAGTTGCTTGTTTTTTACACAATTTCCAAGTGTGATAAAAATCAGACGATCCCTATTGAAAGTGAGTTTTTAGCCCAAATATACGTCATTAGGAAAACCATAATCTATGCAGAGAAAAGAATGAGCATTCAGCGTAAATTTAACGATTTTGATGACAAAATCCGATTGGGAAGAAAGGACGAAGCCTATGCCGCGGCTAGGGCTAAAGATGACAGTATCACCGATGCCATTCGCAAGGAATTTAAGGATAATGGTTATCCCGTGGTTGATGATTTTGTCCAAGGCTCTTTCGCTACCTACACTGCCATCAAGGAAAAAGGGAAAGATTTTGACATCGATAGAGCTATTGTTATCGACAAAGATGATGCTCCGGAAGATCCACTGATTCCCAAGCGCGTCATACAGCAATTGCTTGAAAAGCGTGGGTTCAAAAACGCCAAAATAAAGAAACCCTGTGTGACTGCTGATTACAGTAGCGAAGACCTGCACATCGATATCCCCGTTTATCGAGTCTCTGTGTTTGGTAGTTATGATCTAGCCGTGGGTAAAAATAACTCAAGTGAGCAGAACAAAGTTTGGAATCCTTGTGCCCCCAAGGAACTGATCGATTGGGTAAATAAATCAGCTAACTATGGGACTCACAGCGATAAGAAACTGTATCAGTTCCGCCGTCTCGTGCGCTACATCAAGCGCTGGAGAAACGTAACCTTTAGTGATGATGTTAGCCGGAAAATTTTTTCTATCGGTCTTTGCGTCATGTTCAAAGAACAGCTTTCTAACCGGGTCAACGATGAAGGCATTCCGAACGATCTAGATGCTCTTGAAGCGACAGTATCTGCCGTAATTAACTCGACATACTTCTTAAATTATGGAGATGGAGACTACAAGGTTTCGGTCCATTTACCTGTATTGTCGTACCGCGATATCTTTGATGGTAGTAGCATGAATACTGGGACCCAGTTACGTAACAAGCTTGTTAGCTTGAGGGATAAACTGCGTCAGGTTCAGGATGAAGAGAGCGAATCCGAGCAATGCAACATGCTAAGAAAGATTTTCGGCGATGATTTTCCTACAAGTTCAAATTCGAGTAGTTCATCGTCAAATGGCAGTAAGGCCGTCTACTCTACAGCAGGTGCAGTAGGAACATCACAAGGCGCATGAATTACTCCGAGGTTGTTAACTATTTACAGTCAAATGGATACGAAGTATCTGACGTAAAAATCAATAATTACAATGCACTTAGGATTCCCCTAACTATTGCTGGGCGGGAGTTTGTGCTGATCCATTTCCAAGTACAAGAACTGGAAATGCTCCCTGCATTCTTCCTAGAAGACCCGCTCGAGTACGGTCGCTTGGCTCATCTGATGGTTGACGATGCAGCCCCCAGTTTCGGATATATTTGTGTCAATGTTGCTGATTCAGTCTCAGTTAATTTCGAATGTCCGGAATTGGCGTTCATCGAGTCACTTAAGCGTAACGAAGCATTATTATACCGTTGTGTTACAGATCCTGAATGGAATCACTCCGAATTGTTACGTGAGTTCCAGGCTGGATGGGCCCGCATCACTGATGATTCCAACAAAAGGCTCTTATGTTTTTCCAACGAGGGTAGATTAGAAATACTGAGGATACTGAAACCAGTCAGAATGGCACATACAGGGATAAACACATTCTACTTTGGGTGTTCTGACGAGGCTGTACAAGATAAGGAAAATTATTCGTTTATCAATACGCAAGTTACCATACGAGAAAGCTCATCTGGTAGGGGTTATGTTATTCCTCTGACAACATTGGATCCAGCTCCTTGGTGTAAGGAGGAGCTTGCCGATTGGTATGCCCAGTGTATTCATCATTTACCTGAGCAGACTAAGAATGACCTACTTCAGAAAAATGGCCAATGGCGAGCACAAGAGTTTTGGCTTGTATTCAACGCAGATACACCCTCGGGAAAAACGTGGTTCTGCATCTACTTATCCTTGAAAAACAACCAATCAGGGAAAAAGAGACTTCCCTTGACGATAGAAGAACTCCTCTTTTGGGATTTGGCTCCCATCGACGTCTCACTTTTCAATAAAGAGCGTTTGATGCCCAGAAGTGGAGCTAATTACGCTTTGAAAGATAAGAAAGTGCTGCTTGTGGGGTGTGGCTCTGTAGGTTGTGAAATCGCAGATAAAATGGCTGCAACAGGTATTGGAAGACTTGATTTAAGCGATCCAGACATGTTCTCTTTAGATAATATGTTTAGACACTCACTATCGTTGGATTATGTCGGTTATCACAAAACTTCCGGACTGGCATTTCAGCTTAGCCGAAAATATCCTTGGCTTGAGACTAAAGGGATTTTTTCAGTACCTTTGCTGAAATTCCGAGATAAGGCTCGCCTTGAGGAATACGACCTCATTATTGTTGCTATTGGCTCCCCAACTCATGAACGTATTTTTCATGACTTTATGTGCAAAGAAGGTGTTCGAACTCCTGTAATTAACACTTGGGTTGAAGGCTATGGTGTGGGGGGGCATGCCACGATTGACATCCCTTCAAGCCGTGGATGTATGAGCTGTGCGTATGTTGATATAGAGAATATGTCTAGAGGGTTGTCTTCTAACCTTAATTTTTTGAAAGATAATCAAAATATAGCAAAAAATCATGCTGGCTGTGGCACGGCATTCTTACCATACAATTACATATCTTCAACACAAACAGCACTCATAGCTTCGATGATAGCGACACGTTATCTACAAGGTAATTTAAATGAGTCATCGAGGATCAGTTGGAAAGGTGATGCGACCGATGCAATTTCAGAAGGATTTGAAATGACGGATCGGTATTACGCATTTATGCGTTCATTGGAGTTTTTACCGCTTTATAACGATTTTTGCGATAGATGCAATGACTGATTACCCTGGTGTTTTTTCTACGGAAAATTTTGAGTTATATGTTTCCAATCGTGTGATAGAAATTTGGCAGTCGTATCGACAGATTAGCCCCCATTCACACGAAGCGTTTGGAGTTCTTATTGGGAGTAAAAGTCTGGACGCTGAGGTTTTTTGGCTTGATGATATTACAACCCCTATGCCTGATGACCAGCATACTAGAGTTAGTTTCACGATGAAGGATCAAGGGCATCAGGAGGTGGTCAATAATGCATACTGGCAGTCTGAAGGGCGTCTTGGATACATGGGGACATGGCATACACACCCTGAGAACTACCCAACCCCTTCATCTGTTGACCTCCGTGATTGGATCTCCTGTTCTGGTCGTAATCAGGATAGAAAAACGTTTTTTGTGATCGTTGGAAAGAAAGAAATTAAGTTGTTTTTCCTGTGGGATAGAAAGTTTATTTCATCTCCTCTTAATCTTTGGTGAATATAATGATGAGTAAACTTCTTCATATTGTGAAAATAATTATAAATTATTTTATCAGACCCAAGAATTGGATAGCTCAACTTTCTATAAAGTTCGTAGGGTTTGGTGTAGTCCTTACTGTGGGTGGAGTATCGTTTAAAGCGGAAGTATCAAAGAGTTTCCTTGAGAAATATGCCCCATTCATAGACACACTATCTTTTGGTTACCAAACTCTTTCAGAATTTGTCTTCTGGATTGGTATTTTACTCATAGCTTCTGGTTTTATATTGGGCCTGCTTGCTGTTTATCTTATAATCAAGGAAGGGAAAAATAGAGACATTGCACTGATTAGCGCGAGTGGTTTTACAAACTTTAATCCAACGGCTGCAGTAGACTCGTTATCTTCAAATGAAAAGATTAAAACTGTCCCAATCACATTCCCAACAATTGACTCACGGCAGAGAAATTCTGTTCTAAGAGATATTTCATTTTATCAGAGAACAATTCAGGAAAGGGTCTATCATAAGGAGACTAAATACGCCTACATTTGTGCTATAGGTAGTGTGCCATACCTATTCGCTCTCGGTACATGTTTTCGTGATGGTCACCTTCCGATAACTCATTTTGAACACGAAAGAACGAAAAATAAATACCATAGACTGGACGATTTTCCTACAAAAAGAGCATTGGTTTCCTCTTTCAGGGGAAGTGTGCTCACCGATTTTACGGTAATCACAGCAGATGCAAATGGGAAAATTGGCGTTGCCATTTCATTCAGCTTAAAAATTAATGATGCTGATATACCCGAGGAATTAAGAAACCACACTCTTCACTTAAAACTGGATGGAGGCTACAGGTTTGATAACCTTCCAAATGAAGAGGAGCAAGCTAGGGTTGCCTCTGAAATTAGTAACATTATCGCTCAGCTTAATAAAAATGCTGATGAAGTTCATTTGTTTATATCCGCCCAAGCTTCTTTAGTGCTCCGCCTAGGTACACTTTATCAACAAGGGGTGCATGGTAAGTTGACTGTCCACCACTGGGATGTTTCTTCAAATAAATATCTTTGGCATCTCTGTATTCTTGGCGATGACGTTTTTTAATTTCGGAGACAGTAGCATTAATTCTTATGAAATGTAATTCATACCTATAAATGACAAGGCGACAGGGACATTTCCCGCGGCACTGGCAAGTGCCGAAGACAGATGTTGTTATAAATTGTACAAGAACAGGATGGCTGTTGAATCAAATGGGAAAGGTAAAAAAAACAGGCCGAAAAGGTCAGGGGCGTGTACAGAGAAGAAGTAAAAAAACAATGGAAGTTGTACATAATCCACTGCGTAAGAGAGTGAATGGAATCATTCTATGGTTAGCAGCAACCGGTATTCTTACTGTAATAGGTGGTTTCATCTTCGATTTTTTTACGGGAGATGTACAAGTTGAGTATGTTAAGTCTTCGGGAAGAGGCTATGAATTCAAACTTGTTAACGATAGCTCGACTGCTCAAGTTGTAGAAAAGTTTAGGATATCTCCCGATTTTAGTCAGAAGTTGCTATTTAAAATTAATAAGTCAGTATATGGTGAGTTTACTGAAAATGGAGTTACATTGCCTGGTGGTAACTCTACTTATATGCCAGCTTTTGAATACAAAGAAATGGATGGTTATGTATTACATGCGAAATCCGAAGTGAGTTTCCGTGTCCCTCCTCTTGTCGCAAGGGATTATATGGTTCCTGAGTCTATAGTAGTATTTGCAGATTACAGTACGAAATCAGAAAATAATTATATGGCAAAGATAGAATCTATTCTGACGGTTTTTAATCTCAGAGATGCTAAGAAAAGGAAAAAATATCTGGTCGTTGAAAATTATTGGACTCCACTTGATAATGGTAATGAAATTAATGCAATAAAGAATGCGTGCCGAGATGATGATGTATTTGCAAAGTCGGCAATCTGTAAGACGTAACTTATGGGTTAGTAAGTCGCTGTATTCAATGTAGTGTTTCTGGTTCTTCAGTGAACTAAGGGGTAAATCCGCTTTTAGATGACATTTTCAAGCTGATCAGCGATTTTCATGATTTTTGACCAATCGGAATCACTGTAACGATGTCCTTCAATCTCAAGGGAGGTCTTCGCATTGTTCATGGCTGATTCTGCGATTGAACGGCGGCTTACCGTTCGAGGACCGCCATTCGGGCCGCGGATGTACACAATGACGTTGCCAGAAGTATTGTTTCGCGCTGAGCGGGTAGTCATTTTGATGACAGGGTTTGAATATATGACCTTCAGTATATTCCTTAACCCAATTTCTTCAAATAGATACCTTTGAAACCTCGGTACTCTTGGTGATGACACTTTTCAATTTCCGCTCTAGTCGCATTAATTCCTATAAAATCTCTTTTATTTCTATAAATGACAGGCGCGGCTTTTCTGTGGTGGCCAGCGAAGTACGCAATCTGGCACAACGCAGTGCCCAGGCGGCAAAAGAGATCGAAGGGCTGATCGCCGAATCGGTCAGCCGGGTGCAAATCGTCCTCTCGGTGACCCACGTGCGCGACATCATGGCGGAGATCGCCGCCGCCTCCGACGAGCAAACCCGCGGTATCGCCCAGATCGGCCAGGCGATTGTCGAAATGGATCATACCACCCAGCAGAACGCCGCACTGGTGGAGGAATCCGCCGCCGCCGCCGACTCGCTGGAAGAGCAGGCTGACATGCTGCTGCAAAGCGTCTCGGTATTCCGCCTGGCGGAGCAGAAAGCCCCCGCCGCCGTGGCGAAAGCCAGCACGCCAAAAGCCCCGGTGATTAAAGCGCGGTCAGCAGCAGCGCAAGACAACTGGACCACGTTCTGATGCACCTCCCCGCCCGGTTATTTTCGGGCGGGATGTTCTGTCCCTCCCGATCAACTCAGGCTATGCTGAACCTCTGACGCAAAGAACGGAGGCGCATATGCATCACCCTGAGGTTTATATCGGCACCATCCAGCCTTATGACGGCGGGCGGCCCAGCGGCATCGCCAAACGCCTGGTGGAGGGCGCCATCAAGCTGACCCCGCTCGGCCTGGAAGGCGACGAGCAGGCGGAAAAAAGCTATCACGGCGGGCCGGACCGCGCTTTGTGCCACTATCCGCGCGAACATTACGCCCACTGGCGGGAACAGTTTCCTGCACAGGCGGAACAGTTCTGCGCGCCGGCTTTCGGCGAGAATATTTCCACGCTGGGGCTGACCGAACACAACGTGTTTATGGGTGATATCTTCCGCTGGGGCGAGGCCTTGATTCAGGTCACCCAGCCACGCTCTCCCTGCTTCAAACTCAATTACCACTTCGCGATCGACGACATCTCGGTGCTGATGCAGCAAAGCGGCCGTTGCGGCTGGCTGTACCGGGTGGTGTCCGCCGGTACCGTCAGCGGCGATCGTCCGCTGGAACTGGTGATGCGCAGCAGCGACGTCTCGGTGGCCGAAGCCATCGGCATTGCCTGGCATATGCCGTTCGATGAAGAGCAGTATCGCCGCCTGCTGGCGGTCGCCGGGCTGTCCGCCAGTTGGAGCAAAACCATGCTGACGCGCATCACTACCGGCCGTATCGAAAACCTTAACCGCCGTCTGCTGGGCCGTTGAAAAAGACCGACCGCTAGACTGTTGTGCAACCTCTTTCAGGCAGGAGCAAAAGCTATGACCACCCCCTCTCATTCGATCCACCACGCCGCAGCCGTTGGTTATCAGGCCAATGCCGACCGCTACGTGAAAGGGAGACCGGATTATCCGCCGGAGATCGCCACCTGGCTGCGTGAGGTTATCGGCCTGCACGCCGGCATGACGGTTGTCGATCTCGGCGCCGGCACCGGTAAATTCACCCCGCGCCTGCTGGAAACCGGCGCGCAGGTGATCGCCGTCGAACCGGTAGCGCAAATGCTGGAGAAACTGTCGGCCGTGCTGCCGCAGGTGAAAACGCTGGCGGGCACCGCCGAGTCGATTCCGCTGCCGGACGAATCGGTCGATGCCGTAGTCTGCGCGCAGTCCTTCCACTGGTTCGCCACGCCGCAGGCGCTGGCTGAAATTCAGCGTATCCTCAAGCCCGGCGGCAAGCTGGGTCTGGTGTGGAACATGCGCGATGCGCGCGTGAGCTGGGTGCGCAAGCTGAATCAGATTGTCGACAGACACGAAGGCGACGCACCGCGTTTCTACACCGGCGAATGGCGCAAACTGTTTCCGGTCAAGGGGTTAGAACCGCTGCAGGAGCAGGTGTTTATGTTCGGCCACCAGGGCGCAGCAGAAGATGTGATTTACAACCGGGTGCGTTCAACCAGCTTTATCGCCGCCTTGCCGCCGCAACAGCAGGAACAGGTGATCGATCAGATTCGCCAGTTGGTGGCGGAGGAAGGGGAATTGCAGGGCAAGGAAACCCTAACCGTGCCCTATCAAACCAAGGCGTATTTCACGACCAAGGGATGAAATACCGGGCGTCGCAGGGCGGCGCCCGGGTGAATCAGAAGGCTTTTTTGGCGTAGCCGGTGACCACTTTCAGGCCCATCTCACGGCCCAGTGCAGTCATCGGGTGCACCACGATCAGGCCGCGCGCGCTTTTTTTCAACGAGCCCATGTCCGCCTGTTCTTTCTTGGTGATTTCACGGCTGAAGGGCAGTTGGCTCAGCTTCTGCGCTTCCGCACTCAGCTTCTCGACGCGCACGCCTTTCAGACGTTCGATTTCCGTCGCCAGCTTCTCTTTTTCTTTGGTGTGCTGGGCAATCAGCTCGACATTGCCCTGTTGGATCACCGCCGTGTCTTTGTGATTCAGTGCGTCCAGCAGGTCGCTAAGGCGCTTAATTTCTGCCTTTTCTTTCTCTTTCATGGTTTATGGCCTGTCTGTGCCTGTACGGCACGCTAATCAATGATGCCCACATTGTAGCAAAATGCGCACGCAGTTACTCGCCTTGCTCGATTCCCGGCGGCAACCCGCTCATCTCGCAGGCTTTCGCCCCCACGCGCGCCAACGCCTGGGTATAACGGGCATTAAACGGATAGCAGCAAGAGAGCCGCAGCCCGTTGCGGTAGCGGCCGCTGGGGGAATACAAGGTGCCCGGCGTCAGGCAGATTTGTTCCTCCAGCAACTGGTGGAACAGCGTCACGCTGTCGACCCCGGCCGGAAACTCGACCCAGAACACAAAACCGCCCGCCGGCTGCGTCGCCCGCGTGCCGCGCGGGAAATGACGGGCAATCAAGGCCCGTGCCGCCTCCACTTGGGCGGCGTAGCGCTTACGCAGGTTGCGTAAATGGTGATCGTAGCCGCCGGTTTCCAGGAACATCGCCAGCGTCTCTGACAGCAGCTGTGATTCCGCCATCGATGACACCGCCTTCAGCTTGCGCAGCGCTTCGTTGAAACGCCCACCGGCAATCCAACCGATGCGGAAATCCGGCGCCAGCGTCTTGGTAAAGCTGGAGCAAAACAGCACCCAGCCGTCGCGATCGAACGATTTCACTGCCGGCGACAGCGCGCCGCCGAACTGAATCTCGGCGTACAGCCCGTCTTCAATCAGCGGTACCTGATGATCGTTCATCAGCCGCGCCAGCCGCTTTTTGGCCGCCAGCGGCATGGTACACCCCAGCGGATTCTGTACCGTCGGCATGGCGATCACCGCATCCAGCCGTTTCTCATTCAACAGCAGCTCCAGCGCGTCCAGCGACAGGCCATGCTGCGGATCGGTCGGGATTTCCAGCGCCTTCAGCCCCAGGCTGGCCAGCAGCGGCAGCAGATAAAAATAGGTCGGCGACTCCAGCCCAATACAGTCGCCCGGCTTGGTGGTCACACGCAACGCCAGTTGCAGCGCCTCCATGCAGCCGTGGGTCAGGGTGATATCGCCAGGTTCCACCAGCATGCCCAGCGTCATCGAACGGCGGGCGATCTGCTGGCGCAGCCGCAAACTGCCGGGCGGCAACGCGTACTTGCCGATCAGATCGGGCTGGCGACGCAGCTGAGACGACAGCATCCGCCCCAGTTTGCCGCCGGGATAAAAATCAGAGGTTTGCGGGCAGGCCAACGACAGGTTGGTGAACGCCGGGTTCTGCTGGGCGGCAAACACCGTGTCGATCAGCGCCAGCACGTCATCCGCCGGCGGCTCTATCCGGCTACTGGGCTGCGAGGCGGCTTTCAGCGCCGGCAACGTGCTGCGCACATAGAAGCCGGACTGCGGCCGCGCTTCGACCAGCCCACGGTCTTCCAGCGCACGGTAGGCCGCCACCACGGTATTGATGCTGACGCTGTGAGTCTGCGCGCAGCGGCGCACCGAAGGCAAACGGCTGCCGGGCAGCAGCGTGCCGCGGCGAATGGCCTGTGCCAGGGTATCCGCCAGTTGCTGATAACGCGTTTCAGGCATTTCATCGAGCAGGGTCACAGTTTCTCTCCAGATAATGGGTACAGTTTGCTTCCTGCAAAACTGTACCCATAACAATAGCGGGTTTCTGGCTCTGTCACCATCCGCTCGCAGGTTTTATGCTGGTTCCCTTGCTACTGTGTCGTTTAAGGAACCCGTTATGCTGGACTCCGCCTTTATCAGTTATGTCACGGTGATGTCGATCACCCCCGGCCCCAACAACCTGCTGCTGGCCTCTTCCGGGGTCAACTTCGGCCTGCGCCGCACCCTGCCGATGGTGTTCGGCATCAGCCTGGGTTGTGGGGTACAGTTGGCCCTGACCACCAGCCTGCTGGCGTTGGTGCTCAGTTGGGCCGGAGCGATACGTTTCCCGCTGGCGGTGATTGGCTGCGCCTATTTACTGTGGTTGTCGTGGAAGCTGTTCCAGGCGACCTCGCCGGATGCCAAACAGCAGGCGCAACCAATGCGGTTGCTCAACGGCGCGCTGTTCCAGGCGGTGAACCCCAAAGCCTGGTTGATGGCAATTAACATCGCGATCCTGTTCACCCCGCGCGAAGGGACCAGCCTTAGCCACACGCTAATGCTCGTTGCCGGCTTTGTCGCCTTGAATATCCCTTGCGTGCTGGTGTGGGCGGCGCTGGGCGATCGCCTGCGCGATGCGCTGCGCGTCACCTGGAAGCTGCGGCTGTTTAACGCGACGATGGCGGGTTTGATGGCGGTAACGGCGCTGTGGCTGTTGTTCGATGAGTGGCGCGCGGCCTTTGCTTAACCGCGGCCGAGAGGAGAAAGCCGGGACGGCTGTTTGGCGCCGATGCCGGCGATCAGATCGGTAATCGACAGCACCATGGTGGAACGCACCACCTGCTGGTATCGCTGACGCTGCATGGCGATCAGCGATTCTTCCGCTTCGCCGGGCTGCAGAAAAGTCGGCACCGGCGGCAGCGCGGCCACGCAGTGAAGTTCGCCGAACGGACCGAGGATTTCATCGTCGACAAAGCGGTATTCCGAGCCGTCGTGATTGAGCTCTTCGCGCATCGCCATCAGCAGTTCGGCATCTTCGTACTCATGACGCGAGATAACGCCCAGCCCGTACATCAGCTTAAGGCGCACCGACAGCTCACCCAAGGGGCCGGCGCCGGACAATAGCGGTTCAACGGCATACTTCACCGCATAGTCGTCCTTGCGGAACACCTGCACCACCAGCACGTTAAGCGCTTCCGCCAGCAGCTCTACCGCTGCGATCAGAAAACTGCGCACCGTCTTGCCTGCGTTCAGCTTTTCCAGAACCTGATTTTCAAATGCCTGTGGCTCGATCATCGTCGCTTTTCGAATGGCCTGGGAGATGCCGTCAATGCTGAAGTCGGGGTATAGGGGCGCAGCTTGCCGCGCCCGTGGATTCGTCATACTGAATCTACTTTTGCATGGCGTTATACACAGCAACCGCCTGTTCTACAACCTCACTTTCAACCGGCAAGCCGGAAATTTGCGCCAGAGCCGCTTTTGGCCCCAGTTTGGCCAGCAACGCCACCAGCTCTTGCGCCTGCGGATCCTGCTCGCTGCGGTAGCTCATGGCAGCGGCGATGCCCTGGATCAGGTTGTCGTGCGGCAGGCCATATTCCAGCGTGCCCAGCAGCGGTTTGATCAGGCGATCACCGGCGCTCAGTTTACGCAGCGGTTGGCGGCCCACGCGCTCGACATCATCGTGCAGATACGGGTTTTCAAAGCGGCTGAGGATTTTTTCGATGTAGGCGGCGTGCTTGGCGGCGTCAAAGCCGTAGCGTTTGATCAACACCGCACCGCTCTCTTCCATCGCGCCTTTCACCACGCGGCGGATGGCCGAATCGAGGATCGCATCACGAATGGTCAGCAGACCGGCCTGTTGGCCAAGGTAAGCGGTGATGGCGTGGCCGGTATTGAGCGTGAACAACTTGCGTTCGACAAAGGCCATCAGGTTATCGGTCAGTTCCATGCCGGCGATCGCCGGTGGTTGGCCTTTGAACTGGGTCTGATCGACAATCCATTCGCTGAAGGTTTCTACCGTCACTTCCAGCGGATCGTTGCTGCCCGCTTCCGCCGGCGGCACGATGCGGTCCACCGCCGAATCGACAAAACCGACATGCTGTTCGACCCACGCCTGCTCATCTTGCGGCAGCGCGTCGAACACGTGCTGTTTTAACTGGCTGGTGCCGCGCACCATATTTTCGCAGGCGATGATGTTCAGCGGCTGAGTGTTGCCCTGCTGATGGCGTTTGATCAGCCCTTTGGCGACAGTGCCGGCAATTTTAGCCAGGATCTGCGGGCCGACGGCGGTAGTCACGATGTCCGCTTCGGCGATCAGCGCCACCGCTTCTTCGCTGCCGCTGTTAACCGCGCTGACGTTATTCACGCTCTCAACCCGAGCCTGCTCACCCACGACGTGAACCTGATAGCTTTTGCGGCTGTTCAGCAGGTCCAGCACGGTTTGGTTAACGTCGGCAAAGGTCAGTTCGGCATGCGCATCCGCCAGCAGTTTGCCGATAAAGCCACGCCCAATATTCCCTGCACCGAAATGTAATGCTTTCATATTCCTACCTTTACAATGTCGAAGGGTGCAGCAAGCTACACCCTTTAAAATGATTCTGTTATCCGACTTTTTTGCCACCCAGCAGGTCCAGCACTTCCTGCACGCTGGTGGTATTCGCCAACCGCTCGATGACGCCTTCGTCATCCAACGCGTTGGTCAGGCTGGTGATCACCTGGATATGTTCGTTGTTGCGGGCGGCAATACCGATAACCAGCCGCGCCACTTCATCCTCTTCATCCCCGAAACGCACGCCCTGCGGATACTGGCAGAACACCACGCCGGTGCGCAGCACCCGATCTTTGGCTTCGATGGTGCCATGCGGCACCGCGATCGACTCGCCCAGATAGGTGGAGGTGAGTTTTTCACGCTCCAGCATCGCCGGGACGTATTCCGGCTCTACGTAGCCGCCTTTAACCAGCTGTTCGCCGGCGAAGCGTATCGCCTGCTCTTTGTCGCTGGCTTGCAGGTTAAGGAACACGTTGCTTTCGCTCAGTTTGAACAGGTTTTGCTCGGTCGCTTCAAAGCTGTCGTCCAACGTGCTGATGACTTTTTGCTGGTTGTCGGTGGTTTTGTTGGCCGCTACCAGGCGTTCGGTCAGATCGCTGTACAGCTTGCTGTCGAGGAAGTTGGTCAGCGAGATGTGCTGGGCCTGCGGCGCATGGCGCATCGCACGCTCGGTCAGATCGCGGTGGGTAATCACCAGATCCACATCGTCCGGCAAGCTGTTGATGGCGCTGTTGGTCACGGAGATGTTTTTCAGCCCGGCGTCCGCCACTTTTTTGCGCAGCACGCCGGCACCCATGGCGCTGGACCCCATGCCCGCATCGCAGGCGACGATGATTTTACGTACGGTAGTCAGATCGCCGTCCACCGTAGCCTGTACTGCGGCACCGCCTTTAGCCTGAGATTTCATCTCCTGCATGCGGCGGGTCGCTTCTTCCAGATCGTCCTCGTCCTTCACTTTGGAGGTTTTCAGCAGGAAAGCGGAGACCACGAAGGACACGGCGAAGGCTGCACCGATCGCCGCCAGGTTAGCAAAATAAGCGCCCTTCGGCGTCATCGCCAGCACCGCCAGGATGGAGCCAGGCGAAGCCGGAGACACCAGGCCGCCATTCAGCATGGTGAGCGTGAACACGCCGGTCATACCACCCAGGATCACCGCCAGCAGCAGGCGTGGATTCATCAGCACGTACGGGAAGTAAATTTCGTGGATACCGCCGAGGAAGTGAATGATCGCCGCACCGCCTGCAGACTGTTTGGCGCTGCCTCGGCCAAAGAACATGTATGCCATCAGCACGCCCATGCCCGGGCCCGGGTTGGCTTCAATCAGGAAGAACACTGACTTGCCGGCCTCAGTGGCCTGCTGAATGCCCAACGGCGAGAAGATACCGTGGTTGATGGCGTTGTTCAGGAACAGGATTTTCGCCGGCTCGACGAAAATGGACGCCAACGGCAGCAGGTTGTTCACCACCATGACGTGCACACCGGCCGCCAGCAGTTTCGACAGCACTTCCACCAGAGGACCAATGGCCATAAATGCCAAAATCGCCAGCAGCATACCGATAATGCCGGCCGAGAAGTTGTTCACCAACATCTCGAAACCGCTTTTGATTTTGCCGTCGACCCAGCGGTCAAAATGCTTGATCGCCCAGCCGCCCAGCGGACCGGCGATCATTGCACCGAGGAACATCGGCATGTCTGCACCGACGATCACCCCCATGGCGGTGATGGCACCGACCACACCGCCGCGATCGCCCCCCACCAGCCGCCCACCGGTGAAACCGATCAGCAACGGCAGCAGGTAGGTGATCATCGGGCCAACCAGTTTGGCCAGAGTTGCATTCGGCAGCCAGCCGGTAGGAATGAATAATGCGGTGATGATACCCCAGGCGATAAAGGCGCCAATGTTGGGCATCACCATGTTGCTCAGGAAGCGGCCAAAGTTTTGAACTTTGACTTTGATGTCTGGTGAAAACATAAAACACACCCCTATTGTTACGCGCTGACAATAGAGCGCGTGATTATTGTTGTTACGATCCAGCCGTGTTGGTGCTGTCTGCGAGTGGACTCTATCACGCTGTTTTTACCACGCGAACTTCACGGAATTTTCGTGATCAATGTCACACCAAACACCCCATGCACCGGGCACTTATAGTGATATTCGTCACAATTACTCCGTGTAAAAAAAACACAACGAGAACAAAACCTGCGTAAATGCGCAAAAATAGTGATTATCATCACACTTTAACGTCGCGTGTTTGTTTTTAAATTGTGATATCAATCACAATTTATTTTATCGGTGACTACCGAATCCTGGTTTGGGGAAGACCTTCCCTGTGAGCACTCATCCCGTAGGGAAATAGCGACGTGATGAATGTAAGAAAACTACATGACGAAATACGATGATTAATTGAAGTGTAGTACAGAAGCGATGGAGAAGAAGTGAGCAAGCTATTGGAAAGCTGGGGGGATAAATAACAGAAGCCGGCAAGCCGGCCTCTTAAAAAACAATTACTGGGTCACGCTAGCGACGGTTTTCTGTGCATTCAGCAAATCCTGCTGCTTGGCCACCAGATTCGACATCATGGTGTTGTACTGCGTTGCCTGCTGAGAAGTACGGAACTGCACGCCGTTGTTGTTAAAGCTTACCTGATTGCCCTGAGTGCGCAGGAAATCCCCGACCTGCACCAGATCCTGAACGAAACTGGCGGTGGTAGGGATAACCGGCATCAGCGCATTGGCCGGCCCGGTGACAATCTTGTCATACACTTGATTATAAACGGCTTTCAGATCGTCAGGTTGCTTCAGCGCCGCCCGGGAGGTGTCCGCCTGTGACTTGGCAGACTGAATCTGCTGGCCCAGCAGGTTCAGCGCCCCAACGGATTGCTGCAGGGAATCGCGCTTGCTCATGTAATCCTGCGCGGTGCGGATCTGGTTAATCTGATCCAACGCCGGCGTCAGGCTGGCATCCAGCGATTTGGACAACTGCTGTGAAAAACCGACCAGGATGGCGTAATCACCGGCATAGTTGCCGAATTTCTGCTTCTGATCTTCGCTCAGCGTCGGGATTTTCGCGCCGCTGCGCATGACCGTATTCTGTAAGTAATCAACAAACGCCTTGCGTTGTTCCGGCTCTTTATCGCCGCAGGCAGTCAATTGCATGACCACCAACAATGCCAATACCGGGGCCAACCAACGCGCGAAAACTCTGCTCTGGATCCCTACCGCCATGTGACATAACTCCTGTTATAAACCTGCTTTCTCATCGGACTCCGTCCCTTTTGTTGCACTCCGTGCGCCTATAAGAATAGATCAACTGCGTGCGATCCGATACGCGATTCACCATTCGGTTGCGATTCTGTGGCGAAAGGCGGCTTGCCCCAAGGCAACAGGCTACTGCACGGGCTCTGGCACATGGTACACTTTTGTATCATTTCTCACCGGGCCAACCAGCGCATGTCATCCTATCAGCCACCGTTGACCATCACCTCACGCATTCTGCATCTGACTACCGATGTGGGCGCTGCGCTGGCTCGCCTGAAGATGCAGGCCGAAAAGGAGCACAGCCTACGGCTGCGTCGCATCAACCGGATCCGAACCATTCAGGGCTCATTGGCTATTGAAGGAAATACCCTGAGTGAAGAACAGATTACTGCCATCATCGCGGGAAAACGCATCATTGCACCGCCACGGGATATTCAGGAAGCCCTCAATGCCATTCGTTGCTATGCAAACCTGAGTCATTGGCGTGCCCATCGGGTTGCGGATTTGCTTGCCGCACACCGTATGTTGATGGAAAGCCTGCTGCCAGACGCCGGGCATTATCGTCGCGGCGGCGTCGGAGTCATGAACGGAAAAACGGTCATTCACATGGCGCCGCCGGCTGAGCGGGTATCCCCGTTGATGCATCAGCTGCTGGTCTGGTTGCAAGAGACAGACCTGCCGCCCTTGATCGGCAGTTGCGTGTTTCATTATGAGTTTGAGTTTATTCACCCCTTTGCTGACGGCAACGGGCGTATGGGCAGATTGTGGCAAACGTTAATTCTTTCGCACTGGGACCCGCTGTTTGCCAACGTGCCGGTTGAAAGCCTGGTGCATGATAACCAATCAGGGTATTACCAGGCACTCAATACCAGCAACCAACGCACCGACTGCGCGCCTTTTGTGGAGTTTATGCTGGAGATGATTTTGCGGGCGCTGGAGCAAAGTCTTACCCCCCAAGTCACCCCCCAAGTCACCCCCCAAGTCGGCGAGCTGTTAGCGGCACTAAAGGGAGAGATGTCGCGCGAGGCCATTCAGAGCGCGCTGCAACTGCAGGATCGGAAATCTTTCCGCGAACGTTATCTGCAACCTGCGCTGAATGCAGGATGGATCGAAATGACGCTACCGGATAAACCCAACAGCCGTCTGCAAAAATACCGGCTCACCGCAGAAGGCGCAGCACAGCGCCGCCAGCAATAGAAAAGGCGCCCGCAGGCGCCTTTTTCACGGCAGAACCGCTTACTGCAATACGGAGATATCCGCCACCTGCAGGAACAGCTCACGCAGCTTGCTCAGCAGCGTCAGGCGATTGACGCGCACGGCGTCATCCTCGGCCATGACCATTACGTTGTCGAAGAATGCGTCCACCGGCTCGCGCAGGGCAGCCAGTTGCACCAACGCATCCTGATAGTCACCTGCCGCGAACACCGGCTCCAGTTTGTCGCGCAGCACCACCAGGTGGGTCGCCAGTTGGATCTCGGCCGCTTCCTTCAATACCGATGCGTGAACGCGATCGTTCAGCGTATCGGTGGATTTAGCCAGGATATTGGACACCCGCTTGTTGGCCGCCGCCAGCGCCGCCGCTTCTTCCAGCGTACGGAAGTGGGTCACCGCCTTGACGCGTGCGTCGAAGTCCGCCGGTTTGGTCGGACGACGCGCCAACACCGCCTGAATGGTGTCGACGGCGTGACCTTCTTCCTGATACCAGGCGCGGAAACGGCCCAGCATGAACTCGACAACCTCGTCGACGGCCTTGGCATTGCTCAGCTTGCTGCCGTACAGGCGCACGGCCTCTTCGGTCAGGGTCTGCAGATCCAACGGCAGGTTTTTCTCAACGATGATACGCAGAACGCCCAATGCAGCACGGCGCAGAGCGAACGGATCCTTGTCGCCTTTCGGATGTTGCCCGATGCCGAAAATACCGGCCAGGGTGTCCATCTTGTCGGCGATCGCCAGCGAACAGGCCACCAGCGATTCCGGCAGCGCATCGCCGGCAAAACGCGGTTGATACTGCTCGTTCAGCGCAACGGCAACGTCTTCCGCTTCGCCGTCGTGACGCGCGTAGTGCATGCCCATCACGCCCTGGGTGTCGGTGAATTCGAACACCATGTTGGTCATCAGATCGCACTTCGACAGCAGACCCGCGCGGGTGGCGTGGTTTACGTCGGCGCCAATTTGGCCAGCAACCCAGCCCGCCAGCGCCTGGATGCGATCGGTCTTGTCGCGCAGGGTACCCAGTTGCTGTTGGAACAGCACGGTTTCCAGACGCGGCAGATTGTCTTCCAGACGTTTTTTGCGGTCGGTGTTGAAGAAGAACTCGGCATCGGCCAGACGCGGACGCACTACCTTCTCGTTACCGGAGATGATTTGCTGCGGATCTTTGGATTCGATATTCGCTACGAAGATAAAGTTCGGCAGCAGTTTGCCCGCGGCGTCATACACCGGGAAATACTTCTGGTCGCCCTTCATGGTGTACACCAACGCTTCTGCCGGCACCGCCAGGAATTTCTCTTCGAATTTGGCGGTCAGCACCACCGGCCATTCCACCAGCGAGGCCACTTCTTCCAGCAGGCTTTCGCTCAGATCGGCCTTGCCGCCAATCTGCTGCGCCGCCAGCTCGGCGTCACGTTTGATCAGCGCCTTGCGGGCTTCGTAATCGGCAATCACTTTACCGCGCTCCAGCAGGATCTGCGGGTATTGGTCGGCGTTGTCGATAGTGAACTCGGCTTCACCCATAAAACGGTGGCCGCGAAGGGTGCGGGCGGACTCGATGCCCAGCACGGTGCCCGGGATCAGTTCAGCACCCAGCAGCAGGGTCACGGTGTGTACCGGGCGCACAAACTGCACCTCGGAGTCGCCCCAACGCATCAATTTCGGGATCGGCAGTTTGGACAGCGCAGTGCTGACCATGCCCGCCAGCAGCGCCTGCGCGGACTGGCCTTTGACATGGGCGCGATACAGCAGCCACTCGCCTTTGTCGGTCACCAGGCGCTCTGCCTGATCGACAGTGATGCCGCAGCCACGCGCCCAGCCTTCGGCCGCTTTGCTCGGCTTGCCTTCGGCGTCGAACGCCTGGGCAATCGCCGGACCGCGTTTTTCGACTTCGCGATCGGCCTGTGCGGCGCTCAGATTGGCCACTTTCAGCGCCAGACGGCGCGGCGCGGCGAACCAGCTCACTTCGCCGTGCTCGAGGTTGGCGCTATCGAGCTCAGCGGTAAAATTCGCGGCAAAGGATTCTGCCAGTGAACGAAGAGCCTTCGGCGGCAGCTCTTCCGTGCCGATTTCCACCAGGAAAGTCTGTTGAGTCATGGCTGCCTCTTAGTTCTCGTTCTTTTTGCACATCGGGAAGCCCAGCGCTTCACGGGAAGCGTAGTAGGCCTCGGCAACGGCTTTGGTCAGCGTGCGGATGCGCAGAATATAGCGCTGACGCTCGGTCACCGAGATCGCCTTGCGCGCATCCAACAGGTTGAAGGTGTGGCCGGCCTTCAGAATACGTTCGTAAGCCGGCAACGGCAGCGGTTTTTCCAACGCCAGCAGCGACTGAGCTTCTTTCTCATACTGCTCGAAGCAGGAGAACAGGAAGTCGACGTCGGCATACTCGAAGTTGTAAGTGGACTGCTCCACTTCGTTCTGGTGGAACACGTCGCCGTAGGTGGTCACACCCAGCGGGCCGTCGCTCCAGACCAGATCGTAGACGCTGTCCACGCCCTGGATGTACATCGCCAGGCGCTCCAGACCGTAAGTGATCTCGCCGGTAACCGGTTTGCACTCCAGGCCGCCGACCTGCTGGAAGTAAGTGAACTGCGTCACTTCCATGCCGTTCAGCCAGACTTCCCAGCCCAGGCCCCAGGCGCCGAGCGTCGGGTTTTCCCAGTTGTCTTCTACGAAGCGGATATCGTGGATGGTCGGATCCAGACCCAGCTCTTTCAACGAGCCGAGGTACAGTTCCTGAATGTTGTCCGGCGACGGTTTAATGATCACCTGGAATTGATAGTAGTGTTGCAGGCGGTTAGGGTTTTCACCGTAACGGCCGTCGGTCGGGCGACGGGACGGCTGCACATAGGCGGCGGCAATCGGCTCTGGGCCGAGTGCGCGCAGGCACGTCATCGGGTGAGAGGTTCCCGCGCCGACTTCCATGTCCAATGGTTGAACAATGGTGCAGCCCTGGCGCGCCCAATAGTCCTGCAGTGTCAGGATCAGGCCCTGAAAGGTCTTGGTATCAAACTTTTGCATGTTGAATTCGCACGCGATACAAGTGGATTTATATGGAATGGGCCAGTATACCCGTTGACCGTAAGATATACAGCCAGAATCCGGCAACAAGTGCGAATCGGCGAAGAGGCGTCGCCTTTTCATGCACCATCACAGGGCAAATGCCCATGCAGGATGCCCGTTCAACGCATCCGCACCGCCGCCATCTCCCGTCCCGCAACGGCCGACGAGACTGGCACCAACCTTGCAGCATCCTGATATCAAACGTTTCAGGAGGTTCGCTGATGACCAACGCCTTAACCGACAGCCGCTATCGCTACCGTATTTTCGCCATGGTGTTTTTTATAGCGCTGATCAACTACGTCGATCGGGGCGCGTTATCCTTCGCCGCCAACGATATCTCGCATGAATTCAACTTCAACAAGGCGCAACTGGGTGCCGTACTGGGCTACTTCGGCTTCGGTTATTTGTTCGGTTCGCTGTGCGGCGGCTTTCTGGCCGACCGTATCGGCACCAAAAAAGTCTGGCTGATGGCCGGGGCGCTGTGGTCGCTGCTGGAGATCGCTACTGCCTGGGCCGGCGAGCTGGGGGTGGCGCTGTTCGGTGGCTCGGCGATCATGGGCTTCGCCGCGCTGCGGATCATGTTCGGCTTTGCCGAAGGCCCGGCCTACGCGCTGATGAACAAAACCATCGCCAACTGGGCACCGCGCAAGGAACGGGGATTTTCATTGGGCATCGGGTTGCTGAGTACCCAGGTGGGCTCGCTGCTCACCGCACCGCTGGCGGTGGGGCTGCTGCTGTTGACCGATGACTGGCGCAGCATGTTTATCCTGCTGGGCCTGTTCTCGCTGATCGCCATTTTGCTGTTCGCCCGCGTCTTTACCGATACGCCGCAGGAGCATCCTCGGGTTAACGCCGCCGAACTGGCGGCCATCGGCGCCGATCAGGAACCGGACAGCCGACAACCGCACCTGCCGTGGTGGGCATTTTTCACTAACCGCACGCTGGTGTTTAACGCCCTGGGTTACTTCTCTTTCCTCTACGTTACCTTTGTGCTGGTCACCTGGGGGCCAAAATATCTGCAGGACACCTTCAACTACGATCTGCACTCGCTGTGGTATGTGGCGATGATCCCCTGGAGCGGTGCCTGCTTTACCGTACTACTCGGCGGCCGCATCGCCGATGCGCTGCTGAGGCGTTTTGGCAACCTGCGGCTGGCGCGCAACCTGTTTGCGGCGGTGACGCTGCTGCTGACCGCCACCTGCTTCCTGCTGATCCCGTTTATGAGCACGCCGACCGAAATCATTTTGTTGATGACGCTGGGCAATGCGCTGAACGCGCTGGTGAATAACGTGTATTGGTCGGTGGTGATCGACGTCACGCCGAAGGCGTCGGTGGGCGCTTACAGCGGCATGACGCTGGCGATCGCCAATATTGCGTCGATCACCGCACCGATGCTGAGCGGTTGGTTGGCGCAGCACCACGGCTATGGCGCCATGTTCTTCGCCACCGCCGCGGTATCCTTCTGCAGCATGCTGTGCATGACCCTGCTGCAACCGGAAAGGAAGATGAGAGTTGACAGCTCGCTATCGAGCCACAATGGCATGCAACAAACCTCTTCCTGACAACAGCAAGGCCCTAAGGCAAGGATGCCTTCAGGCCAGCGCATTCTGCATTAAGTTAATTTCGGCATTTCCCGACAATAATATTTCTATTATCTCCGTAGTTGATAACAAACCGGCAATAATCTGCTTAAAAAGACATTATCAGATAAAAAATCAAGGGTAATTCATAAAAAATTAAATATTAAAATAGCAATCACCAACAGAAAAAAACACTTTTTTACAACAACCAACCATCACTTATCTCGAAGTCTAAAAATTTACTTGCCGACTTGACTCTGGTAGGATTGCCTACAACAACTCACCAACGCCGTAAGACTTAATAAAATTTAAAATTCAATTATGGAAGATGTAGAAATGATAGAAATCTTTGATGTGAATTATAATCTACTACCGGACAACAGATCAAAAGAGTTATTCTCTTTAAGAAAAAAAACATTTAAGGATCGCCTCGACTGGATTGTGAATTGCGAAAACAACATGGAGTTTGACGAGTATGATAATAAACATACCACCTATATTTTTGGCACATATAAAGAAATGGTCGTTTGCAGTCTAAGATTTATAGAAACAAAATATCCCAACATGATTACCGGCACGTTTAAATCCTATTTTAATAAAATAGAACTCCCAGAAGGTAACTTCGTTGAGGCCAGCAGACTCTTTATCGATAAAGAGCGCATACAAGCGATGCAACTGCAAAGGAAGCCAATCAGTTCAATACTATTTTTATCCATGATCAATTATGCGAGAAATTACGGTTACCAAGGGATCTATGCTATTATCAGCCATCCCATGTTGATTATCTTCCAAAGATCCGGTTGGGAAATTTCAGTGGTTGAGCAAGGACAGTCAGAGAAAAATCAGCGAATTTACCTGATTTACATGCCAGTTGACGATCGTAACCAGCAGATATTGGTGGATCGCATCAACTTAGCCCACTCGGGCTTAACCCCGGTGCGCGATGCCTGGCCGTTAACCTTCCGCGTCAGAGAGCACGGGTCTGATGAGCTGCAGCTCAACTCCTAGCCTGATAGCATGCTTGGCATTTGTAACGCCTAATTTTTTGACAGCATTCCCGATATGATATTTTATTGTGGTGAGCTTGATCCCCAGAATGAGTGCAATCTCCTGATAGGATTTCCCCATGCTCGCCCAGTAAATTATCTCATTCTCACGCTTCGAGAATATTTCTTTATTGTTCATTTTATCAAAGTATGCGGGGCTATTCATTTCCTTGTAAAGTTTAGTGATTTTATCATGGGTGGCGATTAGCAGCATCTGGAGTTTGTCTTGGTTGGCCGCTACTTTTTCCTCTATATTATCGTCACAATGTTTATCTATCATGATAGAAAGCACCACCAAATTATGATTATGGTCGTGCAACACAAATGTATAGCCATTAACTACATTGTAATTTTTTGCCATATCAAAAATTCTTGGTAGTTTTAATCCTGGATCTATCATCAAGTTTTCATCCCAAGAAAAAGGTGTAATTCGACGTGAAGCGGTAATAAGAACTGGATCGATAAATTGATAGTTATTTTCCGTATAAAACTTAAACCACTCTGTTCTGTTTGAAATGATCGCAAAATTAGCTGGATTTCTTTTATTCATTATAGCATAAGCATACTTCACATTACTGTATTCACTAAGTTTATCTTCCAGGATATTTTTTATGGAGGTGTTAATTATTTCATTATTGAAGAATGAATTTGACACTAGATAGTCTCCTGAAAAAATAAAAAATCCGTTTCAATTAGAAATTATAACATGAAAATTTCTTTCAGCATAATCAAGAAAAAATCTCGACACCCTATTTAAAACTGCTTATTAGGACAGACATTTTAGGTTATCCATACGAGATAATTAATAACAACGAGTAAATATAATCAGATTAATAATTCAAAATCAATCTCATCAGAGTACTGGGGTGAGGTGGGTAAACAAGAAGGAATGGTAACGGCTATCTGCAAAAGTATTCAGACACATTGTGTGTTAATTTTAATAACAAAATAAGCAGGAACACAACAAATCCAACCAGATATTATGAGTAAGCAAGGAGGAAGGGAACACTATTAGATATCAGGAAAAAAAAACCAATAACTTCCTCACCCCACCAAATGACAGGGTGAAAGAAAGAAATTGACAATCAAAATATAGAAAACAATAATATCTAAAATTATTTCCCTGGTGTTGGCCAAATTGGCTATCTGATCCTGATTCAGGATCAGTTTTTTTTGTAATGTGTGTCTTGTTTTTCTGAGGTGACAATAAAGTCTTTTAGGCTCGAATGATAGTTGTACTAAAGTACAGTCACGGGCTGTATGTCCCATGCGGAGAGCAGTGATTACCGTATTATAGCGTTGGTTTCAACCTATCAAGTGCTACAAATAAGCCGTAGCTAATCGATTAATCCCTCATAAATAAACTCGCACTTTTCAACCGCCCGGCATCAATATACTGTTGCCCCCCTTTAGCACTTCACCGTTATATCTGTACACCTCCACACCAGCCTGTATCGGTGACTAGGCCCGATATCCTGGCCCCTGACGGATATATTAACCACTCAAAACCGCGCGCTGACGCCGACGTTATACATAAACTGCTCGCCGCTGCTCAGGCCACCGGTTTGCGAAACGGCGGCGAACGCCGCCACCTGATCGGTCAGCGGCATGTTCGCCCCCAGCGTCACATCCACCCAGTTTTTATCCTGCCCAGCGCTGTCGCGGGTGAACGAGGTTTGCGTGGACTTCAGCCCACCGCCGGCCCGATAGACATCGTCGCCAAACTGATGCTGATAGCTCACCTCGGCATACGGATTAAACAGGCCAAATTGGCTGTCCAGCCGCCAGCCCAACGCGCCGATCTGCGAATGGTAGGTCTGGTCGTTAAAGCGCATTGAGGTACTGTTGTTGCCATCCTCGCTGTAACCGGAGACGTTGCTGTAATCCCAGGCAAACTGCGCCATTGGGCCGGTCGTCAGATAAGAGGTGATCGGGAAATCATAACCGGCGGTGAGGCGTGCGCCCCACTGCTTGCCGGAGGTCGAGCCGGTTTCGGTGCGGGTTAGCGGCCCGAGCTGCATGCTGCGGCGAATATCGTCGTAATCCATCGTCGCGTAGTGCAGATCGGCATTCACCCAGCCGTGCTCAAACAGATCAAGGGCGGTAAAGGCCGACAACAGCAGGCCGCGCGCCTTGTATTCATAGCGGCTGGACGGCTGCTGATCGTCATTGGAACCGGATATCAGCGCGCCAATCAGCCAGCCTTCGGCCAACTGATAATCTACCCCAACCGTCAGATTATGGGTGGTGGCATTGCCGTCGCCCGCCGCCTTATTGGCCGAGTAATCATAATGCTGCCCGGCATAGCCACCGAAGACGCCCAGCGATCCCTGCGGATTGTCGCCATTGCGCAATTGCTGGAAACGGCTGTCGAGCATCGCGCGGCTGTCACGCGCCATCGCCGCCGTCGCCTGATTCAGAGCCACCACCTGCGCCGGGCCATCCAGCACCGCCTGAATGTAATCGGCAATCAACAGATGCGCCTGCGGGCTGGGGTGAAAATGATCGGAGAACAGATAGGACTGACTGGCGTCGAAGCCAGGCGTGGCGGAACTGCACACCGCCGACGACACCCCGGCCGGACAAGCCATGCCGGCGGTATTGGCGAAGCCAAACTGCGCCGGATTGGCTATCGCCTCGGCGAACAGCTTGTTCACGTCGACGCGAACAACATTGCCACCGCCCTGCGCCAATAAGCGATCCTCACTCTGGTTATAAAAATCGGTCAACTGCGCGGCCTGAGCGCTCAGGCTGTCAAAGGCGGCAATCAGCTGTGCGGCAATCGCCTGCTGCACCTGCGGGATTGCGCTGGCCTGTGCGGCGGCGGAAGTCAGCGCCTGATGGATAGCCTGAGTGCGCGAAGCATTATCCGGCGTAGTCAGTGAATTGAGGGTGGCATAGGCCGCCTGTACTGCGGCGCCCTGCACCGGCGTCAGCGCCTGCTGGATAATCAGCTCCATCAGCTGCGGCGTTGAACCAATATTCGGTACCGTCGGTACGATCACCGTACCGGCGCCGGCATTCAACAGCGAACGAACCTGCACGGCGGCGGCGGCTGCACTGTTATAGGCCACGTCCGACGCGGTTGTCGGGTTTAACGCCGCCGCCGCCAGATCGTTGCCGCCAATCCAGTGAATATACAGCCCCTCGCCATCGGCCCGGCCATCGACCCGGCCAAGGTAGCTCTGCACCTGATCCTGAGTATTGTCCGCCGGGTTGAGCGCCGGCACCGCCACACCGCCGCCGGCGGCATAGTTGTAGCCACCGTCGTCCGATGCCACCAACGCGGCGCCGATGCGTTGCGCCAGCACTTCGTCATACAGCAGGTGTTTATTGCCGTCGTAGGTAAAGCGGCCATTGTTGCCGGTATCGCTCAGGCTATCGCCAAATACGTAAACCTGGTCATAGGCCAGCGCCGGGGTAGTCATACTGCATAATATCGCCACTGCAAGCACCGCCGGGCGGGGCATGCGAGTTATTTTTAGAGGCATGAAGAGACTCCTGAGAGCCAGCAAATGAAGGAAACCCGTTTTTTATCATTGGCCTTTTTCTGCCTGCGGCCATCTAGTAAATATTGCTGGCTTTTCCGTCACGTCAAGCCAGTTGATGATAAAACAATCAGGGGCTTGCCAAGCTTGCCACTTCGGGCGATGATTACTGTAAATAAACACAGCTTAAGGACAGGCAGTATGGCCAGCGAACGTTGCGGTTGGGTGACGGCAGATCCGTTATATCTCGACTATCACGATAAAGAATGGGGCGCACCGACCACCGCTGCGCGTGAACTGTTTGAAATGCTGTGCCTGGAAGGCCAGCAAGCCGGGCTTTCCTGGATCACGGTGCTGAAAAAGCGTGAAAATTACCGTCGCGCCTTCCACAATTTCGATCCGCAACGGGTGGCGGCCATGACCGAGCAGGACGTGGAAACG
Organism: Serratia sp. TSA_198.1; assembly: GCF_052686505.1. Taxonomy (NCBI): domain Bacteria; kingdom Pseudomonadati; phylum Pseudomonadota; class Gammaproteobacteria; order Enterobacterales; family Yersiniaceae; genus Serratia; species Serratia sp. TSA_198.1. The sequence goes on from NZ_JBQZFP010000005.1 coordinate 247,703, forward strand.
CTGCTGCAAGACAGCGGCATCATCCGCCATCGCGGCAAAATCGAAGCCATCATCACTAACGCCAGAGCCTACCTGGCCATGGAAGCGGCCGGCGAAGATTTTTCCGCCTTTATCTGGGGCTTTGTCGGCGGCGAGCCACAGCTCAACGGCTGGCAAGCGCTGAGCCAGGTGCCGGCGAAAACCGAGCTGTCCGATGCCTTGTCCAAAGCGTTGAAAAAACGCGGCTTCAAATTTATCGGCTCCACCATCTGTTACGCCTTTATGCAGGCCTGCGGGTTGGTGAACGATCATCTGACCGGGTGTATTTGCTACCCAAAGCAGAAATGATCCGCCCCTGCCGCCCGGCCGATATTCCGCGGCTGATGGCCCTGTGGTTGCCCAGCACCATCGCCGCCCACCCGTTTGTGGTGGAAAGCTACTGGCGGGAAAGCGCTGTGCTGGTGCGGGATAGCTATCTGCCGCGGGCGCAAAGCTGGGCGTATTGTCACGCAGGGGAGATCGTCGGGTTTATCAGCGTGCTGGATGACCGTTTTATCGGCGCGCTGTTTGTCGAACAAGCCTTTCATGGCCACAGCGTCGGCCAGGCGCTGATGACGCACGTACAGCAGCGCTATCCCCGGTTGAGCCTTGAGGTGTATGAGCAAAATCTGCGTGCCTGCGCGTTTTACCGCAAGCAGGGTTTTCAGGTATCCCAACGGCTGTACAATGAAGAAACCCAAGCTTATACGCTGATCATGAACTGGCCGCCGGCCGTCTGAACCCTGTCGATTTCGCTTAAAAATAACGCATCCCGCACCGGGATGCGGTCAATTCAGAATCCGCTGCATGGTATTCCTCTGATTTTTCCCTGATAACAGGCTCAGCTTCTATCCGCTTGTTGAGGAAAAAACATGAAACGCATTGCGATTATTGCCGGCGCGGTGAGCGTTGCGCTCACGCTGTCAGCCTGTACCACCAACCCGTACACCGGGGAATCTGAAGCCGGTAAATCCGGTATTGGCGCCGGCCTTGGCGCGGCGCTGGGTGCCGGCGTGGGCATGATCTCCTCGTCGAAAAAAGACCGCGGCAAAGGTGCGCTGATCGGCGCAGCAGCCGGTGCGGCGCTGGGCGGCGGCGCGGGATATTACATGGACGTGCAGGAAGCCAAGCTGCGCGACAAAATGAAAGGCACCGGCGTCAGCGTCACCCGCCAAGGCGACAATATCGTGTTGAATATGCCGAACAATGTCACCTTCGACAGCAGCAGCGCCACCCTGAAACCGGCGGGCGCCAATACCCTGACCGGCGTTGCCATGGTGCTGAAGGAATACCCAAAAACGGCGGTTAACGTGATTGGCTATACCGACAGCTCCGGTTCCCGCGCCCTGAACATGACCCTGTCGCAGCAACGCGCCGACGGCGTGGGCAGCGCGTTGATTACCCAGGGCGTAGCGGCAAACCGCATCCGCACCTCAGGCGCAGGCCCGGATAATCCGATCGCCTCCAACAGCACGGCGGAAGGCAAGGCGCAAAACCGCCGCGTCGAGATCACCCTCAGCCCGCTGCAGTAATCCCGTGCGGGGCGCCAAGCCCCGCCGCTTCTCGCTTTGCACCTATCCCTTAGTCACACACAACCTGCCATTCAACATTCCCGGCCCCACGCCGGGTGTGGTAGTCTCCTTGGCAATTAACCGCAGGGGAGATCGGCAGTGAGCACTGTTAAGGCAATGCGCGCCTCGGGGCGCGCCACCATCAGCGATGTGGCGAAAACCGCCAAAACCGGCAAGACCAGCGTATCGCGCTATCTGAATGGTGAGCAGCACCTGCTTTCTGACGATCTCAAACAGCGCATCGAACAGGCAATCCACCAGCTCGACTACCGGCCGAGCCAGATGGCCCGCAGCCTGAAGGGCGGGCAAACGCGTCTGATTGGCCTGATCATCGCCGATATCACCAACCCCTACTCGGTGGACGTCATGCGCGGTATCGAAGCCGCCTGCCGTCAACACGGCTTTACCCTGCTGGTGTGTAACACCAATAACGAGGTCAATCAGGAGCAACACTACCTGCAGCTGCTCAGCAGCTATCGGGTGGAGGGCATCGTGGTCAACGCCGTCGGCATGCGTGAAGAAGCCTTGTCGACGCTGCAACAATCCATGCTGCCGATGGTCCTGATCGACCGCAAAATCCCTGATTTCGCCTGCGACGTGGTCGGCCTGAACAACCATGAGGCGGCGACCACCGCCACCGAACATCTGTTGCAGCAGGGATTCGAAGCCATCCTGTTTCTCAGTGAACCCATCGGCACGGTCAATACCCGGCTGGAGCGGCTGCACGCCTTTAACCAAACCATGGCGCAACATGCCGGGCTGCTGGCCGAACAGGCCGAGACGCCGCTTAACGACCTGAAGCAGTTGGAAAGCGTGCTCAGTGGCTTTAACGCCCGCCACCGCGGCATGCGCAAAGCGGTGATTTCCGCCAACGGCGCGCTGACGTTGCAGGTCGCGCGCGCCATGCGCCGGCTGGGCATTCAATGGGGCAGCGACATCGGCCTGCTCGGCTTTGACGAGCTGGAATGGGCCGAACTGGCGGGGGTAGGCATTACCACCTTGAAGCAGCCGACCTATGAAATGGGCCACGCGGCGCTGGAACAACTGGTGCAACGTATTCAGGGCCTGGATGCGCCGATCGGCGAACAGATGTTCTCCGGTGAACTGATCGTGCGCGGCTCCACCACCCGCTAACCTCCTCGTTCCCCAGCAGTGGCGCGGTTTACGGCGCCTCTCGCCTCCCTCGAAAGACTATTTTTTGCTCATGTTCGTGATTGCGATCATATTTTTACATTCTGTCGCTTTCACCTGGAACCGGTTCCATTTAACGTACCCTTAACAGCAGCGGTGGGAATAACGCCACCTCAGGAGCCAAAATGAAAAGAGAAATTATCGTAGTGACCGGCGCATACGGCACCGATGTGGTTCAGCAACACGGCGGGCAAGCCGCTTTACTGCCGATCATTGCCGGGGCGGGCGCGGATGGTGTGGAGATACGCCGCGAGCTGTTTTCCGCCCAAGAGCTGGAAAGCCTGCCGGCGCTGGCTCAGGCGATTGAACAGCAGCAGCTGTTTGCCGTTTATTCCGCTCCTGAAGCGCTGTTTACCCCACAGCATACGCTGAACCCAAACCTGCCGGCGCTGCTGGCGGAAGCTCAGGTGCTGCATGCACGTCAGTTGAAACTCTCCCTTGGGCATTACCAACCGGGCTTCGATTTTACCGAACTGAAAGTGGCGCTGGAGCAGCACCCGGTCAAGCTGGTGGTGGAAAATGACCAGACCCCTGACTGCGGCATCCTGTCGCTGTTGAATGCCTTTTTCCATGCGGCGGAAGACAACCGCCTGCCGGTCAGCATGACGTTCGATATGGCCAACTGGCACTGGGTGGGGCAAGACGCCTTCGCCGCCGCAGAGCGCCTGGCGCAGCACGTCAGCTATGTTCACGTTAAAGCCGCCACCCACGGCCCGCGCGGTTGGCGCGCAGTGGCGCTGGACGACACCGACGGCAGTTGGCGCGAACTGCTGGCCCGCCTGCCGCTGGATGCGCCGCGTGGCATCGAATTCCCTCTGCAGGGTGACAGCCTGGAAGCCGTTACCCGCCACTACGTTAACCTTCTGCGTGCGGAGTAAACATCATGACAACGCTGACAGCGGCGCGTAATGCGCCATTGGACGTAGTTACGCTGGGTGAGGCCATGGCGATGTTCGTGGCCACGCAAACCGGCGATCTGGCTGAAGTCGAGACCTTCACCAAACGCATTGCCGGTGCCGAGCTGAACGTGGCGATTGGCCTTGCGCGCCTGGGCCTGAACGTGGGCTGGGTCAGCCGGGTCGGCAACGACGCTTTCGGCCGTTTCGCCCTGCAACAGCTGAAAAAAGAAGGCATTAACTTCCAGCAAGTCACGGTAGACGGCAACTATCCGACCGGTTTTCAGATCAAATCTAAAACCACGGATGGTACCGATCCCAGCGTGGAATATTTCCGCAAAGGCTCAGCGGCCAGCCATTTGTCGACCGCCGACTTTAACCGCGATTACTTCGGCTCCGCACGCCATCTGCACCTGAGCGGCGTGGCTGCGGCCCTGTCCGGCCAATCGCTGGAGCTGTGCAACCATGCCGCCCGTGAAATGCGCGCCATGGGCAAGACCATTTCATTCGATCCCAACCTGCGCCCAGTGCTGTGGTCCAGCCAACAGGTGATGATCGATCAGTTGAACAAGCTGGCGTTCGCCGCCGACTGGGTACTGCCGGGGCTCAAAGAGGGGCAAATCCTTACCGGCCAATCCACGCCGGAAGGCATCGCCGATTTCTACCTGGAACGCGGCGTGCAAGCGGTGATCATCAAAACCGGCCCGGACGGCGCCTGGTTTAAAACCGCCGCCGGCGATCGGGCCAGAGTACCGGCGATAAAAGTCAGCAACGTAGTGGATACCGTAGGTGCAGGAGACGGCTTTGCCGTTGGGACGATCAGCGCCCTGCTGGAGGGCAAAACGCTGAAACAGGCGGTGCAACGCGGCAATAAAATCGGCTCGCTGGCGATCCAGGCCATCGGCGACAGCGAAGGGCTGCCAACCCGCGCGGCACTGGCTGAATAAAAATAACAAACAAAATCAGTTAACAGCCTTCTCCGAACGGCACACGCCTCTGGCCCTACAACCAGACTCGCCGGGAGAGCAATACCCAATGATTTCCAAGTTGCAGCGTTGTTGGCTACAGCTTGAAAGGCAACGGGAATACGACACCACTGAGGAATCTGAACATGAATACAGTCACTCTCGCGGCCAAACGCTGGTGGTACATCATGCCCATCGTGTTTATCACCTACAGCCTGGCCTACCTCGATCGCGCTAACTTCAGCTTTGCCTCGGCCGCCGGCATCAACGACGATCTGGGCATTACCAAAGGCATGTCTTCGCTGCTGGGCGCGCTGTTTTTCCTTGGCTATTTCTTCTTCCAAATTCCCGGCGCGATCTATGCCGAACGCCGCAGCGTAAAAAAACTGATCTTCTGGTGCCTGATCCTGTGGGGTGGCTGCGCCTCGTTGACCGGCGTGGTCAGCAATATCCCGATGCTGGCCGCCATTCGCTTTATTCTCGGCGTGGTGGAAGCGGCCGTGATGCCGGCGATGCTGATTTACATCAGCAACTGGTTCACCAAATCAGAACGTTCACGCGCCAATACCTTCCTGATCCTCGGTAACCCGGTCACCGTGTTGTGGATGTCGGTGGTTTCCGGCTACCTGATCCACGCCTTCGGCTGGCGCGAGATGTTCATCATCGAAGGTATTCCGGCGGTACTCTGGGCCTTCTGCTGGTGGGTGCTGGCGAAAGACAAGCCGGCGCAGGCCAAATGGTTGAGCGAAGACGAAAAATCGGCGCTGCAAAAGCAGCTTGATGAGGAGCAGAAAGGCATCAAGGCGGTGCGCAACTACGGTGAAGCCTTCCGCTCACGCAACGTGATCTTGCTGTGCGTACAGTATTTCGCCTGGAGCATCGGCGTGTACGGCTTCGTGCTGTGGTTGCCGTCCATTTTGCGCAGCGGCATGCAAATGGGCATGGTGGAAGCCGGCTGGCTGTCGTCGGTGCCTTACCTGGCGGCGACTATCTCCATGATCCTGGTGTCTTGGGCTTCGGACAAAATGCAGAACCGCAAACTGTTCGTCTGGCCGCTGCTGCTGATCGGCGCGCTGGCGTTCTTCGGTTCCTATGCCGTCGGCACCAACCATTTCTGGGTTTCCTACGGTCTGCTGGTGATCGCCGGTGCGGCAATGTATGCCCCGTACGGACCCTTCTTCGCCATCATTCCGGAAATGCTGCCGAAAAACGTCGCCGGTGGCGCGATGGCGCTGATCAACAGCATGGGTGCGCTGGGCTCCTTCTTCGGCTCCTGGTTCGTCGGCTACCTGAACGGCGCGACCGGCAACCCGTCAGCTTCTTATATGTTTATGGCCATAGCGCTGATCGTGGCGGTCGTCGTGACGCTGATCGTCAAACCCGCTCGCAACGAGGTTCATCCACAAGTAGCCTGATCTCGTTATACTTTATTTTCTGTTGAACATACCCGATGGATTTCCGGTTGTAGCCAACAACGCTGCAGCCTGAAAGACAAAGGGTATTGCTGGAGTTCGTGATGAAGCCTTCTATCGTATTGTACAAAAGCATCCCCACCGAATTGCGTCAACGGCTGGAACAGCACTTCACCGTGCACGCCTTCGACGGCCTGTCGCCGGATAACCGCGACGAGCTGAAACAAGCGCTCGCTCAAGCGGAAGGGATCATCGGTTCCGGCGGCAAGATTGATGAAGCTTTCCTGCAACAAACACCCAAGCTGCGCGCCGCTTCGACCATTTCCGTCGGTTACGACAATTTCGACGTCGACGCGCTTAACGCCCATAACGTGGTGTTGATGCATACCCCGACCGTGCTGACCGAAACCGTCGCCGATACCATCATGAGCCTGGTGCTGGCGACGGCGCGCCGCGTGGTGGAAGTGGCCGAGCGGGTAAAAGCCGGTGAATGGCAGGGCAGCATCGGGCCGGACTGGTTTGGCGTCGACGTGCACCATAAAACCCTCGGCATCCTCGGCATGGGCCGCATCGGCCTGGCGCTGGCGCAGCGTGCTCATTTCGGCTTCGGCATGCCGATACTGTACAACGCCCGCCGCACCCACGAAGAGGCCGAGACGCGTTTTAACGCCCGCCGCTGCGATCTGGACACCCTGTTGGCCGAGTCCGATTTCATCTGCATCACGCTGCCGCTGACCGAAGAAACCTTCCATATGATCAGCCGCGACCAACTGGCGAAGATGAAAAAGAGCGGTATTTTGATCAACGCCGGCCGTGGCCCGGTGGTGGATGAAGCCGCACTGATAGAAGCGTTGCAGAACGGAACGATCCACGCCGCCGGGCTGGACGTCTTCGAGAAAGAGCCGCTGCCGGTCTCTTCGCCGCTGCTGACGCTGCCGAACGTGGTGGCACTGCCGCACATCGGCTCCGCCACTCATGAAACCCGCAATGCGATGGCCGAATGCGCGGTAGATAACCTGATTGCCGCCCTGACCGGTACGGTAAAAGAAAACTGCGTCAATCCGCAGTTGCTGAAGAAATAGTCATAACGGGCGGGAGTTTTCCCGCCCATATTCTTTCCTCTTATCCCCCTTCTCCCTCCTCCCTGAAAATACGCCATCAGGATGAGGCTATTTTTTCTTCATTTGTCACACTGAGCGTTACCTCAGAATAAAAACGCTTCCTGCCACGCGTAAGGAGAGCCATGAAACGCCTGACCCTACCCCTGCTGATGCTGCTGTCACCAGCCGCAACAGCAAGCTGGACACTGCAAAGCTTCCCGGCCTTTGACGAATCCACCGCCGGGCTGTTCACCAGCCAAGCCACGCTGCCCAAGGGCGAACTGCCGCTGAAAATTTATCAGGATCGGCAATGCTGGCAGCCGACCACTGCGGCCAGGCTGAATCAAACCCTGTCGCTGCAACCTTGCGGCGATGGCCCTCCGGTCAACTGGCGGCTGTTCCGCGACGGTGAATACCGGGTGCGCGTCGATACCCGCAGCGGTACGCCGACGCTGCTGCTCAGCCTGAAAACGGCCCCACAGGCCACCGCAGCAGCGGCAACCCACATCTGCCAGCGCTGGGACGGCAAGCCCGTCACCCTTGACGTAGCGGCGACCTTTGCCGAAGGCGAAACGGTGCGCGATTTCTATTCCGGCCAAACGGCCAGGGTCAGTCTGGGCAAAGTGACCCTTCAGCCTGCCGCAGGCAGCGGCGGCATGCTGCTGCTGGAATCCGCCGGCACGGAAAAACCGGCACCGTTCAACTGGCACAACGCCACGGTCTATTTCGCACTGACCGATCGCTTTGAAAACGGCAACCCGGCCAACGACCACAGCTACGGCCGCCGCAGCGACGGCATGCAGGAGATCGGCACCTTCCACGGCGGCGATCTCGCCGGGCTGACGCAAAAGCTGGATTACCTGCAACAACTTGGCGTCAACGCACTGTGGATCAGCTCGCCGCTGGAACAGATCCACGGTTGGGTCGGCGGCGGCACCAAAGGCGATTTCCCGCACTACGCTTATCACGGCTACTACGCACTGGACTGGACCCGGCTCGACGCCAATATGGGCACCGGGCAAGACCTGCGCAAACTGGTCGAACAGGCGCACCAACGCGGCATCCGCATTCTGTTCGACGTGGTGGTGAACCATGTCGGCTACGCCACCTTGGCCGATATGCAGACCTTCCACTTCGGCTCGCTCTACCTGAAGGGCGCGGAAATCGAAAAAACGCTGGGTAAAAACTGGGGCGACTGGCGGCCTGGTCCAGGGCAAAACTGGCACAGCTTCAACGATTACATTAATTTCAGCGACAAGGCAGGCTGGAGCCCATGGTGGGGAAAAAACTGGATCCGCACCGATATCGGCGACTATGACTCGCCGGGTTATAACGACCTCACCATGTCACTGGCCTTCCTCCCGGACATCAAAACTGAAGCGCCCGGCGCCAGTGGCCTGCCGCTGTTCTATCGCCACAAACCCGACACCGCCGCACAGGATATTCCCGGTGCCACGACCCGCGATTACCTGACCACCTGGCTCAGCCAATGGGTGCGCGATTACGGTATCGACGGCTTCCGCGTCGATACCGCCAAGCACGTGGAGAAACCCACGCTGGCGCTGCTGAAACAGCGAGCCACGGCGGCGCTGGCGCAATGGAAAGCCGCCAATCCACACCAGGCGCTGGATGACGCCCCATTCTGGATGACTGGCGAAGCCTGGGGCCACGGCGTGATGAAAAGCGACTATTACCAGAATGGCTTTGACGCGATGATCAATTTCGATTTTCAGGATCAGGTTTCGCAGGCGCTGAGCTGTTTCTCCAGTATCGACGCCACTTACCAGCAAATGGCCGACAAGCTGCAGGATTTCAACGTACTGAGCTATATCTCCTCGCACGATACCCGGCTGTTCTTCGCCAGCGATGCCAAAGGTTCGCTACCATTGCAGCAGCGTGCGGCAGATCTGTTGCTGCTGGCCCCGGGGGCGGTGCAAATTTACTACGGTGATGAAAGCGGCCGCCAGCTCGGCCCGACCGGTTCGGATCCGCTGCAGGGCACGCGTTCCGATATGAACTGGCGTGAACTGCAAGGCGCCAAAGCGCCACTGCTGGCGCATTGGCAAAGGCTTGGGCAGTTCCGTGCCCGCCATCCGGCGATCGGGGCCGGTGTGCAACAGTCGCAGCAAACCGCAGGCTACTATGCCTTCAGCCGCCGGCTTGGCGACGACAAGGTGATGGTGGTGTGGGTCGGCGATCGGTCACATTAATTCAGTACAATCTGCTGGAAAACAACCACCGGGTGAAGTTTATCCCCGGTGGTTGTTTTATGAACCGCATTGCGCCGAAAATTATCTGGCGGTATGGTGGGCGATTACCTGCTAAAAACAATACTGCTGCACCTATGACTTTTTCACTTTTCGGCGACAAATTTACCCGTTACGCGGGCATTACCCGTTTAATGGATGACCTGAACGAAGGCCTGCGCACGCCCGGTGCCATCATGCTCGGCGGCGGCAATCCGGCGCAAATTCCAGAGATGGAAAGTTACTTCAAACAACTGTGTCAGGACATGCTCGACCAGGGCAAACTGACCGAGGCGCTGTGTAACTACGATGGCCCGCAGGGCAAAGACGCCCTGCTGAAAGCGCTGGCTACTTTGCTGCGTGACGAGCTGGGCTGGCAGATTTCACCACAGAATATTGCACTAACAAACGGCAGCCAGAGCGCATTTTTCTACTTGTTTAACCTGTTTGCCGGGCGTTATGCCGACGGCAGCCGTCGCCGCGTGCTGTTCCCGCTGGCGCCGGAATATATCGGCTACGCCGACGCCGGGCTGGACGAGGGTCTGTTCGTGTCGGCCAAGCCCAATATCGAGCTGCTGCCGGAAGGTCAATTCAAATATCACGTTGATTTCGAACACCTGCACATTGGCGACGACATCGGCATGATCTGCGTGTCGCGCCCGACCAACCCAACCGGTAACGTGATCACCGACGAAGAGCTGATGAAGCTCGATCTGCTGGCGCAGCAACGCAATATTCCGCTGGTGATCGATAACGCCTACGGCGTGCCGTTCCCCGGAATTATCTTCAGCGAAGCGACGCCGCTGTGGAACCCGAACATCATCTTGTGCATGAGCTTGTCCAAGCTCGGGTTGCCCGGCTCACGCTGCGGCATCGTGATTGCCGATGAGAAAGTCATCAGCGCCCTGACCAACATGAACGGCATCATCAGCCTGTCACCGGGCAGCATGGGGCCGGCGATGGCAGCGGAAATGATCGAACGCGGCGATCTGCTGCGCCTGTCGAACGAGGTGATCCGCCCGTTCTACAAACAGCGCGTTGAACACACCATCGAGATAATCCGCCGCTATCTGTCGCCAGAGCGTTGCCTGATCCACAAACCGGAAGGGGCGATTTTCCTTTGGCTGTGGTTCAAGGATCTGCCGATCACCACCGAGCTGCTGTATCAGCGCCTGAAAAAACGCGGCGTGCTGATGGTGCCGGGCCACTACTTCTTCCCGGGACTGGAGCATGAATGGCCGCATACTCACCAGTGCATGCGGATGAACTACGTGCCGGATCCGGAGAAAATCGAGCGCGGCGTGGCGATTTTGGCGGAAGAGATCGAACGCGCGCACCAGGAAGCGGGCTGATGCCTGAGCCGGGGCGCAGTTAGCAGGTAACAGCTGCGCCCCGGCTCGCTACATCGCCCAAAACAGCACCGCCAGCAACTGCGGCGACATGATGCGCAGGAACATCGCCAGAGGGTAAACCGTGGCGTAAGACAGCGCGGCAGCGCCGCTGGTCGGGTGCAGGCCGTTGGCGAAGGCCAGCGCCGGCGGATCGGTCATCGAACCTGCCAGCATGCCGGACAGCGTCAGATAATTCATCTTGCCCACGACCCGCGCCAGCACACCCACGCTGAGCAACGGGATAGCGGTAATCAACGCGCCGTAGCCAATCCACGCCAGCCCTTCGCCATGCATCAGGGTATCGACAAAGTTCCCCCCCGATTTCAGCCCCACCACTGCCAGAAACAGCACAATGCCCAACTCGCGCAGCGCCAGGTTGGCGCTCGGCGGCATAAACCAGTACAGCTTGCCAATGCTGCCGATACGCCCGAGGATCAATGCCGCCACCAGCGGCCCGCCGGCCAGCCCAAGGCGCAATGCCGCCGGGAAACCCGGTACAAACAGCGGGACAGAACCCAGCAACACTCCCAGCCCAATGCCGATAAATACCGGCAACATCTGCACCTGTTGCAATTTCTGCTGAGCGTTGCCGACGATGGCCGCGACCGCTTCAATCGATTCCGGCCGGCCAACCAGGTTGAGGATATCGCCAAATTGCAACGTAACGTTGCTGCCGGCCACCAGTTCAACCCCGGAACGGTTAAGGCGCGAGATCACCACGTCATATTTCCGCTTCAGGTTGAGATCGCGGATTTTGCTGCCCAGCACCTTCTCATTGGTCACCACCGCCCTCACCACCTGTAACGCCGTGCCGCGCGTTGACAACGAAACGTCCACCTCTTCGCCAATCACCAGCCGGGCATTTTCCAGGCTCTCGCGCTTTCCTACCAGATGCAGATAGTCGCCCAACTCCAGCCTCTCGAGCGGCGCGGGCACCATCAGCAGCTCGCCGCGTTTCAGCCGTGAGCAGACGATGTCCTCCCCATTCAGCAGCGGCACATTTTTTATCGCCATCCCCTGCAGATTGGGATTACGCACCGCCACGTTCATGGTGTGCAGCAGTTCGTGGTGATTGCCCAGGCTGTTTTCAAACGCCTGCGCTTCTTTATCGATATTGATACGAAAGAACAGGCGGATCAGCCACATCACCAGCAGGATGCCGCAGATACCGAACGGATAGGCCATGGCGTAACCCATCCCCATGCGATCGACCAACGCCGGATCGGACCCCAGATCGGTAAGAATTTGCTGCCCGGCACCGAGCGCGGGGGTATTGGTGACCGCGCCGGAGAACACGCCGAGAATGATCGGCAGCGGCACGGCAAACAGCTTGTGAACCCCCGCCGCCACCACGCCGCCAACCAGCACCAGTAAAATGGCGAAACCGTTGAGCCGCAGCCCGGACACCCGCAGGGAAGAAAAGAAACCTGGGCCCACCTGAATGCCAATGGTGTAAACGAACAGGATCAGCCCGAATTCCTGAATGAAATGCAGCATGTCGCCGTTAAGACTGATTTGCCAGCTCTGGGCGAAATGCCCCACGATAATGCCGCCGAACAGGACCCCGCCAATGCCCAGCCCGACACCATACACCTTCCAGTTACCCATCCACAGCCCGAGAACGGCCACCAACGCCAACATGCTGACGGTCAGGGCGATATCGCTCATAGGTCACATCCTTGCCAGAAGTTTAACAATCGGTTTGCGGTTAAATCACACAATTAATAGGGATTCTGGCATAAGCGGGACGGGGGGAATGTGGGTTACGCCACAGAATGCAACGGGGGAAGCCCGCTTGGACTTCCCCCGTGTTATTACCGATTTTTTTCAGTCGGTTACTGAGCTTCTAACCCCGGAGTGGTGCCGATGGCGATGCGCTGCGGTTGCAAGGCATCCGGCACCTGACGCACCAGATCGATGTGCAACAGGCCATTTTCAAACTGCGCCTCAGCAACCTGCAAGTGCTCGGCCAGCGTGAAAGTCAGAGTAAACTCTTTGCACACCAGCCCCTGATGCAGGTATTCCACCTGTTTTTCCGGCGGCGTCGGCTTACCGCTCACGGTCAGGCGCGGCCCTTCCACTTCAATGTTCAGTTCGCTTTGTTTGAACCCGGCCAGCGCCAGAGAAATGCGGTAGTGGTTGTCGTCGCTTTTCTCGATGTTGTACGGCGGGAAGCCCTGGGGTTCCTGGCCGCCCATTGAGCTGGCCAACTTGTCGAAACCAATCCACTGACGCAGCAAAGGTGACAGATCGTAATTACGCATGATGTAAACTCCTTCTATGAAGCGAGATTTTACCCGTCGCCTTTCAAGCTACGGCGTCGTTACCTGCCCTCGGTGATGCGGCCCGTTCAAATCTGCTCCCGGCAAATTTGTCACCCCTGTCACTTACCTTGGTAAGCCCCATAGGATGAATGAGCGGGTCGCCTGGCCGTAACTTAAAATTCATAGGGTAAATTAAGGTATGCCCCCTGACGGCGGGCAAGTTAACATTTAACACCAGCGAGACGTTTCGCTGATGAAATAAGAATTATTTAATTTCAATCCGGCGCGGTTTTAATGTTTCCGGTACGATGCGTTCCATATCGATATACAACAACCCATTCTCCAGCTTCGCGCCTTTAATTTGGATATGCTCGGCCAGCTGGAATTTACGCTCGAAGTTACGCTCGGCAATACCTTGATATAAGTAGGTTCTTTCAGCAGGTTCGTTATTATGGGCACCACGCACAATCAGAAGATTGTCCTGGGTGGTGATTTCCAGTTCCTGCTCGGCAAACCCGGCCACCGCGATCGCAATGCGATAATGGTTTTCATCCACCAGCTCAACATTATAAGGTGGGTAGCCGCCATTCCCCTGGCTCTGCCCAGCCTCCAGCGCGTTAAACAAGCGGTCAAAACCAATGGCGGAACGGTATAGCGGGGAAAGATCGAAATTGCGCATAAAACAGCCTCCTAAGGCACTTCAGCGAGGTTTAATAATTACGCCTTCCACTAAGGACAGGCTAATAATAAGAATTCCCTTACGGCAAATTCTTAATTTGCTTCTGATAAGAAAATGGGGGTTGATTTCATCATTTCAACCGGCGGCGATCAAAAAAATGACAATCAGTTCGGCGAAAGTTTTTTTATCCCTTACAATAAAGTGAGAGAGCCGCCACAGAGCGTGACCTTGCTCCTTTTAAAACATCGACAAGATGTTATAGATCAGCAAATTTTAGGGAACAGCACCCTGCAGGATGGAATAATGAAAACGATAAAAGTGATAGCAACCAGTTGCATGCTGCTGGCGACAAACGGCTGCTCCAGCGTGATGAGCCACACCGGCCCGAATCAGGGCTACTATCCGGGTACCCGCGCCAGCGTGGGCATGCTGAAGGACGACAACACCAGTTGGGCGATGATGCCGCTGGTGGCGCTGGATCTGCCCTTCTCGGCCGTGATGGACACCGTGCTGCTGCCTTACGACTATATGCGCTCCGGCAGTGACGACACCGCAGACTCACCGAGAGCACGCATCCTGCGCGGCGAAGAGCAGAACCTGGCGGCCAGCGGCGATCCCAGCCATGCAGCCAGCGTAGCCGCACATTAAAAGGCTCTGACGCGGGCTGCCCGGCCCGCATCCTGATCACACCGCAGCCACAAAAATCTGGCTGAAACCCTCAACCTCGCGCATAAACGCCACTTGGTTACCGTCCGGCGAAAAGACAATGGCATCGCCCGACGGTGGCAGCGCGGTGCGTTTCGTCAGGCGCTGCATGCGGCCGCTGGGCACCTCGCACAGCATCAGGCTGTTATCGCACACCAGCGCGATTCGCCCGCCCTGCGGATGCCAACTGAACGCAGACTGGATCCCATGCTCACCCCGGGTAATTTGGCGCGGCTCACCGCCGTTCGGCGTAACCGTCCACAGCTGCACTACGCCCTCGTCATCCTTCATCAGAAAGGCAATCATGCTGCCATCAGGCGAACTGCGCAGCCAGTGGCGCGGTGCGGTGACAACGCCGGGATAACGACGCCCGCCGGTAAAGGTCAGGCGACGTTGGCGCACGCCCAAAGGGGGAGCGGGTAAATGGGTCGGGGTGCCCTGCAGCGGTCGGGAGCCGGCTTTAGCGTAATCGCCGTCGTCGCGCGGCAGGTCGACAATAAACACTTCCGGCAACTTTTCGCCGGCAGCGGAACGCGTGTCGCCGATAAACGCCAGTGCCCAACGCTGTTGGCGTCCATCGGGCCGTAAATAGCCACGTTGCCCGACCCAACCCTCTTCGTAGGCACGGTTAATCTGATCGCTGCCCGGCTGCGGCTGCGGCGTCGTTTCACTGACCAACACGCAGTAATGGCTGCCATCATATTCACGCGGATGCTGCTTGGGCGGATTTACGCCCTGCAACGGCACAGCCACTCCTACGTTACGCAGATCCCGTGCAGGGTCCAGCTCGTGCATCACGTGGTCGTTATAGGTAAAACTCAGGCGACTGCCGTCCGGGCTGAACACGTGAACGTGCGTGCCACCGCGCAGCGCCCCGGGGGTATAGGGCGCAGTGATATCCATCGCATCAAGAGTCACGGCCAGTTCAAGATCCGGTTCGCTGACGATCACGCCACGGCGATGATGAAAGTCGTAATGCCAAACGCTGTCCGGGTGTTCCGGGCCGTGAATAAAAGCGTAACGGGCCGGTGCGTCCGGGCTGACGGTCACTACGCCCACATGTGCACCCTGCTGCGCGCGATATACCACCTCGACCTTGCCGCTGTTGGTATTCACCCGTTCAATACTCAGACCGGTAAAGGAAGCGCCGTTCGGACGCACGTCGTAAGCCAGCCACTGGCTGTCTGGCGTCCAGACGTTGATATTGGTTAACTGGTGTCCGCGTGGTTCAAAAGTCAGTTGTTTTTCCCGATAGCTCATGGCGGCTCCCCTGCACATGTTGGCACTAAGTCACCATCTTACCGGATTGGGCAAGGGCTTCACATCGCCCATCAAGGTGCTTCCCGTCGACGCAGGGGGGTTTACAATAAATACAATAAAGTACAATATGGATTTTAAAGTCCACATCAATGAAAAATACCCATGTGGAAAATCAGATCAAAAAGATCGTCAACCCGATGAAAATAAAAGGAACCGGTATGAGCAGCTTATTCGACGCAATTGTTTCCGCCCATCAGCAGTTGCGTCCTCAGGTACGCGTGACCCCGTTGGAGCGCAGCGTGCTGCTGTCGCAGCAACTGGGTTGCGAGCTGTATCTGAAATGCGACCATCTGCAGCCAACCGGTTCATTCAAATTTCGCGGGGCCAGCAATAAACTGCGACTGCTGAGTGACGAACAGCGTCAACGCGGGGTGATCGCCGCCTCCAGCGGTAATCACGGCCAGGCGATGGCGCTGGCGGGCAAACTGATGGGCGTCAGCGTGACGGTCTATGCGCCGGAAACCGCCGCCGCGATCAAGCTCGAAACCATCCGCGCTTTGGGCGGTAAAGTCGTGACAGTGCCGGGGGATGCTCTGAAAGCGGAACAGGCGGGCGAGAAGGCGGCCCAGGAACAGGGCAAAGTCTATGTCTCCCCTTATAACGACGAGCAAGTGATCGCCGGCCAGGGCACCTGCGGCATGGAGTTGGTCGAACAGCAACCGGATCTGGATGCGGTGATTGTCGCCGTAGGCGGCGGTGGCTATATTTCAGGTATTGGCACCGTACTGCAGCAATTGTCGCCGAAAACCCAACTGTTCGCCTGTTGGCCGGAGAATGCCACCAGCATGTACAGCGCGCTGGAAGCCGGCCATATCTTCCCGGTAGAGGAGCAGGAGACTTTGTCCGACGGCACCGCCGGCGGCGTGGAGCCTAACGCCATTACCTTCCCACTGTGCCAGCAGCTGATCGATCGCAAAATTCTGGTCAGTGAAACGGAAATCAAACGGGCGATGCGCCAGATTGCCGCCAGCGATCGCTGGATTATTGAAGGCGCGGCCGGGGTAGCTCTGGCGGCGGCCATCAAACTGGCACCGGAATTTCAGGGAAAAAAAGTGGCTGTGGTGCTGTGCGGAAAAAATATCGTGCTGGAGAAATACCTCAAGGCCATCGCCGATGAAAATCATTAACCAGCAGCAGATAATTGACAGTTTCGACGCAGATAGCATCACGTCACTGCTTAAATCCGGATTTATTGCTTACTCGCGCCAACAGGTACAACAGCCGCCGGTACAGCATTTTCTGTTTGAGCAGGCAGCAGGCGACTGCTGTATCAAATCGGCGTGGCTGGAAGGCGATGAGCAGTTTGTCGTCAAGGTGTCCGCCGGTTTCTATCGCAACCCGGCGCAAGGGTTGGCCAGCAATCAGGGGTTGCTGATGGCCTTCTCTGCACTGACCGGCGAACCACAGGCGCTGCTGCTGGACGAAGGCTGGCTGACCGCGTTACGCACCGCGCTGGCGGGGCGTATTGCCGCCGAACTGTGTGCCCCGACGGACATCCCGGCGATCGGCATCGTCGGCTGCGGCATGCAGGCCCGGTTGCAACTGCAGCAGCTAAAACCACTCACCCCATGCCGCGATGTCTGGGTATGGGGCCGCAACGAACCGGCTCTGCAAGCCTTTCGCCACGATGCCGAAGCCGAGGGTTTCCGGGTGCAGACCACCCAAAACGCGGCAGAGCTGGCGGCGCATTGTCGGCTGATTGTCACCACTACCCCCAGCCGCGAGCCCATTTTGCAGGCGACGGATATTCAGCCTGGTACCCATATCACGGCAATTGGCGCAGACACCCACGGCAAGCAGGAGCTGGCGACCGATCTGGTCGCCAGGGCGGACCTGTTGCTGGTCGATGCCTTGTCGCAATGCGCAGACTATGGCGAGATCGCCACCGCTTATCGGCAAGGTTTGCTGACATCGAAGCCGATCGTCGAATTAGGCACTGCTCTGGCGCAGGGGGGAAGGCTGCGCAGCAGCCCGCAACAAATCACTATTGCCGATCTTACCGGGCTGGCGATTCAGGACGTCCAGATTGTGAAAGGCATTTTAGCGCGGCTCTAACGCGCTTCAGGGGCGCAGGTGCGCCCCTGGGGTGCAACAACGCCTCAGGCGTTCAGCACGAACTTCTCGATGGCGCGCGCCACGCCGTCTTCAGTATTGGCGG
The DNA here is from genome assembly GCF_052686505.1 of Serratia sp. TSA_198.1. Taxonomy (NCBI): domain Bacteria; kingdom Pseudomonadati; phylum Pseudomonadota; class Gammaproteobacteria; order Enterobacterales; family Yersiniaceae; genus Serratia; species Serratia sp. TSA_198.1. The sequence continues at coordinate 265,619 of NZ_JBQZFP010000005.1, forward strand.
TAGTCACGAACTGCGCCACCGCTTTCAGTTCCGGGATGGCGTTGCCCATCGCTACGCCAACGCCGGCGTACTCGATCATCGCGGTATCATTGGCCTGATCGCCCAATGCCATCACGTTTTCCTGCGCAATGCCGAGGTGTTCTGCCAGCATTTTCACCCCGGTGCCCTTATCAACCCGTTTATGCAAAATCTCCAGGAAGTAAGGCGCGCTTTTCAGGATGGTGTAACGCTCCCGCGTCTCGGCTGGAATGCGCGCAATGGCGCGATCCAGCAACTCCGGCTCGTCGATCATCATCAACTTCGGGAAGCGAGTCTGGCGATCCATCTCCTCTACGCTGCGGTATTTCAACGGAATGCCGGTCATTTCCGACTCGTGCACGGTGTATTTGCCGATATCTTTGTTCGGGGTATACAGGGTATCGAAATCGAACGCCTGGAAGTGGACACCAAACTCCCGCGCCATCTGCTCGAAGTGGAGATAATCCTCGAAGCCCAGGGTTTCCTGCAGGATGCAGGCGCCGTCGACCGCCTGCAGCACCAGCGCGCCGTTGTAGGTAATGCAGAAATCACCGGGGCCCTGGATATCCAACTGACGCAGATAATCCTGAACGCCGACGTAAGGCCGCCCGGTAGCCAGCACCACGTGAACCCCTTTGCGGCGCGCCTCGGTGATGGCCTGCTTCACCGCAGGCGTAATCTGGTGCTGCGGATTAAGCAACGTGCCGTCCATATCGATCGCAATCAGTTCAATAGCCATTCAAGCTTCTCCCAGTGGTTTTTTCCCATGCTAACGCGTTTCAGCCCGCGTTGTCAGCGCCAAAAAAGGCGTAAAAAAATCCGCGCGGGTTGCCCGGCGCGGATTTTCACAGCCATTAATGCGTTAAATATCGATATTTGCCGCTTTCAGGGCATTTTCTTCGATAAAGGCACGACGCGGTTCGACCGCATCCCCCATCAGGGTGGTGAACAGCTGATCGGCAGCGATGGCGTCCTTCACGGTCACACGCAGCATGCGGCGGCTTTCCGGATCCATGGTGGTTTCCCACAGCTGCTCAGGGTTCATTTCGCCCAGACCTTTATAACGCTGTATCGACAGGCCACGGCGCGACTCTTTCACCAGCCACTCCAGCGCTTGCTCGAAGCTGTCTACCGGCTGACGGCGTTCGCCACGTTCGATGAAGGCATCTTCTTCGATCAGGCCACGCAGTTTTTCGCCCAGTTGGCAGATTTTGCGATATTCGCCGCCGTGGAAGAACTCGAAGTCCAGCGGGTAGTCGGTATCCACGCCGTGGGTACGGATGCGCAGCACCGGCTCAAACATCTGGCGCTCGCGGTTCTCGAAGATTACCGAGTCATAGCTGCTGCCATGCTGCTCATTATCGTTCAGCAGTTTCACCAGCGACTCAATCCATACCTGCACTTTGCTCTGATCGCTCAGATCGCTTTCATTCAGGGTTGGCTGATAGATCAGATTGTTCAGCAGCGCGCGCGGGTAGCGGCGTTCCATACGACCGATCAGCTTCTGCACGCTGTAGTGCTCGGCCACCAGTTTTTCCAGTGGTTCACCGGCAAGCGCCGGCGCGTTGGCATTGGTGTGCAGGGTTGCGCCGTCCATCGCGATGGCGATCTGATACTGATCCATTGCCTCGTCATCTTTGATGTACTGTTCCTGCTTGCCTTTTTTCACCTTGTACAGCGGCGGCTGGGCAATGAACACGTGGCCGCGTTCAATGATTTCCGGCATCTGGCGGTAGAAGAAGGTCAACAGCAGCGTACGGATGTGCGAACCGTCGACGTCGGCATCGGTCATGATGATGATGCTGTGGTAACGCAGCTTGTCCGGGTTGTACTCGTCACGGCCGATGCCGCAACCCAGCGCAGTGATCAGCGTCGCCACTTCTTGCGAAGACAGCATCTTGTCGAAGCGCGCCTTCTCGACGTTGAGGATTTTACCTTTCAGCGGCAGAATCGCCTGGTTCTTACGGTTACGCCCCTGCTTGGCAGAGCCGCCCGCAGAGTCCCCTTCCACCAGGTAGAGTTCGGACAACGCCGGATCGCGTTCCTGGCAGTCCGCCAGTTTGCCCGGCAGGCCGGCCAGATCCAACGCGCCTTTACGACGGGTCATTTCACGCGCTTTACGCGCCGCTTCACGGGCACGCGCCGCATCGATGATTTTGCCGACGACGATTTTCGCATCGCCCGGGTTTTCCATCAGATAATCGACCAGCTTCTCGTTCATCAGCGTTTCAACCGCGGTTTTCACCTCGGAGGAAACCAGCTTGTCTTTGGTCTGGGAAGAGAACTTGGGATCCGGCACCTTCACCGAAACCACGGCAATCAGGCCTTCACGCGCATCATCGCCGGTGGCGCTGATTTTAGCCTTTTTGCTGTAGCCTTCTTTATCCATGTAGCTGTTCAGGGTACGGGTCATCGCGGTACGGAAACCGACCAGATGGGTACCGCCATCGCGCTGCGGGATGTTGTTGGTGAAGCAGTAGATGTTTTCCTGGAAACCGTCGTTCCACTGCAGCGCCACTTCCACACCGATGTCGTCTTTCACGGTGGAGAAATAGAACACGTTAGGGTGGATTGGGGTTTTGTTTTTGTTCAGGTATTCGACAAACGCCTTGATGCCGCCTTCGTAGTGGAAGTGGTCTTCTTTGTCCGTGCGTTTGTCTTTCAGGCGGATAGACACGCCGGAGTTAAGGAAAGACAGCTCGCGCAGGCGCTTGGCCAGAATGTCGTACTCAAATTCAACGTTGTTGGTGAAGGTTTCGTAGCTCGGCCAGAAACGCACCGTGGTGCCGGTCTGATCGGTTTCACCGACCACTTTCAGCGGTGCCTGCGGCTCACCCATGGCGTAGGTCTGCTCATGCACCTTGCCTTCGCGGCGAATAACCAGTTCCAGCTTCTCGGACAGGGCGTTAACAACGGAGACACCCACGCCGTGCAGGCCGCCGGATACCTTGTAGGAGTTGTCGTCAAATTTGCCGCCGGCATGCAGCACGGTCATGATGACCTGCGCCGCAGAAACCCCTTCCTCTTCGTGAATACCGGTCGGGATACCACGGCCGTCATCCTGTACCGAAACGGAGTTATCGGCATGGATGACCACCTGAATGTCACTACAGTGGCCCGCGAGTGCTTCGTCGATAGCGTTGTCCACAACCTCGAATACCATGTGGTGCAGACCGGTGCCATCATCGGTGTCGCCGATATACATGCCCGGGCGCTTACGCACCGCATCCAGCCCTTTTAATACCTTGATACTTGAGGAGTCATAAGAATTCGACATCAACGTTTCTCGCTCATTTTAGTCCTGTGGTTGAACCTCTATTTTACCCTGTTCCACGCGGAACATCTTGCCCTTTTCACCGGCCATATCGGTCACTTGTTCAGCGCTTACCGCGCTGACAAAGACCTGGGCCTGGGTGGCTTTCAGGCGATCGGCCAGCAACCGGCGACGGCCGGTGTCCAGCTCGGAGGCAAAATCATCAATCAGATACAGGCAACGCCGCCCGCTCTGCCGGGTGAGAAACTCACCCTGCGCTAAGCGCAACGCGCACATCAGCAGCTTTAGCTGACCGCGCGATAATAAATCCTCTACCGGCGTGCCCTCGGCACGGATGCGGAAGTCCGCCTTATGCGGCCCCACGGCGGTATAGGTTAACGCCCTGTCGCGCTCAAACTGGCGCTCCAGCAGCTCTCCGTAGTCGCTCTCTTTGTCCCAGCCGCGCTGGAAAGAGAAACTCAGGGCAAATTCGGGCAAAAACTGCGCGCACGTCGCGGTGATATCCGCGGCAATCGCGTCGCTGTAAGCTGCCCGCCACTCGCTGATACGCTCGGCCAACGGGATCAGTTCCTGATCCCAGGCGCGGATCTGCGCATAGCGACTGACCTGGCGCAGCGCGGCATTACGCTGCTTCAGTAACCGTTTCAGGTTGCTCCAGGCGGTGAAAAAACCGGGTTCGTTATGAAAACAACCCCAGTCCAGGAAGGCGCGCCGAAATTTCGGCCCGCCGTTTAGCAGGGTAAAACCTTCGGGGGTAATCAGCTGCATCGGCAATAACTGCGCCAGCTCAGCCACTTTGTGGCCGTCGCTGCCATCGATGCGCACTTTGCTGTCTCCCTGACGGCTCTTGCTTAATCCCACGGATATTTCACGCTCAGCGCCTTCAATACGGCCGTGCAAAATGAACTCCGGCTGGTCGTGGCGGATCACCCTTCCGGCCTGCAGGCTGCGAAATGCGCGCCCGTGGCCAAGGGTATACACCGCCTCGAGCACGCTGGTTTTCCCACTGCCGTTGGCCCCAACCAGGAAATTGAATCCCGGCGCCAGAGCCAAATCCGCCGCTTCGATATTGCGGAAATCTTTAATCAGTAAACGCGTCAGAGCCATGCTGCAGTTATCTTAATCATCGAACAGCCCAGGGCGTAATCGTCGCAGGCCATTTGCGCGCGGCCAGCGCGCAGCAACCGGAGCGTACACAGAGTACGCGAGGATTGCGAGCACTGCCCAATCGCAAAGGGGCAAGTAAGATAGCCCGATAATTTCTACAACCGCATCGGCATGACGACGTACGCCGCCGCCTGACTCGCACCGTCTTCGATCTGCACGCTGGAAACCGAGTCGGTCAACAGCAGGCGCACATCTTCACACTTGAGCGCATTCAACACATCCAGCACGTAGCTGACGTTGAAACCAATTTCCATCTCGGTACCGTCGTAGCTGACATCAAGGATCTCTTCAGCTTCTTCCTGCTCCGGGTTGTTGGCGGTGATCTTAAGCTGGTTCTGGCTCACATACAGGCGCACGCCGCGGAACTTTTCGTTCGACAAAATGGCTGCGCGGGCAAACGCCTGCTTGAGCAAGTCGCAGCCGGCTTCCAGCGTTTTGTCCGGATTCTTCGGCAATACGCGGCGATAATCGGGGAAACGGCCGTCAACCAGCTTGGAGGTGAAGATAAAATCACCGACGTGGGCACGAATATTGTTACTGCCGATCTGCAGTTGCAGCAGCGTATCGCCACCGTCCAGCAGACGCACCAGCTCCATCACCCCTTTACGCGGCACGATCACCGAATGCGAAGGCAGCTGCTGACCGATAGGCATCGAGCACACCGCCAGGCGGTGACCGTCGGTTGCTACGGTACGCAGTTCTTCACCTTCGGTTTCGAACAGCATGCCGTTTAAGTAGTAGCGCACGTCCTGATGAGCCATCGAGAACTGCGTGGCCTCAATCAGGCGCTTCAGCGTCGCCTGCGGCAGAGTAAATTCAACTTCGCTCTGCCAGTCGTCCAGGTTCGGGAAATCCACCGCCGGCAGCGTTGACAGCGAGAAACGGCTGCGGCCGGAGCGCACCAGCATGCGTTCGCTTTCAAGCGTTACGGCGATCTCGGCCCCTTCCGGCAAGCCACGGCAGATATCAAAGAATTTACGCGCGGGGACGGTAGTCGCGCCCGCTTCATGGGGTTGGGACAGGGCAACGCGCGCCACCATCTCCATCTCCAAATCGGTGCCGGTCAGCAGCAGGCAGCCTTCCGTCACCTGCAGCAGCAAGTTACCCAGAATTGGCAATGTTGGGCGGCCGCCCAGCGGGCTGCTCACCTGTTGCAGCGGTTTTAGCAGATGCTCACGTTCAACGATAAATTTCATAGCGCTAGGAAGATAATGTTCTGATTAAATTTGAGAAATCTTCTTTGATGTCGTGACTTTCCTCACGCAGCTGCTCAATCTTCCGGCAGGCGTGCAACACCGTGGTATGGTCGCGGCCACCAAACGCATCGCCGATTTCTGGCAGGCTGTGGTTGGTGAGTTCTTTTGCCAATGCCATCGCCATCTGGCGCGGGCGGGCAACCGAACGCGAACGCCGCTTGGACAGCAAATCCGCGATTTTAATTTTATAGTATTCCGCCACCGTCTTTTGAATATTATCGATGGTGACCAGCTTCTCCTGCAGTGCCAGCAGATCGCGCAGCGCTTCGCGCACGAAATCAATGGTAATGGCACGGCCGGTAAAGTTCGCGTTGGCGATCACGCGGTTCAGCGCCCCTTCGAGCTCACGCACGTTGGAACGCAGGCGCTTGGCAATAAAGAACGCCACTTCGCCCGGCAGACGGATATTGTTCTCGTCGGCCTTTTTCATCAGGATCGCCACTCGGGTTTCCAGCTCCGGCGGCTCTATTGCCACCGTCAGGCCCCAACCGAAACGGGATTTGAGGCGATCTTCCACCCCGTTAATTTCTTTGGGATAGCGATCTGACGTCAGGATAATCTGCTGATTGCCTTCCAACAGGGCGTTAAAGGTATGGAAGAACTCTTCCTGCGAACGCTCTTTGTTGGCAAAAAATTGGATGTCATCGATCAGCAACGCGTCGACCGAACGGTAGTAACGCTTAAATTCTTCAATGGCGTTGTTCTGCAAGGCTTTTACCATGTCCTGCACGAAACGTTCAGAGTGCATATAGACCACTTTGGCGTTGGCCTTGCGCGCCATGATGCCGTTGCCGACCGCGTGCAACAGGTGAGTTTTACCCAACCCGGTACCGCCATACAGAAACAACGGGTTATAGGCACCGCCCGGATTATCCGCCACCTGACGGGCCGCCGCGCGCGCCAGTTGGTTGGATTTACCCTCAACAAAGTTATCAAAGGTGTGCTTTGGATTAACGTTGGAGCGGTAAGACAGTTCGGGCTGTGGCGCCGCGTTATCCCAGCTTGGCCGGGAAGGCGCTACGGCGCGCACCACCGGCGCGCTAGGTGCGCTGACGCTGGCAGTGACGGTCTGGCTGATGATTTGGGTGAGCGGTTTGCTGCCGACTTCAAAACGCAGCAAAGGGGCATCCGTACCGCAGAAATCATTCAGCAGCCCATTGATATTGTTTAAGTATTTATCGCGAACCCAATCCAGCACAAAGCGATTGGGCGCATAAAGCGCCAGGGTGTTGTCACTCAGTTCCGCCTGCAATGGGCGTATCCACATACTAAATTCTGTGGCAGGTAACTCATCCTGCAATCGGGCAAGACACTGCTGCCAAAGCGAAAGTGACACGGCGGACTCCACTCGAACAAGATCAATAAAAGAAAAGAATCAGGCTAATTTTTTATAACTCATGATTTTTGACACATGCCCGGCATCGGCTGAACACCAGTGGGGCATGCGAACCGCCTTTCACGGTTTATGTCCCTCACGATCCCCGCTTGAGAGATCGCGATCGGAATGACGGATCATAGCGCAATCCGAGCAAGAGATCCTCCCCTTCATCACAGATTAGATCCATTTTATCCACAGGCCGCGGCCTGCGGCGATCTTTTCGCCATCCACGTCAAATTGCAGGCGAGATCCCGCCCGAAGGACGGTATTTTTTACATTGTCAACCGGTTATACCCTGTTATCCACCTCGGATCCTGGCTTTTAACCGCAAGGATCGCTTCAGGATCCTTGCGGTTTACCCCCGAATCCGTATAATATTCGCCCTACGTGTAATACCTGGTTCCTTATGGTGAGTCATTAGCCAGACAGGATTCAGCTGTGACCACGGGCCAAGACCGGATTTTACTCCGTATTGGCAGACAACCAGGTAGGCTCGCGCGATGTGAATTGACTCAGGACTGTACAATTATTACAATCCCGCCTCTTTATATATTGCGATTGAGGCGTCGGTAGCTTTCACGCCGAGTAGCCAAACGCATTTGACTTATGTCCTTATTTAAGTTTAGGTAGAAATCGCCATGAAACGCACTTTCCAACCGTCCGTATTGAAGCGCAACCGTAGCCATGGTTTCCGTGCTCGTATGGCCACCAAAAATGGTCGTCAAGTTCTGGCCCGCCGTCGTGCGAAAGGCCGTGCTCGTCTGACTGTTTCTAAGTAATAAAAGCTAACCCGCTGAGTGGTTAAGCTCGCTTTTCCCAGGGAGTTACGTTTGTTAACTCCCACTCATTTCACTTTCGTCTTCCAGCAGCCACAACGGGCTGGCACGCCGCAAATCACCATCCTCGGCCGCCTGAACCAGCTGGGGCATCCCCGCATCGGTCTTACCGTCGCCAAAAAACACGTCAAACGCGCGCATGAACGCAACCGGATCAAACGCCTTACCCGCGAGAGCTTCCGTTTACGTCAGCACGAGTTACCGGCGATGGATTTTGTCGTGGTGGCCAAAAAAGGGATAGCGGATTTGGATAACCGCGCGTTGACGGAAGCTTTGGAAAAATTATGGCGTCGCCACTGTCGCCAGGCTCCCGCATCCTGATCGGGCTGGTGCGGGCTTACCAGCTCGTCATCAGTCCGTTGCTTGGGCCTCGTTGTCGCTTCCAGCCGACATGTTCTCATTACGCAATTGAGGCATTAAGCAGGTTTGGCATGATAAAAGGCAGTTGGTTAGCATTGAAACGCGTATTAAAATGCCACCCCTTGAACCCAGGTGGCGATGATCCCGTGCCGCCGAAAACCGACGATAACAGAGAACACTAACGATGGATTCGCAACGCAATCTTTTCCTCATCGCTCTGCTGTTCGTGTCTTTCATGATCTGGCAGGCCTGGCAAACGGACAACGCTCCGCAACCAGTCGCCCAGACCACGCAACAGACTTCGAACACAGCTACCGGTGATGCTGCAAGCCAGGCTGTGCCAGCCAGTGGCCAGGGTAAACTGATTACCGTTAACACTGACGTGCTGTCACTGACCATCAACACGCGTGGTGGTGATATCGAGCAGGCTAAACTGTTGGCCTACCCGGATACCCTGGGTTCATCGACTCCATTCCAACTGCTGGAAAACACCCCGTCATTTGTTTATCAGGCGCAAAGCGGTCTGACCGGCAGAAACGGCCCGGATAACCCGGCAAATGGCGAACGTCCTTTGTTCCAGGCAGCGCAGGACAACTACACCCTGCCGGAAGGCCAGGATGAGTTGCGCATCCCGCTGACCTTCACCGGCAAAGACGGTGCGGTTTACACCAAGACTTTCGTGCTCAAGCGTAACCATTACGCGGTTGGCGTTGACTACAACGTCGACAACAAAAGCACCGCTCCGCTGGAGCTGACCCTGTTCGGCCAACTGAAGCAGACTACTGAACTGCCTAAGCACCGCGACACCGGCAGCAACAACTTCGCTCTGCACACCTTCCGCGGCGCGGCGTACTCTTCCAGCGAAGACAAATATCAGAAGTATGCGTTCGACAAGGACGAGAACCTGAATGTCACCACTCAGGGCGGTTGGGTTGCGATGCTGCAACAATACTTCGCCACCGCATGGGTGCCGGCAACTCAGGGCAGCAATACCTTCTATACCGCTAAACCTGGTGACAACCTGTCCACCATCGGCTTCAAATCTACCCCGGTTGTGGTGCAGCCTGGTGCGCAGCAACAGCTGAATGCCACCCTGTGGGTGGGTCCGGAGCTGCAGGATCAGATGGCCCAACTGGCGCCGCATCTGGACCTGACCGTGGATTACGGTTGGTTGTGGTTCATCTCCCAGCCGCTGTTCAAACTGCTGAAGTTCATCCACGGCTTTATCGGTAACTGGGGCTTCTCGATTATCATCATCACCTTCATCGTGCGCGGCATCATGTACCCGCTGACCAAAGCGCAGTACACCTCGATGGCGAAAATGCGCATGCTGCAGCCAAAACTGCAGGCGATGCGTGAGCGTATCGGTGACGACAAACAGCGCATGAGTCAGGAAATGATGGCGCTGTACAAGTCCGAGAAAGTGAACCCATTGGGAGGTTGTCTGCCGCTGGTTATCCAGATGCCAATCTTCCTGGCGTTGTACTACATGTTGATGGGCTCGGTTGAGCTGCGCCATGCGCCGTTCGCCCTGTGGATCCATGACCTGTCGGCGCAAGACCCGTACTACATTCTGCCAATCCTGATGGGCGTGACGATGTTCTTCATCCAGAAGATGTCGCCAACCACCGTGACTGACCCGATGCAGCAGAAAATCATGACCTTTATGCCGGTGATCTTCACAGTGTTCTTCCTGTGGTTCCCGTCCGGTCTGGTGCTGTACTACATCGTCAGTAACCTGGTCACCATCCTCCAGCAGCAGCTGATTTACCGCGGCCTGGAAAAACGTGGCTTACACAGCCGCGACAAGAAAAAGACCTAAGCGTATTGTAGGGGTTCGGCACGCTGAACCCTTGCAGCGAAAGATAAGAGGCGGTCATTAGACCGCCTTTTTGCATATTGAATCGTCAGAGAGAACCGTTATGAGCAGCACTACCGATACCATCGTAGCCCAAGCCACTCCGCCGGGACGCGGCGGCGTCGGCATTCTGCGTATTTCCGGTCGTGGCGCGAAAGACGCCGCCCAGGCCCTGCTCGGCAAGTTGCCGAAGCCACGATACGCCGATTATCTGCCGTTCCGCGACGCCGCAGGCGCCACCCTGGATCAGGGCATTGCGCTGTGGTTCCCCGGCCCAAACTCGTTTACCGGTGAAGACGTGCTGGAACTGCAAGGCCACGGTGGGCCGGTAATCCTCGATCTGCTGCTGAAACGCGTACTGGCGCTGCCCGGCGTGCGCATCGCGCGGCCCGGCGAGTTCTCCGAACGCGCCTTTCTCAACGACAAGCTGGATTTGGCGCAGGCAGAGGCAATTGCCGATCTGATCGACGCCAGTTCCGAACAGGCAGCACGTTCTGCAATGAACTCATTGCAGGGGGCGTTTTCCACCCGCATCCACCAGCTTGTGGAAGCACTCACTCACCTGCGAATCTACGTGGAAGCCGCGATCGACTTTCCCGATGAGGAAATCGACTTCCTGTCTGACGGTAAAATCGAAGCGCAGCTCAACGGCGTGATGGCCGATCTGGACAACGTACGCGCCGAGGCGCGCCAGGGCAGCCTGCTGCGCGAAGGGATGAAGGTGGTGATCGCCGGGCGGCCAAACGCCGGTAAATCAAGCCTGCTCAATGCGTTAGCCGGCCGCGATGCGGCGATCGTCACCGACATTGCCGGTACCACCCGCGACGTACTGCGTGAGCATATTCACATCGACGGCATGCCGCTGCACATCATCGACACCGCCGGCCTGCGTGAAGCCAGCGACGAAGTGGAGCGCATCGGCATCGAACGTGCATGGAACGAGATCGAACAAGCCGATCGTGTTCTGTTTATGGTTGACGGCACCACCACCGCCGCAACCGAACCGGCAGAGATTTGGCCAGAGTTTATGGCGCGCCTGCCGCACAGCCTGCCAATCACTGTTGTGCGTAACAAAGCCGATATCACGGGTGAAACGCTGGGCATGACCGAAGTAAATGGTCACTCACTTATTCGCCTCTCGGCGCGCACCGGCGAAGGCATCGACCTGCTGCGCGATCATCTGAAACAGAGCATGGGTTTCACCAGCAATATGGAAGGCGGCTTCCTGGCGCGTCGTAGGCATCTGCAAGCGCTTGAACAGGCGGCCTGTCATCTGGTCGAGGGCAAAGAACAGTTAGTGAGCGCTTACGCGGGGGAGCTGCTGGCCGAGGAACTGCGCCTGGCGCAGCAAGCGCTGAGTGAAATCACCGGCGAATTTACCTCAGATGACCTGCTGGGGCGCATTTTCTCCAGTTTCTGCATCGGAAAATAACCGGCGACGGGTGCTGGAAACGGCACCCGCATCCAACAATCCCCCCGCCATTTCCCCTTTACCCGCCCAAACTGGCCTAAGCTTATCTCAGCGATTTTTGCCGAGAGACATAAGCATAAATGAACGAACCATTGGATTTACTGGGCGTCGGCCTGGGGCCATTCAATCTCAGTCTGGCAGCCATGGCCTTCGAAAGCGGTGAGGTGAACTACGCCTTTCTCGATCGCAACGCCAGCTTTCGCTGGCATCCCGGCATGTTGTTACCCTCGGCGTATATGCAGACTTATGTGCTGCAGGACTTAGTGACCGCCGTTGCGCCGCGCAGCCAGTTTTCATTTATCAATTATCTGGTCGAGCAGAAAAAAATTTACCGTTTTCTGATCACCGAGCAGCAAATTATCAGCCGTGAAGAGTTTTCGGACTACCTAAGTTGGGCCTGCGATAGATTAGATGGGCTACAGTTTTCGCAGTCGGTAGAAAGCATTGATTTTGACGATGACCAGCAGCTGTTTGAAGTCCGTACTCTCAACCAAACCCTGTGGGCAAAAAACATCTGCCTGGGCACCGGCCACGATCCCTGGATCCCTGATGAGTTCTACCCGGCTCTGGGGGAAAATTGCCTGCATGCCGCAGAGATCGCCCTCCGCAATCCGGATCTTACCGGCAAACGGGTTATGGTGGTGGGCGGCGGCCAAAGCGGTGCCGACATTTTCCTCAATGCACTGCGCGGGCATTGGGGAAAACCGGCGCAGCTGGACTGGCTTTCCCGCCGGCCCAACTTCCAGCCTCTGGATGAATCCGCCTTCACCAATGAGTACTTCACCCCGGAATACGTCGATTATTTCTATACGCTGCCGCAAGATATCCGCGAACGGGAAATCAAGGCGCAGAAGCTGCCCGCCGACGGCATCAGCAACCATACGCTGCGTACCCTATATCGCGAGTTGTACATGCGTTTTGACGTAATGCACCAGACACGTAACGTACGCCTGTTGCCGCACCGAACGCTGTTGGCGATAGAGCCAACGGGAAAAGATTTCCAGTTGCGCGCCCGGCATGGCCTGGAAAATCGTCAGGAAGGATTTAAGGCCGATATGGTCATTTTAGCCACCGGCTACCGCCCTTCGCTGCCTTCCTGCCTGAAACCGCTGTTGCCGCGCATCCCCTTCGACAATCAACAGCACCTGCCGCTGTTACCGGATTTTAACCTTGAGTGGCAAGGGCCGGAGCAGAACCGGATTTATGCGGTGAATGCCGGTATCCACAGCCACGGCAGCGCTGAAGGCGGCCTGAGCCTGATGGCCTGGCGCTCTGCCCGTATCCTCAATCATTTGCTCGGCAAACCGCATTTTGATCTGACGCCAAATGCCTCGCTGATACAATGGTGGAGTGATGCGGCGCCAGACAATGACATTCAAGAAACAGATAAATAGGATAAACCTCATACTCTTTTTTGATGATAAATCCGCGACTTATGCTTAATCTAACACTCCTGCGTTATCAGAGACCTCTCTGTCATGGAGTGAACAATGGCGTGTCATTTTGCCCGATGGATCCCCGCTAGCGCCGCCCTGGATACCCATAGATTATCTGCCGAGATGTTGACCGCGACCGCGGCTTTTTCCGCTAAACGCCGCCAGCGTTTCCTTCAGGGACGCATCCTGCTCGCCGAAATGATGTTTTATCTTTATGGGCTGCCGACACTGCCGCCGATAGCCACCACGCCCACCGGGCGCCCCTGTTTTGCCGACAACCACCTGCCTGATTTCAGCCTGGCCTATGCCAGCGATACCGTAGGCGTCCTGCTCAGCAATGAAGGCAAAGTAGGGTTGGATATAGAGGTCATGCGCGCGCGCGGCGGCCAGCAAAAAAAACTGCAACACCAGTATCAGACACCGACAGAGACCGCCTGGATCAGCGCACAGTACGATCAGCTGGAAGCGGAAACCCAGTTGTGGAGTATCCGCCAGAGCGTGCTGAAGCTTTCCGGTCTGGGGAATAGCGGGCAATCAACGCTGCTGCTGCACCCCTTTTCCGGCCATCTTCGCTCCAGCGCTACCCCCCAGGTTCAGGTGATGAGTGATATCGACGAGTATCTTAGCTGGGCCTGTGCGCATGAGCCCAATCTTGATCGGCTGGTGTGCTGGCAGTACGAAGAGCACAAAGGCCTGCAGAAGTACGGCGAGATCTCATCACGCACCCCCACCATCTCCACCCGCTTTGTAAAACTGACCAGCCTGGCCCATCACCGCTGACATCGGCGGCTTATGGCAAAAAAGATAAGATAAAACTTTCTTTAACCTATTAATTTCTGAATAAAATTGTAAAGGCAGGCAAATATGCAGGAATTGGCTATTCTCACCGCCATGTTTGCCCTACTATCGGCAGGTGTTCTAAGCTGAATCTGTTCATTCGAAAGGGAGAATCACCATGTCAGACCAAGCCTTAAAAATAGTCACCCTGCTCGGTAGCCTGCGTAAAGGTTCTTACAACGCCATGGTGGCCCGAGCGCTGCCAGACCTTGCCCCTCAGGGGGTGATCATCGAAGCGCTTCCCTCAATCCGTGATATCCCGCTGTATGATGCCGATGTGCAACAAGATGAAGGTTTCCCCGCCTCGGTTGAGGCTATCGCCGCGCAAATCCGTCAGGCTGACGGCGTGATCATTGTGACCCCGGAGTATAACTACTCGGTGCCGGGCGGATTGAAAAATGCCATTGACTGGCTGTCCCGCTTACCGAACCAGCCGCTGGCCGGTAAACCGGTAGCGATTCAGACCAGCTCGATGGGGCCCATTGGCGGCGCGCGTTGCCAATATCATCTGCGCCAGATTCTGGTGTTCCTCGACGCCATGGTGATGAACAAGCCGGAGTTTATGGGCGGTGTCATCCAGAACAAAGTGGATGCGCAGGCCGGGCAATTGGTCGAACAAGGTACGCTGGATTTCCTGACCGGCCAGTTGTCCGCATTCAGCGACTATATCCGCCGCCTGAAGTAAATCCTGTTTTTGAGGCCTTCGGCCATCAATCGGCTGAAGGCGCTGCTCCCGTGAGAGGATTTTCTCTAACCCATTAAAAAATAAAGTTATGCAATTATGTATTTTTTTATTTTAGCCCTATTACTGGCTTTGTTCACCAGACCTTCGTTCGCCACAGAAATGCGCTATCCCGCCGGAGAAGAACCGATCGAGCTGCCGGCACATAGCCTGTTGAACGCCCAGTTGCCGCGCGCCGCCCAAAGCCAGGAAGACAAGAAACTCGGCGCCATGTCGCTCTATCTGACGCTGATGCGAGAAGATGGAAGCAACGTATGGGCACCCTATCAGTTAGCGGCCTCTTCGGCTGAAAAGGGCCAGACAGAGCTGGCTGAGCGCTATCTGCAACTAAGCGCCAATCGTGGGTTGTGGTATTACTACGCATTGCTCGAAGACGACGCCTTCAACAGCATCCAGCACCGTGCCACCTATCAGTCGATCCTCGCCGCCACCAAAGCTCGCTACCTGCGGCACGCCCCGTTGTTTGAAGGCAAAGCCAGCTATGCCATACCGGACGGCACTCCTCCGGCGGGAGGATGGCCAATCGTGGTGTTCCTGCACGGCTATGGCAAAGGCGCCAATATCAGCCCCGAAGAACGCTTGCTGTTCAGTGAGATGGGCGTCGCCTATATTGAGATCAACGGCACCCAGATGCTGTCGGAAAACAGCTTCCGCTGGTCGAATTACAGCGAGGAAAGTACCCAAAACGCCATTCAACAGGCCCTCCGGCCGCAGGACGAATTACAGCTCAACCCGCAAAAGATCTACCTCGCGGCCCGCGGACAGGGGGCGTTGCATGCCGCCAACCTGCTTAGCAAGTATCCGCAGTTTTATGCCGGTGCAATGCTGATTGCGCCCAATGGCGAGATCAAACCGGCACAGCAGTCGCTGGCGGCGAACAAGAAGGTGGTGGTGGCGTACTACGATCGGCAAAACTTCAGCGAGCAGGCGCTGGCACTGCACTTCGCCAATCTTTTCAGCGAAAATAATCAGGTGGAGACGTTGCATTTTCCCCAGGGAGAGAACGCGGAAGGCGGCTGGCAGGCGCGTTTCAAACGGCCATTACAGTGGGTATTGAATCAGGCACCGGACGCGAAGCCTGGGGTATAGAGACCAGGGCCGACAAACGTCGGCCCTGGTCGTATTAATGGCCGTCTACAAAGACAATCTTCAGTATAAACAGCAGCGCCACGACAACCACGCAGGGGCTGATTTCACGCCAGCGGCCGGTACCGAGCTTCATCACGCAGTAAGAAATAAAGCCCAGCGCGATGCCTTCGGTGATCGAGAAACTGAACGGCATCATCACCGCGGTGACAAACGCCGGCACGGCCTCGGTCAGATCATCCCATTTCACGCGCGCCAGGCTCGATGTCATCAGCACGCCAACGTAGATCAACGCGCCGGCGGCGGCATAAGCCGGCACCATGCCCGCCAGCGGCGACAGGAAGATCACCAGCAGAAACAGGATACCGGTCACCACCGCCGTCAGGCCGGTGCGGCCGCCAACGGATACGCCGGCAGAGCTTTCGATGTACGCGGTGACGGAAGATGTGCCGACAAACGAACCGGCGACCGAACTGATGCTGTCCACATACAGCGCCTGTTTCATGCGCGGAAACTTGCCCTTGTCGTCGGTCAGCCCCGCCTTATCGGTCACGCCAATCAGGGTGCCGGAAGAGTCGAACAGGTTAACCAGCATAAAGGAGAAGATCACCCCCGCCAGGCCGATATTCAGCGCACCGGCCAGATCAACCTGGCCCACCACCGAGGTAATGTTCGGTGGCATGGAGAACACGCCGCCGTATTTGACATCGCCCAGCGCCCAGCCGATCAGAGTGGTTACCATGATGGAGACCAGTACCGCCGCATGGAAATTGCGTGAGGACAGCACGGCAATGATAAAGAAGCCCAACGCCCCCAACAGCACATTGTGCGAGGTCAGGCTGCCGATGGTGACCAGAGTGTCCGGATTGGCCACCACGATGCCGGCGTTTTTCAGCCCCATCATGCCGATAAACAAGCCGATACCGCTGGTGATCCCCACCCTCAGGCTCATCGGAATGTTGGCAATCATCCAGTAACGGATGCGGAAAATGGTCAACAGCAATAAACCGACGGCGCCCCAGAAAATAGCGCCCATGCCGATCTGCCACGAAATGCCCATGGCGCCAACCACCACAAAGGCGAAGAACGCATTCAGGCCCATCGCCGGCGCCAACGCTACCGGCAGGTTAGCCAGCAAGCCCATAAAAATACTGCCAAAAGCGGCAATCAGGCAGGTTGTTACGAACACCGCCTGCGTATCCATGCCCGCCGCGCCCAGGATCTGGGGGTTAACGAACACGATATACACCATGGTCAAAAAGGTAGTAATACCGGCAATCGTTTCCGTACGCGCCGTGGTTCCATGCTGCTTGAGTTTAAACACGCGCCCAAGCAAGCCTTGCTCAACGTCAAGGCCAGATACTGGTTTGCTCATTATCAGAATTCCGAAGAGGGGAATGGACAGTCGTTGGCTATCCTATAACAAAAAGTCTGGCTTTTGACGCAGGTCACAGGTTTTTTTCGCCGTCTTTACGGCTAAAGTAATCAACAGACTGTATTTATTGATATTCATTGGCAAAGTGGATTAAGGAGTCGCAATCTTGCCTGATGCGGTTAAAGTGGTTTATCGCCGCTTAACCGAAGGACGCTTACCCTGATGAATCAGATCGACTGCATTTTGTTTGATTGCGACGGCACGCTGGTAGACAGCGAAGTGCTGTGCAGCAAAGCTTATGTGCATATGTTCGCCCACTACGGCCTTCAGTTGTCGCTGGAGGAGATGTTCAGGAAATACAAAGGGATAAAGCTGTACGAGATCATCGAGCAGGTTAATGCGGAGCACGGCATCACGCTGCCGAAAGAGGAATTGGAGCCCTTATATCGCCGGGAAGTGGCCCGTCTGTTCGACAGTGAGCTACAGGAGATCGCCGGCGCACGCGAGTTGCTGGCACAAATAGCTGTGCCGATGTGCACCGTCTCCAACGGCCCGGTCGGCAAAATGCAGCACTCGCTCGGCCTGACCGGCATGCTGAACTATTTTGATGACCGGTTGTTCAGCGGCTATGACATCCAGCGCTGGAAACCGGACCCGGCGCTCCTGTTCCACGCCGCCGAAAAAATGCAGGTGCCGGTAGAGCGTTGTATTCTGGTGGATGATTCCGCCGCCGGAGCCCAGGCCGGGATCGCCGCCGACATTCCGGTGTTTTACTTCTGTGCCGATCCGCACAACCAGCCTATCGACCACCCGTTGGTCACCCCGTTTGACGATCTGGCCCAACTTCCGGCGTTATGGCGGGAACGCGGCTGGCAGTTGACCCGTTAATCGGCCCCGATCAGCTCGCCGGCAGCGGCGGTTTGTTGCGCCACCAGCGCCAGGAACGTCTCAATGCCCTGGCCTGCGGGCTGAGGCGGCGGTTGACCGCATTGGCCAGCAGATCAAGCGCCAGGCAGAACACGAAGTACACCAGCGCGACAAACAGGAACACTTCCATCGGGTACACCATGCTGCGGTTATTGACCTGGGTCGCCAGAAAGGTCAGTTCGCTGACGCCGACGATATAAGCCAATGAGGTGTCCTTGATCAGGGAAATCCACTGGTTGATAAACGACGGCACCATCATGCGCAACGCCTGCGGCAGTACGATCATGCGCAACGTTTGCCAACGGGTCAGCCCCAGCGACAAACCGGCCTGCCACTGGCCGGGACCAATGGCGACAATGCCCGCCTTCACCGCATGCGCCAGATAGGCCGAAGCGATCAGCGCCAATGCGCAGACCACGGTGGTGATCTCCGGGATATCCACGCCAAACAGGATCGGCAGCAGGAAGTAGGTCCAAAAAATCAGCATGATGACCGGGATAGCGCGGAAAAATCCCAGTACAGCAGCCAATAACCCGGCGGCTACGCCGCGCGACATCGCCAACGCCACGCCCAGCAGCGTGCCGAGGACAGCCGAAGCCACGCCGGCCATCAGGCTGATCGCCAGCGTCAACGCCGCGCCGCCCAATGGCCCATCCGGCCAGGTGCCCCACAATAAATAACCCAGATTGTCGTAAATAACGCCGAAATCCATGTTAGTGCCCCCCCAGGGGTTTACGTTGCTGTCGCCACATGCCCCAGCCTTCCAATAACGCAATGATGGCGATGTACAACACCGTCGCAACACCGAACGCCTGGAAGGTGCGCAGCGTTTCGGTTTCCACCTGACGCGAGGCGTAAGACAGCTCGGCAACGCCGATCGCCATGGTCAGCGAAGAATTTTTTATCACGTTCATGTATTGGCCCAACAGCGGCGGAAAGGCAATTTTCAGCGCCTGCGGCAGCACCACGTAACGCATGGCCTGCCAGCCGGTCAGCCCCAGCGCATTGGCCGCGTATTTTTGCCCGCCTGCGACGCCGCGGATACCGGAGCGGATCTCTTCGGCGATAAAAGCAGTGGAATACAACGTCAGGCCAAAGAAGCCGGCGAGAAACTCGAACGACGGCCAGGCGATTGGCCCGATTTGATGCGAAGTGTTCAGCCACTGCATGGCGGAGGACGGCAGGATCTGCCCGGCAGCGAAATACCAGAAGAACAGCTGCACCAACAGCGGCGTATTGCGAAACAACGAACTGTAGCCCACCGCCAGCCAGCGCAGCGGACGCAGGCTACTGTCGCGCATCGCCGTCAGTATCAAACCCAACAGCGTGGCCGCCAGGCTCGCGCAAGCGGAAAGCCACAGCGTCAGCAGGAAGCCATCCCATAACCAGCCCAGATACTGAGGCGCCAGCAGCCAGTCCAAATTCATGTTCAATCCTTGTTTTGCCAAATGCATCAGGGGCGCAGCAAGCTGCGCCCCTCCGTTCAGATCTCGGCACTCCAGATCGTCAGGCTTTTGGCTGTTGATCCAAAGGCGCGATCTTGAAATCGCCGCGCGGTTGGGCGGTTTTGGTTTCCGGGCCGAACCAGCGGTCGTAGATCTTAACCGCTTCGCCGTCTTTTTCCAGCTTGATCAGCGTGTCGTTAATGCTGGCGGTCAGGCGATCTTCCCCTTTTGGAATGCCGACGCCCTGGTACTCTTTGGTGATGCTGAACGGTGAAATCTCAAAATCGGCTTTCTGCGCCGCCGGCAGGTTGCCGAGCAGGCCAACCAGCTTGGCGTCATCCTGAGTGATCGCCTGTACGTTGCCGTTACGCAGCGCCACAAAGGCCAGCGGGGTATCGTCGTAAGAGATCACTTTTGCCGTTGGGTAATGTTCACGCAGGGTGATTTCCTGCACTGTCCCTTTATCTGCACCGATGCGCAGCTTTTTAATGTCTTCCGGGGTTTTCAGCACGCCTTTACGGGCGATAAATTTCTGGCCGGTAGCGAAATACGGCACGCTGAAATTCACTTCCTTGGCGCGCTCGTCGGTAATGGTGAAGTTGGCGGCGATCAAATCGACCTTCTTGGATACCAGCAAGGGAATGCGGTTAGCCGGGTTGGTGGCGCGCAGCTCAACTTTTACGCCCAGCGCCTTGCCGATCGCGTCTGCGACATCAACGTCATAACCGACCAACTTTTTGCTTTGCGGATCGATATAGCCGAACGGCGGGTTACTGTCGAACACCGCGATACGCACTACGCCGGCTTTCTTGATGTCGTCGAGTTTATCCGCATGTGCGGCGCCGGTGGCGAGGCTGGTCAGGCTGGCTAACAGAGTTAAGGCCAAAGCGCGGTGTTTCATGAAAAGCTCCTAAGTGGTTGATGTCCTGCTGGCTGCTAAGCTAGCAAGAGCCACATAGGTCAGGAAATAATATAAAAAGCTATATTTATAACCTTTTTATCTTTGAGGGTTTTAAACAGCATAAAGGCGCAGTTTTCTGCGCCTTCCGGGGAGTAACTCGCGGGGAAAATTACTCTTTTTTCTCTTCTTTGCCGTCGGCAGACAGCAGTTTTTCCAGCGCATCGCCGCCAATGTGACGGAAATCCTGACCTTTCACGAAGTAGAAAATAAATTCGCAGATGTTCTGGCAACGGTCGCCGATACGCTCGATCGAACGGGCGCAGAACAGCGCAGTCAGCACGCTTGGAATAGTGCGGGTGTCTTCCATCATATAGGTCATCAACTGACGGACGATGCCCTCATACTCCTGATCGACCTTCTTGTCTTCGCGGTAAATCCGGATAGCTTCATCCAGATCCATACGCGCAAAGGCGTCCAGCACGTCATGCAGCATCTGCACGGTATGGCGGCCAAGCGACTCCAGGCTGACCAGCAACGGCTGATGCTGGTGCGAGAATTTCTCGAGCGCGGTGCGACAAATTTTATCCGCCACGTCGCCGATACGTTCCAGCTCGGAGATGGTCTTGATGATCGCCATCACCAGACGCAAATCGCTGGCGGTCGGCTGGCGCTTGGCAATGATGCGCACGCAGGCTTCGTCGATCGCCACTTCCATCATATTGACCTTGGCGTCACCTTCGATAACGCGTTTGGCCAGTTCACCGTCCTGATTATGCATCGCGGTGATAGCGTCGGTCAGTTGCTGTTCCACCAGCCCGCCCATGGTCAACACCTGGGTACGGATGTGCTCAAGTTCTGCGTTGAACTGGCCGGAAATGTGTTTATTTAAATTCAGGTTGTCCATTTGGGTTCCCGTAATCAACCGTAGCGGCCGGTGATGTAGTCTTCGGTCTGTTTTTTCTGTGGCGCGGTGAACAGGTTATCAGTATCACTGAACTCGATCAGTTCGCCCAGATACATAAATGCCGTGGAGTCAGAGCAACGCGCGGCCTGCTGCATGTTGTGGGTCACAATCACCACGGTGTAGTCAGACTTCAGTTCGCTGATCAGCTCTTCGATTTTGCCGGTGGAGATCGGATCCAGCGCAGAGCAGGGCTCGTCCAGTAATAAAACGTCCGGGCGGATGGCGATGCCGCGTGCGATGCACAGGCGCTGTTGCTGGCCGCCGGACAGGCTGTAACCGCTCTGGTGCAGCTTGTCTTTGGTTTCGTTCCACAACGCCGCCTTGGTCAACGCCCACTGGACGCGCTCGTCCATGTCGGCACGCGACAGCTTTTCAAACAGGCGCACGCCGAAGGCGATATTGTCGTAAATCGACATCGGGAACGGCGTCGGTTTCTGGAACACCATGCCGACTTTGGCGCGCAGCAGGGCGATATCCGAGTTGTCGGTCAGAATGTTCTGCCCATCCAGCAGGATGCCGCCTTCAGCACGCTGCTCGGGATACAGCTGGTACATCTTGTTGAAAGTACGCAGCAGAGTGGATTTGCCACAGCCGGACGGACCGATAAACGCGGTGACCTTGTTCTTGGCAATATCCAGCGTGATGTTTTTCAGCGCATGGAATTTGCCATAGTAGAAGTTCAGATCGCGTACCTGAATTTTGCTGCTGGAAGCGTCAGTAACCATACTCATCAAGACTTCTCTCTTTTCATCAGCGCCGCCACGGCAGCGCTCAAAATTTTATGAATGCTTCTGCTTGGCGAAAACCACACGCGCCAGGATATTCAGTAACAGTACACACAGGGTAATCAACAGCACCCCGGCCCAGGCCAGCTGTTGCCATTCGGCGAACGGGCTCATGGCGAATTTGAAAATGGTGACCGGCAGGTTGGCGATCGGCTGCATCAGGTCGGTGCTCCAGAACTGATTCGACAGCGAGGTAAACAGCAACGGTGCGGTTTCCCCGGCGATACGCGCAATGGCCAGCAACACGCCGGTGATAATGCCGGAGATCGAGGCTTTCAGCGTGATGGCAGAAATCATGCGCCATTTCGGCGTACCCAGCGCGTAAGCCGCCTCACGCAGCGTATCCGGCACCAGCTTCAACATGTTTTCAGTGGTACGGATAACGATCGGTACCTGCAACAAAGCCAGCGCGATGATCCCGGCCCAGCCGGAGAAGTGTTCCATCTTCGCCACCACAATGGTGTAGACGAACAGGCCCACGACTATCGACGGCGCCGACAGCAAAATATCGTTAATAAAGCGGATGACTTCCGCCAACCAGGATTTACGGCCGTACTCCGCCAGGTAAATGCCGGCCATGATGCCCAGCGGCGTACCGAACACGGTGGCCCACAGGATCAACAAGCCGCTACCGGCGATGGCGTTCGCCAGGCCACCGCCTGCGGTGTTCGGCGGCGGCGTCATTTCGGTGAACAACGCCAGCGACATGCCATCGATGCCTTTGGTCACGGTGGAGAACAGGATCCACACCAACCAGAACAGGCCGAATACCATGGTCGCCATCGACAAGAACAGCGCCAGTCGGTTTTTCTGGCGGCGCCAGGCCTGCATTTTGCGGCGGCTTTCTAACAGCGCCATGTCGTTTTGCATTTCCATAGTCGCCACGTTAGCGCCCCTCTTTCTTGGCCAGACGCATGATCATCAACTTCGACAGCGCCAGGACGATAAAGGTGATAACAAACAGAATCAGGCCCAGCTCCATCAACGCTGCGGTGTGCACGCCCGATTCCGCTTCGGCGAATTCGTTGGCCAGCGCAGAGGTAATACTGTTACCCGGCATATACAGTGAAGCGCTGTCGAGCTGGTAGGTGTTACCGATGATGAAGGTCACCGCCATGGTTTCCCCCAGCGCGCGGCCCAATCCCAGCATCACGCCGCCAATCACGCCATTCTTGGTAAACGGCAGCACGATACGCCACATCACCTCCCAGGTGGTGCAGCCGATGCCATAGGCCGACTCTTTCATCATCACCGGGGTCTGTTCGAACACGTCGCGCATGACGGCGGCGATGTAAGGAATAATCATGATCGCCAGGATCACCCCGGCTGCCAGAATACCGATACCGAACGCCGGGCCGGAAAACAGCTCGCCGACAATAGGAATGCCGGACAGCACGTCGCCAACCGGAGTCTGGAAATATTCAGCAAACAGCGGCGCAAACACGAACAGGCCCCACATGCCGTAAACGATACTCGGGATTGCCGCCAGCAACTCAATAGCGATGCCCAGTGGGCGTCTCAGCCAGTTTGGCGCCAGCTCGGTCAGGAACAGCGCGATACCGAAGCTCACGGGTACGGCAATAATCAGGGCAATCAACGACGTGACAACGGTACCGTAAATCGGAACCAGCGCACCGAACTGCTCGGCAGGCGCGTCCCATTCTTTGGTCCACAAGAAGGCGAAGCCGAATTTCTGCATGCTCGGCCAGGAGGCGAAAATCAGCGAAACAATAATGCCGCCCAGCAACAATAGGGTAATCAGCGCCGCCAGTTTGACCAGCGCGCTGAAGATGACATCACCATTTTTACTCGGTGCTTTAATGGTCGGCTTATACTCAGCCATAGATCACTCTCTGTTTTAACCCTGGCGAGCTCAATGGGTGAGCCCTGCAAAATAGGCTGGAGCGCGGTGAACCCGCGCCCCTGCGTTCTTTAGTACAGTGCTTTACCGGAACTGTCTTTTACGTTGGTTTTCCATGCTGCACGCACCTGCTCAACCACTTCGTTAGGCAGAGAGGCGTAATCCAGATCGTTGGCCTGCTTGGCGCCGGTTTTGTACGCCCAGTCAAAGAACTTCAGCACTTCTGCGCCCTGAGCCGGGTTTTTCTGCTCTTTGTGCACCAGGATGAAGGTGGTGGAGGTGATTGGCCATGCGCCATCGCCTTTCTGGTTAGTCAGGTCCTGAGCGAAAGTTTTGCTCCAGTCCACGCCTTTAGCGGCGGCGCTGAAGCTCTCTTCGGTTGGGCTGACCGGCTTGCCGTCGGCAGAAATCAGCTTGGTGTAAGCCAGGTTGTTTTGCTTGGCGTAAGCGTACTCAACGTAGCCGATAGAGCCTGGCAGACGCTGTACGAACGCGGCGATGCCGTCGTTGCCTTTGCCGCCCAGACCGGTTGGCCAGTTAACGGTAGAGCCTGCGCCGATTTTCTCTTTCCACTGCGCGTTGGCTTTAGACAGGTAGCTGGTGAACACGAAAGAGGTGCCTGAACCGTCAGCGCGGCGTACCACGGCGATATTCTGATCCGGCAGCTTGACGCCCGGGTTCAGCTTGGTGATTGCCGGGTCATTCCATTTCTTCACGTTGCCCAGGTAGATGTCACCCAGCGTTTTACCGTCCAGGGTCAATTCACCGGATTTGATACCCGGGATGTTTACGGCCAGCACTACGCCGCCGATCACGGTAGGGAATTGGAACAGGCCATCGGCCGCCAGTTTGTCGTCAGACAACGGGGCATCAGAAGCACCAAAGTCAACGGTGTTGGCGATGATTTGCTTCACGCCGCCAGAGGATCCGATCCCCTGATAGTTAACCTTGTTGCCGGTTTCTTTCTGATAAGAATCTGCCCACTTGGCATACACCGGAGCGGGGAATGTCGCACCTGCACCGGTCAGGCTGGCAGCAGCGAACGCGGACACGGCGGTCAGGGAGAAAGTCGCTGCCACAATACTGGCGACGGTGGTACGCATCAGTTTCATAATCCCTCCTAATGGGATATTCAAAAATCGACTTCAAGTCGTTTTCATCAGAGTAAGTATTGCTGCAGGAGGGAAAATAGGACAGTTTGGTGACAGTAAAATGTACGAAATATGACAGTTATATTACAAGACACCAAGAGTGCAATTAACATATTGATTAGGCTATTATTTAACCTGAAACATTCTGTTATACCTTGCCCAGGAAAAGGGACTTCATATGAAAAAAATACTTATATTGTCAACGGTTAGCCTTGGTTTGCTGGCTATGGCCAACGCCACGGCGGCGGATGGATTACAGCGCAGCAAGCAATCGAGCGGCAGTACCGATAACATCCTTCTTTGGAGCCATTACGACCAAGGCTACATCATTTCCAATTATGAGCTTGGAGATTTAGACGGCTTCAAAGAACAATTAAGGCTTCAGGAACAGGCCATCAAGAAACTGCAAGACAAGCTGAGCAATATGGAAAGCGAGAACCGAAATCAAAACAGCGAGATCGACAATCTGAAACGTAAGTTACAAGGGCAAGACAATGCCCAAAGCGAAATCAGCGATCTGAAACGCTCGGTACAAGACCTGAATAACAAAATTAAATGATAAAAAAGCCGGCGCTCAGGCCGGCTTTTCAAACATAACAGCAGCTGATTACTCTACCGTGACGGACTTCGCCAGATTACGCGGCTGGTCAACGTCGGTGCCTTTGATCAGCGCCACGTGATAGGACAGCAGCTGCAACGGCACGGTATAGAAGATCGGCGCCACGATTTCTTCCACGTGCGGCAATGGAATGATGGTCATCCCTTCGCTGCTGACGAAACCGGCGTCCTGATCGGCGAACACGTACAGCTGGCCGCCGCGCGCGCGCACTTCTTCGATGTTGGACTTTAGTTTTTCCAGCAGTTCGTTGTTCGGCGCCACCACGATGACCGGCATATCGGCGTCGATCAACGCCAGCGGGCCATGTTTCAGCTCACCCGCCGCATAGGCTTCCGCATGAATGTAGGAGATCTCTTTCAGCTTCAGTGCGCCTTCCATAGCGATCGGGTACTGATCGCCACGGCCAAGGAACAGCGCGTGATGCTTGTCGGAGAAACCTTCCGCCAGCGCTTCAATATTTTTGTCCAGCGACAGCATCTGTTCGATACGCGCCGGCAGCGCCTGCAGAGCGTGCACGATTTCATGCTCAACGCTTTCCACCATGCCTTTCAGACGACCCAAACGCGCCACCAGCATCAGCAATACCGCAAGCTGTGTGGTGAAGGCTTTGGTAGAAGCTACGCCGATTTCAGTACCGGCTTTGGTCATCAGCGCCAAATCGGACTCACGCACCAGCGAAGAACCGGCCACGTTACACACCGCCAGGGAACCGAGGTAACCCAGCTCTTTAGACAGGCGCAACGCCGCCAGGGTATCGGCGGTTTCACCGGACTGCGACAGCGTGATGATCAGGCTGCCCGGGCGCACGGCAGATTTGCGGTAGCGGAATTCCGAGGCGATCTCGACGTCGCACGGCACGCCGGCCAGCGCTTCGAACCAATAACGCGCCACCATACCGGAGTGGTAGGAGGTGCCGCAGGCGATGATTTGCACGTGCTGCACTTTAGCCAGCAATTCATCGGCGCGCGGACCCAGCTCGCTCAGGTTGATTTGGCCATGGCTGAAACGCCCTTCCAGGGTGTTTTTCAGCGCCAGCGGCTGTTCGTAGATCTCTTTTTGCATGTAGTGACGGTAAGCGCCTTTGTCACCGGCGTCATACTGCACTTTGGATTCGATCTCAGGACGCTCGATGGCGTTCCCCTGTTTGTCGAAAATGCTGACGGTGCGGCGGGTCACCTCCACCACGTCGCCTTCTTCCAGGAAGATAAAGCGGCGAGTTACCGGCAACAGAGCCAGCTGATCGGAAGCGATAAAGTTTTCGCCCACGCCGCGGCCGATAACCAACGGGCTACCGGAGCGCGCAGCCACCAGCACGCTAGGATCGCGGCTGTCCATGACCACGGTGCCGTAGGCGCCGCGTAATTGTGGGATCACGCGCTG
This sequence comes from Serratia sp. TSA_198.1, assembly GCF_052686505.1. NCBI lineage: Bacteria > Pseudomonadati > Pseudomonadota > Gammaproteobacteria > Enterobacterales > Yersiniaceae > Serratia > Serratia sp. TSA_198.1. The sequence goes on from NZ_JBQZFP010000005.1 coordinate 292,746, forward strand.
CACCACTTCCAGCAGCGTACCGCCCTGGCGCTGTTCCCAATGCACCAGGTGTGCAATCACCTCGGTGTCGGTCTCAGAGCTGAAGTGATAACCGCGCTCGATCAGCAATTCACGCAGCGGTTCGTGGTTTTCGATGATGCCGTTATGCACCACGGTGATGTAATCAGAAACATGCGGGTGCGCATTCGCTTCGGTAGGTTCACCGTGCGTTGCCCAGCGGGTGTGAGCAATACCGGTGCCACCATGCAGTTCGTGTTGTTCTGCGGCTTCGGTCAGTTTATTGACTTTGCCTACGCGGCGTAAACGGCTTACGTTGCCTTCGGCATCAACCACCGCCAGACCGGCGGAGTCGTAACCGCGGTACTCAAGACGGCGTAACCCTTCCAACAGAATTTCTGCAATATCACGTTGCGCTACTGCGCCTACAATTCCACACATCAGTTGTATTCCTAATTAAACGCCTTTCGGGGCGCTTTCGATGCCTTGACCTGATTTTGCCGGTTTTTACCGTGCGTCCCCGAGCCTGTAGAGAATGGGGATTATTATGTTTTGTATTGGGCTCGTTACCTGAGCCCAACGCAAAACACACTATCTTCTTACGCCTATTTCTTTTTCACCGGCCGCTGCCAACCCTGGATATGCACCTGCTTGACGCGGCTCAGCACCAGTTCATTTTCAGCGATATCGCGAGTGACCGTGGTGCCGGCGGCAATGGTAGAACCTTTGCCAACGGAAACCGGCGCCACCAGCTGCGTGTCTGAACCGACAAACACGCCGTCGCCAATAATGGTTTTATGCTTATTGGCGCCATCATAGTTACAGGTAATGGTGCCGGCGCCGATATTCACATCATCGCCAATTTCAGCGTCGCCCAGGTAGCTCAGATGGCCCGCTTTGGAACCTTTGCCCAGACGCGCTTTTTTTATCTCCACGAAGTTGCCGACGTGAGCGCCTTCTGCCAACTCTGCGCCCGGGCGTAAACGGGCAAATGGCCCCACGGTACAAGCAGATTCCAGCACCGCATCTTCCAACACGCTGTACGGGCTGATTTCGCAGTCATCGCCGATCACGCAGTTTTTCAGTACACAGCCGGCACCGATCTTCACCCGGTCCCCCAGCGTTACCGATCCTTCGATGATGACATTAGCATCAATAGAGATATCGCGACCGTGCACAAGTTCCCCGCGCAGGTCAAAGCGTGCCGGATCCAGCAGCATTACGCCGGCCAGCAGTAATTTTTCAGATTGTTCTGCCTGATAGATACGCTCAAGCCGCGACAGCTGCAGGCGGTTATTCACGCCTTCCACTTCGCTCAGGCGTGACGGGTGCACCGCTTCAATTTTCTTACCGTCGGCATGGGCCAGCGCAATAATATCCGTGATGTAGAATTCACCCTGCGCATTGTCGTTGTTCAACATCCCCAACCAGCGCTTCAGATCGCGCCCGTTAGCGACCAAAATGCCGGTATTGATTTCAGTAATCTGGCGCTGAGCTTCGCTGGCATCCTTATGCTCAACGATACCCACTACATCGTCGTTCTCACGCACGATGCGGCCGTAACCGCTTGGGTCAGCCAGCTTTACCGTCAGCAGGCCAATACCGCCCTGCGGCTTCGCCGCCAGCAGGCGCGTGAGCGTATCGACGGAGATCAGCGGCACGTCACCGTACAGCATCAGGACGTCTTCATCATCGGCAAAATGCGGCGCAGCCTGCTGCATGGCATGGCCGGTACCCAGTTGCTCGGCCTGCAACACCCAGTTCAACGCTTCATCGGTCAGGGTACTTTTCAGCAAGTCACCGCCGTGGCCATACACCAGATGGACGTTTTTCGCGCCCAGTTTCATCGCGGCATCAATGACGTGCTGCACCATCGGCTTGCCGGCCAACGGATGTAACACCTTGGGAAGATCGGAATACATGCGTGTTCCCTTGCCCGCGGCGAGGATCACCACACTCATTGCGCTGTTCGACATAAGCAACCTGATAACTCCATTTTGATGGACGAAAGTAGAACCCTTTGGTGACAATATTACTACATATTTCTCTGCACGAACCGGGCATAAGCCATGTGGCACTAGGCGTTCCGCAGCTCAGCCTGACATCCCGTTATGCAGGGTATAATTGTCGGCAATCGGAGACATTTTTAGCCTGTACCGGGTGTTATACATCACAATCCCCGCCGGGTAGAAACGCTTATTTTAAAGCAAAAAAAAAGCGACCCTATAGGTCGCTTTCTTAATTTTAGCTGCGTTATGCACGCGCCAAAATATTACATCGATCTTCTGGTAAGCTCGATAACGCGCAGTTTCGCGATCGCTTTCGCCAGTTCTGCAGATGCCTGAGCATAGTCGACATCGCCATGAGAGCTGCTGATATGCTCTTCAGCTTTACGCTTAGCTTCCAGCGCTCTCGCTTCGTCGAGGTCCGTTCCACGGATAGCAGTGTCAGCCAGCACGGTTACCACGCTCGGTTGTACCTCAAGGATACCACCGGACAGGTAGATGAACTCTTCTTCACCGTGTTGTTTAACAATACGCACCATGCCAGGCTTGATGGCAGTCAGCAGCGGCGCATGGCCAGGGAAAATCCCCAGTTCGCCTTCGCTACCTGTCACCTGGATCTTTTGCACCAGGCCGGAAAACATATGTTTTTCCGCGCTGACTACATCCAGATGGTAAGTCATAGCCATATCACCCTCCTCTCAAGACGTTACAGTTTCTTGGCTTTTTCCACTGCTTCTTCAATGGTGCCAACCATGTAGAACGCTTGTTCAGGCAGGTGGTCATAGTCGCCGTCCATAATGCCTTTGAAACCACGAATGGTGTCTTTCAGCGATACGAACTTGCCCGGAGAACCGGTAAAGACTTCTGCCACGAAGAACGGCTGAGACAGGAAGCGTTGGATTTTACGCGCACGGGATACGACCAGTTTGTCTTCTTCTGACAGCTCGTCCATACCCAGAATTGCGATGATATCTTTCAGTTCCTGGTAACGTTGCAGAATGGACTGCACGCCACGCGCTACATCGTAGTGCTCCTGGCCAACTACCAGCGGATCCAACTGACGGCTGGTGGAATCCAGCGGGTCAACGGCCGGGTAGATACCCAGAGAAGCGATATTACGGCTCAGTACCACGGTTGCGTCCAAGTGGGCAAAGGTGGTGGCTGGCGACGGGTCAGTCAAGTCATCCGCAGGAACGTAAACGGCCTGTACGGAGGTGATAGAACCGGTCTTGGTAGAGGTGATACGTTCTTGCAGAACGCCCATCTCTTCCGCCAGCGTTGGCTGATAACCTACCGCAGATGGCATACGGCCCAGAAGTGCGGACACTTCGGTACCGGCCAGGGTATAACGGTAGATGTTATCAACGAACAGCAGAACGTCGCGGCCTTCGTCACGGAATTTCTCCGCCATGGTCAGACCGGTCAGAGCAACGCGCAGACGGTTACCCGGTGGCTCGTTCATCTGACCGTAAACCAGGGATACTTTGTCCAGTACGTTGGAGTCGTTCATTTCATGGTAGAAGTCGTTACCCTCACGAGTACGCTCACCCACGCCCGCAAACACGGAATAACCGGAGTGTTCGATCGCGATGTTACGGATCAACTCCATCATGTTTACGGTTTTACCCACGCCCGCACCGCCGAACAGACCAACTTTACCGCCCTTAGCGAACGGACAGATCAGGTCCATAACCTTGATACCGGTTTCCAGCAGATCCTGGGAGTTGGCCAAATCTTCGTAGCTTGGCGCTGGACGGTGAATTGCCCAACGTTCTTCTTCGCCGATGTCGCCTTTCATGTCGATTGGTTCACCCAATACGTTCATGATGCGGCCCAGGGTAGCTTTACCTACCGGTACTTCAATCGGGTGATCCAGGTCGATCACTTTCAGGCCGCGACGCAGACCATCAGAGGTCCCCATCGCGATACAGCGAACCACGCCACCGCCCAGCTGTTGCTGAACTTCCAGCACCAGCTTATCGGTACCGTTTTCTACCTCAAGAGCGTTGTACACTTTCGGTACGGCATCCTGAGGGAACTCGACGTCCACTACGGCGCCGATTACCTGGATAATCTTTCCAGTAGCCATCTTGAATCCTCTACGTAATTCGTAAACCTAGCTTAAACCGCGGAGGCTCCCGAAACGATCTCGGTGAGTTCCTGAGTGATGCTGGCCTGACGAGCCTTGTTGTATACCAACTGCAGCTCTTTGATCAGGCTACCGCCGTTATCGGTTGCGGCTTTCATCGCTACCATTCGTGCGGCCTGCTCGCTGGCCAGGTTTTCCACGACGCCCTGATAAACTTGCGATTCCACATAACGGCGCAGCAAGGTATCAAGCAGCACTTTTGGATCGGGTTCATACAGGTAATCCCAAGATTTTTTCTTCAGCTCACCGTCATCGGAAGGCGGTAACGGCAGCAGCTGAACGATCTGTGGTTCCTGAGACATCGTATTGACAAATTTGTTGCTGACAATGTACAGCTTGTCCAAACGACCTTCGTCGTAGGCTTGCAGCATCACTTTCACCGGCCCGATCAGATCCGACAGAGAAGGTTTATCCCCCATGCCGGTCACCTGGGCAACCACGTTGCCGCCCACGGAACCAAAGAAAGAAGCCGCTTTAGAGCCAATCAGCGCCAAATCAGCTTCGACGCCTTTTTCGGACCAGCCTTTCATCTCTGACAACAGCCGCTTGAACAGGTTGATGTTCAAGCCACCACAGAGACCACGGTCAGTAGACACCACCAGATACCCGACGCGCTTAACGTCACGCTCATCCAGGTACGGGTGCTTATATTCCAGATTACCTAACGCAAGGTGACCAATCACTTTGCGCATGGTCTCTGCATAAGGACGGCTGGCCGCCATGCGTTCCTGCGATTTACGCATTTTGGAGGCGGCGACCATTTCCATCGCTTTAGTGATCTTTTGCGTGTTTTGCACGCTCGCGATCTTACTACGTATCTCTTTTGCGCCGGCCATCTCTGCTTCTCCTCATTGCCAGACGGCCTGCTGTCTTTCAACAGCAGGACCGTTAGGCGTTACCAGGACTGGGTTTTCTTGAAGGTCTCGAGGATAGCTTTCAGCTTGCCCTCGATCTCATCGTTGAAATTGCCAGTTTGGTTGATGTGGTTCAGCAACTCGGCATGCTCGCGGTCTGCGTAAGCAACCAGCGCGGCTTCGAAGCTCACGACTTTCGCGACTTCAACGTCGTTCAGGTAGCCACGTTCTGCGGCGAACAGCACCAGAGACTGTTGTGCGACGGACATCGGCGCATACTGTTTCTGTTTCAGCAGCTCGGTCACTTTCTGACCGTGGCTCAGCTGTTTGCGGGTCGCATCATCCAGATCGGAAGCGAACTGAGAGAACGCAGCCAGTTCACGATACTGTGCCAGCGCGGTACGAATACCACCGGACAGTTTTTTCATGATCTTGGTTTGCGCTGCACCGCCCACACGGGATACAGAGATACCCGGGTTAACTGCCGGACGAATACCGGAGTTAAACAGGTTGGATTCCAGGAAGATCTGACCATCGGTAATCGAGATTACGTTGGTCGGAACGAACGCGGAAACGTCACCTGCCTGGGTTTCAATGATCGGCAGAGCGGTCAGTGAACCGGTTTTACCTTTGACTTCACCTTTGGTGAAGGCTTCAACGTAGTCGGCGTTAACACGCGCAGCACGCTCCAGCAAACGGGAGTGGAGGTAGAATACGTCGCCTGGGTAAGCTTCACGACCTGGTGGACGACGAAGCAGCAGGGAGATCTGACGATAAGCGACAGCCTGTTTGGACAGGTCATCGTAAACAATCAGTGCATCTTCACCGCGGTCACGGAAGTATTCACCCATCGCACAACCGGCATAGGGAGCCAGGTATTGCAGTGCAGCGGATTCAGACGCGGTCGCAACCACAACGATGGTGTTAGCCAATGCGCCGTGCTCTTCCAGTTTGCGCACCACGTTAGCGATGGTGGACGCTTTCTGGCCGATAGCCACGTAAACACATTTGATGCCGGAGTCGCGTTGGTTGATGATCGCATCGATGGCCAGAGCGGTTTTACCGGTCTGACGGTCACCGATCACCAGCTCACGCTGACCACGGCCGATTGGGATCATCGCATCAACAGATTTGTAGCCAGTCTGAACCGGCTGATCTACGGATTGACGCTCGATAACACCAGGGGCGATAGCTTCAACCGGGGAGAAACCGTCGTTATCAACCGGGCCTTTACCGTCGATAGGTGCGCCCAGGGTGTTAACTACACGGCCCAGCAGGCCACGGCCAACCGGAACTTCCAGAATACGGCCGGTACATTTTACCTTCATGCCTTCGGCCAGATCCGCGTACGGACCCATAACCACGGCACCTACGGAGTCGCGCTCCAGGTTCAATGCGATTGCGTAACGGTTGCCTGGCAGCGCGATCATTTCGCCCTGCATAACTTCGGCCAGACCGTGAACGCGGATGATCCCGTCACTGACGGAAACAATAGTACCTTCATTGTGAGCTTCGCTCACCACATTGAACTGAGCAATGCGCTGCTTGATCAGTTCGCTGATTTCGGTGGAATTCAGTTGCATGCTCCAGTCCCCTTAAGACTGCAAGACGTCTGTCAGGCGTTCAAGACGACCGCGAACGCTGCCATCAATCACCATATCGCCGGCGCGGATAATCACGCCAGCCAGAACAGACTTGTCAATTTTGCAATTCAGCTTAACTTTGCGTGACAGACGTTTTTCCATCGCAGCGGCAATTTTAGCCTGCTGTTCGTCGTTAAGTACGCTCGCAGAGAGCACTTCGACTTCGACGGTGGATTCCAGCAAAGCGCGCAGTTCGATGAACTGCTGCAGCACCGCGGGAAGAACCAGTAAACGTCCATTTTCGGCCATTACACGGATAAAGTTCTGGCCATGTTCGTCGAGCTGCTCGCCACAAACAGCGATGAACGTTTTGGACAGCGTCTCCGGCGCGACAGCACCAGACAGCAGTTCAGAAATTTGTTCATTGCGAGTGGCAACAGCGGCAAACGCCAGCATATCCTGCCAGCGTTCTACGCTTTGGTGCTCAACGGCAAAGTCAAAAGCTGCTTTGGCGTAGGGGCGAGCTACAGTTACAAATTCAGACATCAGCCCCTCCCTCCTTACAGTTCAGCGACCAGTTTATCAACGATGTCGCTGTTAGCAGCTTCATCCACGGAACGTTCGATGATCTTCTCGGCGCCGGCAATTGCCAGCATCGCGACTTGCTTACGCAACTCTTCACGAGCGCGCTTACGTTCGGCTTCGATCTCAGCCTGAGCCTGCGCCACGATTTTGTTACGTTCCTGCTCGGCTTCGGCTTTCGCTTCATCCATGATCTGAGCTTTGCGTTTGTTTGCTTGCTCGATGATCACCTGAGCTTCTGCTTTAGCAGTTTTCAGCTGGTCGGTCGCATTGGCTTGCGCTAAGTCCAAATCTTTTTTGGCACGCTCTGCAGAAGCGAGACCGTCAGCAATTTCTCCCTGACGCTTCTCGATGGCAGCCATAATCGGCGGCCATACATACTTCATGCAGAACCAGACAAACAGAACGAACGCGATGGCCTGGCCGAGGATTGTTGCGTTAAGATTCACAGCACAATGCCTCTTTAAAAGTTAATAGTGTGGTTTCAGTGTAGAGAACTTCTCTACTTACGCGACAGCAAACATCACGTACAGACCCAGACCAACAGCGATCATCGGGATGGCGTCAACCAGACCCATAACGATAAAGAACTGTGTACGCAGCAGAGGAATCAGGTCAGGCTGACGTGCAGCGCCTTCCAAGAATTTACCACCCAGGATGCCGATACCGATCGCAGCACCGATTGCCGCTAAACCCATCATCACAGCGGCAGCCATGTACAGCAGATCCATACTCAGGTTTTCCATGACAGTCTCCAGTTTGTTTCAGTTTAAAAGTGCAAGTGTTTTAAGAAAATCAGTGCTCTTCAGATGCCATCGACAGATAGACAATCGTCAGAACCATGAAAATAAAGGCTTGAAGCGTAATGATCAGGATGTGGAAGATAGCCCAAGGCAAGCTCAGGACCCACTGTGACCACCACGGCAACAGGCCGGCAATCAGGATGAAGATCAACTCACCCGCATACATGTTGCCGAACAGTCGCAGGCCCAGTGAAACAGGCTTGGACAGCAGGCTGACACCTTCAAGAATCAGGTTGATAGGAATGAATACAGGGTGGTTGAACGGCTGCATGGTTAACTCTTTAACGAACCCGCCAACGCCTTTCATTTTGATGCTGTAGAACAAAATCAGGATAAATACGCCCAACGCCATCGACAAGGTCACGTTGACGTCCGCGGTAGGCACGACGCGCAGCGCAGGCAGACCGAGATGAGCCCCGATGTACGGCAGGAAGTCTACCGGAATCAGGTCCATCATGTTCATCAGGAATACCCAGACAAACACCGTCAGTGCCAGCGGAGCAATCACCTTGCTCTTGCCGTGGTACATATCTTTGACGCTGCTGTCGACAAAGCCAACGACCAGTTCCACCGCGGTTTGCAGTTTACCCGGCACGCCGCTGGTGGCATTTTTGGCAACCTTGCGGAAAACCACCAGGAACAGAACCCCGAGGACAACGGAGAAAAACATCGAGTCGAGGTTAATCGACCAAAAACCAGTCCCGACCTGAAGCTGCGTCAGGTGGTGACCGATATACTCCTGTGGACTGTTGTATCCCTCTGCAGACATGATGCCTCTACCCTTATTTAGTTAATTTCGGTAACTGTTAATCACGGCGGGTGCCACTATTTGCACCACTAACACCGCTAAATAGGTCAGGCCAAGCGGTATAAACTCCGCCTTGAACACCCCAAGCGCCACGATCAGCAAAACGATGGTGATCACGACCTTTAGCCCCTCGCCTATGGCGAACGACCAGGCAACCCGACCGGGCGCCGGCGTCTGCGCCTGATGGCGCAAGGCAAACAGCATAAACATTGCACTCGGCAACCAGGCGGCGAGACCACCTGCCAATGCCGAAGCGCTCCATTCCAGGCTTTTCAGCAAGAAAACAGCGCTGATCAGAACAAAAGTCATTAACTGCAGGAACAGCAGCTTGCGTGCTACTTTTCCGCTGTAAAGGGACACAGACATGACGTTTGTTCTCTCCGTACCCCAGAGGGGGTATGCTGAGTGACGTATAAAACTGTCTTTGCTGTCCTGAGTCAAGCAGCAAAAAACGAGCAAATTATACGGGGCATACCAACGAATTCAATCGATAAGTAGCGAAAAGGTGAACAATTATTTAAATTCCCCCATTTCAGGCCATTTTCACAAGAAAACGGTCGGAATAATAGGGCTAATTTAATTGTCTGATTATTCCAGCATTGCACCGAGAAACGTGGAGCCGCTCACAATAATGCCTCGTTATGATTTATAGCTCATCGTAGCGCAAACAGTCTTTAGCTAATTGGGCGATCAAAAAATATTATAAATCAAAACATTACAAGTTAACTGTTCAAAAACAATCCATATACCCGATAAAAACCTTTTATTGACAGCTTCCGGGCTAATATTACAACAGCCAATTAACATTAGCAGCAAAGCAGAATCGTTCGCCTATCGTTGCTAACGTGACTATTTCAAATGGCAATTACTCTATTGTCGCTAATTAGCGGCTATTTTTGTGTTAATAAAAAGTAAATTAACTAAAGAAACCACCATTTAGTTAGCCTGCTTACCTTTTACGTTGGGCACCCTCTTTAATTCACGCTTATTTGATCAAAAGCAAACTCAGTTTGCCTTAAGTACCACCAAATGGCGTTCACCTTCGAGTTCCGGCACCTGCAGACGCACCACCGACTCCAGCACTATGCCTTCAGGCAGTTGCGCCAGCTCTTCATCCGGGCGTACCCCTTTCAGCGCGTAGAACCTCCCCTGCCCTTTTGCCGGCAGATGATGGCACCAGGACAGCATATCCTGCAGCGAAGCGAAAGCGCGGCTGATGACGCCGTCAAAAGGCGGCTCGGCCGGAAACGCTTCAACACGGCTCTGCACCGGCTCGATATTGGTCAACCCCAGTTCATGCTGCACCTGGCGCAGGAAGCGCACGCGCTTGCCCAGACTGTCGAGCAGGGTGAAATGAGAATCAGGACGAACGATAGCCAATGGGATACCCGGCAGACCAGGCCCAGTGCCGACGTCGATAAAACGTGAGCCTTGCAGATGCGGGTTCACCACAATGCTGTCGAGAATATGGCGCACCAGCATTTGCTGCGGATCGCGCACGGAGGTGAGGTTGTAAGCTTTGTTCCACTTATCCAGCATGCCGACATAACCCAGCAACTGCTGTTTTTGCTGATCGGGAAGCGCAATGCCTGCCGCCGAGAGCAGCGAATCTAATTTTTTCTGCACAACGTGTCCTCTGACAGGCGCGGAACGGCAAGCCTAATCAGGGCTGGCCAATAAGGCGACCATGATAATTCAGGCCCGGGATGATGTCAGCGGCCGTTTGTTCACTGAATAAACAAACGGCCGCCCAGAAACAGGATTTATGCGCTGCGGCGCAGCAGCCCCTGCTTTTTCAGCCAAATAAGCAGGATCGAGATCGCCGCAGGAGTGATGCCGGAGATACGTGAAGCCTGCCCGATAGAGTTCGGTTTGTGATCGTTCAGTTTGGCGATCACTTCATTCGACAAGCCGGAAACCTGCTGATAATCGAGATCCAGCGGCAGCACGGTATTCTCGTTGCGCTGTTGCTTCTCGATCTCTTCCTGCTGGCGAGCGATATAACCTTCGTATTTTACCTGGATCTCAACCTGTTCGGCAGCCTGAGTATCCGCCAACGGCGGCGCGAAAGCCGCAACGGTGGTCAGTAGGGCGTAATCCATTTCAGGTCGACGCAGCAGTTCCTCGCCGTTAGCTTCACGTGACAGCGGGGCTTTCAGCAACGCGTTGACCTGTTCGACGTTTTCGGCGTGAGGGTGCATCCAAATGTCCCGTAAGCGCTGACGTTCCTGTTCGATATGTTCCAGCTTCTCGCTGAAACGCGCCCAGCGAGCATCGTCAACCAGGCCCAGTTCGCGGCCTTTTTCGGTCAGGCGCAGATCGGCATTGTCTTCACGCAGCATCAGGCGGTATTCGGCGCGTGAGGTAAACATGCGGTAGGGTTCTTTGGTACCCAGCGTGCTGAGATCGTCTACCAGCACGCCCAGATAGGCCTGATCGCGGCGTGGCGACCAGCCTTCGTCTTCATTGGCGTAGCGCCCGGCATTCAGACCGGCCAGCAGGCCCTGGGCCGCGGCTTCTTCATAGCCGGTGGTGCCGTTGATCTGGCCGGCGAAGAACAAGCCCTGGATAAATTTGCTTTCCAACGTGGGTTTCAGATCGCGCGGATCGAAGAAATCATATTCGATGGCATAGCCTGGTCTAATGATGCGGGCATTCTGCATCCCTTCCATCGAACGAACGATCTGCATCTGTACGTCAAACGGCAAGCTGGTGGAGATGCCGTTTGGATAAATTTCATTGCTGGTCAGGCCTTCCGGTTCGAGGAAGATCTGGTGCGCGTTACGATCGGCAAAGCGCATCACTTTGTCTTCGATCGACGGGCAGTAGCGTGGGCCGATCCCTTCGATGATCCCGGCATACATCGGGCTACGATCGAGGTTATTACGGATCACGTCATGGGTTTTTTCGTTGGTATGGGTGATGTAGCACGCCATTTGTTCCGGGTGCTGATTGGCATTGCCCATGAACGAGAAAACCGGAATCGGCGTATCGCCATGCTGCGGAGCCAATACGCTGAAATCGATGGTGCGTGCGTCAATGCGCGGTGGCGTACCGGTTTTTAGACGGTTTACTCGCAGCGGTAATTCACGCAAACGCTGTGACAGCGAGATCGACGGAGGATCCCCGGCACGGCCACCGCTGTAATTTTCCAGACCAATGTGGATCTTGCCGTCCAGGAAGGTGCCTACGGTCAGTACTACCGCTTTGGCACGGAATTTCAGGCCCATCTGGGTAACGGCACCGACGACTCGATCGTTTTCCACAATCAGATCTTCGACCGGCTGTTGGAAGATCATCAGGTTAGGCTGGTTCTCCAGAGCGGTGCGAACTGCCTGGCGATACAGCACGCGGTCTGCCTGAGCACGAGTCGCTCGTACCGCAGGGCCTTTACTCGCGTTTAGTATCCTAAACTGGATGCCGGCATGGTCGATCGCCGTGGCCATCAGGCCGCCAAGTGCATCAATTTCCTTAACCAGATGCCCTTTACCAATACCGCCAATTGCCGGGTTGCAAGACATCTGCCCCAGCGTATCGATATTGTGTGTCAATAATAAAGTCTGACGCCCCATGCGTGCCGCAGCCATAGCGGCTTCGGTACCGGCATGGCCACCACCGATGATGATGACGTCAAATTGATCTGGATAAAACATGGAACTGCACCTCGCCGTATTGCGAACGATCGTTGTTTGCCCTGGGGTGGGAGATTCTACTCAAGTTTAGTCGATCGACCAAGTGGTCAGGATCTTAGGTAATTAAAAGAAGATCTTTTTTATTTAAAGATCTCTTTATTAGATCTCTTATTAGGATCGCGATCCTCTGTGGATAAGTGATTATTCGCGAGTGAGATCAGCGGATTAAGGAGGATCGTTAGCTGTGAATGATCGGTGATCCTGTTGCTTATAAGCTGGGATCTAAATGGCATGTTATGCACAGGACAAAAAGCGACCTAGGGTTGTTATTGGGATAACTACTGCTTTTACCCTGCTTTCAAGCATAGTTATCCACAATCGTTCGCGTGATCTTTGAGCAAATTAGAGTAAATTAACCCAGTTTTTCACCCATTCCTCTGCCGGATCCTCAGGAATTTCGTGTTTAGTCACGTCGATCTCCAACCGATCGCCGATCCTTTTCGCTCCACAGGCGATCAAAAGATCGTTGATCCGTTGGATCGCGCCGCAAAAGGTATCGTATTCAGAGCTGCCTAAACCGACGGCACCGAACTGTACCTGCGATAAGTCAGGCTGCTGTTCTTCTATTTGTTCCAGAAGCGGCTGCAGATTATCCGGCAAGTCGCCGGCGCCGTGGGTTGAAGACACCACCAGCCAACGCCCGGACAGGGTCAGTTCATCCAATTCAGGACCGTGCAGCATCTCGGTAGTGAAGCCTGCCTCTTCCAGCTTTTCAGCCAAATGTTCGGCTACATACTCGGCGCTGCCAAGCGTACTGCCACTGATCAGGGTTATATCTGCCATGAATGAATGATCCCAGCCTTCTTAAAGTCGCAGCATTGTACGCTGTGAATCGGCTGGGATCTACCTGTGGATAATATGGGTATACTAATTAACTGACTAAGGCGTGATGGTACGCATGATGGGGTTCTGCAGCGAGATCAGGGTTTCGGTGGACTGGATCTCGTCAATCGTCTGGATCTTGTTGATAAGTACTTGTTGCAATGCATCTATCGAGCGGCACATCACTTTGATAAACACGCTGTAGTGGCCAGTGGTGTAGTAGGCCTCGACCACTTCCTCCAGGCTTTCGAGTTTTTTAAGCGCGGAAGGATAGTCTTTGGCACTCTTTAATATAATGCCGATAAAACAGCAGACGTCGTAACCCAGACGTTTGGGGTTCACGTCTACCCGTGCGCCGGTGATGATACCGGCCTGCTTCATTTTCTCTACCCGCACATGGATGGTGCCGGGACTGACGGCAAAGGTCTTCGCCAGTTCGGCATAGGGCGTGCGCGCATTCTCCATCAGGGCGTTGAGAATGCCGCGATCGAGATTATCGATCTGGTAATTTTCCGCCATTTAAACCCCCATTAATTGCTGATTGTTGAATTATCACCGCCTCAAAATGAATGATTAAAAGTGAAAAGGCAATATTGATTAGCGGATATTGAATTACGCTGCCGTTCTGTTGCTTAATCGATGGCAACAGAGACAAATTTATAAGAGATACGGCAATGAAAAAACAGTTTATCCAAAAACAACAACAAATCAGCCTGGTTAAATCCTTCTTCTCCCGCCAGTTGGAACAGCAGCTTGGCCTGATCGAAGTGCAGGCGCCTATCCTCAGCCGTTTGGGTGACGGCACTCAGGACAACCTGTCCGGCAGCGAGAAAGCGGTGCAAGTGAAGGTGAAAACCTTGCCGGATGCCACCTTCGAAGTGGTGCATTCACTGGCCAAGTGGAAACGCAAAACCTTGGGCAGCTATGATTTCGGTGCAGGTGAAGGTCTGTATACCCATATGAAAGCGCTGCGCCCGGATGAAGATCGTCTGAGCGCGATCCACTCGGTTTACGTTGATCAATGGGATTGGGAACGGGTGATGGGCGACGGTGAACGCAGCCAGGATTACCTGCAAAGCACCGTGCGCAGCATTTATGCGGCTATTAAGGCTACGGAGGCCGAAGTGAGCCGCGAATACGGCTTAACGCCGTTCCTGCCAGAGCAAATCCACTTTGTTCACAGCGAAACCCTGTTGCAACGTTACCCCGAGCTGGACGCCAAAGGCCGCGAGCGGGCTATTGCCAAAGAGCTGGGTGCGGTATTCCTGATCGGTATCGGCGGTAAACTGTCGCATGGCAAATCCCACGACGTGCGTGCGCCGGATTATGATGACTGGACCACACCGGCGGCTGAAGGGCTGGCCGGCCTGAACGGCGATATTGTGGTGTGGAACCCGATATTGCAGGATGCCTTTGAACTTTCTTCTATGGGGATCCGCGTTGATGCCGAGGCGCTGAAACGCCAACTGTCGCTGACTGGCGATGAAGATCGTCTCAAGCTGGAATGGCATCAGTCGTTGCTGCGCGGCGATATGCCGCAGACCATTGGCGGTGGCATCGGTCAATCGCGTCTGGTCATGCTGTTGCTGCAGCTGTCGCATATCGGCCAGGTGCAATGCGGCGTGTGGTCGCCGCAAGTGCGTGAAGCGGTCGAAGGGTTGTTGTAATCCTCAGCGCCGCCAGCGGCGCATTAAACGGCTTTTTAACCCGGTATCAAAGCGCCAGATATGATCGAAGATGCGCATGATGCCGGGTTTGCCATAGGCAGACATCGCCACGGCATGAAAGCGCTGCTGGTGGCTTTGTTGCTGCTGTTTCACCTTCTTTATGACTTCCTCCGGCAACCGCTGGGCAATAAAGTCAGAAATGATCACCGCATCGGCGTCAAACCAGCCGCTGTCTGCCATTTTTGTGACCGTGGCGTTCAGGCAGGCGGCCAGATCGGTGCCGCCGCGAAAATGCTGGCCGAGAAAACGTACCGCCTGCTCGATGCCGCTGGCGGCGGTAAGTTCGTAATGCACGATCTGGTTGGCGAACAGCATAATGTAGCAACGGCGGTTATCCGCCAACGCGATGCGCAGCAGCGCCAGGCAAAAAGCCTTGGCGCACTGCTCATTGAAACCGCCCATCGAACCTGAAGTGTCCACGCAGACGATAAACGGCCCACGCGGTTGCTGATCTTGCTGCTGGTGGGTGACCTGTCGGATCAGGATTTGTTCTTGCCAGACGTCGCCCTGCAGGCGATACGTCAACAGCCGCCTTTCCAGCAGGCGACGGTAAAATTCGAACTCCAGCTCTTCAATGCCCAGCGTGGCCAGTTCCGGCGGCAGCAGGCGCAGAATATCGTCGCTTTGGTGAATGCCGCTGACCTCTTCCGGCAGCGTGGCCGGCACCTGGACCATTACGCGGAACGGTTCCGGCAGTGCATCTTGCTGTTGCACCGCCTTGGCCTGATAGCTCCGGCCCAATTGCTGCGCCAATTTTTTCAGCTCCGGCTGCTGTTGCAGGAAATTGCCATATTCCACCAGCCGCTGGTAGTCGCCGCGTTGCAGGTGGCCTTTGCTCATATCCCACAACCGCCCGGCGGCGGTGTCGTTTTCCGACAACAGCGGCTCCAGCGCACCGCTCAGCGCCAGACGTTCCTGCAACTCCGCCATCAGTTGCTCTCGCTCCTGTTCCAGCAACTGATGGTGCAGCATGGTGGCCTGTAGCGTCAGGCTGATGCGCCAGCGCTGCAAAAACAGGGTCTGGAAACTGTCGTCCAGCGGATGATTGGGCAGATCGGCGGCATCCACCAGCGAACGGGCCTGCTCATAAAACGGGGAAACCAGCTGGCGCAGTAGATCGAGGGTGTCGTTCAGGTGGTGATAGAACTGGGTATTGTTCTCCAACTGGCACTGTTGATAGCGATAAAACTCCTGAGCCAGCGCCGGCGGGACCATGGCTTCATGGATACGCTCTTTCAGTTGCAGCTTCCAGCGCGGCAGGTCGCGATCCAGCGCCCGGCGGATGGCCGGAAATTTCTTGAAGAAAACCGTTAGCTGCGGGGCTGCCAGCATGCCGACGATCATCTCCTCGATCAGCTCACCTTCGGTGATCGCCAGCAGCAGATCGAGCGTTTCCAGGCTGAGCATCGTTACTGGCCGCGCATCTGCTGGTGCTGCTGTTTGATCTGTTCCGCCACCTGCAACAGGCTGGCTTCAATTTTTGCCAGGCCACCGGCAGGGGTAAACAGGCAGGGCTGGTGTTGGCTGAACAACCGGCGCTGTTCCGCCAGACGCTGTGCCAACGCGTCCATTTCGTCCAGCATCGCCTGGGGTGTACCGCCGGTCTGTTTACCGGGCAGGGCCAGCAGCGAAGGCTGGCGGCTGACGTCCAGCACCGTCAGGTGCAACTGCTCGTCCACTTCCAGGTCGATCTGCTGGGCAAAGCCGATGCCGTTCAGCTTGGCGCGCACGTCGCCGCCCTTTTGCAGCCAGTTTTCCAGCGCGCTGCTTTCAATGCTCAGATGGTTGACCTGAATATCATGCAGTTGCAGCGGTTTTTGCAGCAGCAGAGTCAGGGTGCCGGTGCCTAACGGTGCCGCCGCCATGTATTGGGGCTTTCTGCTGAACATACCGCCTTTTTTCACCAGCGCTATCGCCTGACGATCGCTCTGCTGCTGTTGGTGTTGCAGCCAGCGGGTGTGGATCTGTTGCAGTTGAATCAACAGCGTCTGCTGCTGATAGGCTGACTCGGTCAGCAATTGGTCGATTTGCTGTTGCAGCAGCTTTAGCGAAGTGAGGTCATGCCACAGACAATCTTTCAATAACATCAGGTCGAGCGGGGCGACGGCGTCGCGGCCGCTGAAGAAGGCGCAGGCCTGCAACAGCCGCAATGCCTTTTTCCAACGACGGTCGGAGACGTAGGGCGCACTCTCCAGCGCATCCAATCGCTGGCGCAACTGGAATATCAGTTCAAAACAGCCTTCGGGCAGCTTGACCTTGTCGATCTGAGACTGCCACTGGTGAAACTCTTCGTCGCTGATGCTCAAGGCTTCAGGGACCGGGTTGTCATTCTCGTTCTGGCGGCTGACCAGCAGTGAGCGGAAATTCTGTTTATCCTGAACTTTGTCCAGCCACAGGCGGATCAGCATGCGGTCGTACAGCGCCTCCAGACTGTTGTCGGCCTCAGGCAGTTCGTTAGAGGCGGTAACCAGTAACCGCAGCGGGATCGGTTCTTCGCTGTTGCCGTTGCGGAAGCGGCGTTCGTTGATCGCCGTTAACAGGGTATTAAGGATGGCCGGGCCGGCCTTCCAGATTTCATCCAGGAACACGATCTCTGCCTCGGGCAGATAGCCGGCGGTCAAACGCTGATAGCGGCCTTCATCTTTTAATGCCTGGATAGACAGCGGGCCGAACACTTCTTCCGGCGTCGAGAAACGCGTCATCAGGTATTCAAACGAGCGCGCGCTGCGAAAGGCGAATTTTAACCGGCGGGCTATCAGGCTTTTGGCGATGCCGGGCGGGCCGAGAAGAAACACGCTTTCACCGCTGAGCGCCGCCAGTAAACACAGGCGAATTGCTTCCTGCCGTTCATAAAGACCGCTCTCCAGCGCGCTGCTGAGGCGGGAGATCCGTTCTGCCAGAAGTGATGATGGCGCCATATTATTGTCGTGTTGTCCGAGAGTTAGCCAATCTTGGTGGATAATCCGATGATAAACCACCATTATTTTTAATGGTATAGCTTGTTGATTAGTAAAATCTTTCTATTATCAAAAGAGTGGCTGGTTCACATTTTGTTTATTTTTTGGGGCTGATATAAGAGTAGGCAAGCAGTATAAATCGTGCATACTGTGCGCCTTTTAGTGGGCGTAACGGATCTTAGAGCCCGTATCTCTGGCTGATGCGGATGCATCGCTAACGGATGTTCTAATAAAGAAACGAATTATGAGCACAGAACATAAACAGTCCTTATCAGCGGTAACTCTGGCGGCCATTGGGGTGGTTTACGGTGATATCGGCACCAGCCCTCTTTATACCCTGAGAGAATGTTTCTCCGGCCATTATGGCTTCGATGTGCGTCCTGACGTGGTGTTTGGCTTCCTGTCCCTGATTTTCTGGATGCTGATTATCATTGTTTCGCTTAAATACCTTAGCTATGTCATGCGTGCGGATAATGCCGGCGAAGGCGGTATCCTGACACTGATGTCGCTGGCCGGGCGCAATACCTCGGCGCGCACCACTGCGGTGCTGGTTATTCTCGGCCTGATTGGCGGCAGCTTCTTCTATGGTGAGGTGGTGATCACCCCGGCGATATCGGTGATGTCGGCGATAGAGGGGCTGGAGATCGCCGCGCCATCGCTCGATGGCTATATCGTCCCCTTATCCATTCTGGTGCTGACGCTGCTGTTCGCTATCCAAAAACACGGTACCGGCAGCGTCGGCAAACTGTTTGCCCCGGTGATGCTGCTGTGGTTTATCGTGTTGGCGGTGCTGGGCGCGCGCAGCATCATCGCTAACCCGGAAGTGTTGCAGGCGATGAACCCGAAATGGGCGCTGAACTTCTTTATGGAATATAAGAAGGTCTCGTTCTTTGCGCTTGGCGCGGTGGTGCTGTCGATCACCGGCGTTGAGGCGCTGTATGCCGATATGGGGCACTTCGGCAAATTCCCTATCCGCCTGGCCTGGTTCACCGTGGTGTTGCCTTCGCTGGTGCTGAACTATTTCGGCCAGGGCGCGTTGCTGCTGAAAAATCCCGAGGCGATCAAGAACCCGTTCTTCCTGCTGGCGCCGGACTGGGCGCTGATCCCGCTGCTGATATTGGCGACGCTGGCTACGGTCATCGCCTCGCAGGCGGTGATTTCCGGCGTGTTCTCCCTGACCCGCCAGGCGGTGCGCCTGGGGTATCTGTCGCCGATGCGCATTATCCATACCTCGGAAATGGAATCGGGCCAAATCTATATTCCGGTGATTAACTGGACGTTGTATATCGCGGTAGTGCTGGTGATTGTGGGCTTCGAACACTCCAGCAACCTGGCGGCGGCGTATGGCATTGCCGTGACCGGCACCATGGTGCTGACCAGCATTCTGGTGACCTCGGTGGCGATCAAAAACTGGCATTGGAACCGCTTCTTCATGGTCGGCATCCTGATTATCCTGCTGATTATCGACGTGCCGATGTTCTCCGCCAACGCCCTGAAACTGTTCTCTGGCGGTTGGCTGCCGTTGTTGCTGGCGCTGGTGATGTTCATCATCATGACCACCTGGAAAAGCGAACGTTTCCGTCTGTTGCGCCGCATGCATGAACACGGTAACTCTCTGGAGGCGATGATTGCCTCACTGGAGAAATCGCCGCCGGTGCGAGTGCCTGGTACGGCGGTATTTATGTCGCGCGCCATTAACGTGATCCCTTTTGCGCTGCTGCATAACCTGAAACACAACAAGGTGCTGCATGAGCGGGTAGTGCTGCTGACGCTGCGCACCGAGGATGCGCCTTACGTACACAATGTGCGCCGGGTGACCATCGAACAGCTTTCACCGACCTTCTGGCGGGTGGTGGCCAGCTACGGCTGGCGCGAAACGCCGAACGTTGAAGAAGTGTTCCACCGCTGTGGGCTGGAAGGGCTGCCGTGCCGCATGACGGAAACCTCGTTCTTTATGTCGCATGAGTCGCTGATCCTGACCAAGCGGCCCTGGTATCTGTTCCTGCGCGGTAAGCTGTTTATCGCACTGAGCCGTAACGCGCTGCGTGCGCCGGACCAGTTTGAGATCCCGCCGAATCGGGTGATAGAACTGGGAACCCAGGTCGAGATTTAACTCCCTCTCAGGGGCTCAGCCATGCTGGGCCCCTTTTGTTTCCGCTTTTTAGTTGTGTGAGCGAAACGTTTCGATAGCGATCACATTTCTGCATTATCCCAGTTGCCTTCCCCTGCCGTTTTTTTAAACTCATCCGATAGCGAAACGTTTCGCTGCTGGAGTGAGAAGATGAAAAAAGGCGTACTGCTGAATGCTGAGGTTTCTGCCGTGGTTTCCCGGCTCGGCCATACCGATCAGATTGTCATCTGCGATGCAGGGCTGCCGATCCCGGCGGTAACGCAGCGTATCGATCTGGCGCTGACCCAGGGAGTGCCGACGTTTTTGCAGGTGGTCGGGGTAGTGACGCAGGAGATGCAGGTTGAAAGCGCCATTCTGGCGGAAGAGATGGTGAATCAAAATCCGCAGCTCCACCAAGCTTTGTTGGCTCAACTGATACAGCTTGGCCAACACCAGGGAAACACCATTAGCGTGAGTTATATCAGCCACCAGGCTTTTAAAGCGCAAACTGAACACAGCCGGGCGGTGATCCGCAGCGGTGAATGTTCGCCGTACGCGAACGTCATCCTCTGCGCCGGCGTAACTTTCTGAGGCATTTATGCAACCTTTACTGCAACTGAAAGGGATCGATAAAGCCTTTCCCGGCGTGAAGGCGCTTTCCGGCGCCGCGCTCAGCGTCTATTCCGGTAAGGTGATGGCGCTGGTGGGTGAAAACGGCGCCGGGAAGTCCACCATGATGAAAGTGCTGACCGGCATCTATGACAAAGACGCCGGCAGTCAGTATTTTCTCGGCAAAGAGGTGGCGTTCAATGGGCCAAAGGATTCGCAGGAAGCGGGCATCGGCATTATCCATCAGGAACTGAACCTGATCCCGCAACTGACGATTGCGGAAAACATTTTCCTCGGGCGTGAGTTTGTTAACCGCTTTGGCCGCATCGACTGGAAGCGAATGTACGCCGAAGCCGACAAACTGCTGGCACGGCTGAACCTGAGTTACAGCAGCCACCGGCTGGTGGGCGAACTGTCGATCGGCGATCAGCAGATGGTGGAAATTGCCAAGGTGCTGAGCTTCGAGTCGAAAGTCATCATCATGGATGAGCCGACCGATGCGCTGACCGACACGGAAACCGCGTCTTTATTTAAAGTGATCAACGAGCTGAAGGCCGAGGGGCGCGGCATTGTTTATATCTCGCACCGGCTGAAGGAGATCTTCGAAATCTGCGATGACGTCACGGTGTTCCGTGACGGGCAGTTTATCGCTGAGCGGCCAGTCAGTGAGCTGCAGGAAGACCTGCTTATCGAAATGATGGTCGGCCGCAAGCTGGAGGAGCAGTACCCGCGGCTTAACCTGCCGCGTGGCGAAAAGCGGCTGGAGGTCAGCCAGCTTTCCGGCCCCGGCGTGCATGACGTCAGCTTTACTCTCTACCGCGGTGAAATCCTGGGTGTGGCTGGGCTGATGGGTGCCGGGCGCACCGAGTTGATGAAAATTCTCTACGGCGCCGCGCCGCGCAAAGCCGGCACGGTCAGCCTCGATGGCCATGAGGTGGTGACTCGCTCCCCGCAGGACGGCCTGGCGAACGGCATCGTGTATATCTCCGAAGACCGCAAGCGCGATGGCCTGGTGCTGGGGATGTCGGTGAAGGAAAACATGTCGCTGACTGCGCTGCGTTATTTCAGCCGCGCCGGCGGTAGCCTGAAACAGGCTGATGAGCAGCAGGCGGTAGGGGATTTCATTCGCCTGTTCAATATCAAGACCCCCTCGATGGAGCAGCCGATTGGCCTGCTTTCCGGCGGTAATCAGCAGAAGGTGGCGATTGCCCGCGGCCTGATGACGCGACCAAAGGTGCTGATCCTCGACGAGCCGACGCGCGGGGTCGACGTCGGTGCCAAAAAAGAAATCTATCAGTTAATCAACCAGTTCAAGCAGGAAGGGCTGAGCATCATTCTGGTGTCTTCGGAAATGCCGGAGGTGCTGGGCATGAGCGACCGCATCCTGGTCATGCACGAAGGGCACCTAAGCGGTGAATTCCCGATTGAACAGGCCACCCAGGAAGTGTTGATGGCAGCGGCCGTCGGCAAGCAATACGGCGTAAAGCAGGAGTAATCAGATATGAGTTCCCAGAGTGTCGCAAAGCGCTGGTTCAGTAAAGAGTGGCTGTTAGAGCAAAAGTCCCTGATTGCTCTGCTGGTGCTGATTGCCGTGGTCTCTTCAATGAGCCCGAATTTCTTCACCCTGAACAACCTGTTCAATATCCTCCAGCAAACCTCGGTGAACGCCATTATGGCGGTCGGGATGACGCTGGTGATCCTGACTTCCGGTATCGATCTGTCGGTGGGATCGCTGCTGGCGCTGACCGGTGCGGTGGCGGCGTCGATCGTCGGTTTTGAAATTAACGCGGTGGTGGCCGTTGCGGCGGCGCTGGCGTTGGGTGCTGCGGTGGGCGCCTGCACCGGCGTTATTGTCGCCAAAGGCAAGGTGCAGGCATTTATTGCCACCCTGGTGATGATGTTGCTGCTGCGCGGCGTCACCATGGTGTACACCAACGGCAGCCCGGTGAATACCGGCTTTACCGACGTGGCTGATACCTTCGGCTGGTTCGGTATCGGCCGCCCGCTAGGGGTGCCAACCCCGATCTGGATCATGGCGATAGTGTTTATCGCCGCCTGGTACATGCTGCATCACACTCGCCTGGGCCGCTATATTTATGCCCTGGGCGGTAACGAAGCGGCGACCCGCCTTTCCGGCATTAGCGTCGATAAAGTGAAGATTATCGTTTATTCACTGTGCGGGCTGCTGGCGGCGCTGGCTGGCGTTATCGAAGTGGCGCGTTTGTCTTCTGCGCAGCCGACTGCCGGTACCGGCTATGAGTTGGATGCCATCGCCGCCGTCGTGCTGGGTGGCACCAGCCTGGCGGGTGGCAAAGGCCGCATCGTAGGCACGCTGATCGGGGCGCTGATCCTCGGCTTCCTGAACAACGGCCTGAATTTACTGGGTGTTTCTTCCTACTACCAAATGATCGTGAAGGCAGTGGTGATACTGCTGGCGGTTCTGGTAGATAACAAAAGCAACAAGTAACCTCCCCTACAGGAATCACGATGATGAAAATGAAAAAACTGGCAATCCTGGCTTCGGCCTTCGCTCTGACCGCCACCTTAAGCGCTAACGCGTTGGCGAAAGACACCATCGCACTGGTGGTGTCCACCCTGAATAACCCGTTCTTCGTTTCCATGAAAGAAGGCGCGCAGCAGGAAGCCAACAAGTTGGGTTATAACCTGGTGGTGCTGGACTCGCAGAACAACCCGGCGAAAGAGCTGGCTAACGTGCAGGATCTGATGGTGCAGGCGCCTAAACTGCTGCTGATTAACCCAACGGATTCCGATGCGGTGGGTAACGCCATCAAGATGGCCAATCAAGCCAAGATCCCGGTCATTACGCTGGACCGCGTGGCAAGCAAGGGAGAGGTGGTCAGCCATATCGCCTCGGACAACCGCGTTGGCGGCAAAATGGCCGGCGACTTTATCGCTAAAAAAGTGGGCACAGACGCTAAAGTGATCCAACTGGAAGGGATTGCCGGCACCTCTGCCGCCCGCGAGCGTGGCGAAGGGTTCAAACAGTCGCTTGAGCAGAACAAATTCAAACTGCTGGCCAGCCAGCCGGCAGATTTCGACCGCACCAAGGGCCTGAACGTAATGCAAAACCTGCTGACTGCTCACCCGGACGTGCAGGCGGTGTTTGCGCAGAACGACGAAATGGCGCTGGGCGCACTGCGCGCGCTGCAAACCGCCGGTAAAACCGATGTGGTCGTGGTAGGCTTCGACGGCACCGCCGACGGCGTGAAAGCGGTTGAAGGCGGCAAGTTGGCGGCGACCGTGGCGCAGCGTCCGGATCAAATCGGCGTGATTGGCGTGGAAACGGCAGATAAAGTCTTGAAAGGCGAGAAAGTGCCGGCCACCCTCCCGGTTGATTTGAAACTGGTCACTAAATAAGTCATACCAGCGCCATCAAAACGGGGCGTTTGTGATGGCGCGCAATTCAGGAATCAATGCGATGGAAACAGGTAAGCTGGTGGTGCTTGGCAGTATCAATGCCGACCATATCCTCAATATTGAGCAGTTTCCCCGCCCGGGCGAAACGGTGATCGGGAAACAGTATAAGGTGGCATTTGGCGGTAAAGGCGCGAATCAGGCGGTGGCGGCAGGGCGCAGCGGTGCGGATATCGCTTTTATAGCCTGCGTCGGCGCAGATGACATCGGTGAACGCATCCGCCTGCAATTGGCGACCGATCGCATTGATACCCAACCTATTGAGGCGATTGCCGACAACACCACGGGTGTGGCGCTGATTTTTGTTAATGCGGAAGGCGAGAACGTGATCGGTATCGATGCCGGCGCCAATGCCGCCGTAACGCCCGACTATCTGGCGCGTTACCAGCAACGGGTTATTGAAGCCGATGCTTTGCTGATGCAACTCGAGTCGCCGCTGGAAACGGTGATGGCCGCCGCCCGTCTGGCGAAGCAGCATCAAACGCAGGTGATCCTCAATCCGGCACCGGCGCGTGAGCTGCCGGATGAACTGCTGGCGTTGGTCGATATGATTACGCCCAATGAAACAGAAGCCCAGCGCCTCACCGGCATAGCTATCGCGAATGATGATGACGCGGCGCGTGCGGCGAAAGCCTTGCACGATAAAGGCATCGGCACGGTGATCATAACTCTTGGCAGCCGTGGCGTTTGGTTGAGTGATAACGGCAACGGTAAGTTGGTACCCGGCTTCAAGGTTAAAGCGGTAGACACCATCGCTGCCGGTGATACCTTCAACGGGGCGCTGGTGACGGCGCTACTGGAAGGTAAAACTATGGCGAATGCGGTGCGCTTTGCCCATGCGGCGGCGGCGATTGCGGTAACCCGTCCCGGCGCTCAGCCCTCCGTACCCTGGCGTGAAGAGATCGACGCCTTCTTGCAGCAGCAGGAGTAACGCCTTTGGCCACCATGAAAGATGTCGCCCGCCTGGCGGGCGTTTCAACCTCGACGGTTTCACACGTTATCAATAACAATCGCTTTGTCAGCGACAGCGTGCGCGACAAGGTCATGGCGGCCGTTGAACAATTGAACTATGCGCCCTCCGCGTTGGCGCGCAGCCTGAAGCTGAACCAGACGCGGACCATTGGCATGCTGGTTACCTCCAGCAACAACCCGTTCTATGCCGAAGTGGTGCGTGGCGTTGAGCGCAGCTGCTACGAGCGCGGCTACAGCCTGATCCTGTGCAATACCGAAGAAGATGCCGCACGCATGAACCGCAGCATGGAGACGCTGTTGCAAAAACG
This sequence comes from Serratia sp. TSA_198.1, assembly GCF_052686505.1. Taxonomy (NCBI): domain Bacteria; kingdom Pseudomonadati; phylum Pseudomonadota; class Gammaproteobacteria; order Enterobacterales; family Yersiniaceae; genus Serratia; species Serratia sp. TSA_198.1. The sequence continues at coordinate 318,160 of NZ_JBQZFP010000005.1, forward strand.
CGTCGATGGCTTGCTGTTGATGTGCACCGAAAACCACCGACCGTCGCAGGACGCGTTGAGCCGCTATCCGTCGCTGCCGATTGTGATGATGGACTGGGCGCCCTTCGAAGGGGCTAACGATATCATTCAGGATAACTCGTTGTTGGGTGGGGAGATGGCGACCGATCACCTTATCGCCCGCGGTTATCGCAACATTGCCTGTATCGCCGGCCCGCAGGATAAAACCACTGCACGCCATCGTTTGGAAGGCTACCGCCGCGCCATGCAACGCGCCGGGCTGGCGATCCTGCCCGGATACGAAGTGCACTGCGACTTTGAATTTGAAGGTGGCGTTACCGCGATGAAACAGCTGCTGGCGTTGGCCGAACCGCCGCATGCGGTATTCGCCGGTAACGACGCGGTAGCGGTAGGCGCCTATCAGGCGTTGTACCAGGCCGGACTGTCGGTACCGCAGGACATGGCGGTGATGGGCTACGATGATATCGAGCTGGCCAAGTACCTCGCGCCGCCGCTAAGTACCATTCACCAGCCGAAAGATTCGCTGGGCGAACTGGCGATTGATGCGTTGATCAACCGTCTGCAGAACCCTGAACGGGAAGCCCAGGTCCTGGTGCTGACCCCGGAGCTGGTGGAACGTGCTTCGGTGGGCCACCGCTAGCCCGCCGCTTTCGCTTCTTTCTTCGCTTCCCGGCCGCCGATCAGATTGCGACCATCCTTTGTTCTCAACAGCATGAAGACAAACGCCGACGCGACGGTGACAATCCCCATGGTAATAAAGGTGTAGTGGAAGTGGTCGATCATGGTGCCGAGCGACATCGATTCGTAGAAACGCAAAACTGCTGCGCTGATCGCCACGCCGAAGCTGATGGAAAGCTGCTGGGTGACCGCCAGTACGCTGTTGCCGGAGCTGGCATTGGCATCGTTTAAATCCGCCAGACTGATGGTATTCATGGCAGTGAATTGCGTAGACATCGCCATGCCGAGAACGAACAGCGGCAAGATCATCAACCACAGCGGCATCCCCGGGCTTTGCAGCGCGAACTGGGCAATCAAGACGCCGATAATCACAGTGATGCCAACCAACGTCTTGCGGTAACCGAACCAGCGCAGCACCTGTGTGACGGTGGATTTTGCCATCAGCGAACCGACGGCGGTCGGCGCCATCATGCAGCCGGCGATAATCGCAGAGTAACCGAAGCCCACCTGCAGCATCAGCGGCATCAGGAACGGCACGCAGCCGGTACCCAGGCGTGAGGCGACGTTGCCGGCAATACCCACCGAGAAGGTGCGGGTCTTGAATAAATCCAGACCAATCAGCGGTTGGGGATGCCTGCGGGCATGAGCGATATAACCGAACAGCATCACCACGCCGCTCAGCAGGATACCCAGCGAGATATAGCTGGCCAGGACCCGTTCGCCGAACAGCTCAAGCCCGGTGGAAACCAGCACCAGACTCAGGCCAAACAACATAAAACCAATGAGATCGAAACGGCGCTTGGGGGTGGTGAAGTCCGGCATGTATTTACGTGCATAGAAGATGCCGAGCAGGCCTATCGGGATATTAATCAGGAAAATCCAATGCCAGGTGGCGTAGGTCACCAGCCAGCCGCCCAGTAGCGGCCCCATGATCGGCCCAACCAACCCCGGCATGGTCACGAAGTTCAGTACCGGTAATAGTTCGCTGCGCGGGTAGGCGCGCAGCAGCGCCAGACGCGCTACCGGCATCATCATCGCGCCGCCGATCCCCTGAATGACACGTGAGGTCACCAGCACGCTCAACGTAGGGGAAAGCGCACACAGCAGTGAGCCGAGGGTAAACAGCGACACCGCGAGGATAAATACCCGGCGGGTGCCGAAGCGGTCCGCCAGCCAGCCACTGACCGGGATCAGCATGGCGACCGTCAGCGTATAGCTGATCACGGCAGACTGCATTGCCAATGGCGAGCGATCCAGACTGTGGGCGATCGCCGGCAATGCGGTGTTGAGAATGGTGGCGTCCAGCGCCTGCATAAAGAACGCCATTGCGGCGATCCAGGGTAGCCCTGCCATACTACGCGCGGATTTGGTCATTGTCGGTCCTGGTTAACTGTCGTGTCCGTCTCTCTCACCTTTCTTCTCTATATATAAGTAGGGGATGAGTCAGTCTTTCTCTTTAAGTAAAACCTGGCATGCGGCTAACGCCTGGGGGCCGTCACCGGCCAGTATCGCATCTACGATGGCCTGATGGTGTTGGAGCTTAATCACTTCGTTGCCGGTAATGGCGCGGAAGTAGCTTTGATACACCGAACTGAACAGGTTGGCGAATGATGTCAGGAACGGGTTGCCGCTGGCTTTATAGATAAGCTGGTGGAATTGGGTATCGACCTGGATCCAGCGTTCGCGGTCAAACTGGGTATGCAGCGCGCGCATCTCCGCCATCAATTCGGCCAGAAGCGCGGTTTGCTGAGCGCTGGCGTTAGTCGCAGCCAGTGAGCAGGCTTGCGGTTCCAATGACGTGCGTAATATAAGGAAGTGTTGCATCACCTGATCGAAGTTTTCCCGGGTCATCCACCAGGTCAGTAAATCCTGATCGAGAAAATTCCACTGGCTTTGCGGCATCACCCGGGTACCGATGCGCGGGCGTGGCAACAGCATACCTTTGGCTGCCAGCATCTTTACTGCTTCGCGCACGGCCGTGCGGCTAACGCCGAATTGTTCCCCCAGTTCCATCTCTCCGGGCAAGATACTGCCCGCCTGATAATCGCCAGCCAGAATTTGTTGGCCGAGTTTCTCTGCAAGCAGATAAGAAAGGTTACGTTGGGCGGCCTGTTGTTGAGCGTTAAATTGCATGGCTGCGGGTCCTTACTGACATCGTTATTCTTATTTTACTCCACGGATCGCCAGCTTTTGTGGCTGTTTGCCGGAAAAAGTGACGGAATCGCTGGCTTGTGCAGCGTTTTGCCGAAAAAATCCGCGCTTGAAAAGTTTTTTGCATTTAGGGGTTGCGGCCTTCTGAGAACTCCCTATAATGCGCCTCCACTGACCGGGAACAACGACTCCTCTAACGAGAACCAGTCGCCAGGTTGGTAAGAGAAAAGCGAAATAAACGCTTGACTCTTCGGGTGAAAAGCGTAGTATACGCCACCTCGAGATAGCAAGCTACGACGGCTAACTCACTGCTCTTTAACAATTTATCAGACAATCTGTGTGGGCACTCCACAAGACGATATCCAGTACCTTAGGGTACGAAAAAATATCAAGTCTTGAAGAGTGACTACTGAAGTAAAATTCATTTAG
>NZ_JBQZFP010000006.1:0-303505 GCF_052686505.1 Serratia sp. TSA_198.1
GAGAGTAGGACACTGCCAGGCATCAAACAAAGTCGAAAGCCTCATGCGAAAGCATGAGGCTTTTTGCTTTGCAGAAAACAGACTGTAATCTCTTCTTATTTTCATTTCACTATTTAATATTCATCACAAAAACTGCGTTTTGCCCCTTGTTTCATCACATATCCTTCGCCCGCGGTCAGGTTTAATTGTTAACTTAAACATAACAACAAAGTAATAATTAAACGGCGGGACGCCGACTTCACTGCTTATCTGGCTCGGAGAAGACAACATGACAGAAACAACCTCGGCCATTGGGGATGGGGATGCCGCCGAACTGGCGGTTCAGGATAAAAAACAGCGTATTTTCGCTATCGTTGGGGCTTCATCGGGAAACCTGGTGGAGTGGTTCGATTTTTACGTTTACTCTTTCTGTTCGATCTATTTCGCCGCCTCGTTCTTCCCCGCCGGTAACAGTACAACCCAGTTGCTGCAGACCGCCGGCGTCTTTGCTGCGGGCTTTTTTATGCGCCCGATTGGTGGTTGGCTGTTCGGTTATATCGCGGATAAGCATGGCCGTAAAAATTCGATGTTGATTTCGGTCTGCATGATGTGCGCCGGATCGCTGGTGATCGCCTGTTTGCCAACCTACGATTCGATCGGCAGTTGGGCACCGGTATTGCTGTTGGTGGCTCGGTTGTTCCAGGGCCTTTCCGTCGGGGGAGAATATGGCACCAGCGCTACCTACATGAGTGAGGTGGCGATCAAGGGAAAGCGCGGGTTCTATGCTTCCTTCCAATACGTGACGCTGATTGGCGGCCAGTTACTGGCGCTCTTGGTGCTGGTAGCGTTGCAGCAAATCCTTTCTACAGAAGAGCTGAAAGCTTGGGGTTGGCGCATTCCATTTGCGCTGGGCGCAGTGTTGGCGGTGGTTGCGCTGTACCTGCGACGTTCACTGAATGAAACGTCCGATGCGAAAACCAGGAATCATAAAGATGCCGGTTCGTTGAAAGGTCTGTGGAAAAACCGTAAGGCGTTCCTGATGGTGCTGGGCTTCACCGCCGGCGGTTCATTAAGTTTCTATACCTTCACCACCTATATGCAAAAATACCTGGTGAATACCTCAGGCATGGACGCCAAGTTGGCCAGCGGCATCATGACCGCCGCGTTGTTTATCTACATGCTATTGCAACCGCTGGTCGGTGCGTTCTCGGACAAGATTGGCCGCCGTAGTTCAATGCTGGTCTTCGCTTCGTTTGCCACACTGATGACGGTACCTATTCTGATGACGCTGAAAAACGTGTCCAACCCTTATGCGGCATTCGGATTGATAGTTCTGGCGTTGTTTATCATCAGTTTTTACACGTCGATCAGCGGGCTGTTGAAAGCGGAAATGTTCCCGCCGGAAGTGCGCGCGCTGGGCGTAGGGCTGTCTTATGCGGTAGCAAACGCAATGTTTGGCGGCTCTGCGGAGTATGTTGCCTTGTCGCTGAAATCGTTCGGTGTGGAGAACGCCTTCTTCTGGTATGTCTCCGGCATGTGCCTGCTGGCACTGATCGTTTCGCTCAAGTTGCATCGCAAGGGGAAAGAGGTCCAACTGTGAATCATCGAGTGGCGTGATACAGACTATAGCCGGTCGCTGCACCTGCCACATCCCAGGCAAAATCTTTCCAGCTCCAGCCGGTGCCGCCTTCGCGGCTGTCATACAGCTCTTTGGCCGCACCGAGCCCAATTGAGAACATCAGGCCGAAGCTGCGGCTTCTGGCCTCATTCCAGTTTTGGTGATCGCCATAAGCGGCGCCGGCGGCGGCAAAGGCCGCAGAGGCGACAAAATGCTGCGCCTTATCTTTACCTGTCCAATTGTCGTTCGCCAGATGAGTGCAACCGCTGGTGAACAGCAAAAAGGGCAGGATAAGCAAGAGGTGGAATGGGCGCATAATGAAAACATCCTGTTGTCATGACATACAAAAAACCCCAGCCTTGGCCAGGGTCTGTGATAGCTGAATTATAGCGGGATTACAGTATACGGCTAATCAAGCGGTCAATACGGATACGGCGCAGACGACGGATCAGTTTGCGCACTTTGACCGGATACTGCTGAATAGTTTGTAATTCAAGGTAGTTGCCCACTACGGTGGTATGGGTGCGGATACACTCCAGCTCTTTGTGGCGTTGCTCGCGCATCTCCTGTTTCGGATCGTGGATCAGGATGGCGTTCTCCAGATCCAGCCGCCAGGCACGCGGATTGAGGTTGTTGCCAGTGATCAACTGCCACTCGTCATCTACCCACATGCCTTTCAGGTGATAGCTGTTATCGCCGTCTTTCCACAGGCGCACGATCAACTGGCCGGTATCGATATAACGCTGCAGGCGACTGAGAAAGCGTCGTAGGTTAATTTCGTAGAGGTAGGGCAGCGCCCCGATAATTTTGAACGGCTGATCTTCCGGAATGTAAAAGTCGTTGGCCGTTTTGTCGCCGACGATGATTTCAACCTGTTTGCCCTCGCGCAGCAGATAGATGATATTGCGCACCAGCAGCGCCGGCAGGTTGAAATAGGGGGTACACAGCGTCAGCTTTTGATCGGCGCAGGACATCAGATGATGAATGGTTTTATTCAGGACGCTCTGTTTGCCGAGCCCAACCAGCGGCGTTACCGCCAGTTCATCGTTGCCCGCCGTGTTGCGGAACTGATAACCGGCCCGGCGCAGGCTGAAGCGGAATAAACGCGTTTCGTTTTTGATCTCCGGGCTTTTCGGCCGATCGTCGCGATCCAGGCGCTGTACCGCGCCAGCGGCCAGCAGGTGCTGTTTGATGTAATCGATCAGGGCATTGGCCAACGCGCCATTAGTGATCAACTGATAACGATCGTAACGGTATTTCTCATGCTGATGCAGGTAAACGTCATTGATACTGGCACCGCTGTAAATAACGGTATCGTCGATAACAAAGCCCTTCAGGTGCAGCACTCCCAAGGCTTCACGGGTATTTACCGGCACGCCGTATATCGGAACTTGCAGCCCCGGATGCTGGTCTGCCATTGAGCAGTACCAGTCGGCATTGGTATTGGCGGCCGCAGCGCCAATGCGCCCACGCTGGGCTCGATGCCAGTCAACCAAGATGCAAATCTCCAGCTCCGGACGCCGTTGCTTTGCCTGATAAAGCGCATTGAGAATGTCACGCCCGGCGTCGTCATGCTCCAGATACAGAGCGACCAGATAGATGCGTCGGGTGGCATTAGCGATCAATTCCAGCAGCGTAGTACGGTAATCAGACGGTGCGTACAGGGTACGTACGTCAGCTACCGTCTGGGGGAGTTTTGGCAGTTGTGCAAGGTGTTGTTGATGTTTGCTACGTTTAAATTTTGACAACATCACAGTGCGCTTCTTCTCTCATGATTAGATGGCCGGAACGCCAAATACGTAAAAACAATAAATCGAATAATCGGGCGATAATACCACTAGTTGTCCCGATTGTGCGTATGTTTTGGCGTTAAGTGATGGATTCGTAGCACATTGCGACACTGGTCACTGCGCTTTGTCAGGCTGCAACGGCAGGGTCAAATTCACGATCCCGTCTTCAAGCTGCACATCAATACCAAAGCCCAGCCGTTGTGCCAGCGCAATCATACCGCGGTTGTTCGGCATGGTAATGCCGGTCAGGCGGGTCAGACCGTGGGCGCGGGCATAGGCGATCATTTTTTCCAGCAATTGGCGGCCGAGACCTAACCCTTTCAAATCTGAACGCACCAGCACGGCGAACTCCGCGTCGGTATTGTCCGGATCGGAAAGCGCACGTGTTACGCCGATAATTTGTTCGTCGCGCACGGCGACAAAAGCCATCTCCCGATCGTAGTCGATCTGCGTCATGTTAGCCAAATCGTCGTGGGTAAACTCATTGATCTCACTAAAGTAGCGGTAGTAGAGGTCTTCCTTGGTCACGCGATCGATAAAGTGCTTCAGGGTTGGCTCGTCTTCCGGCAGGATTGGTCGGAACAGGCATTGTGATCCGTCTTTCAGTCGGATAATTTCTTCCAGTTCATGAGGATAAGGGCGGATCGCCAGCCGTGCTTGCGGGTCGCCCTCGAACGGCGCTATTTGCATGGAAACGTCCAGAAGCGTGAATTCGCTGCCGGAGGCCAGCACCGGATGGATGTCCAGCCGGGTGATTTCAGGGCAGTCGAGGATCAGGTTGGATACCTGTACCAACAGGCGGCTCAGCCCGGGAATATCCAGCGGTCGCAGTGCGCTGCGCCCACGGATTTTTCCTCCTTTAACCGCCTGCAGCACCAGATAGCGCGCCAGCGCCATATTCAGCGGCGGCAAGGCTACGGAGACCTGATTTTCCTGCCGCCATTCAATGCCGCCTTCGCCCAGCATGATTAGAGGGCCAAAAATAGCGTCCTGCTCCACGGCAATGCGCAACTCTTGCGCTCCGGCACGGTTGGCCATGCTTTGCACCAGCAGGCCGTGAATGCGGGCCTGCGGATAGGTACGTTTTACGCGATCGAGAATAGCGTCCGCCGCACGCTGGACCTCGGTGGCGGTGCGCAGGTAGAGCATAACGCCCTGCACCTCTGATTTGTGAGGAATATCCGGCGAGCGCAGTTTCAGCGCCACCGGATAACCGATTTGCTCGGCGATGTGTACCGCTTCGGTGCTGTCTTCGGCAATCCAGGTGGGCAAGGTGGTCAGATCATAGGCTTGCAGAATGGATTGCACTTCGTGGGTATCGAGCTGTGTCGCCCCTTCAGCCAACGCCTGATGGATCAACCGGTGGGCATCGGCGGTGTTGGCCGTCAGGCCGACCGGGAGCGCCGGTGTCTCTTTCAGCTGCTTCTGGTTGCGGCGATATTCCACCATATGCATAAAGGCGGTCACCGCACCTTCCGGGGTGCGGTAGGTCGGGATACCGGCCTCGGTAAACAATCGTCGGGCTTCTTGCGACGAGTATTCACCACACCAGTTGGTGAGTAGCGTGATGCGTTTACCGCGCGGGTGCTGGCGAACTGCATCGATAATGCGTTCGGCGGTGGCGGTGCCCGGTGCCGCCGCACTTGGGGCGTGGATCAGCAACAGGGCATCGTAGTCGTGGCTGTCGAGCAGCGCCTTGACTGCCGCCAGATAACGTTGCGGCGTGGCATCATCGCGCAGATCGATCGGGTTACCGGCGCGAATAAACTCCGGCAATGCCGCGCCGAGCTGCGCCAGGCTCTCTTCCCCCAACTGCGCCAGCTTGCCGTTGCGGCCTAGCAGTTCGTCTAACGCCATCGCTGCCGGTGCAGCGCCGTTGCTGACGATCATCAGCCGCTCACCGCGCAGCGGATGCATGTGGCTCAGAGTTTCCACCGCGGAGAACAGTTCGTGGGTGTCCTGAACGCGCAGCAAACCCGCTCGCTGGATGGCGGCATCATAAGCTGCGTCCAGACCTTGCTGGCTGTTGAGCAGCAGTTGGGCCTGTTGGCTGCGACCGCTTTTGATCACCAGTATCGGCTTGTTGCGCGAAGCGCTGCGCGAGGCAGACAAAAAGCGGCGTGCGTCGCTGATGTTTTCCAGATACAGCAAGATGGCGCTGGTTTTACTGTCGCGAGCCAGAAAATCCAGCAGGTCGTCGACGTCAATATCCAGGCTGTCACCCAGCGCGATAAAATAGGAAAACCCGACCTCGCGCTGCTGCGCCCAGTCGAGAATGGTATTGGCGACGGCGGCGGACTGAGAAATGAACGCCAATTTGCCCTTGAGGATCGGCACCGGAGAGAAGCTGGCGTTGAGACCTTGCCATGGCGCCAGCAGGCCCAGGCTATTTGGTCCAAGCAGACGCATCGAGTAACGTTGTGCGCAGGCTTTCAACTCGGCGAACTGTTCCGGTGGGGATGAGAGCACAATGGCGGCTTTACAGCCGCGTTTGCCCAGGGCTTCAATCAATGCCAGATTGCGTTGCGCGTGGGTGCAGAGTATCGCCAAATCGGGGGTAAGCGGCAGGCTGGCGACGTCAGGGTAGGCCATCACGCCGCACACGGCCTTATAACGAGGAGTGACCGGCATTACCGGCCCGCTGAAGCCACCGGCCAGCAGGTTGCTCATCATCAGGTTACCGGCGCGGCCGGGCTGTTGTGAAGCGCCGAGAACGGCAATCGATTTAGGACGTAAAAGCGCTTCTAACCCTCGCTGGCTCATGCACGGCTCCTTTTGGCAACGTTACCCCTGATTCTAGGCGTTTTGCGGCAGCTTTGCTGTGACCGGTGCCTCCGGGCGCGTAGGTTTCCCGGCCAGATACTGTTGACGGAAATAACGAAAATGCTGGTTCAAACCTTCAGATGCGGCGGCATCGCCGGCCTGCTGCAACAGCGCCGCCGCCACTTCTGCCGTGCAGTGCTGCTCGGTGCGGCTGGCTTCACGCAGTTGGTAATTGGAAGCGGCGGTCACATTGAGTGAGAATACCGGGAATGCGTTCAGATACGGGCTCTTGCGGAACATCTTGCTCGCCTCGGTCCAGGTGCCGTCGAGCATGATAAACAGTGGCGGCTTGCCACCGACCGGCAGTTCGCTGAACACCGGCCGCTCAGGCGCGGCGTAGGAAGCGGGGAAGACTACGTAAGGCTGGCGTTGCGGATCGTTAATCGCCTTCAGCAACTCGGGGTCGATCTCGGTACGCGACCAGAGGAACGCTTGGGTATCCGGCAGGATATCGGCTATCAGGCGGCCGGTATTGCTGGGTTTCAACGGCTCCGCGCCAAACATGATCAAACAGAAACGGCTGGCGGCCGGCTGCGGCTGGATGGTGTCGCACAGGCAGTTTTTATGGGGCAGCAGGCAGCCCTGACAACGCGGTACGCGATTACCGCGCGCCAGAAAAGGGCGGGTAGAGCGTTCCAGACGAAATTGGCGCAGGCGGAGTACGGCGTTGTCAGTCATAAATATCCTGGGGAAAACGGCTATTGTAGCGCAGAAAAAAGCCCGGCGGGAGCGCGCGGGCCAGTTCGAATGGCGGCGGTGTCGTCCACAATGGGCAACACCGCCTATACCCTATGGATTTCAAGTTGCAGCCAGGCGCCCAGCTCACTCACCCCAGGAGCTTACTTGGGTAAGTGACTGGGGTGAGTGAGTGCAGGTAACAACGCTGCAGCTTGAAAGGCGACGGGTATATACTTTCTGCGTTAAACTAGCTCATTAAGCCAGTTATCGAACGGCGTTTTCGGCATCGCGCCGTTGAGCATGTCGACCATTTTGCCTTCACGGAACAGCATGATGGTCGGAATGCTGCGGATACGGAAGCGGGCGCTCAGTTCCGGTTCAGCTTCGGTGTTCACCTTCACGAAGCGTACTTTGCCGGCGCGTTCTTCGGCAACGTCCTCGAAGACGGGCGCAAAGTTGACGCAGGGGCCGCACCACGGCGCCCAGAAATCGACCACTACCGGCAGGTCATCCTGCAGCAATTGGTCCAGCGTGGCTGCGGTGGCGTTGATCACTTCGCCGTCAAATAGCGGGTGGCCGCAGCGGCCACATTTCGCGCCGTCCGTCACACGTTCTTCAGGTACGCGATTGGTGGCATTGCAAGCTGCACAGACTGTATTCATGTTTACCTCGGAGACTGGGAAAGCATTCCACGCCGCAGTCAGGTTGCGGAGTTGTTTCTTTAATGCTGGTTATTATCGGTAAAAATGGCGCATTGAACAAAGAGGTTTGTTCAATGGATACGATAGTTGTTAGCTTTTGGCGCAACAAGTAGGTGGCTTAGCACCCCAACATCAGGTAATCTTCGCGCCCTGCGCGTTGGTGGAGAAGACAATGAACGATTCATTTAGTGGCAAAAACGGTAAAGTTAAAGTGATGTACGTCCGCAGTGACGACGACAGCAGCAGCGACGACCGTAACAAGAATAAACGTCCGGCCGGCAAAGGCCGTCCGGCTGACGGTGCGCGCTCGGGCCGTACCGGTCAGGACAAGCCGCGTGGCAATAATGATCGCCGTGGCTCAGATTCTCGCCGCAGTGAAAGCGATCGTCCTAGCCGTCCGGCGCGTACTGAAGACCGTGGCGGTTATGATTCGCCGTGGAAAACCGTGTCACGAGCCCCGGAAGAAGAGCCGGCGTTCGATCACGGTGGTATCAGTGGCAAAAGCTTTATCGATCCAGAGCAGTTGCGCCGTCAGCGTGCGGAAGAAACCCGCGTCTACGGTGAGAATGCCTGTCAGGCACTGTTCGCCAGCCGTCCGGACGCCATTGTCCGTGCCTGGTTCGTGCAGTCCGTTACGCCGCGTTTCCGTGAAGCGCTGCGCTGGATGGCGGCTAACCGCAAAGCCTACCACGTGGTGGATGAAGAAGAGCTGGCGAAAGCGTCCGGCACCGAACACCACGGCGGCGTGTGTTTCCTGATCAAAAAGCGTCAGGGGCTGGATGCGCAAACCTATCTGAAAGAAGCTCCGGCGAAAGATTGCGTGCTGGCGCTGGAAGAAGTGGGCAACCCGCACAACCTGGGCGCTATTGTCCGTTCTTGCGCCCACTTTGGCGTGAACGGTGTGCTGTTGCAGGATCCGGCGGTGCTGGAATCCGGCGCGGCGGTGCGTACTGCTGAAGGCGGCGCGGAACACATCAAAGCGATTAACGCCGATGATTTCCTGTCGGTGCTGGATACCTTCCGCAAAGCGGGTTACACCATCGTCACCACCTCAAGCCACAAAGGCACTCCGTTGGCGCAGGCCAAGCTGCCGTCCAAAATGGTGCTGGTGCTGGGCCAGGAACGTGACGGTCTGAGCGACAGCGCGTGGCAGCAGGGTGATATGAGCGTGTCTATCGGCGGTACCGGCAAGGTGGAAAGCCTGAACGTATCGGTCGCGACCGGCATTTTGCTGGCCGATTGGTGGCGTCAGAATCAGGCGTAACGGTTAGAAACCCGGAACCTTTGAAGCCGCTGTGCTATGGCGGCAACTTGCCATCCGCTGGGTATCATCGGAAATATAAAGAACGGGCGCCTCAGAAGGGCGCCCGTTTTGTTGGGTGAGATTCAGTGAGCGCCGCCGCCCCCGCCGCCGGAGCTGAATGGCGGTTTCGCCACCCAGACCAACGCCAGCAGGATCAGGAACACCCCCGCCGCCAGCCAGAATATCTCGTTGGCAGAGATAATCAGCCCCTGTGCGGTGATCTCGTTGGCAATGTAGGCCGAGGCTTGCTGTTTGCTCATGCCAACCTGTTCCAGCTGTCGGTACATCTCCTGCGACTGCGGGTTGTAAGGGTTTACAAACTCCGCCAGTTGCGAGTGGTGCTGCGACTCGCGCTGGGTCCACAGCGTGGTGGTAATCGAGGTGCCGATTGAACCTGCCAGCGTACGGGTAAAGTTCGACAGGCTCGATGCCGCCGCCATGCGCTCCGGTGGCAGGCCGGACAGCGTAATGGTGATCAATGGCATAAAGAAGCAGGCGATGGCGAAGCCCTGGACAAACTGCGGCCAGGCCGAAGCGCCAAAATCCATTCCCGGCTCAAATGTATAGGCGCGCCAATAGAAGCACACGGCATACATAATGAAGCTGAAGGTCACCAGCCGCCGCATATCCAGCCGATTGCCGAACTTACCGATGATCGGTGACAGCAACACAGGTAACAGCCCGATAGGTGCCGAAGCCAGGCCGGCCCAGGTGGCGGTATAGCCATAGACCTCCTGCAACAGCTGCGGCAACAGCACGATAGAGCCGAAATACAGCATGTAGGCCAGGCTGATGCACAGGCAGCCGATGGTGAAGTTGCGCGATTTGAACAGCGACAAATCCACCACCGGGTGGTCATCCGTCAGTTCCCACACCACCAGGAACAGCAACGCCACCACGGCGACTACCGTCAGGACGATAATCTCCGTCGAGTTGAACCAGTCCAGCTCTTTACCCTGATCGAGCATCACCTGCAACGAACCGATCCCGACAATCAGCAACACCAGACCGACGGTGTCGATCGGTTTGATCTCGGTTTTGGTTTCTCTGCCTTTCAGCGTCGCCATCGCCACCAGGATCACGAACAGACCAATCGGAATGTTGATGAAGAAGATCCAGCCCCAGTGATAGTTGTCACTGATATACCCGCCGAGGATCGGCCCGAAGATCGGCGCCACGATCACCGTCATCGACCAGAGCGCCAGGGCCATCGATCGCTTGGCGGGGGGATAATTATTCAGCAACAGGCTTTGCGACAGCGGGATCAACGGTCCCGCCACCAACCCCTGGATCACGCGGAAGAAGATCAGCATGCCCAGGCTGTTGGAAATGCCGCACAGCCAGGAGGCGAGGGCGAACAGCGCGGTGGACCAGAGGAACAGGCGCACTTCACCGATGCGCTTGGCCAACCAGCCGGTGATCGGAATGGAGATGGCGTTCGCCACCCCAAACGAGGTGATCACCCAGGTTCCCTGCGAGTTGGAGGACCCGAGGTTACCGGCGATGGTCGGGATCGCCACATTGGCGATGGTCGAGTCCAGTACCTGCATGAAGGTCGCCATGGCGAGCGCGACCGTCATCCAGGCTAACTGTGCGCCTTCAAGCGGTTTCTGTGCCAAGGTAGCCTCCTGCGCGCTTAGCCGGCATTCGCATGGATCACGTCGGCGATCATCTGATCAACCGGCGCCAGATTCAACGCCAGCGCGTTGGTCTGGTACAGCGGCTTGTCACGCACCACGTCAGACAGCACGCGGCCGTCCAGATTGGTGGTGTCCACTTTCACCTGCGTCGACAGACCAATGCGCAGCGGATGATCGGCAATCTGTTTGGCATCCAGCTCAATACGCACCGGCAGACGCTGAACCACTTTGATCCAGTTACCGGTGGCGTTTTGTGCAGGCAACAGCGAGAACGCGCTGCCGGTGCCCATATCGATGCCGACGACTTTGCCGGTGTACACCACGTCGTCGCCGTAAATGTCACTGACTACGGTTGCCGACTGGCCGATGCGCATATTGGCGATCTGGGTTTCTTTGAAGTTGGCGTCAACCCAGATGTGCTCGGCAGGAACCACCGCCATCAGCGGGGAACCGGCGGCGATTTGCGCGCCCACCTGTACGCTGCGACGGGAAACATAACCGGTGATCGGGCTGATGATTTTAGTCCGTTGCAACGCCAGCCAGGCGTCGCGCATCTGCGCGGCGGACTGCTGAATTGCCGGTTGTTTCTCCAGCGGAGTATCCAGCACCATCGCCTGATTGGCGTTGTATTGCTGTACCGCCACTTCCAACGCCGCTTTGGCGCTGTCGACGGCATCACGCGCATGTTGCAGTTCTTCGCGACCGATGGCGTCGACGCTGCCCAACACCACGCGGCGTTTGAGATCGTTCTCCGCCTTGCTCAGGTCAGATTTGCGCAGGGCAATATTGGCCTGATACTGCTTGCTGTTGATGATCAGCTGGTGGGTCTGGCGCACGCTGTTGGCCAGGCTGGTCTTGGCGCGCTCCAACGCCTGTTCGGCATCGGTCGGATCGAGCGTCAACAGGACATCGCCTTGTCTGACATAGTCGGTGTTATCGAAATTGACGCTGTTTACGCTGCCGTTCACCTGCGCCATGATCTGCACCTGGTTGCCGGATACATAGGCATCATCGGTTTCCTGATGATGACGCAGCACCAGGAACCAATACACTAAATAAGCCACCCCAATAACAATGAAAATAACCGTCAGCAACAGCAGCCAAAACTTGCGCTGCTTCTTTTTGCCGCTCGGCTGCTGCGGGTTTTGAGTCTCCGCGCTTGCGCTCATGGTATTCTCCAAGCTCTCTATTTTATTATGCTTTTGAATCCGCTACGGCCGGGGCTTGATAGCCACCGCCCAATGCGCGGATCAGTCCTATCTTCGCCTGCAACAAATTGCTGCTGGCTGTCAGTTCCGCCTGTTGCTGCTGCAAGAGCTGCGTCTGGCTGGTCAACAGTTCGTCGCGCCCGATAATCCCTGCCTGGTATCGTGCGTTTGCGACTCGGTACACCTGCTGCATCGATTGGGACGCGGATGCCGCCTGCAACTGCTGTTGCGCAGTACTTTGCTGGACGGTGATGGCATCGGCGGTTTCCTGCACGGCATTCAGGATGGTTTGGTTATAGGATTCCACCGCTTCGTCATACAGCGCGGATTCCTCACCCAACTTGCTGCGCAGTGCGCCGGCGTGGAAGATCGGCAGCGAAATCGCAGGCATCACGTTCCAGGCCTGGCTGGCCGCTTCAAACAGATTCGGGCTGGTGCCGGGGGTATTGGTCGTGGTCAGACCGGCAAAGGCCGAAATGGTCAGGCTGGGGTAAAATTCTTTACGCGCGGCGCTGACGCGCTGGTTGTAGGACTCCACCAGTTGACGCTGGGCGGCGATGTCCGGGCGTTTGCCCAGCAGATCGGCGGTCAGTTCACCTTTTGGCGCCATCAGCGTATTGGCGGGCAGCGCTACCGGATGCAGATTTTGCATGGCGCTCGGGCCTTGGCCGGCGAGGGCCGCCAACTGGTGTTTCAGCTGTTCAATCTGCGATTGCAACTGGAGGATCTGTTGCTTGGCGCTGTCGGCCTGCGCCTGGGTTTGTTGCGGAATATCAATGCCGGTGATACCGGCTTTATACTGCCGCTGGCGTAGTTCCGTCAGGCTTTGGTTGTTGTCCACTTCCTGTTGCAGCAGTTTTTCCTGCGCGAAATTGCTCTGCAGCTGGTAATAGGAGGAAGCCACCGAGCTGGTCAACGTCAACGCAGCCTGTTCCTGCTCGGCACGGGCCGCATCGACCTGGGCCTTGGCGGCGTTGACCTGGTTGCGGTACTTGCCCCACCAGTCAAATTCATAGGCCAGATTCAGCCCCAGCGAGTTGGAGCTTTCGTAGATGGGTTTATGCGGATACCCCAGCCCCATATTGACGTTTTGCGGGACTTTCTGGCGATTGGTGCTGGCGTTCAGATCCAGGTTCGGGCCGTTGGCGGCATTGGCTTGGCCCATGACGCTCTGCGCTTCACGCACGCGGGCCGCGGCCTGGCGCAGCGTCGGCGAGCTTTGCAGCGTTCGGGTCATCAGGGCATCGAGCTGTGGATCGTTAAGCGCACGCCACCACTGCGGGCTGACGTTCAGCGAGCTGACCTTAGGTTGCGACAGCTGCAGGCTCTGCGAGTCCATCAGAGTGGATTGCGGGGCAATATTATCGGTAGATGCACACCCGGCCAGCAGTAATACCGCGAACAGCGGGGTGAACCTCCAGTTAAATGGGGATCGCATAAGTAAGTACCTGAACAGAAATTGTGAATTAGGATAACTGTTCTGTGATTTCCATTTGATCCAGACGTGCCAATAGTTTGCGCGTCAGCTTTTCAAGCTGTTGCTGTTCATCATTGTCCAGCGTGGACCACAGGAAATGCAGACATTTGTGCTGCGGTGGCAGCAGTTGACTGAGAAACTCTTCGCCCTGCGGCGTCATATGCAGATGCAGGCAGCGGCGGTCATGGTCGCTTTCACGACGCTCAATCCAGCCGCGTTTTTCCAGCTCATCGGCAATGCGCGTAGCATTGGTGCGCGAAGAACCCAGTGCAGAGCTTAGCTCAGAAGGCTGAATGCTGTGATTTTCCTGAGCATCCAGGGTAATCAGCGCCATAAACAATGTTTCGTTAATCCCTTGTGCCTTGAGCATTTTATTGCGATTTTCCAGCAGCTTACCTTGCATGTGCATACACAGCCGGGTCAGCAGAATTTCCTGATAAGGAAAATCCTTCTGACGTTTTGCGCGAAAATTAAGCATTTGTTCAATGGGAGTAAACGAGCTTTCCATAATTTAGGGCCTCATTAATTTCGTTCGAGATAGTAACGATAGTGATTAATAATGTAAATGTTCAGCAGAGTGAATAATTTAGCTATTCGTGTCATTTGTCAGCTTTTTGTAAACGACCTATGCCCGAAAAAAGCTTTCGTGTGATGTGGCGCACGAAATTACAGGTTACTTCGGCTGAAAACCATAAGTAATTTTAATGTTAAACCAAGGATTGTCGTACTGATTTGTATGGGAAAAATGATGCTTTTGCTGCGATAAAGCCTGGATCCAGCGCGATAAAACCGGCCAGCACTTGCCACGACCTGATCGGTTGGTGCGAGACTACGGGGGCGGTAATCGCAGACTGGTTGGCGGCCACAGGGGTTAGACAAGAAAAGAAAAGGTTCTCGAGCGGGGAGGATCCCGGCTTGACGGCGCTCAGACCAAAAGCAAAGGCCACTGGCATAGAGCCGATGACGACCGGCAAACTCTCGACGATGCCGTTGATGAAAGGCGTTCTGCCGGTGAGGGCATTGTCGTTTTCTGCAGTTTGGCTTTGCATTTTGTATTCTGATCGCAGGGTATATAGGACATCAATAGTTCATGCCCAGAACATTACCAGAGAGTGAGTAACGTTTATACCCTGCGACGCTAATAAATTTCTAATATGATTATTCGCGTGCTAATCAGATTGCTGCCGGTCCCTGCGGGTCATGATGCTTGCCGCGCCACCAGATCAGCAGATTCAGCACGCACAAAACGCCTCCCGTGGCGGCGACACCAGACCACCCAGCGTGCTGATAGGCCGAGGCGGATAACAGAGAACCGAGCGCACCGCCGATAAAATAGCTGGTCATATAGCCGGCGGTCAGGCGGTTGCGCGCTTCCGGCATAATGCGGTACATCACGCTCTGATTGGTGACGTGCACGGCTTGCACTGCAAGATCGAGGATCAGAATGCCGACGATCAGCGCCCACAGCGATTGCGTAGCGAAAGCGATGGGTATCCACGACAGCAGCAGCAGCGCCAGGCCCAGAGTCGTGGTTAAACCGGCTTTACCCTTGTCCGCCAGATGCCCGGCGCGGGAGGCGGCCAGCGCACCGGCGGCGCCCACCAGGCCGAACAGGCCTATCACCCCTTCGGAATAACCAAAAGGCGGCGCCGCCAGCAGGAAGGCCATCGAAGTCCACAGCACGCTGAAATTGGCGAATGACAGCGCGCCAATCGCGGCGCGGGTACGCAGCAGCGGCGTGCCGTAAAACAAGGTGAAGATTGATTTCAGCAACTGAGGGTAATTCAGGCCGGAATGCAGTTTGTAACGCGGCAGCGCGCGCCACAGGATCAGTGCCATCAGGATCATCAGTCCGCTGGCTACCCAGTAAATGGTACGCCAGCCGCCGATCGACGCCAGCGCCCCGGCTACGGTGCGCGCCAGCAAAATGCCGAGCAGCAGGCCGCTCATGATGATGCCGACGGTTTTGCCGCGTTTTTCCGGATGCGCCAGGGTGGCGGCCAGCGGCACCAGGATCTGCGCCACCACCGAGAACAGCCCGGTAAGTGCGGTACCGAGGATCATCACCGGCAAGGTGGTTGAACTGGCGGTGATCAACATGCCGCCGGCCGCCAGCAGCGTCATGAAGACGATTAGCCCACGCCGTTCGAACATGTCGCCGAGCGGGACCAGCAGCAGCAAGCCAGCGGCGTAACCCAACTGAGCGGCGGTGACGATGAAACCGGCCTGATTGACCGACAGCGCAAAGTTCTTGGCAATGGTTTCCAGTAGCGGCTGCGCATAATAATTACTGGCGACGGCCAGGCCGGTGGCGATGGCGATCAGGGCAATCAGCGCTGGGCTGAGGCCCGGATGGGGATTTTGTTGGCTCATAAAGGCTTAATCACAAGAAGAAGTGATGCGCAGTATCGGGCAGGACAGTACGCGAAACCAATGTATAATTTTCATTTGATTAATCTCTTTTTGCGATAGATTCCATGAACCTGAAACAGATCCGCTTTGCACTGGCGGTAGCCGAAGAGCAGAGTTTTACCCGTGCGGCGCAACGCTGTCACACGGTGCAGTCGGCACTCAGCCATCAGATCGCCAAACTGGAGGAAGAGCTGGGCTGCGCATTGTTTGAGCGCACCTCGCGCCGGGTCAGGCTGACCAGCGCCGGACAGGCGTTTATTCTGCCCGCGCAACGGCTACTGGCGGCCAAGCAATCGCTGGTGGAAGAGGTGGTGGCAGCCAACGGGACGATTTCCGGTACCTTGACCATCGGGACCATTTCCACCATAAACGCGATTGATCTGACCGAAAAACTGAGCAAGTTTCATCGCCACTATCCGGCGGTTAACATCAGGTTGTATGTGGGCATGAGTGAGGAACTGCTTGAGGATGTCCGCCAACAGAAGACCGACGTGGCGTTTGTCGGGATCTGGCCGGGAGATATCGATATGCTGCCGGTATCCCATCGTCAGTTGACCGACGAGCCCCTGGTGGCGCTGGTGGCGGCGCAGCACCCCTTAGCCAGCCGCCAGCGGGTCAATCTGCAAACCCTGTCGGAAGTGCCGCTGGTGGATTTTTACAGCGGTACCGGCGCCCGGCGCCAGACCGACCGCGCGTTTCAGGCGGCGGGCATCAAGCGGCATATCAGTTTTGAAATCGATCATATCGAATGGCTGGAGAATCTGGTGCAGCGGGGGTTGGCGGCGGGCATTGTGCCGATCTCGACGGCGCAGCGCCTGAGCGCGCTGGTGTCTATCCCGATTGAAGATGGCCCACGGCGGCAGGTGTATTGCGTATGGCCGCAGCAGCTATCGAGGACCGCCGAACGCTTTTTGCAATTCAGCGGGATTGAACTGACGCAATAGGGGGCGCAGTGACCTGCGCCCCGCAGGGGGTTATTTCTTCGCGGCTTCCGCGGCGGTTTTCACCCAACCGTCGAAGGTCGCCTGGTGCGCCTTGATCCAGCCGTTAACATGGTTTTGGATATCGGCGTCGGACGCCTGGCCTTCATGCATACGCAGATTCTGCGCATTCACGTCGGCAATCGGCAGCTTCATAATGGCGAACAATTTGGCGGCCGCCGGGTTGGCTTCGGCCCACTTTTTGTTGGCGGCGATACGCATGGTGTTCACCGGGAAACCATAGTTGGCACCGTTCGGCAGCTTGGTATCCACATTTTTCTGCTCGCCCGGCAGGGAAGAGAACGGCACCTGCAGCCAGACCACGTCGCGCCCCGGCACCAACACGTCGCTTACCCAGTACGGTGTCCAGGTGTAGTAGAGTATCGGTTTGCCTTCTTTGTAGCGGGTAATGGTATCGGCGATCATCGCCGCGTAGTTGCCCTGGTTGTGCTCGACGGTTTTGCTCAGGCCATAGGCCTCGATATGGTGGTTAATCACCGCCTCGCAACCCCAACCCGGCGTACAGCCTGTCAGATCCGCCTTGCCGTCGCCGTTGGTGTCAAACAACTTGGCGATCTTGGGATCTTTCAATTGCTCTACGTTGGTGATGTGGTATTTATCGGCGGTTTTCTTGTCGATCAGGTAACCCTGTGCCGCGCCGTTGACGTACACCCCTTCGCGGTAGAATTTGGCGTCGCCACCAGCGGCCTTGTACTGATCG
Source organism: Serratia sp. TSA_198.1 (assembly GCF_052686505.1). NCBI lineage: Bacteria > Pseudomonadati > Pseudomonadota > Gammaproteobacteria > Enterobacterales > Yersiniaceae > Serratia > Serratia sp. TSA_198.1. The sequence goes on from NZ_JBQZFP010000006.1 coordinate 17,331, forward strand.
GCGTGCAGCGGGTCCCAGTTCACCGCGAGGAAGGTGGCGTCGCCGGAGGCGATGGAGGTGTAGGCGACGTTATAATCCACTTCGCGGGTGTCTTTGACGTCATAACCGAGCTTTTCCAGCGCCTTGCTGACCAACTGCGTCTGGAAGGTTTCTTCAGAAATGGTGCTCTGTAGCGGCTGTACCGTTACGCCTTTTCCCGGTAAGTCAGCGGCGAAAACTGCCTGCGAGCCAATCAGTGTCGTAAGGGCAACCGCCCAGATTCCTGTAGTGCGCATAGTGAAATACCTTTTTATGTTGTGAAGTCGGGATTATTTCGCTGCCGCGGCAGCGGTGTTTACCCAGCCGTCAAAAGTGGCCTGATGGGCCTTAATCCAGCCGTCTACGTGGCGCTGTATATCGTCCGCTCCGTTCTCGCCGTTGTGCATGCGCAGGTTTTGCGCGTTCACGTCCGCCAGCGGCAATTTCATGATGGCAAACAGTTTGGCGGCAGCCGGGTTGGCCTGCGCCCACTGCTTGTTGGCGACGATATGCTCGTTATTGACGGCGAAACCGTAGTTCTTGCCGTTTGGCAACGCGGTATTGCTGTCTTTCAGTGAGCCCGGGCTGGCGGAGAACGGAACGGTCAGCCAGACAACGTCCCGACCGGGCACCAGTTCGTCGCTGACCCAGTAAGGCGTCCAGGTAAAGTACAGCACCGGTTTACCCTGCTTATAGCGTGTCAGGGTATTGGCGATGATGGCGGAGTAGTTGCCCTGATTTTGGGTCACTGTGCCGCTGAGCCCGTAGGCTTTGATATGGGTGTCAATTACGCTGTCGCACACCCAGCCCGGTTCACAGCCGGCCAGATCGGCCTTGCCGTCGCCATCGGCGTCAAACAGCTTTGCCAGCTTGGGATCTTTCAACTGGGAAATATCGCTGATGTGGTATTTGTCGGCGGTTTTTTTATCGATCAAATACCCCTGCGCCGCATTGGCGATATAAGCGCCCTGGCGATAAAACTTCTTGTCGCCGCCGGCGCTGTTGTACATATCGGTTTGCAGCGGATCCCAGTTCACCGCCATGTAGGTGGCGTCGCCGGAGGCGATGGAGGTATAGGCGACGTTGTAATCCACCTCGCCGGTGGGCTGGACGTCGTAGCCCAGTTTTACCAACGCGCGGTTGACCAGTTCGGTCTGAAAACTTTCTTCCGCGAGTGTGCTTTGCAGCGGTTTAACCGTGACGCCTTTGCCGGGAAGTTCGGCGGCGAACGCCTGTGTGCTTAGCAATGAAGTCAGGGCAACAGCCCAAATTCTTGTCGAGCGCATAGTGTTTCCTTCGGTTTTATGGAGCGGCCAGCGCCCCCGACGGTTGGCCGGGGGCAGGGCATTAAGGCTTTTTGATGAAGGGGCGGGTAAGCAGCCCGATCGGGCCGTGAGCGTACCAGCGGCCCATGCCTTTGCTGCGGCGATCGCGCCCCAGCGATTGGGTGAGACGATCGAGAATAATCGCCAGGATCACGATGCCGACACCGCCCACGGCGGCCAGCCCCATATCCAGCCGGCCGATGCCGCGCAGCACCATTTGGCCCAGACCGCCGACGGCGATCATCGAGGCGATAACCACCATCGACAGTGCCAGCATCAGGGTTTGGTTAACGCCGGCCATAATGGTCGGCATCGCCAGCGGCAACTGCACTTTGAACAGAAGCTGGCGCGGGCTGGAGCCGAAGGATTCGGCCGCCTCGATCAGATCTTCCGGCACCTGTTTGATGCCGAGAATGGTCAGACGCACGATCGGCGGCAGCGCGAAGATAATGGTGACCACCACCCCCGGCACGTTGCCGATACCGAACAGCATGACGATCGGCACCAGATAGACGAACGCCGGCGTGGTCTGCATGGCGTCGAGCAAGGGGCGTATGATCTTGGCGGCATGTTTGCTGCGCGCCAGCCAGATGCCTAGCGGCAATCCGATGACAATGCAAAAGAACAGAGCGGTCAGCACCAACGCCAGCGTTACCATGGCCTGCGACCAGGCGCCAATCGCCCCTATCGCAATCAGGGACACCAGGGTAGCGGCACCCATGCTGAGGCTGGAGATCTGCCAGGCGATCAGTGAGAACACCAGAATGGCGATCGGTGCCGGCATGCCGAGCAGTAACTGCTGAAAGCCGCCGAGGATAAAGTCGACCGGTACGCGTATCCCCTGAAACAGCGGGCGGAAGTGCAGGACCAGCCAGTCTATGCCTTGAGTCACCCAGGAATCGAACGGCACCCAGGCCTTGTGGAACGGATCGAGCAGGTTGAAATGCTCCGGCTGGGCCGGTGCGCTGTTAAGCCAATCAGACCCCTGAGCGGCCTGATTGGCCGCGTCGTGTGTTGCTGGTGGCGGTGCGCTGGACCAGGCATCGCCGCCACTTTCGGCAGGAGCTGCAGAAGCGGCGGCATCAGTCGCCGGTGCGGCGCTGGAGTCGGCAGGCGCGGTGGCCCATGGATCCTGTGTTGTATCACTCATTCGCTGGGCCCTCTTTATCCAAGGCCTGTAGCAGCATGGCCTTGGAAATAATTCCGATATAGTTGTTTTCTTCGCAGACTACCGGCACCGCGCACGGGGCTTGGGCAACCAGGGAAATCAGTTCGCTCAGCGGCATATCCGCCGGTACCGGTGCCGGGGCGTCCAGCAGGGCGTCATCCAGCGTCTGGTTGGCGGCCAGCGCCTGTTTGAGCGAATCTACCGACACCACGCCGATAAATTTCTTTCCGCGTTCAACAACATAACCATAATCACGGTCTTCATCGCGCAGCAGCTGCAACGCCGAGCGCGGACCAAAACCGGGGGTTTTACGAATCAGGGCCACCGGGCGGCGTTTGGCGATATCCTTCGCGCTGAACACGTGGCTGATATCCACGCCACGGAAGAAGGTGCGGACATAATCGTTGGCCGGATTATTTAATATTTCCTCCGGCGTACCGACCTGAATCACCTCGCCGCCTTGCATAATCGCAATGCGATCGCCAATACGCATCGCTTCATCCAAATCGTGGGAAATAAACACGATAGTGCGCTGATGCCGGGCCTGTAATTTGACCAGCTCATCTTGCATTTCGGTGCGGATTAAGGGGTCGAGCGCCGAGAAGGCTTCATCCATCAATAATATGTCCGGATTATTCGCCATGGCGCGGGCTAATCCAACACGCTGGCGCATCCCACCGGAAAGCTCATCGGGATAAGAATGCGCATAATTCTCCAGGCCGACTTGTCGCAGGGCATCCAGGGCTTTTTCCTGACGCTCCTGTGGCGGTATTCCGGCTAATTCCATGCCGAAGGCGGTATTATTCAATACGGTCATATGCGGCATTAAGGCGAATGATTGGAACACCATGCTGATCTTATTTCGGCGTACGGTGCGTAGCGCACTGTCGGATATTTTCGATATATCCTCACCGTCAATCAGCACCTGCCCTCGAGTGGGTTCTATCAGACGATTGAGAAGGCGTACCAGGGTGGATTTTCCCGAACCGGAAAGCCCCATGATGACAAATATCTCGCCTTCTTCAATGGCCAGAGAGGCGTCTTTCACGCCGAGCGATAATCCGGTTTTTTCAAGCAGTTGGTCTTTTGTCAGACCTTTCTCAATCAGTTTGAATGCTCGTTCCGGATGCTCACCAAATATCTTATACAGGTTCTTTACTTCAAGTTTAATTGCCATGCAATTTGCTGTTTCCTCTGATGAATTATCAAACGATAAAAACGTCCTAATAGAAAATAATAGTCGCCTATACCCTAACACAGTGAAGTTCTGAGACAACCCTCAATGTCCCGGAATGAGAATATTGGCGGTTTACATCGGCCTGTCGATTAGTTATGGTAGCTTGGCCCACGTTAAATTATTGTTAGGATGTTTCTGAATTATATTTCTTGCTGAAAGGTGATATTTCACAGGAATAATGGCAAAAAAATCTCTCTTTATTTCCCCTGTAGACTGCCGTTCAGACAATAAAAAACCCGACCAGAGGCCGGGTAAAAGTCATCAGTATTTCATCAGTATTCAACGACAGGTGCCGATATCGAGGGGGATATCGTCGCAAGCAGTGTATCCCCCTTATATGACAGCCATATTGCAGCTTAAGCTTTGCGATACAGGCGGCGTGGATGGCCGATATTGCCGTACATCATCTCCACGCGCACGAATTGGTTGGCGACGCAGTATTCCAGGTAACGTCGGGCGGTGGTTTTGCTGATGCCGACCTGCTCGACGACGTCTTCCACCGCGTGCGCGATCTCCGGCCGGTTGATAAACAGCGCCTGCACCAGCTCCAGCGTATTGGCTTCGATGCCTTTGGCGCTCGGTTCGCTGGAAAACTGTTTGGATTGCAGGTTATACAGCGCGTCGACGCTGCTCTGGTCTATCACCTTAAAGCTGCGCTGGGTCTGTACAAACTGCATAAAACGCTCCAGCGAGTTACGCAACCGCTTGTAGGACACAGGTTTGATGATGTAATCGAAGGCGCCGTTGCGGATCGCCTGGCTGCAGGTATGCATATCGCTGGCGGCGGTAATGAAGATCACCGAACACCCGGGGTTTTTCACCGCCGGCTCTTCCATCAGCTCAATGCCCTGGCCGTCCGGCAGAAAGTTATCCAGCAGGATCAGCCGCGGCTGATGCGAGTTGACTTTGGCCCTGGCTTCGGCCAGCGTGGCGGCATAAGCCACCACCCGCAGAGCAAAGTTCTGCTCGATGAACTCTGCGTGCAGCGTTGCCAACTGTGGCTCATCTTCCACGATCAAAACATCCAGTGCTTCGTGTTGCATAATCGGGTGCTCAAGACTGTTATAAGGTTTTTAGGTCTCTATCCGTCGTCTTTCAAACCTCGGCGTTGTTGCCTGCGGCCTGAAATTCATAGGGGATAAACAAGGAAAATATGGCACCGTGCGGATCGTTGTCCGACACTTCTATGCTGCCGTGTGCCTGCGCCACGTGGCTGGCGACCAGATGCAGGCCGATGCCGTGGTCGCCTTTGTCGTCTTTGGTGGTGACGCCCTGTTCAAACAGCGTATCGCGCACCTCCGCAGCAATGCCGGTACCGCGATCGGCCACTTCAATCACCAGCTCATTGCTGCTGTCGCTGATATAGAGTTCTACCGCTTCGTGTGGCGCGTCGCAATGCAGCGTAGCCTCTACCGCATTATCCAGCAAATTACCGATGATCGACATCAGTTCGGTTTCATTCAGCGCCGCCGGGATCTGCCGCAGCTGGCAGGCGGGATCAAAGCGCAGCTCGACGCCTTTTTCCTTTGCGCTGGAGTATTTGCCCAACAGCAGGCCACACAGCGCGGCCGAGCTGAAGCGCTGCGAGATAAAGTCGAGGATCTCTTGCGCGCCTTCCGACTGAGCCTCCACATAACGGATTGCCTCGTCGTAACGCTGCATATGCAGCAGCCCGGCGAGGGTGGCGGTCCAGTTCAGCTGTTCATGGCGCATGATGCGCAGGTTGTCGGCGTAGCGCTTTACCTGGCTTAGCTGGCTGCTCAGGGTATTGATGTCATTTTTGTCGCGGAAACTGATCACCCAGCCTTGCAGCACTTCTTCTTGCATAATACGTACCCGGCTGGCGATCACCCGCACGTGGTTGAAGCGGCAAACCTCATCGTGCGTGTCGTGCCCCAGTTGCGACGCGCCGAAGAAGTCCGGCTGCGACTGGATCACTTCGCCGATTTCACGGCCCATCAAGGTGCTGGCGGGTTGCCGCAGATCCAGCAGTTCGCGCGCCGCGTGGTTGATGGTAATGATGCGCAGTTGGGGATCGACGGCAATCACGCCTTCGTAGATCGCTTCCAGCAGGGCCTTTTGCTGGCGCACCAGCAACGCAATTTCTTTGGGCTCAAGCCAGAACATTTGGCGTTTTAAATTTTTCGATAACAGCCAGGAAAAAATAAACAGGGCGATTAACAATAGCACAATGGAACCGACGATCTGCGTCAGGGTTCTGGCATTCAAATTATCGATATGTGACTTCAGATAGCCAACCGAAACAATGCCGATGACGTGATTATTTTCATCCAGTATCGGCGCTTTGCTGCGCAATGAAATACCGATGCCGCCTTTGCGGAACGAAATAATGCTTTTCCCTTCCAACACTTCTTTATTATCGCCACCGACCATCGGGGTGCCGAAGCGATCGGCGTATTCGGAATGGTAAAGATGCCGGGCGCGATTATCGCCGATGACAATATAACTGGCATCGCTGCTGGCGCGTATTTTCTTCATCAGCGCGGCGACTTGCTCAGGGTCGTTTTTTTCCACGGCGCTGACCAGGGAGGGGATCAGAGCTATCTCCCGCGCCTGCACCTGCGCCCGCGCGCCAAGGTCACGGTGCAACTGGGCATCCAACTGATAGTAGGTGTAAGCGCCAATCAACGTCAGCAGCAGACAGGAGAAGGCGACCAGGCACAGGAACAGCTTGATTTGAAATGAGAGTTTTACGCGCATGGCCGGGGTTCACCGTGAGAGTTCCTGAGCGCTTACCCTATCATGAGTCGCGGTTAATGTAATATTGCGTCCGATCAAGTTGTGATCGCAGACACGGGATTATGCTTGCCGGGCATCGTTATTCAATGGCTGCGATAAAACGGATAAGTTTTAAATAAAAAATAACATTAACACCATTAAAACCATGTCTGATTTTACATAACTACAATTAACGCCATAGAAACCATAACCACCATTAAAAACCCTTTTTTATTTTGAACAAAATCACAGCAGTTAAACCGTGCATTTCTCTATGATGGCTGAACAAACTAATAAGAGGCCAGATTATGAGCACAACAGATGATTCTTACCTCGTCGCCAAAGACAAAACGGCTGAAATACCGCTGAGAGAAAAATGGTGGCACATACTGGACAATTACAAAGTAGGGATTATTCCGTTACCGTTCTTTATTCTGGCCGGCGTACTTATTTTACTGGATTGCCTGGAAGGAAAATTACCGAGCGATATCGTGGTGATGGTCGCCACGCTGGCTTTCTTTGGCTTTGCCTGCGGCGAGTTTGGTAAACGTCTGCCGCTGATCGGCAAAATGGGGGCGGCGGCGATCTGCGCCACCTTTATCCCTTCCGCATTGGTGCATTACGGTCTGCTGCCGGACGTGGTGGTGGAATCGACCACCAAATTCTATAAGTCGACCAATATTCTTTATCTCTATATCTGCTGCATTATCGTCGGCAGCATTATGAGCATGAACCGCCAGGTGCTGATTCAGGGCTTCCTGCGGATCTTCGCGCCCATGTTGTGCGGTGAGATTGTCGGCATGCTGGTGGGGATGGCGGTCGGCATGGCGCTTGGGCTTGAGCCCTTCCAGATCTTCTTCTTCCTGATCCTGCCGATCATGGCCGGCGGCGTCGGCGAAGGTGCGATACCGCTGTCGATGGGGTACGCGGCGATCTTGCATATGGAGCAGGGCGTGGCGTTGGGCCGTATTCTGCCGATCGTCATGCTCGGTAGCCTGACCGCCATTATCCTTGCCGGCTTGCTCAACCAACTCGGCAAACGCTATCCGCATCTGACTGGCGAAGGCAGCCTGATGCCAAGCAAACAAGGTGACAGCGACATGTCCGCCGTGGATAAAATCAGCGGCAAGGCAGACGTCAGCACCCTTGCCTGCGGCGCGTTGTTGGCTATTTTGCTGTACATGGTGGGGATGTTGCTGCACCGCATGATTGGCCTGCCCGCGCCGGTCGGCATGCTGTTTGCCGCCGTGGCGGTGAAGCTGGCGCATGGCGTGTCGCCACGCATTCAGGAAGGTTCGCAGGTGGTATATAAGTTCTTCCGCACCGCAGTGACCTACCCGATCCTGTTTGCCGTTGGCGTGGCAATCACCCCGTGGCAGGAGTTGGTGAACGCCTTCACCCTTCAGAACCTGGTGGTGATTGTCAGTACCGTCTGCGCGCTGGTGGCGACCGGCTTCTTCGTCGGCAAGAAAATTGGCATGCATCCCATTGATGTAGCGATTGTCTCCTGCTGCCAGAGCGGGCAGGGCGGCACCGGTGATGTCGCTATTCTTACCGCCGGCAACCGCATGTCGCTTATGCCGTTCGCCCAGATTGCCACCCGTATCGGCGGTGCGATTAACGTCTCGCTCTCCCTGCTGGTACTGGCGAAATTTTTCTCATAACAACTAATAAGACCTTAGCATTTCTTTGCCTTTCCCCGCCCCCGCGGGGATTTTTTTTGCCCGTTCGGCGCTCAGGCCGAGCGGGCGGGGGATTACTGGTTACGCCGCCTGTTTGACGGCCGCGTCATACCAGGCGAAATAGCGTTCTACACCCTGACGGCCGGATTCAATCAGTGCGCGTTTTTTGGCTTCGCTGATGGCGAAATCCAGCGTGCCGACGTCAAGGGTGTCTACGTAAACGGTCCGCTTCCAGTCGTCGCTGTCCAGATGCACCTTGGTCTGAATATCCAGCAGGGTGTTAACCACCGCCAGGGTGAAATCGCACAGGTTATTGATGGCGGTTTTATTGACCGATTGGCCCGCCGCCTGTGCGATTTCGTTGGCGGAGTCCAGACGAATACCCAGGGTTCGGGTATTGATCTGTTGCGTGGTGACATCGATATAGGGTGGCGATGCGGTGAAGTCGTAATCGAACATCCGTACCGGATAGTTATCGATGGTGCCGCCATCGATACACAGATCGCCCAGCTGATTGTTTTTAGCGACAAAGGCAAAGGGGAATGACATGGAGATCCGCAATCCATCTGCCACCTTCATGCGCGGCGTTGTTTGGTGGGAATATACCTCGCGCAGCCCGCTGTTTAAATTGGCGCCGATAAAGTAGAGGGATTTAAATCCTTTTGTTTCTTTCAATGCTTCAAATTTCTCAAAAGTAATATCCGCATTTCCGGAATATCGCTTGATAATATTACGCGACCAAGAATAAAAATAATCGCCAGGGGCAATGCCATATTGATTAAACAGGCGATGCGCATCGTAGATAGAGCCAAAAAAACCGCCGTTATAATCGAGGAATTTCTTGAAATCCATGTCGGACAGAATTTTTGTGACCTCAGCGGCGCTGCAGCCCAGACCCACCAGCAGTGCGGCGATTGCACCGGCCGAAGCCCCGGAGGTTTTTTTGATCTGCGGCATAATGCCTTTGGCTTCCAGCAGATCCAAAACGCCGCCATAAGCGATACCTTTTACGCCGCCGCCTTCAAACACCAGATTTTCAAATTGATATTTCATAATAATTCCTTACTCGTTGTTTGGGTGAGTAAAGAAAATAACGGATTCGCGATTTATTAAATATTGATTGGGGCTGTGTGACGTTTCAGACAAAAGCATTCAAATTAAATATAATTTTTAAAATGATATAATTTAAATTTATTTATTGTGCAGGCGCGTCGGCGGTTTTGGGGTAATACTTACCGCTGTCTAATCACAACAAGGAGTCATCATGTTCTGGAAACGCTACCTGTTAGGTGCGGCATTGGCGGTTATGGCGTTGCAGGCTACGGCCGCCGCACCGCAGGTAAAAACGCCTTCACCGGGTTTTTACCGCATCATGCTGGGCAGTTATGAGGTCACTGTTTTGTCTGACGGCGTGATCCGTCTGCCGGTGGATAAACTGCTGCTCAACAGTACGCCGCAACAAATTGCCGAAGGCCTGGCTGAACATCATCAGAGCCTGCCGGTGGTTACCTCGGTCAATGCCTATCTGATCAACACCGGCAGTAAGCTGGTCATGATCGACGCCGGAGCCGGTAAGCTGTTGGGTGACGGCCTGGATCAACTGGTGACTCATCTTCGGGCGTCCGGCTATCAGCCGGAACAGATAGATGAAATTTATCTGACCCATATGCATCCGGATCATTTGGGCGGGTTGACGGAAAACGGTCGGGCGCGCTTCCCGAATGCCCTGGTGCGCGCTTCGCAGCAGGATGCCGATTTTTGGCTGAGCGAAAAGCACCTGCAACAAGCGAAGGCGCAAGAGAAGGCCAATTTTGAAAACGCGATAGCGGCGATCAAGCCCTATCAGGCCGCCGGGCATTTCAAACCCTTCAGCAACGACGGCGAGCTGTCGCCGGGCATTGCCGCATTCGCTGCCCACGGTCATACGCCGGGCCACAGCGTTTATCAGGTGACCAGCCAGGGTAAAAAGCTGTTGTTGATGGGCGATTTGATCCACGTGGCCGCAGTACAGTTTGCCCATCCGCAGGTGGCGATCCGTTTCGACAGTGACGCCAAAGCGGCGGTCACGCAACGGCTGCGGGTGTTTGGCGACAGCGCCCGACAGAGTGAACTGGTCGGAGCCGCGCACCTGTCGTTCCCTGGGCTGGGTTACCTGAACAAAGAGGGGGAAGGCTACAACTGGGTGCCGTTGGATTACGGCGCTTTGTAGCCCTCAGGCCGCCGAACAGGCGGCTTGTTATTGATTGTGTGCGGCAAAAACCTTGCTGAACCAGTCGATAAAGACCCTCACCCGTGGCGACAGTTGACGGTTGCGCGGGTACAGCAGCGAAACCGGCATCGGTGTGGAGAGGCATTGCGGCAGCAGCGGCAGCAGGCTGCCGTTGGCCAAATCGTCAAGCAGGTGATAACGCGGCACCTGAATAATGCCCAGCCCCATGCGCGCCGCCGCGACCAGGCTTTCCGCTGCACTGACCGACACCGTACTGGGCAATGTCACCTGCTGCGGCAGGCCGTTGACGTTAAATTCCAGCGGCATCACCGCGCCGGTAGCCGAGGAGCGGAACCCGACCATGCGGTGCCCCTGAAGTTGATCAAGGCTCAACGGCGTACCGAAGCGCCGCAGGTATTCCGGCGCGGCACAGGTGATTTCTTCCAGCTCCCCCAAGCGGCGCGCCGCCATATCGCTGTCTTTCAGCTTGCCGACGCGCACCACGCAGTCGATGCCTTCCCGCACCGGATCCACCAGTCTGTCGCCTTCGCTCATGTAAAATTCGATATCCGGGTACTGCGCCAAAAAGTCGGGCAGGCCCGGCAGCAGAAAGTGCCGAGCCAGCGTGCCATGCACGTCGATGCGCAATAGCCCGCGCGGCTTGGCGCCGGCAAACGCCATCTCGGCATCTTCGATATCCGCCAGAATGGTCAGGCAACGCTGATAGTAGGCTTCGCCATCCAGCGTCGGGCTGACATGGCGCGTGGTGCGCTGCAACAGTCGCACCTGTAACCGCGCCTCCAACTGTTTGATGGCATCGGTCACCGTCGAACGCGGCAGGTTCATATCCTGTGCGGCTTGAGTAAAACTGCGCTGTTCCACCACGCGGGTGAACAGGCGCATGGCATCAATTCTGTCCATCGTTATTGTTCGTTAATTTCGGATAGTGATAACGAATTTTAGGTAATTATTCGCTGGTGCGAAAGGTGCATGATCACTCCACGTTGGCAAGCCTGCCGACGCTTAACCGAAGAGGATGAGAAGATGAACAACAGCAACCCGCAAATCGCCATTGTGACCGGGGCCTCTCGCGGCATTGGCGCCGCCATCGCTGAACGCCTTGCCGCCGACGGCTTTACCGTAATCGTCAACTATTCGGGCAACCAGGCATTGGCGGATGAGCTGGTACGTAAAATTGAACAAAACGGCGGCCGCGCGCTGAGCGCCAAAGCGGACGTCAGCGATGCGGCTGCCGTCGCCCAACTGTTTGATCGCGCCGAACAGGCTTTCGGCGGCGTTGATATCCTGGTGAATAACGCCGGAGTGATTGCTCTGGCGCCTGTGGCGGAAATGAGCGATGCCGACGCCGATCGCCTGATCGACATCAACCTGAAAGGCACCTTCAACACACTGCGCGAAGCGGCAAAGCGTTTGCGTGACAATGGGCGCATCATTAACTTTTCATCCAGCGTGGTGGGGTTGTTGCAGCCGGGTTACGGCATGTATGCCGCCAGCAAAGCCGCCGTCGAAGCGCTGACCAGCGTATTGGCGAAAGAACTGCGCGGCCGCAACATTACCGTCAATGCGATTGCGCCTGGGCCGACCGCCACCAGCTTGTTCCTGGATGGCAAAACGCCGGATCTGATCGAGCGTCTGGCGCAGATGGCGCCGCTGGAACGTCTGGGCCAACCGCAGGATATCGCCGCAGCGGTATCCTTCCTGGCCGGTGCCGACGGCAGTTGGGTCAATGGTCAAACCCTGCGCGCCAACGGCGGCATCATCTGATCCTGCGCAAAGTTCGCGGTTTCCCGTTGCCGGATCGGGTATCCTGTGGCGGGCAAATTTAGGGGGCGTTTTATGGCGGGTAACAATAACTCAGGGGACGACGGCGTTCGCTCGCCCTGCATCGCCCTTTGTCGGATCGATGCCGATAAGCAGTGGTGTCGGGGCTGTTGGCGCACGCTGGATGAAATCGCCGCCTGGCCAACCGCCAACGACGAGGAGAAACGCGCCATCTGGCAACGCCTCCGGCTGCGCGCAGAGATGTTTCGCCATCATGAAGAGTAGGGGCGCTGTATGCAGCGCCCGCTCACAGGTGAGTACTACAGGGGCGAAGTGACTCGCCGCTGCGTGCCCCTCAGAAATCCCAGTCTTCATCCTCGGTATTGACCGCTTTGCCAATCACGTAAGATGAACCGGAGCCGGAGAAGAAATCGTGGTTCTCATCGGCGTTCGGCGACAGCGCCGAGAGAATGGCCGGATTGACCTCCGCCATCGCCGGTGGAAACAGCGCTTCATAGCCCAGGTTCATCAGCGCCTTGTTGGCGTTGTAGTGCAGGAAGGTTTTCACGTCTTCCGTCCAGCCCACGCCGTCATACAGCTCCTCGGTATAGCGCACCTCGTTGTCGTACAGATCCTGCAGCAAATCGAAGGCGAAATTTTTCACCTGCTGGCGGCGCGTGGCATCAACTTTCTCCAGCCCTTTCTGGAATTTATAGCCGATGTAATAACCGTGCACCGCTTCGTCGCGAATGATCAGGCGGATCAAATCGGCGGTGTTGGTCAGTTTGGCGCGGCTCGACCAGTACATCGGCAGATAAAAGCCCGAATAGAACAGGAAGGATTCCAGAAACACGCTGGCGACCTTCTTCAGCAGCGGATCGTCGCTGCGGTAGTGGGCCAGAATGATGTGGGCTTTTTTTTGCAGCGCTCGGTTCTCCTCGCTCCAGCGGTAAGCATCGTCCACGTCCGGTGTTTGGCACAGGGTGGAGAAAATCGAACTGTAAGAGCGGGCGTGCACCGCCTCCATAAAGCCGATGTTCGAATAGACCGCCTCTTCGTGCGGAGTCATTGCATCGGCGATCAGTGCCGGCGCGCCGACGGTATTCTGAATAGTGTCCAGTAGCGTCAGCCCGGTGAACACGCGGATGGTCAGCTGTTGTTCTTTCGGCGTCAGCGTGGCCCAGGAAGGGATGTCGTTCGACAGCGGTACCTTCTCCGGTAGCCAGAAGTTGGAGGTCAGACGGTTCCAGACTTCCAGATCCTTATCGTCTTCGATGCTATTCCAGTTGATGGCGCGCACCAGCGGCGCCGGTTTAACGATAGTCATAAGTTGCCTCACAGCGCGCAGGACACGCAGCCCTGCACCTCGGTGCCTTCCAGCGCCATCTGACGCAGGCGGATGTAGTAAATGGTTTTGATACCCTGACGCCAGGCGTAAATCTGCGCCCGGTTGATATCGCGGGTGGTGGCGGTATCGCGGAAGAACAGCGTCAGCGACAGCCCCTGATCGACGTGCTGGCCGGCGGCGGCGTAGGTGTCGATAATCTTTTCCGGACCAATGTCATAGGCATCCTGGTAATACTCCAGGTTGTCATTGGTCATATAGGGTGCCGGATAGTACACGCGGCCAATTTTTCCCTCTTTGCGGATCTCGATGCGCGACACGATCGGGTGAATGCTGGAGGTCGAATTGTTGATGTAGGAAATAGATCCGGTCGGCGGCACCGCCTGCAGATTTTGGTTATACAACCCGTGCATCATCACCGACTGGCGCAGCGCCAGCCACTCTTCACGGCCTGGGATGGCGATATTGGCATCGGCGAACAGCGTGCGAACCCGTTTGGTCCGCGGCAGCCATTCCCGTTCGGTATATTTGGTGAAGTAGTCGCCGGAAGCGTAGGTGGAATGCTCGAAGCCTTCGAACGCGCTGCCGCGCTCGATCGCCAACCGGTTTGAGGCGCGGATGGCGTGGTAAGCCACGGTATAGAAATAGATATTGGTGAAGTCGATGCCTTCTTCCGAGCCGTAGAAGATACGTTCACGCGCCAGATAGCCGTGCAGGTTCATCTGGCCCAGGCCAATGGCGTGCGAACTGCGGTTGCCTTCGGCGATCGACGGCACCGAGCGAATATCGCTCATGTCGGCCACGGCGGTCAGCGCGCGAATGGCGGTGTCGACCGCTTTGCCGAAATCCGGCGCATCCATGGTTTTGGCGATGTTCAGCGAACCGAGGTTGCAGGAGATGTCCTTGCCCACCCGATCGTAGCTCAGGTCATCGTGATAAGTGCTGGCGCGGTTGACCTGTAAAATTTCCGAACACAGGTTGCTCATGTTGATGCGCCCGGCGATCGGGTTCTCGCGGTTGACCGTATCTTCGAACATCATGTACGGGTAGCCGGATTCAAACTGGATCTCCGCCAGCACCTGGAAGAACTCGCGGGCATTGATGCGCGATTTGCGGATGCGCTTGTCATCCACCATCTCGCGGTATTTCTCGCTGATGCTGATTTCCGAGAACGGCACGCCATACACCTGCTCAACGTCATAAGGCGAGAACAGGTACATCTCTTCGTTATTTTTGGCCAGTTCGAAGGTGATATCCGGGATCACTACCCCCAGCGACAGCGTCTTGATGCGGATTTTCTCGTCGGCGTTTTCGCGCTTGGTATCGAGGAAACGCAGGATGTCGGGGTGGTGCGCATTGAGATACACCGCGCCGGCTCCCTGACGCGCACCCAACTGGTTGGCGTAGGAAAAGGCGTCCTCGAGCATTTTCATGATCGGGATGACGCCGGAAGACTGGTTTTCAATGCGCTTGATGGGGGCGCCCACTTCGCGAATGTTGGTCAGCAGAAACGCCACACCGCCGCCGCGTTTCGACAATTGCAGCGCGGAATTCACCGCCCGGCCGATCGACTCCATATTGTCTTCGATGCGCAGCAGGAAGCAGGAAACCAGCTCGCCACGCTGCTGTTTGCCGCAGTTGAGGAAGGTTGGCGTCGCCGGCTGGAAACGGCCGGAAATCATCTCTTCCACCAGATCCTGCGCAAGCCGGGTATCCCCCGCTGCCAGCGTCAACGCCACCATGCATACGCGGTCTTCGTAACGTTCCAGGTAACGTTTGCCGTCGAAGGTTTTCAGCGTATAGCTGGTGTAGTATTTGAAGGCGCCGAGGAAGGTCTCGAAGCGGAATTTTTTGGCGTAGGCCTGTTGAAACAGCTGTTTGATAAAGCTGAAGTCGTACTGCGCCAGCACCGCCTGCTCGTAATAGCCTTCCTCCACCAGATAGCGCAGCTTCTCTTCCAGATTGTGAAAGAACACGGTGTTCTGATTCACGTGCTGCAAGAAATAGTGCCGCGCCGCCAGCCGATCCTTATCGAACTGGATACGGCCTTCGGCATCATAAAGATTGAGCATCGCGTTGAGCGAATGGTAATCCAGCGCGCCGGAGGCGGGCCTGGTCAGTTCTGTCGTTGCCAAAATGCGGTTACTCCCTGTCGAACGTTTGCAACGTCTTGCGTGGTGCCGAGCAGCTCAAAGCGGTAAAGAAAAGGCACCTGACATTTCTTGGCGATAATGTCGCCGGCAATGCCGTACGCTGCGCCGAAGTTGGTATTCCCGGCGGCGATAACGCCGCGCAGGTATGAGCGATTCTGCGGATCGTTGAGAAAACGGATCACCTGGATCGGCACGGCCCCCACGGCGCTGCCGCCGCCATAGCTGGGCACAATCAGGATATAGGGTTCTTCCATCAGCAATTTGCTGCGGGCGCCGGCGATGGGAATGCGCATCGCCGGCAAGCCCAGTTTTTCAACGAACCTGTGGGTGTTCTCCGAACTGCTGGAGAAATAAACCAACGGGTGCATGGCGGGCCTCAGGACGCGAGGGCGTGGGCCAGGGCGCCAATCTTGTCGGGGCGGAAACCTGACCAGTGATCGTCACCGGCGATAATCACCGGAACCTGCTGATAACCCAGAGATTTAACATGGTTAAGCGCCTGTTGATCCTGAGTGAGATCGATCACCTGGTAGTCAATGCCTTGTCGATCAAAGGCGCGATAGGTGGCGTTGCACTGGACACAGTCCGGTTTACTGTAAATAATAATGCTCATGATTCGCATTTACCTTTTAAGGTGAAGGAAAGGCGGACAGGTCAGATAACGGAGCATTGAACGGCGTTTCTGACGGCGTTACCCAGCGACAAATTATACCGACACCGGATAAGCTGAATACTATATGTTGATATTTTATTTATCAACCACGCTATATATGGTGTTTTGATGATTTTTTCGTTAAGGCCGCGGTGGGGCTGGATCTGGGGGCGTGAAATTTATTTCGAGGGTATTCCGGTGGGAGAGACCCCTCTCGCAAGGAGAGGGGAAGTGCAGTCTGGTTACTGACGCATGCTGACGGCCAGGCGGTTAAAGGCGTTCATGATGCTGATGGCGAAGGTCAGATCGGCAATTTCTGCGTCGCTGAAGTGCGCCTGCAACGCTTCAAATGCGCTATCCGGTGCGCCGGTAGTGGCGATCAGGGTCACGGATTCCGCCCACTCCAGCGCCGCGCGTTCGCGCTCGTTGAATGCATTGCTGACGCGCCAGCCCGCCAGTTGGTCCAGTTTGTCGTTACTGATGCCGCTCTCGCGCAGTGCCTTGCCGTGCATCTCCAGGCAGAAGGCGCAGCCGTTGATTTGGGAGACGCGCATAAACATCAGCTCGATAGTCGCCTTGTCCAGTGCGCCTTTCTCCAGCGCCATCAGCGCACTTACCAGGCCTTTGTAGGGGGCGGCAGAGAGTTCGGCGTATTTCAATCGTTGCTTAATCATGGTCAACCTCAGTTAGCGGATAGCAAAATCATGGGGGCTACTTTAGCGGCGACATGGACTATGCTATAGGGCCATAAAATGATTATTTAACCGGGCCATGATGCGCCAATTTCTTTCCTCCCTGCGGCTGGATAACCAGCTTACCGAGCCGCTGTACCGGCAGATTTATCTGCGTATTAAAGACGCTATTGCGCAGGGGGCGCTGACGGCGGGCAGCCGGTTGCCTTCGGTGCGTGGATTGGCGAGCGATCTGGGCGTAGCGCGTGCCACCGTCGAAAGCGCCTATGCTCAGTTGATTGCCGAAGGTTTTTTGCAGAGCCGGGGGCAGGCGGGCACTTATGTTTCACCGCAGCTACCTAACCTGCCGGTACGCGCCGCGCCGGTGGCGGAACCCTTGCCGGCGGTGGTATCGAACTCGCTGCATCCGAACGGAATGATGCCGCCGTTTCAACTGGGGCTACCGGCGCTGGACGCCTTTCCGCGTGCGCTGTGGCAGCGAATTGTCGCTCGCCAGCTGCGCACCGGTACTACGGCATCGC
Source organism: Serratia sp. TSA_198.1 (assembly GCF_052686505.1). Classification (NCBI taxonomy): domain Bacteria; kingdom Pseudomonadati; phylum Pseudomonadota; class Gammaproteobacteria; order Enterobacterales; family Yersiniaceae; genus Serratia; species Serratia sp. TSA_198.1. Next base: position 34,854 of record NZ_JBQZFP010000006.1, read on the forward strand.
TGGCGCATCCGCCCACCAATGGCCTGCCGGAACTGCGTGCGGCCATCGTCAATTATTTGCATCTTTCTCGGGGCATCAGCTGCCGGCCGGAGCAGATCTTCGTGTGCGCCGGTTATCAGGCGTTGCTGGACCGGGTTATCGGCACCTTGTTAACGCCGGGTGATGACGTGTGGCTGGAGGATCCGGGGTATCCGGTGACGCTGCCGCTGTTTCGCGCAGCCGGCATGCGGCCAGTGGCGGTGCCGGTTGACGATCAGGGGATGGATATCACCGCCGGTATTAGCGCCGCGCCAGGCGCACGTATGGCGGTGTTGACGCCGACGCATCAAAGCCCGCTGGGTGTGTCGCTCAGCCTGGCCAGGCGTGTGGCGCTGTTGGAATGGGCGCAGCAGCGCGCGGCGTGGATCCTTGAAGATGACTATGACAGTGAGGTCCGTTATCACGGCCGGCCGCTGCCGCCGCTGAAAAGCCTCGATCGCCAGGGACGGGTGCTGTACGCCGGCACCTTCAGCAAAACCCTGTTTCCTGCGTTGCGGATGGCTTATTTGGTGGTGCCTGCCGAACTGGTGGAGGCCTTTAGCCACAGCAGCCGGCTGCGGGGCTGCGGTTGCCCGCCGTTGATGCAAGCCGGCGTGGCGGACTTTATCAATCAGGGGCATTTTTACCGCCATTTGAAGCGAATGCGGCCTATCTATCGTCAGCGGCGTGAATGGTTGGCGCAGGCGATCGAGCAACAGTTGAGCGTGCATCTTGCGGTGGCATCGCAGGCGGGCGGCATTCAGTTGTTGGCTCGCCTGACAACGTCGTCGGGGCAGGATAAGCGTTTGGCACAGCGCGGCTGGGAGGAAGGGCTGTCGCTGCAGGCGTTGTCGGATTGGCAGATAACTCACCCTTCAGGAGAGGGGCTGTTAATGGGCTTTGCCAACTTCACACAGCGGACGGATGCGGAACGGGCGGTGGCCAGACTGGCCAGGTTATTCAACGGCGGAAATTAAACGGCCCACGGTTTCCCGTGGGCCAGACGCACATCTGTTTTATCTTTATGACTGCAAGGGGTGTTAACGCCGGGCCAGCAGAACGCCGAGGACGATGCCAACAGCGGCCCCGATCCCTACGCCCTGCCAAGGTTTGTCACGTACATAGCTGTCGGCTTGATCGACGGCGTCGCGTGCGTGTTGTGTCAGACTGTTGGAACCATTGAAGCGGGCACGGGCATCGCGTAATACGCCTTTTGCCTTGCTGTGCAGCTCTTTCAGCTCCTCTTTGGTCTTGTCACCGGATTCGCGTAGCACCTCATCCAGCGTGTCTGCCAGAAGGGTGACGTCCTGATCGATGTCGCGTTCTACTTTTTCAGATTTCCTAAACATTCGACTCTCCGTTTCGACACATGTCTATTAAGTGTAGACCATGTTTCAAACTGTGTTGGCGATCACGGAAAAAACCGCGGTTATGCTTTGTTTTCGTGACCGTTGGCCGCGTGATAACCGCTATCAACAACCGGCGGCAATAAAGTCGCCGTTGGCGCTGATCGGGATGACGGAGCTGAATAGCAGCAGAGCAAACAACACCAGCAGAACGCCGCCGACAATCATTGCCAACTGCGACGCCTGCGCCAGTCGTTTGCCCGTAAGGTTGCCGTTGGCGGCAATAAACTTTTCCCGTGCGTAATGAACGAGGGTTGCGAGGATCATGATCGACAACGCGGTCCCGAGCGCCATGCTCATGGCGGAAATCACTCCCCAGGTGAACATGCCGACAGCATTGGCAAATACGAGGATCAGGATTGCGCCGCTGCACGGACGGATGCCTATCGAGAGGACAAGCCACAGCGCATTACGCCAGTCTCCGGTCATTTCCGCAGCCCTGGGCAGGTGCCGGTGGCCGCAGGCGCAATCGTCGGTATGGCCCTGGTGCTCTGCCGTTGTTGCCGGTTTTAGGCTGTTGATTATCAGCGATTTACGCCGTTGCAGGCCGATAGCGCGCAGGATCACCACCAGTCCAAAAGCGGCGATAAACAGGGCGCTGCCTTTCTCCAGCCAGTAGCGGCTCAGGCTGAGGTCACCCATTGACAGGTTTAGCGATACCGCCAACACCAATACGAACAGGATTGCCACAACGCCCTGCAGCAGGCTGCCGAACAGAGTGATCAGGCGGCTGGCGTTCAGCTGTCGACGGTGGGTTGCCAAATAGGTGGTAATCACGAATTTACCGTGGCCAGGGCCGACGGAATGCAGAAAACCGTAAATAAAGCTGCCCAGCGCCAGCATCACGCCGCCGCTGTACTGGTGATTGCGTTGCTGCAACAGATACAGCACCAGATAGCGATGCAGGTAGATCTGGGCATTGATACAGTATTGGACGAACTCCGCCCAGTGGCGAGCAAACAAAGAGATCACGGCCAGCAGCACCAGAGTGCCGGCACCCAGACTGGCAAATTTTGCCGGCGTAATCTTCATCGATGTCGTTTTCATGGCAGGTTCTGCTTATAGAGAAGAGGGGCGTACCTACGCTCAGCATATACCTGTGTACGTTGTTCACAAGCCTTGTACATTTGGTTACGCGGCGAAACCAATCACTCACGGAAGCGGCCCATCGATTCCTCTAGTATCTGTTTCAACGGCCCAACAGGGCTTACCGAAAAAACACTCTGAGGATTTAAAGATGAAAAAAGTATTAGCCCTGATCGTTGCTGCTACCATGGGTCTGTCTTCTGTTGCTTTCGCTGCTGATACTGCAGCTGCTGCTCCAGCAACTACCACTCCGGCTGCAACCACCACCACTACTACCGCTGCGCCGGCCGCTGCTGCTGCTGAGAAAGCACCAGCTAAAGCAACGCATCACAAGAAAGCGAAGCACCACAAAAAAGCCCCAGCTCAGAAAGCTCAGGCCGCTAAAAAGCACCACAAAAAAGCCGCTGTTCAGAAAGCCCAGGCTGCCAAAAAGCACCACAAAGCCACCAAGCAAGCGCCAGCTCAGAAAGCCCAGGCTGCTAAAAAACACCACAAAGCGCCAGTACAGAAAGCTCAGGCCGCTAAAAAACACCACAAAGCTGCCAAAAAAGCCGCTACTCCAGCCGCTTAATTGAGTGAAAAATGCGGGGCCTGAAGGCGCCGCATGATCCAGACAGTATTCAGACACCCGGTCCGCCGGGTGTTTTCTTTGAGGGTTATCTCATGATGATCAATCGCTATCTGTTTGAAGTGATTTTCAGCGCCGTCACCCTGTGCGGGCTGATCGTCGCCTGGGAACTGTTTCTGGCCGACGGTTTCCTGTGATTATTGTGCGAGGGGGGTCTCATGCAGATGCCGCCAGCCCAGACCGCTTTGGGTCTGTTCAAATACGACCGTTGAGTTACGCAGCGTGGTTGCCTGTCCGGGCAGCGTTTGCCTTTCGCGATAACTGACTACCGCCCCCGTCGGCCATTCGGCCACCAACGTCATTTCTTCTATTGCGATTTCCAGGCCCGGTTTGGCAGCGCGATGCGCGCGGAAAAACGCGCACAATGCGGTGAAGTCCAACCTGCCGCCGTTTAGCGCAATCATGCTGAAGGCCGGATCAAAACGCGCCAGCAGCGCTTGCTCGTCACCCGCTCCTTTTTCCAGCCAGTTTTCAATAGCGGCGTGAGCGTCGATTACTTCGGTAAAATATCGGTTCATGAGGTTTCCTGTTGAGCGTTGAGACGGCGCACGATGGCGCGATTAGCGATGCGCAGACACAGCAGCAGCGGGATCAGCGTGCTGGCGGCGGCAAGGTAAAAACAGCTTCGATAAGCGACAATTGGCGGAAAATGTTCAAGCAGCAGATTGAGTAACAGGCTGAGCAGCGCGACGCCCAGGCAAAAACTGAGTTGGCGATTGATATTCCACAGCGCGCTGGCGTCCGCCAACTGCTCATCGGCGATATGCAGGAACGCGCTGCTCTGTGCGGTGCTGCTGCATAGGCTGCCGCCAAAGCCCATCAGGGCAAAGGCGCTAATTTGCCATCCATGATCCGCGGCGTGGGCAATCTGCGACAGCGCCAGAATACCCAACCCCTGCAACAGGCAGCCGGTAATAAATAGCGGCCGTGGGCCAAAGCGGTTGAATTTCCTGCCGGTCAGCGTGATGGCAAGGAATGAGGCCAGCGACCAGGGCAGCATCAGGCCGCCGACCTGCGCGGCGCGCATGCCCAGCTGATTTTGCAAATACAGCATGGCGACCAGGCTAACGCCGATGAACAGGCCGGGAATGCACTGATAAATCATCATCGAGGTACGCAGCAGCGGATCCTGTACCAGCCGCAGATTTAACAGCGGCTGGGCGATGCGCAGGCTGCGCCGCAGGTAATGAGCCAGCACCAGCGCGCCGCCGACCAGTAACAGCAAGCCCTGCAACAGGTTGTCGGCCTCACCTAATCGAGTCAGGCCAAGCAGGATCAGCGTCAGGGCGGCGCAGGCGCTGAGCAGCCCCTGGACGTCGAGCGCTTTGCGCTGCGGATCTGGGGCCTGGGCGCGCAGCCAAAGTGCGGCCAGCAGCAGCGCCAGGGCCGCCAGCGGCAGGTTGGCGAAAAATACCCAGCGCCAGTCGAGCCTATCGACAATCAGCCCGCCCAGCGCCGGTGACAGCGCGGGAGCCAGCAGGCCGACCAGCATAATGGCGGCGGAAAGCCCGGCGCGTTCATGGCTGCGATACAGCTGATAAGTCAGCGTCTGGCCGATGGGGATCAGCAGCCCGCCGCCCATGCCCTGTATAACCCGCCAGCCAATCAACTCGCCGATTGAGCCGGCATAGCCCGCCGCTGCGGTCGCCAGCATGAACAGCGTCAGCGACAGCAAAAATACCCGCCGCCCGCCAATGCGCTGCGCCAGCCAGGCGCTGAGTGGGATCACCAGCGTCAGGCCGAGAATATAGCCGTTGCTGACCCAGGCCAGTTCGCCGACCGAGGCGTGCAGCGCATGGCCGATGGACGGATAGGCGACGTTGGCGATAAACATGTTGATCAGATCGACGAAAAATCCGAGCAGATAGACGATTGCGACTTTGATGCGATAGGGCATGGAGCCTCCGGTTGAAGGCTGGCAGTGTAGCGGTGACGAAAGTGCGGATAAATCGGCTGAGGACGATTACACTGTCAAAAATATTTTGACAATAAAGAGTGGCAGCATGCTTAACCTGCAACGGTTGGCTATTTTCGTGGCGGTGGTGGACGCCGGGAGTTTCACCGCTGCGGCGGTGGCGCTCGGGCAAACCAAGGCGGTGGTGAGTTTCAATGTCAAACAGTTGGAGAGCGAACTGGGCGTGTCGCTGCTGGTGCGCAGCACCCGGCGGCTGGCGCTGACCGATGCCGGCGAGCGATTTTATCAGCGGTGTTTGCGGCTGTTGCAGGATGCGGAAAACGTGCTGGACGATGTACGCCGCGATCACCACGGATTGAGCGGCGTATTGCGCATCACCACCACACCGGAATACGGCGCTCAGGTGGTGGTGCCGGCGCTGGCTGCATTTTCACAGTTGCATCCGCGTTTGCGCATTCAGCACGTTTCTTCCTCTTATCATGCCGATTTGATTTCGGAACGGTTCGATGTGGCTATTCGGCTGGGGCAACTGGCGGACTCCAGCCACCGTGCCGCGCTAATCGACAGCTTTGCCATTTTGCCGGTCGCGGCGCCGGATTATCTGGCCCGCCACCCGGTCGGCTCGTTGACGCAACTGGCGCAGGCGCAGTGGATCGCCCACAGCCGCCTCAGTTCACCGCTGAGCTGGCAGGTGATCACCCCGCAGCGGCAGGCGATGCTGTTCAAGGTTGAAGACGCCGCCACGCTGATGGGCGACAGCGCCGCCGCGCTGCTGGCGTTTGCCCTGCATGGCGCCGGGGTAGCGCTGTTGCCAGAATGGCTGGTACGACCGGCCATCGCCGAAGGCAAGCTGTGCGCGCTGTTGGCGGACCACCAGTTTCCCGCGCAGAGCATCTATGCGTTGTACCCAAATACTCGCCACGTACCGGAAAAGGTGCGGGCGTTTATTGATTTCCTGCGTGAGCGGGTAGCCACGGGCGGATAAACGCCAGGATAGCCGCCAACGTTTGCCGGTGTACCGCTTCGCGCTGTTCGCCGGAAGCGGCGCACAGCATTTCACCGTCGCCTTCTTCCTCCAGTATTTGTCGCCCGTTGGGCCGGCAAAGCGGCAGAAAATCAAAATGATTGCCGCCGGTCAGCTTGAGCGCGCGGATCGGTTGCCGCCCGGCGTACGTGGCCAGCGCCGCGCCGCCAAGGCTTTGTTGCCGGTTGCCTGGCAAATAGCGTTGCGGTTCGACGATCAGCAGCGGCGCGCCGAGCCGATGCAGGCTGGTTGGCAGCAGATAGGGCGCCATACCGGGATCGAGGGCGACGGCAAAGCGGATGCGCGGGTCCCTGTAGTCGGCGTCAAACTGCCCGGCGGGGAGTTGGGCCAGTTCTACCTTTGCCCGAGTATAGAATTGGCAGTCAGGTGACTGAGGGCGTTGTCGACAACCGGCGATAAAATCGGCCAACCTGATCCGGCCGCCGAGGGCGGCAATGGCGCTGTAGCCGCCCTTGGAGTGGCCGATAACGCCGATCGCCTGACGGTTGATTGACTGGCGCCAGCGGGGATCGTCGGTCATGGCGTCAATCAATGCGGAAATATCGCCGGTCTGTAGCCACAGTTGGGCGGAAAGCGCAGGAATTGAGTTGCCGGTGGTGCTGCCTGGATGATTGGCCGCTACCACCACGGCTCCCTGCTGAACCAGCGCTGCCGCCAGCCACGCCTGGCTCGCATTATTGCCGCCGCTACCGTGGCTGATCACGATCAACGGGAAACGGCCCTTTGCCACCGGTGCATCCGGCTGGCTTTCGATGCCCGTAAACACCGGGTTTTCTCCGACCCCCTGTGGTGCGCCGGTGGCTGAGGTCGGGTAATAAATACGGCTCGCCAACTGGCGTGTACCGGCCTGAAATACCTCATCGTGTGTGGCGACCCGGTAAGTGGCGGCATTAGCCGTTCCACACAGCAGCAACCACAGAAACAGCGCTCTTTTCATTTTTACTCCTCAAGATGTATGTCAATACGCAGAAGGCTGGCATTTGCCGCTTAATCCGGCGACCTCGATCGCGATCCGGGTCGTTAAATAATTGTTTTGACAGGTTTAAGGTCCTACACTGCAGATCCCGAATGAAGACAACAAGATGTCGCCGATGCCGCTTATTCCTGTCACTTTTCTGTTTGGCCTGCTGTGTCTGGGGTTGCTGTACCGCCTTGGCCGACCGCAGGCGCGGCGCTGGGTGTTTCAGCTGTTGTTGCTGTTATGCGCCTGGCAGAGCCTGCTGGTGGGGCTGCGTTACGGCTATGGACTGACGCAGTTCAACGGGCTGCAACCCTTCGGTGCGGTGGCGATACCGCCGCTGACCTATCTGGCATTTCTTGTCAGCACTCAGGGCAGGCTGAGGTGGCGTGAGCTATGGCACCTGACGCCGTTATGCCTGACGCTGCTGGCAAGCCTCTTGGCTCCGTTCTGGCTGGATATACTGATCGTCGTCACCGATCTCGGCTACGGCGCTGCCCTGTTGTACGCGCTGCGACGCGGCGAAAATGCGTTGCAACAGGTGCCGCTGGCGGAAAGCTGGCTCAGCTATCGGCTGTGGCGCGGGTTGGGGATGTTGCTGGTGGCGATAGCGGTGGCGGAAGGGGTGATTGTGCTTGATTTCGCTTATTTCGAGGGACGACATGCCGCGATGCTGGCGACCTTCGACAACCTGCTGGTGGCGTTGAGTATTTGTCTGGTGCTGTCCCGCAGTCGGCCTTCGGAAACCCCGACAGAAAGAGTGCCTGAGCCGCCTGACAGCGTCGCGGAAGACGAAGAGCGGCTGGCGGAGTGGTTCGGTCTGGTGCAACACCGGCTGCGGCAGGATGATCTTTATCTGGAGCCTGAGCTGAATCTGGCCCGGCTGGCGCGCAAGGCAGGCTTACCGGCGCGTCGCGTTTCCCAGGCCATCAACCGGCATACGGGGATGAATGTGTCGCAGTATGTGAACCAACTGCGTATTCGCCAGGCAGCGCAGTGGCTGCTGGCCGGCGACGATCCGGTGACGGATATCATGCAAAGGGCCGGGTTTACCACCAAATCGAATTTTAACCGTGAGTTTCTGCGTATCCAGGGCGTCAGCCCGAGCGAATGGCGCAGGCAGCAAAAGGTTAGTTAAATAATAATTCGTTATAACTCTCATATTTATGATCGGATCGCGCCGGGGTATGCTGAACGCTGTTGCTTACCCCGATTTGATGCGAGCCGCCCTCGATGACCGCAGTCAGCGCCAAAGAAAATACCTTCCAGCTTAACAGGCGGATCTTGTCCGTGGTGATGTTTACCTTCGTCTGCTACCTGACCATCGGTTTGCCGCTGGCGGTATTGCCGGGGTTTGTGCATAACCATCTCGGGTATAACTCGGTGCTGGCCGGGTTAATCATCAGCGCGCAGTACTTCGCAACGCTGTTCAGCCGGCCGCATGCCGGGCGCTATGCCGATCAACTCGGGCCGAAAAAGGTGGTGTTGTTCGGGCTGGCCTGTTGCGGCGTGAGCGGGGGGTTTTACGCCGTCGCCTTTTGGTGCGACGACCTGCCGCTGCTGAGCCTGATCCTGCTGTGCGTCGGCCGGGTGTTTCTCGGCGTCGGCGAAAGCTTCGCCAGCACCGGTTCCACGCTGTGGGGCATAGGTCGGGTGGGGCCGATGCACACCGCCCGGGTGATTTCGTGGAATGGGGTGGCCACCTACGGCGCGATGGCGGCTGGCGCGCCGCTCGGCGTTTATCTCAATCAGCTTTGGGGACTGGCCGGGGTGGCGGCGCTGATCGTGTTGGCGGTGGCGGTTTCGCTGTGGCTGGCGGGCGGTAAACCGAACGTGTCGATCTCCGCCGGCAAGCGCCTTGCCTTCAGCGCGGTGTTTGGCCGCATCTGGACCTACGGCCTGGGGTTGGCGCTGGGCACCGTGGGCTTTGGCGTGATCGCCACTTTTATTACCCTCTACTATGCTGATAAGGGCTGGAGCGGGGCGGCGTTCTCGCTGACGCTGTTCAGCTGCGCCTTTGTCGGAATCCGGCTGATCTTCAGCCACACCATTAACCGTCACGGTGGTTTGAAGGTTACGCTGGCGTCATTCCTGATTGAAATTGCGGGGCTGTTGCTCATTTGGCTGGCCAATGATCCGCTGATGGTGCAGGCCGGGGCGTTGCTGGCCGGTGCCGGTTTCTCGCTGGTATTTCCGGCGCTGGGGGTGGAGGCGGTGAAGCAGGTGCCGCAGCAGAATCAGGGCACCGCGCTTGGCACTTACTCGGCGTTTCTCGATTTGGCGCTGGGGATCACCGGGCCGCTGGCCGGTTTGCTGATGAGCCGGATGGGCGTGCCGTCGATCTACCTGGCGGCAGCCTTGATGGTATTCCTGGGAGCCTTGCTGACGCTGCGATTGTTGTTGCAGAACCGAGCAAATACCTAGTTAAGGATTATTCCTAAACCCACATCCATACCGAGAAATTTATTGTTTCATCTCATGATTACGGTAAGGTCGCTCAGCGGTCCAGAACGAGAGGAGAAATCGATGTATTTACGGCCGGATGAAGTGGCTAGAGTGTTGGAGAATACCGGCTTTGAACGTGATTATATCACCGATCAAGCCTATGGTTACCGCAAGGGTGAGCACTACGTGTATGTGAATCGCGAAGCGCGTATGGGCAGAACGGCGCTGGTGATCCACCCTGCGCTGAAAGAGAAAAGCGTGCATTTCGCCACGCCGACCTCGCCGATTCGCACCAGCGAGCAGTACCTTGAATTTCCCCTGGATTTAAGCGGCGATGCCCCGAGTGCGCGTTATGGCATTCCACACGGCTTTAGCTCGCGTGATGCGCTTTCGCGCTATCTCTACAGCATGTTCCTGTAATCGATCCCCCGCCAGCGGGGGAGTATTTCACCCGTTGGCGATCGCCTCGCGGTTAAAGCGCTCATTGTAGGCGCGGCGAAACTGCGCCAGTTCGAAGGCATCAATATCCAGATCGGCAAAGTAAAACAGCGCGGCCTCGGTGTGCTCGGCATGCAGCTCCGGCGACAGCCCGGCGCGCAGCAGCGTTTCACGCCACAGGGCGATTTGCTCGTCGCTCGCCTGCTTGATAAAGGTCAGATAGATAAACAGCAGATAAGCCGCCTGGTGCATCTCTTCGGTATAACCGTTGTTCAGCATGCGGATAAAGGTCTGGCTGTTGCGGCTGCCCATTTCCTGAATCATCGATTCAATCAGCATCGGTTTAACTTTCAGCAGGTGGGCCAGCGAGTCGATAGCTTTGCGGGTGTCTGAAGTCAGAATGCGGTAACCAATAATAAATACAACGATCAGGGCTGCGATGATGATCCAGGTCATTTAGGATTTATTACACTCTCAGAGCGCCAGTATTTGGCAGGAGGCGCTGTGCTACAGCGCCCGGGGTCAACGCTGTTCGCCGCTGAAGTTGTCGGCTGCCCGCTGTTGATTGTGCAGGTGATGGTTGAAGGTGGCGGCGTCTTTGGCCAACGCATCCAGATGTGCGCCCAGCATTTTGATTTGCTTCACCAGCGCGTGCTGTTCCGGCACCGAGTTGGCGGTGCTCAGTTTGCGCACCAACTGCGCATTTTGCATATGTAGCGCCGCTTCGCGTTGTTTGGACTCTTCCAATAACTGTTGCAGAGCCTGATAGCTTTGCTGCCATTCACGGTGCTGCTTTTCGAAGCTGGCCTGCAACTCGCTCATTGCATTTTGAAACTGGATTTCCAGCTCGCGCATTCTCATGGTCTCTTCCTTTGCGGCACTCAATAATGGTTTGCAGTATAACGAAAACTGCACAGAACCTCACTCGTTGACGACGATTGCAGATAATTCTCGCAGCTTTACCGGGGGGCATCTCTTGCGCAGCATGGCATGTCGAAGAGGGGAGAGTCAGGAAAACAGCCGGCAGCGTTGCCACCGGCCGTTGTCAGAAGAGCGTTACTTATTAAAGAATTTATAGTCCAGCGAATAACGTCCGGCGCCGGTAACTGCCAGAAGCAGCAGCCCGCCGATAATACTGATGTTTTTGAAGAAGTTTATTTCATTGCCCATCATTTCCATCCCGGTCATTTTCCAGAATGGATGGCCGATAAAAGCGGTGCCGAGCACATAAACGGCGAAAATAACCGCGATAGGGCGGGTAAATATGCCGAGAATAAGTGCGATGCCGAAAACAAACTCAACCACCACGGCGATAATCGCCGCCAAATACGGCATTGGGGTACCGTAACCCTCCATTGCGCTCACCGTTGCGCCAAAGCTGGTCAACTTCATCCAGCCAAAAATGATAAACAGGACCATCAACAATATTCGAGATAGCAAAATAACACCGTCTTTTGAGCCGTCACCCATTTTGAACTCCTTAGCCACTACAGAATTATGTTGTGTTACTGATTAAAGACTAGACTAACCCTAGGTTATTTCTAGTGACAGCAGGCCATTACGCATTTAAATATCAGGAGGAAGGCTGTGGAACTTAACATTCTGGAAGATGAGAAACGTTTCTATATAAACGATAAGCAGGGTAAGACGATCGCCGAGATATCTTTTGTGCCGAGCGGGGATAAATTAACCATTATCGATCACACCTGGGTAGATGAGGTATTGAAAGGTCAGGGGGTGGGTAAAAAGCTGGTGGCGCTGGTGGTGGCGAAAATGCGTGCGGAAAACCGTAAAATCATTCCGCTGTGCCCGTTCGCCAAACACGAATTCGACACCACGCCGGGCTATCAGGACATTCGCGCCTGAAAGCTTAGCGGGGCGCAGCAGCGCCCCGATCGTTCAGCATACGCCGAAATCGCCGTCTTCATGATAGAGCGCCACATCGTTGGCCTGGACTTCCGCACGCTGCTCGGTGCCCAGTTCGTTCCAACTGCAGACCAGCGTGTCACCATCAATGGCCACCACGATCATCTTTGGGCCGCCGGTAGTGCGCTGTACAAAATCGCCGACAGTAAATGCCATTGTTTTCTCTCCGGTTCAAAGGGGTTAAAGCTTAAGTATAGTCGGCTGTTGGCAGGCTTTGCGCAAGAAGGCGCCGCCGCCAGGGGCGGAATAAAACATTGGGGGGAGGCGGCCTCCCCAAGCGTGGATGTATTAAGGATGTACTGCGAAAGGGAATAATCAGGCGGGTTTATGGGCGGCCAGGATAAAGATCATCGGGCGTTCTTTTTCTTCATCGAGCGCCGGGTTCTCCGCGATTTGCTGCGCCGAAGGGCCCCATTCATTCAAATAGGTGATGACGAACCCCTGTTGCACCAGCAGGTTGATATAGCTGCCGAGCATGCGGTGTTGCTTGATGACGCCTTCCGCCAGCCAGTTGGAGGTCCGCTGCCCTTCCTGCTGATAGCCGTTGACCGGCCAGGATTTTTGCCCGTGTTGATCGACCAGCCAGCCCTGATGCTGCGGCGCAGTATAAATCGGGTGCTCTGCGGTGAAGATAAACTGCCCACCCGCCGCCAGCGCCTGATAAACCGTGGCGAACAGCCGGGCCAGATCTTCGATATAGTGCAGCGTCAATGAACTGTAGGCCAGATCGCAGGATGCCGGCGGCAGTTGAAGCTGCTCCAGATCTTGCCGGCGGTATTCAATGCCGGCGTCCTGCGTCATCTCCCGCGCTTTGTTCAGCATTTTCTCGGAGAGATCCATGCCAAGTACGCTCGCGGCGCCCTGTTCGCGTGCGCTGCGGCAGAACCAACCGTAGCCGCAGCCGAGATCGACCACCTTCTTGCCGTGCAAATCCGGCAATATGCTGCGGATAGTCGGCCATTCCGGCGCGCCGTCCAGCCCGTTTACCGAGCGACTGAGCTGGGCATAACCGTCGAAGAAGGCCTGATTGTCATAAATATTTTGCGTCATAACGGCTCCTGTTCGGGAAAAACACTGCCGAATCTTTGGGCAGTGACGCCATGTTATCCGCACATCCGGCTGATTTCTATAATAAACACCGTGCTAACCCCTTTCGCTTGCCGCATAATTTTAAGCCGGTTTAAGCAGGGAAAATAACCACAGGAACGGATATGAACATGATTTCGGTGCGTCAATCACCTGAGTTTGCGCAACAAGCGATTCGCTATTTCCAGCAACACTGGGCTTCACCCGACACCCTGATGATGTATGAAGATGCCATTACCCGCTGCATTGGCGCAGCCAATCCGCTGCCGCAGTGGTATTTGCTGATGGATAACCACGATATCCTGGGTTGTGCAGGGCTGATTACCAATGATTTTATCAGCCGCGGCGAGTTGTACCCCTGGCTGTGTGCGCTGTATGTGGAAGAAGCGCACCGTGGGCGGGGTTACGGTGCGTTGCTGATTAATCATGTGGCGGAAGAGGCGCGAAAGATTGGCTTCCCGCAACTGCATCTGTGCACCGATCTTGAGGGCTACTACGAAAAACAGGGTTTTGCTTTTAACGGATTGGGCTATCACCCCTGGGGCGAGGCTTCACGGGTGTATACGCGGGCGCTGTAAAGACCGCCGCAGCCAGGCCATCGAAGTCAAATAAGGCGAGTGCATCGTTTAGGGCGTATTAAGGGCCCTGAACGGTCATTTAATAACGCTTTGGCAGCCGGTTAACCGCGTATAAAACCCCTTTTTCGATAGTAATGTAATCCCCCTTACGCAGGTCAGATAATATTTTCATGATGCCGCTGCGTGAGAGTTGCGTTCTTTGCTGGATATAGCGTGGAACCGTGGTGGATAACCGAAAAGCTTCTTTTTCATTCATTAACATGCGTAGGTGATTACAAACTATCTCATAAGTATCGTTGCCCGAAAGCAATTTATCGCGAATGCTCAGAGTTTGGATAATATAAGCTTGTATATAGACCAGGCTCTGCCAAAGGTTTTCTCGCGCCAGGGTTTCCAGCACGTCGCTTTCCTGATACATCAGAAGTTCAACCGGTGATTCAGCCAGGAAGAAGAGCAGTTCTTTAGGGTAGAAGGTTTCTGCTATGCCGGCGAGTGAGGGCTCTCTAAAATTGGCTATTTTTAACCCATCGCTGTCACGACATGCAGACATTTCACCTGACTGGAGCAAAAACCAATGACGTATTCCGTTGTGAAATAAACGGATTTTCTTTCCAGCAGGAAACGAGCATTTCTTTCCAAATGGCGTTAAAGCGTGCTGAAGTGCCAAGATATGTTCTGTGGGTTTATCATCTTGCGTGAATAAGGCCGGGGCATTTTTTTTCAGGGGAGTTAAGGTGATTTCTGCTGCCATAATTTGATAGTCCAAAGGCGAGAGCTTATTACGGTGAACCCTGAATTCAGTTTTTTCGCATACTATATTATACCTTGCTGCGATGCAATTGAGCTGCCTTATTACTAAGGCCTCGGAGAGGGGTTATTGGTAAGGTGGAGTGAATGTTTATATAAATCAATATATTGGAAAGTGTGCATTTTTGGACAGATGATCGGCTATGAGGCGATTACTGTTGGGAGTAGTATGCAGGGCGTTTGATGCTCCCACTATGGATGATAATAATGAAGCCGTTTTCAGTTTCTCTGCTTTCCTTTTTTCTGAGGAAAGTATCTCATATTAATGTTTTTTTGATTTTCGCTTCTCTTGTTTACCCTTCGGTTTCATCCGCTGCAAGCTGGTCTTTAGGCGCAGCCGCTATGCTAAACGATTATGGTTATGTTGATACCGATACCAAAACACAGGGGCTTCCTACGGTAAATTATGAGAAAGGGAATTTTTATATTCATTCGTTGGCTGCCGGTTATTATTTACTGAATACGCCAAAGGATCAGATCTCGGTTATTACTTACTATTCTCCTCTGGGTTTTGATCCGGACGACAGTCATAACAGCCAAATGAAAAGCCTGGATAAGCGTGACGGCACATTAATGGCCGGGATGGCTGTCACCCATAAAGAGAGATGGGGGGTTATTCGTGCGTCACTGGCCGGAGATACCCTCGATAACAGCAATGGAGTCGTGGGCGATGTAGCTTTCCTATACCCGATCAAGGCGGGCAAGTTGCGGATTACGCCCGGAGTGGGTGCGGTTTACAACAACGGCAACCAAAATGATTACTACTATGGCATAAGCCAGGCCGAGGCAAGGCGCAGCAATTTCTCGGCATACTCGGCTGGAGAGAGCTGGAGCCCTTATGTAGAACTGAGCGCCAACTATCAGTTTAGTGACCATTGGTATGCCACCGCATTATTGCGCGCGGTACGGCTGAGCAGTGAAATCACCGATAGCCCAATGGTGGATAAAGACATTTCAAGCCAGGTCTTGCTGGGCGGTGGCTACAGGTTTTAATCCACGTGTTCGAGAGCATATTCTGTCCGCAGGGGAGTCGTGCCTGTCTGCCGTGGTGATTTGGCTATGCTCTTGAACCCAATGACGATCGGGAAAGACCGATAAAAGGTAACTGTCGACGGTTCGGAAAGACGAACACTAAAACCCTGCTTCGGCAGGGTTTTGTTTTTTGCGGTATAACTGGCGCCGTGTGTCAGACGAGAGCGTCCAGTGCTTTAGCGATATCCTTCGTCCACGGCAAATCAGGCACCGCGAGGTTTTCGCGCAAATGACCGATGGAGGAGGTGCCCGGTATCAGCAGAATATTGGGCGAACGGTGATACAGCCACGCCAGCGCGGTTTGCAGGGGCGTGGCCCCAAGACGCACGGCGATATCCGATAACGCCGAGGATTGGAGAGGCGTAAAACCGCCGAGCGGGAAAAACGGCACATAAGCGATGCCTTCCTGGGCCAGATGGTCAATCAGCGCATCGTCGCCGCGGTTTATCAGGTTGTAGTGGTTTTGCACGCAAACAATGCTGCAAATCTTGCGCGCCTGCGCCACCTGGGTCGGTGTCACATTGCTCAGGCCTATATGTTTCACCAACCCCTGGCGTTGAAGCTCTGCGAGGATCGTCAGGGGTTCTTCTATCGAGCCTTCCGCCGGGCCATGGGTATCAAGCATGATCCTGAGATTGACCACGTCCAGCGCTTCAAGGCCCAGATTACGCAGATTGTCATGTACCGCACTGGTCAGTTCTGCGGCGGAAAAGGCCGGTAGCCATGAGGCGTCCGCACCCCGGCGCGCGCCGATTTTGGTGACAAGGGTCAGATCGTCCGGATAGGGCGCCAGCGCTTCGCGAATCAATTGGTTAGTGATATGCGGGCCGTAAAAGTCGCTGGTGTCGATATGGTTGACTCCCAGCGCAACGGCTTCCCGCAGTACCGCCAGGGCGGCATCAGGATCCTTCGGTGGCCCGAACACGCCGGGGCCGGCCAACTGCATGGCACCGTAGCCGAGCCGCTTGACGTTTCGATCGCCAAGGGGAAATGTGTGATGCTTGTCGTTAATGGACATAACCTGTCTCCTGTTGGGATAGCCAGCGGGGTAGCCGCATTTATTTATAATAGGCGCAGCTCACCCCCGTGATAAGTAGTGGGGCAGTGGACGGGGTGTACGGGGAAACGAACAATGAAAACCGATTTAGAAGACCTGCATGCTTTTCTCGCTGTCGCGCGCTCAGGGGGATTTCGGGAAGGTGCGCGAACGTTGGGCCGGAGCGCGTCCGGGCTCAGCGATGCCATTCGGCGCCTGGAGAAACAGCTTGGCGTCCGGCTGTTTAACCGCACTACGCGTAGCGTAACGCCAACCGCCGCCGGTTACGGCTTGCTGGAAAGGTTGGGGCCAGCGCTGGCCGAGGTGCAGGGCGCGCTCGATGTGGTGAATGGTTTTCGCGATAAACCCGCTGGAACGCTTAAGCTGAATGTCCCGGTCAGTGCGGCGCGTCTGGTGCTGCCGGCGTTGATTCCTGCCTTTCTCGCCGCCTACCCGGATATCAAGGTTGAAGTGCAGACGGAAGAAAGCTTTGTCGATGTATTGGCCGCCGGCTGTGATGCCGGTATCCGCTATGAAGAGCGGCTGGAAAAAGACATGATTGCCGTGCCTATTGGCCCCCGGGTACAGCGCTTTGCCGCAGGCGCATCTGCGGATTACCTTGAACGGCGTGGGCGGCCTGCGCATCCGCATGATTTGTTTACGCACGCTTGTATCAAGGGGCGTTTCCCCAGCGGCAAAAGTTACCCTTGGGAGTTTGCAAAGGACGGGGAGAATGTCTCACTTCACCCTGAGGGGCCGCTGACGGTACAGGCCGGTGGCGCCACGGATCTGGCCATCGCGGCGGCGGTGGCCGGCGTGGGGATTGTCTATCTGTTTGAGGATTGGTTGAAACCTTACCTGGCCAAGGGGAGCCTGGAGCCGGTGCTCGAACCCTGGTGGCCGCAGTTTTCCGGCCCGTTTCTCTATTATTCCGACCGGCGGTTTATCCCCTCGCCGCTGCGCGCCTTTATCGATTTTATTAAGCAGGGGGCGGGTTGAGAAGCCGGTTATTCCTGATTATGAATGGATCACATACGGGGGGCCGGGTAAACAAATCGATGTTACCAACTGAGGGTTGTGTCTAATACTGGGGGCAGGTCAGCGCCCCAAAGGACGTCTTGCGGTTCTATTCATTCAAGAGCTAAGTACCAACGCTACGGTTAAGCTGACGGAATGGTTTGGTGGAGAAAACATTGTGGTGCTTTTCGCTAATCCAAAGTTGCATTAGGTTGTCTTCCCTCTGACAGTGACCTTTCCCCGAAAACCATAATAGTTTTCCCTGGGCCAAAAGGATTGGATTTAATTAGGTGAGTTCAGACTCGAGAGGGCACAAAAAAGCCCGCAACTGAGTTGCGGGCTTTCTCGCTATTATCACCGGATCTATCTGGTATCACCGGTGACCTATTTGGTGGAGCTGGGGGGATTTGAACCCCCGTCCGGAATTACTACACCGTCGGCACTACATGCTTAGTCCAATCATTACATTCGCCGGTCAGCTGCGGATGGACACGCCACTAACAAACTAGCCTGATTGGGTTTAACGCTTCAGCCCCAGGCAGGACATCCACGCGATCTCTTTTGGGTTTGACCTCTCTTGATCCCCGTCCTAAGAGCGGAGGCTAGGGAGAGAGGGAATCTTCAGTTTCTTAGGCTGATTAAGCTGCTAAAGCAGCAGATTCGAATTGCGAGTCGTTTGCAATTATTTTTTTTGCGGCTTTTAACGAGGCCAACCGCCCCTCGGCATGCTCCTAAGGCCTCACAATCCCGTCGAATCCAGAATCAGCCCCAAGTAACTTTGTTCAGTATACCAGAAGTTTAACCCGTTAAGCCAGAGGCTTATCGGTTGGCATGCTTCATGATACGGGATTTCGCCGTCTGCCATTCACGATCTTTGATGTCATCGCGTTTATCGTGTTCTTTCTTGCCTTTGGCTACGCCGATCTTGATCTTGGCCCAGGCATTTTTCCAATACATGGACAAGGCAACCACGGTGTAGCCGTCGCGGTTTACGCGGCCGAGCAGTGAGTCCAGCTCACGTTTTTTCAGCAGCAATTTACGGGTACGTGTCGGATCGCATACCACATGCGACGAAGCTACGTTGAGCGGTGAGACAGTGGCCCCAAACAGATAGGCTTCACCATCGCGGAAGGTCACGTAGCTGTCGCTAATGTTGGCTTTGCCGGCACGCAGCGATTTTACTTCCCACCCTTGCAGCGACAGGCCTGCCTCGAACTCTTCTTCAATGAAGTATTCGAAACGCGCTCGCTTGTTCTGCGCAATGGTGGCGGAACCGGGTTTGTGTGCTTTTTTCTTTGTCATAGTTTGTTCATTATACTGGATGATTCGACGAAAGAAATCCTTTACCGCTCAGCACCTGCGCAATTTTTCGCATTTTTGGCCCTCGCGTTGCATAGCAGATTTTTTGTTTGGCGATAGATAAATGGTATTATCTGTATGTTTTGTGTCTCACAGGAAATGATATGCCCCAGATCAGTCGGTCTGCGTTAGTGCCGTTCAGCGCCGAGCAGATGTATCAGTTGGTTAACGATGTTCACTCTTACCCCGATTTTCTGCCAGGTTGCACCGGCAGCCGGGTGATTGACGCGTCCAACAATCAAATGACCGCCGCGGTTGACGTTGCCAAAGCCGGTATCAGCAAAACCTTCACTACGCGCAATACGTTGCAGGATAACCAGAGCATCAATATGCAACTGGTTGATGGTCCGTTCCGCAAGCTGATGGGGGGATGGCAGTTTACGCCGCTGAGCCCGGAAGCCTGTAAGGTTGAGCTGCACCTGGATTTTGAATTTACCAACAAACTGATCGAGCTGGCGTTCGGCAAGGTGTTCAAAGAGCTGGCCGGTAATATGGTGCAAGCCTTCACCCAGCGGGCGAAAGAGGTTTACAGTGTCTGATATTCGGGTGGAGGTGGTTTACGCCTTGCCGGAGCGTCAGTATCTGCGCAAGGTTACGCTGGCGGAAGGGAGCAGCGTTGAGCAGGCCATTACGGCCTCCGGCTTGCTGGAACTGCGTGGTGACATTGACTTGCAAAGCAATAAAGTGGGCATCTACAGCCGCCCGGCCAAGCTGGGTGATGTGCTAAACGATGGCGACCGGGTAGAAATTTATCGCCCCCTGATTGCCGACCCTAAAGAACTGCGTCGGCAACGGGCAGAGAAAGCAAAAAAATAAGGCGCTGAATGCGCCTTATTTTTTATCAGAATGTTATCTTCCGAGTTGCAGCCTGTTACTGTCATGAAGAACTTGAGTCGCCCCTCACGGGCCGGACGATAGCTCCTGCGCTGATTACTTGGTCAGCGCCGGTTTGTTCTGAATATCGGTCAACACGCCCGCGCTATCAAAGGTCAGCGTCAGGGTTTGCTGGGTGATATCTTCATGGCCAGGTTGCTGGCGGAATACATAGAACCACGTCTGAGTACCGAACGGATCCTGTAACATTGGGGTTCCCAATGTATAAGCGACCTGTTGCTGGGTCATACCTTTTTGGATTTTAGCCACGTCGGTCGACGTCAGGTAGTTCCCTTGGTTGATGTCAGGCCGATAAACCACCTTCTCAAAAGTAGAACAGCCTGCAGTCAGCATCACAAGAACCACAGCGGCAGCAGCCAGCGTTTTACAGCGCATAGTAATCACATTCCTTTAGGGCATAGGATGCCGATGATAATAGACCTTGCAGCAGTTGGAAACCTTTATACCCTTCATCTTTCAAGTTGCTGCTGAGATTACTTCGCTCTCGCGCCTCAGCCGCTTAGCTGACTAAGCGGTTGAGGGATGGGGCGGTTGTCGCCTTGCCGCACCTTGAAATCTGCCGGGTAAACAGCGCCAAAGTCAGACCTCGGAAAAGTGAAAAAGTTGAGCTTTTTTATGCGGCCAGCAGTTCTTTTGCGTTTGCCAACGTGTTGCGGGTGACTTCACTGCCGCCAAGAAGGCGCGCCAACTCCTGCAAACGGGCACGTTTATCCAGCGGCGACATCTGCGTTTCGGTTTCCGTGCCGTCGGTCTGCTTGCTGACAAACAGATGCTGATGCCCACAGCCCGCGACCTGCGGCAAGTGGGTGACGCACATCACTTGTGTAGACTCCCCGAGCTGGCGAAGCAGGCGGCCCACGATGGCGGCGGTCGGGCCGCTGATACCCACGTCCACTTCGTCGAAAATCAGCGCCGGGGTTTCCATCTTGCGGGCGGTGATAACCTGAATCGCCAGCGCAATGCGTGACAATTCGCCGCCGGACGCCACTTTAGCCAGCGCCTGTAGCGGTTGCCCCGGGTTGGTGGACACGCAGAACTCGGTGCGGCTTGCCCCTTCGGCGCTCAAATATTGGGGCTCGAAGCGCACATCGATGTTGAATTTGCCGTGTGGCATAGAGAGCGCCTGCATGCTGTCGGTAATCAGCGTGGTCAGTTCGGCGGCGTAATGCTGGCGTTTCTGGTGCAATTGTTCCGCCAGAACCAACGCCTGCTGATGGTGCAGGGCGACCGCTTCGTTAAGGTGCTCGTGGTCGCTTTCCTGTTGCGACAGCAATTGTTGCTCATCGAGCAACTGCTGGTGTAGCTGCGGCAGCTCTTCTGGCGCTACGTGATGTTTGCGCGCCAGGTTGATTTGTCGCGACAGGCGCTGTTCCAGTTCATGCAGGCGGTTGGGATCGAGATCCATGCGGTCGGTATAGTGGCGTAGTTCATCGCTGGCCTCGCTGATCTGGATTGAGGCTTCTTCCAGCATGTTCAGCAGTTCGCCGAGTTTTTCATCCATGCCGACCAGTTCGACCAGCAGGTGTTTGGCGGTGTAGAGCTGGCTGAGCATGTTGTGTTCTTCGTCATCGGCCAGCAATTGCAGCGTTTGCTGGCTAAGGGTCAGCAACTGGCCGCTGTTGGCCAGGCGCTTGTATTCCGCATCTGTTTGTTCAAATTCACCGGCCTGCGGGGCGAACTCATTCAGCTCTTTCAACTGATATTGCAGCAGCTGTTTGCGCGCGTCACGCTCGAGGGACTGTTGTTGGTGATGAGCCAGTTCGCGGCAGCTTTGGTGCCAGCGCTGGTAAGCTTGTTGCATTTGCGCCAGCAGAGCGGGTTCGTCTGCATAGGCGTCCAGCAGCTGTTTTTGATGCTCGGGTTTGAGCAACAGCTGATGAGCATGCTGGCCGTGGATTTGAATCAGGCATTGGCCAAGTTCGCGCAGTTGCGAAAGCGGCACGGCGGTGCCATTGATAAAGCCGCGCGAGCGGCCGTCTGCGTTGATCACCCGGCGCAGCAAGCACTCATTGCTGTCGTCCAGTTGGTTCTGCTCAAGCCATTGGCGGGCTGAGGGAGTATCCGCCAGAGAGAAGCGCGCGCAGATATCGGCACGGGCGGCCCCCAGGCGCACCACATTGCCGTCGGCGCGGTTGCCGAGGCACAGGCCCAGCGCGTCGATGGCGATGGATTTGCCGGCGCCGGTTTCACCGGTAATCGCCGTCATACCCGGTTGAAAATCAATCTCCAACTCACGAACGATAGCAAAATTGCTGATGGTCAATTGCGCCAGCATGGGAACCTTCCTGTGTATAAACACATAACTGTAGTTTCATACAGTATAAACTGGTTTTATATACAGTAAAGTAGCTGGCGACGTTTTTAGAACAATTTTTTTGACCAGCCGAGCTTTGTGCTTAACGTATTGAAATAGCTGTAGTCCTTTGGATGAATAAGATTCAAATGGAAATCACTGCGGCGTATCAATACCTCTTCGCCTTCCTGGATAGGCAGCGCGATCTGGCTGTCGCAGCTGATTTCCAGATCGCTGCCGATCTGCGAAAACTTCAGCCGAATGGTGCTGTTGCCATTGATCACCAGCGGGCGGGCGGAAAGGGTGTGCGGGAACATCGGCACCAGCGCAATGGCCTCCAGCGAAGGCGTCAGGATCGGCCCGCCGGCGGAGAGCGAGTAGGCGGTCGACCCGGTCGGCGTGGCGATAATCAGCCCGTCGGAACGCTGCGAGAAGGCGAAACGATCGTCGATGTACACTTCGAACTCGATCATGTGCGCCACTTTGCCGGGGTGCAGCACCACTTCGTTGATGGCGGTGCTGATGCGGCACTGCTGGTTCTCTTTGTGCACGATGGTTTCCAGCAGGAAGCGCTGTTCATCGATGTATTCGCCTTCCAGCACGTCGGCCAATTGCTGCAACGCGTTGTCGGGGTCGAGATCGGTCAAAAATCCGAGATTACCGCGGTTTACGCCGATCACTTTAATATCGTAACGCGCCAATACGCGCGCCGCGCCGAGCATATTGCCGTCACCGCCGACCACCACGGCCAGGTCGGCTTTCTGGCCAATGTCTGCCAGGCTGCCGGTCACGACGTCTTTCAGGCCCAAATCCTGGGCTATCTGCCGTTCGAGCATCACCGAGTAGCCTCGGGCGACCAACCAGTGAAACAACATCTCATGCGTTGCCAGCGCTGAAGGGTGGCGCGGGTGACCCACAATGCCAATACAGGCGAATTTCTTATTCATTGCTGTGATTTTCCTCACCGGGACGAGTTTATGCCCCACATTGTGACCGGTTGACTTGAAACCCCGGTTTTGATCCCCATAATAAGCCAAGTTGCGAGATTAATGCTAAAACGCGGAGATATTCATGAGTAGTAAAGAACAGAAGACGCCAAACGAGCAAGTCTCGGAAGAAATGGACCAGCAGGAAGTTTTGCCGGAAGTGGCTGAGGGCGTCGATCTGCGGGATGCGCGCATTGCCGAGCTGGAAACCCAGCTGGCTGAATCCCAGCAGCATGAACGCGACAGCCTGCTACGCGCCAAAGCGGAAATGGAAAACGTTCGCCGCCGTACCGAGCTGGATATCGAGAAAGCGCACAAATTTGCGCTGGAGAAATTCGCGGGCGACTTGCTGCCGGTGATTGATAACCTGGAGCGCGCGCTGGATCTGGCGGATAAAAGCAATCCGGAACTGACGGCAATGATCGAAGGCATCGAACTGACGCTGAAATCCTTGCAAGACGCAGTGAGCAAGTACGGTATCGAAATCGTCGGCGACATCAACGTGCCGTTCAACCCGGACGTGCATCAGGCGATGAGCCTGATGGAGTCTGCCGATCACCAGCCGAACCACGTAATGATGGTGATGCAGAAAGGCTATACGCTGAATGGCCGCCTGCTGCGCCCGGCGATGGTTGCGGTTTCCAAAGCCAAGGCTTAAGCGGAATTAAGTAAGGAAAAGGCACCTGCGGGTGCCTTTTTTGCGTCTGGACTTTGTCTGAGTCATGCCTGCGGCAGTTGCGGCAGCCAATCGATAGGTTTCAGCCCCTGCTGTTCCAGCAGTTGGTTGGCCTGCGAGAAATGGCGGCAGCCGAGGAAGCCGCGGTGGGCCGAGAGCGGCGAAGGGTGCGGCGCTTTCAGCACGTGGTGGCGCTTGCTGTCGATAATGTTGCCTTTCTTCTGGGCATGCGAGCCCCACAGCAGAAACACCACGCCTTCGCGGTTGTCGTTCAGCGCGGCGATCACTCTATCCGTAAAGGTTTCCCAACCCAGTTTGGCGTGGGAATGCGCCTGGCCGCGTTCAACGGTCAATACTGTGTTCAGCAGCAGTACGCCCTGTTCCGCCCAGCTTTGCAGGCAGCCGTGGCTTGGCCGCTCAAACCCCGGGATATCCGTCGCCAATTCTTTATACATGTTTACCAGCGAAGGTGGAGCCGGCACGCCGGGAAGCACCGAGAAAGACAGACCGTGGGCTTGATTCGGGCCGTGATAAGGATCCTGGCCGAGGATCACCACTTTCACGTCTGCCAGTTCGGTATAGCGGAAGGCGTTGAACACGTCTTTCTGTGGTGGATAAATGGTCTTACCGGCCTGACGTTCAGCGGCAACAAAGGCAAGCGTTTCATGAAAATAGGGTTGCTCTTTTTCCTTGCCGATGACGTCATGCCAGGTGAGAGGGGTGGACATAAACGCTCTCCTTTGTTTTCGTTAACAATTCACTAGCCCTAGCTTACCGTTTACCTTCACGCAGTGAAACCCGCTTTTGCCGTTGGACTACCTATCTTGGCACAAGGATTTTTTAAAATTTACAAAAATAATTGTTTTCGGCGGTATGGGGAAAATTGACATAAAACAGAAACTTGCCCCTTCACTATGTATGGGTAACCCATAAGAATTGATTTTAATCAAAGAATTGCTCCGACCAGGCTGGTATACAGAACAATAAGACAACAATGGTTTTACCAAATGGCCGAAACCAACATTGAATTTTCTCACGAAAGAGAATTTTTCGTCCTTGTACGGAGGCAACAAAATGATTACTGGTATTCAAATCACTAAAGCGAACGACCAGGCGCTGGTGAACTCTTTCTGGCTGCTGGATGATGAAACGTCAGAAGCCCGCTGCGTTTGCGCTAAAGCCAACTATGTAGAAGATCAGGTTGTGCCGGTCAACGATCTGGGCCAAATCGAGTACCGTGAAGTGCCGCTGGAAATGCAGCCAACCGTGCGCGTAGAGGGTGGCCAACACCTGAACGTGAACGTACTGCGCCGCGAGACGCTGGAAGATGCGGTCAAGCACCCGGAAAAATACCCGCAACTGACCATTCGTGTGTCCGGTTATGCGGTGCGCTTCAACTCGCTGACGCCAGAACAGCAACGTGACGTGATCGCACGTACTTTTACCGCCAGTCTGTAATGATCTGCGCAGTCACTGAGGGAGCTTCGGCTCCCTTTTTTATTGCTCGCCGGCCAGTAAAGTGAATCCGGATCACATTCCTCGCAAAGATAATCGTCTGCATTACAGAACTGCTCCGACCTGCCGATAGCTACTTTGGCACCCGAATTGGGTGCGGCATTGATAAGCCTATCGACAAGGAGTCGGCATGAGTATGTCTTTGAGTTTTACCTCTGCGGTTAACCCTGCGACCATTCAATCCCCTGTAGCACGTGCGGCACTGCAACCGGTGAGTTCATCGGAGCCCGTCGAATCACCGGCGGCCGGGGCCGCTGCGGCCACGCTTTCACCGAATAACCTGAATACCCGGAACCTGCTGAACGCGCTGGTGAGCGATATGTCGGCTGCCGCGCCGGCCGCCACGCCCCAAGGGGTAACGCGCGGCCAGCAGCCACAACAGGGAGATTATACGCTCGCGTTACTGGCTAAAGACGTTTACAGCCTGAACGGCCAGGGTGTGGAAGGATTCAACCGCCTGAGCGACAGCGCGTTGCTCGGCGCGGGTATTGATCCCGCCAGCCTGCATGATGTGGCGTCGGGTTTTCAGGCCGGTATTTATAGTGACAACCAACAGTATGTCCTGGCCTTTGCCGGCACCAATGACATGCGCGATTGGCTGAGCAATGTGCGGCAGGCGACCGGTTACGATGATGTGCAGTACAATCAGGCTGTCGCGGTAGCTAAAGGTGCCAGGGCGGCGTTTGGCGATGCGCTGGTGATTGCCGGTCATTCTCTCGGCGGCGGGCTGGCGGCAACGGCGGCGCTGGCGACCGGTACTGTGGCGGTCACTTTCAACGCGGCGGGCGTCTCCGACTATACATTAAACCGTATGGGCATCGATCCGACGGCGGCTAAGCAGGATGCGCAAGCCGGCGGTATTCGTCGCTACAGCGAACAATACGACATGCTGACCGGGACGCAGGAATCCACTTCGCTGATCCCGGATGCCATCGGGCATAAAATTACCCTGGCCAATAACGACACTCTGAGCGGCATTGACGACTGGCGACCGAGTAAACATGTGGATCGCAGCTTGACCGCACACGGCATTGATAAGGTCATCAGTTCGATGGTGGAGCAAAAACCGTGGGAGCTGAAGGCCAATGCCTGAAAGGCGTTGGGTTAGGCAGACGTTGATTATCGTCGTGCTGGCACTGATAGTGGTCGCCGGCTTGCTGATTATGGCTAAGGAACAACAGATGAATCAGTCTATTTCCCCGTTCACCGGGCGCGGCAATCAGGCGTTGGCGCAGGCGGTGATGCGCGGTGATACGCACGGCATAGCCGAACAGGCAACACGGCCGCGTTTGAGTGAGCAGGGCGATCGCCAGGTCACGCTGCTTCAATGGGCGATTCTCTCGCAGCAACCGCAAAGCCTAAGTTCGCTGCTGGAGCTGGGGGCTGATGTCGCCGTGCCGGGGCTGGAGGGGAACAGTGTGCTGCATACCGCCGCAACGGTGCGGGATCCGCAGTATTTGCGGCTGCTGCTGACGCATGGCGTGCCGGTTAACCTGCGCAATGCGGTGACCGACGCGACGCCGCTGTCCGCTGCGGTACTTGCGGGGCGTGAGGAGCAATTACGGTTGTTGCTGGCAGCCGGGGCGGATACCACATTGAGCGATAGGCTGGGGGACTCGCCTTTGCACGTGGCGGCGAAAATCAATGCGCCGCAGTTGGCGTTGATGTTGCTGCAGGCGGGAGCGGACGGCAAAGCCCGTAACCGGCAAGGCATGACCTTCCAGTTCTATTTCTCACTGACGCCTGCGCACCTGCAGAGTGAAGAGATGCGCGATCGTTATCGGCAACTGGATGTCTGGTTAAAAGCCCATCACCAGGCGACGCATTACGCACAGCCGTAATGGAGGCATAAAAAAACGCCTTCAGGTGAGTGAAGGCGTTTTTTATTCACGGCGGCAGCATTACTTTGCGCCGTTGCTCTCAGGCTTGGCCTTTGGCTGGCGGCGTTTGCCAACGTTTTTCGCATCGCGATGACGGACCTTCACCTTGGCTTTTTCTTTGTTCTTTTCTTTGTCTTCCGCACGTTTGGCCAGCACCTTCTTCGAAGGTTTGCCGTTGCTCTTTTCGCTTGGCACTTTGGTTGACGGCCGCAGCTCATCGATCACTCGCGCTTTCAGCGGTTCGTTCAGATAACGGCCCACTTTGCCCAACAGCAGGTGGTCGTGCGCCTCAACCAGCGAAATCGCGGTACCTTTGCGCCCTGCGCGGCCGGTGCGGCCGATGCGGTGCAGATAGGTGTCCGCAGTACGCGGCATGTCGAAGTTGAATACGTGGGTGATATCCAGGATATCCAGACCACGGGCAGCGACGTCGGTGGCGACCAGCACGTTGACGCGGCCGTCCATCATGCGTTTTACCGCTTCGTTGCGCTTGGCCTGCACCATTTCGCCTTCGAGATAGCAGGTGTTGATGCCTGCCTCGCGCAGCCAGGCCGCCAGCTCGTGCACGCGCTCGCGTTTACGGACGAAGATCACGGACTTCAGCACGTCCGGCTGTTGCAGCAAATGCACCAGAATGGCGGTTTTGTGCTGCACGTCGTCGGCACGGTAGTACCACTGCAGGATCTTTTTGCGTTCGCGGCGTGAAGGATCAGCTTCAATTTCCACCGGCTCTTTCAGAATGCGCTCGGCGAATTCGCGGATGGCATCGCCTTCCAGCGTCGCGGAGAACAGCAGGGTCTGGTTGCGCCAGCGGGTTTCGGCGGAAATGGTTTCGATATCCTGCGCGAAGCCCATGTCCAGCATGCGGTCGGCTTCATCGAGGATCAGCGTTTCTACCGCGCGGCAGTCGAAGTTTTCTTCTTTGATGTATTGCAGCAGACGGCCGGTGGTGGCGACCACCACGTCTTGGTTTTCGCTGAAGACTTCCGCGTGGTTCATATAGGCGACGCCGCCGGTGATGGTGGCGATATCCAGCGAAGTATGGGCAGCCAGTTCACGTGCCTGGTCGGCTACCTGCATCGCCAGTTCGCGCGTCGGGGTGAGGATCAGTACGCGCGGTGGGCCGGACTTCTTGCGTGGAAAGTCCAGCAGATGCTGCAATACCGGCAGCAAAAATGCGGCGGTCTTGCCGGTGCCGGTTGGCGCCGAACCCAATACGTCGCGCCCATCCATCGCAGGTGGGATAGCCTCGGCTTGAATGGCGGTCGGGCGTTCGTAGCCTTTATCGCTCAGGGCTTTTATCAGGCGTTCATCGAGATCGAGTTCGGAAAAATTGGTTGCTGTCATGGTCTACCTCTACTTGGGGCGCCGATTATAGACGGGTTGGCCGCGTTCTTCACCTATTTAAGCGGAAAGCAGCTCTTTTCCCACAAATCAGATTGCCTTATGCTACGCCAGTTTTGTATCCAGGTGGTTATTGTGAGCAATCAATCGAAAGCAAATTTTACCCCGCGTCGCGGCGGTTTTACCTTCAAACAATTTTTTGTCGCTCACGATCGTTGCGCAATGAAAGTGGGCACCGACGGCGTGCTGCTCGGCACCTGGGCACCGCTGGCGCAGGCGCAGCTGGTGCTGGATATCGGCAGCGGCAGCGGGCTTATTGCGCTGATGCTGGCGCAAAGATCGGCCGATAACGTACTGATTGATGCGGTGGAGTTGGACGAAGCCGCCGCCGAACAAGCGCGTGACAACGTGCTGGCATCCCCGTGGCCGCAGCGCATCCGGGTGCATGCGCAGGATATTCACCATTTTGCCCGGCATCATGCGGGTGAGTATGACCTGATCGTCAGCAACCCGCCGTATTTCGAGCCGGCGGTCGCCTGCCGCGATCAGGCGCGCCACAATGCGCGCTATACCGAGACCCTGACTCACGATGCCTTGCTGGCAAGCGCTGAGCGGCTGATCGCTGAGCGGGGCGCTTTTTGCGTGGTGCTGCCGCATGATATTGGTGAGGCATTTGAAAGTAATGCGCACCGGCGTGGCTGGCATACTGCACAGCGATTGAACGTCAGCGACCGTGCCGATACGCCGCTGCACCGGGTGTTGTTGGTGCTGACGCGTCAGCCGGTCGAAGAAAAAACGGAGCAAAGCCTGGCGATTAAACAGGCCGACGGCAGTTACACCGATGATTTCCGCCGCCTGATTACCGATTTTTATCTTTTTTACTGACACCGCCAGGGCGCCCCGGCGGTGTCAATCATGGCTGCAGTATGGTCGGCAGCGCTTCCGGCAACATATCCGGATAGTCCAGCGTATAGTGCAGCCCGCGGCTTTCTTTGCGTTCCATGGCGCTGCGAACGATCAGTTCCGCTACCTGCACCAGGTTACGCAGCTCCAGCAGATTGTTGGAAATACGGAAGTTGGCGTAGTACTCATCGATTTCAGCTTGCAGCGTATTGATGCGGCGCAGCGCGCGTTCCAACCGTTTAGTGGTGCGCACGATCCCGACATAGTCCCACATGAATAGCCGCAGCTCATGCCAGTTGTGCTGAATCACCACCCGCTCGTCCGCATCGTCTACACGGCTTTCATCCCATTGCGGCAACTGTTTCGCCAGCTTGATAAATGGCAGGCGCAGTTTGATGTCCTCCGCCGCCGACCAGCCGTAGACCAGGCATTCCAGCAGCGAGTTGGACGCCATGCGGTTGGCGCCGTGCAGGCCGGTGTAACTGACTTCGCCAATGGCGTAAAGCCCGTCCAGATCGGTACGGCCGTGCTGATCGACCATGACGCCGCCGCAGGTGTAATGTGCGGCGGGTACGATAGGGATCGGCTGTTTTGTCAGATCGAAGCCCAGCGTCAGCAGTTTCTCATGGATCATCGGGAAGTGCTGGGTAATGAATTCAGCCGGTTTATGGCTGATATCCAGATACATGCAGTCTGCACCCAGGCGTTTCATTTCGTGGTCGATGGCGCGCGCTACAATGTCGCGCGGGGCCAGTTCGCCCCGCGGGTCAAAATCGGGCATAAAGCGGCTGCCGTCCGGCCGTTTCAGATAGGCACCTTCACCGCGCAGCGCTTCGGTCAGCAGGAAATTGCGCGCCTGCGGGTGGAACAGACAGGTCGGGTGGAACTGGTTAAATTCGAGGTTGGCGACCCGACAGCCTGCGCGCCAGGCCATGGCGATGCCATCCCCGGACGAGATGTCCGGGTTGGTGGTGTACTGATACACCTTGGCTGCCCCGCCGGTGGCCAGCACTACCGTTTTGGCGCGGTAGGTTTCCACCTGCTCCAGTTCGCGGTTCCAGACATAGGCGCCGACCACGCGGCGGGTGCCCGGCAGGCCGATTTTGTTCGAGGTGATCAGATCGACCGCGTTACGGCGTTCCATCACGCAAATATTAGGGTGGGCGCTTGCTTTCCCTACCAGGGTGGTCTCTACTTCTTTACCTGTAGCGTCGGCGGCATGCAGAATACGGCGGTGGCTGTGTCCTCCCTCACGCGTCAGGTGGTAATGTTCCTCGCCTTGAGCATTGACTTCGGTGTCGAACAGTACGCCCTGATCGATAAGCCATTGCACGCAGTGGCGCGCATTGCCGGCGATGAACTCAACGGCATCCTTGTCACACAGGCCGGCTCCGGCAATCAAAGTGTCATCAACGTGTGAGGCAATGCTGTCCGTCTCATCGAAAACCGCGGCGATCCCGCCTTGGGCATAAAATGTGGCGCCTTCGTTGAGCGGCCCCTTGCTGAGTACGGTAACCTTGCAATGCTGCGCGAGGCGCAGCGCCAGTGACAAACCCGCAGCACCGCTGCCGACGATCAAGACATCGCTAACATGTTCAGATGATGGTTGCATAACGTATGATGTGTGCAGAAGAAGAGTGAAATTCATGTTAGCCTAATTGTCCGGGCAAAAGCCACGGATTGGATGACATCAACAGAAAAAACAATGGCGATACGGAACTTCGTGTTCCGTATGAACTCCAAGCGAGTGCTTGCTCAGGAAAAGAATGTATGGCTGGCAGTACAATTTTACGCGTGGAGACGGATTTGGGGAGAATTTACCTCGGATGAGCGAGCAGTTAACGGATCAAGTTCTGGTTGAGCGGGTCCAAAAAGGCGATCAGAAATCGTTTAACTTACTGGTAGTGCGTTACCAGCATAAGGTTGCGAGCCTGGTTTCCCGATATGTACCGCAGGGCGATGTGCCCGATGTGGTGCAGGAGTCGTTCATTAAAGCCTATCGCGCACTGGAATCGTTCCGTGGGGATAGCGCTTTCTATACCTGGTTATATCGAATTGCCGTGAACACGGCAAAGAATTATCTGGTTGCTCAGGGGCGTCGTCCGCCGTCCAGCGATGTGGATGCCAACGACGCTGAAAATTACGAAAGTGCGGGAGCACTGAAAGAAATTTCGAACCCTGAGAACTTAATGTTGTCAGAAGAGCTGAGACAGATAGTTTTCCGTACCATTGAGTCTCTCCCCGAGGATCTTCGCATGGCGATTACCCTCCGGGAGCTGGATGGTCTAAGCTACGAAGAGATAGCTGCCATCATGGATTGCCCGGTAGGAACCGTACGTTCGCGTATTTTCCGCGCCAGGGAGGCTATCGATAATAAAGTTCAACCGCTGATTCAACGTTAGCAATGGCGGACACAGGAAGGGTACTTAGGCATGCAGAAAGAAAAGCTTTCCGCTCTGATGGATGGAGAATCGCTCGACACTGAGCTGCTGAGCTCATTGTCAAATGACAGAGCGCTTCAACAAACCTGGCAGAGCTATCACCTGATACGCGACACACTACGGGGTGATATCGGACAAGTAATGCATCTCGATATCGCAGATCGTGTTGCTGCTGCACTTGAGAAAGAACCTGCACGTCTGGTTCCTTCCGCAGTGCCGGAGTCTCAGCCGCAACCGCACACCTGGCAGAAAATGCCGTTCTGGGACAAAGTGCGCCCCTGGGCCAGCCAGATCACTCAGATTGGCATGGCCGCCTGTGTTTCGCTGGCGGTGATTGTAGGCGTACAGCAATACAATCAACCGGCAGCGCAGCCTGGCGCAGCTGAATCACCGGCGTTCAACACCCTGCCGATCATGGGACAGGCGTCACCGGTTAGCCTCGGCGTACCGGCAGACAGTTTCTCCACCGGCAGCGGGCAACAGCAGCAGGTGCAGGAACAGCGCAAACGTATTAACGCCATGCTGCAGGATTATGAATTGCAACGTCGTTTGCATTCCGATCAGCTGCAGCTTGAGCAAAGCAACCCACAACAGGCTGCCGTTCAGGTTCCCGGAACCCAGTCTTTAGGAATGCAACAGCAGTAATGAAGCAACTTTGGTTCTCCGTCTGTCTATTGACGGGCAGCCTGCTCTACTCAAGCATCGCCCCGGCGCAGCCCACTGCTTCCGGGGCGTTGTTACAACAGATGAGCAGTGCCAGCCGTTCACTCAATTACGAACTCGCCTATATCAGCATCAGCAAGCAGGGGATTGAGTCGCTGCGTTACCGCCATGCGGTAATCGACAAGCAGCCACTGGGTCAACTTTTGCATATGGATGGGCCGCGCCGCGAAGTATTGCAGCGCGGTGAGGGCATCAGCTATTTTGAGCCAGGTCTGGAGCCCTTTACGCTGTCTGGCGATCATATCGTCGATGCGTTGCCGGCTATCGTCTACGCCGATTTTGACCGCTTGGCGAAATATTACGATTTCATCTCTGTCGGCAGCACCCGAATCTCCGATCGTCCCTGCGAGGTGATCCGTGTGGTTGCGCGTGATGGTTCGCGCTACAGCTATATCGTCTGGATGGATGTGGATACCAAGCTGCCGCTGCGGGTGGATTTACTCGATCGTGATGGCGAAACGCTGGAGCAATATCGGGTGATTTCGTTTGTGGTGGGGCCGGAAGTGCAAGGCGTGATGCAGGGGCTGATCAAGGCTAATCTACCGCCTTTGCTGTCGCTTCCTGCGGTAGACAACGTCAAACTGGGCTGGAGCACCGGCTGGTTGCCGGCCGGCGTGGATGAAGTGGCGCGTAATCGCCGTAAATTGCCGAACGTGACCGAACCTGTCGAGACGCGGCTATACAGCGATGGTCTGTTCAGTTTCTCGGTCAACGTCAGCTCGGCGGGCAGCGGTGCCGGTCAACAGTATTATCGCCAAGGGCGGCGTACTATTCAGACTGAAGTGCGTAACGGCAACGAGATCACCATCGTTGGCGAACTGCCGCCCGCGACGGCCAAGCGTATCGCTGACAGTATTTCCTTCAAGGTGTCACCATAATGATGAAAGAGTGGGCCACGGTGGTTTCGTGGCAACAGGGCGTGGCGCTGCTGCGCTGCGAACCCAAAGCCGGCTGCGGCAGTTGCAATGCCCGTTCGGGCTGTGGCGCGCGCGCGTTGAACGAACTGGTGCCGGAAACCGAACATCAGTTGCAGGTGCGTATCGAGCAGCCGCTTGAGCCGGGCCAGCGGGTTGAAGTGGGTATCGCCGAGGGCAGCCTGCTGCGTTCGGCTATGCTGGTCTATCTGACGCCTTTGCTGGGCATGATGCTAGGGGGGAGCCTGCTGCAATACTGGCTGGGCACCGATGCCTCCGCGGCGCTCGGCGCGCTGCTCGGCGGCGGCGCGGCCTTTATGTTGGCGCGTAGCCTGGCGCACCGCCTCGGCGAGCAGGCGAATTACCAACCCATAGTGCTGCAAATCGGTTTGCCGCCTGGGGCCATGCGCCTGCAGACGGACACTGAACCCCTGCGCTAAAACTGCTGCCGCGTCATCGCCGTATTATGATAGGCGGGGATGCGGTTGTAGATCATATGCTCCAGCAGCGCCATAAACAGATCGGCGCTTAGCAGCGAAAAATACCCGACCGTAAACAGCGCTTTGCCTTGATTATCCAGCAGGCGGATGATGCCGCGCTGCGTGTTATTCTCCAGCGTGCGGATCTGCTCAATCGGAATACTCCCCTGCGGCGTGATCAGCGCCGTAGCGCTCAGCCGCAGCGTTTGGGGCGTTTGCTTCTTGCGTTTGCCTGGCAGTAAATGGTTCAGCCAGAGGGCACTGCAGCTCAGATAGCTAAACGATAGCACTTCCCCCTGATACAGCGCATTCAGCGCCTGTGGTCCACGCAGTTGGATTTGTTGGCTGATAATGACATCGGCCAGCCGCCAGGAATGGGACAGATTGCTGAACACCGTGCACCAGGGTTGTTCGGCAGAAGTACGAAATGCCATCACGTTGCACAGCCCGCCAAACAAGCGCCCACCGCGAAAACGATAAATATCGCCAATTTTTTCAAAGGGGATAAACCGTTCTTTGTGGTTATGGTCATTAATCACCCGAACGCCGTGCTCATACAGACGATAAGTCAGCGTTGGCCGCAGATAGTGGCGCAGCGCCAACAGACTGCCGCCGAGTAAAATAGTGGCTGCGCCGGTTTGCAGCAAGGTCAGTACCGCATTTTCATCCATGTTGCTCAGCAGCGGCAGCAACAGCAGCACCGCACCGACAGTTAACAGCAGCGCTGCCGCTGCCAGAATGCCCCAATTGACCTTGGAAAAATCGTGCCGGCTCAGCATTTGCCCTTTATCGATCATTACGCACCTTCCAATCAACGTACAGAGATATGCTGGTGAACTCCGGTGGGCATGCCGATGTAGTGCCCTGAATAATATTTTGTCGCGGAGTTCTGTCCCATTTCTATAGGAGGCTCCGAAGGGCGTATATGGGTATTTTCCGAAAGCCGGAGGGGAGGGGTGCAATTCTAAGATGTTGATCCCAATATTATTTATTCCGGATTTAGGAAGGGGTTTATTGCGTTATCGGCGGTTATGTATTAGCGCCGAAGATGAAGGTATGCGCAGCACATGATTTCCGTTGATTCGGGGGTGCAGGCAGTGGTTTTTCATT
Source organism: Serratia sp. TSA_198.1 (assembly GCF_052686505.1). Classification (NCBI taxonomy): domain Bacteria; kingdom Pseudomonadati; phylum Pseudomonadota; class Gammaproteobacteria; order Enterobacterales; family Yersiniaceae; genus Serratia; species Serratia sp. TSA_198.1. The sequence goes on from NZ_JBQZFP010000006.1 coordinate 69,792, forward strand.
CGTCGGCTTTTGTTAACATCTTCTTTCACAACCTGGAGCGCCGTGTAACACTAAAGTGCGCATAATAGAATGCCTTCACTGCACCGATCGCTAGGTTTTCAGTGTTGTGGCATGTAGAATGCAGCGATTCAGGCGGAAGACGGCCGAACCCATTCACTGTCGCTTTAGGTCCATACGGGTTTCTATAGGCGAGTAATTCAGAAATACCAAGGCAGAAAAACTTTTATAATGAAGCATATACGAAATTTCTCCATTATTGCCCATATTGACCACGGTAAGTCGACGCTGTCCGACCGTATTATCCAAATTTGCGGTGGCTTGAGCGAACGCGAAATGGCTGCGCAGGTGCTTGATTCTATGGATCTTGAGCGCGAACGTGGCATTACCATCAAAGCGCAGAGCGTAACGCTGGACTACAAGGCGACAGACGGTCAAACCTATCAACTCAACTTTATCGACACCCCAGGGCACGTTGACTTCTCCTACGAAGTTTCTCGTTCGCTGGCTGCCTGCGAAGGCGCGCTGCTGGTGGTGGATGCCGGGCAGGGCGTAGAAGCTCAGACGCTGGCCAACTGTTACACCGCGCTGGATATGGATCTGGAAGTGGTGCCGGTACTGAACAAAATTGACCTGCCGGCCGCCGATCCCGATCGCGCCGCGCAGGAAATTGAAGACATCGTTGGCATCGACGCCACCGATGCGGTGCGCTGCTCGGCCAAAACCGGCGTCGGCGTGCCGGAAGTTCTCGAACGCCTGGTACGCGACATCCCACCGCCGGAAGGCGATCCTGAAGCGCCGTTGCAGGCCTTGATCATCGACTCCTGGTTCGACAACTATCTGGGCGTAGTTTCCCTGGTGCGTGTCAAGAACGGTACGATGCGCAAGGGCGACAAGATCAAGGTGATGAGCACCGGCCAGACTTATAACGCCGATCGCCTCGGGATCTTTACCCCGAAACGCGTCGATCGCGACGTGCTGAACTGCGGTGAAGTAGGCTGGCTGGTTTGCGCCATTAAAGACATCTTGGGCGCGCCGGTGGGCGATACCCTGACGCTGGCTCGTCAACCGGCAGACAAAGCGCTGCCAGGCTTCAAAAAAGTGAAGCCGCAGGTTTACGCAGGCCTGTTCCCGATCAGCTCGGACGATTATGAAGCCTTCCGCGATGCGTTGGGCAAACTGAGCCTGAACGATGCTTCCCTGTTCTATGAGCCAGAGAGCTCCACCGCGCTGGGCTTCGGCTTCCGTTGTGGTTTCCTCGGTCTGCTGCACATGGAGATCATCCAGGAGCGTCTGGAGCGTGAATACGATCTGGAGCTGATTACCACCGCCCCAACGGTAGTTTATGAAGTTGAAACCACCGGCAAAGAAACCATTTACGTCGACAGCCCATCCAAGCTGCCGCCGCTGAACAATATCATGGAGCTGCGCGAGCCGATCGCCGAGTGTCACATGCTGATGCCGCAGGAATTCCTGGGCAACGTAATCACGCTGTGTATCGAAAAACGCGGTGTACAGACCAACATGGTCTACCACGGCAACCAGGTCGCGCTGACCTACGAAATCCCGATGGCGGAAGTGGTGCTCGACTTCTTCGACCGTTTGAAATCCACCTCTCGCGGTTACGCGTCGTTGGATTACAACTTCAAACGCTTCCAGACGTCTGACATGGTGCGTGTCGACGTGCTGATCAACAACGAGCGCGTGGATGCGCTGGCGTTGATCACCCACCGCGACAACTCGCAGTACCGTGGTCGTGAGCTGGTGGAGAAGATGAAAGAGCTTATTCCGCGTCAGCAATTCGACATCGCGATCCAAGCCGCTATCGGCACTCATATTATCGCGCGTGCCACGGTGAAGCAGTTGCGTAAAAACGTTCTGGCTAAATGCTATGGCGGTGACGTCAGCCGTAAGAAGAAGCTGTTGCAGAAACAGAAGGACGGCAAGAAACGCATGAAGCAGGTCGGTAACGTTGAGTTGCCGCAAGAAGCGTTCCTGGCCATTCTGCACGTGGGCAAAGACAGCAAGTAACCGCGATAAGGTCGCGTAATTAGGGAGTTTGCATGGCGAATATGTTTGCCTTGATCCTGGCCATAGCCACATTGGTCACCGGGATCATATGGGCTTTTGAGCGCTTCAAATGGGCGCCGGCCCGCCGGGAGAAGATTGCGGCGGTGAATGCACAGGCTACGGGCGCCGTAGACGATAAAACGTTGGCGAAAGTAGCGAAGCAGCCAGGTTGGATCGAAACCGGCGCGTCGGTTTTCCCGGTATTGCTGCTGGTGTTTGTGGTGCGTTCGTTTATTTACGAACCTTTCCAGATCCCATCAGGTTCAATGATGCCGACGTTGTTGATTGGCGATTTTATTCTGGTGGAGAAATATGCCTACGGCATTAAAGATCCTATTACCCAGACCACGCTAATTGAAACCGGTCATCCGAAGCGCGGCGATATTGCGGTATTTAAATATCCGCTGGATCCGAAGTTGGATTATATCAAGCGCGTTGTAGGTCTGCCGGGTGACCGGGTGACTTACGATCCGGTTAATAAACGCGTGACCGTTCAGCCATCCTGTAATAACGGCCAGTCTTGCGATACTGCACTGGCGGTGACATACAACGATGCGCAACCAAGCGATTTTGTACAGATGTTCAGCCGCAGCGGCATGGGCGAAGCCAGCAACGGTTTCTACCAGATCCCATTGAGCGATAACGTGCCGCAGGGCGGTATTCGCCTGCGCGAGCGCCAGGAAACGCTGGGCACTGTCTCTCACCATATTCTGACCGTGCCGGGCACGCAGGATCAGGTGGGCGCTTACTACCAGCAGCCGGGTAACCAACTGGCGGAATGGGTTGTGCCGGCGGGGCATTACTTCATGATGGGTGATAACCGCGACAACAGCGCCGACAGCCGTTATTGGGGCTTCGTACCGGAGAAAAACCTGGTGGGTAAAGCCACGGCTATCTGGATGAGTTTTGAAAAGCAGGAAGGTGAATGGCCAACCGGCGTAAGGTTTAGCCGTATTGGTGGAATTCATTAACCGCGCGCTTATAAACGCAGCATTATATTTCCACTCGTTGTAGAATACCTCCTCGAGCGATAAAAAGTTGGCTCCCTGTTGGGAGCCACTGCAAACGAAACAGCTTTGGATTGGCTTTCGGCGAAGCAGGCCTGTTCCGTATGCTGCAAGTTTTTGACGCATTCTTGATCTATTGGTAACTCATGAACCCCATCGTAATAAACAGGCTGCAGCGGAAGCTGGGCTACACTTTTCAACAGCAGGAGCTCTTACTGCAAGCGTTGACTCACCGTAGCGCCAGCAGTAAACACAATGAACGTCTTGAGTTTCTGGGTGACTCTATTCTTAGTTTTGTCATCGCCAATGCGCTCTACCATCGTTTTCCTCGCGTAGACGAGGGCGATATGAGCCGCATGCGTGCCACGCTGGTGCGCGGCAATACGCTGGCAGAGATGGCGCGCGAGTTCGACCTGGGTGAATGTCTGCGCCTCGGGCCGGGTGAGTTGAAAAGTGGTGGATTCCGCCGCGAATCAATCCTGGCGGATACGGTGGAGGCATTAATTGGCGGCGTGTTCCTGGATAGCGATATCCAAAACGTCGAACGACTGATTTTGGACTGGTATCGTAGCCGGTTGGACGAAATCAGCCCCGGTGATAAGCAGAAAGACCCGAAAACCCGCTTGCAGGAGTTTTTACAAGGTCGTCATCTGCCGTTGCCTTCTTATCTGGTGGTGCAGGTTCGCGGTGAGGCGCACGATCAGGAGTTTACTATCCACTGCCAGGTGAGTGGTTTGAGCGAACCTGTAGTGGGTACCGGCTCAAGCCGCCGTAAAGCCGAACAGGCAGCAGCGGAACAAGCGTTGAAAAAGCTGGAGCTTGAATGAGCGAAGAAAAACAATACTGTGGTTTTATTGCGATAGTCGGTCGTCCCAACGTGGGCAAATCCACGTTGCTCAACCAACTGCTGGGGCAAAAGGTCTCCATCACCTCGCGTAAACCGCAGACGACCCGTCACCGCATTATGGGTATCGACACCGATGGCGCCTATCAGGCTATCTACGTCGACACCCCGGGTCTGCATATCGAAGAAAAACGCGCCATCAACCGTTTGATGAACCGCGCGGCCAGCAGTTCAATCGGCGACGTAGAGCTGGTGATCTTCGTGGTAGAAGGCACTAACTGGACTGCCGACGATGAAATGGTGGTCAACAAGCTGCGCAGTCTGAAATGCCCGGTCCTGCTGGCGATCAACAAGGTCGACAACGTTACCGACAAATCCAAGCTGTTGCCGCACATTGCGTTCTTGAGCCAGCAGATGAATTTCCTCGACGTGGTGCCAATTTCTGCCGAAAAAGGCATGAATGTGGACACTATCGCCGCTATCGCGCGCAAGCTGCTGCCGGAAGCGGAACACCACTTCCCGGACGATTACATCACCGACCGCTCCCAGCGCTTTATGGCGTCGGAAATCATCCGTGAAAAGCTGATGCGTTTCTTGGGTGAAGAGCTGCCTTACTCGGTTACGGTCGAGATCGAACAGTTTGTGCCGAACGAGCGCGGTGGTTACAACGTGCACGGGTTGATTCTGGTTGAGCGCGAAGGCCAGAAGAAAATGGTCATCGGCAACAAAGGCTCGAAGATCAAAACGATCGGTATCGAAGCTCGCCACGACATGGAACAGATGTTTGAAACCAAAGTGCATCTGGAACTGTGGGTGAAAGTGAAATCGGGCTGGGCGGACGACGAACGTGCGCTGCGTAGCCTGGGCTATACCGACGACCTGAAGTAACTTCTCCAATGGACGGCTGGGAGCGCGCTTTCGTCCTGCATGGGCGACCGTACAGTGAAACCAGCCTGATGCTGGACATGTTCACGGAAGGTCATGGGCGGGTGCGCTTGCTGGCAAAAGGCGCGCGCAGCCGCCGCTCCAATCTAAAGGGTTGTCTGCAACCCTTTACTCCCCTGTTAGTGCGCTGGGGCGGCCGTGGCGAAGTGAAAACGCTGCGTAACGCCGAAGCGGTTTCTCTCGGTTTACCCCTTAGCGGCATGATGCTGTACAGCGGCCTGTACGTGAACGAACTGCTGTCGCGGGTGCTGGAGCAAGAAGCCAACTACTCGGTATTATTCTTCGATTACCTGCAATGTTTGCAGGCGCTGGCGGCGGAAGACATTTCCCCGGAGCAGGCGCTGCGCCAGTTCGAATTGGCATTGCTGAATCACCTGGGCTATGGCCTTGATTTCCTGCACTGCGCCGGCAGCGGCCAGCCGGTGGACGATGGCATGACCTACCGTTACCGCGAGGAAAAAGGCTTCATCGCCAGCCTGGTGGTGGATCATTACAGCTTTACCGGCCGCGAGCTGCGTGCGCTGGCAGAGCGTCAGTTCCCCGATGCGCAAACCTTGCGCGCCGCCAAACGCTTCACCCGCATGGCGCTGAAACCCTACCTGGGCGGCAAGCCGCTGAAGAGCCGCGAACTGTTTCGTCAGTTTGTCCGCAAGCAGCCGGATACGCCGGTCGACGACGCCTGACCTTTTCCCCTTTTGCGGCTCTGCGCCCGCGTGTAAACTGCTGGCACTGAAAATCGTTTTTAGAGGGTTGTCATGGCTGATTTGCTGCTGGGCGTTAATATCGATCACATCGCCACGTTACGTAACGCGCGCGGAACCCAATATCCGGATCCGGTTCAGGCGGCATTTATCGCCGAACAGGCGGGGGCTGACGGGATTACCGTGCACCTGCGTGAAGACCGCCGCCACATCACCGATCGCGATGTGCGTATTCTGCGTCAAACCATCCAGACGCGCATGAATCTTGAAATGGCCGTGACCGACGAAATGTTGGATATCGCCATTGAATTGAAGCCGCAGTTTTGTTGTCTGGTACCGGAAAAGCGCGAAGAAGTCACCACCGAAGGTGGGCTGGACGTTGCCGGGCAACAGGACAAAATGGCCGTGGCGGTGGAGCGCCTGGCACAGGCCGGCATTCTGGTGTCGTTGTTTATCGACCCGGATCATCGTCAGATTGATGCGGCGGTGGCGGTTGGCGCTCCCTATATTGAAATCCATACCGGTGCCTATGCCGAAGCCACAGGCGAGCTGGCGGTGAAGGCCGAGCTGCATCGTATTGCGGTCGCGGCTACCTATGCCGCCGGCAAGGGCCTGAAGGTCAATGCCGGTCATGGCCTGACTTACCATAATGTTCAACCGATAGCTGCGTTGCCAGAGATGTATGAACTGAATATCGGGCACGCCATTATCGGCCAGGCAGTAATGAGTGGGTTGCCGGCAGCGGTTGCCGACATGAAATTGCTGATGCGGGAAGCACGTCGCTAATGGCAGTGCTGGGGCTGGGTACCGACATCGTTGAGATGGCGCGCATCGAAGCCGTGGTGGAGCGCAGCGGCGATCGCCTGGCACGCCGTGTGCTGAGCGCGGCCGAGTGGGAGGTGTATCAGCAGCATCAGCAGCCGGTACGTTTTCTCGCCAAGCGCTTCGCGGTGAAAGAAGCGGCCGCCAAGGCTTTCGGTACCGGCATCCGCAACGGGCTGGCATTTAATCAGTTTGAAGTGTTCAATGACGGTCTCGGCAAGCCGAACATTCGCCTGCATGCTCGCGCAGCCGAGCTGGCGCAGGAGATGGGCATTACCGCCATCCACGTCTCGCTGGCGGATGAACGCCGTTACGCCTGTGCCACGGTAATTATTGAAGGCTAAGGCGGCATCAGCCGTAAAACAAAAGGGCGCCTGTTGGCGCCCTGAGGTTGATGACAAAGTTGTCTTTGAGTCCGAGATACCCGGGCCTAGCGCACCGAGGGGCCATTATGGGACACATCCCTGTGTCCCACCCTGCGGGTCGACGGCCAAGGCCGTTACGACCCCTTCGGCACGCTCTCCCTAATAACGGGCTTTGTCAGCCGTCTGAGGGCGCCTGTTGGCGCCCTTGTCGATCGGAAGGTGGCGGTTACAGCCGATCGGCGTGATGCAGCATCACAAACTTGTCCCACAGCTGTTCGTTGCTTTCACTGTGCTGCGGGTTAACGATAATGGTGTTATCGATCGGGCATACCTGCTGGCAGGTTGGGATATCGTAATGGCCAACGCACTCGGTGCAGCGATCGGTGTCGATCTGGTAGATATCCTCCCCCATCGAAATGGCCTGATTCGGGCATTCCGGCTCGCACATATCGCAGTTGATGCATTTGCGTGTGATTAGCAGGGCCATGGTTTATCTCTCATCATTAATAGGGGTATTTTGCGCAGCGCGGATTATAACGTCTAAACCAGTTTTTTCACTAACTGTTCGCTGTGTTTGATACGGTCGCGGGCATGATCGAGATCGTGCTGAATCAAGGCCATGAACAGCAGGTCGGTGAGGGCGAACTGGGCGGTGCTGGAAGAAATAGCGGCGCTGCGGGTGTTGGGTTCCTCTGCGATGGTATACAGGCAGTGATCGGCGCGTTGCTGCAGCCCGTTCGGCGAGAAACTGGTCAGCGCCAGCACCTTGGCCCCGGCCAGGCGGGCTTCCTCCGCCGCCAGGTTGATTTCCCGCCGTTCCCCGCTGAATGAGATCGCCAGCAGCAAATCCCGCTTGTCCAGTGCCTGTACTGCCGCCAGTTGGACATGCATATCCGGCTCTGCTATCGCCATCACGCCAATTTTCAGCAGCTTGTAGGAGAAATCCTTGGCGACCAACCCGGAAGCGCCGATCCCCACCAAAATGATCCTTCGCGCCTGACGCAGCATATCCAGCGCCTGATGCAGACGCTCTTCGCTATTGATATCCAGCGTGGCGCGCAACGCGGATTGCTTTTCCACCAACAGCTTTTCGCCGACCGTTTTCAGCGCATCGCTGCTGAGGATCCGGTTATGCACGGTGACCGCCGGCTCGGCCTGCGGCTGGGCCAGGGTTTCGCTCAGCGCCAGCTTCAATGCAGGAAAGCCTTTGTAGCCCATCTTCTGAGCAAATTTCACCACGCTCGACTGACTGACCCCAGCCAACTGGGCCAGCTTTTGCGAGCTGAGATGGCGCGCCTGCTGAGCATTATGCAGCAGGAAATCCGCCAGTTTGCGGTCGTTTTGAGCCAGCGTCGGATACATCTGACGAATGCGAAGAAGGGTACTCATAAGGTTGTGTCCCATAATTGATCGTGGCACCGTCGCAGACCCAAAAGTCCGTAATCAAGGCGGAGGGTGCAAAGCATAGCGGACCTATGTTTAAACCCGACAACACAGAGTGCGGGCTTTTGGGGCGCGACCCGAAGGGCTGGGGCCATTTGAACGCGCACCTGTGTTACGAGCCGCTTATTTGGCCCACCAAACCTCACGACTCGTGCCTGGTTGCGCGCTCACATGACCGCCAGCGGTGCTCACGTGCAACTATGGGGCGCAACCCGTATTTCCCTGGAAACCAGCGGGTATTCTGCCACGCCGGCGGCGAAAACGCGCAGTGAAAATTTTTTGTGAGCTCGTCTTTAAAATAGCAAATAGTGCTCGCTTTAATGAATAAAATATTCAAATAATGTTTTTATGTTTGGAATTAAAAATTCAAAGGTAAACAAATGAACCTAGGCGCATTGGTATCTGAAACCCGTAACCCAGCCACCATGGGGCTGGATGAAATGTCGACGCTGGAGATGGTGAGCTGCTTTAACCGGGAAGACCGCAAGGTGCCGGAAGCGATTGAAAAAGTGCTCCCGGCCATCGCGGAGGCGGTGGATCTGGCGGCGGCGGCGTTGAAGGCCGGCGGCCGGTTGATTTATCTGGGGGCGGGTACCAGCGGCCGTCTTGGCGTGCTTGACGCCTCCGAATGCCCGCCCACCTTCGGCGTGCCGCATGGCAGGGTCGTTGGGCTGATAGCCGGCGGGCCGGGCGCGCTGCTGAAGGCGGTTGAAGGCGCAGAAGATGATGCAGCCCTGGGAGAGGCCGATTTGCAAGCGCTGACGCTGACGGCCACCGACATGGTGGTGGGGCTGGCGGCGTCCGGGCGTACGCCTTATGTGATCGGCGCCTTGCGCTACGCGCGTCAGTTGGGGTGCCCGACGGCGGCGATTTCCTGTAACCCGGATTCACCCATCGCCCACGAAGCGCAGGTGGCGATTTCACCTGTAGTGGGGCCGGAGGCGTTGACCGGCTCGACGCGCATGAAATCCGGCACCGCGCAAAAACTGGTGTTGAACATGCTGTCGACCGGCGCGATGGTCAAACTGGGCAAGGTATATCAGAACCTGATGGTGGACGTGAAAGCCACTAACGTAAAACTGGTGGATCGCGCCTGCCGCATCGTCGCGGAAGCCACCGGCGCCGAACGCAGCCAGGCGGAGGCGGCGCTGACGCAGACCGGTTTTGAAGTCAAACCGGCGATTCTGATGATTCTGGCCGGTATTGGTGCTGAAGAAGCGCAGCGTCGCTTGCAGCAGCACGACGGCTATTTGCGTGCGGCATTGACGCGTTAAACCACACTTGGGGCGGGCGATGGACAAGACAACGGCACTGGCAACACAGATACTGGCGGGGATTGGCGGCGAGGAGAATATCCTCAGGCTGGAGAACTGCATGACGCGGGTTCGTGTCGAAGTCCGCGACGAACTGCGCCTGGATTTACCGGCGCTCAAGCAGTTGCCGGGCGTTAAGGGCTATATCAAGCAGGGCGATCAGCATCAGTTTATTGTCGGTCCGGGCGCCGCCGCCAAGGTGGTGGACGCCATGCGTTCGCTGCTCAACGGTGCTCCCGCCGTGCTGGCGGGCGGTGATGATATCGCTCGTACCAAGGCGCAGGCCAAGCAGAAATACGCAGCCCCGATGAGCGGCGCACTGAAAAAACTGGCCGATGTTTTTATCCCGCTGATACCGGCGTTCATTGCCTCGGGCCTGATTACCGGCATCATCAATCTGCTGAAGCGGCCCGACATCGCCGGCGAGCTGGCGGTTAACTACCCCAACGTACTTGGGTTGCTGGCGATTTTCGGTAGTGCGGTGTTCGCCATCATGAACATTTTGGTGGGAGTCAACGCCGCCCGGGTGTTTGGCGGTTCGCAGGCGATGGGCGGCGTGATGGCCGGCATTCTCTCCAGCCCGGCGCTGGCGCAGATTACGCTGTTCGGCGAGGCGTTGCAGCCGGGGCGCGGCGGGGTGATTGCGGTGCTGCTGGTGGTGGCGCTGATGTGTTGGGTGGAAAAACGTCTGCGCAACCTGCTGCCGGAGTCGATCGAGCTTATCCTCAATCCGTTGTTGACCACGTTGGTGACCGCGTCGCTGGCGATTATGATTTTGCAACCGCTCGGCGGCTACATCTCGGACGCCATCGCCCACGGTGCCAATCTGGCGATCGACAAGGGCGGGTTGCTGGTGGGCGCGGTACTGTCCGGGTTGTTCCTGCCACTGGTGCTGTCCGGTCTGCATCAGGGATTGGTGCCGATACATGTCGAGCTGGTGCAGGCGCACGGCTCCAACCCGCTGCTGCCGATCCTGGCGATGGCGGGAGTGGGGCAAGTGGGAGCTGCATTGGCGGTATTAATGAAAACCCGCAACGCGCGCCTGAAAAAGGTGATCAAAGGGGCGCTGCCGGTCGGTATTCTCGGCATTGGCGAACCGCTGATTTTCGGTGTGACTTTGCCGCTGGGTAAGCCTTTTATTGCCGCCTGCCTCGGCGGCGCGGTGGGGGGCGCGCTGATCAGCTACTGGAAAGTGGCGACGGTGATTACCTTCGGTATTTCAGGTTTGCCTTTGGCGCTGACCATTGTCTCGGGTAAGGTGATGTTGTATCTGGCCGGTATGGTGATTACGATTGTGGCTGGATTTATTTTCACCTGGATAATGGGATTCAATGATCCTGAGGAGTAACGTTTGAGCGAGAAACAGAACCAGGAGGCCGTGGAAGGTCGCCGCGTGGTGTTCTTTGATCTGGACGGTACGCTGCATCAGGAAGACATGTTTGGCAGTTTCTTGCGTTTCTTGCTGCGTCACCTGCCGCTTAATCTGCTGTTGGTGGTGCCGCTGTTGCCGGTGGTCGGGCTGGCGATGTTGATGATGGGGCGCGCTGCGCGCTGGCCGATGAGTGTCTTGCTGTGGTCGATCACCTTTGGCCGTTCGGAGACCAGGTTAAAGGCGCTGGAACAGCAGTTCGTCAGCTATTTCCGCAATAAGGTGACCGCGTTTCCGGTGGTGCAAATGCGTCTGCGTCAGTACCTCGATGTGCACGATGCGCAGGTGTGGCTGATCACCGGTTCTCCGGAACGGCTGGTGGAGCAGGTTTATCGGGACTCCGCTTTCCTGTCGCGGGTGCGCCTGGTCGGCAGCCGCATTGTACGCAGTTACGGCGGCTGGGTGTTGACTATGCGCTGTCTTGGCGTCCAGAAAGTGACGCAACTGGAGCAGCGTCTCGGCGCGCCGCTCAGGTTGTACAGCGGTTACAGTGACAGCAAGCAGGACAACCCGCTGCTGTATTTTTGCGAGCACCGCTGGCGGGTCAGCAAGCTGGGTGAGTTGCAGCAGTTGGAGTAAGCAAAGGGGCGGATTTCCGCCCTTTGCCGTTTATATCCCCTCTGGTTTTCCAATTGAAGCGTGAAAGACGGCAGCCATAGCGCCTTAATCATCGGTCAGATCGTGCGGCTTGCGTCCCAACTGCCATATTTTCTCCGCATAGTGCCCCAGCGCCCACAGGCTCAGACCGAGCACCACAAAGAAAATCGCCTTGGGCATGCTGTCCCAGAAAAATTCGAAGAAGCGGGTATAAAGGTTGATGCACAGGAAGGTCAGACCGAATCCGCGCAGCATGGCGTCATCACGTTTCAGCCCCAGCCAGATGACCACTGCGGCGGCGATACCGAACAGCAGGCTCCAGTGGAACAGTTCGATCTGGCGCACGCTATACCAGCTGTCAAGATCGCCGTAATTGCCGAAGATCGACAGCAGCCACAGGGCGATAAACAAATACAGCAGCCCCATCGCCAGCGAAACCCGCTCCAGCCCACGCCGTGCAAGCAGCGGTTGCAGCAGCAATGCTGCGGCGATCAGGGCTGCGCCGAAGGCGATAAAGCGAATCGGGAAGCTCATGCCCAGCCAGTAAGCGCCCCAGCCGGACAGGTAACCGGTTTCGGCGCCGAAGGCGTTGCCAAGCGACAGCAGGGCAAACCACCACACCAGCCCGGAGCGGCTGAACCAGCCAATCAGGCCGTAAAGCAGAGCGGCGAACATCAGCAGCAATGAAACCCGGCCACTGCCGTTGTCCAGCCAGACGCCCATTTGCCACAGCGCGCAGGCGGTGAAGAGCACGGCAATGAACAGCGCGGCCTCATTACCGTAGCGTTTTTCCGGGTGGCGACGGCGACGGCGCAAGGCCCAGGTATAGGCCAGCGCGGCCAGTATGCCGGCCATCGCCATGCGAACCGGCGCATCGAAGCGGAACAAGCCGCTCAGCCAATCCAACAAATCGCTGTCGGCGAACAGGCTGGTGATGGCAATGACCAGCGAGGCCAGTGCGGCGAGAAACGCATAACGCGCCAGCCGCCGCCAGTCGAAAGGCTGGACTTCTACATGCTGCAACAACTGCTCTTGCTGTTGCACCGTCAGCGCGCCTTCGCCTACCCAGCCGTTCAGGGCTTTGCGTACCACGGCGGCGTTCTTCTTGCTGAATTTCATGTTTCTTATCCCTGATAACATTGCTATTCGTTCAGTATATACCCGTTGCATTTCAAGCCGCAGCGTTCGGCTCCGCACCCGGCCGGCAGGGGCGAATATATTCACCCCGGTTAACGCGGGCGCAGCATGCAGCGCACCTACTGTGTATAATGCCCGCCGCAAAAGCGCACGAGGAATTATGCGATGACTGAATATAACGATGAATACTGGATGCGTCAGGCGTTGCTGCTTGCCCAGCGTGCTCAGGAAGAAGGCGAGGTGCCGGTGGGTGCGCTGCTGGTGCTGGACAATCAGGTGATTGGCGAAGGCTGGAACCGGCCGATTGGCCGTCACGATCCTACCGCGCATGCGGAGATCATGGCGCTGCGGCAGGGCGGAGCGGTGTTACAGAACTATCGCCTGTTGAATGCCACGTTGTATGTCACCCTGGAGCCGTGCGTGATGTGCGCCGGCGCAATGGTTCACAGTCGCATTCGTCGGCTGGTGTACGGCGCGGCCGATGTGAAAACCGGTGCGGCAGGGTCGCTGGTGGATATTTTGCGCCATCCCGGCATGAACCATCAGGTGGAGATCGCTTCAGGCGTGTTGGCGGACGAATGCGCCGCGACGCTGAGCAACTTTTTCCGCCTGCGCCGCGAGCAGAAAAAAGCGCTTAAGCTGGCGCAACGTGCGGCGGATAAGCCAGAGTAATTAGTGGTTAAGTGCCAGTTCCGGTATAACAACCGGATAGCCTTCCCCCAGCGCCGCCTGTTCGGCCGCTTCCTGCGCCGCCTTCCTCTCTTTTTCTTGCAGATAGCCGACCAGGCTGACCTGATAGCGGCGAATGTTTTCCACGTAGTTATAAGCTTCGCGTCCGCGCGCATAGCCGTAGGTCAGCTGCGGGTAATAACGTTTTTGGCTGAGCATCGGCAGGCGCTGTTTGACGTCCACCCAGCTGTCCGGGTTGCCTTTTTGCATTTTGGTCAGCTTGCGGGCGTCGAGCATATGGCCCCAGCCCATGTTGTACGCTGCCAGCGAGAACCAGATGCGTTCATCTTCCGGTACGCTGTCGGGCACTTTGGCCATTAACCTCTGCAGGTAAAGTGCGCCGCCCTGAATGCTTTCCTCGGGATCCAGACGATCGTTGACCCCCAGGCCGTCGGCGGTGGCCCGCGTCAGCATCATCAGGCCGCGCACGCCGGTGGGCGAGGTTGCCTGCGGGTTCCAGTGCGACTCCTGATAGGCGATGGCCGCCAGCAATTTCCAGTCGATCTCATTTGCGTATTTTTCAAACAGCGAGCGGAAGGTCGGCAGCACCGAGTCGATGGCTGACAGAAAGGTTCGGGTATCGACGTAATCGAAACTGCCGACGTGGCCGAGATACTTCTCTTCCAGCCGCGCCAGCGTGCCGTCGTCCACCATCTGGCTATAGAAATCCAGCATCGCCGCATACAGGCTGTCATCGTTGCCGCGCTTCAGATACCAGGTGACCGGCTCTTCATCGGTGACGTCGAACGCAACCGCCAGTTGCGGGTGGATGCGTTGCAGCAGGGCAATAGTCACAGAGTCGCCCAGGGTATAGTCCAGTTTGCCGTCGGCCACCTGTTCCAGCAACTCTTTTGAGGTCAGATCGCTGGAGGCTTCCCAACTGAGGTCCGGGAATTTACTTTGCTTAAGCTGTTTCAGCGTGCTGACGTGCGCGGAACCGGAAGCGACCGCCAGCTTGCCTTTAATGTCGGCAAAGGTTTTTGGCCGTGGGGTGCCCAGGCGATAGACCAACTGCTGGGAAACGGAATAATAGGCCGGGCCGGTGCGAGCGCGGCTGAGGCGATCCTGGTTGTAGATCAGGCCGGCGGCCAGCAGATCGGCGTCGTCATCGTCCAGATCGTCAAACAGGTCATTGATATTGTTGTGCGGGATCACCACCAGCTTCACGCCCAGGTAATTGGCGAAGCGTTTCGCCAGCTCGTAGTCGAGCCCACCCGGCCCCTGCTTGGTGGTGAAATAGGTTAGCGGCGTGTTCAGCGTACTGATACGCAGCTCGCCACGGGATTTGATCTCTTCGAGTTGCCCTCCCTGGCCACCGCGCCAGGCAATATTGGGCCACAGGGCGAGCGCCAGAAGCAAGGTAACAACACCGATGAGAATGTAGTTTATTTTTAGGCGTTTCAAATAGTTATCCAGTGGTAGTACGGGTGCGCCGGTGACCGATGGTCAGTCTTTTCTTATGGTTAAATCACCAGTGCGGGAGCATTTTGCGCAACAAAACGCCAGCGTGCAACTTTATTGACACGTTATGACAATTCGAGGGGGCGAACAGCTTTTATCAATAATAGCTGCGCAAACGGTTTCGTCGGCGGCGTAGATTCTCTATAATGGCGCGCGTTTTCCCCTGTTGCGCCCAAAGAAGTGCTGAAGTCAGTTGCTTCGAAGACGAGAGAACTTTGATTATGGAAATACTGCGTGGTTCGCCCGCTTTGTCGGCTTTTCGTATTACCAAACTGCTGTCC
Organism: Serratia sp. TSA_198.1; assembly: GCF_052686505.1. Lineage (NCBI taxonomy): Bacteria > Pseudomonadati > Pseudomonadota > Gammaproteobacteria > Enterobacterales > Yersiniaceae > Serratia > Serratia sp. TSA_198.1. The sequence goes on from NZ_JBQZFP010000006.1 coordinate 84,933, forward strand.
CGCTGTCAGGACGCTCAACTTCCGGTCAGTGATATCTACGCCGAATACGTCCACTTTGCCGATGTTAACGCACCGCTAAGTGCCGAAGAACATGGCAAGCTCACGCGCCTGCTCAAGTACGGCCCCTCTCTCGCCGAACATGCCCCTGAAGGCCGCCTGCTGTTGGTGACGCCGCGTCCGGGTACCATTTCCCCCTGGTCTTCCAAAGCCAGCGATATCGCCCACAACTGCGGTTTGAAGCAAGTGGTGCGGCTGGAGCGCGGCCTGGCGTTTTACGTCAAGGCGCCGACGCTGACCGAAGCGCAGTGGCAACAGCTTGCCGCGTTGCTGCACGATCGCATGATGGAAACGGTATTCAGCGAACTGCAGCAGGCAGAACAGCTTTTTGCTCAGCATCAGCCGGCGCCGTACCAGGCGGTGGACGTGCTGGGCGAAGGTCGCTGCGCGCTGGAACAGGCCAACCTCAAGCTGGGGCTGGCGCTGGCGCAGGATGAAATCGACTATCTGCTGAATGCCTTTACCGGTCTGGGGCGCAACCCGACGGATATCGAACTCTATATGTTCGCGCAGGCCAACTCCGAGCACTGCCGCCACAAGATTTTCAACGCCGACTGGATCATCGACGGCGAACAGCAACCTAAGTCGCTGTTCAAAATGATCAAAAACACCTTCGAGCAGACGCCGGATTACGTACTGTCTGCTTATAAAGACAACGCGGCGGTTATGGAAGGCTCTCAGGTTGGCCGTTTCTTTGCTGCGCCGGAAAACGGCCAGTATGACTACCATCAGGAAGACGCGCATATCCTGATGAAGGTGGAAACCCATAACCACCCGACGGCGATCTCCCCATGGCCGGGTGCCGCTACCGGTTCCGGCGGCGAGATCCGCGACGAAGGCGCCACCGGTCGCGGGGCCAAGCCCAAGGCGGGTCTGGTGGGCTTCTCGGTTTCCAACCTGCGTATTCCTGGTTTCGAACAGCCGTGGGAACAGGACTTCGGCAAACCGGATCGCATCGTGACCGCACTGGATATCATGACCGACGGCCCATTAGGCGGCGCGGCGTTCAACAACGAATTCGGTCGTCCTGCGCTGGTAGGCTACTTCCGTACTTATGAAGAGCAGGTCAACAGTCACAACGGCGTCGAACTGCGCGGCTACCACAAGCCCATCATGTTGGCAGGCGGTATCGGCAACATCCGCGCCGATCACGTGCAGAAGGGCGAAATCACCGTGGGCGCCAAGCTGGTGGTGCTCGGCGGCCCGGCGATGAATATCGGCCTGGGCGGCGGTGCGGCTTCTTCCATGGCGTCCGGTCAGTCCGATGCCGATCTGGATTTCGCCTCGGTGCAGCGCGACAACCCGGAAATGGAACGTCGCTGTCAGGAAGTGATCGACCGCTGCTGGCAGTTGGGCGAACAAAACCCGATTCTGTTTATCCACGACGTAGGTGCCGGCGGCCTGTCTAACGCCATGCCGGAACTGGTCAGCGACGGTGGCCGCGGTGGCCGTTTCGAACTGCGCGACATCCTTAACGACGAGCCGGGCATGAGCCCGCTGGAAGTGTGGTGCAACGAATCGCAGGAACGCTATGTGATGGCGATTGCGCCGGCGCAGATGGCGCAGTTTGACGAAATTTGCCGCCGTGAGCGCGCACCTTATGCGATGATCGGCGAAGCTACCGAAGAACTGCATTTGACGCTGAACGACAACCATTTCGACAATCAACCGATCGATATGCCGTTGGACGTGCTGCTGGGCAAAACGCCGAAAATGACGCGTGACGTGACCAGTCTGCAAGCCAAAGGCGAGCCGATCCAACGTGCGAACATCACCCTGGAGGATGCGGTAAAACGCGTTCTGCATTTGCCGGCGGTGGCAGAGAAAACCTTCCTGATCACTATCGGCGACCGCACCGTAACCGGCATGGTAGCCCGTGACCAGATGGTTGGCCCGTGGCAGATCCCGGTAGCCGACTGCGCGGTGACCACCGCCAGCTTGGACAGTTACTACGGTGAAGCGATGTCGATTGGCGAACGTGCGCCGGTTGCCTTGCTGGACTTCGCCGCCTCCGGCCGCCTGGCGGTAGGGGAAGCGCTGACCAACCTGGCCGCGACCGAAATCGGTTCGCTCAAGCGCGTGAAGCTTTCCGCTAACTGGATGGCGGCAGCCGGTCACCCGGGTGAAGACGCTGGCCTGTATGCCGCGGTGAAAGCGGTGGGCGAAGAGCTTTGCCCGGCGCTGGGCATCACCATTCCGGTGGGCAAAGACTCGATGTCGATGAAAACCCGCTGGCAGGAAGGCGAAGAGCAGCGCGAAATGACGTCGCCGCTGTCGCTGGTGATCACCGGGTTTGCCCGCGTGGAAGACGTTCGCCACACAGTGACGCCGCAACTGCGTACCGATAAGGGCGAGAGTGCGCTGTTGCTGATCGATCTGGGCAACGGCCATAACGCACTGGGCGCTACCGCACTGGCGCAGGTTTACCGCCAACTGGGCGACAAGCCGGCCGACGTGCGCAATGTAGAACAGCTGGCAGGCTTCTTCAACGCCATGCAGCAACTGGTGGCCGATCGCGCGTTGCTGGCTTACCACGACCGTTCCGACGGCGGCCTGCTGGTCACGCTGGCGGAAATGGCATTTGCCGGCCACTGCGGCGTGAACGTGGATATCAAAGGGCTGGGCGACGATGCGCTGGCAGCGCTGTTCAACGAAGAACTGGGCGCGGTGATTCAGGTCACGGCCGACCGGCTTGAAGCGGTGCAACAGGCCTTTGCTCAACACGGCCTGACGGACAATGTGCATCACATCGGCAGTGTGCAGGCCGGCGATCGCTTTGTCATTACTCAGGGCGACAAAGCGCTGTACAGCCAAAGCCGCGCGACCTTGCGCACCTGGTGGGCGGAAACCACCTGGCAGATGCAACGCCTGCGCGATAACCCGGAATGCGCCGATCAGGAGCACCAGGCCAAGCAGGACGACCGCGACCCGGGGCTGAACGTCAAGCTGACCTTTGCGCCGGAAGAAGACATTGCCGCGCCGTACATCGCCAAGGGCGCACGCCCTAAAGTGGCGGTGCTGCGCGAGCAGGGCGTCAACTCCCACGTTGAGATGGCGGCAGCCTTCCACCGCGCCGGCTTCGATGCGGTAGACGTTCATATGAGCGATCTGCTGGAAGGGCGTCGCGATCTGCAAGACTTCCATACGTTGGTTGCCTGTGGTGGTTTCTCATACGGCGACGTACTGGGTGCCGGCGAAGGCTGGGCGAAGTCGATTCTGTTCAACGACCGCGTTCGTGACGAATTCGAATCCTTCTTCCACCGTCCGCAAACCCTGGCATTGGGTGTGTGCAACGGTTGCCAGATGATGTCGAACCTGCGCGATCTGATCCCGGGTGCCGAACACTGGCCACGTTTCGTACGCAACCTGTCGGATCGTTTTGAAGCGCGTTTCAGCCTGGTGGAAGTGGCGGCCAGCCCGTCGCTGTTCATGCAGGGCATGACCGGTTCACGCATGCCGATCGCCGTATCCCACGGTGAAGGGCACGTTGAAGTGCGCGATGCAGCGCATCTGGCGGCGTTGGAAAGCAGTGGTCTGGTGGCATTGCGCTTTGTGGACAATGCCGGTCAGGTAACGGAAACCTATCCAGCTAACCCTAATGGTTCTCCAAACGGCATCACCGCAGTGACCAGCAGCAACGGCCGTGCGACGGTGATGATGCCGCACCCGGAACGTGTATTCCGTACCGTGAGCAACTCATGGCATCCGGAAGAGTGGGGCGAAGACAGCCCGTGGATGCGCATGTTCCGCAACGCCCGCAAGCAATTGGGCTAAGCGGTTACCACGCGGTAATGAAAGGGGCGCAAGAGATTGCGTCCCTTTTTACTTATTGCGCCGGTGCCGGTTTGCCGTTGTCTGCATTTTGCGACAGAGAACCTTTTTCATGTCTCTAAAAAGAGACACTTAACTCATTGATTTGTAATGGTGAAAAATTAATTGGCTTAAGTTGTCGGTTTTTGGCGACAGGGTGATTATTTTTTAATCGACCCATGGCAGGTCAATTTGATCTTATAGGCTGTGTTTTTATTTATTTATTAATATATTCAATGTGTTAATAAATGTATTGAAAAGTTGGCACGTAAAGTGCATTATTATCCCCAGTTGCTCATTCAACTTTTTATGACGGCCCCGTATTTAGACGGAAGTTTGCCTCATAAGCCTCCGAATGATGCCAAAGAAATGGTGCCTATCGTCCAACCAAACCGATAACAGACGCGCAAGCGGCTTTATCAAGCATCGGGCGACACGTGGAGTGAGGCACCGCCTGTATCCAACTGTGATGAGTGTTCATCAATCCCGGATACTTATGGATGCTATTCGTCCTGTTCGATGCCAGCCTTGTGCTACATCACCCTGGGGACGAGATTCAAGGGCATCCACACTTTCTTGCGATGGGGCAGTCCTGCCCCAGCGTCAAATACCCCTCATACTTGAAGCTGCATCTGTGTTGACTGCACTTGTGCGCCCCAGTCACTTACTTGAGTAAGCTCCTGGGGACTTACAAGCTTGTCGCCTTGATGCAACTCCAATTATTTTGGGTATATACGATAGGTCCAAACGCAAACTCCCTACCTACGGCACGCTTCCCTATATTTTCCTGACGCTTCGCCGAACGCCGGGCTTTCCTCTCACCGGTGACTCGGTTAGCATCGAAGCAGATGAGAGACAATGAGATGATTTCGTTGAAAAGATGGCGTTTATTCCCCCGCTCGCTGCGTCAGCTGGTCCTGATGGCGTTTCTGCTGGTGCTGCTGCCGCTGCTGGTGCTGGCTTATCAGGCTTATCAAAGCCTGGATCATCTCAGCGCGCAGGCGGCGGATATCAACCGTACCACGCTGGTGGATGCGCGGCGCAGCGAGGCGATGACCAGCGTGGCGCTGGAGATGGAGCGCAGCTACCGTCAGTATTGCGTGCTGGTCGATCCCACCCTGGAGCGGCTGTACCAAAATCAACGTAAGCAGTATTCGCAGATGCTGGACGCCCATGCGCCGATCCTGCCGGATGAACGCTATTATCAAACGTTGCGCAGCCTGCTGACCCAGCTCGCTGCGATTAAATGCCAGAGCAGCGGGCCGGACAAACAGGCATCGACGCTGCTGGAGTCTTTCTCGCGTTCCAACGCCGAGATGGTGCAAGCTACGCGCGCCGTAGTGTTCTCGCGCGGCCAGCAGTTGCAGCAGGCGATTGCCGAACGCGGCCAGTTTTTCGGCTGGCAGGCGCTGATGCTGTTTCTGGTCAGCGTGTTGCTGGTGGTGCTCTTCACTCGCATGATTATCGGCCCGGTGAAAGCGGTGGAGCGCATGATCAACCGTCTGGGGGAGGGGCGAGCGCTGGGCAGCACCGAGTCGTTTAAAGGCCCGCGTGAGCTGCGTTCGTTGGCGCAACGCATCATCTGGTTGAGTGAACGCCTGGCGTGGCTGGAGTCGCAGCGGCATGAGTTCCTGCGCCATATCTCGCATGAATTGAAAACGCCGTTGGCCAGCATGCGCGAGGGGACGGAACTGTTGGCAGACGAAGTGGCCGGCCCGCTGACCTCCGATCAGAAAGAAGTCGTGACTATTCTCGATAACAGCAGCCGCCACCTGCAACTGCTGATAGAGCAGTTGCTGGATTACAACCGTAAACTGGCCGATGGCCCGGCGGAGCATGAGAATGTTGAGCTGCGCGATATGGTCGAGTTGGTGGTCGCCGCGCACAGTTTGCCGGCCAGGGCGAAAATGATCCGCACCGAGATCACATTGGATGCGGAAATCTGCTGGGCAGAGCCTACGCTTTTAATGCGCGTGCTGGATAATCTCTACTCCAATGCGGTGCACTACGGCAAGGAATCCGGTAACATTTGGATTCGCAGCCGTCAGGTTGGGCAACGAGTGCAGATTGATGTCGCCAACAGCGGCACGCCCATCCCCGAGGCCGAACAAACCATGATTTTTGAGCCTTTTTTCCAGGGTAGCCACCAGCGAAAAGGGGCGGTAAAAGGAAGCGGTCTGGGGTTGAGCATCGCTCAGGATTGTATCCGCCGGATGCGCGGTGAATTGCAGCTGGTCGAAGTCGCCGGCGCAGACGTCTGCTTCCGCATTGAATTGCCATTAACCGCCGAGAATGAATAAATAATGTACACATGGTCTAAACGCCTTCGTCTATTGCAGACCGAACGTTCACCGCGTGCCACGCAGAGCGCGCCACTCGGCAAGCGTCGTCTTTCCTTTTTAGGCAGCGTTCTTTGCATGCCGTTTTTGCTGGCAGGCTGCGTCGATCGTGCGGTCAGCAGCGGCCTGAGTCAGCAGCAGCAAGAAGCGATCCCGGACACCAAAGTGGTGGATTACCGCATCGCAGCCTGCGATACCCTGTGGCAGCTCGACGACAAAGACGCGTTGAATAATTCACTTTACTGGCTGCGCGCGATGGATTGCGCCGATCGCGTAGGATCGACCCAGGCGCGCTCGCTGGCGAAAACCCTGCCTGGCGACAGCTGGGACGGTATTTTCAAGCAAAGTATTCTGCTGGGCAGCGCCGAGCCGACGTCGGGTGAACGCCGCCAGATGATCGATCGTCTGAACAGTTACCGCCTGGCGTTCCCAAGCTCCTTGCGCCCGTTGCTGCAACTGTGGCGTCAGCAGCAGGTTCTGCAGATCACCTTGTTCGACGAAAAGGCGCGCTATCAGCACCTGCAGGAAAGCTCGGACAGCCAGATAGATGCGCTGCGCCAGAGCCAGATCCGCTTGCAGGCCCAGTTACAGGATACTTCGCGCAAACTGGAGAATCTGACCGATATCGAACGTCAGCTCTCCTCGCGCAAGCAGTTACAGGGCGAAATCCCGGATAACGGCGCGACACAGCAAAAAACCGACGCCGCAGATAAAAATGCCGCGTCGGCCAAGGCCGCAGAGCCGGAAGCCGAACCGGAAAAGGGCACCGCCCTGCCGGTGGATCCGGAAGATACCTACGCGCCGCCCCCCGCTAACAAGGAGTCTCACGCGCGATGACAGCACGCAAACCGGCCAATCTGTTATTGGTTGACGACGATCCCAGCTTGCTCAAGCTGCTGGGTATGCGCCTGACCAGCGAAGGTTTTCATGTCACCACCGCCGAAAGCGGCCAGGAAGCGCTGCGCCTGTTGGGGCGCGAACAGATTGATCTGGTGATCAGCGATCTGCGGATGGACGAAATGGACGGCATGGCGCTGTTTGCAGAAATTCAAAAGCACCAGCCTGGCATGCCGGTCATCATCCTCACCGCCCATGGTTCGATCCCGGATGCGGTAGCCGCCACCCAGCAGGGCGTGTTCAGCTTCCTCACCAAACCGGTGGATCGCGATGCGCTGTACAAGGCCATAGATGAAGCGCTGTCACTTTCGCTGCCGGCCGGTGACGACAGCTGGCGCGAAGATATCGTCACCCGCAGCCCGATTATGCTGCGCCTGCTGGAGCAGGCGAAAATGGTGGCGCAGTCCGACGTCAGCGTGCTGATCAATGGCCACAGCGGCACCGGTAAAGAAGTGTTGGCCCAGGCGATCCACGGTGCCAGCCCGCGCGGCAAAAAGGCGTTTATCGCCATTAACTGCGGCGCCTTGCCGGAACAACTGCTGGAGTCTGAGTTGTTCGGTCACGCCAAAGGGGCGTTTACCGGTGCGGTCAGCAGCCGTGAAGGGCTGTTCCAGGCGGCGGCGGGCGGCACGCTGTTCCTCGATGAGATCGGCGATATGCCGCTGTCGTTGCAGGTTAAACTGCTGCGCGTGCTGCAGGAACGCAAGGTGCGCCCGCTGGGCAGCAACCGCGATCTGGACATCGACGTGCGCATTATTTCCGCCACCCACCGTGACCTGCAAAAGGCGATGGCGAAAAACGAGTTCCGCGAAGATCTCTACTACCGCCTGAACGTGGTGAACCTGAAGATCCCTGCGCTGAATGAACGGGCTGAAGATATTCCGCTGCTGGCCAACCATCTGCTGCGTGAATCCGCCAAGCGTCACAAGCCGTTTGTCCGCAGTTTCTCTTCCGACGCCATGAAGCGCCTGATGACCGCCACCTGGCCGGGCAACGTGCGCCAACTGGTGAACGTGATCGAGCAGTGCGTGGCGCTGACGTCTGCGCCGGTGATCAGCGAAGCGCTGGTGGAGCAGGCGCTGGAAGGGGAAAATACCGCGTTGCCGACCTTCGTCGAGGCGCGCAATCAGTTTGAATTGCATTATCTGCGCAAGCTGTTGCAGATCACCAAGGGTAACGTAACCCAGGCCGCACGCATGGCGGGCCGCAACCGTACCGAGTTTTATAAATTGCTGTCGCGCCACGAGCTGGACGCCAACGATTTTAAAGAATGATATTTTCCGCCATGGCCTGCGCGCGCAGGTTCTCAACAAACGTGGCGGAATGATTTACACTCCGTTCTCTTTGTCGTGGCATGACCGGGCGTAGAGAACCATGGAACGTATTGAGCAGGATCCTAAACAATGAGCAGATCACTTTCCATCGCATTGGCCCAGCTGAATTTGCTGGTCGGTGACATTGAAGGCAACACGGAACGCATGTTGCAAACCGTGCAAGAGCAGCAGAAGGCGGGAGCCGATCTGGTCATGTTCACCGAGCTGGCGCTGTCCGGTTACCCGCCGGAAGACCTGCTGTATCGCGACGATTTCTACCAACGTTGTGACGCGCAGCTTCATCGCCTGCGGCAGGCGTCCACCGATGTGGCGATCCTGGTCGGCCACCCGTGGCGCGAAGGTGACAAGCTTTATAACGCGTTGTCGCTGTTCTCTGAAGGGCAACTGTTGGCGCGCTATTTCAAGCAACAGCTGCCGAACTACGGCGTCTTCGATGAGAAACGCTACTTCCACGCCGGCAACGAAACCTGTGTAGTGAACCTGAAAGGTTACCGTCTGGGCCTGCTGATTTGCGAAGACCTGTGGTTCCCGGAGCCGGTCGATGCCGCCAAGGCCGCCGGCGCCGAAATGATTTTGTCGATCAACGCCTCGCCGTACAATCGCGAGAAGCCGTATATCCGCAAGACGCTGATGGCCGGCCATTGCCAGCGCACCCATCTGCCGCTGGTGTATCTGAACCAGATCGGCGGGCAGGATGAATTGATTTTTGACGGTTGCTCGAAGGTGTTCGATGCGGCCGGCAACATGACCCACCGCCTGGCGGCGTTTGCCGAGCAGGTGACGCTGCTGAGGTTCAACGAGCTGGACGTGGTGCCGATGACCGCACCGGCCGCCGAGTTGCCGCAGCTGGCGCAGGTTTATGAAGCGCTGGTGCTGGCGGTGCGCGATTACGTGACCAAAAACGGCTTCAAGGGCGCGGTGTTGGGGCTGTCCGGCGGTATCGACTCGGCGCTGACGCTGGCGATTGCCGTTGATGCTCTGGGTAAAGACAAGGTGCAGGCGCTGATGATGCCGTTCCGCTACACCGCGGATATCAGCATCGCCGACGCCAAGGAAGAAGCTGAAATTCTCGGCGTCGAGTTCGATATCGTCTCCATCGAACCGATGTTCGACGCCTTTATGGGCCAGCTGACGCCGATGTTTGCCGGTACCGAACGCGACACCACCGAAGAAAACCTGCAGGCGCGCTGCCGCGGCGTGGTGCTGATGGCATTGTCCAACAAGCGCCGCAGCATCGTGCTGACCACCGGTAACAAAAGCGAGATGGCCGTAGGCTACGCCACGCTGTATGGTGATATGGCCGGTGGCTTTGACGTACTGAAAGACGTGCCGAAAACGCTGGTGTTCAAACTGTCCGAATACCGCAATACCGTCTCTTACGTGATCCCGCAGCGCGTTATCGATCGTCCGCCGTCCGCCGAGCTGGCGCCGGATCAGGTCGATCAGGACAGCCTGCCGCCGTACGACATTCTGGATGCGATTCTGGAAGGTTACGTCGAACGCGATAAGTCGGTTGCCGATCTGGTGGCCGAAGGCTTCGACGAGGCGATCGTGCGCAAGGTTATCCGCCTGGTGGATATCAACGAATACAAGCGGCGTCAGGCCGCCGTCGGGCCGCGTATTACCGCCCGCAATTTCGGCAAAGACCGCCGCTACCCAATCACATCCGGCTTTGGCCGCAAAAATTGGTAATTAAGGAAAGAAGATGAAAAAAATTGACGCGATTATCAAGCCGTTCAAACTGGATGACGTCCGCGAGGCCTTGGCCGAAGTTGGCATTACCGGTATGACCGTGACCGAAGTGAAAGGCTTTGGCCGCCAGAAAGGCCACACCGAGCTGTACCGTGGCGCGGAGTACATGGTCGATTTTCTGCCGAAGGTGAAAATTGAGATTGTCGTGGCCGACGATATCGTCGACACCTGCGTGGAAACCATCATGCAGACCGCGCAAACCGGTAAAATCGGCGACGGTAAAATCTTCGTCTTCGACGTGGCGCGCGTGGTGCGTATTCGTACCGGCGAACAGGACGAAGAAGCGATTTAATGTGATCCTCTACCGAGCACCGCCGGCTTGAGCCTGGCCGGTGCTCGGTTTCTTACCCCCCCGCTAAAAACGTCCCAAGGCTTTATCTCTCAGTCATTTCCGCCATAAGCATTCTAAAAAAGCGAAGGCTATCGCGTTTTTGATAGTTTTTTCGATCGCTTTCCTCACGGGATCTACACTCAACTCAACTATCTTGATTAAGGCGATCCCCATGAATGTCAAGTTGCGGCCAGGCGGCAAGGGCGTGCATCCCCAGGATCTTTCTCGCGTAAGTGGTTGTAAGCGCACGCAGACAACAACGCAGCGGCTTGAAAGGTGATGGGGATGATGACGCTGCGCCAAATCCGCCACTTTATCGCCGTGGCGGAAACCGGTTCGATCTCCGCCGCCGCTCAGGCGGTGTTCGTTTCACAGTCGTCGCTGACGCTGGCCATCCAGCAATTGGAAACCGACATTGGCGTGCGGCTGTTTGATCGCCACGCCAAGGGCATGAACCTGACGCATCAGGGCCATCAGTTCTTGCGCCAGTCTTACCTGATCCTCGCCACGGTGGATAACGCCAAGCGCAGCCTGCAACTCGGCACCGAAAGCCTGACCGGAAAACTGACCATTGGCGTCACCAGCCTGGTGGCGGGCTACTTTCTGGTGGAACTGCTGAAGCGGTTTAAATCGGCCTATCCTAACGTCACCATTCAGGTGATAGAAGATGAACGTCCCTATATTGAGCATCTTCTGGTGAGCGGGGAGATCGATATCGGTGTGCTGATCTTGTCGAATATCGAAGACCGCGATGCGCTGCAAACCGAAGTGCTGATGCATTCGCCGTATCGCCTGTGGTTGCCACCGCTGCACCCGTTGCTGGAACACGAAAGCATCAGCCTGGCAGACGTGGCGAAGCAACCGCTGATCCAGCTTAACGCCGACGAAATGGACGTGCATGCGCGGCGCATCTGGGCGCGCGCCGGGCTGAAGCCGGAGATCGCCATGAAAACCGCTTCGACCGAAGCAGTGCGCAGCCTGGTGGCGGCGGGGATGGGGGTTTCCATCCAGCCGGACATGGCGTACCGCGCCTGGTCGCTGGAAGGCAATATGATTGAGGCGCGCAAGCTGGCGGATCTGCTGGAGCCGCTGGATATCGGCCTGGCGTGGCGGCGGGGCAGCGCGCGGCCGGAACTGGTCACGCCGTTTCTCACCATCGCGCGTGAGAATGGCAATATGCACGCCGCCGGCCTGAAGCATTCGATTTAATCGAACGCGGCCTTCAGTATTTAGAATTTGTTGGCTGCCTGATGCTCGCATAGTCTGATTAAAACTAACTTATTCACATTTGGTTAACGTTTTCGTCACTCAGGGGCAGCAGGCAATGGCAGATGTGCATTTCCTTACAGGCTTGACCTGTCAGCAATTTATTAACGGTGAGTCGGTCGAAGGCGAAGGCCAGCAAGAGTGCATCGTTAATCCCGCCAATGGCGAAACGCTGGTTTCGATTACCGAGGCCTCATCGGCACAGGTCGGCAGCGCGGTCAAGGCTGCACAACAGGCTTTTGGTCAATGGTCGCGTACCACCCCGGCTTACCGAGCTTCTATTTTGTTACGCATCGCCGACGCAATCGAGCGGCAGGCCGAGTATTTGGCCGGGTTGGAAGCGCTTAACTGCGGCAAGCCGCTGCACCAGGCACGCAGTGACGATCTCCCGGCAGCCATCGACGTTTTCCGCTTTTTTGCCGGCGCAGTACGTACCCAGCAGGGGCAGCTAGCCGGCGAATATATCGAAGGGCACACCTCAATGATCCGCCGCGATCCGATCGGCGTGGTGGCCTCTATTGCGCCGTGGAATTATCCGCTGATGATGGCGGCATGGAAAATCGCCCCGGCGCTGGCCGCGGGCAACACCGTGGTATTCAAACCTTCCGAACATACCCCGTTGAGCATTTTGGCGCTGGTGCCTGCATTGCAGGAGATCCTGCCGCCGGGGGTGTTGAACGTTCTGTACGGCGGTGGGGAGGGCGTCGGCAGCCATTTGGTCGGCCACCCGCAGGTTCGGTTGGTATCGGTGACCGGTGACATCGTGACCGGGCAAAAAATTCTGCAGGCGGCGGCGAAAAGCGTCAAGCGCACGCATCTGGAACTGGGCGGTAAAGCGCCGGTGATTGTCTGTGACGATGCCGATCTCGACGAGGTGGTCAGCAGCATCCGCACTTACGGCTATTACAACGCCGGCCAGGACTGCACCGCCGCCTGTCGTATCTACGCGCAGGCGGGGATTTACCCGAAGCTGGTGGACGCGTTGGGTGAAGCTGTCGCCAGTCTGCGCTTTGCCCGCAAGCGCGATGAAGACAACGAAATCGGCCCGCTGATCAGCAGCCGTCAGCGCGATCGCGTCGCCAGTTTTGTCGAGCGGGCGCTTAGCCAGCCGCATATCGAATTGATCACCGGTGCCGCCGCGCACTCCGGCCCGGGGTTTTACTACCAACCAACGCTGCTGGCCGGCTGCCTGCAAAGCGATGAGATCGTTCAGCGCGAAGTGTTTGGCCCGGTCGTGAGCGTAACCCGCTTTGACCATCTGGAGCAGGCGGTCAACTGGGCCAACGATTCCGAATACGGGCTGGCCTCATCGGTATGGACGCAGAATATCGACAAGGCGCTGCATATCGCAGCCCATCTGCAATACGGCAGCACCTGGATCAACACCCATTTCACCCTGGCGAGCGAGATGCCGCACGGCGGCCTGAAGCGTTCCGGCTACGGTAAGGATCTTTCCAGCGATTCGCTGCAGGATTACAGCGTTGTAAGACACGTAATGGCGAAATTCAAAGCCAGCTTCTAGCGGTTTCATAAAGCAAAAAACCGCGGCAGCCGTTCCCTGCCGCACACAGATACGCAACACAGGGGTAATTACGATGGGAAAAACTACCGCAGTCACCACCACGCTCTCCGCGCTCTGTATCACCGTGCTTTGCGGCTTGGCCCAGGCGGCCGAGTTGCCGCAGGCGCTCGGTAAAGGCGAAGGACGGCTGGATATCATCGCCTGGCCCGGTTACATCGAGCGCGGCCAGTCCGACAAAAACTATGACTGGGTCACCCAGTTTGAGAAACAAACCAGCTGCGCGGTGAATGTGAAAACCGCCGCAACCTCCGATGAAATGGTCAGCCTGATGGCCAAGGGCGGTTACGATCTGGTCACCGCGTCCGGCGACGCCTCACTGCGATTGATCCTCGGCAAGCGGGTACAACCGATCAATACCGCGCTGATCCCCAACTGGAAAAGCATCGACCCACGCCTGCTGAACGGCGCCTGGTACACCGTGGACGGCAAAACTTACGGTACGCCGTATCAGTGGGGGCCAAACCTGCTGATGTACAACACCAAAACCTTCCCGACGCCGCCGGACAGCTGGGGCGTAGTGTTCCAGCAACAGAATCTGCCGGACGGCAAAACCAATCAGGGGCGGGTGCAAGCTTATGACGGGCCGATTTATATCGCCGATGCGGCGCTGTTCCTGAAGGCTACTCAGCCACAACTTGGTATCAGCGATCCGTATCAGCTTAATGAAGAGCAGTATCAGGCGGCGTTGAAGCTGTTGCGCACTCAACACGCGTTGATCCACCGCTACTGGCACGATACTTCGGTACAGATGAGCGATTTCAAAAATGAAGGCGTGGTCGCTTCCAGCGCCTGGCCGTATCAGGCCAACGCCCTGAAAGGCGAGGGCCAGCCGATCGCCACGGTCTTCCCTAAAGAAGGGGTTACCGGCTGGGCGGATACCACCATGCTGCATGCCGACGCCAAACACCCGAATTGCGCCTATCAGTGGATGAACTGGTCGCTGGAGCCGAAGGTGCAGGGCGACGTGGCCGCCTGGTTCGGTTCAGTCCCTGCTTCTCCGGCAGGCTGCAAGGCCAGCGCGCTGCTGGGCGAGAAGGGCTGTGAAACCAACGGATTTAATCAGTTCGACAAGATCGCCTTCTGGAAAACGCCGCAGGCGCAGGGGGGCAAGTTCGTGCCGTACAGCCGCTGGACGCAGGACTATATCGCCATCATGGGTGGCCGCTAACGAACAGGGGCGCAGTTCGCTGCGCCCAAACAGCATCAGTGTGGAGCGTACATCATGACCATTGCCGTGCAATTTATCGATGTTTCGCGGACCTTCGGCGATGTTCGTGCCGTAGACCGAGTGTCTATCGAGATCCAGGACGGAGAATTTTTCTCCATGCTCGGGCCTTCCGGCTCGGGGAAAACCACCTGCCTGCGGCTGATCGCCGGTTTTGAGCAACTGAGCGCCGGCTCGATCCGCATACACGGGCAAGAGGCCGCCAACCTGCCGCCGTATCAGCGTGACGTGAATACCGTGTTCCAGGATTACGCGCTGTTCCCGCATATGTCGGTGCTGGAAAACGTCGCTTACGGGTTGATGGTCAAAGGCGTCGCCAAACGCGAACGGCTGGCGCGTGCGCAGGAGGCGCTGGACAGCGTGGCGTTGGGGTTTGTGGCAGAACGCAAACCGGCGCACCTTTCGGGTGGACAGCGGCAGCGCGTTGCGCTGGCCCGAGCCTTGGTCAACCGGCCACGGGTGCTGTTGCTGGATGAACCGCTCGGCGCGCTGGATCTCAAACTGCGTGAGCAGATGCAGGGCGAACTGAAAAAACTGCAGCGCCAGTTGGGCATCACCTTTATTTTCGTCACCCACGATCAAAGCGAAGCGCTGTCGATGTCCGATCGCGTGGCGGTGTTCAACAATGGCCGCATCGAGCAGGTCGATGCGCCGCGCGAACTGTATATGCGGCCGAAGACGCCGTTCGTCGCCGAGTTTGTCGGCACCTCCAACGTGGTGCGCAGCGAACTGGCGCAGCGGTTGCTTGGCCAGACCGCCACCTTCTCGATTCGCCCGGAGCATATCCGCCTGGCGGATCAGGCCGGTGCGGCACCGGATGAAATCCAGGTGCAGGGCAGGGTGCAGGAGATCCATTATCAGGGCGCGGCAACGCGTTATGAAATCGCGCTGAGCAGCGGTGAAAAACTGCTGGTCAGCCAGGCAAATCCCCAGTGGCATGCCGGTGGGCAGCAGCGTTTGATCGGACAGCCGGTCACCGCCTGCTGGTCGCGTGAGGCGATGGTGCCGCTGCTGGAGGAGAGGTGAGATGGATATGAGCATCGACTTTCCCGCGCCGCGCCGCGGTACTCTGCGCGCTCTGTCGACCTGGTTCTATCGCCGCCCGACGCTGTATCTGTTGCTGCTGTTGGTGCCGCCGCTGCTGTGGTTTGGCGCGGTGTATCTCGGTTCGCTGTTGACGCTGCTGTGGCAAGGGTTCTACACCTTCGACGACTTCACCATGACGGTGACGCCGGATCTGACCTTCGATAACCTGCGGGCGCTGTTCAACCCGGCCAACTACGACATCATCCTACGCACCCTGACGATGGCGGTGCTGGTGTCGCTGGCCAGCGCGGTGCTGGCGTTCCCGATTGCCTATTATATGGCGCGCTACACCAGCGGCCGCGTCAAAGCGTTCTTCTACATTGCGGTGATGATGCCGATGTGGGCCAGTTATATCGTCAAAGCCTATGCCTGGACGCTGCTGTTGGCTAAAGACGGCGTAGCCCAGTGGTTCCTGCAACACCTCGGGTTGGAACCGGTACTGGCGGCAATCCTGAGCGTGCCGGGCGTAGGGGGCAACACCCTGTCGACCTCTGGGCTGGGGCGTTTTCTGGTGTTCGTGTATATCTGGCTGCCGTTCATGATTTTGCCGATCCAGGCCGCGCTGGAGCGCTTGCCGCCTTCGCTGTTGCACGCCTCGGCGGATCTGGGCGCGCGCCCGGCGCAGACTTTCCGTTACGTGGTCCTGCCGCTGGCGGTGCCGGGCATTGCTGCCGGGTCGATATTCACTTTCTCGCTGACGCTGGGGGACTTCATCGTGCCGCAGCTGGTGGGGCCGCCGGGTTACTTTATCGGCAGCATGGTGTATGCCCAACAGGGGGCGATCGGGAATATGCCGATGGCGGCGGCCTTTACCCTGGTGCCGATCGTACTGATCGCGATTTATCTTTCCATTGTGAAACGTCTGGGGGCCTTCGATGCACTCTGAACGCGCGCCGTTAGGGCTGAAGTTGGCCGCCTGGGGCGGTTTGATCTTCCTGCATTTCCCGCTGGCGATTATCGCCATCTATGCCTTCAACACCGAGGATGCTGCGTTCAGCTTCCCGCCAAAGGGGTTTACGCTGCATTGGTTCAGCGTGGCCGCCGGCAGGCAGGATATCCTCGATGCGATGCTGCTTTCGGCGCAAATAGCCGCGCTGGCGACCGCCGTGGCGCTGGTGCTGGGTACCCTGGCGGCAGCGGCGCTCTACCGGCGTGATTTCTTCGGCAAGGACAGCATTTCGCTGCTGCTGCTGTTGCCGATCGCGCTGCCGGGCATCGTCACCGGTCTGGCGCTGCTGGCGGCGTTCAAGGCGCTGAATATCGAACCGGGGGTGCTGACCATCGTCATCGGTCATGCCACCTTCTGCGTGGTGATCGTGTTCAATAACGTGATTGCCCGTTTCCGCCGGACCTCTTACAGCCTGATCGAAGCGTCCATGGATCTGGGCGCCGACGGTTGGCAAACCTTCCGTTACGTGATTTTACCCAACCTGGGGTCGGCGCTGCTGGCCGGCGGCATGCTGGCGTTTGCGCTGTCGTTTGACGAAATCATTGTCACCACCTTCACCGCCGGGCATGAGCGCACGTTGCCGCTGTGGTTGCTAAACCAGCTCGGCCGCCCGCGCGACGTGCCGATCACCAACGTGGTGGCGTTATCGGTGATGTTGCTGACCATGATCCCGATTTTGGGGGCCTATTATCTGACTAAAGGCGGCGAAAGCGTCGCCGGCAGCGGCAAATAATTTCCTAACCAGACATCTTACAAAAGGATAACCCTATGCAAAGCCAACTGCTGATTAACGGTCAACTGGTTACCGGCCAGGGGACGTCGCTGCCGGTGTATAACCCGGCGACCGGAGAGGTGATCTTGCAGGTAGCGCAAGCCAGCCTGGAGCAGGTGGATCAGGCGGTGCTGGCGGCCGACGCCGCCTTTGCCGAATGGGGGCAGACCACGCCGAAAGAGCGTGCCGACTGCCTGCTGAAGCTGGCGAATCTGATCGATAGCCACGCGGAAACCTTTGCCCGGCTGGAATCGCTCAACTGCGGCAAACCTTATCACTGCGTGCTGAACGACGAACTGCCGGCAGTGGCCGACGTATTCCGCTTCTTCGCCGGTGCCAGCCGCTGCCTGAGCGGGCTGGCGGCCGGCGAGTATCTGGCCGGACACACCTCGATGATCCGCCGCGATCCGCTGGGCGTGGTGGCCTCGATTGCCCCCTGGAACTACCCGCTGATGATGGCGGCGTGGAAGTTGGCCCCGGCGCTGGCGGCGGGCAATTGCGTGGTGATTAAACCGTCGGAACAGACCCCGCTGACCACCTTTAAGCTGGCCGAACTGGCCGCCGGGCTGTTCCCGCCGGGCGTGCTTAACGTTCTGTTCGGCCAAGGCGTCGGTGTCGGCGATCGGCTGACCGGCCATGACAAGGTACGAATGGTGTCGCTCACCGGTTCGATTGCTACCGGGGAACACATTATCGCGCATACCGCGCCGGGCATTAAGCGCACCCATATGGAGCTGGGGGGTAAGGCGCCGGTGCTGGTGTTTGATGATGCCGACCTGCAACAGGTGGTAGAAGGCATCCGCAGCTTTGGTTTTTACAACGCCGGCCAGGACTGCACCGCCGCCTGCCGCATTTATGCCCAGAAAGGCATTTACCCCGAACTGGTGAAGCGGCTGGGCGAGGCGGTCGCCAGCCTGAAAATAGGGTCGCCGGAGGACGAAAGCAGCGAGCTTGGCCCGCTAATCACCGCCCAGCATCTGGAGCGGGTGGCGGGGTTTGTCGAGCGGGCGAAGGCGCTGCCGCATGTGCAGGTGGTGACCGGCGGTGAGCGGGTTAACGGCCCCGGCTACTATTTCCAGCCGACGCTGCTGGCCGGTACGCGGCAGGAAGATGAAATCGTGCAGCGGGAGGTGTTCGGCCCGGTAGTCACTATCACCGAGTTTGACGATGAGGCGCAGGTGCTGGCCTGGGCCAATGAGTCCAACTACGGGTTGGCATCGTCGTTGTGGACCCGTGACGTGGGCCGTGCGCATCGGTTGAGCGCCCGCCTGCAATACGGCTGCACCTGGGTGAATACCCATTTCATGCTGGTGAGCGAAATGCCGCACGGCGGCCAGAAGCTGTCGGGCTACGGCAAAGATATGTCGATGTACGGGCTGGAGGACTACACCGCGATCCGGCATGTGATGTTTAAACATTGATTTTACTGTATTTACCCGCACAATAGCGCACATTCAGACCGGTTTCGACCGGTCTGATTGATAATAAGAATTGAAAGGAAGCTAATATGGGAATCACCCGACGCGATTTTCTCAACGGGGTGGCGATCACCATCGCCGCCGGGCTGACGCCGCTGCAAATTCTGCGCGCGTCACCGCAAACCGCCAATCAAACCTTGTACTATCCGCCTGCGCTGACCGGGCTGCGCGGTAACCATCCGGGATCCTTCGAGCACGCGCACCAACTGGGGCGCGACGGCAAGGCATTCGATTTCGGCAGCGTACCCGCTACGGAAGAGTTTGACCTGATCGTGGTCGGTGCGGGTATCAGCGGGCTGGCCGCCGCCTGCTTCTGGCAGCAAATGAAGGGCGCACAGCAGCGTATTTTGCTGATCGACAACCACGATGATTTTGGCGGCCACGCCAAGCGCAATGAATTCAGCAGCGAAAACGGCACTATTCTCGGCTATGGCGGCAGTGAGTCGCTGCAATCACCACGCTCGAACTTCAGCCCGGTGGCGATGGGGCTGCTGCAAAAACTCGGCGTCAGCATCGACAACCTGGAAAAGGCGTTCGATAAAACCTTCTACCCGGATCTGAACCTGAGCCGCGGCGTCTATTTCGATCGTAAAAACTTCGGCGTCGACAAAGTGGTGAATGGTGATCCGGGGCGTATGGTGGCGGATGATATTCCGCATGATCGGCTTAATGGCCGCTCCTACGAAGCCTTTATCGGCGATTTCCCGCTGCCGGAAAGCGACCGACAGGCGTTGATCGCGCTGCACACGGTGGACAAGGATTATCTGCCGGACCTGACTCAGGAACAAAAGAGTGAATGGCTCGACAAGCACAGTTATACCCAGTTCCTGCGTGAAAAGGTCGGTCTGAGCGAAATGGCTATCCGTTATTTCCAGCAGACTACCAGCGATTTCCAGGCGGTGGGCATTGACGCCACTTCGTGCAGCGATGCGCGCATCTGCGATCTGCCCGGCCTGAACGGCATGAACCTGCCGCCGCTGGATGAGGAGTCGCAGGCGGATCTCGACGATCCTTACGTGTTCCACTTCCCGGATGGCAACGCCACGCTGGCGCGCCTGATGGTGCGTCATCTGATCCCGGCAGTGGCGCCGGGCGGCAAGGATATGAACGACATCGTGCTGGCGAAGTTCGACTACAGCCGGCTCGATTGGCCGGAATCGCCGGTAAAACTGCGCCTGAACAGCACCGGTTTGCACGCGGCGAACGTCGGCGACAAGGTTGAAGTGACCTATATGACCGGCGAGAAAATGACCAAAGTACGCGCCGGGCAGGTGGTGATGGCCGGTTACAACATGATGATCCCGTATCTGGTGCCGGAAATGTCGCATGAGCAGCAAGAGGCGCTGAAGCAGAACGTGAAATCACCGCTGGTGTACAGCAAAGTGGTGATCCGCAACTGGCAGCCGTTTATCAAGCTGGGCGTGCATGAGGTGTATTCGCCGACCGCGCCTTATTGCCGCGTGAAGCTGGATTATCCGGTGAGCATGGGCGGTTATGAACATCCTCGCGACCCGAATCAGCCGATTGGCCTGCATATGGTGTACGTGCCGACGCTGGCGGGCAGCGGGCTAAGCCCTCGCGAACAATCGCGCAAAGGCCGCGCCTTGCTGCTGGGCACGCCGTTCGAGGTGCATGAGCAGATGATCCGCGAACAGTTGCAGGGCATGCTGGGTTCCGCCGGTTTCGACCATCAGCGCGATATTCAGGCGATCACCGTTAACCGCTGGTCGCACGGCTATTCCTACTTCCTCAATGGGCTGTTTGATGATGAAGAGGAGGCGAAAAAAATCATCGAGACGGCGCGTAAGCCGATAGGCAAGATTGTCATAGCCAACTCGGATTCGGACTGGAGCCCGTACGCCAACTCGGCAATCGATCAGGCATGGCGAGCGGTCAATGAACTGGCCTTCGGCCAGGCGGCCGTCAAGGAGGGAGCATGAGTTTACGTTCATGGTATCTGCTGACCTTGCTGGCGGCGGGCGGTTCGGCTCAGGCGATGTCGGCCGGGGAATACGTGGCCAAGGCCGGTGACTGCACCGCCTGCCATACCGCGCCGGGCGGCGCTTTGCTGGCCGGTGGCATGAAGTTCCCGACGCCGCTGGGCGCCATTTACGCCACCAATATCACGCCGGATAAGCAGCACGGCATCGGCGCTTATTCTTTTGACGAGTTTGACCGTGCCATGCGCCAGGGCATCGCCAAAGATGGCCATCGCCTGTATCCGGCGATGCCCTATACCTCTTACGCCAAGATGAATGCGGCGGATATGCGCGCGCTGTACGATTATCTGATGCAGGAAGTGCCGGCGCAGAACGCCGCCAACCGCGCCAGCGATATCCGTTGGCCGTTGTCGATGCGTTGGCCGCTGGCGGTTTGGAATCAGCTGTTCCATGACGATGCCCAATATCGGCCGGACGGCGGGCAGAGCGCCGAGTGGAACCGCGGCGCTTATCTGGTGCAGGGCGCGGGCCACTGCGGCAGTTGCCATACGCCGCGCGGCTGGGCGATGCAGGAAAAGGGGCTGGACAGCAAGGAACCGGCCTTCCTGAGCGGGGCCGAGCTGGACGGCTGGTTCGCGTCTAACCTGCGCGGTATGTCGCAGGAAGAGGTGGCGGCACTGTTGAAAACCGGCCGCAGCCGACATGCTGCGGTGGCCGGGCCGATGAGCGAGGTGGTCACCCACAGTACGCAGTATCTTACCGATGGCGACCTGAACGCCATTGCCACTTATCTGCACAGCCTGGCGGCGGAAAAACCTCCGGCAGAGAAAGCCGTTGCCCCGGAGGCCGGCAGTCAACAGGCCGGGCAGCGCACCTATGCAATGTACTGTTCAACCTGCCACGGCAATAAAGGCGAGGGCAGCGACAACACCATTCCGGCATTGGCGGGCAACGCGACGGTGACGGCGGACAATCCGCTGACGGCGCTGCGAGTCTTGCTGGAAGGGGCGCAAACGCCGATCACTCAACAGGCTACCGCGATCGCCATGCCAGGTTACGGCTGGGCATTGAATGACCGGCAGGCAGCCGATCTGATGAGTTACTTACGCGGAAGTTGGGGCAATCAGGCTGGGGCGGTAACGGCGCAGCAGGTGCAGGAGGCGCGTAAGCTGGCGGAGAAATAACGGTGGGGCGCGGTGCTGTTCACAGACCGCGCCCCGTTTGATTACAGTACCTTATGCGGGCCGAAGCATTCGTAATGGATACGTTCGGCGTTCACGCCCATTTCCAGCAGTTGTTTGCCGACATGCTGCATAAACGGCACCGGGCCGCAGAAGTAGTAATGCATCTGTGGATCGTCGAGCGTTTCGCGCAGTGCGCTGAGGTCCATCAACCCGCTGCTCTGATAATCGCGGCCTTCCACGTCGTCGGTGCCCGGCTCGCGGTACCAGACGTGACTGCTCAGGTTTGGCATGCGGCCGGCGATATCCGCCACTTCATCTGCGAAGGCGTGAACGCTGCCGTTTTCCGCTGCGTGCAACCAGTGCACGTTCGCCTGATGTTGACTGTCGTGCAGGGTATTGAGCATACCGAGCATGGGCGTTTGGCCTACGCCGGCGGAGATCAGGGCTACCGGGGTGGTTGGCTGCACGTCAAGGAAGAAATCCCCGTGCGGCGGCGCCAGATAAAGTACATCGCCCTCTTTGGCCTGCTGATGCAGGAAATTCGAAACCTTACCTTGATCTTCACGCTTCACCGCGATGCGGTAGTATTCGCCGTTAGGCGCGGTGGTCAGTGAGTATTGGCGGATTTCCTGATTTTCCATGCTGTCGTGATTGATATAGACCGCCAGATATTGCCCCGGCTTGAAGTCAACCACGCGGCCACCGTCCACCGGCGCCAACACGAAGCTGCAAATCACGTCGCTTTGCGGCTGCTTTTTGACAATGCGGAAAGCGCGCCGTTCGCGCCAGCCGCCATTCGCGTTTTCACTTTCCTGATAAATCTGGCCTTCACGCTGGATGAATACGTTCGCCAATACGCCGTAGGCCTTGCCCCAGGCATCCAGCACTTCCTGGCCAGGGCTGAACATTTCGTCCAGCGTCGCCAGCAGGTGGCCGCCGACAATTTGATACTGCTCCGGCTGGATATTCAGGCTGGTGTGCTTTTGGGCAATACGCTCTACCGCCGGCAGCAACGCCGCCAGATTTTCTATATTGGCGGCATAGGCGCAGATCGCATCGAACAACGCCTGGCGTTGATCACCGTTGCGCTGGTTATTCATGTTGAAAACATCTTTCAACTCAGGATTGTGTTCGAACATGCGATCGTAGAAATGAGCGGTCAGTTTAGGCCCGGTCGCAGCCAGCAAGGGGATTGTGGATTTTACGGTGGCGATGGTTTGGCTATCCAGCATGGTAGCGCTCCTTTGGCTTCAATTATTGGTATATTTAAAAAGTTGTATATTAAATGCATCTTTATGTTTGCGCAAATACTAGCGATTTCCGCCGGGGCTGTAAATACCCTTATTTTTGTTGCGGAGTTGTTAAGCGTCGATCTCGCTCACAGAACATGAAAAAACCGCACCCTCAGTATGAGTAAAAGTCCGTTGCCGAATGGCGTGATATATAGGATCAAAGCCTTGCAGCGCGTCATGCCAATCGTTTGCGTAAAAACCTCTGTCAAGACCTATCCTCGGTAGGGGAAAACAGTTTACACTGTTGCCCAGAACCCAACCGGGTAGTTATTTGGTGATTTTTTAGTTAGCCGATTTAAGTCAGGAGATGCCGGATGTTAAAGCGTGAAATGAACATTGCTGATTACGATGCCGAACTGTGGCGTGCAATGGAGCAAGAAGTCGTGCGTCAGGAAGAGCACATTGAACTGATTGCGTCTGAGAACTACACCAGCCCGCGCGTAATGCAGGCTCAGGGTTCCCAGTTGACCAACAAATACGCTGAAGGCTATCCGGGCAAGCGTTATTACGGCGGCTGCGAATATGTGGATATCGTTGAGCAACTGGCCATCGACCGTGCTAAAGAGCTGTTTGGCGCAGATTACGCCAACGTGCAGCCGCACTCCGGCTCCCAGGCTAACTTCGCCGTCTACACCGCGCTGTTGCAGCCGGGCGACACCATTCTGGGCATGAACCTGGCGCACGGCGGCCACCTGACCCACGGTTCACCGGTCAACCTGTCCGGCAAGCTGTACAACGTGGTGCCTTACGGCATCAACGAAAAAGGCGAAATCGACTACGACGATCTGGCCAAGCAAGCGCAGACCCACAAACCAAAAATGATCATCGGCGGCTTCTCGGCCTTCTCCGGTCTGGTTGACTGGGCAAAAATGCGTGAAATCGCCGACAGCATCGGCGCTTACCTGTTCGTTGACATGGCGCACGTTGCGGGCCTGATCGCCGCCGGCGTTTATCCGAACCCGGTTCCGCACGCGCACATCGTTACCACCACCACCCACAAAACCCTGGCGGGCCCGCGTGGCGGCCTGATCCTGGCGAAGGGCGGTGATGAAGATCTGTACAAGAAGCTGAACTCCGCCGTATTCCCTGGCGGCCAGGGCGGCCCGCTGATGCACGTGATCGCCGGTAAAGCGGTGGCGCTGAAAGAAGCGATGGAGCCTGAGTTCAAGGTTTACCAGCAGCAAGTTGCCGATAACGCCAAAGCGATGGTGAAGGTGTTCCTGGAGCGCGGCTACAAAGTGGTTTCCGGCGGTACTCATAACCACCTGTTCCTGCTGGACCTGGTTGACAAAAACCTGACCGGTAAAGAAGCTGACGCCGCCCTGGGCCGCGCCAACATCACCGTGAACAAAAACAGCGTGCCTAACGATCCTAAGAGCCCGTTCGTTACCTCTGGCATTCGTATCGGTACGCCGGCTGTGACCCGCCGCGGCTTCAAAACCGCTGAAGTGACTGAGTTGGCCGGTTGGATCTGCGACGTGCTGGACAACATCAACGATGAAGCCACCATCGAACGCACCAAGAAGAAAGTGCTGGATATCTGCGCCCGCCTGCCGGTCTACGCATAATTTTGCTTTCTCTTTAAAAACCCGCTTCGGCGGGTTTTTTTATGCCTGTTACCGGCAAATTGTGAACTGCTTGGCACTCTATCCCCTTGATCGTGGATGAATGTTGCTCGTGAGTGTGAGCTCTGTCAAAGTATCGCCTACACACCGGAGGGATCATGGTTCTGCAATCAACGCGTTGGCTCGCTCTCAGTTATTTCACCTACTTCTTTTCTTATGGCATCTTCTTACCGTTTTGGGGCGTTTGGCTGAAAGGCGAAGGCATAGCGCCTGAAACCATAGGTCTGTTGCTCGGTGCCGGTTTGGTTGCGCGTTTCCTCGGCAGTTTGCTGATTGCTCCCCGGGTTAAAGATCCTTCCCATCTGGTGACGGCACTTCGCCTGCTGGCGTTGCTGACGTTGGCCTTCGCCGTCGGGTTTTGCTTCGGCAACGGCTGGGGTTGGCTGATGCTGGTGATTGCCGGCTTCAACCTGTTCTTCTCGCCGTTGGTACCGCTGACCGACGCGTTGGCCGCCACCTGGCAAAAACAAATCACCATGGACTACGGTCGAGTCAGGCTATGGGGTTCGCTGGCGTTCGTGATCGGTTCTGCGCTGACTGGGCAAATGGTGTCGGTTTGGGGCCATAACGCTATTCTTTATAGCCTGATCGCCAGTGTGCTGGCGATGCTGCTGGGCATGATGCTGAAACCGAGCGTGATGCCGCAGGGGGAGACGCGTACCCAAAGCGGGCCAGACCGCTCACTGCGCGAAATGCTCAAGGAAGGGCCGGTCTGGCGTTTCCTGTTGTGCGTCACGTTGTTGCAGGGTGCGCATGCCGGCTATTACAGCTTTGGTTCTATCTACTGGCAGGAAGCCGGCTACTCGGCTTCGACGATTGGTTATCTGTGGTCGCTGGGCGTGGTGGCGGAAGTCATCATTTTCGCCAGCAGCAATGTCCTGTTCCGCCGCTGGAATGCACGCAATCTGCTGTTGCTTTCCGCCTGCTGCGGGGTGCTGCGCTGGAGCCTGATGGCTTACAGCACCGAACTGGGCTGGCTGCTGGTGATCCAGATCCTGCATTGCGGCACCTTTACCGTTTGCCATCTGGCGGCGATGCGTTTTATCGCTGCACGCAAAGGGCCGGAGGTGATCCGGTTGCAGGCGATTTACTCGGCGCTGGCGATGGGGGGCGGTATTGCGATTATGACGGTGATTGCCGGCTTCCTGTTTGAACATCTGCAAGGCGGGGTATTCTGGGTGATGGCGGCGGTGGCGTTGCCGGCGTTGTTTATTCGCCCGCCGGCCGTTGCGGTCAGCGGCAACCGTTAAGTCGTTTCCAGCAGCGCGCGGATGGCTTTGCGCTGCTGGCGTTCTAACGGCAATTCGGTATAAATCAGCGGCGGTTGCGGTTCACTGTGTACCGCCGCATAAGGGCTGATCACCAGCGTGATACCCTGCGGCGCGCCGGAGCGCAGGTAATCGCGCAGCGGCAGATACTTGATATTTAATGGCAACAGCGTTAATTCGCGGATCTGATATTCCACTTCCTCTTCTAACTGCGGGTTGTCCAGCGTCAGTAACAGCACCTGTTTTTCCTGCAGCGCATTACCCTGCATCAGCCAGGCGCCGAAACTGATGGCAACCAACCCCGCTTCCTCGCTGGAAAAACGAATTTCATATTCCTGTTCGAGGGGCGCCAGCGCTTCCTTGGTGGTGCGCATCAGGCGCGGGTACATGCGTAACACTTCCTCGAGCAGCATATTGTCAATGCCGATGTCAAAACGACAGCGCTCGACCGCAGGCGCCAGATGGGCGAACAGCTGGCTGATCAAATCTTCTTTACTGCTGAAGGTCATGCCGGAAATCTGCTGGAAGCGCTCGACCATGTTTTCAATCGCTCTCATTAAGCGCAGATCTTCCTCCGAGTCGTTGCTGTGGTAGCTGTGGTTTTTCAGCATGGTGAACATCAGCACCAGAAAATCGCTTTCGCTGGTCTCGGGTTGCAGGGCGAAAAGCTGATTCAGCGATTGATGAAGCAAGCTGGCCGCATGATGCTCTGGTTTCTGATGCAGCCAGGCGCGCTGGGTGGCGGTGAATAGCGGGTGCCGCTGGCGCTGGGTTTCCCAGGCGCAGTAACACAGATAATACTGTAGAAATTGGCGATCGCGCTGATCGAGGGGCCGGTTGAGCAGCGGTTCACAACTGCTGATGTAACTTTCCAACTGCGGCGACGGATCGGCGTTTACCGCCAACGCCTGGTGCAGCCAGGGGGCAAAATGCTGGTCGACAAACTCCGGGCTGCAGCGCAGGGCTCTGCGCAACCAGTGGAGCAGGCAGAGGCGTTGGTTGAGCGCGCTTCCCTTGAGCCGGTAGCCTTCGTCGGAATTGCCGACGAGCTCCAGATGGTGGAAACGCTGGATTTCACTGGCAACCTCGGCTATATCTTGCCGGGCAGTAGGGTGGTCGACGCCGTTGATTTGGCTGATAGTCTCCAGTTGTACTGCGGGCACCGGCGCATACAGCATCAGTAACAGATGGCAGCGCCGTTGTTGACCGGAGAGCTCAGGCACAGGGTCAGTGTCCAGGCTCATATCACCTTCTGGTGCGTAACGTTTAAATTATGAATAAGCATAGCAAAAGGCTATGCAGCGGCGGGGCTGCGGCGCCCGGTTTTATTTCGGCTTACCACTTTCGTCACAATTATTGTGCCGATTAACGGCGGTTGAAGGTTGGTTGATGTTACTTTATAACAATAATGAGTATCGTTTGATGATGAAGTTACGTTTTATTGTGGCCGGTTTTTTCGCGTTATTCAGCGCCGGCGTCGTCGCACACCCGCACAGCTTTATTGATATGAACACCACCTTTGTGGCGAAAGATCAAAAACTGGTCGGCTTGAAAATGGTTTGGGTAATGGATGAAATCACCTCGGCGGATCTGTTGTACGATGCGCAGAACGCGAAAAGCGACTCGGAAGTGTGGAAAAAGCTGGCGGCGGAAGTGATGGCCAACGTGCTCGGTCAGCACTATTTCACCGACGTGTATCGCGACGGCAAGCCGGTGAAATACCTGAATCTGCCGACCGAATACCATTTGTCGCGCCAGGGGCACCAGGCGGTGCTGGAGTTTGTGCTGCCGCTGGCCGAGCCGCAGCCGTTGGCAGGCAAGCCGTTTGAAATCTCCACCTACGATCCCACCTATTTTGTCGATATGACTTACAAAGACCAAACGGCGCTGCATCTGCCGCCGGAAATGGCGCTGCAGTGCAAGTTCAGCCTGATGACGCCGAAGCCGGATTCCTCCTTGCAGGCTTACGCATTGTCCCTCGATAAGAACGATGCACCCAGCGAAGATATGGCGCTGGGGCAACAGTTCGCGCAGCGGGTCACTTTGCAATGTCAATAAACCTTAGCCAGAACGCCGCGCGCAAGCGGCACTGGGTCTTCAGCCTGTGGCCGCTGCTGCTGTTTGCGCTGTTGCTGGCGTTGGCCGCGCAGGTGGCGTGGCACTATTGGCCGCAACTGCTGATGCAAAGCGTGGTGTGGCAGAAGGGGCTGCATCAACAATTGGCCGGTCTGTTGCAGCAGGTAAAAGCCGCCCCCCAGCAGGCCGGGCTGGCGTTGATGTTGTTTAGCCTGAGCTATGGCGTGCTGCATGCACTTGGCCCCGGTCACGGCAAGGTGGTGATCGCCACCTATCTGGCCACCCACCCGGCGCGGCTGAAAAGCAGCCTGAAACTGACCTTTGCCGCCTCGCTGGTTCAAGGGCTGGTGGCTATCGCGTTGGTGACGCTGATGCTGGTGGTACTGCAATTATCCTCCCGCCAACTGCATCAGAGCAGTTTCTGGCTGGAGAAGGGCAGTTTTATTTTGGTCATGCTGCTTGGCGTGCTGCTGAGCTGGCGGGCGCTGAAACGCCTGTATTACGCGGTGAAAGCGCTACGTCCGTCACCGGCGCTGCGCATCAATAGCCTGCAACCTTTGCCGGCGGATCACGTTCACAGCGAGCATTGTGGTTGCGGGCATCGCCATTTGCCGAGCGACAGCGAATTGCAGGCGGGCAGTGACTGGCGCACGCAAACCGCCATCGTGCTGGCGATGGGCATGCGCCCCTGCTCGGGGGCGATACTGGTGCTGCTGTTTTCCAAGGTGATTGGCGTATTCGCCTGGGGCGTTATTTCGGCGTTGGCGATGGCGTTTGGCACGTCGCTGACCATTTCATTGTTGGCCTTGCTGGTGCATTACAGCCGCCGGTTGGCGGTGCGCCTCAGCCGTTCGCGCGCGCCGGCCGCCTGGAGCACCGTTGCCTGGGGATCGCTGGCATTGGCCGGTGGCTTGATTCTGCTGTTCGCCGGATTGCTGTTGTATGCCAGCGCTCAGCCGGAGTTCGGTGGTGGTATCCGGCCTTTCTCCCGCTGACCGGCATAAAAAAAGCGCTGCAATAAATTGCAGCGCTTTTTCTTTATTCATTCACTTCGCGATATTAACGCTTCAGCGCTTCGCTCAGTTCTTCACGCATGGTAGAAAGCATGGCTTTCACTACGCGCGGGTTGCCTGCAACCACGTTGCCGGAGCTGAAGTGGTTATGGCCGCCAACAAAGTCGGTCACCAGGCCACCAGATTCGCGCACCAGCAGTTCGCCGGCAGCAAAGTCCCACGGCTTCAGGCCAATCTCGAAGAAACCGTCAACGCGGCCAGCGGCCACATAGGCCAGGTCCAGCGCGGCGGAGCCGGTGCGACGGAAGTCTGCACACTGAGTGAACAGTTTGCCAACCACGTTGATGTAAGGGGTTGCGTGCTGTTTAACCTTGAACGGGAAGCCGGTTGCCAGGATGGTGCCATCCAGATCTTTGGCATTGGTGCCGCGCAGGCGGTACCCGTTGAGCTGTGCGCCTTGGCCGCGGGTAGCGGTAAAGAGTTCGTTGCGCATTGGATCGTAAACCACGGCCACTTCTGTACGGCCTTTGATGCGTCCGGCGATGGAAACGGAGAAGTGTGGGAAACGTTTAATGAAGTTTGAGGTGCCATCCAGTGGATCGATCACCCATTGTACATCCTGATCTTCGCCGACCAGCTCACCGCGTTCTTCGGTAATAATAGTGTGTTGCGGATAAGACTTGCGGATCACGTCGATGATCAGATGCTCTGCATCGCGATCGACGTTAGTGAAAAAGTCATTGGTCCCTTTCTGGGTCGCTTCTACAGCGTCCGGGGTTTCGTAGTTTTTGGCAATCAGGTTACCGGCCTTGCGCGCAGCGCGCACGGCGATAGTCAGCATCGGATGCATGGGTATCTTCCAACTAGGATGTTAAAGAACAGGAAACGGCGCGAAGTATAGCAGCTGTTCGGCAAAATGCCTACGGCTGTGTTAAGATGCTGTGATTTTCCGCTACGCTCAGAGTTTGTATGCTGCACAACATCCGCATTGTTCTGGTAGAAACCTCCCATACCGGTAACATGGGCTCGACCGCACGAGCCATGAAAACCATGGGGTTAACCAACCTTTATCTGGTTAACCCGCTGATAAAACCCGATTCGCAGGCGATTGCCCTGGCCGCAGGCGCCAGCGACGTGATCGGCAACGCCACTATCGTCGACACCCTTGATGACGCTATCGCCGGCTGTAGCCTGGTGGTCGGTACCAGCGCGCGTTCGCGCACTTTGCCGTGGCCGATGCTGGAACCGCGCGAATGCGGCGTACGCGCCGTGCACGAAGGCGAGCACGCGCCGGTTGCACTGGTGTTCGGTCGCGAACGCGTTGGCCTGACCAACGATGAGCTGCAAAAGTGCCATTATCACGTCGCCATTCCCGCCAACCCGGATTACAGCTCGCTGAACCTGGCGATGGCGGTGCAGATCCTGGCTTATGAAGTGCGCGTGGCTTATCTCGATCGCCAGCAAGTGGGGGCGCCGCAGTTGGAAGAAACGCCTTATCCTCTGGTGGACGATCTCGAACGTTTCTATCAGCACCTGGAACAAACGCTGCAGCACAGCGGCTTTATCCGCCCGGCACATCCGGGGCAGGTAATGAGCAGATTGCGCCGTTTATTCACCCGAGCGCGGCCGGAAGCTCAGGAGCTGAATATCTTGCGTGGCATGCTGACGTCGATAGAGAAACAGGATAAACATCAAGGTAATTAATTTGATGTGGCGTAACGGCCGGTAATAATAGTATTAGTTATCCAATGGTTATAACATGTATTTTATATGCATTTGATATAGCTCAGGACAAAATGTGCTAATACTTGAGTAAATTACTAGGTTAAATAGTTGACTGATTTACTCGGGAATGTCAGAATTTCGGCCATGTTTCACCAACAGGTAACCATTTAGCTATGAGACTGACATCCAAAGGCCGTTATGCCGTAACCGCTATGCTTGACGTGGCATTGCACTCCCAGGAAGGGCCCGTTCCTCTGGCGGATATTTCTGAGCGCCAAGGGATTTCGCTCTCTTATCTGGAACAATTATTCTCCCGTCTGCGTAAAAATGGCCTGGTGGCCAGCGTGCGTGGGCCGGGCGGTGGTTATCTGCTGGGGAAAGAGGCAAGTGAGATCGCCGTTGGCGCTGTCATCACTGCCGTCGATGAATCGGTAGATGCAACCCGTTGCCAGGGTAAAGAAGGCTGTCAGGGTGGCGATCGCTGTCTGACTCATACCCTGTGGCGCGATCTGAGCGAGCGCATCAGCGGGTTCCTGAACAACATTACGCTGGCAGAACTGGTGAACAACCAGGAAGTGCTGGTGGTGGCGGACCGTCAGAACAACGATACCCGTCGCACGGCCAACGGTCGTCCGCAAGAAACTATCAACGTTAATCTGCGCGCATAAGCAGCTGGCGATATTTTTTTAGTTTTTGGAAGTGATGTACGGAGTACAAGAGCAATGAAATTACCGATTTATCTCGATTACTCAGCAACGACGCCGGTTGACCCGCGCGTTGCCGAGAAAATGATGCAGTTTTTGACCCTGGACGGGACTTTCGGTAACCCGGCTTCCCGTTCCCACCGCTTTGGGTGGCAGGCGGAAGAGGCGGTAGATATCGCCCGTAACCAAATTGCTGAACTGGTTGGCGCTGACCCGCGTGAAATCGTGTTCACTTCCGGAGCGACCGAATCCGACAACCTGGCGATTAAAGGTGCGGCCAATTTCTATCAAAAGAAAGGCAAGCACATCATCACCAGCAAAACCGAACACAAAGCCGTGCTGGACACCTGTCGTCAGCTCGAGCGTGAAGGGTTTGAAGTGACCTACCTGGCTCCGCAGAGCAACGGAATTATCAGTCTGCAGGATCTCGAAGCCGCCATGCGTGAAGACACCATTCTGGTATCGATCATGCACGTGAACAATGAAATCGGCGTGGTGCAGGATATCGAAGCTATCGGCGAAATGTGCCGTGCGCGCGGTATCATTTACCACGTTGACGCTACCCAGAGCGTGGGCAAACTGCCTATCGACCTGAGCAAGCTGAAAGTCGATCTGATGTCGTTCTCCGGCCACAAAATCTATGGCCCGAAAGGCATTGGTGCGCTGTACGTGCGTCGTAAACCGCGTATTCGCATCGAAGCCCAGGTCCACGGCGGCGGTCACGAGCGCGGTATGCGTTCCGGCACCCTGCCAGTGCACCAGATCGCCGGTATGGGCGAAGCCTACCGTATCGCCAAAGAAGAAATGGCGACGGAAATGGCGCGCCTGCGTACGCTGCGCGATCGTTTGTGGAACGGCGTGAAAGATATGGAAGAAGTGTATCTGAACGGCGATCTGGAACACGGCGTTCCGAACATCCTCAACGTCAGCTTCAACTACGTTGAGGGCGAATCGCTGATCATGGCGCTGAAAGACCTGGCCGTCTCTTCAGGTTCCGCCTGTACCTCCGCTAGCCTTGAACCCTCCTACGTGCTGCGCGCGCTGGGGATGACCGACGAGTTGGCGCATAGCTCGATCCGTTTCTCTCTGGGGCGTTTTACCACGGAAGAAGAGATCGATTACACCATTCAATTGGTGCGTAAATCCATCGGCCGCCTGCGCGACCTGTCTCCGCTGTGGGACATGTTCAAACAGGGCGTGGATATCAACAGCATCGAATGGGCACATCATTAATTCTCAGGATTCAGGAGCAAGGTCATGGCTTACAGCGAAAAAGTAATCGATCATTATGAAAATCCACGTAACGTGGGCTCGTTTGACAACGAAGATCCTACCGTCGGTAGCGGCATGGTGGGTGCACCGGCCTGTGGCGACGTGATGAAGCTGCAGATCAAAGTCAACAATGAAGGCATCATCGAAGACGCCCGCTTCAAGACTTACGGCTGCGGTTCCGCCATCGCCTCCAGTTCGCTGGTGACCGAATGGATGAAAGGCAAGTCTCTTGATCAGGCCGAAGCGATCAAAAACACTCAGATCGCCGAAGAGCTGGAATTGCCGCCGGTTAAAATTCACTGCTCTATTCTGGCTGAAGATGCCATCAAAGCAGCGATCGCCGACTACAAGAGCAAGCACAGCGCCAAGTAGTTTTTGTGTAGGGGCGCTGTATATTGCGCCTGCGTTGATCGGGGCGAAGATATTCGCCCCCTACACCGGTTTGCTCCCCAACACCGGTTTTGCAAGAGGTTGGGGATATTGAGTGTGAGGTTGTGATGTCAATTACCATGAGCGACAGCGCTGCGCAGCGTGTTCAGGCTTTTATGAATAACCGCGGCAAAGGTCTGGGTTTGCGTCTGGGGGTAAGAACCTCCGGCTGCTCCGGGATGGCTTATGTGCTGGAATTTGTTGACGAAATGAACGATGACGACATCGTTTTTGAAAACAAAGGCGTCAAGGTGATCATCGACGGCAAGAGCCTGGTCTACCTTGACGGCACCGAACTTGATTTCGTTAAGGAAGGCCTGAACGAAGGCTTCAAGTTCAACAACCCCAATGTCTCGAGCGAGTGCGGCTGCGGCGAAAGCTTCAACGTCTGACAGCCCATCGTGCTCCCCCGCGTGCTGCGGGGGAACTCCATCCGATAACGCCCAGAGCACGCTATGGATTATTTTACTTTATTCGGGCTGCCAGTTCGCTATTCCGTGGACGGCGGCCTGCTTGCCTCTCGCTATCAGGATTTGCAGCGCCAATTCCATCCCGATCGCAATGCCCTCCAGCCAGAACGCGAACGCCTGATGGCGTTGCAGCAGGCGGCGACCATTAATGAAGCCTACCAAACGCTGAAGCACCCATTAAAACGCGCGGAGTATATGCTATCTTTGCACGGTTTTGATTTGGGTAATGAGCAGCACACTGTGCGCGATACCGCGTTCCTGATGGAACAGTTGGAACTGCGTGAAGAGCTCGATGCCATTGAACGCAAAGCGGATGCAGAAAGCCTGCTGGCCGATTTTGGCGCGCGGGTGAACGAGACGGTCAAACAGCGCAGCGCGCTGATGGTACAGCAGTTGGATAGCCAGCAGTGGTCTGAAGCCGCCGACACCGTGCGTAAGCTGCGCTTTTTGGACAAACTCCAGCAACAGGTTGAACAACTCGAAGAAAAACTGCTGGGTTTTGAGTAATACATTCTGATTGTGGAAGCTTCAATATGGCCTTATTACAAATTAGCGAGCCTGGCCTCAGCGCCGCACCGCACCAGCGCCGTCTGGCTGCCGGTATTGATTTAGGCACCACCAATTCTCTGGTCGCCACGGTACGCAGTGGGCAGGCGGAAACTCTGGCCGACGCGCAGGGGCGCGATTTATTGCCTTCGGTGGTGCACTATCAGACTGACGGGTTGCGCGTAGGTTGGGAAGCGCGCCAGCAAGCGGCGCAGGATCCGGCCAATACCATCAGCTCGATCAAACGCATGATGGGCCGCTCGCTGGCCGACGTTCAGCAGCGTTACCCAAACCTGCCGTACCAATTCCAGCCCAGCGATAACGGCCTGCCGATGATTGTCACCGCAGCCGGTCTGGTTAATCCGGTAGGCGTTTCCGCCGACATCCTCAGGGCACTTTCCGCTCGCGCGCAAACGGCGCTGGAAGGGGTGCTCGACGGTGTCGTGATCACCGTACCCGCTTATTTTGACGATGCACAGCGCCAAGGCACCAAAGACGCTGCTCGTCTGGCCGGCCTGCATGTGCTGCGCCTGCTGAACGAACCGACCGCCGCGGCGATTGCCTATGGTCTGGACTCCGGTCAGGAAGGCACCATTGCGGTTTATGATCTGGGCGGCGGAACCTTCGATATTTCCATTCTGCGCCTGAGCCGTGGGGTGTTTGAAGTGCTGGCTACCGGCGGGGATTCTGCGCTGGGCGGTGATGACTTTGACCACCTGCTGGCCGACTGGTTGCGCGAGCAGGCCGGCGTGGCCGATCGCAGCGATCATGGCGTCCAGCGCCAGTTGTTGGATGCGGCTATCGCCGCCAAAATTGCATTGAGCGATGCCGACAGCGTCAGCATCGACGTGGCCAACTGGCAAGGCGAAGTGACCCGCGCGCAGTTCGATGCGCTGATAGCACCACTGGTTAAACGCACCCTTATGGCTTGCCGCCGCGCTCTAAAAGACGCCGGCGTCAGTGCGGAAGAGGTGCTTGAAGTGGTGATGGTGGGCGGCTCCACTCGCGTGCCGCTGGTGCGTGAGCAGGTGGGGGCGTTCTTTGGCCGCACGCCGCTGACGTCTATCGATCCGGACAAAGTGGTCGCCATCGGCGCGGCGATCCAGGCCGATATCCTGGTGGGTAACAAGCCGGACAGCGACATGCTGTTGCTGGACGTGATCCCGCTGTCGCTCGGGCTGGAAACCATGGGCGGTCTGGTCGAGAAAGTGATCCCGCGCAACACCACCATTCCGGTGGCGCGCGCGCAGGAATTCACCACCTTTAAAGACGGCCAGAGCGCGATGATGATCCACGTGTTGCAGGGTGAACGTGAGCTGGTGCAGGATTGCCGCTCGCTGGCGCGCTTTTCGCTGCGCGGTTTACCGCCAATGCCTGCCGGGGGCGCACATATTCGCGTCACCTTCCAGGTGGACGCGGATGGCCTGCTGAGCGTCACGGCGATGGAGAAATCCACCGGCGTTGAGGCTTCGATCCAGGTGAAGCCGTCTTATGGCCTGTCCGACGGCGAGATCGCCGACATGATCAAAGACTCGATGGCCAATGCGCACAGCGACGTTGGCGCGCGCATGCTGGCGGAACAGCGGGTAGAGGCATCGCGGGTGCTGGAAAGCCTGCAGGGCGCCCTGGCCAGCGATGCCGCCTTGCTGAGCGAAGCTGAAAGCACGGCGATCGCCGCTGCGGTGGAAGGCCTGCAACAGGCGACGCAGGGCACCGATCCTGCCGCCATTGAAGCCGCAATTAAAACATTAGATGCACAAACGCAAGATTTTGCCGCGCGCCGTATGGATGCTTCCATTCGCCGCGCGCTGGCTGGCCATTCTGTGGATGAGGTTTAATCATGCCTAAAATTGTTTTCCTGCCCCATCAAGATCTGTGCCCGGAGGGGGCAGTACTGGAAGCCGAGCAAGGCGAATCGATCCTTAACGTTGCCCTGCGCAACGGGATTGAAATCGAACACGCCTGCGAGAAATCCTGCGCCTGTACCACTTGCCACTGCATCGTTCGCGAAGGCTTTGATTCGCTTGAAGAGAGCAGCGAGCTGGAAGACGACATGCTGGACAAGGCCTGGGGTCTGGAGCCGGAAAGCCGCCTGAGCTGCCAGGCGCTGGTCGCCGATGAAGACCTGGTGGTAGAAATGCCGCGTTATACCGTTAACCATGCGCGTGAGCATTAATTGCTAGTCGCGGCGCAGAGCTGGAGATCATAATGGGACTGAAGTGGACCGACAGCCGTGAAATCGGCGAAGCCCTGTACGACCAATACCCGGGTACCGATCCGAAAACCGTACGCTTTACCGACATGCATCAGTGGATTTGCGATCTCGAAGAGTTCGACGATGATCCTCAGGCTTCCAACGAAAAAATACTGGAAGCGATTCTGCTGGTCTGGTTAGATGAAGCGGAGTAAATAGCGTAACGGGCTGCCTTGGGCGGCCCGTTTATTTTGTATCCGACAAGATTAATAAAAGAATAATCCGGAGTGAGAAGGCTATGACAACTGAAATTATGCTGGTAACGCTGTCGCACCAACCTGCGGACGCTCGCTGGGGCGAGAAAGCGTTGCTGAGCACCAATGCGGAAGGGATGACCATTCACCTGACCGGCAACGACAAGCTGGGCAGCGTTCAGCGCGCCGCGCGTAAAATCGACGGTCAGGGCATCAAAAAAGTGAAGCTGGCCGGTGAAGGCTGGGATCTGGAAAACAGCTGGGCATTCTGGCAGGGGTTCCGTGGTCCGAAAGGCAAGCGCAGCGTCGAGTGGGCAGAACTGCCGGAAGCCGACCGTAAAGAGCTGGAACAGCGCCTGAAGATTGTTGACTGGGTGCGCGACACCATCAATATGCCGGCAGAAGATTTGGGGCCGGAGCAACTGGCCACCCGCGCCGTCGATCTGCTGTGTGATGTCGGCTGCGATGCCGTCAGTTACCGCATCACCAAGGGTGAAGATCTGCGTGAGCAAAACTACGCCGGCCTTCACACCGTGGGCCGCGGTTCCGACCGTTCCCCTGTGCTGCTGGCGTTGGATTTCAACCCGACCGGCAACCCGGATGCGCCGGTATTCGCTTGCCTGGTGGGGAAAGGCATCACTTTTGACACCGGCGGCTACAGCCTGAAACAAAGTGCCTTTATGGACTCGATGAAGTCCGACATGGGCGGTGCAGCCACCATTACCGGCGCACTGGCGCTGGCTGCCGCTCGCGGCCTGAAGCAGCGCGTTAAGCTGTTCCTGTGCTGTGCCGACAACATGGTCAGCGGCAATGCCTTCAAACTGGGCGACATCATTCGCTATCGCAACGGCAAAACCGTTGAGGTGATGAATACCGATGCGGAAGGGCGTTTGGTGCTGGCTGATGGCCTGATTGACGCGTCCGAGCAAAACCCCGAGCTGATTATCGACTGCGCTACGCTGACTGGCGCGGCGAAAACGGCGGTAGGTAACGATTACCATGCGCTGTTCAGCTTTGACGATGCGCTGGCGCAGGAACTGTTGACCAGCGCGACGGCGGAGCAAGAACCTTTCTGGCGCCTGCCGCTGGCCGAGTTCCACCGCAGCCAATTGCCGTCCAATTTTGCCGAGCTGAACAACGTGGCAGGCCCGGCTTACACCGCCGGTGCCAGCACCGCGGCCGCCTTCCTGTCGCATTTCGTGAAAAACTATCAGCAAGGCTGGTTGCACATCGACTGTTCCGCGACCTACCGCAAAGGCGCGGTGGATCAGTGGTCTGCCGGCGCGACCGGTCTGGGCGTGCGGACTCTGGCTAATCTGCTGCTGAGCAAAGCCAAATAATTGAAAGCCCGCAGCGGCGGGCGGTAGAATATGGTTTATCCTCGGGGCCCAGCATGCTGGGCCCCGTTATTTAATTGCTGGAGTTTGCCATGAGTTCCCATCATCACGATGCCGCCCCGGGCGAGAATGAGCTTGAACGTCTGCTGAAGCTGGCGGTGACGGAGCCGGCCCATCGCCCGGCGTTTTTCCGCGAGTTGCTCGATGCCACGGTATTGATTCTAGGTGACAGCGATCAGGTGCAGCAGGACGGCGACATTACGCTGAATGCCGATACTCCGGTGAATATCCAGCACTGGGAAAAACAGGACGGTGGCAGCATCATTCCGTTCTTCTCCTCGCTGGAGGCGTTGCAGAAAGCCGTCGAAGATGAACAGCCGTTTATCGCCATGCCGGCGCGGGTATTGTTTGAGATTACCGAAGGCGCGGATCTGTTCCTTAATCCGAAAGCTGAGTACGGCAAAGAGTTCTACCCCGAGGAAGTCGCGATGCTGCTGGCTACCGGCGGCGTAGCCAAGCCTGCGGAACGCTATGTCGACAAGGATACCCAGATCCTGCTGGGCCAGCCGGAAGAATATCCGTCGGCGATGGTGGATGCGTTGACCACGCTGTTCAGCCAGCGCAAACCGGTACGCCGTGCGTTTCTGGCGCTGATGCATGATCAGGCGGTGGATGAAAAGCCTAACCTGCTGGTGGGGCTGGAAGTGGATGGCGATCAAGGAGATATCGAAGCCTTGATCAACGAAGCCGGCAGCGTGGCCAGCGAAACGGCGCCCAACGACGAACCTGTGGATTTTTGTCTGGTGTCGGAAAAAGAGCGTGGGGTCAGCCATTATCTGATCACCCATACTCAACCTTTCTATCAGCGTCGCTGGGGCAGCTGGTTGCGTAACATCATTCCTTCCACTGACAAAACGCAGTAACCCTTCTATTGCTACCGTGCGGCATGCAGCCCGCCGGTAGCGCTCAACAACAATAAATCCATCAACATCACCAGGTTCGATTCGAACGAGGTTATCTCACCGGCATCGACCGCCGCGTCACTGGCGTCGTCGTACAACGGAAAGTGGATATCCGCCAACGGCGCTAACGGGTTGATGGAGGCGCGGGTAAAAGCCACCACTTTCATGCCGATGTTGCGCGCGATGCGCGTCTTGTCCAGCACTTGCTCGGTTTTCCCGCTGCGTGAAATCGCGATCAGTACCCGGTATTTAGGCGCGTTGTTGAGGAAAATGCCGCGACTGTCGCCGCCGCCGGAGACAAAGGCGCTTTTACCGAGGATTTGCAGTTTCTTTTCCAGATATTCGGCAAACAGATGCGAAAAGCCGGTGCCGTACAGGTAAAAACTTTCTTCCCGCTGCAACAGGTCGCTGAATGCGGCGATTTTCTCCGCGCTGACGTAGGCAAAGGTTCGCTGGTAGTTGGCGATAAACTGTTGAAACGCCGCCGGCAGATTGCCGGGCGAAGGGGAGGTGAGCACCAGCGTCGGATTATCGCTCAGCAGCTGTTTGATGGTGAACAGCAGCTCGCTGTAGCCGCTGAACCCCAGTTTGTGACATAAACGCATCACGGTAGCGGTGGAGACAAAGGTTTCGCGCGCCAGCTCGCGCACGGTGAGTTTGCCAACCTGCAGGGCATGGTCGGCGATAAAGGCCAGCACCCGGTATTCGGCGCGGGTGAGATCCTCGCCGCGTTGCAGCAAAGAAGCCAGACGGTTATCCAAGAAATATGCCTCCGGTGGCAAGCGTTGCCTTATCCTAGGGGGCGCAGGGCGGCGATTCAATGCAAAAGAGAGCGGCCAGCCCCGAAAGGCCGGCCGGGTACTGCAATGGGCGCCGGAAAACCACTGAATCATACTAAAGGGCTACCGGGCACAAATTATTGCGCGATGCCTTCTTTATAGGCTTGCGCCAACTGCGGCCAATAATCCTGATTGGCGGCTATCATATCGTCCAAAATCGCTTTGGCATGCTGCATGGTTGGCACGGTACGGTTGAGAGTGAACGCTTGCAGCGCCTTCTCATAGCTGCCTTCCAGCGTCGCTTCCACCAGCAACTGTTCGCAGGCCAGTTGTTGTTCAATCAGCCCTTTGTAGAACAGCGGAATTTTACCGACCGTTACCGCTTCCGGGCCGTTAGCCGTGATGTAGGCCGGCACTTCCACCATGGCATCGTAAGGCAGGTTGGCGATGGCACCGCGATTTTCAACGATCACCAAATGGCGCTGACGCAGATCAAAGGCCAGCGAGCGTGCCACGTCGACAATAAACGAGCCGTGCACGCCAACGTGGAAAGCATCGGGTAGAATGCCGGTTTTTTTGTACTCGGCCGCTGCGGCAAACAGCTTTTTCTCGCGGCCGTCCATCACTTCGTTGGCGCGGGTATAGCCCGGATTTTGATGTTCCACGATCTGATTTGGCATCAGGTAATACTGCATATAAGGGTTTGGCAGGTATTCCGGGAAGTGGTCCATCAGCGGCTTGATGTTGCGCCAGGTTTTGACCCAGGAAGGATCGGAATGCTGCGGATCGGTGGCTGCCGCGTCTTCGGTCAGCAGGCCAAACCTGGCGATGTGCTCGCGCAGCTGCGGCAGGCGATCGACGCCGTCGACCAGCACCTGAGTGAACCAACCAAAGTGGTTCAAACCAAAGTAATTTACGGTCACCGCCTCGCGATCGACCCCCAGCACCGCCGCTATATTGCGCATCGCCGCCACCGGCATGTCGCAGATGTTCAGCACTCGCGCCTGCGGGCGCAGACGGCGCACCCCTTCGGCCACGATCGCCGCCGGATTGGAGTAGTTGACGATCCAGGCGTTGTCCGCATGGCGCTCGACCAGGTCGATCAGTTCAACCATCGGCAGAATGGTGCGAAGCCCGTACGCCAGCCCGCCGGGCCCGCAGGTTTCCTGGCCCACCACGCCGTGGCGCAGCGGAATTTTCTCATCCTGTTCACGCATTTTGTACTGACCGACGCGCATTTGCGCGAACACGAAGTGGGCGTGGCTGAATGCCACCTCCGGGTCGGTGGTGACCGTCAGTTTGATGCTCTGACTGTGATCGCGGATCACCTTCTCCACCACCGGGGCGATGATGTCCTGCCGCTCGCCGTCAATGTCGTACAGGCGGATCTCCGCCAGCGGAAAATCAGCGAGACGTACCATCAGGCTTTTAACGATGCCCGGCGTGTAAGTGCTGCCGCCACCGGCAATGGCGAGAATGAACGGGGGTTTGGTCATGGTAATTCTCCTGTTAAAGCGCGGTTTCGACCGCTTCACGCATTTTCTTGACGTGCAGCCCATACACCACCTGCACATTGTTGCCGGAGCGAATGACGCCCTTGGCTCCGGTGGTTTTTAGCTGCTGCTCATTGATGGTTGAGATATCGCGAACCTTGACCCGCAGGCGGGTATAGCAGTTGTCCACTACCTCGATATTTTGTTTGCCTCCCAGCCCGGCGATGATGATATGGCCGATGCCGTCACCCGCGGCTGGCGGTGCGGCGATGGGGGCTTTGCCTTGGTAATCTGCTTTGGAATACAGCCGGGTTTCCGTTTCATCGCTCTCGCGCCCGGGGGTTTTGAGATCGAACCTCAGGATCAGGAAACGGAACAGCAGGAAATACAGCGCCGCCATAATCAACCCGACCAGGATGTACATCGGCCAATTGGATTTTTCGATGCCGAGCGGCAGGTTATACAACACGAAGTCGATCACTCCGTTGGCGCCGATGGCATGCACGCCGAACAGGTAAAACAGCATCATGCCGACCCCGGCCAGCACCGCATGCACGCCGAACAGCAGCGGGGCGACGAACAGGAACGAAAACTCCAGCGGTTCGGTAACGCCGAGCAGGAACGAAGTGAAAGCCGCCGGGATCAGGATCGCCTTGGCGGCGTTTTTGCGTTCCGGTTTGGCAGTGACATACATCGCCAGCGCCGCGGCGGTCAGGCCAAACATTTTGCTGATGCCGCGTGCGTCCCACACCACCGTCGGGCTGAGCTGCTTCACGCTGTGGCAAGCCATTTCAGCGAAGTAGATATTGCGCGCACCCTGGTAGGCGGTGCCGCAAACGTCCTGCGTGCCGCCCAGTTCGGTGTACAGGAAAGGGGTATAGACCAGGTGATGCAGGCCGGTCGGGATCAAAATGCGCTCCAGAAAGCCGTAAACCAGCACGCCAAACGCCTCGGCGCCGTGAATCGCATAGGCCAGATGGGTAATGCCCTGCTGGGCGTACGGCCACAGGTAGCTGAGGGCAAAACCCAGCGCAATAGCCAGTGGGATCGCCAGAATGGTGACGAAGCAGTGGCCGGAATAGATCGCCATCACTCCGTTAAACTGCACGCCGGAGTAGCGGTTATAGAGATAGCCCGCCACGCCGCCGATCAGAATACCGGCGAACACGCCCATCTCCAGCACCTGCACGCCCAGCACCATGCCCTGGCCGGCCGCGCGCATCTGTTCTGCCGGCACCAGTTTGCCGTGCAACTGCAAGGTGATATTCATGGCATTGATAAAAATGATGAAGGTCACCAGACCGATCAGCGCCGCGTAGCCCTTATCGCGCTGCGCCAGCCCAATGGGAATGCCGACGGCAAACACCAGCGCCAGGTTGGCCAGAATGGCGACGGCAGAACGGGAAACCAACTGGCCAAAGTCTTGCACCAACGGGTGATTCAGCAGGGGGATATAGCCCGCCAGATTGCCGTTGCCAAACAGGTTGCCGAGGGCGATAAACAGCCCGACGATCGGCAAAATCAATACCGGTCCGTACAGCGACTTGCCAAAATCCTGCAGCACGTTAACTGCTCTGTTCATTGCATGCCCTCATTATTGCTATTCGTATCGGGGGTCAATCGGGTTGAATCTGATGCTAGCAGTGCCGTGATTGCTTATCTATCTATCCTGTTGTTTTAAAAACAAATAACTCTAATGGTAACAAGTAACGTTACGCAGTGTGATCGGCGTAACAGTTCTTTGCATAGCACTTCGCCATTACGCTCGACACAGATTGAAATGTTTCACGGCTTGGGGAGCAGCGCTGCTATTATTCATCCATATCCGGATATTGCGCCGACAAGTCGCGCAAAGGCTGCCAGGGAGTTAAACGATGAAACCATGCCGTTCAGAGGCATTCGCATCAGGCAAGAAACTTTGTCAGGGGATCGCATTGGCGGGGGGCTTGCTGCTGCTGGCCGCCTGTGATGATGGCGGTCAAAAAACCACTGCGGCGCAAGCCGATGGGCCGACGAGCAGCGCCAGCCAGGTGAAACGGCCGGATGCCGCCGCACTGGCTGTGCTGGCGAAACGCGACGCAGGCAAGCCGCTGACGTTGCTGGATGCTTCCGAACTGCAACTCGATGGTGCCAGCGCCATGGTGCTGACGTTTTCTCTGCCGCTGGATCCGAATCAGGATTTCGCCGCGCGGGTGCACCTGGTCGACAGCGTCAGCGGTAAAATCGACGGTGCCTGGGAGCTGTCGGATAACCTGATGGAGCTGCGGCTGCGTCATCTGCAACCCAACCGCAAACTGGTACTGACCGTTGAAGGCGGCCTGAAAGCGGTCAACGGCGCCGAACTGGGCCAACAACAGCAACAAACCCTCGCCACCCGCGATATTAAACCCAGCGTCGGCTTTGCCGGCAAAGGCTCGCTGCTGCCGACCAAGCTGGCGCAGGGGTTACCGGTGATGGCGCTGAACGTCGACAACGTGGACGTTAACTTCTTCCGGGTGAAGGCCGATGCCTTGCCGGCGTTCCTGGCCAACTGGGAATATCGCAACGCGCTTTCCAGCTGGGAGTCGGAAGAGCTGTTGAAAATGGCCGACCTGGTCTACAGCGGCCGTTTCGATCTCAACCCGCAACGCAATACCCGCGAACGCCT
The DNA here is from genome assembly GCF_052686505.1 of Serratia sp. TSA_198.1. Taxonomy (NCBI): domain Bacteria; kingdom Pseudomonadati; phylum Pseudomonadota; class Gammaproteobacteria; order Enterobacterales; family Yersiniaceae; genus Serratia; species Serratia sp. TSA_198.1. The sequence goes on from NZ_JBQZFP010000006.1 coordinate 129,021, forward strand.
GCTGTTGCCGCTGAACGGCATCGAGGCATTGCAGCAGCCCGGCGTTTATTTGGCGGTGATGCAGCAGGCCGGTCATTACGGTTACACCAATCCGGCGACCTTGTTCACTCTCAGTGATATCGGCGTTTCGCTGCACAGCTACCACGATCGTCTGGACATCTTTACCCAGGGGCTGGAAGGCGGCGCGGCGCTAAGCGCGGTTGAGCTACGCCTGCTGGATGAAAAAGGCCAAACCCTGGCCCAGGGCACGACCGATAAGCAGGGGCACGCTCAACTGGCGAAAAACAGCAAGGCGCGCTTGTTGCTGGCCACCCAGCAGGGCCAGACCAGCATGATAGATCTCTCGACGCCGGCGCTGGACCTGGCCGAGTTTGATATCGCCGGGCCGGAAGGCTACAGCAAACAGTTCTTCGCCTTTGGCCCGCGCGATCTGTACCGGCCGGGCGAAACGCTGATCGTCAACGCTTTGCTGCGCGATGCCGACGGCAAGCCGCTGCCGACTCAACCGGTGAAGGTGGATATCGTCAAGCCGGACGATCAGGTGGCACGTAGCTTTGTCTGGCAGCCGCAGGACGGTTTGTATCAATACCAGTATCAAATCCCCGAGGGCGGGCCGACCGGCAACTGGTCGCTGCGCTTTAATCTGGGGGACAACCAGCCGCGGCTTTACGGCTTCAAGGTAGAGGATTTCCTGCCGGAGCGCATGGCGCTCGACATCACCGCACAGAAAACCCCATTGCACCCCGACGCGCAACTGGTGTTTGACGTCACTGGCCGCTATCTGTACGGTGCGCCGGCTTCCGGCAATCGCCTGCAAGGACAGGTGTTCCTGCGGCCCCAGCGTGAGGCGGTCAGCAGCCTGCCGGGTTATGAATTTGGATCGGTGACGGAAGAGAGCCTGTCACGCAATATGGACGAGTTCGATCAGGCGCTGGACAATGCGGGCAAGGCGCAGGTGGCGGTAGACAGCAGTTGGGCCGAGGTGAAATCCCCGCTGAAAGCGATCCTGCAGGCCAGCCTGCTGGAATCCGGCGGCCGCCCGGTAACGCGTCGCGCCGAACAGGCGATCTGGCCTGCCGATGCGCTGCCCGGCATTCGGCCGCTGTTCAACAAACAACAGATTTATGACTACCGCAGCGACAGCTATCAGGCTCAACCGGTCGTGGATGAAAACACCCAGGCCGGCTTTGATATCGTTTACGCCAATGCCGCCGGGGAGAAGCTGGCGGCCAGCGGGCTGAAGGCCCGGCTGGTGCGTGAGCGCCGCGACTATTACTGGCAATGGTCGGAAGGGGAAGGCTGGCAGTCGCTGTATGACAAGAAAGATCTGCCGCTGGCGGAACAGACTTTGGATATTGCCGCCAACGGCAGCGCCAAGGTGAGTTTCCCGGTGGAATGGGGCGCGTATCGCATCGAAGTGGTGGATCCGCAGAGCAACCTGATCACCAGCCTGCGATTCTGGGCAGGGTACAGCTGGCAAGACAACACCAACGGCAGCGGCGCGGTGCGGCCGGACCAGGTGAAGCTGAAGCTGGACAAGCCGGCCTATAAGCCGGGCGAAAAAGTAAAACTGCATATTGAAGCGCCGGCCGCCGGCAAGGGGTATTTGCTGGTGGAATCCAGCGATGGCCCGCTGTGGTGGCAGGAGCTGGCGGTGCCGGCCGGCGGTGCCGATGTTGAGGTGCCGATTAACCAGGACTGGAAGCGCCACGATCTGTATCTCAGCGCGCTGGTGATCCGCCCTGGTGACAAACAGCAGCAGTCGACGCCGAAGCGGGCGGTGGGCCTGTTGCATCTGCCGCTGGTGGACGAAGGGCGCAAACTGGCGCTAACGCTGGAGGCGCCGCAGCGTATGCGGCCGAATCAGACGCTGACGGTGAAGGTCAAGGCAGCCCATAGCGAAGGCAAACCGCCGCAGCAAATCAACGTACTGCTCTCCGCCGTGGACAGCGGCATTCTCAATATTACCGACTACGCGACGCCGGACCCGTATCAGGCATTCTTTGGCCGCAAGCGCTACAGCGCCGATCAATACGATGTTTACGGGCAGTTGATTGAGGGGAAAGGGCGCCTGGCCAACCTGCGTTACGGCGGTGACGGCGACGAAGAAGATGCGCTGTCGCGCGGCGGTAAAAAACCTATTACCACGGTGACCATCGTGGCCCAACAGGCGCAGCCGGTTAAGCTGGACGCCAAGGGCGAGGGCGAGATCCAGATCGCCATTCCGGATTTTAACGGCGAACTGCGGCTGATGGCGCAAGCGTGGAGCGACGAAGACTTCGGCAAGGCGGAGGCCAAAACCCTGGTCGCCGCGCCGGTGGTGGCAGAGCTGGCTACGCCGCGTTTCCTGGCCGGGGGCGACAGCACCCAGTTGGCATTGGACGTCAGCAATCTGTCCGGTCAGCCGCAGACGCTGACGGTGAAATTGGCCGCCAGCGGATTGGTGGCGCTGCAAGGTGCGGGCGAACAACAGGTCAGCCTGGCAAACGGCGAACGCACTACGCTGCAGATACCGGTGCAGGCGCTGGTGGGCTTTGGCCAGGGTGAGGTGGCGCTGAGTGTCAGCGGCCTGGCGCTGCCGGGTGAAACGTTGAAAGATTATCAGCATACCTGGAAGATTGGCGTGCGGCCGGCTTACCCGGCGCAAACCCGCCAGTTCGCCAGCGTGATCCGCGCCGGTGAAAGCTGGAGTCTGCCGGCAGATGCCGCCGCCGGCCTGGTGCCGACAACCCTGGAGGGGCAATGGCTGTTAACCAGCAGGCCGCCGATTAATCTGGCGCGTTATATCGGCGAGCTTTACGCCTATCCGTACGGTTGCCTGGAACAAACGACCAGCGGGCTTTATCCGTCGCTGTATACCAACCGGGCGCAACTGAGCGCATTGGGCATCAAAACCGGCAGTGATGAAAACCGCCGCAGCAGCATCGATGCTGGCATCGAGCACTTGCTCAGCATGCAGCGCTTTAACGGCGGTTTTGGCCTGTGGAACCGCGACAGCCAGGAAGAGTTCTGGTTGACCGCCTACGCCACAGACTTCCTGTTCCGCGCCAGCGAGCAGAATTACAGCGTACCGGCCGATGCATTGACCGCAGCCAATAACCGCCTGCAGCGCTATTTACAGGACCGCAGCCAGATCGACGTCGCCTATACCCCGTTCCCTGATCACACCCGTTTTGCGGTGCAGGCTTATGCCGGGTTGGTGCTGGCGCGTCAACAGCAGGCACCGCTTGGCGCACTGCGGCAGCTATACGAACGCCGTGCCGACGCTCGCTCAGGTTTGCCGCTGGTGCAGCTTGGCGTCGCGCTGAAGTTGATGGGGGATATGCCGCGCGCCAATCAGGCGATCGAACAAGGGTTGGCGACACAACGCAACGCCAAGGATTATTGGCTGGAAGATTACGGCAGCCCGCTGCGTGACGATGCGATGATCCTGGCGCTGCTGACCGAAAATAATCTGCTGCCGGCGGTACGCGACCAGCGCTTGCTGTCGCTGTCCGAGCGGCTTAACGGCGAGCGTTATTTGTCCACGCAGGAGAGCAATGCCCTGTTCCTGGCGGCGCGTAACCTGATCGGCAGTGCTGAAACGCTGTGGCAGGCGCAAACGGCGCAGGGCAAGACGCTGTCCGGCAGCCAGGCACTGACACAAAGCTTGTCCGCCGAGCAGGTGGTCGCGGGGCTGCAATTCACCAATACCGGCAGCGGTACGCTGTACAGCCGCGCCGATCTGGTCGGTTACCCTGAACAGGCGCCGCAGCCGCAGAGCAACGTGCTGAACATTCGCCGTGAATTCCTGGGATTGGACGGCAAACCTGCGGATCTGACCCAGTTGAAAAGCGGACAGCTGATTCTGGTGCATCTGGATGTCTGGGCCGATAACGCGGTGCCGGACGCGCTGGTCGTCGATCTGCTGCCGGCCGGCCTGGAGCTGGAAAACCAGAATCTGGGGGACAGCAGCGCCAGCCTGGGCGAAAGCGCCAGCAGCGTGACCGAACTGTTGCAGGACATGCAGCAGGCCGATATCAAACACCAGGAGTTCCGCGACGATCGCTACGTGGCGGCGGTGAATATCGACGGCTACCGTCATACCACGCTGCTGTATCTGGCGCGTGCGGTGACGCCGGGCGCCTATCTAGTGCCGGCGCCGCAGGTTGAGTCGATGTATGTGCCCGCCTGGCGTGCATTGGGCGCTACGCCGCCGCGACTTGAGATTGCCCGATGACCTACCCTGTCCCGCCCCGGTGGTTTAACCGGTGGCGGGGCAAGGGAGCGATGTTTTTCCTTATGACTCTCTTCCTCGCCCATTTGCGCCGCCGCGGGCTAATTTGGCTGCTGGTGATTTTACTGCCGCCCGCTTTGCTGTGGCTGGCGGACCGGCTGTGGCCGTTGCCGCTGAAAGATGCCGAGATGGCCCGAGTGGTGGTGGCGGAAGACGGCACGCCGCTGTGGCGCTATGCCGACGGCGACGGCGTGTGGCGTTATCCGGTGACGTTGCAGCAGGTGTCACCCTATTATCTGCAAGCGTTGCTGACCTATGAGGACCGCTGGTTTTATCGGCATCCCGGTATCAACCCGCTGGCGCTGGCTCGCGCCGCCTGGCAGGACCTGCGCAATGGGCAGATTGTTTCCGGCGGCAGTACGTTGTCGATGCAGGTGGCGCGCCTTATCGATCCCCATCCGCGTACGCTGGGTGGCAAATTACGGCAGGTGTGGCGTACCGCACAGCTGGAATGGCATTTATCTAAGGATCAAATTCTCGAAATCTACCTTAACCGGGCACCCTATGGCGGCACGTTGCAGGGGATTGGCGCGGCAAGCTGGACCTATCTGGGCAAACCGCCTTCGGCACTCACGCGTGGAGAAGCGGCCTTGCTGGCGGTATTGCCGCAAGCGCCCAGCCGTTTGCGGCCGGATCGTTATCCGGAACGGGCGCAGGCCGCACGGGACAAGGTGCTGGAGCGGCTGGCGTATTACCGCGTTTGGCCGGTGCGGCAGGTGAATGAAATTCGTCAGGAAGCCTTGTGGCTGGCACCGCGTCAGGTGCCGCAGCTAGCGCCGTTGCTGGCGTGGCGCATGACGCAGGGTAACCGTAGCCAGGTCGTAACGACCACGCTGGACGCCACGTTACAGCGGCGGCTTGAAGAACTGGCGCGCGGTTGGAAGAGCCAATTGCCGGAAAAAACCTCGGTTGGCGTGCTGGTGGTCGATCACACCAACATGAAGGTGCGAGCCTACCTGGGGTCGTTGGATTTTAATGACAATGGCCGTTTTGGTCATGTTGATATGGTGGCGGCATGGCGTTCGCCGGGCTCGACGCTCAAACCCTTTTTGTATGGGCTGGCGCTGGACGATGGGCTAATCCACGCTGAATCGCTGTTGCAGGATGTGCCGCGTCGCTTCGGCGATTACCGGCCCGGCAATTTTGATACCGGCTTTCACGGCCCGGTCAGCGCCAGCGAGGCACTGTCGCGCTCGCTCAATCTGCCGGCGGTGCAGCTGCTGGAGGCTTACGGTCCAAAACGCTTTGCCGCCAATTTACGCAACGTGGGCGTGGAACTGCGGTTGCCGGCCCACGCCGAACCGAGCCTGGCGTTGATTCTGGGCGGAGCCGGCGCGCGGTTGGATCAGTTGGTCGCCGGGTTCAGTGCATTGGCCCGGCAAGGCAAAGTGGCGCCGCTGCGTTTTACGCCTCGGCAAGGGCTTTACGATCGCCAGTTGTTGTCGCCGGGCGCAGCCTGGATTGTGCGGCGCATATTGGCGGGAGAAGCGCGCCCGTTACCGGATGACGTGCTGCCTGCCAGCGTGCCGCTGGCGTGGAAAACCGGCACCAGTTACGGCTACCGCGATGCTTGGGCGATTGGCGTTAACGCCCGTTACACGCTGGGTATATGGGTTGGGCGACCGGACGGCACGCCGGTGGCCGGGCAGTTCGGTTTCGCCACGGCGGTACCGCTGCTAAACCAGGTCAATAATTTGCTGCTGACTTCTTTGCGCCAGCGCGGGCAAGGGATCCCGATCGATCCGCGCCCGGCGAGCGTCAGCCGCGCGGAGATCTGCTGGCCCGGTGGGCAGCCGCTTGCCGCCGGGGACAGTAACTGTCGCCAGCGGCGCCTGAGCTGGATCCTCGACGGAACCCTGCCGCCGACGCTGTCTGCACCGGGCCAGGAAAGCGCGTTGGGTAGCCAACCCCTGGTGTGGCTGAACGCTCGCGGGCTGCGCGTGGCGGCGGATTGCCCGGGGGCGGTGGCGCATCGTTTGGCGCTGTGGCCAACGCCGCTGGAGCCGTGGTTGCCGCCGGCGGAACGCCGCGCCCAACGTTTGCCGGCCGTCGATCCGCTGTGCCCGCCTTTGCCACAACAAGAGGCGCCGCCGCTGCTGATGCTGGGCATACGCGACGGTGCGATACTGCGCCGCCTGCCGGGTAAAAACGCGCTTGATTTGCGGGTTAGCGCCCAGGGAGGCAGCGGGCAGCGCTGGTGGTTCCTGAACGGCCAGTTGGTGGGGGAAGGGGAGTCGCTGTTGCAGACGCTGACGCAGCCGGGCCGCTACCAGCTCAGCCTGCTGGATGAGAGTGGCCAGGTGGCGCTACGCGGTTTTAGCCTCGATTAAGCCGGTTTTTCACCTTCGGCCTGCAGGGCGCACAGTGAAGAATGAAGATAATAATTTTTAATGAAATGTTGATTTTCCCGTAGGCAAGCGTTAACGGCGCACATATAATCTGCGCCACTTAAGAAGGCCGGCACGCGTTTAACTGCAGACCGGTCAGTTTTGTAAGCCATACAGAGGCCATCATGACCGTAGAACGTACCTTTTCCATTATCAAACCAAATGCTGTAGCCAATAACGACATCGGCGCAATCTATGCTCGTTTCGAGCGTGCCGGTTTCAAAATCATCGCATCCAAAATGCTGCGTCTGACTCGCGAACAAGCCGAAGGCTTCTACGCTGAGCACAAAGGCCGCCCATTCTTCGACGGTCTGGTTGAGTTCATGACTTCAGGCCCAATCGTGGTTCAGGTTCTGGAAGCTGAAAACGCAGTACAGCGCAACCGTGACATCATGGGCGCAACCAACCCGGACAACGCACTGGCAGGCACCCTGCGTGCTGACTACGCGGACAGCTTCACGGCCAACGCCGTGCACGGTTCTGACGCAGTAGAATCTGCCCAGCGCGAAATCGCTTACTTCTTCAACGAAAGCGAAATCTGCCCACGCTAATACCGGCTGTCTTTCAATCCGCAGCATGTTGGCTGCAACTTGAAATCCATAAGGTATTCTGTGTTGTGGGTTGCAGAGGCTCGATGAGCATTCACCGGCTGAAACAATAAAAATGCCCTGAATGCCTTTCAGTCGTGGCAACCCGCTACTAAAATTTGTACAATGCCGCGCCCCTGATGAGTCGTCTTGTCAGGGGCGCGTTTTTCAGTGCGATTTAAACGCACACTTACTTTCCATTCTTTAGCGCCATAACGTGTAACAACGAGGCCAGAGATCATCATGTTAGAACCCATCACGTCCGAGCACATCGTGTCTGAAAATAATTCGCTGACTACTCAATCCGTTAACGCGGAAACCCCGGCTGCGGCCAAAATTAACCTGCTGGATTTGAACCGTCAGCAAATGCGTGAATTCTTCGCCAAAATGGGCGAAAAACCTTTCCGCGCCGATCAGGTCATGAAGTGGATATACCACTATTGCTGCGATGATTTTGAGCAGATGACCGATATTAACAAGGTACTGCGCAACAAACTGCAGAGCGTCGCCGAAATTCGCGCGCCGGAAGTGGCAGAAGAACAGCGTTCAGCCGATGGCACCATTAAATGGGCGATCACGGTAGGCGATCAGCAGGTCGAAACCGTGTTCATTCCGGACGGCGATCGCGCGACCCTGTGCGTGTCATCCCAGGTGGGTTGTGCGCTGGAGTGCAAATTCTGTTCGACCGCTCAGCAGGGCTTTAACCGTAACCTGCGCGTGTCGGAAATCATCGGCCAGGTGTGGCGCGCGGCGAAAATCATCGGCGCACTGAAAGTCACCGGCGAACGCCCGATCACCAACGTGGTGATGATGGGCATGGGGGAGCCGCTGCTCAACCTGAACAACGTCGTGCCGGCGATGGAAATCATGCTGGACGACTTCGGTTTCGGCTTGTCCAAACGCCGCGTTACCCTGTCTACTTCCGGCGTCGTGCCGGCGCTGGACAAATTGGGCGATATGATTGACGTTGCGCTGGCGATCTCGCTGCACGCGCCGAACGACAAGATCCGCGATGAAATCGTGCCGATCAACCGCAAATACAATATCGAGACCTTCCTGGCTGCGGTACGCCGCTACCTGGAAAAATCCAACGCCAATCAGGGCCGGGTTACGGTCGAGTACGTGATGCTGGATCATATCAACGACAGCACCGACGATGCGCACCAGTTGGCGGAGGTTCTGAAAGACACGCCATGCAAGATCAACCTGATCCCATGGAACCCGTTCCCGGGGGCGCCGTATGGCCGCAGCTCCAACAGCCGCGTGGATCGTTTTTCCAAAGTGTTGATGGAATACGGCTTTACGACTATTGTTCGTAAAACCCGTGGTGATGATATCGATGCCGCCTGCGGGCAACTGGCAGGTGAAGTGATCGACCGTACCAAGCGTACCCTGAAAAAGAAAATGGCCGGGGAACCTATCAACGTGCGTGCGGTCTGAATCCTATAGCATGATTTTTTTGTTATCTAACAGTCTGTTATGTGAATAGACACCAAGATGACATCAGATAAGGAAATGAATGCGGGCATGAAGCTGAATCTGTGGGGCATGGTGCTGGCGGCCGGTTTACTGGCCGGCTGTTCCGGTTCGTCACCGGAAAAAGACGCGCAACCTGAAGCGGGCCAGACGCGTTTGCAACTGGGGCTGGAATATCTTAAGCAGGGCGATTTGAACGCCGCTCGGCAGAATCTGGAAAAAGCGGCGGACGCTGCCCCACAGGATTACCGTACCCAATTGGGCATGGCGCTTTACGAGCAGCGGATTGGCGAGAATGGCGCGGCTGAACAACGTTATCAGCAGGCGCTCAAACTTGCGCCAAACAATGGCACCGTGCTGAATAATTACGGTGCGTTTCTCTGCAGTTTAGGGCAGTATGTACCGGCACAACAGCAGTTTAGCGCCGCGGCACTGGCACCGGATTATGGTCAGGTTGCCGACAGCCTGGAAAACGCAGGTTACTGTTTTCTCAAGGCCGGACAGAACGATGAAGCGCGCACCTTGTTAACGCGCGCCCTGAAGGTCGATCCGGACAAAGGCACTCCACTTTTGGTGGAGGCAGAAAAGCAATTTGGAGAAGGGAAGCGCGCTCAGTCGCAACTTTTATTGGATAGTTATCAACATGTTCTGCCGGCCAGTGCCGACAGCTTATGGTTACAGATTCGTTTCGCCGCGTTAGCAGGTCGCCAGGATAGCGTTCAACGCTATGGCAAGCAGCTAGCGCGAAGTTTTCCACAATCCAAACAGTACCAGCAGTTCTTAGCTAATGAATACTGAAGCCTCCCAAGATAAAACCGTATCCATGACGACAGGCCAACGTCTGCGTCAAGCCCGTGAAGAACTCGGGTTGAGTCAACAGGCCGTTGCAGAACGCCTGTGCCTCAAAATGTCTACCGTGCGCGACATAGAAGAAGACAGTCTCTCCGCAGACCTTGCTTCGACCTTCGTGCGTGGTTATATCCGTTCTTACGCCAAGCTGGTGCGTTTGCCGGAAGATGAGCTGCTGCCGATGTTGGCCAAGCAGGCTCCGCTGAAGGTGGCAAAAGTCGCTCCCATGCAGAGCTTCTCGTTAGGCAAGCGTCGCAAAAAACGCGACGGCTGGCTGATGAGCTTCACCTGGCTGATTGTTTTCGTGGTAGTCGGTCTGACCGGCGCCTGGTGGTGGCAAAACCACAAGGCGCAGCAGGATGAGATCGCCACCATGGCGGATCAATCTTCCGCCCAGCTTTCGCAAAACAATGAAGGCCAATCCGTGCCGTTGACCGACAGCAATGCCGACAACAGCGCACCTTTGGCTGACAATGGTTCAACGCCGGTAGATACCGGCGTTGCGCCTGCGCAACAGGCAGCACCGGCTCCGGCCGCAACCGGCAGTGAAACCGCGCAGCAACCTGCGGTGGTTTCGCCAAGCCAGGCTCCGCTCCCAGAGACGACGCCTGCGGCTCCGACGGCGCAAGCTCCGCTGCCGACCGGCGAAGCAGGCCTGGCTGCACCGGCCGAAGATCCTAACGCGCTGGTGATGAACTTCTCCTCCGACTGTTGGTTGCAGGTAAGCGACGCCAGCGGCAAGACGTTGTTCAGCGGCACCCAAAAGAGCGGCGGCAAGCTGAACCTGGCAGGCACCGCGCCGTATAAACTGACTATTGGCGCACCGGCCGCAGTACAGATTCAATATCAAGGTAAGCCGGTGGATTTAAGCCGGTTTGTTAAATCAAACCGTGTTGCTCGTCTGACCGTTGCCGCGCAGTAATTGCGCGGCCATTGTCTGAAGCCAGAGCAACAATGGAGAGTAAGTAATGCATAACCAAGCGCCCATCAACCGTCGAAAATCAACGCGAATTTACGTCGGCAAGGTGCCTATTGGTGATGGCGCGCCGATTGCCGTGCAGTCGATGACCAACACCCGTACCACCGATGTTGAAGCAACGGTTAATCAGATCAAAGCGCTGGAGCGCGTGGGCGTAGATATTGTCCGCGTTTCAGTTCCCACCATGGACGCCGCCGAGGCGTTCAAGCTGATCAAGCAGCAGGTTAACGTGCCGCTGGTCGCCGATATCCACTTCGATTACCGCATTGCGTTGCAGGTTGCCGAGTACGGCGTGGATTGCCTGCGTATCAACCCGGGCAATATCGGCAACGAGTCGCGTATCCGCTCAGTCGTGGACTGCGCGCGCGATAAAAACATCCCGATTCGTATTGGGGTGAACGGCGGCTCGCTGGAAAAAGACATTCAGGAAAAATACGGCGAACCTACGCCGGAAGCGCTGCTCGAATCGGCGATGCGCCATGTTGATATCCTCGATCGCCTCAACTTCGATCAGTTCAAGGTCAGCGTCAAAGCCTCCGACGTATTCCTGGCGGTGCAATCTTATCGCCTGTTGGCCGCGCGTATCGATCAACCGTTGCATTTGGGCATCACCGAAGCTGGCGGCATGCGCAGCGGTTCGGTGAAATCGGCGATTGGCCTGGGGCTGCTGCTGTCGGAAGGCATCGGCGATACCCTGCGTATTTCGCTGGCGGCCGATCCGGTGGAAGAAGTGAAAGTCGGTTTCGATATTCTGAAATCGCTGCGCATTCGCGCGCGCGGCATTAACTTCATCGCCTGCCCGACCTGTTCGCGTCAGGAGTTTGACGTGATAGGTACGGTGAACGCGCTTGAACAACGCCTGGAAGACATCATCACGCCGATGGACATCTCGATTATCGGTTGTGTGGTCAACGGGCCGGGCGAAGCGCTGGTTTCCACGCTGGGCGTGACCGGTGGCCATAACAAGAGCGGTTTTTACGAAGACGGCGTGCGCCAGAAAGAGCGTTTTGACAACGAGCAGATGATTGACCAACTGGAGGCGAAGATTCGCGCCAAGGCGTCGATGATGGATGAAAGCAATCGCATCTCGGTCAATCTGCTGGAAAAATAAGCGTTATCGCTACATGGCGGGCTGATTAGCCCGCTTGTTTATGAACCCGGGAGGCAGAAAGCGGCACCCGCGTTGAATACGGGGCGGCAAAGTCCCTATAATCGGGTTCATTTTTATAGACAACGGACAGAGAAATCACGTGGCAAAGAACATTCAAGCCATTCGCGGCATGAACGACTACCTGCCGGAAGATACGGCATTATGGCAGCGTATTGAAGGCACACTGAAGCAGGTGCTGGGCAGCTACGGTTACAGCGAAATCCGGTTGCCGATTGTAGAGCAGACCCCGTTATTCAAACGCGCGATCGGCGAAGTGACCGACGTCGTGGAAAAAGAGATGTATACCTTCGAGGATCGCAACGGCGAAAGCCTGACGCTGCGTCCGGAAGGGACGGCTGGCTGCGTTCGCGCCGGCATCGAACATGGTCTGCTGTACAATCAGGAACAGCGTCTGTGGTACATCGGCCCGATGTTCCGCTATGAGCGTCCGCAAAAAGGCCGCTATCGTCAGTTCAATCAGCTGGGTGTGGAAGTGTTCGGCCTGCAAGGCCCGGACATTGACGCCGAACTGATCCTGCTGACCGCCCGCTGGTGGAAAGCGCTGGGTATTTCCGAGCACGTGAATCTGGAGCTGAATTCAATCGGTTCTCTGGAAGCGCGCGCCAACTACCGCGATGCCCTGGTGGCGTTCCTGGAACAGCATAAAGACACGCTGGACGAAGATTGCAAACGCCGCATGTACAGCAACCCGCTGCGCGTACTGGACTCCAAAAATCCGGAAGTTCAGGCCTTGCTGAACGACGCACCGCGTCTGTCCGAGTATCTGGATGAAGAATCCAAAGCCCACTTCGACGGCCTGTGTGAACTTTTGTCTCAGGCAGGTATCCCATATACCATCAATGAACGCCTGGTGCGCGGTCTGGACTACTACAACCGTACGGTATTCGAATGGGTGACCACCAGTCTGGGCGCTCAGGGTACGGTGTGTGCAGGCGGCCGTTACGATGGCTTGGTCGAGCAACTGGGCGGGCGTGCGACGCCGGCGGTCGGTTTCGCGATGGGCCTGGAGCGTCTGGTATTGCTGGTTCAGGAAGTTAATCCGGATTTCAAAGCCCCGGCGACCATTGACGTGTACGTTATCTCCTCCGGTGCAGGCGCCCAAAGCGCGGCGATGCAGTTGGCAGAAAACGTGCGCGATGCAGCACCACAGCTGAAATTAATGACCAACTACGGCGGCGGCAACTTTAAGAAACAGATCACCCGTGCGGACAAATGGGGCGCGCGCGTCGCTTTGATCCTCGGTGAGAACGAAGTCGCGGCACAGCAGGTGGTGGTTAAGGACCTGCGCAGTGGTGAACAAGAAACGCTGGCGCAAAGCGAAGTCGCAGTGCGTCTGGCAACGATGTTAGGTTAAGGAGAAGGACACCGTGGAAGTCTATACCACTGAAAACGAACAAGTCGACGCCGTGCGTCGGTTCTTTGCCGAAAACGGCAAAGCGCTGGCGGTGGGGGTGGTGCTCGGAATTGGTGCCCTGGTCGGCTGGCGTTTCTGGCAGAACCACCAAAACTCCAACATGATGGCTGCGTCCCAATCCTATCAGGAAGCCAGCGATCGTCTGGCGGCCGGTAAGCCGGACGACGTGTCCGCTGCGGAGGCGTTCGCCAAGGCCAACAGCAATAGCTATGGCGTACTGGCCTCGCTGGAGTTGGCGAAACACTTTGTTGAGCAGAATGATTTCGCCAATGCAGAGCAACAGCTGGCGCTGGCTCAGGGCCAGACCAAAGACGATAACCTGTTGGCGATGGTTAGCCTGCGTCTGGCGCGTGTCCAGTTGCAGGAGAAAAAGCTGGATGAAGCGCTGAAAACGCTGGATGGCGTGAAAGGCGAAGGTTGGGCGGCGATGGCGCAAGATGCACGCGGTGACGCGTTGCTGGCCAAAGGCGACACCAAAGGTGCGCGTGAGGCTTACAGCAAAGGCATTGAGTCCAACGCTTCTCAGGCGCTGCAGGTTTTGCTGCGCATGAAATTGAATAACTTGTCCAGCTAAGGGGAATTCCCATGCAATTGCGTAAAACACTCTTGGTCGGACTGGTTTCCGTCGCCTTGCTGAGTGGTTGCTCGCTGTTTAACAGTGAAGAAGACGTGGTTACCATGTCGCCGCTGCCAAAAGTTGAAAATCAGTTCACGCCGAACAAGGCGTGGAGCACCTCGGTAGGTGACGGTATCGGTGAGTTTTATTCTCACCTGCGTCCCGCTTTCCAGGACAGCACACTGTATGCTGCCGACCGTCACGGTATCGTGAAAGCGTTGGACGCCGACAGCGGTGACGAAAAGTGGAAGGTCGATCTTTCCGAGAAAACCGGCTTCTTCTCCAGCAACCTGCCGGCATTGCTGTCAGGTGGCCTGGCGGTCGCGGGCGATAAAGTTTACGTCGGCAGTGAAAAGGCGGTGGTTTACGCGCTGAATACCGCAGACGGTAAAGTGGCGTGGCAGACCAAGGTGGCCGGCGAAGCGATTTCTCGCCCGGTCATCAGCGACGGCATGGTGCTGATCCATACCTCCAACGGTTTGCTGCAGGCGCTGAACGAATCTGATGGCGCGGTGAAGTGGACGGTTAACCTGGACATGCCATCGCTGTCACTGCGCGGTGAGTCTGCTCCGGCCGTTGCCTTCGGCGCGGCGATTGTCGGCGGTGATAACGGCCGCGTCAGCGCAGTGCTGATGCAGCAGGGCCAGTTGATCTGGCAACAGCGTATTTCCCAGCCGAGCGGCGCGACCGAGATCGATCGCCTGAACGATGTGGACACGACGCCGGTGATTGTTGAAGGCGTTGTCTACGCATTAGGTTACAATGGCAACCTGACGGCGCTGGATCTGCGTTCCGGCCAGATCATGTGGAAGCGTGAACTGGGTTCCGTGAACGACTTCATCGTGGACGCGGGCCGCATCTACCTGATCGATCAGAACGATCGCGTGGTAGCGCTGAGCACCGAAGGTGGCGTAACAGTGTGGACGCAGAGCGATCTGCTGCACCGCAACCTGACCCCGCCGGTGATGTATAATGGTTATCTGGTGACCGGGGATTCCGAAGGTTACCTGCACTGGATCAACACCACGGACGGCCGTTTTGTTGCCCAGCAGGAAGTGGATAGCTCCGGCTTCCTGTCTGCGCCGATGGTGGCTGGCGATAAGCTGGTTATTCAGGCCCGAGGCGGAAAAGTTTACGCTTTCACCCGCTAACGCTGCCGGTCATCGCACGGTTTGCAAACGGCTCCTGAGTGTTCAGGGGCCGTTTCGTATTTTTATAAGCTGCACTTCTGGTGTCTATCCATGGTGCAGTAACGCATTGATTATTAAGTAATGAGGCTTCACAATGATACCTGTCGTCGCGCTGGTTGGGCGCCCGAATGTGGGTAAATCCACCTTGTTTAACCGTTTAACACATACGCGCGATGCGCTGGTGGCGGATTTCCCCGGGCTAACGCGAGACCGCAAGTATGGTCGTGCCGAAGTTGAGGGTAATGAATTTATTATCGTCGATACCGGGGGCATTGACGGTACCGAAGACGGCGTTGAAACGCGCATGGCCGGCCAGTCGCTGTTGGCGATTGAAGAAGCGGACATCGTGCTGTTCATGGTCGACGCGCGTGCCGGCCTGATGCCGGCCGATCAGGGCATCGCCCAGCATCTGCGCAACCGTCAGAAAGCCACCTTCCTGGTCGCCAACAAAACCGACGGCATGGATCCGGACATGGCCACCGCCGATTTCTACTCGCTGGGCCTGGGCGACGTGCATGCGATTGCCGCTTCGCACGGCCGTGGCGTAGCGCAACTGATCGAGCACGTGCTGGTGCCGTTTGTCGGTGAAAAACCCGAAGAAGTCGAGCTGACCGAAGAAGAGGCGAACGCCGCTTACTGGGCTGAGCAGGAAGACGAAATCCCGGAAGACGAAGAGCCGGAAGACGACTTCAACCCGCAAGATTTGCCGATCAAGCTGGCGATCGTTGGCCGCCCTAACGTAGGTAAGTCCACACTGACTAACCGCATCCTCGGCGAGGAGCGTGTGGTGGTGTACGACATGCCGGGCACGACCCGCGACAGTATCTATATCCCGATGGTACGCGACGAGCGCGAATACGTGCTGATCGATACCGCCGGGGTGCGCAAACGCGGCAAGGTGACGGAAACCGTAGAAAAATTCTCGGTAATCAAAACCCTGCAGGCGATTGAAGACGCCAACGTAGTGCTGCTGGTGGTTGACGCGCGCGAAGGTATTTCCGATCAGGATCTCTCGCTGCTCGGCTTTATCCTCAATAGTGGGCGCTCACTGGTGATTGTGGTCAACAAGTGGGACGGCATGAGCGAAGAAGATCGCGAGCACGTGAAAGAGATGCTCGATCTGCGCCTGGGTTTTGTCGATTTCGCCCGCATTCACTTTATTTCAGCCCTGCATGGCAGCGGCGTTGGCAATCTGTTCGTATCGGTGCTGGAAGCCTACGAGTGTGCGACCCGTCGTGTGAACACCTCCATGCTGACCAAAATCATGCAGATGGCTGCCGAAGATCACCAGCCGCCGTTGGTGCGCGGCCGCCGCGTGAAGCTGAAATACGCTCACGCCGGGGGTTACAACCCACCGATCGTGGTGATCCACGGCAACCAGGTGAGCGATCTGGCCGACTCTTACAAACGCTATCTGATGAACTACTTCCGTCGTTCACTGAAGGTCATGGGTACGCCAATCCGCATCCAGTTCAAAGAGGGTGACAACCCGTTCGCCGGCAAGCGCAACTTGCTGACGCCGAACCAGATGCGTAAACGTAAACGCCTGATGAGCCACCTGAAGAAAAGCAAGTAATCTTCAAAAAGAGCGCGGTAGTCATACCGCGCTCTTTTTTATTGCCCCGAAGTCGTTCTATTATCTGCATATTGTCGCCGTCAGTTGAAGGAACACCATGTCTTGGGAAACCTGGAGTTTTGCGTTCAGCGTCACCGTACCTAATTTGTTAATGATGTTGTTGGGCGTATTGTTGCGCCACTGGCGGCTGATGGACGATCGTTTTATTGATGGCGCCACCCGGTTGGTGTTCAATCTGGCGCTGCCTTGCCTGCTGTTCTTCAGCATCGCCACCAGTCATCCGCAACTGTTGGGCAACCTGCCGTTGGTTCTCTACGGGGCGATCGGCACCATTGCCACTTTCCTGCTGCTGGAGGTGGCGGCGGTCTGGCTGGTTAAGGAGCCGCGTGAGCGGGGCGTGTTCGTGCAGGGCGGGTTCCGCGCCAATACCGCCATTGTCGGGCTGGCGTACGCCATGACTGCGTATGGCGACGAAGGGGTGGCGCTGGGTTCGCTGTACCTGACGGTCACGGTGATCCTGTTTAACGTGCTGTCGGTGATTACCCTGACGCGCAGCTTGCAGGGTGGGCATGGCAAGAAGATCAGCCGTTTGTCGCTGCTGCGCAGTATTGTCACCAATCCGCTGATTATCGGCCTGGTGTGCGGGCTGCTGTTCGCGCAAACCGGCCTGGCAATCCCGCAGGTGATCCGGCAGACCGGCAGCTATATCTCCGGGTTGTCGCTGCCGCTGGCGTTGTTGTGCACCGGCGCAAGCCTGGATCTGCGCGCCATGTTCCGTTCGTCCAACGTTGCTGCGCTGTCTTCTTCGGCCAAGCTGTTTCTGGTACCTGTACTGATGACGCTGGGCGGCTGGCTGTGGGGCTTTCACGGCGCGGCGCTGGGGATTATCTTCCTGTTTTCCGCCACGCCGACCGCCTCGGGCAGCTATGTCATGACGCGCGCCATGGGCGGCAACGCCACGCTGGCGGCGAATATTATTGCCATCACCACCGTCGGTTCGTTTTTTACCACCGCGCTGGGGATATACTTCTTGCGCTCGTGGGGCGTCATCTAATTCAGGTTCAGGAGTCAGTATGGAAGCGCACTGTCCGCAATGCGATCAAACGATGGAGTGGGTGAATGGTCACTACCATTGCGCCGCCTGCGAACGCGATTATCGGCAATTGGCCCATTGCCCGGACTGCGGGCAGCCGCTGCAGGAGCTGAAGGCCTGCGGCGCGGTGGATTACCTGTGTCAGAACGGCCACGGGCTGATATCCAAAAAGCGCGTGCTATTTGATTATCAGCCGTTGTAAGCGTTCACTCATCCACCTGACCGGTTTTCCACAAGTCCACCAGCGCCTGCGGCGCGCTGGTTTCCGGGATCAGCAAGACGATTTCACTGCACAGATTCTGGCTGTAATAGCTGATTTGCACGCGGAAGTAGCGCTGGTCGCCACAGCCGGGGGAACCCGGTTTTCCCTCTTCCTGCGCGTAGGGCAGCGTTTGATTCAATAACTGGCTCAGGCGTTGGCGTTGCTCCGGCGTAATATCGGCCAGCGCAATGCGCCGCTGGCCCGCCAGTTTGGGAATAAAGGCGAAGCCGCCTTCACGCGCCAGCTCAATGACCGTGTCCTGATTGAGCGACGGCAAGGGTTTCATTATTCCACCCCCACCTGATGCCAGGCTTGCTGCACTTTGTCCGCCACGGTGCGATCAAAACGTTGCTGTGCATGTTTTACCGTAGTACGGGCGAAGGTGGCGAAGTCGGCATCCTGCGGCAGCGCTTTGTCGCATAGCGTGTCATACCAGACGTAACCGGCTTTCTCCCAGGCGAAGCCGCCGAGTGCGGTGGCCGCCAGATAGAAGGCACGGTTGGGGATGCCGGAGTTGAGGTGCACGCCGCCGTTGTCCTCTTTGGTCTGAATGTAATTCTTCATGTCGGCCGGTTGCGGATCTTTACCCAGCAGCGGATCGTCGTAGGCGGTGCCGGGCGCAGACATCGAGCGCAGGCCCTTGCCGTTAATGCCCTTGGCCAGCAGGCCCGCGCCAATCAACCAGTCGGCCTTATCGGCGGTTTGCCGCAGGTGGAACTGCTTGACCAAGGAACCGAAGACGTCAGACATAGACTCATTCAGCGCACCGGCCTGTTGGAAGTAAATCAGCCCGGCTTCGCTTTCGGTTACGCCATGCGCCAGTTCATGGCCGACGACATCGATAGCGATGGTAAAACGGTTGAAGATCTCGCCGTCACCGTCGCCGAATACCATCTGCTGGCCATTCCAGAAGGCATTCTGATACTCATGGCCGTAGTGAACGCTGCCGGTCAGCGGCAGCCCTTTGTTGTCCAGCGAGTTGCGCTCAAACGCCTGCCAGAAGAAATCGTAGGTTACGCCGAGATAGTCATAGGCTTCGTCCACCGCCACGTCATGGTTGCTGGCCTGGCCCTCGTTGCGCACTTGCTTGCCGGGAAGCTGAGTGCCGTTTTGAGCGTCGTAGATATCGCGGATGACGTCGCCGCCGCTGGCGGTTTGCGCGCCGGGCGCACGCAGCGGCTTGTTGCCGAGCAGGCTTTGGACGTGGTTCAGGGTGTGCAATGCGCAGTCGCGCTGCGGTACGCTGCCGTGTTCAATAATCCTGCGCAGCATATAAGGGGGGATGACTGAACGTGCGGTCAGGGTCGGCATAATGGCTCTCCTTAAGCAAAATTACCCTCAATAAGTCAATATTCCACCACTAAGTGTAGTTCAGACATCGTAAAGACGATGATCGTGGGTGCTGACCGCCGGGCTGGTCTTGTGCGGGCTGATACGCTTGACCGAGGCGCGTACCGCCAGTTTTCCGTGCAGCAGCAGATTGCACGGCGGCGCATCGGCGCGCAGCATCCGGCGCTGCAACAGTTGGATCGCCTCATGCCCCAGTTCGTCTCGCGGCACATGCACCGAGGTGAGCGGCACATCATGAATTTCCGCCAGATTGAAACCGTCGGTGCTCATGACCGAGATATCCGTCGGTACGTTCAGCCCCAGTTTGTTCAATGCCTTGACCGCGCCGACCGCCATATAGTCGCCCCCGGCGAGAATAGCCGTCGGCAGTTGCGAACGCTGGCCGACCTGATTGATAAAGGTGGTCAACGCCTGCTCGGCTTCTTCGCTGCCAAAGCCGGAGGTGGTAACCAGATGGCGGCCTTCGTCAAAGGCGATGTTGTGCTGCGCATAGGCCTGCCTGATGCCCGCCAGCCGCAGCTCCATGGTGTGTCGGCGCAGGCATTGCAGGTTCAGAATATGGCTGTGGCCCTGTTGGATCAGATAATTGGCGGAGAATTCGCCGATCAACTGATGATCGGGGGAGACGCTGTCCAGCCTCATCTGACGATCGGTGCAGTTGATCAGCACGCAGGGCTTGTGCAGATCGGCGGCCAACTGGTGAATGTGTTCGTCGTCGATGCCGATAATCAGCGCCGCCTCGGTCTGCGGATCGCTCATTTTTTCCAGGAACAGCGCGCCGTCGCTGTGTTGCTCTTCGAGCCCGCAATAGCGGATGCGCACCTCATGCTCCGCCAGCGCGGCGGTGATCCCCTGGATCACCTTGTGATAAAAGATGTCGGTGCGCACGTCGAAGGCGCGCTGCGGGGCAAACACCATGACGTTGTTCAGCATCAGCCGGCCGTTGGACAGGCCTTGCAAGATGCCGTTCTGTTGGGCGCAGGCCAATACTTTGTGGCGCGCCTCGGCGCTGGTGTTGGCCTTGCCCGCGAGTACGCGTGAAACGGTGCTGATCGACAGCCCTGTTTGGCGGGCGATTTCCTGTATTTTCAGCTTTCCGTTCATTCTGTGATCTCCTTCAAATTTGCCGGTGAAAATATTTTCACCGCATTTTTTCAGCGTACTGTCTGGCTTGGGTCGCCATTATGGCGAGCTTTTAGGCTACCTATGAAAATTTTTGCAAAAAACCACGTTTCGCTCACGCTTCCGGCTGGCTAGTCTGCATTGGTACACCAATTTTATAGACTTATCAGTCCAATTTACCGACTGAATTATAAATAAAATGAAAATAAATCATGTGGTTGTGAGCGGTGTATGTGATTTTTCGTGATCGCTATCGCAAATTTTCGCAACCCATATCTTCGATACCAAAACGTGCCCTACCAAAAAGCGAGCTGTTTCACCGGGCAGCCGCCGTGGAGAGAAGACAGATGAGTGTTGAAATTAATCAGACGGTCGCGCACAGCGGTCGCCGCAAGTTTAAATCGCTGCGTTGGTGGATGCTGGCGCTGTTTCTGCTCGGCGTTACGGTCAACTACATTACCCGTAACTCGCTGGGTATCCTGGCGCCGGAGCTGAAAACCAGCCTGAACATGACCACCGAGCAATATTCCTGGGTGGTGGCGTCCTTCCAACTGGCCTATACGGTATTTCAGCCGATCTGCGGCTGGCTGATCGATGTTATCGGCCTGAAGATGGGCTTTTTGATCTGCGCCAGCATCTGGGCGGTGGTGTGCATGCTGCACGCCGGGGCGGGGAGCTGGGTTCAGTTGGCGATCCTGCGCTTCTTCATGGGCGGGGCGGAAGCGGCGGCCACGCCGGGCAACGCCAAGGCGATTTCCGACTGGTTCCCGAAAAAGGAACGGCCGGTTGCCGCCGGCTGGGCGGGCGTAGGTTTTTCTATCGGCGCCATGCTGGCCCCGCCAATCATCGTCATTGCCCACGTCTCTTTTGGCTGGCAGGGTGCCTTCTTGTTCTCCGGCGCGTTGGCGTTGGTCTGGGTGGTGCTGTGGTGGCTGTTCTACCACGAGCCGTTAAAGCACCCTAATCTGAGCCAAAAAGAGCTGGATCTGATCCGCGAAGATAACGAGCCGGTATTGCCGAGGCTGCCGTTTTTAAAATCATTGGCCATCTTGTGTAAAAACAAAAAGTTCTACGGCATCGCCATCCCGGCCTTTCTCGCCGAACCGGCCTGGGCGGTGTTCAGCTTCTGGGTGCCGCTGTATCTGGCCACCGAACGCGGCATGGATTTAAAGCACATCGCCATGTTTGCCTGGCTGCCGTTTTTGGCGGCAGATATCGGCAGCGTCGCCAGCGGTTATCTCACCACCCTGTACCGCAAATGGTTCGGTTGCAGCCGCGTCAACTCGGTGGTCGCCAGCTCGGTCACTGGCGCCTTCATGATGGTATCGCTGGCGTTCGTGGCGATCACCAAAGATCCCTATGTGGCGATCGCCTTGATCTCGATCGGCGGTTTCGGCCATCAGGTGATCTCCTGCATGCTCAGCGCGCTGGTGGTGGAGTCGTTCGATAAAAACCAGATGGCGACGGTCAACGGCATGCGTGGCTCCAGTGCCTGGATCGCCAGCTTCCTGTTTACGCTGCTGATCGGTGCGGTTTCCGACACCGTCGGCTTCAACCCGCTGTTTATCGCCATGGGCTTCTTCGATCTGATCGGCGCCGTGTTCCTGATTGCCTTGATCGCCGAACGCGGCGGTAAAAAAACACTGAATAGTTAAGTTGGATACCTATGAAAACGTTAAAAAAATGGACACTGGCAGGCGAGTATGCCGATCGCATTGAGCTGTTGGTCGACGAGCGCCACCTGTTCTGCCTGTACGTGCTGGAAGACAACCTGTTCCGCGTGCTGATCAAACGCAACGGCGAGCTGGCGCTGGACCGCACCTGGAGCATTGCGCCGCAGGCCGACGTGCCCTGGGAAGGGCGCGATCGCCTGAGCGTCGCCGGTTTTAGCCTGCCGGGTTATCAACTGCAACAGCATGAGGATCGGCTGGTGGTGACCAGCGCCGCGCTGCGCGTTACCCTGCATCAGCCGCTGTGGCTGGAGTGGGAGCACCGCAATGCCGCCGGTGAATGGCGGCCGCTGGCGGCCGACCGGCCAACCAGCGCCTATTTGCTCAATCCGCAGGGTGACGGCGTGGCGCACTACCAGCGCCGCTTTGCCGGCGAACGCTATTATGGCCTGGGCGAGAAGGCCGGCGATCTGGAGCGCAGCGGCCGCCGTTTCGAAATGCGCAATCTGGATGCGATGGGCTACAACGCCGCCAGCACCGATCCGCTGTACAAACATGTGCCCTTTACCATCACCCGCGGTGCAGAGGCCAGTTTCGGGCTGTTTTACGACAACCTGAGCAGCTGTTGGCTGGATTTGGGCAACGAGATCGACAACTACCATCTGGCCTACCGCCGCTATCAGGCCGAGGCGGGGGATCTCGATTATTACCTGTTCCTGGGGCCGCAGGTGCTGGACGTGACCAAAGCCTTTGTGCGCCTTACCGGCAAGACCCACTTCGGGCCGAAATGGAGCCTCGGGTACAGCGGTTCGACCATGCATTACACCGACGCGCCGGACGCTCAGCAGCAGTTGCAACAGTTCATCGCCTTGTGCAAGCAGCACGATATTCCCTGCGATTCGTTCCAGCTGTCTTCGGGTTACACCTCGATCGGCAACAAGCGCTACGTGTTCAACTGGAATTACGACAAGGTGCCGCAGCCGAAGCTACTGAGCCAGGCGTTCCACGCCGCCGGGCTGAAACTGGCGGCCAACATCAAACCCTGCCTGTTGCAGGATCATCCGCAGTACCGGCAGGCGGCGGAGCAGGGGCTGTTTATCCGCGATTCGGAAAGCGACCAGCCGGAGCGCTCCAGCTTTTGGGACGACGAAGGCTCGCACCTCGATTTCACCAATCCGGCGACGGTGCGTTGGTGGCAGCAGGGCGTCACTCAGCAACTGCTGGAGATGGGCATAGATTCAACCTGGAACGACAACAACGAATACGAAGTGTGGGACGCGGAAGCGCGTTGCCAGGGTTTTGGCCGGCCGATCGCCATCAAGCATATCCGCCCGGTCATGCCGTTGCTGATGATGCGCGCTTCGATGGAAGCCCAGCAGCGCTTCGCGCCCGAGCTGCGGCCATATCTGATCTCCCGTTCCGGCTGTGCCGGCATGCAGCGCTATGTGCAGACCTGGAGCGGCGACAACCGCACCAACTGGCAAACCCTGCGCTACAACATCCGCATGGGGTTGGGCATGAGCCTGTCCGGGTTGTATAACCTGGGGCACGACGTCGGCGGTTTTTCCGGCGACAAACCGGACGCCGAACTGCTGGTGCGTTGGGTGCAAAACGGCGTGATGCACCCGCGTTTCACCATTCACTCCTGGAATGACGACGCGGCGGTTAACGAGCCGTGGATGTATCCGGCCGCCACGCCGGCCGTCCGCGAGGCGATCAACCTGCGCTATCGTCTGATGCCCTATTTCTACACTCTGCTGTGGCAGGCCAGCGCCGACGACGAGCCGATGCTGCGGCCGACCTTCCTCGATCACGAGCATGACGAACGCACCCTGAAAGAAACCGACGATTTTATGATTGGCCGCGATTTGCTGGTGGCCAGCGTGGTGGAGCAGGGCCAGCGTGCGCGTTCGGTCTATCTGCCGGATAACGGCGAAGGTTGGTACTGCTTCCACAGCGGCCAGTGGTTCAGCGGTGGTCAGACGGTGGTGCTGGATGCGCCGCTGGAGCGTTTGCCGCTGTTGGTGCGCGCCGGGGCGGCGTTGCCGTTGTCATCTCGCTTGGCGCACGTTGACGTTGCCGCCGACGATCGGCGCGAGTTGCAACTGTACCCGTTTAAAGGCTGTGGCAGCGCTTCTGGGCTGTTGTTCGAAGACGACGGGGAAAGTTATGGCTGGCAGCAGGGCAACGCGCTGTGGCTGCGCTGGGAGATGTACAGCGATAATCGGCGCGTCATGCTGAACGTCACCACCGAAGGGCAGTTCAAACCGGCATGGCGAACGCTGACGGTCAGCCTGCCTGCCGGAGAAACGCGGGAACTGTGGATCAACGATGAGCCGGGCGAGAGTTTTACGCTGAAGTAACGGAAACAGCTATTCAGCCGCGTTAGCCGCGCGTTTTTTGCGCGGCTTCTTGGCCACAGTGATGGTTTTCACTTCGCTTTCCACCCAGCCATCCTGCAGGCGGGTTTTCAGCAGTTCGCCGACCTGGGCCTGTTTGGTGGTTTTCAGCACTTCGCCGCGCGGGGTTTGCGTCACGCTGTAGCCGCGCGCCAGCGTCGCCAACGGGCTGACCGCTTCGAGCTGGCTACAGGCCACGCCGAAACGCTGGCGGTAAGCATTGAGTTGGCGCTCCAGCGCCTGCTGCAAACGGTATTCCTGTTGCTGCACGCGTTGCTGATAGCGATGAATGCGCGCCTGCGGCTGTACCTGCGCTAAACGCTGTTGCACCCGATCGCTGCGGCGTGAAGACAGGCGCAGCTGGTTTTGCATGCCGTCTTCCAACCGGCGTTGCAGCTTGAACAACAGCGTTTGCTGGCGCGCCAGGCGCAGGTGCGGATGCTGCTGTTGCAAACGGTGGTTGATGCGGGTGAACTGCTGCTGACGCTGGGCCAGATAGTAATCCATCGCCATTTCCATCCGCTGCTGCTGGGATTGCAACTGACGCAGCAGCTCCAGCTGATTGCGGCTGACCAGTTCGGCGGCGGCGGAAGGGGTTGGCGCACGCAGGTCGGCGACAAAATCGGCAATAGTGACGTCGGTTTCATGGCCGACGGCGCTGACGATCGGAATGCGGCTGGCGAATATCGCCCGCGCTACGCGTTCGTCGTTAAAACTCCACAGGTCTTCCAGCGAGCCGCCGCCACGGCCGACGATCAGCACGTCGCATTCGTCGCGGCGGTTGGCCGTTTCGATGGCGCGCACGATCTGCAATGGCGCTTCCGCGCCCTGTACCGAGGTCGGGTAGATAACGATGGGCAGCGAAGGATCGCGCCGTTGCAGCACCTGCAGCACATCGTGCAGCGCCGCGCCGCTGGCGGAGGTGATCACCCCGACGCGTTTGGCCGGGCTGGGCAGCGGTTGTTTGAACTGTTGGTCGAACAGGCCTTCGGCGCTCAGACGCTGTTTCAGTTGATCGAATTGCTGTTGCAGCAGGCCGTCGCCGGCGGGTTGCATGCTTTCGGCAATCAGCTGATAGTCGCCGCGCGGTTCATACAGCGTGATGCTGGCGCGAACCAACACTTGCTGGCCGTTTTGCGGGCGGAAGGTGGTGCGGCGGTTGCTGTTGCGGAACATCGCACAACGCACCTGCGCGCGGTCGTCTTTCAGCGTGAAATACCAGTGGCCGGAAGCCGGTTGAGAGAAGTTGGAGATCTCGGCGGAGAGCCAAATCTGGCCCATTTCCATTTCCAGCAGCTGTCGAACCGTCTGATTCAGGCGGCTTACGGTAAAAATAGACGGCGAGACAGGTAGCGACATGTGACCCAGATCAAATTCCAAAACAACCACTTAATTGGTCGATACTACAGGGCTGAAAAAGGTAATCAAGAGTTTTTGTGAGAAAGTGCTGGAGGCAACCGATTACGCTCTGTATAATGCCGCGGCAATATTTTATCTTTTTCACAGCCCACTCTGGTGAGATATTGCCCATGCTACGTATCGCGAAAGAAGCACTAACGTTTGACGACGTTCTCCTGGTTCCAGCTCACTCTACGGTTCTGCCTAATACCGCTGAGCTCGGCACCCAATTGACCAAAACTATCCGCCTGAATATCCCTATGCTGTCCGCAGCCATGGATACCGTAACCGAAGCCGGCCTGGCCATTGCGCTGGCGCAGGAAGGCGGCCTGGGCTTCATTCACAAAAACATGTCTATCGAGCGTCAGGCTGAAGAAGTCCGCCGCGTGAAAAAACATGAAAGCGGCGTAGTGACCGACCCGCAAGCCGTAACCCCCTCCACCACGCTGAAAGAAGTGAAAGAACTGACCGCGCGTAACGGCTTTGCCGGCTACCCGGTAGTGACCGAAGAGAACGAACTGGTCGGTATCATCACCGGCCGTGACGTGCGCTTCGTGACCGATCTGAACCAGCCTGTTACCGCCGTGATGACGCCGAAAGAGCGCCTGGTCACGGTGAAAGAGGGTGAAGCGCGTGAAGTCGTGCTGCAAAGAATGCACGAAAAACGCGTTGAGAAAGCGCTGGTGGTGGACGACAACTTCCATCTGCTGGGCATGATCACCGTAAAAGACTTCCAGAAGGCGGAGCGCAAGCCAAACGCCTGTAAGGATGAGCATGGCCGCCTGCGCGTTGGTGCTGCGGTTGGCGCCGGTGCCGGCAACGAAGAGCGCGTTGACGCGCTGGTCGCTGCAGGCGTTGACGTACTCCTGATCGACTCCTCTCACGGCCATTCCGAAGGCGTATTGCAGCGCATTCGCGAAACCCGCGCCAAATACCCGGATCTGCAGATCGTTGGCGGCAACGTCGCTACGGCCTCCGGCGCCAAAGCGCTGGCTGACGCCGGCGTCAGCGCGGTGAAAGTGGGTATCGGCCCTGGCTCCATCTGTACCACCCGTATCGTGACCGGCGTTGGCGTACCGCAGATCACTGCTATCGCCGACGCGGTTGAAGCGCTGGAAGGCACCGGCATCCCGGTTATCGCCGACGGCGGCATCCGCTTCTCCGGCGACATCGCCAAAGCCATCGCGGCCGGCGCATCTTGCGTAATGGTCGGCTCCATGCTGGCGGGCACCGAAGAATCGCCGGGCGAAATCGAGCTGTACCAGGGCCGTTCGTTCAAATCCTACCGTGGTATGGGCTCGCTGGGCGCCATGTCCAAAGGCTCTTCCGACCGTTACTTCCAAACCGATAACGCCGCCGACAAACTGGTGCCGGAAGGTATCGAAGGCCGCGTGGCTTACAAAGGCATGCTGAAAGCGATCGTGCACCAGCAAATGGGCGGTCTGCGCTCTTGCATGGGCCTGACCGGTTGCGCCACCATCGACGATCTGCGCACCAAGGCTGAATTTGTGCGCATCAGCGGCGCCGGCATTCAGGAAAGCCACGTGCATGACGTGACCATCACTAAAGAGTCACCGAACTACCGCATGGGTTAATGCTTGACCCTCTCCTGCGGGAGAGGCCGGGGCGGGGGGCTTGGCTCCTCGCCCCGAAACCTTATTTTTCGCTCTTTTTCTCTGTTGCTGGAATTCGCCTCACATGACAAATAATATCCATAAGCATCGCATCCTTATTCTGGATTTTGGTTCGCAATACACCCAACTGGTAGCACGCCGCGTGCGCGAAATCGGCGTTTACTGTGAGCTGTGGGCCTGGGACGTTAGCGAAGAGCAAATCCGCGAATTCAATCCAAGCGGCATCATCCTTTCCGGCGGCCCGGAGAGCACCACCGAACATAACAGCCCGCGTGCGCCAGAATACGTGTTCACCGCCGGTGTGCCGGTACTGGGCGTATGCTACGGCATGCAGACCATGGCGATGCAACTGGGCGGCCATGTGCAGGGTTCCAACGAGCGTGAGTTCGGCTATGCGCAGGTGGAAGTGACCACCGACAGCGCGCTGGTTCGCGGCATCGAAGACGCCCTCAGCGCTGCCGGCAAACCGCTGCTGGACGTGTGGATGAGCCACGGCGACAAAGTGACCGCCATCCCTTCCGACTTCGTGACCGTCGCCAGCACCGATACCTGCCCGTTCGCCATTATGGCCAACGAAGAAAAACGCTTCTACGGCGTGCAGTTCCACCCGGAAGTGACCCACACCCGTCAGGGCCAGCGCATGCTGGAGCGTTTCGTGCTGGATATCTGCCAGTGTGAAGCCCTGTGGACGCCTGCGACCATCATCGAAGATGCGGTTGAGCGTATCCGCGAGCAAGTGGGCGAAGATCACGTGATCCTCGGCCTGTCCGGCGGCGTGGATTCTTCCGTTACCGCCATGCTGCTGCACCGCGCCATCGGCAAACGCCTGACCTGCGTGTTTGTCGACAACGGCCTGCTGCGCCTGAACGAAGCCGACCAGGTGCTGGAGATGTTCGGCGACCACTTCGGCCTGAACATCGTGCACGTCGCGGCGGAAGAACGCTTCCTGAGCGCGCTAGCCGGCGTTGACGAGCCAGAAGCCAAGCGCAAGATCATCGGCCGCGTATTCGTTGAAGTGTTCGACGAAGAAGCCTGCAAGCAAGACGAAGTGAAATGGCTGGCGCAAGGCACCATCTACCCGGACGTAATCGAATCCGCCGCTTCCGCCACCGGCAAAGCGCACGTGATCAAGTCGCACCACAACGTGGGCGGCCTGCCGAAAGAGATGAAGCTGGGCCTGGTCGAGCCGCTGAAAGAGCTGTTCAAAGACGAAGTGCGCAAAATCGGCCTGGAGCTGGGCCTGCCGTACGACATGCTGTACCGCCACCCGTTCCCGGGGCCAGGTCTGGGCGTGCGCGTGCTGGGCGAAGTGAAGAAAGAGTACTGCGATCTGCTGCGCCGTGCCGACGCCATCTTCATCGAAGAGCTGCATAAAGCCGATCTGTACAACAAGGTCAGCCAGGCGTTCACCGTATTCCTGCCGGTGCGTTCGGTCGGCGTGATGGGCGACGGCCGTAAATACGACTGGGTTGTTTCACTGCGCGCAGTGGAAACCATCGACTTTATGACCGCGCATTGGGCGCACCTGCCGTACGATTTCCTCGGCCGCGTCTCCAACCGCATCATCAACGAAGTGGACGGCATTTCCCGCGTAGTTTATGACATCAGCGGCAAGCCACCGGCTACGATTGAGTGGGAATAAACCTGCGACTGGCAATAGCTGGTACTGACAGGCAATAAAATGACTAAACCCGCGTAATTGCGGGTTTTTTTGTTTTTGTGATTGGTAAGTTTTGGCACCGCCAAACACCATTTTTTATGGCATAGTTATTGGTATTACAAGTGCCTGATACTAGATGGTCAATTCCACCTTTGATATCCCGAATTATCTGGACCCAGCAGATGCTGTGGCGTTATCGGATAAAGCAAAGCATGAGCCGTCGTGGCAACTGCCGGGAGCGTCAATGACTCCTATGGGGCAGTTCTCCAAGAATCTTAAAAACGAGTGGATACCCGTTAGTAGGGTATATGAATTTTAGCGAAGTCCATTACGCAATAACTGACTATATAGTTGGTATTACAGAACCTCCAACCGCATGCATATAGCGATGTACTACCATCTAACGAATCAGAGAAAAGGTTCAGGCAAAACTCTAACGCAGTAGCCAGTTTTAGCTGAGCACTGCGACAGATTGAAGTTGCTTAGTTTGTAGCAAGTGAGTGGAGCTTCAGCAAAGGGACTGATAAATTCATAGCTTAGAGAACGTCATTAAAATGATTAAAAGAACTTTCCAAAACATTCCCGATGGGAAAATTAATTTTACCGACCAGCAGTCATTTTTGGTTAAATTGGGCTGGGCGCGAGGCTCTACATGGGATGATTTACTGCAATCAAAACGTGTACTGATAATTTCCGAGGCGGGGGCAGGAAAAACCTATGAATGTCGTACACAGGCGAAGCGTCTGTGGGCTGCTGGTGAAGCTGCATTCTTCGTTGAATTGGCGGCTTTGGCGACCGAAGAACTTCGTAGTCTGCTAGATGCAGACGAAGAAGCCAGGCTGGATGCTTGGCTTACCTCACAATCTGAGGTTGCAACGTTTTTCCTAGACTCGATTGATGAACTGAAATTGACATTGGGTTCGTTTGAACGCGCGCTCAAACGACTTAAGAAGTGCGTCGGAAATCAGCTTCATCAAGTGAGACTCGTCATCACGACAAGACCGATACCCTTCGACGAACAGCTGGTCCGAAACGTACTACCTGTTCCTCCGGCACCGTCTTCGGAGCCCAATGAAGAGACATTTGCGAAGATCGCAATGCGTGAGCATCTGGAGCGGCACGACGACAAAAGCAATAACCAATCTCCGGAATGGCGATCTGTCGCCTTGATGCCACTGTCGGATGAACAGATAATCCAATTTTCTCGAGACCAGGGCGTGAATGATCCTGAGCAACTTCTTAAGGATTTACAACGTCGCAATGCTCAAGAGTTTGCACGTAGACCTCAGGACCTCATTGAGTTGTGCGTGGATTGGCGTGAGCACAAGCGCATCCGAACGCATCGTGATCAGGTTGCCACGAATGTTCGAGTGAAGCTGCTTCCCCGCGATGATAGACCTGAGCCAGCGGAGTTGTCCGTAGATAAGGCGCTCGAAGGAGCTAGCCGACTTGCACTTGCAGCTCAAATGACGCGTTGTCTAACCATGCGCCATAGCGCAGCATCCTATGTTGTAGACGATGAGGCGGCTCTCGACCCATCGGTCATCCTATCTGATTGGCAACCGAACGAAAGGAAAGCCCTACTTGAGCGTCCGCTATTTGGCTTCGCTTCATATGGTCGAGTGCGTTTCCATCATCGCTCTGTTGCCGAGTATCTTGCTGCGAATCGGCTAATGGTTCTACGGAGGCAAGGCATGCCGTTTCGGGCCCTCAAACGGCTTCTCTTTGCGGAGACTAAAGGCAAGACGATCGTTCGCCCGTCTAAGCGACCAGTGGCGGGGTGGTTGGCTCTGCAAGACGACGGGATATTTGAGCTTTTGCGGGACAATGAGCCTGCTGTACTCTTGGATGAAGGCGATCCAGAGTCGCTAACGCAAATACAGCGGAATCAGGCTCTTCGTGCCTACGCTGATCGTTACGGCTTTGGTGGATGGAGAGGTCTTAGAGTGCCTCACATTCAGGTCCATCGTTTTGCATCGAAAGAACTGGCAGGGGAAATTGACCGGATTTGGCGCAGCGGTGTGGAGAATCCGGATGTAAGAGAAGTCCTTATCAATCTTATTGAGTCGGGCTGTATCAAAGCTTGTGCTGACATAGCATTTGATATCACTCAGGACATTACAGTACCTGTCGTTGAGCGTATAACAGCTCTTGATGCGTTAGTCGCCCTTGATGACAATAGGCTCAGCGATATTTCTGCTTGTATTGCAAATGCTGGCGATATTTGGCCTGATCGAGTAGCGGGTAGTGCCACACTACGCCTTTTCCCAAATTACATGTCAGTTGAGCAGCTTTGTCGGGCTCTTCGATGGATAAAGCGAGAAAAACGTAGTTTTGACGATCTCAGTTGGCAGCTTCCACGGTTAATAGCAGCATCGACCCTCAATCTTATTGCTCTTGAGAAGCTTCGCGATTGTCTTGTGATGTTGGTATCAGAGGGGCTCACATGGCGAAAAGAGTTGTCGCACATTTCCAGCGATCGGCCACACCTCAGTGGTGCGCTCGCCGCAACTTGTGAGCGCGGCCTCGATATCAGCCAGGATGACAAGTGGCTGCGCGCTGGCGTACTTGCATTGCGATTGCATCACCGGGACCATAGCGACGATGAGCCGATCAAGTCACTTCGTGGGCGCCTTAATAATCTGAATGGAGATGACAATGCTCGCCTCTTCTGGGTTGAGGATGCTTTGCTTCAGTCACTCCATGAAGTCAAAGACCCTTGTGGACGGCTCGCAAAGATCACAATTCATGATGGGGCGGTCCTGCTAAGAGCCGATCGGGATCTGACTTGGATGAGCAAGGCGCTTGGTGACACGACCCGTGAAACAAGTGAACGCGCGATGCTCCTTGAAGCAGCCATCCGTTTGTCACCGGAGCGTAATAATTGGAAGGAATACGTTGAAGGGCTTAGGCTACTCATAGCGGATGAACCTTTATTCATGCAAAGGTTTGAGAGCTGGCTGAAACCATCGAAGCATGAAAAAGAACATCGTCGTTGGGAAAAGAAACAGGCCAAACGAAAGAAAAAAGAGGAACGCCGAAAGGCCAAGAACCACGTCAGTTGGGTTCTGTTTTGGCGGGATATTGCCAATCAGCCTGAAGAGGCCTTTTCATCTAAGCAGGGTTGGAATACTGCTTGGAATTTGTGGCTAGCCATGCGGCACGATGGTGACGACAGTCGCTCTTCGGGCTGGAATCGTCGTTTCATAGAAGAGCAATTCAACCCAGAAACGGCCGATAGGTTGCGTCGTGTTCTGATGAAAATCTGGCGCGATGATCACCCAACTTTCCCCAGTGAAAGGCCAGAAGGCGAGCGAAATACATTTCTTGTACGTTGGCAGCTTGGTCTGGCGGCGATCTATGCTGAAGCAGAGGATCGCGACTGGGTAGCTAAGCTCAGCGATCCTGAGGCCCAATTGGCGGCACGGTACGCTCCAATTGAACTGAATGGCCTCCCGCAGTGGGTAGAGTCTCTCGTGGACGCGCATCCAAAAGCCGTAGACCAGACGCTTGGAAATGAACTGACATGGGACTTGAGCCAGCCACCAAGTGCAAATGGCCATTCGGGCTTGCTTCAAGGAATTGGTTATGCATCCGAGAAAGTAGCGAGACTATTTCTGCCACGGCTTGAATCCTGGCTGGATGCAGAGGATGACCTGCTCAATAGCCCCGATAATGTGGCCGGAATGACGGAAAGGGTTCGGCAAGTCACGCGGGTTATTTTGAAGCATGGCGATTCCGCAGAAATTGAAAGGCTTCAAAAAAGGGCACTCCAAAGGCTTGAGCAACAAATGCCGTTTGCGTTGCACCTTGTTTGGTTGTCGACTTTGATGCGGATTAATCCGCAGGTGGCTGTCGAAAAGCTAGCGGGCCTTGAGTCAACTGAGCGATCAGAGGTTGTTACATGGCTCGCTAGACTCTTTGGGGATCGTCAAGACGTAATTGGTTTAGGTGACGAACGCTTTACTCCGCGATTGTTGCTGCGTCTACTTCGTCTCGCCTATAGCCATGTTCGTATAAAAGACGATGCGCACCACGAAGGGGCTTATTCACCGGACACTCGAGACGACGCTGAGCATGCGCGTAATAATATTGTAACCGCACTATTCAACACGAAAGGTGAAGAGGGCTTGGCTGCTAAGCTCGAAATGGCGGCGGATCCTTTGTGCGCTCATTTTAAGGATCGCATTTTAGCTGTGGCGGCAGAGAACTGGGCACAAGAGATAGATGCCGACGCATTTGATGAGGTGCAAGCGGTAGCGCTTGATCGAAGCGGTGAAGCACCAGCCTCAACGAATGAAGCCATGTTTGCGATTATGAAGGATCGGTTGTCTGACCTTGATGACCTTCTGCTAAGTGATGTTTCACCTCGAGAAGCTTGGGCGGGGATATCAGATGAGAAGATCATGCGTCGAGAAATCGCGCGCACGCTAAGCTATGCGTCGAACTCTATCTACACTGTAGATCAGGAGGCTGTGACAGCCGACGAAAAAGAAACCGATATACGTTTACGCTCCGTATCGTCAAATCATGAAGCTGTTATCGAACTTAAGCTTGGCGATGGACGAACTGCTACAGATTTAAGAGATACAATTGAAAGTCAATTGGTTAAAAAATACATGGCAGCAGAGCACAGTAAATCAGGAACTTTGCTGGTGACCCTCGCGAAAGATCGTCAATGGAAACATCCAGTTTCAAAACGCATGATCAAGGCGGACGAATTGTTGTCGCTACTGAACGAAGAAGCAGAAAGAGTCCAAGAGGCGTTGGGGGGAGGTGTTTTTATATATGTACACCTTCTAGATTTACGGGCTAGATTACCTGTTGAGTCTCAAGCTAAGTCATGAATGCTATGAATTTAGCTGAACACTGCCCCTGCCATTCATTTTTTCTGGAATGGAATTTATCATGGCGTAGTGTAAGGTGTTTAATATAGTAAATTAAAAATAAAAAATATTATTATTTTTTGTAATTGATGAAGGGGAGTTATATATGTCCTCTGTTTTATTATTTTATCCTAATGTTTTTTGCGTTTTTATTAGATTGTGGTTTTTCACCATTTTTGTTATGTGCTATATTTTTAACTTGTTAATAAATAAGGTTTTAGAGTTGAATTACCTAGTTTAATTCTACTTGGTAGAATATATATTGTTAGGGTGTTGTGTGAAATTTGGGTCTGGTTTTTTTAATGAGGCAATCATGAGCGACTTAACAGCATTACAGATATTGGCTAGCATTAATAAGTTGGCTGGTGAAATAAAATTAATTACTCTTCCTTTGGAACAACCTTTTTGGAGACAACCGTGGATGGGAGCAATTGCTGGGGTTATAATAGGGAATTTCGCTAAATGCAGTTAAGGAAAAATTTACAATTTCATCTCTAATAAATAAAAAAAATAAAATGTATAGAAATTGAAGCACAGCAAATAATGGAAGCGTCAAAGATGGGAGTTAAATTTTGCATTGAATTTTACAGTGATTTTGACAATGATAATGTAGAGAGAATAACCGTAATACTCCCTCCAGAATCAGTCTCATTTTGTTTTGATAGGTTTTATCCTGATATTGTAATGAATATTTCTGAAGTCAGAATTCGAAATTTAGTTTTAACTTATAAACATTTAGATTACGTACACAGTATACGGAAGGAATTTATAAAAAATGTCTGAAACTTCCCTATCAAACAAGGAAAAGTCAAATTATATTGATGTTATTTCCCAAGCGTATATTCAGTGTTACTACAGTGCAAAATGTTTTATTAAAAGTGATGAAAATAAAAAATTTAACAATCTTGAGGTGATTAATGATATGGAAATAGTTCACCCGCATTTGGATTTTATGAATAAAATCAATAAAGAAGTTGGTGGCTAAATTAGTAGATTGTCTTTATTGTAAACCCGTGTGTTGCTGTGGAGTTATTTATTGGTTAATAATTAAAGAACGATTTATGGTATATATTAATTTGGAATGGTTAGGCTGTTTAATTAATTGGTTGGTTACGGGTAAAGTAATCGATGAATAAAATATCTTTTTCATCGATATGAAATTTTTAAGTTGGTAACGACTGGGTTTATGAGGGATAAAAATCCAGTCAGGAATTGGTTAGAGTCATATTTCTTTATTCTCATATTCTTTTAATCAATCGTGTGAATGCGTTTTTGATAGGTTATAAGTTTAAATTTAATTAATTATCTTGGTAATTGAATAGGTGTTATTAATGCATCAAATATATTTATTTTTATTTTTTTTAATGATTTAATTAAGGCTCGTCATGGCATTGTTATCGATTATAAATTCATATTGAATTATTACTTAGGAGAGTAAAATGCAAGTTTATAAAGATATTAATAATGATTCAGGTGTCAGAGGTTATGACATTGGGGATACATACATAACTGTATGGTTCGACGGTACTGCTAGATCTTATACCTACAGTTACGCCAGTGCTGGTGCTGAAAATGTAGAGACGATGAAGAGGCTTGCCGAAAATGGTGATGGGCTTAATGCTTTCATCAACAAATTTGTTAAGTTCAAGTATGTGCGGTGATGCTTTCTGTTCTATAAGTATTTTTTTATGATGGCCGTTGAAATGGCCATCTAATTTATATACTAAATAATATTTTTATTTAAATTATTCCTTAATTATCTTTTCTGTTTTTATGGCAATCGCATCACTCGCTTTGCTCATCATACCTGCGCTGGCAGTCCTGAATCGCGTCCATATTCCCCAGCGTCCAGTTGAACAGTATCGAGAACGGCCCCTGCAAGGATTCGCCAAGCGGTGTCAGTGAATACTCGACGCCAAGCACCCGCCCATCCAACACCTTGCGCTTCACCATGCCGTTGCGTTCCAGCTTGCGCAGCGTTTGGGTCAGTACGCGTTGAGTGACGCCATCCAGGCGGCGTTTGATGGCGTTAAAGCGCTGCGGCTCACGCAGCACCTCCAGCACCATCATTGACCATTTGTCGGCGATCTGGTCGAGAACGATGCGGCTCGGGCAATCTGCGCGGTAGATCAGGTCAGTCTTATCCATAGGTATCCTCCGGCATCCCTGGGATGCTTCAGGTGCGTAATTGACGCCAGGTATGCAAAGTATACCATTCGACGAACGGCGCGAAAATCCAGCACCGCTATCCCCTGGCAAAAAGGACATGGACATGAAAGATACAGATTTCAGCAAGCTCAGGTTGTCTCATGCGCACGGCGTATTGACGGTCACTATCGATAATCCGCCGGTAAACGTGCTCGATGTGGCTCTGATGTCGGAAATGAGTCGTTTATTGCTCTCGGTACGTGACGATCCGAACACGCGCGTGCTGGTTTTTCAGAGCGCGGATCCCGAGTTCTTCATTGCGCATGTTGATATGACCCTGATCGATGAGCCGCACGCCTTCGATGAACTGGCGCGCAACGCGCCGGAGGGGCTTAATCCGTTCCAGGCTTTTGGCGAGCTGGTGCGCAGCCAACCGCAGGTCACCCTCGTTAAGCTGGCCGGGCTGGCGCGCGGCGGCGGCGCAGAATTTGTGGCGGCGGCCGACATGGCCTTCGCCGCGGAAGGGCGGGCGGGGCTTGCCCAGTGCGAAGCCCTGATGGGCATTACGCCCGGCGGCGGCGCGACCCAATATCTGACGAGCCGCATGACGCGCGGCCGCGCGCTTGAAGTGATCCTTGGCGCCGATCTTATCGACGCGGCAACTGCAGAGCGCTACGGCTGGATTAATCGCGCATTGCCCGCCGCCGAGCTTGATGCGTTCGTCGATCGGTTAGCGCGCAACATCGCGGCATTGCCTGCGGGGGTTATCGCGGCGGCCAAGCAGGCGATGCCAGTGCCGGATTTGCGGGCGGGCTTTTGTCGCGAGCACGATGCCTGGGCGGGTTTGTTTACCTGCCCGGCCGCGGAGCAGCTGATCCGTGGTGGGCTTAAGGCCGGCGCCCAGACTAAAGAGGGTGAGCGCAACCTCGAGGGCCTGCTGCGCGGGCTTGGCGTTTAAGGCGTTTTTTGGCGACGGGGCCGGAGCCCCGTTCCGGCCAGTCTGTGTTCGCTAACTACTCGCCCACTGGCTCAACAAAGCATGCAATTTCGCCGGCTCCAGCGGCTTTCTCAATACCAGGTAGCCTTCCTGCTCGGCCTCTTGCAGAACCGGCGAGTTGAATTCCCCGCTGACCATGGCGCCGCTGGTATCCGGCAGGCGCTCAAACAGCGCTTTCAAGATATCAAAGCCGCTCTCGCCGGAGCGGAGCCGTTGATCGCACAGCACGGCGAAAGGCGTGAAGCCTTCGTCGATAATCGCAAAAGCCTCCTCAGCGGAAGCCGCGCAACGCACGGTAATGCCCCAGGTGCTCATTAAACTCTCCCAGGCGGAGGTCACCAGCGGGTCATCGTCCACCACCAGGCAGGCGCCACTCAATGACTCATAGCGGGTTGGGGTGCCGGTGTTGGCGTAGCTGTTAACGCTTTCCGGCGGGTGCTCTTCGCCGGCATACAAGGCAAAACGCATCCAGAAACGCGATCCTTTGCCTTCGATGGAGCGCATGCCGTATTTCACCTTCATCAATTTGGCGCAGCGCGCCACCACCGCCAACCCCAATCCATGGCCGGCGCTGTCGATTTTCCACGCCAGCTCGGGGCGATAATAGGGGGAAAAGATTTTACCTTTCTCTTCATCGGCGATGCCGACGCCGGTGTCCCACACTTCGATCAGGCATTCCTCGCCCCGCGGGCGGATCGCTATCAATACGCCGCCTTCTTGCGTATAACGCAGCGCATTTTGTATCAGGTTGATCAGCGATTGCCGGATGAGCAATTGATCGCCCATCACGCAAATTCGTCGTTTGGGCCGCCATGTGCGCAATGATAATGCCCGGCTGTTGGCCTCTTCGCGAAACAGCGTAATCACGGAATCCAGTAGCTTTCCAATGTCCACATGGGTGGTCGCCGTACTGACGTTGCCGGACTCAATCTTGCTGAGATCGAGCAGCGAATTAAACATCAGGTGCACCGATCGCACGCTTTGTTGCAGATCCAACAGCTGAGGGATCAGCGTAGCGTCGCGATTCTTATGGATGATGGCCTCGATCAGAAAGCCCATCGCGTGTACCGGCTGGCGCAAATCATGGCTGGCGGTGGTCAAGAATTGATTTTTATCCAGCAAGGCTTGTTCCGCCTCTTCCTTGGCTTGCCGAAATTGTTCCGCAAGGCGCGAGCTTTTCTCTTCGAGCAGGGCTTGCTGAATAAAGAAGGCGTGCGAGGTCAATGCGTGCCGGTAAATGGCGAACCCATAAAGCAAATTGAGCATCAATACGATCGGCATGACATCGTCTAATCGCCAGATAATACCGAGATTAAGCACGCCCCAAGAGGCAAAGAAAAAGCGCGTAAAGGTGCTGATGACCGGTGTCAGATGGGTTGCGTTGGCGGCGACGATGGCCGCGATACTGATGTTTAATAACAGGAAAAAATCGAAGCTGTTTTTTTCCGGGGCGATTAAATATAAGGATGAAATGCCTAAACCATGCACGAAGGCGACGTTATTAATGCGTGGCAGCCAACGGCTAATCACTGCGCTGGCGTTATTTTTCTGGGTATCATAGCGATAGCGGCGATGCCATAGTCTGATGGCCAATGCGCAGAGGAAATATATCAGTATCCAGGCAATAATCGGCGTGAGTTCTTTCCCCAACAAATAGAGCCAAATGGCGAAAGGAATACCGACAAAGGGCACGGCGGTAAAGCTGAAGACCAACCGCATGAAGGTATTGTCCAGCAGGCGGATCTGCGCGCGTGGGGAGATCTCATCATTTTGTAATGATTGAAGTAATTTCATTGCAAATGATCCTGCCTGCCATGCAGCAGGGTGATGGCCTCCACCCGGCTGTTTACGCCTATTTTTTTGAGAATGTTGCTGATGTGCTCTTTAACCGTGGGTTCGGAAATAGACAACTGCGAAGCTATTCGCTTATTGGGGAAACCGCGCATCATCATGATTAATACATCTATTTGCCGCGGGGTTAAATTGAATTTTTGCAGGTGGCTGTGAGTGCTGGTTACACATTCTTCATGCTCAAGAGGGAACCAATTTTTATTTTCCATCAGAGCGGAAACGGCTTCGGCGAATAATTCGGGTGGCTCATTTTTAAGCACAAAGCCGTGCCCGCCGGCATCACGCACCTTTTGCCCTATTTCATTGTTCTCATCGCCGCTGACCACCAGAAAACGAATCTTCGAATACTGGTCTTTTAGCTCTTTGAGTAACTTCAACGCCGTACCCTCGGACAACCAAAAATCGATAACCATTAAGCGCGGAGCGCCATTTTCCAGAATGTGGCGATAACAATGAGCTTCGTTGGTTACCACATAGGCATGTTTAAAACGACAATGCGTATTCAGGTAATTGGCGATGCCGCTTGCCACCAGCGGATGGTCATCGACAACCAGTGCATAATCCTGCTCCAAAGAAATCTCCTTTCGTGTAAACGTACCAGATTGGCTCCGATGACTCGTTATTATCAACCCTCCCTACTTTAGGAGGGTTTTTTAACTTAAGAAAGGGAAATATATTATTCGGGGATTTGGATAAGGTAAAACATAAAACCATTCAGTGATTGTAACTGTTTGGTTGCAAAGGATAATTTATGAAAAAACCACTTATCGCTTTAGCCGTTACTTTACTGGTGGCCGGCTGTTCAACGTTGAAAACCGATCAGGCAATACCCTTGTTGCAGGCGGAAACGGCTAAAATGCTGGGCCTGGGCTCATCGGATGAAATAACTGTGACCAATGTCAATGGCGCTCAGCCTGATGCCCTGGGCGGGCAAAAACTTTCTTATCGCGCCACCACCGAGAAGGGCCGTATCTTCGACTGTTCCTCGCTGATGATGCCGGGTATTTTAGGTTCGGCTCCCTCGCTGAGCGCACCGACCTGTACTCCTGTCGTCACGCATAAATAATTCGCCTCAGGCGCGAGCCGGAGTTGGCAATCAGGACTGGTCCGCAGTCCCAATAATTTTGGCATCGGGGCATTAGCGCTGGGGGGCAATAAGCTGGCGTCTCGATGACAATCCCTCTGTACTCGCCCTCTGTACTCGTAAATAACGCGCCACGCATTCTCTAAGGCATTGAGTTTTTCATATAAATAATAACTTTGATGGCATCAAGATAATTGAGCCGGAGATAGAACATGAAAGATCAAACATCGCATCACTTAGCGGTAAGAAAACCGCTT
Source organism: Serratia sp. TSA_198.1 (assembly GCF_052686505.1). NCBI lineage: Bacteria > Pseudomonadati > Pseudomonadota > Gammaproteobacteria > Enterobacterales > Yersiniaceae > Serratia > Serratia sp. TSA_198.1. The sequence goes on from NZ_JBQZFP010000006.1 coordinate 169,353, forward strand.
TCCAAAGTTTACCTCGCACTTTTTTCCGCGCCATTGATATTGATTGGGCCCGCCGATATGGCGCGCGCCGATGATGCTATTTTTGATGGCGACTCCCGTATTACGGAACCTTTGAGTTACGCAGGCAATGTTTATGTCGGCCGTAATCAAGGTGGGAACCTGTTGATCGATAATGGTGAAGTCAACGCCTATAACATCAATATCGGCACCCGCGCCAATGGTCAAATTTATGAAAGTTCGGTCACTGTCAAAGGGCCGAACGCGGTATTGAACGCCATCAATGACCAATCCGTCATGCACGGCAACATTAATCTGGGGCTGGGCACATTGCGGGTTGAAGAAGGGGCGCTGGCCAGCGCGAAAGAGATCGTGGTCGGCTCCAGCCGTGGCTACGACAGCCATCTTGTCGCGACGGGCGCCGGTTCCAGAGTCGTCAGCAATTTTCTCAGCGTCGGCACCGATCTGGGGGCCCGATCCACGCTGTCGATTGAAAACGGCGCGGTGCTGAACACCACGTTCGATGCGCGCATCGGCAACGGTTCCGGGCCCGGCGAGACCGATAAGCTAAGCCCGAAAGCCACGGTTACGGGGGCGAATTCGCAGTGGAACGTCGGCCGCGCGCTCACGCTCTACGGCGATCTTGATGTGCTGAACGGCGGCGCGGTCAACGTCGGCAGCATCGAGGTGGCGGGAGTCTCAGGCGCGCGTAAAACCGCCGAACTCTACATCGCCGGTAATGGCTCGCGCGTTACCAGCGGGAGCAGCGTTAACGTCGGCGACTACGGCAACGGCGTGCTGTCGGTCGTTGACGGCGGCGAGTTTTCCGCCGGCGCAAACGAACTGCGGTTGGGCGATACCGGCTCCGGCTCGAACAGAGGCGCGCTGATCATCGGCAGCCGCGGCAATATGGATACCGGCACCGGGTTGACCGAACCCACGCTAGGCGCTGCGGGTGGCGCGGGCACCCTCGATGCCCAGACGGCGGTCAACCTGCGGGGCGGCTTGTTCGGCAGCTATGTCTACTTTAACCATACTTCCGACAACTACGATTTCCGCAACAAGATGATGGGGGAAGGCGACGTTATCAATACCGCCGGGCAGACGACGCTGAGCGGCGACCTGACCCAGCTCAAGGCAAATGTGACCGCACGGGGCGGCAAAATCATCATCGCCGGCGATATCAATACGCAGCCAGAAGACAGCCCTTTCGACGTGCAGACACTGAGCGCCGAGAACGGCGGCACCTTGATCCTCAACGCCACGGCCGGTTCTGACGTCAGCAATGGCCTGGGTTACAGCAGCGCCGCGTCGATCAAATCCGGCGGTACGCTGGGCGGAAACGGCACCTTGGGCCAGACCGAGATCCAGTCCGGCGGCCATATTTCCCCCGGCGACGGCAATATCGGCACGTTGACGCTGAAACGCTATCTGAATTTCCTCGGTGAATCTTTCTACGACGTCGATATCGCCGGCGACGGCAGCAGCGACAAGCTGGTCGTGGCGGGTAAAACCACCATCAGCGATCAGGCCAAAGTGCAGGTTACTGCGCTGGATCCGCAAACCAGTTATAAGACAGGGCAAAGCTACCGTATTTTAACCTCGGAGGGCGGGATTGACGGCCGGTTCGCCGAGGCTATCTCAAAATCTGCATTTTTGGACGTGGCGCTCAACCAGAGTACGAATGCCGTGGATCTGACGATTGCGCAAAAAGGCGGTAACCCAGGCGAGGGCGGCAACCCAGGCGAGGGCGGCAACCCAGGCGAGGGCGGCAACCCAGGCGAGGGCGGCAACCCAGGCGAGGGCGGTAACCCAGGCAATCCAGGCGAGGGCGGTAACCCAGGCGAAGGCGGCAATCCAGGCGAGGGCGGTAACCCAGGCGAAGGCGGCAACCCAGGCGAAGGCGGTAACCCAGGTGAAGGCGGCAGCAAGCCCGGTATTTTCCAAACGGTGGCGCAAACCGGCAACCAGTGGAATACCGCCGGCGCCCTGTCGACGTTGGCGCAGAGCGGCCCTTCACTGGCCTTATACAACACCTTGCTGTTGTTGAACGCGCCGGAAGCCCGCGACGCATTCAATCAACTGTCCGGTGAAGTCTATCCCTCCATTCAGTCAAACCTGATCGCCGGCAGCACGCAGCTGTTCAATGTCCTGAATCAGCGTATGCTGCGCGCGTTTGATAATGATGCATTGCCCGTTCCACCGCTGGCGATGACGCTGGTTCAGCCGGCCAATGCCGAAAATAACGGCGTATGGGGGCAGACCTTCGGCTCCTGGACAAGAAACAGCGGTAACGACAATGTGGGGAAACTGGATGGCAACACCAGCGGTTTCCTGATCGGGGCCGATCGTAAACTTACCGACCACAGTGTCCGCATTGGGGGATATTTTGGGTATAGCCGCGGCGATTACGATATTGATAGCCGCCGCTCCAAGTCCGACAGCGACAATTACCACCTGGGTCTGTATGCCGCAGGGCAGCAGGATGCCTTCTCCTTGCGCGGTGCGCTGGGTTACACCTGGCATCGGCTTGAGAATGAGCGCAACGTTGATTTCGGCAATTTCTCCGATCGGCTCAAGGCGGACTATGACGCCGACTCGCTGCTGGCGTTCACCGAAGCGGGCTACCGTTTCGGGCAGCCGGACGCGAACGTCGAGCCCTTTATCAATCTGAGCTACATCCGTCTGCACACCGATAACTTCCAGGAAAAGGGCGGCGCCGCCGCGCTGAGCGTCCGCAATGAAACGATGAATACGTTCTATTCGACATTGGGCGTGCGGGGTATCAAAGAGCTGCCGAAAAACGTCAGTCTTTACGGCTCACTGGGTTGGCAGCATGCCTACGGCGATAAAAATACCTCATCGCGCATGGCATTTGCCGGCAGTGACGCTTTTGTCACCCAGGGGCAGGCGGTTGACGACAATCTGATGGTGGCTGATGTCGGGGTGAGCGTGAAGCTGTCGCGATCCACCACGCTGGCCGTCGGTTATCAGGGGCAATACGGTTCTGATACTCAGGTTAATGCGGTCAATGCCAACATCAAATGGTCATTCTGATGTGCTGATGAATTAGGTCTCTGTGGTATCGAGATGTCGCCGGGCAACGAGGGATTGCCTGGCGATATCTCAGCTTCGGCGCTATTGTGCCGCAAGGCAGCGCTCTTCGGACGAAGAGTGCTCAATCAGCTTAAATAATTCGATCCGCTCATCATCGGTAAAATCCCGCCACTCGCCCAGCGCCAGCCCGGTGAGATCGACGTTCATGATGCGTACGCGCTCGAGTTTGGTGACTTCATAACCGAAATATTTGCACATGCGGCGGATCTGGCGGTTAAGCCCCTGAACCAGCGTAATGCGAAACACCTGCGAGGCTTCTTTCTCTACCTGGCATGGATGGGTCACTTTACCCAATATCGGCACACCCGCTCCCATACCCTGAATAAACGCATCGGTCAGCGGCTTGTTTACAGTGACCAGGTACTCTTTTTCGTGATTATTGCCGGCGCGGAGGATCTTGTTGACCAGTTCACCCTGATTGGTCAGAAAAATCAGCCCCTGTGAGGCCTTATCCAGGCGGCCGATAGGGAAGGTGCGTTGGCTGTGGTTAACGAAGTCGCCGATGTTATCCCGCTCGTGCTTGCCCATGCTGGTGAGGATGCCAACCGGCTTATTGAGCGCGATAAGCACCAGATCATCCGCGTCACGCGGCGCAATCTGCCGATCGTTAACCCTCACCCTGTCCCCGGAAAATACCTGTGCGCCCACGGCGGCCAGCCTGTCGTTAATAAAAACGTTGCCCAGTTTGATGTGACGATCGGCATGGCGACGGGAACAGATGCCGCTGTCGCTAATGTATTTGTTAAGGCGAATGGATGATTGAGTCAGCATGGTTTCCCCGTAAAACGCGGACTATACCTTACGCAGGGGGCGTTGCAAGGCCGGGGCACGTTCACGTCGTTTTAAGCTCGGTCACGCCAAGCAAGGTTATTCTCCTTGCCACGTACCTGAGCACGGCTTCACGTTGTTCTGCCGGCATATGGCTTTCGGTATAAGTGTCAATAATAAGCTGATGGCTTTTCACCACTTCCGCCAGCCACTTTTTAGCCAGCTTTGGATTAACGTCCATGCCTTCTGCCAGAAGAATGAAGTCGACGCCAATGTATTCGCCATAGGGGGAATTAATACCGGGGGCAATGCCCACATCGTTTTCCTCGCATTCCAGCAGGGGCAATGCCAGATATTCCCCGAATGCTGCAGGGTAAGGGGCAACGCTGATGAAGTCATAGACCGGTGCGACGTAAGGCGATGTATCTTCAGGGTGTATTATGCCCAGGTTGCGAAGATGGAAGTCATTATTGCCCAGTACATAGGCATAAAGGATACGTAAAAAAACGTCACGTTTACTGTGCAGGCCGTTGCTGACCGTATGATTCAAAAACTTCGCCGCTTTTTCGTAACTTATGTCTTTCTTGCCATCAACGTAGCCATATTTATCATTAATGCCCATGGCGCCATCAAGCTGCTCTTGATGTAAACGAACCCGATCCGGGCCGATACGGTCATATCTTTTAATAACAAAGGCCAGCTCATCGGGGCGATCTTCATCTGCTTTAAAGCGTATAAGGCCAAAAGGGGGAACAACGAACTTCAACCGCGCCATGACGGTCATGGTGGCGTGTTCATTTTCAGCCAGGTTAGGGTACTCTTCCGGTGAGGGTTTGAGGATATAAGTGCCGTCATTGTTTACGACGTGCAGCTCGCCTTCTTCGAGGCTAAGTGACAATTTAGGTTGATAACCGGAAATACTCATGCCTTTCTGGCGCTCAGGCAGTTCCTGGATAAACTCTCTGCGGGTGAATGGCAAGGTAAGCGCGATTTTGGCGCTGCCAAACAGCTGCTTGATACCTTGTTTGGAATATCCTGTTATCAGCTCCGGCGCTTTCAGCGGGGTTAAGTTGATCAGGCAGCGGTCTGGATTCATGAGCTCATCTCTTTGAAAACTACGGCACCGAGAAGGTCATTACCGTTTTGCATCAGTAAGCCGAACAGATCTCGATCGTCAATTTTTTGGATTTCGGCATACCGTTTGCGTAACCATCCTTCTGGTGCCAACCCTTTGAAAAATGGGTGTAACTCTTCGCTAAAATAGGGCTCAGGTCGAACGCGCATGCTAAGCGACACTGCCGGGCCGCTATAGCCTGAGTAATAGCCGAAGGTATACCCTTCTTTTTCTTCAGTTAAGCTCCCCACGGCTTTGCCGTAAAGCCAGACCTCTATCTTTCTAGCCATGTCTTTATGCCCAGCTCTTTAAGCAGTGAGTGAAGATTGATTGCCTTAGCCATGGCAGGATCGGCAATCATTCTTTTAAATGTCGAAAGTGAAACGCCGATTTGCATGGCCATCTCTTCATAGGTGATGTTCTGCCGTTTCAACTGGAAAGTCAGGAGCTGCGGGAGATCTGAGAACTCGAAAGCGCTCAGCTTTGCAGGGCAATCCATTGATTTAAAATTATTATCGATGCTTATAGGGGCCGGTAGACTGCCGCTGAAATGCTCGAACAGTTTTTTTTGATCTTTTGCAGACAAAGCACTGAACGCATCTTCTATTTCATTAAGGGTCATTTTTGACACCTGCCCTATTTGTATGCCGAAAATGTAGACTCATCGTCCAATATTAAACCATAAAGTGTCATATTTGAACTGTTTTGTTTCTTTAGCGTCTCTGCCGATTCAAAGGCTATCTCTATTAGTCATAAAGTGTCATATCTGACACTTTTTGTCTTTTATGCATGCCGATACTCTGATTTCAGGCGTACAAGGTTCAATGATGACCTTCCTCGGTAGGTTTGCCCGACAGTGGGAGCCATGGCGACGCTGATGCTCATTCCACCTTCACCACTCTGGTATTCAGCGGCGTAAGAGTCTGCCCGTCGCGGCCGGTCGGCGTCATGCGCGGGATAGGTTGGTCGCTGCCGCTTTCCACCAGATGCGAGTGCGCTTCGCCCTGTGCAAACAGATGATCTTCCCCCCACTGGCGCAGGCCGACGATCACCGGGAACAGGGCGCGGCCCTTGTCGGTGAGAATATATTCCTGATAGGCGCTGCCGTCCGAGGCAGGCACGATCTCCAGCACCCCGTGCGCCACCAGCGTGCGCAGGCGGGTAGAGAGAATGTTCTTCGCCATCCCCAACCCCTTTTGAAACTCGCTGAAGCGGCGTATGCCGTCAAAGGCGTCGCGCACAATTAGCAGCGACCACCAATCGCCGATCACATCCAGCGTGCGTGCCACCGGACACTGTGCATCTTCCAGGCTTTTACGTTTCATGGCTCAGTTCCCTTCATGATATCTGGTTGCATTATAAAACCTCTACGCGTAAAGTTCATTGGGTTTAATAATGAAACCACTTTAAGGGTGAATGATGAGTGACAAAACGCTGGATCCGATCTGTACGCCGCAAAGCCGCTCGCTCAGTCGGCTGCCCGTTTCGCTGGTGCTGCTGCTGGCCGGGGCCAGCGCTTTCAGCGTGGCTAACGTGTATTACGCCCAGCCGCTGCTGGATGCGATCGCTCATGATTTCAACATCAGCCTGGCGTCGGTGGGGATAGTGATCACCGCCACCCAGCTTGGCTGTGCGCTGGCTCTGTTGCTGGTGGTGCCGCTGGGGGATCTGATTAATCGCCACCGGCTGCTGGCGGTACAGCAACTGTTGTTGATGGCCGCGCTGTGCGTGGTGGGATGGGCGCACAGCAGCGCGCTATTGCTGGTAGGTATGCTGTTGGTGGGGTTGCTTGGCACCGCCATGACTCAGGGATTGATCGCCTTTGCCGCTACCCTGGCGGCACGGCATGAACGCGGGCGGGTGGTGGGCGCAGCACAAGGCGGGGTGGTGCTGGGCCTGTTGTTGGCGCGCACCTTGTCCGGCTCACTGGCGGATATCGGCGGCTGGCGGGCAGTCTATTTTTTCTCGGCTGCGGTGACGTTGATCCTGCTGCCGGTGTTGTCGCGCCTGTTGCCAACGCCGCGCACGCCGCCGTCGTCGCTCAGTTATCCGGCGTTGCTACGCTCAATGCTGGCTTTATTGCTGCGCGATCGCACGCTGCAAATTCGCGGCATGCTGGCGCTGCTGATGTTTGGCGCGTTCAGCATCTTTTGGAGCGCGCTGGTGCTGCCGCTCAGCCAGGCGCCGTTCAATTTTTCACATTCGGTGATTGGCGCCTTCGGTTTGGTCGGGGCGGTGGGGGCGCTGGCGGCGGTGCGCGCCGGGCATCTGGCGGATCGCGGGTTAGGGCAAGTGGCGAGCGGTGTCTGCCTGCTGTTGCTGGTGCTGGCCTGGCTGCCGCTCGGCATGCTGGGCTACGGTCTGGCGTGGCTGGTGGTCGGTATTGTGCTGCTCGATCTGGCCGGGCAGGCGATTCATGTGCTGAACCAGAGCATGATTTTTAGCGCGCACCCGCAGGCCCACAGCCGGTTGGTGGGCTGTTATATGCTGTTTTACGCGGTGGGCAGCGGGCTGGGTGCCTTTGCCAGCACCCACGTATACGCCGTGGCGGGCTGGCCCGGCGTATGTTGGCTGGGGGCGGGCGTCAGCCTGGTCGCCTTGCTGTTCTGGTGGCTGACGCTGCGTGGCATGCCGGCCTCAGGCGCGGCGGTAGAGCAATGACAGCCGGAAACCCAGCGTGTCGCACAGCAACTGCGGTGAGGTAAAACCGCTTTCCGTCATCAGCAATCGGGCGCGCTGCGCTGCCAACGGATGCCAGTTGCTGCGGGTGCGTTCAATCACCTCACGTGCGCCGTCGAGGGAATGCCCGGCGCTTTGCAGCCAATGCTGATAGTGGCTGACCGGCAGGCCATCCGGCTGATAGTCGAACAACAGCAGCGGCGCACCTGGCGACAACCGCGCGGCCAACTGTTGCAGGAAGGCCAGCTTGGCGCCGTCATCGGCAATAAAGTGCAGCACCAGCGAACAAACGGCGGCGTCGTGCAGCGCTTGCGGCGCCTGGTCCAGCAGTTGCTGGTGGAAGGTGACTCGCGGTTCGCAGCCTGCCATTTCCGCCTTGGTGCGTGCGGCTGCCAGCATGCCGGCGGAAGGTTCCACGGCGCTGAAAAGCCATTGCGGGCCGATGCCCGCCAACGCAATCAGTTCGTTGCCGGTGCCGCAACCGGCCAGCAGCAGGCGGGCTTGCGGCGGTAACGCCTGTGCCAGAGTGGCGGTCAGCAGCGACTGGGCGAACTGATAGCCGGGCACCAGCGTCAAAATACGGCGATCGTAGTCTGCCGCCGCAGCGTCCGGGAAACGGGTATCCGTTTGATGTTGCATGTCCATTCCTTGAATAGCCTGTAAGAGGTAAACCGGAGGATAGTCTTTAACGCAAATGAAATCCATTCGCATTGTCGCTGGGCAGTGCTGAAAGGCCCTGGACACGGGGCAGCTAATATCCCGGCGACGCAGGATATCGTTTTGCAAGGGTTGTAGTCTGAGCCGTGCCAGAGGCCTGACGATGTCAGGCCTTTTCCGGTTTAGCTCACAGCGGATGACACTATTTTTTAGGTGAGTGCAGCAGGTAGTATTCTTCGCTGCCGTCGTTGCCGGTGGTGATCTTTTGCCAGCCATGCTTATGGTAAAACGCCAGCGCCTTCTCGTTTTTCACCAGGCACTTCAGTGAGCCGGTAGCGGTAAAGGTTCGCTCCGCCGCGTGCAGCAGGGCCGTGCCGACGCCGCGTGGCGGCAAGTGAGGATCGACATACAGGTTGTGAATAAAGTTATCCTGGCGATAAATCGAGACGAACCCCAGCAGTTTTCCCTGATCTTCCGCCACCCAGATATCCTCGCCCAGCGTCGAGCGGTCGAAATCCTCCAGCCGGTAATCTTCGGTATCGCGCCACGTGAACGCCGCCTTGCGCGCAGCCAGATAAAGGGTGCGCAAGAACGGACGATCGGCTTCTCGGTAGGGTCTTATTTGCATGGCAGCTCCTTTTTATTTTTTGACACTATAGCGCGATTGACCTCACCGGCGGCAACCCCAATAATGGCCTCCTTGACTCGGGGTGCCCCAAGGGGCTGAGATTTTACCCGTATTACCTGATCTGGATTATGCCAGCGTAGGGAAGTCTCGGTGCCCCAACCGGTACCCGCCTTCTTGAACGCCGGTTGGGAGGAATATGTTCGCTCGACCTGATGCTTTACCCGGCGCCCGCGCCGCGGCCTGTCTGACCCAATTCAAACAACAGCCCCCGCTGATCCATTGCCTGACCAACGAAGTGGTGCAGGAGCTGACGGCTAACGTATTGCTGGCGCTTGGCGCTTCCCCGGCGATGGTGGTGGAACCGACCGAAGCGGCGCAGTTCAGCCAGATGGCGAGTGCCCTGTTAATCAATATCGGTACTCTCAATGCCTCGCGTGCCGAATCCATGCTGGCGGCGGTAGAAGCCGCCAATTTGGCGGGAACGCCCTGGACGCTGGATCCGGTGGCGGTAGGCGGGTTGGCGTACCGCACCGCCTTTGCCCGTCGTTTGCTGGGCGAGAAGCCGGCGGCGATCCGTGGCAACGCGTCTGAAATTATGGCGCTGAGCGGCCGGCAGAGCGCCGGGCGCGGCGTAGACAGCACCGACGACTCGCTGGCGGCTTTGCCGGCGGCACGCGAACTGGCGCAGCTCAGCGGCGCGGTGGTGGCGGTAACCGGCGTGGTGGATTACATCACCGATGGCCGGCGCGACTGGGCGGTCGCCGGTGGCGATGCGCTGATGACGCGGGTGGTGGGCACCGGTTGCGCCCTGTCGGCGGTGGTGGCGGCATTTTGCAGCCTGCCGGGCGATCGGCTGGACAACGTCGCGACCGCTTGCCGGGTGATGTCGCTTTGCGGCGAGCGGGCCACGCATCGGGCTGCGGGGCCGGGCAGCTTTACCCCGGCGTTCCTCGACGCCCTGTATCAACTGCGTGCGGAGGAGCTGCAATGAAACGGATTAACGCTTTGACCATCGCCGGCACCGATCCGAGCGGCGGCGCCGGCATCCAGGCCGATCTGAAAGCTTTTTCTGCCTTGGGGGCTTACGGCACTTCCGTGATCACTGCGCTGGTGGCGCAAAATACCCGTGGCGTGCAGTCGGTATATAACATCGATCCGGCGTTCGTCGCCGCCCAGTTGGATTCGGTATTCAGCGACGTGCGCATCGACAGCGCCAAAATCGGCATGCTGGCCAACGCCGATATCGTGCAGGCAGTGGCCGAACGCCTGCGCCACTACCGGCCGCCGTTCGTGGTGCTGGATACGGTGATGCTGGCGAAAAGCGGCGATCCCTTGCTGGCACCGGAGGCGGTAGAGTCTATCCGCCGCGAACTGCTGCCGCAGGTGTCGATCATCACGCCGAACCTGCCGGAGGCGGCGGCTCTGTTGGCGTGCGCCCCGGCGGAAAATGAGCACCAGATGCGCGAACAGGGCCGGGCGTTGCTGGCCATGGGTTGCCAGGCGGTGCTGATGAAGGGGGGCCACCTCAGCGAAAACGAAAGCCCGGACTGGTTGTTCAGCGCGGAGCAGGAACTGCGCTTCACTGCACCACGCGTAGCGACTCGTCATACGCACGGCACCGGCTGCACGCTCTCCGCCGCGTTGGCTGCGCTGCGCCCGCGTCATGAAGACTGGGCCGGCACGGTCGCCGCCGCCAAGGACTATCTGCAAAAGGCATTGCAGCAGGCGGATACCTTGGAAGTGGGGCACGGCATCGGGCCGGTGCATCATTTTCACGCGTGGTGGTGATTCAACTTTTTGCCGTTGTTGTGGTCAGACTGGATCCATGCCCGGCGCTCGCCGGGTACGATCGGATTTAACCAAGGGAGAAGGCCATGACAGGACAAAACGCACTTCGCTGCGCCATCTTCGGCGCGTTACTCAGCCTCAGTGCGGGCAGCGTTGCCCAGCAGATTGTCACCACCTCGGACGTGATCCAGCAGCCGGGCTATCAAACCAGCTGGCAGAACATGGTGAAGGGGCAGGCTCGCCTGCCGGGCTGGGCGCGCAAGGGGATGGGCACTTCCACTCCGGCGCAAAGCCTGAGCTGGAAGGGGCAGAACTATCTGGTGGGCAATCTGTGCAAGCCGCACGACTGCGCCAACAACTTTTTGATCGTGGCGTTTAAAGAAGACAAATCCCAGGCCTGGGGCGTGCGGGTAGAGGTCGCCAACAAACCGGAAGCGATGGATCATCCAAAGAAATACGCCAAATACCAATGGCTGGGCAAGCCGGACGAAGACATGAAGGCGCTGCTGAAAAAACAGTTCGAGAGCAATCCCGACTGGAAATAAAACGACCTGGGGCGCAGTTGCCTGCGCCCTGAGGCCACGCACTCAGCCAATGCCGGCCTGATGCAGATCGTGCAGGTTGATCGCGCCCACCAGCACGCCATCCAGATTGACCACCGGCGCGGCGCTGATGTGCTGTTCGTGCAAGGCTTCCAGCGCTTCTCCGGCGCGCCACTGTTCCGGCAAACGGTAGCCGGGGCGGGTAATCGCCTGGCCCAACGCATCCTGCAGGCTATGGCCTTTTACCAGCCAGCGGCGCAGGTCGCCGTCGGTAAACACCCCCACCACTTTTTGCTGCGCATCGCACACCGGCACCAACCCCAGCCCGGTGCGGCTCAGTTCCAGCATCGCTTCCATCACGTTGGCGTTTTCACTGACCTGCGGCAGGCGATCGCCGGTGCGCATCAGGTGGTGTACCCGGTTCAACAGGCGCGCGCCCAGGCTGCCGCCCGGATGGGAGCGGGCAAAGTCTTCGGCGTTGAACCCGCGTTGGCGCATCAATGCCATCGCCAGCGCGTCGCCCATCATCAGCGTATTGACCGCGCTGGAGGTGGGGGCCAGCCCCATCGGGCAGGCCTCACGTTCGACGCTGATGTCCAGCACGCAGGCGGCGGCCAGCGCCAGCGGCGACTCTTTGCCGCCGGTAATGGCGATCACCGGGATGTTATTTTCCGCCAGTAGCGGCAGGATCAAATCCAGCTCCTTGGCGCGGCCGGAATAGGAGATAAACACCACCACGTCGTCGGCGCCGATCATGCCGAGATCGCCGTGCAGCGCCTCCGCAGGATGGACGAAGAACGACGGCGTGCCGGTGCTGGCCAGCGAGGCGGCAATTTTTTTGCCGATATGGCCGGATTTGCCGATGCCGGAAATCACCGCCTTGCCCCGGCAGTTCAACAGCAGTTCGCAGGCGCAGACGAAATTGTCGTCCAGGCGCGCCAGCAGGCGCTGCGCTTCGGTCAGCTCAATTTCCAGCGTTTCGCGGGCAAAAGCCAGCAGGGCAGTAGCGTTACTCATCGGAATCTCCTACCAGAATGATATTGATGCCTTTCGCTTGCAGCGCGGCGAGGTAATCCGGATTGATGTTTTTATCGGTGATCAGCGTATCCACGGCGCTCAGGTCGCACACCACGTTCGGGCTTTTACGGCCGAATTTCGATGAATCCACCAGCAGGATAATGCGGCTGGCTGCCTCGCACATCGCCTTGCTGACGTTATGCACCTCGTTAAAGGTGGTGACGCCGGCGTTGAGATCGACCCCGTCCGCGCCAATAAACAGCTTGTCGAAGCTGAACTTCTGGAACGCCGACTCTGCCAGGCTGCCGTGGAACGAGGCCGATTTTTTGCGGTAGGTGCCGCCGGGCATCAGGATGGTTTGGTCGTTGTCCAGCTCCACCAGCGCGTTGACGATATGCAGGCTGTTGGTCATCACCGTGATGTTATTGAACTGCGCCAGATGCGGGACCATTTGCAGCACCGTGCTGCCGGCATCGAAAATCAGCGAGTCGCCGTCGTTAATCAGCTTGATGGCGGCGTAAGCGATTTGGCGTTTCTTTTCGCTGTTGATATGGGTTTTACGGTCGATCGGCTGGTCGCCGTCGTCGCGGCTGAGCACCACGCCGCCGTAGGTGCGGATCACCTCGCCTTCGTCTTCCAGCAGGGTGAGATCCTTGCGGATGGTAGTGCCGGTAGTGGAAAAATGCTCGGCCAGGGCGTCCACTGCCGTTTTGCCATGCCGCTGCAGATATTCAAGGATAGCGGCCTGCCGCTGCTTTGGTTTCATCGCGATTCCCGTTCACAAGGGGTGGGCATTTCCCTTCAGCGAATAATTCAATATGAAAGGTAATGTCTTTTAATGTGAAAATATCATGATTTAGGGGCAATCGCTAACGATAGTGCAGTCCGGCATGCGCGATCCTCGGGGAAGATCACATCCGGGCGCAAATCCTGTTGATGCAGGCCGTGCAAATGCGTGAGCGGCTGCGGGCGGGCGAAGATGGTCAGGCCGCGCATCAGCAGGCTACCGCACACTCGCCGCTCGGCGTCGAAAGCCAGCGCCAGCACGACCCGGGGTCGAAAACGGCCGCCGGAGCGCCCGACGCCGACGGTGCCCTGCCGGCACAGGCGATCGAAGGCGCGGTTGAAATGGCGGATTTGCCACCCGCCCAGGCCGATTTGCAGCAGCCAGGCCAGTACGGCGAAGATAACCAATGCTTGAGTCATAATGCCTCCTTAATCCCCCTCCGGGTGGAGGGGGAGGCGATCACATCAGAACATCACCTGGCCGCCGGTGATGTTAATCGACTGGCCGGTGCAGTAAGACGCCTTGTCGCTGGCGTAAAACAGCAGGGTGTTCAGCACGTCCTGATAGTCGCAGCCGCGTTTCAACGGCACCTTGTCGGTGTAATATTTTTCGACCTGATCCGGCTCGATCCCCAGCTTTTGCGCGTATTGCGGCAGCAACGACTGGAACATCGGCGACTTCAGCAGGTTGCCGAGCATCAGTGAATGCACGGTAATGCCGTATTCCGCCAGATCGAGCGCCAACGACTGGGTCAGCCCCACGCCGCCGAACTTGGCCGCGCTGTAACCGGAGTTGTGCTTGCTGCCCACCTTGCCGGATTTGGAGTTGATCTGGATGATACGCCCGGCCACGCCGTCGCGGATCATCAGGCGGGAAAACTCGCGGGCGCACAGAAAATAGCCGACAAGATTGACCTGCAACGAGCGGTCAAAATCCCCCAGCAGGAAATCGGTGATCGGCGCCGCCTTGGCGATACCGGCGCTGTAAACCAGCAGATTGGCCTGGCCGAACGCCTGATCCACCGCCGCCGCCAGCGCAATGACGCTCTGCTCGTCGGTGGCGTCGGCCTGGAAAGCCTGGGCGCGGCCCGCACCGAACTCATGGTTAATCTGTTGCGCCACCTGCCGGGCATTGTCGGCGTTCAAATCGGCCACCGCGACCCGGTAACCCGCCTGCGCCAGGCCGTGGGATAAAAACGCACCTAAGGTTTGGCCGCCGCCAATCACTACCGCTACTTCAGACATGATCTACTCCTTATGCAATAAATTTCAGCGTGCTGCCTAACGGGATATCAGCCGGCGTGGCGCCGGAAACGTGGATCGAACCCGGAAACTCGGCCTGGGTTACGCCGTCGAAGCGTACGGTGACATGACCCAGCTCGCGCAGGTTTTGCGTCGCGACGCTGCCGACGGCGGTGATCGGATAACGCTGCTCCGCCAGCTCCATCCAGCCGCCGACCTGCAATTCGCCGGCGGTGTCGCCGTGCCGATGGATAAAGCAAAACTCTTCGATGTCCGCCGGCGCGCCTTCGCGGAAGGTGATCAGCATGTCATCCTGCAATGCCTCACGGGCGCTGCCGCCAATCTGCGTAATGGTGGTGTGGAAAATGGTGTGCATGATCTTTTCCCTGCAAAACAGTGTCATTGATAGATGAAGGCCGAAGCGGCCCAGGCGATCAGTACCGTTGGCGCACCGGTCAGGAAACGCCCGACCAGTACCGACGGCACGCCGACCCGCACGGTGTCCTGTTTGGCTTCCGCCAGCGACAGGCCGACCGGAATAAAGTCGCAGGCTGCCTGCGCGTTAATCGCAAACAGCGCAGGCAGCGCCAGCTGCGGCGGAATATGCCCGAGACCGATTTGCACCCCGACCAGCACACCAATCACCTGGGCGATCACCGCGCCGGGGCCGAGGAAGGGCGACAACAGCGGGAAGGAACAGATCAGCGCCAGCGTCACCAGGCCGATTGGGCTGCTGGCCAGCGGCGTCAGGCTGTGGGCGATAAAATCACCCAGGCCCGAGGCCATGATGATGCCGATCAACGCCGAGACGAACGCCATAAACGGCAGGATGGTTTTCAGCACAGTATCGATGGTGTCGCGCCCGGCCTGGAAGAACACCGCCACCACCGAGCCCATGCCCATACCGACCTTGGCCAGCAGGCCGTCGCTCTGTTCGGTGATTTTTTTGCTGGTGTCGTAATCCCGCCCTTTGGGCTGCGGGGCGGGGGCCTTTTGCGCAGTATCGGTTGTCGACGCCACCAGGCTGATGTTGTTGTCGCGTACGCCGGAGACGTAAATGTCCTCGAGGATAAACTGCGCCAGCGGGCCGGACTGGCCGGTGGCGTGGATATTGACCGTCGGGATGCGGCGCTTCGGATACAACCCGCAGCGCAGGGTGCCGCCGCAGTCGATCACCATCACGCCAATCTCTTCCGCCGGCGGTTCGCCCTCTTTAAAGCCGTCGACTGCCGGCCAGCCGGTCAGCTCGCTGAGCCGATCGACGATCGAAGGGCGGGTGCCGGCGGTGATGTACACCACTTTCTTGCCGGGTTCGACAGCAATTTCCAACGGGCCACCCCAGCCGCTGGCGCCTTTCTCAATACGGATATAAGCACTCATGCTGCACTCCACGGATTAAAGTTGCACCTGGCGATCCAGGCGGATACCCATCTTGCGTTCGAACAGACTGGTGGTGAGATCGGTTACCCAGCCACGGAAGAAGTTGGTGAACAACCCGACCAGGAAATAGCTCACCGCCAATGGCCCCAGCGGCAGGCCGAGAGTCGTCAGCCCGCTGGCGATACCGAGGTAAACGAACAGCTCGCCGGGGTTGATGTGCGGGAACAGGCCGTTCATCGAGTGGCAGCTGTAGGACGCCGCCGCATAGTAGCTGGGCTTGTATTTCTCCGGCATAAAGCGCCCGAGACTGAGGGTCATCGGGTTACAGAAAACAAAGGTACCGATCAGCGGCAGCAGCAGATAGCGTGATACCGGGTTGCCCGCGCAGCGCTGCGCCAATCGTTCGATACGTTCCTGGCCTACAAATTTGATCAGCGCATTCATAATAACCAACAGGCTGATTAACAAAGGTAAAATACCGGTCACCATGCCGACAAACACTTCACCACCTTTCTGAAACAGGCCGATAAACCACTCGGCGCCGTGGGTGATTAGCTCAATCATTATTGCTCTCCTGTGATGGACGATATGGCCTGGAGCGAAAAGCGGCTCTGTCGCCATGGGCCTTACACTAGTCACTTTATGGATTCATTTGTTTTAAATAGATCACATTTTGAAAGATAAATATTTTATTGTGAAAGTTAATTATGAAAGAAAAATAAGGATGAAACGAAAGGATTGGCGGAAGACAGGCACAAAAAAGCCCGGCGTACCGGGCTGTGGGGGCAGGGAAAGGGATCAGGCGATGGTGACTTTTTTGTCCAGATAGGTGTCCTGCACGGCGTTGATCAGCGCCACGCCTTCTTTCATCGATTTCTTGAACGCCTTGCGCCCCAGGATCAGGCCCATGCCGCCCGCACGCTTGTTGATGACTGCGGTGCGTACCGATTCCTGCAGGTCGTTTTCACCGGCGGCACCGCCGGAGTTGATCAAGCCCGCGCGGCCCATATAGCAGTTGGCCAACTGGTAACGCACCAGATCTATCGGGTGATCGGTGGTCAGCTTGTTGTAGACGCGGTCATCGGTATAGCCGAATTTTACTGCGCGGTAGCCGCCGTTGTTTTCCGCCATTTTTTGCTTAACGATATCGGCGCCGATGGTGGCGGCAATATGGTTGGCCTGGCCGGTGAGATCGGCGCTGGAATGATAATCCACGCCGTCTTTGGTGAACGCCGGGTTACGCAGATAGGCCCAGAGTACGGTGACCATGCCCAGCTCGTGCGCGCGTTCGAAGGCGGCAGAGATCTCCTCGATCTGGCGGCGAGATTGCTCGGAGCCGAAGTAAATCGTTGCGCCGACCGCGACCGCCCCCATATTGAAAGCCTGCTCGACGCTGGCGTACAGCGTCTGGTCGTATTGCGTCGGATAGCTCAGGGTCTCGTTATGGTTCAGTTTGACCAGGAACGGAATTTTGTGGGCATAGCGGCGTGATACCGACGCCAGCACCCCGTAGGTGGAGGCGACGCAGTTACAGCCGGCTTCGATTGCCAGTTCGACGATGTTTTTCGGATCAAAATACAAGGGGTTGGCGGCGAAAGAAGCGCCGGCCGAGTGTTCAATGCCCTGATCGACCGGCAGAATCGACAGATAACCGGTGCCGGCCAGGCGGCCATGGTTGAGCAGGGTTTGCATGGAACGAAGGACGGTATTGGGACGGTTGTTATCGATCATTATCCGGTCGACAAAGTCGGCGCCCGGCAGGTACAGATTCTCAGCAGGGATGGTGGTACAGCGGTGTTGCAACAGGTCTTCCGCTTCCTTTCCTAACAACTGCGCGATATCAGTCATGATTGACTCCCGATTTGGCTCCCTCATACACCGGCAATGCCATCCCCGTCGTCTTTCAAGCCCTGGCTACAGCTTGAAAGCCATAGGGGATATTGGGTCACCGGCATAGCAGAAAGCGGTGATTAAAGCTGTAAGAACGAGACTACTGAATTTCCTTTGGCAAGGAGAAACAATAGATGCGATTGAGAGGAAATTCCATTTGCAGGGGCAAATACGCGAGGGCGATCGCCCCCGGCGCGGTAACTGGCTGATTACTCGATATCGAACCACTCGGTGTTTTGCAGGGCGATCGGCGTAATAGAGTAGATCATCTCCTGCAGGTGCTCATGGATGGCGCGTTCGGCGGCGTCCGCATCCTGCGCCTTGAGCGCGGCAAAGATCCGATAATGCTGCTGGATCAGGCTTTCCGGCGGCGACACCTCGCTCAGGCTGAGAAAACGCACCCGGTCCATGGTGGCCTTGATGGTTTCGATGGTTTCCCAGGCCAGGGGGCAGTCGGCGAACTGGGTCAGCAACTGGTGGAACTCATCGTCCAGCGCCAAAAACTCGCGCGTCTGCTGGTTTTGCGCCGCCAGTTCCTGGCGATGCAAATTGTGCTCCAGCGTCATCAACTGTTCCGGCGTGATCCGCTGCGCCACGCGGCGGACGATCGCGCATTCCACCGCCTGGCGGATAAAGCGCCCGTCGGCCACCCGCTTGGCGGAAATCTTCATCACGAAAGTGCCGCGCTGCGGCAGTATCTGCACCAACCCGGCCTCCGCCAGCTTGATGAAAGCTTCGCGCACCGGTTGGCGCGAAACGCTAAAACGGGTGGAAATCTCTTTTTCGGAAAGCAGCGTGCCGGGCGGAATGGTGCAGTCGACAATGTCTTTACGCAGGAAACGGTAAATTTGCTGGTTGACCGGAAGGGTGTTGGTGAGGCTGTAGGATTCAGACATGGCGACAATCAGTGACCCGACTTGCTGTGAATGCCACCATACTAGCAGATTATCTTGGGGCTGCGGGCGGATAAATCCCGCCGCAGCCTGATGAATTTCAATCGATCTATCAACTAACCGCTAATCCGGCGACGGCGGCTTTTGCTCCCTTATCCAACAGCGCCAGATAAGCCTGAGTCACTGCGCCGACGAAGCGTGGGCTGTCCGGTAGGTCATGGCCAAATACCTTTTCCAACTGGAGCAACGCAAGCACGCGCTGTGGGCCTTCCTCGCTGCCCGCCACCCGATCGGCAATGCGTTCACGCAAGGGATCGCTGATTTCTATCGGCCGGCCCTGCTCATCTTGGCCGCCGACGTAGCGCATCCAACCGGCCACGGCCAATGCCAAGGCGTCAAAACGGCTGCCGTGCGCCAGATGGTGGCGAATGGGATCCAGCAGGCGCTGTGGCAATTTTTGCGTGCCGTCCATGGCGATCTGCCCGGTGCGGTGTTTCAACGCGCTGTTACGGTAGCGCTGCAACAGCGAGTCGGCGTAATGCGCCAAATCGACACCGCTTACCTGCAACGTCGGCGCTTGCTCCGCCAACATTAAATGGCGCGCTGCGCGGACAAAATCCTCATCTTGCATGCAGTCGCTGACGTGCGGATAACCGGCCAGATAGCCGAGATAGGCAAGGAACGAGTGGCTGCCGTTCAGCATCCGCAACTTCATTTCCTCGTACGGCAGCACGTCGCTGACCAGTTCGGCACCCGCTCGCTCCCACTCTGGCCGCCCCTGCGGGAAGTCGTCTTCGATCACCCATTGGCGAAAGGGTTCGCAGGCCACGCCGACCGCATCGCTCACGCCGCCCAGCAACGCCTGCAACTGGCGTTGGGTTTCCGGCGTCACTGCCGGGACAATGCGGTCTACCATGGTGGAAGGAAAGCGGACATTTTGCCGCACCCAGTCGGCCAACCCGGCATCCTGCCGCTGCGCCAGTTGAGTGACGACGTTGTGGGTTACCTGGCCGTTGGCCGGCATGTTGTCGCAGGACATCACGCTAAACGCCGGCAGGCCGCGCTCCCGGCGCAGGCGCAGCGCAGCCAGGATCAGCCCCGGCGCGGACCGCGGCCGCAGCGGGTTGGCGATGTCGTGTTGAATGTCCGGGTGATCGAGCATCAACTGGCCGTTGGCAGGTTGATAGCAGTAGCCTTTCTCGCTGACGGTCAAGGAAACTATGGCAATCTCTGGCTGCGTCATGGCGTCGAGTACCCTTGCCAACCCATCGACCTGCAGGTGCAGCGCTTGCCTGATCACGCCGATCGTCCGGCCGCGCCAGCCGTCGCCGTCCATTTCGGCCACCGTATACAGCAAATCCTGCTGCTGCAGATCGGCGATTTTTTGCTGGCCGTTATGCATGCTGATCACGCAGTAGCCCCAGTCGCCGGCGTGCTCGTTGGCCAACTGCTCGGCATACACGGCCTGATGTGCGCGGAAAAAGGCGCCAAAGCCGAGGTGGACAATGCGGGGTTTTATGCGTTTACGGGCGTAACCTGGCCGGGCAATTGCCGCCGGCAGCGCGCTGTTGCTGGAAAGTGTCATGCTGAAATCCCTGAAAGAGCGGGGCGACGTTGGCCGCCCCAAAGGGGTTAGTGTTTCGAGATCTGCGGTTGTGCGGCATTGCGCGGTGCCTTGATCACCAGCAACACCAGCACGGCGCCGAGTGCGGCCACGCCGCCGGCCAGGATAAAGGCGCTGTCGAACTTGCCGGTGTTCTGCACGATATAACCGGTCACTACCGGGCCAATGATCCCCGACACGCTGCCGATCATATGAACGAAGCCGCTGGCGCCGCCGACCCGCGATTTATGCACCACGTCCTGAATGATCGCCCAATAAATGGCCCCGGTGATATACAGGAAGAAGATAGAGACCGACATCAGCATGACCGCCGGCACCACACTGCTGACGGTGCCTGCCAATGCGACGCAAATGGCCGCCGCCAACAGGCTGGTCACCAGGACGATCTTGCGTGACAGCAACAGCTTGCCGGTGATATTGAAAATCTTGTCGGAGATATAGCCGCCGAGCGCCAGCCCAACAAAACCGACAATCCACGGAATCATGGTGGTGAGGCTCATTTCCTTGATGTTCAGGTTGTGCGCCTGCACCAGATACGCCGGGAACCAGCTCAGGAAGAAGAACAGGATATAGTTGTAGCAGAAGAAGGCGAATGCGGTGACCAGGATGATCGGCTGCTTCAGGTAGTAGCCTAGCCCATGCGCGGCGTCGCTCAGCTCTTCTTCTTCGCTGATTTTTTCCTCTTTCAGCTTGTTGATCAGTGCCCGCTCGTTTTCGCTGACGTGCTTGCTCTTGGCCGGGTTATCCGCCACCACGAAGAACCACACCAGCATCCAGACGATGCCGATCGAGCAGATGATCATAAACGCCATCCGCCAGCCGAACGCCAGCGCCAGATAGCCGACGATCGGCCCGGCTACCGCGCCGCCCAAAGGCGAACCGGCGCTGAGCAGGCCCATGGCGGTGGCCGCCTGTTTCTTCGGGAACCAGCCATTGATCATTTTGTTGGCGGAAGAGCTGATCGGCCCTTCGGCCATGCCGAACAGGATGCGCAGGATCAGCATGGAATAGAAGCCGGTGGCGAATGCCGTCATGCCGCAGAAGATTGACCATAAGGCCACGGCGATGCCGAGCACCAGAGTCGGGCCGTACCTGTCGACCGCCAGCCCGCCGATAAAGTTGAAGATGGCGTAGCCGAAGAAGAAGCTGCCGAAGATGAGGCCGAACTGCTCGGCGTTCAGCATCAGATCTTTTTCGATCATCGGTACGGTAATCGACAGCGCGACGCGGTCGAGGTAGTTGATCATAAAGACCATGAACAGCAGGAATACTATGGTCCAACGCAGGTTTTTAAACATAAAAGCACTCCATATATTTCTAGTTTTGATGCTTTGTTCTCTGCAAGGGCGGCCAGGCCACCCTATGCCCCGGTGTTAACAAAACTAACTGAATTGCAGTAACACTTTGCAGCAGGTGCGCTGATCTTTTTCGAACATCAGCATCGCCTGTTCCACTTCACTGGCGGCGACGCAATGGGTGATTAACCGCTGCGGGTCGATTTTTCCGTTGGCCATCCAGTCGATAACCTGCGGGAAGCGGGCGCTGTTGAGGCGCGAGGAGAAAATCGACAGCTCCTTGCTGGTGATGCTTTGCTGGGTGACGGTGCAGGCATCGCCGGAGAAACCCATGATGCCGATGCGCGCCGCCGGTGATGCAAGGTTAATGGCTTCCTGCAAAATGGCCGGGTGGCAGGCGGCGTCGACAATCAGCGTCGGGCGGATGCCTCGTCGTTCCAGCTCGGCCGGCAGCGAAGCCTCGGCGTTATTGAACGTCCAGTCGGCACCGTTTTCTTGCGCCATGGCCAGCCGTTCGGCGATGCGGTCGGTAACTATCACCTGCTTCACGCCGTAGACCCCTTTCAGCGTCTGGATCACCGTCAACCCCATCGGCCCGGCACCGTAGATCAGCGCGATATCCTCGGCCCTGGGTTGCAGATGGGCGGTGATATTGGCGGCAATGGTGAAAGGCTCGACCATCGCGGCGTGGCGATCGCTGATGCTTTCAGGAATGCGGTAAGCGTTGCGCGCCGGGGCGCAGGCATAGTCGCTGAAGCCGCCGTCGCGGTGCACGCCGATCACCTGCAGCTCGCTACAGACGTTGGGGCGCCCGATGGAACAAGGATAACAATGGCCGCAGCTCACCACCGGATCCACCGAAACGCGTTCGCCGATGCGTTGCGGGTCGACGTCGCTGCCCACCTGATCAATCACGCCGAAAAACTCATGGCCGATCACGCGCGGGTAGCGGGCGAACGGGTTATGCCCATGATAAATGTGCACATCGGAGCCGCAGATGCCGGCAAACTTCACCTTTACCCGCACTTCGCCGGCGGCCGGCTGCGGCAGTGGGCGCTGCTGGATAACCAGCCGACCAGGTTGTTCAATCACCACGCTTTGCATTGCGCGTTCTCCCGTTACCAGTTCCATAAGGTGCCGTCCTCCAGGCGCGCGACCGGCAGATAGGCCGGTTCGTACGGATAGCGTGCGGCCAGTTTTTCGTCGAACTCAATGCCCAACCCCGGTTTGTTGCCCGGATGCATGTAGCCGTCGTTGAAGGTCCAGCTGTGCGGAAACACCTCGAGCATTTGTTCGGAGTAACCCATATATTCCTGCACGCCAAAGTTCGGCACCCACAGATCAAAGTGCAGCGCCGCCGCCATGCAGATAGGCGACAGGTCGGAAGGGCCATGCGAACCGGTACGCACCTGATACAGCGAGGCGAAATCGGCGATGCGGCGCATGCCGGTGATACCGCCTGCGTGGGTGAGGGTGGTGCGGATATAGTCGATCAGCTGTTCTTCAATCAGCTGTTTGCAGTCCCAGATGCTGTTGAAGACTTCGCCGACGGCGATAGGCGTAACGGTATGCTGGCGGATCAGGCGGAAGCATTCCTGGTTCTCCGCCGGGGTCGGATCTTCCATCCAGAACAACCGGTACTGTTCAATGCTTTTGCCAAAGCGCGCGGCCTCGATCGGCGTCAACCGGTGGTGCATGTCGTGCAGCAGATGCTCGTCAAAACCGAACCTGTTGCGCACCGCCTCGAACAGCTTGGGGGTGAAATCGAGGTATTTCTCCGTGGACCACAGCTGCTCTTCCGGCCAGTTGCCTTTGGTGGCCGGTTCGTAGGCCAGCCCTTTGCCTTTGGCCATGCCGTAAGTGGTTTTCATGCCCGGCACGCCGCACTGGGCGCGGATGGCTTTAAAGCCCAGCTCTTTATGTTTGGCGTAGTCGTCGAGCACTTCGTCGATGGAATGGCCGGTGGTGTGGCAGTAAACCATCACGCCGGTGCGCGATGCGCCGCCCAGCAGCTGATACAGCGGCATATTGGCGGCCTTGCCCTTGATGTCCCACAGCGCCATATCGACGGCGGAGATGGCGGACATGGTGACCGGGCCGCGCCGCCAGTAGGCGCCTTTATAGAAGAATTGCCAGATATCTTCGATCTGGTGGGCATCGCGGCCGATCAATTGCGGGCAGACATGATCTTTCAGGTAGGAGGCTACCGGCAGTTCGCGGCCATTGAGGGTGGCGTCGCCGATGCCGGTAATGCCGTCGTCGGTGGTGATCTTCAGCGTGACGAAATTCCTGCCTGGGCAAGTGACAAACACCTCTGCGTTAACAATTTTCATAACGTCTACATCCTGTTCCCACGGGTCATTAATAGGGAAAAAATACGCCATGAACTAACTACCATACAAGTATGATTTAAAGGATTTGCCGGGGAAGATCACATTTCATCGCGTAATAGAGGGAAGGGAGAAGGGGGAACCGGCGGGGGCGCAGCAGGCTGGCTGCGCCCAGGGTTCAGAGAAAGGGCGGCCTTAGCCCAGCAGCTCGCAGTTGGGCGGCAGGCGGCATTCAATGGCGTTCGGCAGCACTTCGATGCGGAAATGCGTGCCCTTCAGTGGCTCGCCGTCGAGGTTAAAGGTGATCTCGTGCGGCGCATTGATTTCCAGCCAAGGCAGCGCGGCGCTAACCACGTTTTTGTTTTCCTCGCCGTTAACCAGGCTGGCCACCAACGCCGGCAGCAGTTCGTCTGCGATCAGCAGCCGCAGTTGCAGCAGCCCGTCGTTGATTAACGCGTCCGGGCACAGCTGCTGGCCGCCTCCGGCCTGCTTGCCGTTGCCGATGCCAATCACCAGCGCGTCTCCGGACCACTGGAAATCCGGCCCGCGGATCTCGCAGCGGTCGGCCTTCAGCGTATCCATGCGCAGCAGGCCATGAATAAAGTAAGAAACGCCGCCCAGTACGGCCTTTAGTTTTTCCGGCGTTTCGGTGGTGATGCGGGTGCCGAAACCGCCGGTTGCCATGTTGATAAAGTAGCGTTCGTCATTGACCTTCGCCAGATCGATCGGCACCGCACGGCCTTTCGTCGCCAACTGCAGCGCCTGTTCCGGTATCAGCGGAATATTGCAGGCCACGGCGAAGTCATTGGCGGTGCCCAGCGGCAGTATGCCCAGTGCCGGGCGGCTGCCCGCAGGCAGCGCCGTCAGCGCGGCGGCCACTTCGTTGATGGTGCCGTCGCCGCCGCCGGCAATCAGCGTGGTGACCCCCAGTTGGCAAGCTTCCTTCACATAGCGCGCTGCGTC
This sequence comes from Serratia sp. TSA_198.1, assembly GCF_052686505.1. NCBI lineage: Bacteria > Pseudomonadati > Pseudomonadota > Gammaproteobacteria > Enterobacterales > Yersiniaceae > Serratia > Serratia sp. TSA_198.1. Next base: position 194,063 of record NZ_JBQZFP010000006.1, read on the forward strand.
ACCCTGTTCCCAGGTCACGCGAACGTGCAGGGTCTGGCCCTCATCCCGCAGCTTCTGCACCGCAAGGCGAACGTCTTCGTTGCCTGCGCCTTTGCCATTAATGATAAGAAGCGCTGACGTGTGTTGACTCATTCCCTCTCTCCCGGCTGACCAATGCTTTGGACTGAAAAAGATAAACTACAAGCGGAGAGCAGACCATCAGAATATTCAGTTAATTCTGATTATCGTCAGCGGGCCAATGATTATTTCTGCATATTTGGCTTAATTTAAGATATAGGTGCGGTATCAGCAGCGAGTTATCGTTAATGGTTTAATTAATCGATGAGGTTGGGTATTTATATGGAAATGCGGTTTTGCGTGTTATTAAAATAGATAACTCGACAATTTTAACTGTCGAAAAATATTAGGGTTTCATCTGCGGGTATTTTGACGGCGCCAAAGAAAAAGCCAGCCCAAGGGAGATTGGACCGGCTAAGGAGGTGGTTCCTAGTATTGCTATGCAAATATTTTTCATTCTTGGTTTTAAGCAGGCTGATGGTAACCAAGCTGCGCGGTAATTGATGTGATCCAATTCTAATATTTGCTAAAAATCGCCACCTAAGGGTGGCGATGGGTGTTTTTACGCGGCGGGACTCTGGGTGTCCGGTAAATTGCGGATCAGCAATGCGTAATTGAGATCGATATCCTGTGGGATCGGCAAATAAACGATGTGCCCGTTGCCGGGCGCCACGTCGATCGCTTCGCCTTTCTTATTTTGCATGCTCTCCAGAGTAAACAACACGTTACCGCCGGGGGTCATCATCTCCACGCCGTCGCCGATCATAAACTTGTTTTTCACGTCCACTTCCGCCCAGCCGTCGCGCCTTACGCCGGTAAATTCGCCGACGAACTGCTGGCGTTCGGACAGCGAGGAGCCGTAATCGTAATTTTGCTGCGCCTCATGCACGTGGCGGCGCAAAAACCCTTCGGTGTAACCGCGGTGCGCCAAACCTTCCAACGTAGTAAGCAGCGAGGGATCGAACGGCTTGCCTGCGACCGCATCGTCAATGGCGCGACGGTAAACCTGTGCGGTGCGCGCGCAGTAGTAAAAGGACTTGGTGCGGCCTTCAATTTTCAGCGAATGCACGCCGAGTTGAGTCAGACGCTCTACGTGCTGGATGGCGCGCAGATCTTTCGAGTTCATGATGTAGGTGCCGTGTTCATCTTCAAAGGCGCTCATGTATTCATCCGGCTTTTGCGCTTCGGAGAGCATGAACACCTTGTCGGTCGGCGCGCCGATGCCCAGCGTCGGCTCGACGGTCTGCACCGGGATCGGCTCATGCAGATGCACGATGTTGCCGGTGTCATCCTCTTTGCCTTCTTCCGCCTTGTACTGCCAGCGGCAGGCGTTGGTGCAGGTGCCTTGGTTGGGATCGCGCTTGTTGATGTAACCGGACAGCAGGCAACGGCCGGAGTAGGCCATGCACAGCGCGCCGTGGACGAAGATTTCCAGCTCCATCTCGGGGACCTGGCTGCGGATCTCGGCGATCTCCTCCAGCGACAGCTCACGCGACAGGATCACGCGCGTCAGCCCCATCTGCTGCCAGAACTTCACCGTCGCCCAGTTGACCGCATTGGCCTGCACCGACAGATGAATGTCCATCTGCGGGAAGGCTTCGCGCACCATCATGATAAGGCCCGGATCGGACATGATCAGCGCGTCCGGGCCCATATCGATCACCGGTTTAAGATCGCGCAGGAAGGTTTTCAGCTTGGCGTTGTGCGGCGCGATGTTCACCACCACATAGAACTTCTTGCCCAGCGCGTGGGCTTCGTTGATCCCCTGCGCCAGATTCTCGTGATTGAATTCGTTGTTACGCACCCGCAGGCTGTAACGCGGCTGGCCGGCATAAACCGCATCGGCGCCATAGGCAAAGGCGTAACGCATGTTTTTCAGCGTTCCGGCCGGGGAGAGAAGTTCCGGTGTAAACATAATGAGTCTCGGTCTGATTTCAGGTCAGTATACCTGTGTCTTTCAAACTGCAGCGTTGTTGACTGCAACATGAAAGCCAGTGGGTATAACGCACCACCAAATGGCGCAGTAAAAGCGGGGGATTGTAGCGGCAGAGCGGCAAAAAATCAGCAGTTAACCGGATTTATTACAGGGGGATTGATCCCGGTCATAAGAAAAACGCGCGATGGCGATCATCGCGCGTCGGGTGACGAAGTTACGCGCTTAAATCGCGCACGTCGGTGCTTGGGCCGTTCTTGATCACCGACTGAATGCCGTTTTTCGCCGCAGTTTCAGAACTGTACATTTCACTGACGCCGATCACCTGATGGTTCTTGGCTTTCAGTACAAAGTAAGGTTGATTGCTGGTGCTGTGTTTCAATTCGTACTGCGCTTCCTGGGGGGAGTTGGTTTGCACCGAGGCAATGCCATTCTCCGCCGAGGCTTTGCTGGCGTACATCTCACTGCCCAAAATGATTTCGCCATTACTGGCTTTCAGGTTGAAGTGGTATTGCCCATTCTTTGCTTTTTTCAGCTCATAGTGACCGATTGCCATGGTTCCTCTCCTGTGGGTTCCGATAAGTGATGTAAGTGTAGCCAATAGCTTGAAATTGGGCGGCTAATAAACATCCTTTGCGCAGCATAGCTTAAAAAAGACGCAATTTTTTTGCGTTGGCGTTGAATTTCATCAGCAAGGGACGCCAAAGCACGGGAAGCTAATGGCGAGCCCGATGCCCAAAATTGCGTAGCTTGCAGCATCGCAAAACAATGCGATTAAAAAACAAGCGAAGCATTTGGATATCGACGCTCAACAGGCATATTCTTGGAAAGGAATTCGTCAAAAGGAGTCAGGGATGGAAAGAAACGCAAAGCAGTTTAGAGACGGCAAAAGCCAGGCTAACCCGGATAATTGGGATTTATTGCTGGCAATGATCGCCAAAACAGAGATGCCCCATGATTTTCTGACGGCTGAGGAACGCCGGCAGGAGGTTGTTGACCGCGACCCTTTTCGGAGCGCAGCCAGTTAGCCCTCCTTATAGCCCGTTTATCAGCCGGCAGGGTTCGGATTCCCAGCGATAACCCACGCCGTATACCGAGCGAATAAACGACTTTTCACCGTCGATCAGCTCCAGCTTGCGCCGCAGGTTTTTGATATGGCTGTCGATGGTTCGGTCGGTGACCACCCGGTAGTCGTCATACAGATTGTTCAGCAACTGCTCACGCGAGAAGACGTTGCCCGGCTGGCTGGCCAGGGTTTTCAACAGGCGGAATTCCGCCGGGGTGAGATCCAGCATCTGGCCTTGATAGCTGGCCTGAAAGCGCGGTTCGTCGATATGCAACTGCGTTTCTTCCTGCTGGTTTTCCAGCGGCCGATAGCAGCGGCGTAAAATGGTTTTCACCCGAGCCACCACTTCTCGCGGGCTGTAAGGCTTGCAGATGTAATCGTCCGCGCCAATCTCCAGCCCCAGCAGGCGATCAATCTCCTCAATCTTCGCCGTCACCATCACCACCGGGACATCGGTAAAACGGCGCAGTTCGCGGCATACCGTCAACCCGTCGCTGCCCGGCAGCATTAAATCCAGCAGGATCAGCGCCGGGGAGTGTTCATGTACCGCCGGCACCACCTCGCTGCCGTTGGTCAGCCAGCGGGTGGCGTATCCCGCGGCCTGCAGATAGTCCACCAGCAGTTGGCCCAGCTTGGGTTCGTCTTCAACAATCATAATTTGCAACGGCTGATTCTGGGATTCCATCATGGCGCCTTATTCATTATCGGGGTGGCAAATTCTACTGTAATCCGCACGCCGCCCAAAGGCGAGTGCGCAGCAAAGATCTGGCCGTTGTGGGCTTCCACGATGTTTTGACAAATCGACAACCCCAGGCCGGAACCGCCGCTGGCGCGGTTGCGCGAGCCTTCGGTGCGGTAGAAGCGTTCGAAAATGCGCGCCAGCTGTTCGTCGTTGACGCCGGGCCCGCTGTCCTGCCAGTAAAGCCGCAGCCGCCCCGGCAACTGTTCTGCGCCAATCTCCAGCTTACCGCCGGCGTCGGTGTAGCGCAGGCTGTTCTCCAGCAGGTTGTTGAACAACTGATTGAGACGATCGGGATCGCCGAACAGCGACGCCTGTTCCGGCAGCAGGGTGACGATCTCAAGCCCTTTGGCGCGAAAACGCTCGCGGAAGGTGGCGACCGCAATTTGCAGCAAATGTACGCAGTCGACCGACGATTTACGGTAGGCCAGTGCGCCGAGATCGGACAGCGACAGTTGATGCAGATCGTCCACCAGTTTGGTCAGGGTGGAGACTTCCGCCTGCAGCGAGCTGAGCGACGCCTGCGTCGGCTGGCGCACGCCGTCCTGCAATGCCTCCAGTTCGCCACGCAGTACCGCCAGCGGGGTGCGCAACTCATGCGACACGTCGGCCATAAAAGCGCGCCGCATCTGCTCGTTCTTTTCCAGCGAGGTGGCGAGCTGATTGAAATCCTGCGCCAAGCGGCCGAGCTCATCCTGGCTGTCGACGGTCACTCGGGTACTGAAATCACCGGCCGCCAGCCGGTGGGTGCCGGCGACCAGCCGTTTGACCGGGGCCAACAGCCCGCGCGACATCAACCAGGTCACCGCCGCCGCCAGCAGCGTGGAGAGTGCGACTATCATCCAACTGGTGCGCTTTTGCTGCTGGTCGAAATTGATATCGGTATTGCGGGTCAGCCGCTCGACCGGCGTGGTGATCACCCAGCCGACGATTTCGTTGTTGTAGCGGATCGGGTGGCGCGGGCCTTCTTTGGGCACCGGGCCGGAATGTCCCACCAGCCGGTTGAATTGATTGTCCACCACCCAAAACTGAGTGCGCCAGCCTTTGGGCGGCAGATTATGGCTGCTGTCGCTGTTTTGTTCGAACGAGCGCATGATCTGGTAAATCACCTGATCGTTATTGCGCAGAAAAACCCAGTTGCCGTGATGGCTGTACTGTTCTTCCAGCGCTTCGCTCAGCATGTTGATACGTTGTTCGTTGCTGTGCTTGATGTAGCCGATGAAACCGCGTTCAAAGCTGACGCGCACGCCCCAGTGCATGGTGATCAGCACCAGCATGCAGGTGGCGAAGATGGCCAGAAACAGTTTCCCGGTGATGCCTATTCTCATTTTTGTAACCTCGTTGAACCGGTGCCCGGCTCTTTGGTCAGCGTGCGGTTTGGCGCGCTATCCGGCGGCACGCGGGCAAAAGCCAGCGCGGGCAGGGCAATGATTAACGCCATACAGCAGTAGCTGTAAATAAATGCGCTGTGTATCGCCGGGCTGTCAGTGACCACCTGGTGATGGGCAAAGCTGCCAATCAGGATCCCGGCGATGCTGACGCCGAGGCTCATGGACAGCTGCATCACCATCGACAGCAGGCTGTTGCCGCTGCTGGCCAGCCGGTCCGGCAAATCTTTCAGCGTCAGGGTATTCATTGCCGAGAAGCGCAGCGAGTTGACCATGCCCTGGAAGAACAGCACCGCCGGCAGCAGCCAGATCCAGCCGATCATCGCCACCAGCGGGAAGCTCAGGCTGATCAACGCCAGCATCAGCGTGGCGGCCACCAGCACGTTACGGTAACCGAAACGGTTAACCACCCGCACCACGATACGCTTCATCCCCATGCTGCCGATAATCATCGGGATCATCATCAGCCCTGCGTGGAACGGGGAAAACCCCATGCCCACCTGCATGAACAGCGGGGTCATAAACGGCAGCATGCCGCTGCCGATACGGCCCAGCAGGCCGGCGGTCAGCCCAATCTTGTAGGTTTGGGTTCTGAATAGCCGCAGGGAGAACAGCGCCCGGCTGTTACCGCGCGCATGCCACCAGTAACCTGCCAGCGCCGCAATCCCCATCGCCACCAGTCCGGCGATAGTGGCGATGGACAGCCCCATGCCCTTGTGGCCGTCGAGCGCCAGCGTCAGCGTCGCCATCCCGATCGCCAGCATGATAAAACCGCTGACGTCAAAGCGCCGGGTCTGCATGCGGTAGTTGGGCATCAGCAGCAGCGTGGCGATGGCGCCGGCGATGCCGACCGGGATATTGATCAGGAAAATCCAGTGCCAGCTGGCGTACTGCACCAAAAAACCGCCCAGCGCCGGCCCCATCAGCGGGCCGATTTGGCCGGGCAGGGTGACGAAGGTCATTGCCGCCATATATTGCTCGCGCGGCACGATCTTCATCACCGTCAGGCGGCCGACCGGCACCATCATCGCGCCGCCGATGCCCTGGATCACCCGCGAGGCGATCAGCTCATTCAGGGTTTCCGAACGGGCGCAGAGGATTGAGCCGAGGGTGAACAGCACGATAGCGCTGAAGAACACCCGCTGCACCCCAACCCGATCCGCCAGCCAGCCGCTGGCGGGCAGCATTACGGCTACCGTCAGCACGTAGGAGACGATCACCGACTGCATGCGCAGCGGGTTCTCCCCCAGGCTGACGGCCATCGACGGCAGGGCGGTGTTGACGATGGTGGTGTCCAGCGTCTGCATAAAGAAGCCGAACGCCACGATCCAGAGTTGCCACTGTACTGAGGCGGTGCGTTTTATGATCATCAGTCAACCGGGTTAATCATTAGTGAGGCAGCGGATCCAATTTCTTGCCGCGCCGGAACTTCATCTGCAGCCGGTCAAAATACAGATACACCACCGGCGTGGTGTACAGCGTCAGCAACTGGCTCATGATCAGACCGCCGGCGATGGTGATGCCGAGCGGCTGGCGCAGCTCCGCGCCGTCACCGCTGGTCAGCACCAGCGGCAATGCGCCGAACAGCGCCGCCAGCGTGGTCATCATGATTGGCCGAAAACGCAGCAGACAGGCCTGGAAAATGGCTTCTCGTGCGCCGATGCCGCCGTTGCGCTGCGCATCGAGGGCGAAGTCGACCATCATGATGGCGTTCTTCTTCACGATGCCGATCAACAGCATAATGCCGATCAACGCGATCAGGCTGAAGGGGGCGCCGAACAGCTCCAGCGCCAGCAACGCGCCGACCCCGGCGGAAGGCAGGGTCGACAAGATAGTCAGCGGGTGAATATAGCTCTCGTAGAGTACGCCGAGCACGATATACACCGTGGCGATTGCGGCGGCGATCAGGAACAGCTGGGATTTCAGCGTGTCCTGGAATACCTGCGCGGTGCCGGCAAAGGCGCCGCGCACCGTGGACGGCACACCGAGCGCCGTTATGGTGCGTTCCACCGCGGCGGTGGCGTCTGACAAGCTGCCGCCGTCCGGCAGGTTAAAGGAGATGGTCGAGGCCGCCGACAGTCCCTGATGGTTGACCGACAGCGGCGCATTGGCCGGCTGCCAGCGGGCGAAATAGGCCAGCGGGATCGCCTTGCCGTCCTTGTTTATCACGAACATCTTGTCCAGCGAGCTGACGTCCTGGGTATAGGGCGGTGCCACTTCCATCACCACCTTGTACTGATTGAGCGGCTGATAGATGGTGGAAATCTGTCGCTGGCCGAAGGCGTTGTTCAGCAGGGCGTTGGCGTCGGAGACCGAAATGCCGAGCCGTGCCATGGTTTCACGATCGTAGATCAGATCCATTTCCGAGCCTTTGTCCTGTTGGTCGGAGTTGACGTCCGCCAGCTCCGGCAGCGCGGCCAGCGCGGTACGGATCTTCGGCTCCCATTCGCGCAGCGCGGCGAGATCGTCTGCCAGCAGCGTGTACTGGTAGCTGGCGTTGGATTGCCGGCCGCCGACGCGGATGTCCTGCACCGCCATCAAGAACAGGCTGGCCCCCGGCTCTTTCGCCAGCCGGGCGCGCAGCCGGGCGATCACCTTCTGCGCGTCATCGCTGCGCACTGAAAGCGGCTTCAGCGAGATAAACATCGACCCGCTGTTGGTGCGCGAACCGCCGGTAAAACCGGTGACGTTTTCCACGTCCTTGTCTTCGCGCACGATCTTCATGAAGTCTTCCAGTTTCACTCGCATCGCTTGAAAAGAAATGCTCTGGTCAGCCTGGATAAAGCCCATCAGGCGGCCGGTATCCTGTTCCGGGAAAAAGGTTTTCGGGATGCTGACATACAGCCAGACGTTGAGCGCGATGGTGGCGAAAAATATCGCCAGCACCCAGCGCGAGTGGCCGAGCACCCAGTTCAACGAGCGGCCGTAGCCCCGTTGCAATGCCAGCAACATTTTGCCGAAGCCGCGAATACGCCGCTGCGCGCGCGCCGGCTGGTGGCGCAGCAGGTAGGCGCACATCATTGGCGTCAGCGTCAGCGAGACGATCAGCGACAGCCCGATCGACACCGACAGGGTGACGGCGAACTCGCGAAACAGCCGCCCGGGCAGGCCGTCCATCAGCAGCAACGGGATAAACACCGCCACCAGCGACACGCTCATCGACAGCACGGTAAAGCCGACCTCCCGCACCCCTTGCAGCGCGGCGTTGAGCGGTTTCATGCCGGCCTCGACGTGGCGCGAGATATTCTCCAGCACCACGATGGCGTCATCGACCACAAAGCCGGTGGCGATGGTCAGCGCCATCAACGACAGGTTATTCAGGCTGAAGCCGCACAGGTACATGGCGGCGAAGGAGCCGATCAGCGACACCGGCACCGCGACCGCCGGGATCAGCGTGGCGCGGCCGGAGCGCAGGAAGATGAACACCACCAGGATCACCAGGCCGATGGCGATCACCAGCGACTGCTCCACTTCCGCCAGCGAGGCGCGAATGGTCGGCGAACGATCCTGGGCGATATTCAGCTGGATTGACGCCGGAATACTGTCCTGCAACGTCGGCAGCTCGGCGCGAATGCGATCGACGGTTTCAATGATGTTGGCGTCCGGCGCACGGCTGATCGCCAGAATAATCGCCGGTTTGGCATTGGTCATGCCGGCGTTGCGTACGTCCTGTACCGAGTCTTTGACCTCGGCCACATCCCCCAGCCGCACCGCCGAGCCGTTGTTGTAGTGGATAATCAACGGCCGATAGGCATCGGCGGTTTTCAACTCGTCGTTGGCCTGGATCTGCCAGCGCTGCTGCGGGCTTTCCACCGATCCCTGCGGCCTGCGTACGTTGGCGCCGCTGATGGCCTGGCGCACGGCGTCCAGCGATACGCCCTGGTTGAACAGGGCGGTCGGGTTCAACTCCACCCGCACCGCAGGCAGCGAGCTGCCGCCGACCGAGACGTCGCCCACGCCTTCGGTCTGGGCGATTTTCTGTGCCAGCTTTGTGGAGGCAAAGTCGTACAGTTGGCCCTGGCTGTAAGTCTCCGACGTCAGCGTCAGGATCATGATCGGCGCGTCGGACGGGTTGACCTTACGGTAGCTCGGGCGGTTCGGCATGCCGGTGGGCAGCAGGCTTTGCGCGGCGTTGATCGCCGCCTGCACGTCGCGGGCGGCGCCGTTGATATCGCGATTGAGATCGAACTGCAAGATCACCCGCGTGCTGCCCAGCGAGCTCATCGAGGTCATCTCATTGACCCCGGCAATCCGCCCCAGCGCACGCTCGAGCGGTGTCGCCACCGACGAGGCCATGGTTTCCGGATCGGCACCCGGCAGTGAGGCGCTGATCGAAATCACCGGGTAATCGACCTGCGGCAGCGGCGAGACCGGCAGCAGGCTAAAGCCAATCACACCGCTGATGGCTATCGCCAGCGTCAGCAGCGTGGTGGCGACCGGCCGGTAGATGAACAGGGCGAAGAATTTCACGGCAACTCCTGCGCATCGGGCTGGCGACGGGTATTGCGCGCCAGTTTGTCAAACAGCAGGTAGATCACCGGCGTGGTGAACAGCGTCAGGATCTGGCTCATCACCAGCCCGCCGACCATACAAACCCCGAGCGGGTGACGCAGCTCAGCGCCGGCGCCGGTACTGAGCATCAGTGGCAGCGCGCCAAGCAATGCCGCCAGCGTGGTCATCAGGATCGGCCGGAAACGCAGCAGGCAGGCCTGATAAATCGCGTCGTACGGCGTCATGCCCTGTTCACGCTCGGCGGCCAGCGCGAAGTCGATCATCATGATGGCGTTTTTCTTCACGATACCGATCAGCAAGATGATGCCGATAATGGCAATCACGTCCAGCTCGCTGCCGGCCATCATCAGCGCCAGCAGTGCGCCGACCCCGGCGGTCGGCAGGGTGGAGAGAATGGTCACCGGGTGAATAAAGCTCTCGTACAGCACGCCCAGCACGATATACATCGCCACCACCGCCGCCAGGATCAGCCACAGCGTGCTGCCCAGCGCCGCCTGGAACGCCAGCGTCGCGCCCTGGAACTGGGTGGTGATGTCTTTCGGCATGTTGAGGTTTTTTTCCGCCAGGGTAATGGCGTCCACCGCTTCGCCGAGCGAATAGTTGCCCGCCACGTTAAACGAGATGGTCGCCGCCGGGAATTGATCGAGATGGTTGACCGACAGCGGCCCAAAGCGTTCCTCGATTTTGGCGAGTGTGCTCAGCGGCACCGTGGTGCCGTTGCTGCTGGTCAGACGGATATCGTTCAGCGCCGCCAGCCCCGGCGTGGTGCTCACATCGTGCTCCAGCACCACGCGATACTGGTTGGCCTGGGTGTAAATGGTGGAGATCAGCCGCTGGCCGAAGGCGTTGTACAGCGCGTTGTCCACGTCGCTCATGCTGATGCCAAGGCGCGAGGCCGAATCGCGATCGACATTCACGTAGGCCACCAGCCCTTGATCCTGCCAGTTGCTGCTCACGTCCGCCAACTGCGGCGTCTGCTTGAGTTCGGCCATCAGCTGCGGCACCCACAGGCTGAGATCGTCCAGCGACATCGCCTGCAAGGTAAACTGGTATTGCGTGCGGCTGACCTGGGTGTCGATGGTCAGATCCTGTACCGGCTGCAGATACAGCTTCACGCCGGGGAACTGTGCGCTCTGCTGTTGCAGGCGGGCGATGATCGCCGGAATGCGTTCACTGCGCTCGCTCAGCGGTTTAAGGTTGATCTGCAAACGGCCGCTGTTGAGCGTGGCGTTGCTGCCGTCGACGCCGACGAACGACGTCAGGCTTTCCACCGTCGGATCTTTGAGGATTTCCGCCGCGACCTGCTGTTGGCGTTCGGCCATATTGCTGAACGACACCGTCTGCGGCGCTTCCACCGTGCCTTGAATAATGCCGTTGTCTTGCAGCGGGAAGAAGCCTTTCGGGATCAGCAGATACAGCAGCACCGTCAGCGCCAGGGTGCTCAGCGCCACGCCGAGCGTCAGCCACGGGTGATTCAACACGATTTTCAGCCACTTGCCGTATTGCGCAATCACCCGGTCAAAGAAGCGCTCGGAGGCGGCGGAAAACCGGTTCTGCTTGCGCAGCGATTCGTGGCTCAGCATGCGCGCGCACATCATCGGCGTCAGCGTCAGCGACACCACGGCGGAAATCAGGATCGCCACTGCCAGCGTTACGGCGAACTCGCGGAACAGCCGGCCAACGATATCCCCCATAAACAACAGTGGAATCAATACCGCCACCAGCGAGAAGGTCAGGGAGATAATGGTGAAGCCGATTTCGCCGGCGCCTTTCAGCGCCGCATCGAGCGGTTTTTCACCCTTTTCGATATAGCGCGAGATGTTTTCGATCACCACGATGGCGTCATCGACCACAAAACCGGTGGCGATGGTCAGCGCCATCAGCGTCAGGTTATTGATCGAGAAACCGAGAAAATACATGGCGGCAAAGGTGCCGACCAGCGACAGCGGTACCGCGACGCTCGGAATAATGGTGGCCGGCACGTTGCGCAGGAACACGTAAATCACCATCACCACCAGCGCGACCGCCAGCAACAATTCAAACTGCACGTCGTTGACCGAAGCGCGAATGGTGGTGGTGCGATCGGTCAGCACCTTGACGTCCACCGACTTCGGCAGGCTTTTTATCAGCTGCGGCAACATTTCGCGAATGCTGTCGGCGGTGGTGATCACGTTCACGCCCGGCTGGCGTTGAATGTTCAGCACTATTGCCGGCTGTTTGTTGGCCCAGGCGGCCAGGCGGGTATTTTCCGCCCCCTGTTCGATAGTGGCGACATCCTGCAACCGAATGGCCGCACCGTTTTGGTAGGCGACAATCAGCTGGCGGTAGTCGTCGGCGGATTTCATCTGATCGTTGGCGGAAAGCGTCACCGAGCGCGTCGGCCCGTCCAGGCTGCCTTTGGCGGAGTTGACGTTAGCGTTGCCGATGGCGGTGCGGATGGTTTCGCTGTCCAGACCGTAGGCGGCCACCGCCGCGGCGTTGAGCTTCACGCGCACCGCCGGCCGCTGGCCGCCGGAGAGGGTAACCAGACCTACGCCGGTCACCTGGGAAATTTTTTGCGCGACACGGGTTTCCACCATGTCTTCCACCTGGGTCATCGGCATGGCGGTCGAGGTGACGGCCAGCGTCATGATCGGCGGATCCGCAGGGTTGACCTTGCTGTAAATCGGCGGGTAGGGCAGATCGCTCGGCAGCAGGTTGGTGGCGGAGTTGATCGCCGCCTGCACTTCCTGCTCGGCGACGTCGAGCGGCAGTTCGAGCTGGAACTGCAGCGTTACCACCGACGCGCCGCCGGAGCTTTGCGACGCCATTTGTTTCAGGCCGGACATCTGGCCAAACTGGCGCTCCAGCGGGGCGGTAATGGCCGAGGTGACCACGTCCGGGCTGGCGCCGGGATACAGCGTGACCACCTGAATGGTCGGGTAATCCACCTCCGGCAGGGCGGAAACCGGCAGGGAGCGGTAGCCGATAATCCCCGCCAGCAAAATAGCCACCATCAACAGCGTGGTGGCGACCGGGCGCAGAATAAACAGGCGGGAGGGGCCGCCGGCGTTAGGTGGCATCGCCTGCATCAGGATTTCCTCTGTGCGAGCGGCTTGCTACCCGGCGTGGTCGCCGCCGGGGTGGCCTGCGGTGTCACCACTTCAACCTGCATGCCTTCGGTCAGGCGATCGATGCCGTCGGTCACTACCCGGTCACCGGCGTTCAGGCCGGCGCTGATGACCACTTGTCGGCTGTCCTGCACGCCGGTGGTCACGCGGTGCTTGCTGACCTTGTTGTCTTCGCTCAGGGTCCAGACGAAGTTGCCTTCGTTGCCCATCTGCAACGCGGCGGTCGGGATGACAATCGCGTTATGCAGGGTAGCCACCTTCAACCGGGCGTTGACGAACTGGTTCGGGAACAGCGCATCGTCTTCATTGGTGAAGCGCGCCTTCAGCTTGATGGTGCCGGTCGTGGTGTCAATCTGGTTGTCGAGACTCAGCAGCGAACCGGTCGCCAGTTGAGTCTGGTTGGTGCGGTCCCAGGCTTCGACGCTGACCGGACCGGCTTTTTGCGCCTTGAGCAAATCGCTGATATTGCCTTCCGGCAGGGTGAACACCACGTCGATAGGGTGGGTCTGGGTGATCACCACGATGCCGGTGGTGCTGCCGCTGGTGATGTAGTTGCCGACGTCGACCAGTTTCAGGCCGACGCGGCCGTCAATCGGCGCGGTGATGCGGCTGTAGGTGATTTGCAGTTTGGCGCTGTCGACCGAGCCCTGATCGGCTTTGATCGCGCCTTCGGTTTGTTGCACCAGCGAGAGCTGGGTATCCAGATCCTGACGTGAAACCAGGTTGGTTTTCGCCAGTTGCTGGTAGCGCGCCAGATCCCGACGCGCATTGGCGAGTGTCGCCTGATCTTTTGCCAATTGCCCCAAAGCCTGCGTCAGTTGCACTTCAAACGGACGCGGGTCGATTTCGACCAGCAAATCGCCGGCTTTGACCTGTTGGCCCTCGGTAAAGTGGACGGCCATCAGTTGGCCATCGACCCGGCTGGTGACGGTAACGGTATTGGCGGCGGTGGCGGTGCCCAACCCGGAGAGATAGCGCGGTACCGTCTGTTCGGTGGCGGTTGCCGCCTGTACCGGCGACATCGGCGCGCCGCGTCGGCCACCCGCTGCGGCTTTGCCGCCACCGGCGTGAGGTGTGGCAGAGGCCGTATCTGATGCGGGAACTGCAGTATTGAAGTGACGCCAAATCAGAACGGCGGCAATGACCACTATCACCACAACCAGCAGGCGCGGCAGCAGTGAACGACGTTGGGTTTTTGCATTCATGGTGGCGAAAATCATCTCCAAAAGGCAGGGGTGCGGGCACTCATTGCCACAAAAGTTACACTCCTTACAGAATACTAGTTTAGCCAGTAAAGACGGCATAAAAATGAAGGAAATATGGAGGAAGCGTCAGCATTATCTGAATATATCCGTCATCTTTCAAACCGCAGCGTTGTTGGCTGCACGCAGTTATTCGGCCCATCCATGGGCCTCCCCCTTACGGGGCCGCTGCAAGCAGCGTTCAAATCTGCTCCCGGCAGATTTGTCACCCCAATCACTTACTTAAGTAAGCTCATGGGGACTAATGAGCCTCATCCCTGAGGCCCACCCTTCGGGACAGCACAAGTGCTGTTCAAATCGGTTCCCGACCGATTTGTCCTGCGCTTGCCGCCTAGCTGCAATTTGAAAGCTATAGGATATAAATTGACTATGTTTATAAGCGGCCGGCTTTGACTTATAGCTAATGCGTTTTAACGATTTCTTGATTCCGCGCTAATAATTAACCTGCAAATCATTTATCCCATGGAGCATGCAATGAGCAAAAGAGAATTGGGCCGTTCGGGCATTCAGGTGCCGGCATTGACCTTCGGCGGCAATGTGTTTGGCTGGACGGCGGATCGCGAGACGTCATTCAGCCTGCTGGACGCGCTGGTGGAAAACCAGCTCAATTTCATCGATACCGCCGACGTCTATTCGAGCTGGGCGCCGGGTAATCAGGGTGGAGAGTCCGAAGCCACGATTGGCGAGTGGCTGAAAAAAAGCGGTAAACGCGATCGGGTGATTATCGCCACCAAGGTAGGCAAGCCGATGGGCGAAGGCAAACAGGGGCTGTCGCCGCGCTACATCCAACAGGCGGTGGAAGACTCGTTGCGCCGCCTGCAGACCGACTATATCGATCTCTATCAATCGCACGACGACGACCGGGACACGCCGCTGGCGGAAACCCTGGCCGCGTTCGATGCGCTGATCAAGGCCGGTAAGGTGCGGGCGATAGGCGCTTCCAACTATCAGGCCGATCGTCTGGAAGAGGCGCTGAAAGTGAGCGAGCAGGAAGGGCTGGCACGTTACGAAACCCTGCAACCGGAATACAACCTGTACGCGCGCGAAGGGTTCGAAAAAGAGCTGGCGGTGGTGACGCAACGCCACGGCCTGGGGGTGATCAACTTCTTCTCGCTGGCCAGCGGCTTCCTGACCGGCAAATACCGCAGTGCGCAGGATGAGGGCAAAAGCCAGCGCGGGGACCGTATTGTGGCGCAATATCTCAACCCGCGCGGTTTCCGCATTTTGGCGGCGTTGGATCGGGTGGCGGAAAAACACCGCACTTCGCCGACGCAAGTCTCGCTGGCCTGGTTGATCGCCCGGCCGGACATCACTGCGCCGATCGTCAGCGCCACGTCGTTAAAGCAGTTGGATGAGCTGATCGCCGCTACCCGGCTGCAACTGGACGCCGATGATATTAAGGTGCTGAACGAGGCCAGCGCCTGGTAACAGGGATTACCGGGCGGTAATTTTGCTCTATCCTGAATGGGTCAATGTGATCCATTCAGGGAGCAGCAATGCAAAGCGATATTATCAACGATCTTGCCGCGCTGGAGCAGCTGTACGGCAAACCCGCCGCGCCGTCGATATTTAAAGAAGTCAGTTACATTCACCCGGTCTACCGTCCCTTTATCGAAGCTGCACCTTTTGCCGCGTTGTCCACCGTCGGGCCTGATGGGATGGACGTTTCCCCACGCGGCGATCCGCCCGGTTTCATTCATATCGAAGATGAGAAAACCCTGCTGCTGCCGGACCGGCGCGGTAACAACCGTATCGACAGCCTGCGCAATATCCTGCACGACAACCGGGTGGCGCTGCTGTTGCTGATCCCCGGTATCGGCGAAACGCTGCGGATTAACGGCCGTGCGGAGATTGTTGTGGCGCAAGAGGTGCTGCAGCGCTTCGCCCACCGCAAAATGCTGCCGCGCTCGGTGCTGCGCATTCATGTGGAGGCGGTGTTTTTCCAGTGCAGCCGGGCGATATTGCGCTCAGGGCTGTGGGACGAAGCCAGCCACCTTGAGCGTTCGGCACTGCCCAGCACCGGCAACATTCTGGCCGAAGTGAGTAAAACGCAGTTTGACGGCGACGAGTACGACAGCGCACTGCCGCAGCGGCTGCGGGATACGCTGTATTAGCGCGGCGTGGCGTTCAACAACGCCAGCAGCCGGGCGAGGCAGCTTTCCACCGGCTGGCCGGCGGTATCGATGCGGGCCACAGGCGTGGCCCAGGGCGTATAGTCATGATCGATAACGCTCTGCCAACCGGGGAGTTTCAGCCCGGCGATATCCCCGTCGCGGGTTTCCACCCGGCGGCGGTGTTCGGCGCTGTCGGAACAGTAGACTTCAATATCAAAGCAAGCGGTGCCGGCGCGTTGCGCCACGCCATGCCAGGCGGCCCGCGTCACCGGCAGCGGGTTGACCGAGTCGGCAATCACCCGGTGGCCCAAACGCAGATTGTCTTCGGCCACGCCATAAGCGGCAAAGTAACCGGCCGGCCCAATGTCGCCCGCCAGCATGCCGCTGTTGCGGATAGCCTGTTCAAGAGTGTCTATGCGCAGATGAATAGCCGGTAGCCTGGCCGCCAGTGCTCGCGCCAGTGTGGTTTTACCGCTGCCCGGCAGCCCGGAAAAAACAATCAGCATTGCTGTGCCCGCCATTGTTGCTGTCCCAGCCGATACACTACATGGTTTTGCAGCGGATGGCCCTGCGGCAAGCGCGGGTGCAGGAAGCTTTCGCCGTTGAACGCCATGCCAATACGCGCCATTACCCGACGCGAAGGTTGGTTGACGGTAGCGGTAAAGGACACCACTTCATCCAGTTGCAGCGAATTAAAGGCGGTAGCCAGTACCGCCCTGGCCGCTTCGCTGGCGTAGCCGTTGCCCCAATGGGGGGCCGCCAACCGCCAGCCGATTTCCACGCAGGGGGAGCAGGGCAGATCGTCCGCCCGCCTCGCCAGCCCGACAAAGCCGATAAAAGGCGCGCCGCCTTTCACTTCCAGTGCCCAAAAGCCCCAGCCGTGCAGGCGCATGAACTGGCGGATGTTGTCGGCCTGCGCGTCGCTTTGATCGGCTGTCATCACTGAAGGGAAATAACGCATGACTTGCGGATCGGCGTTGAGGGCGGCAAAGGCCGGCAGGTCTTCGTCGCGCCAGGCGCGCAACCGCAGCCGAGCGCTTTCAGGGGAGAGTATTTCAGACATCACTGGCCTCCAATGACCGGGGCGCGGCAGGCCGCGCCCACGGGCAATTAACGGAACAGCGTTTGCGCCCAGCGCGCCAGCCCGGCGGTGACCGAGCCGAAATCGTTGCCGCCGACGATAGGAATGCCAGGCAGCTGTTGTTGCAGCGCGGCGCGCAGCAGAGGTGAGCGTGCGCTGCCGCCGGTGAGATAAATCACCTCCGGCGCGGTCTGGCTGCTGGCCAGCGCGGCACTGACCTGTTCCTGAATACGCAACAGCGGCTGAGAGATAGCGTCGGCCAATTGATCCTGGCTGATGGTTTCCGCCAGTTCCGGTTGGACGAACGCCAGCGGTGCGTGGGTGGTTTGCTGTGCGGACAGGGCGATTTTACTCTCCTCCGCCGCGCGCACCAAACGGTAGCTTAACCGTTGTTGGTGTACTTTCAGCAGGCGCTTGACCTTTTCCGGATCGGCGGCGTCGCGGATCAGATCCCGCAGCATACGGCCGTTGGCGGCGCTGTAGAAATCGATCTGCGCCGGCACGTCGTTGGTGGCTACCGCGTTCCAGTAAGGCAGCGCAGGCAGGGCGATGCCCTTTTCGGTTTCGCCGCCCATGCCGAACAGCGGCATCAACTGTTTGAACGCCAGCATGATGTCCAGATCGTTACCGCCGACGCGGCAACCGCTGTGCCCCAGCAGGCTCTGCTGGCGATCGGCGCGATCGCGCCATTGCGGCCCCATCAACAACACCGAACAGTCGGTGGTGCCGCCGCCGATGTCCACCACCAGCACGGTTTTCTCTTCGTTCAGCGTGGCTTCGAAGTCCAGACCTGCCGCTACCGGCTCGAACTGGAATTCAATATCCTTAAACCCGGCACGTTCGGCGGCGCGCTGCAAAATGCCCTGCGCCTGCCGGTTGGCGTCTTCACCGCCGATGCCCTGGAAGTTGATCGGGCGGCCGATGACCGCCTGGCTGATGCTGCTCTGCAGCACGTTTTCGGCCTGGCGTTTGATGTGGAACATCATGGCGCACACCAGGTCTTCGAACAGCGCGATCTGCTGCGGTTTCAGGCCGTTGGCGCCGAGGAAGGATTTCGGCGAGCGGACAAAATAGACTTCTTCCGGATCTTCAACGTACTGCGCCAGCGCCTGCAGGCCAAACTGCACGCTGTCGTTGCCGACCGGAATGTCTTCTTCGCGGTTGTAGTTGATGGCCCTGCGCAGCAACTGTTGGTTCTCTTCGCTGCCGGTCGGCACCTGCCAGTGGCGGTGCAGGCATTCGCTCACCGCTTCGCGCGTCGGTGCGCACAGCATCGACGGCAGGTAAGGTTCGTTGTTTTCCAGCGTCAGCAGCTCGGGGCCGTTATCTCGCATCACTGCGACGGAACAGTTGGCCGTTCCGTAGTCAAATCCAATAAACATGTCTTTTCTCTAATCCCCATGCCAATGAAGGGGGGCGACTTTACCCGAGTCCCGGCCCCTGGGCAACGTATGCGCGCTTAACTGACGAAAAATTTAGCGAGGCGGGCGGCGCTATGCTTAACTTAGGCTTCCTGTCTTAATGTCCGAATCCCGCACGTCAGCGCGCCAGCCGAGTCGCATAATGAACAAAAAACTGACCCCGAGCGTTGCCATGAAAAACCAGCAACAGGCCTTGTATGACGCACTGAGTGCGCGCGATCGAAAATTTGACGGCCGCTTTTTCGTCGGCGTGTCGTCGACCGGCATCTATTGCCGACCGGTGTGCAGCGCCCGCACGCCGAAAATCGAAAACTGCACTTTTTATCCCAGTGCGGCGGCGGCGGAACTGGCGGGGTTTCGCCCCTGCCTGAAGTGCCGGCCGGAGCTGGCGCCGGGATTGGCGCTGATCGATCTCGGCAATCGTTATGCGCAGGTGGCGGTGCAACTGATTGAGCAGGGCTACTTGTCCGAACACAGCTGCGAGCAATTGGCGGTGCGGCTGGGGATTTCCGATCGCCACCTGCGGCGCATCTTTGCCGATCAGTTTGGCGCATCGCCGATTGATTACGCCCAGTCACATAGGCTGTTGCAGGCCAAGCGGCTGCTGGCGGATACCGATTTGCCGTTGAGCGAGGTGGCGTTTGCCGCCGGTTTCGGCAGCCTGCGGCGGTTTAATGAATTGTTCAAGGCGCGCTACCGGCTGATCCCCTCCGCGCTGCGCAGCAACGGTAGCCGCAATGAGCGCACCGTCGCCAGTGGGTTGGTGTTTCATCTGGCTTATCGCCCGCCGTATGACTGGCCGCGCATGCTGGGCTTTTTACAGACGCGCGCGGTAAGTGGCGTGGAAAAAGTGCAGGATCAACAGTATTTGCGGTCGATCGCCGTCACTCTGGGCGGGGTGGAATACCGTGGTTGGGTCAGCGTGCTGCCGGAAGAGGCGCATAACCGGGTGCGGGTAGAAGTTGCGCCTTCGCTGAGCCGGGTGACCACCGAGGTGCTGCGGCGTATCCGCCAGCTATTCGATTTGGACGCTGCCCCGGATCTTATCGCCAATGCGTTAGGGACATTAGCCGCCGATGCGCCGGGCCTGCGGCTGCCCGGCTGCGTCAACAGTTTCGAGCAGGCGACCCGCGCGGTGCTGGGGCAACTGGTCAGCGTGAAGATGGCGGCCACCTTTGCCGGGCGTATGGCCGAACGCTGGGGCACCGCGCTGGAACAGCCTTACGACGGTATTACCCATGTGTTTCCCAGTGCTGAACGGGTGGCTCAATTGCAGCCCGAAGATTTGCGCCCGCTGGGGGTGCAGCTCAAACGCGCGGCGGCGCTGATCGCCATTGCACAGGCGGTCACCGAAGGGCGATTGCAGTTAGATAACGTGCTGGATATAGAGCAGGGGATCAAGGCGCTGACCGCGCTGCCGGGTATCGGCAGTTGGACGGCGAGCTACATCGCCATGCGAGCCTGGTCATGGCCGGATGTATTTTTAACGGGGGATTATCTGATCAAACAGCGTTTCCCCGGCATGACGCCGCGCCAGATTGAGCGCTATGCCGAACGCTGGCGGCCGTGGCGTTCCTACGCCACGCTGCATTTGTGGCATAACGACGGCTGGGCACCGCTGACAGAGGCTGCCGGGTAGGGTTACTCTTTTGTGGCGATAAGCGCCAGCAGGCTGCTGATGCCTTCGCGCATCAGAAAGCTCAGCAGCTTTTCGCGTTCGCTTTGCGTCAGGTGGTAGTAATACTCAATCCACACGGCCAGCGGCGGCTGGCGTTCCACCTGGTAGGCAGCCGGCTCCTCTTGCAGCATCAGCAAGCTGCGCGCGCCGATGGGCAGGCTGTCGATATGGTATTCCACGGCCTTGCCCTGTATGCCTTCTCGGCGGCGGCTGATCCAGCCTTCGCGCCGGGCTTTCAAATTGATTCCCTGTGGTGAGGTGGGTAATCCTGCAATGCCTGTAAGCTCCCTGGCGGCGAACCACTCATTTTTCATAGCCATAATCCCTGGGCAATCGTACGCAAAGACGGTGTTCTAAACGGCCTGACTGGCGTTTTTGATCGCCGTCCGGCGATGTCATGTTATTCAAACGATTAATCTTTACCCATTAGTTATACCATTAACTCAAGCTTGGCTAAGCAAAAAAAGATCGGCAGGGGGCGTGCGGCCGATGATAAGGTCGCGGTCTGAAAGACAGGGGAAAGGCTAGGGTTAGCGGATGCCGAAATAACCGCTGCTGAGCAGCTCCGACAGCGTCAGTTCCAGTGCCACGGTGTCGCCGTCGGCCAGATCGACGCCGATGGCCTGCAGCGTATTGAGCGTGATCTGCTGGTGCGCCGGGCCGGCCAGCGTCTGGGCGTGTACCCGGTGAGCCGCACTGTTGAGCATAGACACCATCAGCTCGTCCATCTGATTGCAATGCACGTTGGTGATAAAGCGTTCGTCGATGCGGATATAGTCAATCTTCTGGCCTTGCAACTCGTCGAAGGCATTGAGGTTGTGGCCAAAACCGTTGACGATCAGCTTGCAACCCCGTTGTTGCAACTGATGGATAAATGGTCTGCAGATAGCCGCATGTTCGAGTAGCGCGGTGTCATCGACCATCAACAGCAGGGCTTCAGGTTGCAATGGGGAAGCGTCGAAAGTTGTCAGCAGGTCGCGCTGGAATTGCGCATCGAGCAGGCTGTCGGTCGCCAGCGGTAGCGCCACTGACAGCCCCTTGCGGCTAATGTCGACGGCGTTCTGCGTCAAAATTTGCCCGATGATCCAACGATCCAGATCCGGCTGCAGGTTATAAATCTGTGCGGCGGCGATAAACTCGTCGCGGGTCAACGACCGGTTGTCCAGCGTCATAACCTGTAGTTTCAATTGATAAAAACAGACTGCCTGCGGCGTTTTGGGCGGTGCCGCCGCGGTGACGTGCAACACCAACTGCCCGTCGGCGATGATGTCTGCCACCTCCTGCCGTGCCAGGAAATGATGCTGGCGTTCCAGCATCGTTTTCTGGCGTGCTTCGTAGAGATAAACCTGGCCGCGGCCACGATGCTTGGCGGTATAACAGGCGATATCCGCCTGAGCCAGCAGTTCGCCGCTCTTGCCGCCGGCGGCATCGATGCGGGTGATGCCCGCGCTGGCGCCGACGTGATAAATCTTCCCTTCCCAAAAAAACGGGTATTGGCTGATGTGGTTAATCAGTTGCTGCGTAAGCGATTTGGCCTGTTCCCGCGAGCAGTCGAACAGGATCAATCCAAACTCGTCGCCGCCGAGCCGGGCCAGGCAGTCGCTGTTGCGCAGATGGTGCAGCATCAACTGAGCGATATCTTTTAACAGCGCGTCGCCGGCGGCATGGCCGGCACTGTCATTGACCGCCTTGAAGCGATCGAGATCGAGAAATACCAGCGCATGCTGCTGATTTTCACTGGCTCCGGCGAGGGTGGATTTCAGGCGTTTCTCAAAATTGGTGCGGTTTGGCAAGCCGGTCAGTGCATCGTGCGAGGCGCTGTAACTCAGTTTTTTCATCAGTTCGCGGGAGGCGGTGACGTCTTGTAATACCATCACTGCACCCATCACTTCGCCGTCCACCGTTTTCAGCGGTGATACCGACTGCTGAATGTCGAAATGGCGCCCGTCGCGGCTGTGCAGCACCAGGGCATAATCCGCCGAAAGCAGCCGATTTTCCTGCAGGCAGCACTGGATCGGGTTTTCCACTTCTTCGCCGTCTTTGCCATTGGTCAGGCGCACCACGCCGGCGATAGGCATGCCGATCGCCAGGCTCATCGACCAGCCGCACATTTGTTCGGCCACCGGGTTCATAAAGGTGATACGCATTTCGTCGTCGGTGGAGATTACGCCTTCGCCGATGGCGTCGAGCGTAATGTGCAGGCGCTCTTTTTCTTCGTGCAGCGCTCCGGTGAGGTTTCTGACCTCCGTCATGTCGATGTTGGTGCCGAGCATGCGCAAGGGGCGGCCCTGTTCGTCCAGAATGACGTTGCCCTGGCCACGAATGTGGCGCACTTTCCCCTGGCGGGTGAGCAACCGGAATTCCAGAATGAACGGCCGTGGGTGTTCCAGCAAAGAGGCGATCTCAAGGTCGGTGCGTTCACGGTCCTCCGGCAACAGCAGCGTGCGCCACAGCGACAGCGTCGGTGTCTGGTCCGGGCTGAGGTCATAAAGCTCATACATGCGTTTGTCCCAGGTGAGGACTTCGTCGTGCATCATCCATTCCCAAACGCCGACACCGCCTACCTGATTGGCCAGCGTGATGCGTTCTACCAACCGGTGG
Organism: Serratia sp. TSA_198.1; assembly: GCF_052686505.1. Lineage (NCBI taxonomy): Bacteria > Pseudomonadati > Pseudomonadota > Gammaproteobacteria > Enterobacterales > Yersiniaceae > Serratia > Serratia sp. TSA_198.1. Next base: position 217,025 of record NZ_JBQZFP010000006.1, read on the forward strand.
TTTTCCGCTGCGGTGTGCTTCAGTTCACTGATGTCTTCCACCTGAGAAATAAAATACAGCGGTAGGCCTTCGGGATCGCGTACCAGCGATACCGCCAGCAGTGCCCAGACGTGTTCGCCGTCGCTGCGAATATAGCGTTTCTCCAGGGTATAGCTGCTGATATGGCCGTCGAGCAGATCGCGCACCTGGGACATATCGGCGTCCAGATCGTCCGGGTGGGTGATTTCCTGGAACGTCAGCCGTTGCAGCGCCTCTGGCGTGTAGCCCAGCAGTTTGCACAGCGCCTGGTTGACCTGCAACCATTTCCCCTGCGGCGAAACCAACGCCATACCGATGGCTGAATACTCCAACGCATTGCGAAAACGGGTTTCGCTTTCGACGATATGCCGTTTTTCCTCGCGGAAGGCGTGCATCACCATTGCCATCGAATGCGCCGGGATCAAAATCAGCAAAATCGGCAGGTAAATATCGATGTCGCTGAGGGGCGTTACGGGCGGATGGATTTGCAGTAACCCGAATGTAATCATCACTGTGACCATCAGCGTGGTGCAAAAACAGATGATGAAGGTTTCCAGCCGCAGCAGTGCGATCGCCGCCCACAACAGCGGCAGAATAACGAAGGTGAATGGGAAGGGCAGATGGCTCAGCGCCAGATAGCTGAAGGCCAGTGTCACCATCAGCGTCAGCAACAGCGAAAACAGGTTAAGCGTTTCCAGCATGCGGCGACGATACACCAGCCCGATTGGCGTTAGCGACAACACGCCAATCGCCTCTGAAATAAACCAGGTGCTGAACAGGTGCCAGAATGTTTGTCCGGGCGCAGGTGCCCACCAGGCTGCCAGCAGGGCGCTGAACAAGGGGGTGAATATCACCGCGCAGACCACGAATTTCCCCCAACTGGCCAGGTCGTTCAGCGGATCCTCCGCCAACAGCAGGCGGCGCAACAGCAACGTGCTGACCACGGCTTCCAGCAGGTTGAGCAGCGCCAGCTTGACCGGCAGCCAGCTGTAGCCGAACAGGATGATGCTGGCGGCGACGATGGCCAGCCAGAATGCCAACAGCGGCAACCCCCACAGCTTCGTCGGTTGCCGGTACAGTGCCACGATAATGGCGGCGGTCGGGAACCACAGCGACGTAAAATGGCTGGACTTGCTGGAGAGCGCCAGGCTCAGCAGAGCCAGGAAAAATACCGTCAGCGTCGCCAGCAGCGTCTGTCTCAGCCAAGTGCCTTTACGCGTGGTGACGTGAGTGGGTGCGCTAATATCCATAGATAACCTTATCGCGGCATCTGTCAGTGAACGAGGTCATGACGCGGATAGAATGAGACGATTTATTGGCAAAGGGTAGTACAGCTCGGTAATAAAACCTACCGAATCATACGGCTTTAGTGAGCTAACGCAAAAGCCGGCGCGGGCGCCGGCGATAAAGGGTCAAAGCAGGAACAGCGTCGCCAGGCCAAGGAAGATAAAGAAGCCGCCGGTGTCGGTCAGCGCGGTGATCAAGACGCTGGAGCCCACTGCCGGATCGCGCCCCATTTTGATCATGGTCATCGGGATCACCACGCCCATCAGCGCCGCCACCAACAGGTTGAGGATCATCGCCAGCGTCATCACGCCGCCCATCGCCCAATCCCCGTACAGCAGCCAGGTGACTACCCCCATGATGCCGCCCCAGACCACGCCGTTGATAATCGCCACCCCCAGCTCTCTCAACATCAGGCGGGAGATATTACCGACTTCGATCTGGTGCAGCGCCAGCGCGCGGACGATCATGGTGATGGTCTGGTTGCCGGTGTTGCCGCCGATACCGGCGACGATCGGCATCAACGCCGCCAGCGCCACCAACTGCGAAATGGTGTGTTCAAACATGCCGATGACGCGCGAGGCGATAAACGCGGTGCACAGGTTGATAGCCAGCCATGCCCAGCGAGTTTTTACTGCTTTCATGACCGGGGCAAACACGTCCTCATCCGGGCTCAGGCCCCCCATGCGGCGCAGGGTGGTGTCGCTTTCTTCGTTGACCACATCAACGATCTCTTCAATGGTCAGGCGGCCCATCAGCTTGCCCTTGGCGTCGACCACCGGGGCGCTGATCAAGTCATAACGTTCGAACGCGCTGGCCGCCGCCTCGGCTCTGTCTTCCGGCAAGAAACGGGTGGGATCGCTGTCCATCACGTCCTGCACCGGGGTTTCCGGGTCGTTCAGCAGCACGGCGGTCAGCGGCAACTCGCCCAGCAGGGTATTCTTGCGATCGGTGACAAAGAGTTTGTCGGTAGCCGCCGGGATGGTTTTACGCAAACGCAGGAAACGGTGTACCGCTCCGAGTGTGACGTCCGGACGCACCGTGACCAGTTCAAAATCCATCATCCAGCCTACGGTGTCTTTACCGTAGTGGATCATCTCGCGTACCTGCGCGCGCTGATCCGGCTCGAGCGAGGTCAACAGGCGGCCCATCAGGTTACGCGGCAGATACTGCGCCAGATAGGCCTGCTCATCGACGTCCAGCGTTTTGATCGCCTTGAGCAGGTCTTTATCGCTCATCTCTTCGATCAGGCTGTCCCACACCGGTTCGGCCACTTCCACCAACGTCTGGCCGCGCTTACTGTTGCCTACCAACCGCCACAGCGCCAGGCGTTCGTCCTGCGGCAGCGCTTCCAGCAGATCCGCCAGGTCAGCGGCGTGCATATCGTCCAGCAGACCGGTGATTTCGGCGGTCTGGTTCAGCAATTCGGTTTTGCTGAGCGCATTTTCATCTCCCGGCCGACCAAGAATGCCATCGACCAGGTCTTTATTGTTTAACAGCAGTGAAAGAATGCGCTGGCGATATTCAGCGACTTTTTTAACGTTATGCGTTGCGACTGACATGGTATTCCTTACTGGCACTCAGTAGTCCTCACAGACAATCTCTACCCAAGATAGAACATAGTGAATGCAGGCGTCATTTTTATGAAATGGATGCAGGCGCTGAGGAATAAGTAAGGGGCCTGGCATACCCAACAGGCGTTGGCCGGCGGCAGGCTGCTTAACTATTCGGTTGCCCTGAGTGCTGATGGCATCTTGTCGTTTCAGGGGGAGCCGTCCTGGTTTTCTTGGCGGATCTCCGTGGTGTTCTGAACGGGAGCGAGCTTTTTTTCCTGATGATGGGGCACCGCAACCACGGCGGCATACAGCAGGCGGCCGACTAAAATGATAAAGCTGATCAACAGCACTATCTTTGTCATCTGTCCGGTGGTTTTTTTACGCATATATCACCCGGCATGCCGGTTTCCTGTGCTATCTGGTGTTGGAAATTGTAACCGGAATTCCAGGAGGGGATGACAAAAGTTGTCTATTTATTTCCGGCGTAAGCCGTCGGGCATTTCAACGTCGTTCAGGATAGGGATTCAGCCGCTTCGGCGTTTAATGCGCCCCCACCGCAGGGTGGGGGCGTCGGACTCAGGCTGAGCGTTTTTCGTCCTGCGAGCCTTCTTCTTCAATCATCAGTTTCCAGCCCACCACGTCGTTCCAGTAGGCTTGCTCACGTTCGAAATCCAGCTGTACCAGGTTATTTTGCGCCAGATAGCCGGCCGGGAAGCGCAACGTCCAGTGGTTATCGTCGGTGCTAAGACGCAACGTCTCCGGCGTCGTGGTCGACTGGCGCTGGTTATTGAGCAGGGTGCTCAGGCGCAGCAACTGGATCAGCGGCAGATAATATTTTTTCTTGAACAGGTTCAGGCGCGGCAGTTCTTCGAGCTTGATGCCCTTGCGGTGGAAACGCACCAGCGCCGCCAGCAGCAATTGCTGTTCCTGATGGAAACCCGGCAGGTTGGTGTTCTGCAGAATATAAGCCGAGTGACGGTGCATGCCGCTGTGGTTGATGCTCAACCCCACTTCATGCAACATCGCGGCCCACTTCAACAGCGCTTCCAACTGCGGATTCGCCAGCTTGGGGTTTTGCGCCGTCCACTGTGCATACAGCAGCTCGGTGGTTTCGAGCACGCGCTTGGCCTGTTCACGGTCAATATTGTAGTGATCGGCCAGGCTTTTGGCGGTGCGGCTACGGATATCCTGATGGCGGAAACGGCCTTCCATTTCGTACAGCACGCCTTCGCGCAGCGCGCCGTCGGAAAGGCGCAGATCGCGGATCGCCAGCGCATCGAACACGCCGCACAAGATCGCCAGACCCGGCACAAACACCGACTGACGGTCTTCGGATAATCCCGGCAGGCTCAGCGCGCTGAAGTTTTTAAACTGCAGCACCTGTTCCGCCAGCATCTCCAGCCGCTCCAGGGTGATCAAGCCGTCTTTTTCGCCCATCTCCACCAGCACTTCATGTGCGGCCTTGATGGTGCCGGACGCGCCAAGCGCATACTGCCAGCCCTGAATGCGGTATTGCCAGGCCAGGGTCTCGAGCTTCTGCGCCGCCGCCAGGCGTGCGCGCTTGAAGTTGTTCTTGCTGATTTCGCCGCCTGGGAAAAACTGTTGGGCGAAGCTGACGCAGCCCATGCGGCGGCTTTCCGCCAGCAGCGGCTCAAAGTCTTCGCCAATCACCAACTCGGTGGAGCCGCCGCCGATGTCGATCACCAGCTTGCGGCCTTTTTCCGGCTGCGTGTGTTCCACGCCCATAAAGATCAGGCGCGCTTCTTCCTGCCCGGCGATGATTTCAATCGGATAGGGGATCACCTTGGCCGCGCGTTTGAGGAACACTTCCGCGTTAATCGCCTGGCGCAGAGTATGGGTGCCGACGATGGTGACGTTATCCGCCGGGAAGCCTTGCAGCCGTTCGGCGAACAGCGCCAGGCAGGCAAGGCCGCGTTCTATTGCCTCTTCACTGAGCACATTGTTGCTGTCCAATCCATCGGCGAGGTGCACCCGCTGTTTTAAACGGCCCAACACTTGTAAGGCGCCGTTGACGACGCGGGCAATCACCATGTGGAAGCTGTTCGACCCAAGGTCGATGGCAGCGATTTCCTGCGGTTTGTTCGTTGCAGTGCTTTTTAGCGGCATAGTGGCTGGCCTACTGTCCTGGTTGTTCCAGAGCTTTTAAATACTCATAAATGGCAACCTGAGCGCGCACTTTACGGCGGTTGCCGCGCGGTACGTACTGGTTGCTCAGTTCTTTATCGAGGTAGCGTGCCTTGACCGTGTCGCTGAACAGGATTTCCAGAATATCCAGAACCCGTTGTTTCAGCGTTGGATCCAACAGCGAGACCGCCACTTCTATACGGTAATCTATGTTACGGGTCATCCAGTCCGCAGAGGACAGATAGACCAGTTTGTCACCTTTGTTGTCGAAAACGTAAACCCGATCGTGTTCCAGATAGCGGTCGACGATGCTGATTATCTGAATATTGTCACTGATCCCCGGCAGGTTGGGAATCAAAGAACACATACCCCGGACCAACAGGCGGATTTTTACGCCGGCGCCGGAGGCGGTATATAACCGATCTACCAGCCCTTTATCCACCAGATTGTTGATTTTCAGCATAATGCCGGCCGAGTGTCCGGCCTGGGCGTTGGCGATTTCCTGATCGATCAATTCGTACAGCTTCAGGCGCGAGTTCTGCGGCGACACCATCAGATTGTCGAAGGTAACCGGCCGGTACGGGTTCTCGATAAAGTTGAACACCCGACGCACTTCATTGGTGATGCGCGAGTCGGCGGTCAGCAGTGAATAGTCGGTGTAAATACGCGCGGTTTTCTCGTTAAAGTTACCGGTACCGATATGAGCATAGCGCACAATATCGTCGCCTTCACGGCGCGAGATCAGGAACAGTTTGGCGTGAATTTTCAGCCCTGGCGCAGAGAAGATAACGTGCACGCCAGCTTCGGTCAGGCGTTTGGCCCAGTGAATATTGGCCTCTTCATCAAAGCGCGCCTGCAGTTCCACCACCACCGTGACCTTTTTGCCGTTGTGCGCGGCGTGGATCATCGACTCGATAATGCGCGAGTCTTTCGCCACGCGGTAAATATTGATTTTGATCGCCAGCACGCTCGGGTCGAACGACGCCTGGCGCACCAGCTCCAGCACGTGCTCGAAGGTATGGTATGGGTAGTAGAGCAGCACGTCCTGTTCGCGGATGGCGTCAAAGCCGTTGCGGAATTTATCGAACCAGATGTGGCGCAGGCGCGGCAGCGGTTTATTGACCAGGTTGGCCTTACCGACGTTCGGGAAGCTGATAAAGTCTTTAAAGTTATGGTAGCGGCCGCCGGCGATCACCGAATCATAGTTGGAGATGCCGAGCTTGCCGCGCAGCAGTTCCACCATTTCGTTCGGCATGTCGCGCTGATAAACGAAACGTACCGGTTCGGCGGTGAGGCGTTGTTTCAGGCTGGAGGACATCAGTTCCAGCAGGCTGGATTCCATTTCGGTCACCAGGTCATATTCGGCGTCGCGCGTCATTTTCATCGAATAGGCGTTGAGCGCATCGTAATCGAAGAAGCCCTTGAAGATATCGTCCAGGCAGTAACGCAGAATGTTGTCCAGCAGGATCATCGGTTTGCGGCGGCGTGGCGCTTCCGGCGGCAGGTTGACGAAGCGCGGTACCTTATCGGACGGGATCTCCAGCAGCGCGTATTCGATGCGCGTGCCGCGGATAATCTCTACCGCCAGATAGGTGTAATCGTCTTTCAGGAACTGCACCAGATTGGTGTCGTGGTTGATCAGGATCGGGGTGATGTGTTGGCGCAGATGCTGCTTGAAGTATTGGCGCAGCCAGGACTGCTGGTTCTCCGACACCTGACGTTCGTTGATCAAGAAGATCTGGTTGCGTGCCATTTCCAGCAGCAGATCGTTATACAGGCTGTCGAATTCCTGATCGGTTTTTAATACCTTGGCCTGGATCTTCTTCAGCAAATGACGTGAAGCGCCGCCGGATCCTTGCTCTTCGCTGATCAGGATGCGTCGTTTGAGATCGGCAAAGCGGACCTTATAGAACTCGTCGAGGTTATTGGAGTAAATGCCCAGAAAACGCATGCGCTCAATCAGGGGATTGCTCTTATCTGCGGCTTCCTGCAACACGCGTTCATTAAAGGATAACCAGCTTAATTCTTTTTCGATGTAGAGCTTTTCCTGACCCATTGCCACTCCAGTTCAATTTTAGAAAAGGACCCGGGGCGCCCCCCCAAAGCCCGTACTCTGCGTTGTCGGGCTTGAACGTAGCCCGGCTATGTCCTGCCCCCTCAACCTTGATGATGGGCTTTTGAGTCCGCAGCGGCACCGGGACACAGCCTATTGTCCTTCATCATTATTGCGAGAGATTGACAGGAAAGTCCAACATATCCATTGCGTTGGCACGGGGCATTTTGCGGTATAAAAAATATTTTTGCGGCGGTGAAGCCGCTGGTCAATATTGTCCGATATAAAATCTCGAATATTAATCCTTATTCTTTGCTATATGACCGGTTTTGCCATCATTTTTCAGAAATATACTTGTCATACAGTGGGTTTTGTTAGTGGAATAATCCAATTAATAGGTGGGTAACTTTGTCATGCAAACGTCACAAAACTGACATAAGATGCCCGGTTATTCTATGGCGCAAGCCTGATTACATCAGCGACAGCGAGAGACATGGCACAGACTACGGTAAACCAACATCCCCGGGATCGCCTGCGCGCGCGCATCGACCGGAGCGTGCAGGCGGCGGTGACCGTCAGCGGGCTGCTGGTGCTGATGACGCTCATGCTGATCTTCGTTTACCTGCTGTTTGCGGTGCTGCCGCTGTTCAAACCGGCGGCGATGGGCAAGGCGCAGCCGCTGGCGATCGCAGCTTCTGCACCGGCGCTGGCGTTGGGCATGGATGTGCAGCAACGCATCGGTTATCGCATTGATGCGCAGGGCGCGGGCCAGTTTTACCGTTTGACGCCGCAAGAGGGCGCGAAGGCCGGCGAACTGCTGGCGCAGCAACCGCTGCTGGCCAAGCCGGTGTTGCTCGCCCAGGCTGCGGGCGAACGCGACCTGTTTGCTTTGGCGCAGGCCGATGGCCGGTTTATTGTCGCCAGCGCGGATTTTGCCGCGACGGGATCGGCGGTGCCGCAGTGGGCGTTTCCACTCGGGCAACGCCCACAGGCGCTGGATCAACGGGGCCGGCCGCTGACGCTGCTGACGCTGGCCGAGGCGCGGCGCGGCCAGTACTTGCTGGCCGGCGTCACCGACGATAACCGGTTGGTGTTTGGCCGTTTCGGTAACGAGCATCCGCCGCAGTTGAGCGCAAGCGCGCTGGACCGTGCGCCGCAGCAGATCGTACTGACCCCTGACGGGCGCCAGCTGTACCTTTTGACGGGTAATCGCCTGGCGCGTTACCAGATTAACGACACGCAGCTGCAACTGAAAGAAACCCGTACCCTCGGGGAACATTCTCCTTATCAGCTGACGGCGTTGCCCGGCGGCAGTGCGCTGTTGATCGCAGCGGCCGACGGCAGCGTGCGCGAATGGTTCGACGTGGAAAAGAACCAGCGCTGGCAACTGACGCCGGTACAGCATTTCGAACACAGTGCCGAACCGCAAGATTTGCTGGTGGCCGAGCCTTATCGCCGGGTATTCGCTACCCTGCGGCCCGATGGCGGTTTCTCGCTGTTCTCGAGCATTCAGCCGCAGCCGTTGCTCAACGGCAGGCTGAGCAGCGGCGTTCAGCAGATGGCGTTCGCCCCGAGCGGCGACGGTCTGCTGCTGGAAACGGCGCAGGGCTGGCAGCACTATGCGATTGATAACCCTTACCCTGACGTGACCTGGCGTTCGCTGTGGCACAAGGTGTGGTATGAGAATTACCCTGAGCCGGCCTACGTGTGGCAATCGACCTCCGGTGAGGACAGCTATCAGGCCAAATTCAGCCTGATACCGGTGATTTTTGGCACCTTCAAGGCGGCGGGTTACGCGATGCTGTTCGCTATTCCGCTGGCGCTGGCGGGGGCGATTTACACCGCTTATTTCATGTCGCCCGGGCTGCGGCGGGTGATCAAACCGGCTATCGAGGTGATGGGTGCGTTGCCGACGGTGGTTATCGGGCTGGTGGCCGGCATCTGGCTGGCGCCGGTGATTGAACATTATTTGCTGGCGGTGCTGACGCTGCCGGTGCTGCTGGCGGTAGCGGTGTTGGCCTGTGGCGCAGTGGTGAACCGGTTTGCGCCGCGGCGGTTACCGCCAGGTTTCGATCTGCTGATCCTGCTGCCTTTGATATTGCTGACCGTCTGGCTGACGTTCAGCATTGGGCCGTGGCTGGAAGTGAAACTGTTCGGCGAACCGCTGCATTTCTGGCTGGGCGATGATTATGACCAGCGCAACGCGCTGGTGGTCGGCGTGGCGATGGGATTTGCGCTGGTGCCGATTATTTTCTCGCTGGCGGAAGACGCCTTGTTCAGCGTGCCGGCCACGCTCAGCCAGGGCTCACTGGCGTTGGGGGCGACCCAGTGGCAAACCGTGATGCGCGTGGTGCTGCCTTCGGCCAGCGCCGGTATTTTCTCGGCGCTGATGATAGGGTTTGGCCGGGCGGTGGGCGAGACCATGATTGTGTTGATGGCCACCGGCAATACGCCGATTATCGACGGCAGCCTGTTCCAGGGCCTGCGTGCGCTGGCGGCCAATATCGCGATAGAAATGCCCGAGGCGGTAGCCGGCAGCAGCCATTACCGGGTGCTGTTCCTTACCGCGCTGGTGCTGTTTATTTTCACTTTCGTGTTCAATACGCTGGCGGAGGCGGTTCGTCTGCGTCTGCGTAAACGCTATACCCTGAATCAGGAGGCGCCATGAAGCACTGGGTGAAAAGCGGTTCGCCGTGGATTTGGCTGACCGCCGGTTCGGTGACCGTCAGCCTGCTGGCGTTGCTCGGTATCATGTTGCTGTTGGCCGGGCAGGGGATGCGCTATTTCTGGCCCAGCCCGGTTTACCAGTTTGAGTTGAATCAGAGCGCGGCCGGCCCGGTGATGATGATCGGCGAGCTGTACCAGCAGCAAAACATTCCCCGCCGCCAGTTGCAGGAGTCCGGCGTTACGCTGCCGCCGGGGAATGCGCAGAACTTCGAACGCTATCTGATCAAAGTCGGCAACCGCGAGAGCGAAGGGCAGGATTTCCGCACGCTGCTGGCCAGCGATATTCTGCGGCAGAGCACGCCGCGCGATCTGCTGGTGCTGGAGCGCAACAGCAACGGCACCGCTTATGGCTATTTGGCGGGGATGCTGGAAGACGGCCAGCCTTTGACCGGGCGCAATATCAACCAGGCGCTGCAGCAGCGTTTGCCGCAGATTGCCGCGCTTTCGCGGCAGGCGCATGACATTCAATTTCGCGATATGGCGCGCATCAACCAAAGGTTCGATGCGCTGCGCCTGCGCGAGAAAAGCCTGCAGCGCGATGACAAGCTCGACGCTCGTTCGCAGGCTTCCATCAGGGCTGAAAGGCTGGAGTTGCAACGCCGGTATCGGCAGTTGTCTGACCGGCTGGAAGGGCTGAACCGCGATCGCCAGCGCGATGCGCTGTTGCTGCGTGACATGCACGGGCAGGTTCATACCATTGCGCTCAGCCAGGTGCGCGATGCCTGGTATCCCAATGCAATGAACACCACCCAGAAGCTGGTGCACTGGGCCGAGCAGGTGAAGAAATTCCTCAGCGACAGCCCGCGTGAGGCCAATACCGAAGGTGGCGTGTTCCCGGCGATTTTCGGCACCGTGCTGATGGTGATCCTGATGTCGATAGTGGTGATGCCGTTTGGCGTGATCGCCGCCGTTTACCTGCACGAGTATGCCGGCAATAATTTGCTTACGCGGTTGATCCGCATTGCGGTGGTCAATCTGGCCGGCGTGCCGTCGATTGTTTATGGCGTGTTTGGCCTGGGGTTCTTCGTTTATATGATTGGCGGTACCCTCGATCAGCTGTTTTACCCGGAGTCGCTGCCCAACCCGACCTTCGGTACGCCTGGCGTGCTGTGGGCGGCGTTGACGCTGGCGCTCTTGACGCTGCCGGTGGTGATCGTCGCTACCGAGGAGGGGCTGTCGCGCATTCCCGCCACGCTGCGCCAGGGATCCTTGGCATTAGGCGCCAGCCGTGCGGAAACGCTGTGGCGTATCGTTCTGCCGATGGCCGCGCCGGCGATGATGACCGGCCTGATCCTGGCGGTGGCGCGTGCCGCCGGGGAAACGGCGCCGCTGATGCTGGTGGGCGTGGTGAAATCCGTGCCGGTGCTGCCGGTGGACGATATTTTCCCGTATCTGCATCTGGAGCGGAAGTTTATGCATCTGAGCTTCCAGATTTACGATATGGCCTTCCAGAGCCCGAGCGTGGAAGCCGCACGGCCGCTGGTGTTCGCCACGGCGTTTCTGCTGGTGACGATTGTGGTGGGGTTGAATCTGGCGGCGATGGGCATCCGCCATTCGCTGAGGGAGCGGTACAGAGCATGGTCGCAGTAACAATGACGTTATTTCTGGGGAGTGCGTAATGGGTTTGATGACGCCAGGCAGTTTGCCCCGGCTGGATGTCCAGCATCTTGATGATGAACATACCGCGCTGGCGGTGAACGGCCTCAACCTGTTTTATGGCGAGAAACAGGTACTGCACAATATTTCGCTGCGTATTCCAAAGCACCGCGTTACGGCGCTGATCGGCCCTTCCGGCTGCGGTAAATCGACGTTGCTGCGCTGTTTTAACCGCATGAACGATTTGGTGGATAACTGCCGGATCGAAGGTGAGCTGCAACTGAACGGGCAGGGCATTTCCGGTACGCAGATCGACGTGGCGGCGCTGCGGCGGCGGGTCGGTATGGTGTTCCAGCGCCCTAATCCGTTCCCGAAGTCGATTTATGAAAACGTGGTCTATGGCCTGCGGCTACAGGGCGTGCGCGACCGGCGGATCCTGGACGAGGCGGTGGAGCGTTCGCTGCGCGCCGCAGCGCTGTGGCATGAGGTCAAGGATCGGTTGCGCGAGAATGCGTTCCGCCTTTCCAGCGGCCAGCAGCAGAGGTTGGTGATTGCGCGGGCGATAGCCATTGAGCCGGAAGTATTGTTGCTCGATGAGCCGACCTCGGCGCTGGATCCGATCTCCACCCTGACCATCGAAGAGCTGATCTCCGCGCTGAAACAGCAGTACAGCGTGGTGCTGGTTACCCACAACATGCAACAGGCGGCGCGGGTGTCCGATTACACGGCGTTTATTCACCAGGGGCAACTTGTGGAATACAACGCGACCGACGATATCTTTACGTCACCGCGTCAGCGCCGCACCGAGGATTATATTACCGGGCGTTACGGTTAAGGATTGTTGGGCGCAGCATGCTGCGCCCCGTTCCACTGGAGCTCATTAGCTTCAATGCCCTTTAGTTCATTACCCCGCTCGTCCTCCCGCTCCTTCACGGGTATCCCCTGAATTTTTCGCTATTTTTCGCACTTTGAATAAAAACAATTCTCATTCGTATAGACGAAAAGGGATAAATGTTTATAATTCGCTAATCCGTGTAAATTATCGTAAATGGATGTTTTTAAATGTGTGCATGGAAGCTATGGATCTGGGCTTTGGCGTTTATGGCCAGTGTCGGGCGTTTTCATTGCGTTCAGGCAGCGGAAATTGCCAGCCCGGTCGACCGCGACAGCATTACCCAACAGCAAAAAACGTTGCTGGAACAGGCGCAGCAGCAGCGTGAAGCACTGCAAAACAATGTCGCGTTGCCTGCATTGCCACTGCCTGTGGCGAGTGCGGGTGAGGAAACCTGCCACAATGTGCAACGCATTGTATTTCAGGGGGCGGAACACCTCTCCTGGTCGGTGAAAGAAAAACTGGCAAATCCCTACCAGGGCCGTTGCCTGACGTTGAACCACATCAATCGCTTGGTGCGAGAAACCACCAATGCCTATCTGCAACGCGGCTATATCACCTCGCAGGCCTTCCTGCAGGATCAGGATATTGCTGGCGGTACGTTAATCATCAGCGCCAATGAAGGACGGGTGGAATCCATTACGCTTGATGGAGAAAACACGCTGGCGTTACGTATGGCGTTCCCCGTCAGGGTCGATGAGGTATTGAACCTGCGGGATATTGAACAGGGGATGGAACAGCTCAATCGGTTGCCTTCGCAGCAAGTGAGCATCGATATCCAGCCTGGAGTGCATTCTGGTTATTCAAACGTGGTATTGCGGCGCAGTTCCGCGCGTTTGCCCGTTGCACTTTCTTTTGGTGCAGACAACAGCGGCCAGAAAAGTACGGGCACCGGGCAGATGAATGCCGGCATAACGTTGGATAATCCGTTGCGCCTTGCCGAACAGTGGTCATTTTCTGCGGCACGTAACAACGATTTCAGCCATAGCCATCGCAGCCGCAGCCTCAATGGCGGCGTGACCTTGCCCTACGGCTACTGGTTATTCAGCTATCAATATGCCTGGAATGATTTTTTCCAGAACGTGCCGTTCAATGGCGACGCTTACCGCTATAAGGGAAATAGTCAAACCCAGCGTTTGGGTGCCAACCGCACGCTGTTGCGAGACGGTACGCGCAAGTTTTCTGTCGATATAGGGCTGACGCGCAGGCGTACAGAGAACCAACTGGCGGGCGAACGCCTGGCTATCAGCAGCCCGACGCTCAGCGTATTTAACCTCGGCGGGAATTACAGCGCGGTCGCCGGGCGCGGCTATCTGACGCTGAACCCGACGGTAAGCCACGGCCTGCGTATGTTGGGTGCCACCACGGATGACCCGGAGCATACCAATGCGCCGCGCAGCGAGTTTCGCAAACTCAGCCTCAGCGCCAGCTACTTCTATCCTCTGACTCCCTCTTTGTACTACCTGACATCAGCCTACGGGCAAACTACGCCGGATAACCTGTACTCCAGCGAGCGCGTCTCCGTTGGCGGGCAGTATTCGGTTCGCGGCTTCAAGGAGCAATACCTGACCGGCAATCGCGGTGGGTACTGGCGTAACGAGCTCAACTGGCAATGGATGACGCAGCCGGGGCTGGGAGACCTCTCTTTGATTGGCGCGTTGGACACCGGCTGGGTGCAGGGGCGCGCCGGGCAAATCGACGGTGGAAACGTCAGTGGCGTGGCGCTGGGCGCTTTGCTGAATGGGCGATGGTTCAATCAGTCGTTCACCGTCGGTAAACCCCTGAAGCACCCTGCCAGCTTGCAACCGGATCATTGGGTGGCCTACTGGCAAGCCGCCTTCACGTTATAACGTCAGCACAGGGTAAGACGCCCGCAGATGTCTAAAACCAACATCATTTCAAAGGAGTGAATAATGGATAAGCTCAACCACCCGTTACCCCGGAGTATCAGCTATCTGCTGATTTATCTGACGGCGCTGCAGCCATTGCACCCCGCCTTTGCCGCGGGTATCAACGCCGCCAACGGCAACACTCAGGTGGTCATCAAACCGGGTAACGTACCGGTGGTGAATATCGCCACGCCGAACGGTGCGGGCATTTCTCATAACACCTATAAGGATTTCAACGTCGGGGCTCCTGGTGCTGTGCTGAACAATGCGACACAGGGCGGAAAAACGCAGCTAGGTGTCGATATTATCAACGGCAACCCTAACCTCAAGGGGAAACCGGCCGATTTGATCATCAACGAAGTCACCGGCGGCAGCCGCTCCGAACTGCAGGGCAAGCTCGAGGTGTTCGGCAATAAGGCCAACGTGATGATCGCCAACCCCAATGGCATCAGCTGCGACGGTTGTGGTTTTATCAACGCTCCTGGCGTCACCCTGACTACCGGTAAACCGCAGTTCGACAAGCAGGGCGCGCTGGAAGCGCTGGAGGTGAAAAAGGGGGCCGTCACCATCGGCGGCAAAGGGCTGGACGGCAACAGCGGCGACTACGTCGACATCATCAGCCGTGCTACCGAACTGAATGGCAAGATCAACGCCAATAATCTGTCGCTGACCCTGGGGGCTAACCGCGTCAGTTTTAAAGATGGCACGGTAAAACCGATTAAGGGCGACGGCGCCAAACCCCAACTGGCGGTAGATACCAAGGCGCTGGGTGGCATGTACGCCAACAAGATCCGCCTGGTGGCGAATGAGGACGGGGTTGGGGTGAATCTGAAAGATCTCACCAGCAAACAACGGGATGTCACGTTGAGCGTAAATGGCAAAATCTCGCTTAATGGTACAACGCACAGCAAAACAGACCTCAATGTTAGCGCTAAAGAGTTGCATGTCACGCCGGGAGCTATCGTGCAGGCCGACGGCAACGCCACGTTGGCGGCCACCAGACTGGTAAACGACGGGCAAACCAGCACCAGCGGCGATATGCGCATTTTCAGCGATCATGTCCGCAATGCGGGAGAACACGCCAAGCTTCACGCTAACAAAAATATGTGGATCCAGAAGGATGCGCAGGGCAATAAGGCGAATAGCGTTGAGAACCGCTCGGCGAAGATACTGACCAACAGCGGTGATTTGGTTATTCGTACCAATAAACTCGATAACGTGCGCCAACAGTTTGCCATTTCCTCGACCAACGCACCGAAAGACAACAAGGATATTGATCGTTGGCTGGCTGACGGTGTTTATCAGGACCAATTCGACTACCGATTCTTTGACTATCTGGCTGAGCTCGAAGACAAGAGTTTCACATGGCTGGGGCATATCGATTTCAAAAAAACACCCTGGGTTAACAGTGAGCGCGCGCGTTTTACCGTGGTAAGGGACAGCAAACCGGCTGAGATCATTTCAGGTAAGAGCGCCTATATCAATGTGTCGGAGCTTTGGAACCACGTCAGTACAATAAAGGCGAGCAAAGACCTGATTTTAACTGGCAATAATCTGAGCGTCCGTAGTGAAACCCTTGGCAACCTGAATGATTACGCCTTGTTCGAACAGAAAACACCCAATCAGAACGTCGTACTGGGACATAAATGGCAGGATGCGAAAACGACGACGCCGGAATACATCCTCTACGTCAGGAAAGGCACGCAGAAAAGTTGGGTGGCGGAAGGGTACTCTGTATCCCTGTTGCAGGCCGGTGGCAACCTGGTGGCGGATTTCAAAAACCGGATAGACATCCAAACGCCAACGCCCAACGAAAATCAGCTCAATGACGTCAAAACGACCGGCCGCCCCGAAACCGTCAAAGGGCAGAATGTACTCCTGCATGCGGCCAACATCGTCAGCACCGACGCCATTAACGCCAGCGGCAATCTCACAGCCATTGCCGAAGACCGCATCGTGCTGGGGCAGGGCATTCTGTCCGCAGGTAAAGCGCTGGATTTGAGTGCCGGCAACACCATAGATGCCTGGCAAAGCGAACTGAAAGGGCAGGACGTCACGCTGACCGCCCGCACCGGTGAAATCAAGATCCACACCAGTGAAAAGCCCAACTATTACCACCCGGACGGCGTTCGCTGGCTGGGCAGCCTACAGGCATCACGTGACCTGACGTTGACGGCGGGCAGTACCATTACCCTACTCAATACGTTACTGGCGTCACAGAGCCGCAATATCAGCATGACGGCCCCTGGCAGCATCTCCATCATTAAGAATGACGCCATTCTGACGCGCAATCGTCCCGGCGAAGACCTGCCGGCGGACAAGCGACTGCAATACTTCAACGGCCTGCTTCAGGTCGGTGCGATGAAGGCCACCGGTTCGGTCTCGCTCAACAGTGGCGGCTATCTGGCGTTGCGCGGTGCCAACATCCATGCCGGCAAGGACGTGACGCTGCTGGCCGGGCACAATGCCGACCTCAACTACCGCGCGCTGGACGGCAATTATGGCCATCCCTTTGTTTCCTCTCGCACCCCGGAGCTGGGCAGCCGGATACACGCCGGTGGCAACCTGCTCATTAACACGGCCCGTGACCTGGGCACTCAGGGTGGCTCGTTGTCCGCCAACGGCAACATCACGTTGTTGGCCGGGCAAAACCTGTGGCTGTCCAACGTGGCCTATTCCGCCATCGATGCTGCCAACGACAACAACAAGGATGATCGTCATGCGGTAACGACCATCAATGCTGGAAAAAGCCTGACGGCGGCGGCCAACAACCAGTTGCTGACCTACGGCACCAAACTCACCTCCGGCGGCAATATGACCCTGACGTCTGGTGCCGACATGCGCTTTGAGGCGGTGCAAAACCATACTTATCGCGAAGGTGGTAACGAATTCACTGAAACACGAACCCAGCAGGGTACTGAACTGAATGCCGGTGGCCTGATGACGGTGATTTCCGGTGGCAGCATTTTATTCCAGGCCACCAAACTGGTGGTTAAGGGGTTGGGTGCCAACTGGAGGCCGCCGGTCGCGGTGACTGACTGGGGCCAGCGCATTGCGGTAGCCGAGCAGCAGATTCAGAATGCGCAACTGCAGATTAACCAGGCACAGCAGGAAAAAACAAATGCTGAACACGTTGTGACGCAACGCCTTTCGTCCGTTCAGCAAGCAGAAGCCGCCGTCAGGGATGCTGAGGAAAGACGGGACGAGTTTATGAGTAATAATCCACCTCACGAATATGGCAGCGGCTGGTCAGCTGAAGTAGGGAGTTGGGATAAGTTTGTAGCGCAACGTGAAGCAGAACTTGGTGCTGCCAGAAATAGTCTGGCTGCTGCTCGAAATGACGTTGCACAGGCTGAGCAGCGAATTAATCAAGGCAACAACACAAAAAACGAGGCGCAATCACGCCTGACAACCGCTCGCAATGAGGCGCAAAGCAAGGGGGCTGATGAAACCAAACAAAAAGCCCAGGTCGACGCCCACAACCAGGCCGAAGCCATGCGCGCCGGCAATATGGACATAGCGGCCAAGGGCGGTTATCTCTACGCCCAGGCAATGGAAGAGTCCAGCCATTACGAGAAAAAGGAAACCAAGCGTAAATGGTGGGGCAAGAAAACCGAAGTTAAGCAGACTCGCCATGATGTAGCCAATAAGGTCACCGAGTTTACTGCCGCCGGCAACATCAACCTAATGAGCCGCGACGACAGCACCTATGAAGCCAGCAAAATCGCCGCCGGGCAGAATGCTCGATTAACCAGCATATATGGGCAGGTCAACTTCCGTGCCGTAAAAAATACCTCCTTCGAGCAAACGATCAGCAACTCGAAAGGTTTCTTCATCAAGCAATCCAATAAAGGCTATGAAGACAACAAGTGGGTGCTGCCGAGCATTCATACTGGCGGTACGCTGACCGTCGATGCGGCAAAAGGGGTTAGCGCCGACGTTAAAGTGAAAAACGGCCAGGCGCTGCAAAGCGCGATAGATGCGCTGGGTAATACGCCGGGCACCACCTGGGTAAAAGACCTCAACAAACGCAACGACGTGCAGTGGAACACCGTCAAGGACGCCTACGACAGCTGGGACTACAAGAGCCAACATCTGAACCCGGCGGTGGCGGCGGTGATTGCCATTGCGGCGGCGGCAGTGACCGCCGGCAGTTCGCTCACGGCGTTAGCTGCCAGCAATGTTGCCGGGGCCATTGGTGGCGGTGCAGTGACCAGTGGTGCGGTGACGGCCGGGATGTCGTCGCTTGCCTCTCAAGCGGCAGTGGCATTGGTGGAAAATCAGGGCAACCTATCGAAAACCCTGAAAGTGCTGGGCAGTAACGAAAGCGTCAAGGCGACCGCGACCGCCATGGCGATTGGCGGGGCGCTCAACGGCTTTGACAGTGCGATGGGTTGGAGCAAGGACGCGGCGGGCAAACCGCTCAACCCGAACAACGTCAAGTTGCCGCAACTGAGCAATGGCGACTGGAGCAAGGTGGCGCAGCGGGTGGCGGGGCAGTCTGTTATCAGTTCCAGTTTTAACACCACCATCAACGGCGGCAGCTTTAAGGACAATCTGACCAATGCCCTGTTGGCCAATATCGGCAGCCAGATTAATGCCGAAGGGGCGAAGCTGATTGGCGATAACGGCGCAGTATTGGGCGTAGTCGGGAAATCTGTCAGCCATGCGGTGGTGGCGGGCGTTGCGGCGGAAATCGGACGCGGTGACGGTAAAGGTGCGGCGGCTGGGGCGCTGGCGGCGGAGCTGGCTGGCGTGATTATCAATGACAATCTGGTCAAGAATGAAGGCTGGCAGGAACAGCAGGCACAGATTAGTCGCGTGGCCGGTGCTTTTGCGGGAGCTTTAGCGACCGGTAAAGCTGGCGGAGCCAACAGTGGTGCTAATGCTGCTGAAATTGTTGAGCGCTTTAACCGTCAGCTTCATCAAGATGAATTGAAAGCGATTAAGGAACTTGCTAAGGGCGATAAGGAAAAAGAGGCTCGGTTGCTGGCAGCTTCATGTCGTAAGGTGAGCTGCACCAATCAGGAGGCGTTAAATTCCGAAGAGCGTCAGCAATTTGAAGCGCTGATGAAGAAGTACCCTTTCACGAGGGAAGAAGATGGAGTTATCGCCAACTATTGGGTGCAAAAGGAGCGACAGCGCTACGGTAATTACCCTGCTTATCAGGGTTATGACATGGAAAAACTATTTACCTATAATCAAGGCGATCAAATATCTGATAGCCAACTCTTTGCACGAAACCAGTGGGTAGAAAACCTAGGGAAAATGACCGGCTGGTCAAAAGAGTCCGTAGAGGCGTTAGGTTTATCGGTTTCAATAGCTAGCACTTTTGCTGGTATGGGTAAAGCCAGTATTGGTAATCAGTATCTTTCGGTCAAGCTTGTTGCACCGACAGCGGGTTGGAAAAATTACCTGATTAACGAAAAAACAGCTCAACAAGCTGCGTTATACAGAAAACAGGTGATCGAACTAAGGTCAGGTCTACCTGCCAAGACTAGAACTAGTGGAAATGTTGCTATCGCAGATATCAACATTCCAGGCATGCCGAAAACACTAGCGGGGCACAACCTCATTGAGGTTGAGAGTAAAGGGTTCGTTGGTGCCGGTAGGCAAAACTTTAAATATGAGGAGTTGTTAACTGCGGACCATAGGTCAGTATTAAGGAATATAGATTCTGAGTACAAAATACTTGACAATTTGGCTGACCGTTTGGGTAATGACTTATCAGCGAAAGGGACTGTAACTATATTTACAGAGAAACCCGCCTGTGGAAGCTGTTTAGGGGCCGTAGAGCAGTTCCAAAGCAAATATCCTGGTGTTAAAGTGGAAGTATTAGATAATAATGACGTAAGACTCATTCCGGCAAAGAGGGGATAATATGGAAATAATGACCTATGATGAAATAAAAAACTCCTTTGGGGGGGCTTGCTACTCCTATTGTCAGAACAAAACTATGGTGGCAAGGAAGCATGGGATGGGGTGGGGAGAAAATGAATCCGAGCAAGCATTTGCTTATGAGGCATTAGAAAATTCTTTTTCATCGCCTGTTGAGGGCCTGATGCTTGAAGTGATTACGCTTATCATGATGGCGGGAAGAGGAACTCAACAAGCTGACAAGTATCATAGGGATATAATTGCAGATATTTTATCTAAAAACACTCTTGATGATATTATTCAGCATGTTGATGAAGATGAAAAGAAAGAGCTTCTATACGATATGTCGATACTCGGGGTAATATAGTAATAGCAAGGGATATAGCCATGAAACGGCTCTTAAGAGCCGTTTTTTGCTTGATGTTGTATTCCACATGACGGTAGTTATTTGGTACTGCGTGGCGCCAATGTCAATGCTGGAAAGGATATGACACATAATACCGACCTTACTATAGCGCGTTGATTCTGGGAAAAACCGAGGATAGTGTGAAGAAGCTGAGCCAGCAACTGGTGAAAGCTTCCTATGATCTATACAAAACAAAACTTTCAATACCCAACCGGTTGCCTAATTTACCAAAGGAGAAACGGCTGCGGGGGCTCATCTGTCGACTAAAACGGCGGATTATCTGCGGGATATTCAGAAGGCTAATACTGACCAACTGGTCAAGGTATTTGATCCTAACCAGGGGGGAGAGTAAGTTAAATGTGTTTGGGAAACAGTTTGAACAAGTACTTGGGGAAGGGGGAGGCAATAAAACGGGAACCACCAAGGTCTTTGCCACTGAGGGTATGTCTAAGCAGGATATATTCAATTATGCCCAATCTTTGACCGGTGGAGTTCCGCTTCAGGGAATTACCATAGCACCAGGTCGCTATTACGCTGTGTTGAGCAATGGAAGCACTGTAAACCTTAGAAGTGTGTCAAAAAGTAAGGATGAAACCAAGGCACGTTGGACTCTTGAGATTATAAAAATGAGCAATTTAACAGTCTGCAAGGGAAAGTGAAGAAACCTGTTGAGATCAAATTTAGGTGAATTATATGCGAATCGGAAAAGAAGAGTTTATAGAATATAAGGATACCTTAGAGGGGCATTCTTTAAGTACATTATGGTATGTGACTCCTCCAGAGAAGTATTCTGAAAAAAACTTCACCTTCGATCAAAGGAAAGAGTTTTTTCTTCTGCTTTTGCGAATGCTTCTGGAAGATGGAAAAATCAAACTCGCAGCACATGGCTCCTTTTTAGACGGTAGTTTCGATGAGCAGATAACTCGATTTCGAGAGGCATTACCAGCTACTGAAGAAGATCTCATCCACGGGCTCTGGTTTACTTTCGAAGAATGTCCAGGTGGCATAGTCTGGATCCATGATGATGGATATCAAGACTGGACTTGATTTGCTTTGTCATATTAACAACCCGTAAGGGCCATCAAGTACGCTATAAAAACCCGCTTTCGCGGGTTTTTCACTTTTACTTCACCAGCGGCTTATCGCCAGGCGTTTTGAACTTCGCCAGATACTGCGGCTGGAAGATGCACATGCGCAGCACGGTGCGGTATTCGCCGTTGACGAAGAATTCGTCAATCAGTTCGCCTTCCACTTCGAAGCCCAGTTTGCTGTAGATGTGGATCGCCTTCGGGTTTTCTTTGTCGACGATCAGGTACAGCTTGTACAGGTTCAGCACCGAGAAGCCGTAATCCATCGCCAGCTTGGCGGCGGTGCTGGCGTAGCCTTTGCCCTGATGGGCCGGATCTATGATGATCTGGAATTCTGCGCGGCGGTGGATGTGGTCGATCTCCACCAGCTCCACCAGCCCGACCTTGGCACCTTCGTGGGCGATGATAAAACGCCGTTCGCTCTGATCGTGGATGTGTTTGTCGTAGAGATCGGAAAGCTCGACAAAGGCTTCGTAAGGTTCTTCAAACCAATAGCGCATCACGCTGGCGTTGTTGTCCATCTGGTGGACGAACGCCAGATCATCCCGTTCCAATGGACGTAGCCTGACGCTGGTAGTGCTGGACATGTGTGTTCCTCTATGTCGTGAAATTGTGCAAAGTATAACGTCAGGGGCTTGATTGCGGCGAAAAAAAACGACGCCGTGAAAGGCGCCGTTTAGACGGTGTTCAGAGTACAGCGATCAGTCCGCTGCATGCCCCTGTTCCGGCAGGCGTTCGCCGTCCAGCCAGGCGGCGTTATCACGCATCGCCAGTCGGCCTTCGGCAAACCAGTTCACCACCAGCGGGTAAATGGTGTGTTCCTGGGTTTGCACCCGTTCAACCACCTCGTCTTCCTCGTCGCCGGGGAAAATCGGTACCTTGGCTTGCAGGATCACCGGGCCGCCGTCGAGCTGTTCGGTCACGAAGTGCACCGAGGTGCCGTGTTCGCTGTCACCGTTGTCGATGGCCTGGCGGTGGGTATGCAGCCCAGGGTATTTCGGCAGCAGGGAAGGGTGGATATTCAGCATGCGGCCTGCATAGCGCTGCACGAACTGCGGGCTGAGAATGCGCATATAGCCGGCCAGCACCACCAGATCCGGCTGGTACCGGTCGATGGCGTCCGCCAGCGCAGCGTCAAACGCCGCGCGGTCGGCAAAGGCCTTGGCATCCAGCGCATGGGCGGCAATGCCTGCCGCTTCTGCGCGTTGCAGGCCGTAAGCCTGCGCCTTGTTGCTGAACACCGCCACAATCTCGGCGGCAATCCGGCCCTGCTGGCAGGCGTCAATCAGTGCCTGGAGATTGCTCCCCTGGCCGGAGACCAACACCACGATCTTTTTCATCAGTTGATGACCACTTGTTGTTCGTCGGAAGATGCGGTCAGTTTACCGATCTTCCACGCTTTTTCACCGGCTGCGGTCAACAATGCGATGGCTTGTTCAACGGATTCTTCCGGCAGTGCGATTACCATGCCCACGCCACAGTTAAAGGTGCGGTACATTTCGTGGCGGCTGACGTTACCGGCCTGCTGCAGCCAGCTGAATACCGCCGGCCACTGCCAGCTTGATTCGTCGATCACTGCCTGCATGCCTTCCGGCAGCACGCGCGGGATATTTTCCCAGAAGCCGCCGCCGGTCAGGTGAGCGATGGCGTGCACGTCGATTTTCTCGATCAGTTCCAGTACCGATTTCACGTAAATCTTGGTCGGCTCCAGCAGGTGGTCAGCCAGCGGTTTACCTTCCAGATCGGTGGTGGTTGGATCGGTATTGCTGACTTCCAGGATTTTGCGCACCAGCGAGTAGCCATTGGAGTGCGGGCCGGAAGCGCCCAGCGCGATCAGTGCGTCACCGGACTGCACTTTGCTGCCGTCGATGATTTCGGATTTCTCGACCACGCCGACGCAAAAGCCGGCCACATCGTAATCTTCGCCGTGGTACATACCCGGCATTTCGGCGGTTTCACCGCCCACCAGCGCACAACCGGACTGCTTGCAGCCTTCGGCGATACCGGTGATGACGCTGGCCGCGGTGTCCACGTCCAGTTTGCCGGTGGCGAAGTAATCCAGGAAGAACAGCGGCTCAGCGCCCTGTACCACCAGGTCGTTCACACACATTGCGACCAGATCGATGCCGATGGTGTCGTGGCGTTTCAGGTCCATCGCCAGACGCAGCTTGGTGCCTACGCCGTCGGTACCGGAAACCAGGATCGGCTCGCGGTATTTCTGCGGCAACGCACACAGGGCGCCAAAACCGCCCAGACCACCCATCACTTCCGGGCGGCGGGTCTGTTTAACTACACCTTTGATGCGGTCTACCAATGCATTGCCAGCATCGATATCGACACCTGCGTCTTTATAGCTGAGAGAGGTTTTGTCGGTCACTGCGCGATCCCCACGACGGTTTGCGGTTTGAATACGGTGCATCCGGCGTTGATACCGGAATAAGGCGCGGCAATTCTAACAGCGCAGGCAAACGTTTGCGAGTGGCTTGTGAACCAGCTCCGTTTTTTCGTCATCTATACTGTTATTCGAACTTTAGTTGATCCCGATCGGGCTATTGTGGGTGGCGCGGCCGGTAAAAGGAGTTATAATCCCGCGATTTTTTTGGCCGTCAACCACCTTAATAGGAGAAAAATGATGAAGATCGTTGAGGTGAAACACCCGCTGGTGAAACACAAGCTTGGTCTGATGCGTGAACATGACATCAGCACCAAACGCTTCCGTGAGCTGGCCTCTGAAGTGGGTAGTTTGCTGACCTATGAAGCGACCGCCGATCTGGAGACGGAAAAAGTCACCATCGAAGGCTGGTGTGGGCCGGTTGAAATAGACCAGATTAAAGGGAAAAAAATTACCGTTGTGCCGATCCTGCGTGCAGGTCTGGGCATGATGGAAGGGGTGCTGGAGCACGTCCCGAGCGCGCGTATCAGCGTGGTTGGCGTTTACCGTGACGAAGAAACCCTGGAACCGGTGCCGTATTTCCAAAAGCTGGTGTCCAATATCGAAGAGCGTTTGGCGTTGGTTGTTGACCCTATGCTGGCTACCGGCGGTTCGATGATCGCCACTATCGATCTGCTGAAGAAAGCCGGCTGCAACAGCATCAAGGTGCTGGTGCTGGTTGCGGCACCGGAAGGGATCGCCGCGCTGGAGAAAGCGCATCCGGACGTCGAGCTGTACACCGCCTCCATCGACCAATGTCTGAACGAGAAAGGGTACATCGTGCCGGGCCTGGGTGATGCCGGCGACAAGATATTTGGTACCAAGTAAGACATTTAGCCGACTTAATGAGTCGGCTTTTTTATGCTCTTCGTCTTTCAAGCTACAGCGCAGGAGGCGACTATATTCGATTCGCCCCGAATGACATGCAGCGCTCCTGCCACAATCGGGGATGTCTGGCTGTAACCTGAAATCCGTTGAGCATCTGTAACGACTCTTACACAATGATAATGACCCAGAGGAAAGCACACATGACCCGTCGCGTCATTGGCGTCAGCGAACGCCCGCCGCTACTACAGACCATTCCGCTCAGCTTCCAGCATCTTTTCGCCATGTTCGGCGCTACCGTGCTGGTGCCCATCCTGTTCAAGATCAACCCGGCGACGGTGCTGCTGTTCAACGGCGTCGGCACGCTGCTGTATCTGTTTATCTGCAAGGGCAAGATCCCGGCCTATCTCGGTTCCAGTTTTGCGTTTATCTCACCGGTGCTGCTGCTGTTGCCGCTGGGTTATGAGGTGGCGCTGGGCGGTTTCATCATGTGCGGCGTGCTGTTTTGCCTGGTGGCGCTGATCGTCAAAAAAGCCGGTACCGGCTGGCTGGATGTGATATTCCCGCCGGCGGCGATGGGGGCGATTGTTGCCGTTATCGGCCTGGAGCTGGCGGGCGTGGCGGCCAATATGGCGGGCCTGCTGCCGGCCGACGGTGTCAGCGCAGACACCACTACCATCACTATTTCGCTGGTGACGCTGGGCGTGACCATCCTGGGTTCTGTGCTGTTCCGCGGTTTTCTGGCGATAATCCCGATCCTGATTGGCGTGCTGGTGGGGTATGGGCTGTCGTTCTTTATGGGCGTGGTGGATTTGACGCCAATCCGCGAGGCGCACTGGTTTGCGCTGCCGACCTTCTACACCCCGCGTTTTGAATGGTTCGCCATCTTCACCATTTTGCCGGCGGCGCTGGTGGTGATCGCCGAACATGTTGGCCACCTGGTCGTGACCGCAAATATCGTGAAGAAAGACCTGCTCCGCGATCCGGGCCTGCATCGCTCGATGTTTGCCAACGGCATCTCGACGGTCATCTCCGGTTTCTTCGGCTCAACGCCGAACACCACCTACGGCGAGAATATCGGCGTGATGGCGATCACCAAGGTTTACAGTACCTGGGTGATCGGCGGCGCGGCCATTCTGGCGATTCTGCTTTCCTGCGTCGGCAAGCTGGCGGCGGCCATTCAGGCGGTGCCCGTGCCGGTGATGGGCGGCGTTTCACTGCTGCTGTATGGGGTGATCGGGGCTTCCGGCATTCGTGTGCTGATTGAATCCAAAGTGGATTACAACAAGGCGCAGAACCTGATCCTGACTTCGGTGATCCTGATTATCGGCGTTAGCGGCGCCAAGGTGCATATCGGCGCGGCGGAGTTGAAGGGCATGGCGCTGGCGACTATCGTCGGTATCGGCCTCAGCCTGCTGTTCAAGGTCATCAGCCTGTACCGCAAGGAAGAAGAGGTGATCGACGCAGCGGATGAATTGGCACCACGGAAGTAAATAAAAACGGGCAGCCAAAGGGCTGCCCGTTTCGTTAATGCGTCATCCGTTAACTGCGGATTTTACGGTAAACGAACAGCACCACGATAGCGCCGATCACCGCCACCACGAAGCTGCCGAAATTGAAACCGTCAACTTTGCCATAACCAAAGAAGGTGCTGATATAGCCACCGACCACGGCGCCGACAATACCCAACACGATAGTCAGAATAAAACCGCCACCGTCTTTGCCTGGCATGATCCACTTGGCTAAAATACCGGCGATGAGGCCGAAGATAATCCAGGAAATAATACCCATTTACTGCTCCTTACTTTGCTTTTGAGACTCGATTTTTATTACTGCTGCTTGGCCGGCGGGGTGTTTTCTGTCCCTACAGCGTTGGCATCATTTTTTAATTCTTCCGCTTTGTTCTCAGCGCTGTTTTTAATGGCTTCGGTTTTCGCTTTGGCTTCTTCGGTCAGATCCTTGGCGCCACTGATGGCATCGTTTTTAATGGATTTAGCCTGCTCGACCAATTGTTGGCTTTGTTGGGTAGCGTCATTCTTGATGGCGTCGGCTTTGGCCTTGGCATCGTTGGTGATCGCTTCCGCCTGCTTGGACGCGTCGTCTTTAATGGCTGAAGCCTTGTCTTTAAGCTGGTCAGCCTGAGTGGACGCCTCTTTTTTGATGTCCTTGGCGGTAGCTTCTGCTTTATCGGTCAGATCGTCCGCTTTTTTCTGTGCGGCGTCTTTCATCTGCTCTGCGCTGTCTTTGGCTTTCTCAAGATTGGCGTCGACTTTGGATGAATCATCACAGCCGGCAACCAACAGCCCAATGATTGAGGCCAAAAGCACTTTATTCCATACTTTCATTGTCTATGTCCTTGTAGAAACCTTGTTTATGGTGACTGCATTTCGCCTTTCTATACTAGGATAATCCTTGGATAAAATACAAATTTCACCCGCAATGGCAATGCGTTGGTTGGCCGTCAGTGGGAGCCGTTGTTCACTATTGCGGCATAAAATCCTGCCGGTTCAACAGAGCCCGCTTTTTGTGGTAGACTTACCGCGTTTTCCTGCCAGTTTTGGTTGAGGTGCTTCCCTGAATACGCCGGCACAGCTGTCACTGCCACTTTATCTTCCCGATGATGAAACTTTTGCCAGTTTTTATCCGGGCGAGAACCCATCCCTATTGAGCGCGATCCAGTCCGCCGTTCGTCAGGAACATGGCAGTTATATCTATTTCTGGTCTCGCGAGGGCGGTGGGCGCAGTCACCTGTTGCATGCGGCCTGTGCGGAGCTTTCACAGCGCGGTGAAGCGGTGGGCTATGTCCCGCTGGATAAGCGCGCTTATTTCGTGCCTGAAGTGTTGGATGGCATGGAGCAGTTGGCTCTGGTGTGCATCGACAATATCGAATGCATCGCAGGCGACGAAGAGTGGGAAATGGCGATCTTCAATCTCTACAACCGCATTCTGGAAACCGGCCGCACGCGCCTGTTTATTACCGGCGATCGCCCGCCGCGTCAATTGAACCTCCATCTGCCTGACCTGGCTTCGCGCCTCGACTGGGGACAAATCTACAAGTTGCAACCGCTGTCGGATGAAGAGAAACTGCAGGCTTTGCAACTGCGCGGTAAACTGCGTGGGTTTGAACTGCCGGAAGACGTAGGCCGTTTCCTGTTGAAACGGTTGGATCGTGAGATGCGCACGTTGTTTACGACGCTGGATCAGCTCGATCGCGCCTCTATCACCGCTCAGCGCAAGCTGACTATCCCGTTCGTCAAAGAAATTCTGGGGCTGTAGATAATATTGAGCGCGATAAATATCGCGCTCAAGCGTGAATTTACAGAATCTCCAGCACCTGCTCCGGTGGCCGGCCGATACGCGCTTTACTGCCTTTGACCACGATAGGGCGTTCGATCAGCTTCGGATGCGCCACCATTGCCGCCAGCAATTGCGCTTCGCTCAGGGTTTCATCCGCCAGCTTCAGTTCTTTGTACAGATCTTCTTTTTTACGCATCAACTCGCGTGCGGAACTGAAACCCAGTTCCTTCAGCAGTTTCTTCAGCTCGTCTGCCGACGGCGGCGTTTCCAGATACAGCACCACTTCAGGCGTTACGCCATGCTGTTCCAGCAGCGCCAGGGTCTCGCGGCTCTTGGAACAGCGCGGGTTGTGGTAAATAGTGACGTTTTTCATTTAATTCATCCTTATGAAAATCAGCCGCGCTGGTACTGGCGGAAACGCTCTTGCAACTGGCGCAGCTGGTCGATGCGCGCATCATAACGCGCCTGTTTCAGGCTACCGAGTTTTTGCAGCGAACTGGCGTTGCTGAGCAGGCCGATCGCCTGATCGAGGCGGCCGGTTAGCGCCAGGCTTTCGGCGCGGGCGGACAGCTCTTCATCGCGCAGCCCCTGTGCGGCGCTGGCCTGGGCCAGCAGATCCCAGGCGTTGGGATCGTCCGGGTGGGCGAAGGTGTAGCGGTTAAGTATTTTTGACGCCTGCGCCGGCTGGTTGCCTTCCACGTAGGCGTTGGCCAGATTGAGCTGCAGCACCGGGTTGTTGCTCTGTGCGGCGTTGGCGGCCTGTAGCCGCGCAATGGCCTGCGGCGCGCGTTTCTGACCGAGATCGATGTCGGTCATCAGATCGAGCAGCCAGACGTTTTTCGGATCTTGCGTCAGCAGCGGCAGCAGGATGTTACGGGCGTCGTCGTATTTTTTCGCTTCATAGAACAGAATGGCGCGGCCGTATTTGGCGGCCATCTGCTCGCGTACGTTGCCTTTGCTGTAGGCGTCGAGCAGTTCTTCATTCAGGCTGTAGCCTTCCGTGCTGTACATGCCCAGCGAACGCACCTTGGCCATCAGGTAATCCTGCGTGGATTGCACCAGGTGCTTGGGCATTTGGTTGGCGCGGTTGCGCGCATCGGACAGGCGGCTGTCGGGCAAGGGGTGTGTCAGCAGCATTTCCGGCGGCTTGGAGGCATAGCGCGATTGGTCGGACAGTTTCTGCAAGAAGTTGGGCATCGCTTCCGGATCGAACCCGGCGCGTTGCAGCACCTGAATGCCGATGCGGTCGGCTTCCTGTTCATTCGATTGGGTAAAGCTGATCATGCCCTGCTGGGTGCCGGCCAG
The DNA here is from genome assembly GCF_052686505.1 of Serratia sp. TSA_198.1. Classification (NCBI taxonomy): domain Bacteria; kingdom Pseudomonadati; phylum Pseudomonadota; class Gammaproteobacteria; order Enterobacterales; family Yersiniaceae; genus Serratia; species Serratia sp. TSA_198.1. Next base: position 246,414 of record NZ_JBQZFP010000006.1, read on the forward strand.
CGTGCCGCTCAGCGCCGCCATGCCCATGGTCGGGTTGGCCATCGCCAGCAGGATCGAACCGAGAGCGCCTACCCAGGTCAGCGGGGCATTGCGCTGCTGGTCTTCCATCGCCCGCGCCAGATGGCGCTGGGTAACGTGCGAGATTTCATGCGCCAGCACCGAGGCCAGTTGGCTTTCGTTGTCGGTTTCACGGAACAGGGCGGAGTGCAGCACCACATTGCCGCCAAAAAAGGCGAAGGCGTTGATTTCGTCGTTGCGCACCAGATAGAAATGGAACGGCGTACGCACCGAATAGGCGCTCGCCACCAGCCGGTTGCCCAACTGGTTGATGTATTGGGTTAGCAGCGGATCGTTGATCAGGGGCGCGCTGGCGCGTAACTGGCGCACATAGAAATCCCCCATCGCCAGCTCCTGGCCGATGCTCAGGGTGCCGCCCGCAGAGGTGCCCATGTCCGGCAGTTGATCCTGGGTTTCCGCCTTGGCCGGCGCCATCGCCGTGGCGTTGATCGCGCCGAGCAACAGTACTGCAATCGCTGTTTTGGTCAACCGGGTGGTCATAGTCAGGCCTTTCCCTTAAATAGTCATCTCTAAGACGTCAGCATCACATAAGAGTTCTTCTTCCGTGCCGGGCTCGCCAAAACAATCAGCGCGAAAGTGCGGTGGCTCACAAAACGGCACGCTGCAGCGCCGTTTAAACAGATCACATCATAGTCAGCCGCAGGCGACAATGAAACTTCCGTCAGGGAATAACCGGGCAAAAAAGTTTTATTTTTCATTTCTGAACCCCCGCTTTTATCTCGTTCTGCCCGCCGCTCCCTTTTCGATTAATCCAGGCTGCACGATAAAACGAGGATTAAGTTTGTCCGTGTTTTATTGACAAGACAAACGGAGACTAATATAGTCTGTGTTATTGAAGGCCACATCATACTGAAGACTCAAAAATGGCGTACATCACAACCAGCGTTGAATATGGTATCCACTGTTTGCTCTGGCTGGTCGGCGATAATCAGCGCGCCCTCAGCAGCCGTGAGCTGGCAGAATTGCAGGGGGTTTCTCCCAGCTTCCTCGCCAAAATTTTTCCCAAGCTCGAAAAGGCGGGGATAGTTGCGGCCAGCGAAGGGGTGCGCGGCGGCTACCGGTTGGCGCGCCCGGCGGATGAAATCAGTTTCCTGGAAATCATCGACGCCATTGAAGGGCACAAACCCTTGTTCGACTGCCAGGAAGTGCGTGGCCGTTGCGCCGTATTCGACAATTCTCCGCCCGACTGGGCTGTTTCCGGCAAATGCGCGATCCACGCGGTGATGCTGCAGGCGGAAAAAGCCATGCGCGACGCTCTGGCGGCGCAGACTCTGGGCGCCGTTGCCACGCGTTTTGGCCGCAAGGCACCGCAAGGCTTCTTCAGCGAGGTGAATATCTGGATCGATGAACGCATGAGCGGGCGCACCACCCGCAGCGGCAAACCGGCGCGTACCAAGCCCTAACGTCGCCGCAGTGCTTCCCTGAAAAGACTCTTTTTTCCCGCCTCTCCGGAAGAGGCGGGGGCCCTTCTGCACCCTCTTGACGGGTGGCGGAACGGCGCCGTTCGTCCGGAAAACGTCACGGGCAGCCTGAAGGCCCGGTTATCTATCTTTGAAGGAGTAAACCAATGACGCAGAAAATAGTGATCGCCGGTTCGGGTTTTGCCGGGTTTTGGGCTGCCGTTTCCGCCATGCGCGCCATCGCGATTGCCGGTAAAACCGGGGATATTGAGGTGACGATGGTATCGCCGACGCCAAATGTCACCATACGACCACGCCTCTATGAGGCGGTGCTGGAAAACATGAACCCGGACATTTCCTCCCAGCTTGACGCCGTCGGCGTACATCATCTGGCAGGTCTGGTGGAGCAGGTTGATACCGCGAGCAAATCTCTGGTGGTTCAACAGGCCGACGGGCAAAAAATCACCCTGGGTTATGACCGCTTTGTACTGGCGACCGGTAGCCGGCTGTTTGTGCCTGCGGTGCCGGGTTTTGCAGAATACGGTTTCAACGTGGATACGCTGGAAAACGCGCAGCGCCTGGATACCCATTTAAAAGCGCTGACCAATAAAGCGGAAACCCCTGCGCGCAATAGCGTGGTGGTGGTCGGCGGCGGGCTGACCGGATTGGAAAGTGCCACCGAGATGCCAATGCGGCTACGCGACATTTTGGGCAGCCAAGCGGATATTCGCGTGGTGATTGTTGATACCGCGCCAGAGGTCGGCGCCGGAATGGGCGCGGAACCCGCCGCGGTGATCCAGCAGGCGCTGGCAGAATGCGGCGTTGAGTCGCGGGCCGGAGTGCGCGTCACTGCGATGGATGCAGACGGCGTTACGTTGTCGAACGGCGAACGCATCGCGGCCAACACGGTGATACTGGCTGCGGGCATGCGAGCGCATCCGCTCACTGCGCAGATCCCTGGCGAGCGCGACGGCAGCGGGAGGGTGATCGGTGATGCATACCTGCGTGCACCGGCGGCGGCGGGCGTCTTTGTGACCGGGGATACGGTGAAGGCAGCGACCGACGATTGCGGCAACTACAACGTGATGTCCTGCCAGCATGCCATGAGCCTCGGCCGCGTTGCCGGCCATAACGCGGCGGCAGAACTGACGGGGCTGCCGGTACACCCTTACAGCCAGCCGAAATATGTCACTTGTCTTGATCTCGGCTCTTGGGGGGCGCTCTACACCGAAGGGTGGGATCGTCAGGTACGCTTCACCCGGCAGGAGGGCAAAAAGATTAAGCAGGAGATCAATACGCAGTGGATCTACCCACCGGCACCGGACCGCGACGCGCTTTTCGCCGTTGCCAATCCGGACTTTGTGATTGTGCCCTGAATTGCATGCGGGAGCGGAAACGCTCCCGTTTTATTGCCGGTTTCCCGCGGGTAAAAAAGAACGCGGCCAAACGCCGGTTTTTATCCTCGGCACCGTTATCGCTCCAGCCACTCGATCGCCAATTCGCGCGCTTCATCCAGACCGACATCCCGGCCTTCACGGGTAATCGCCGTTTTGAGCTCATTAATCACGTCCGCTTTTTGCGTTTCACGCTCTTCATTGGCCAATGCCAGGAACGCATCGCCTACCACCGTACAGATGCCGATGTATAAGGCTTTTGAATCCTCGAAACCACTGCTCATCACTGTTTCCTCTTGGGGTTGATTTGAATCTACAACGGCAGAAAAGGCCGGTCTTGCACCACGCTTTTCATGACCAGTGTGGAGGTAAGGCGCTGTACGCCGGGCAGGGCGGAAAGCCGTTCGTCGTAAAGCCGCTGAAATGCCGGCAGATCGCGGGCGATGACGTGCAGCAGATAGTCGGGGTCGCCGAACAGCCGCTGCGCCTGGATGACCTGGGGAATGTCCAGCATGGCATTCTCGAAGGCTTCAACGGCCTGGCGATCCCCTTCCCGCATTGTGACAAACACCAACGCAGAAAAGTTAAAGCCAAGGCAGCCGGGATCGAGGTGCGCGCGGTAGCCCCTGATCACGCCGGATTGCTCCAGAGCGCGTACCCGGCGATGGCAGGGGGAAACGCTGAGCCCGATCCGGTCAGCCAATTCGGTAACGGAAAGACGCCCATCGAACTGGAGTTCAGCAAGGATTTTGCGGTCGATCTTATCCATTTGGAATAATTTCCCTCAATCTGCAATTTATACGCAAATAATTGAAACCACATTCTAACAACTTGGGGATATTCTTTTCAATAATTGAACAATTTTAGACATTCCTGGCTTTTTGAGCCGGAAAGCAGTGTCCTGCGGAGGAAAGTGAAATGATAAAACGGATAAGCCCACCCACCGCGCTGCGGTGGCCGCAAAAGGCGTCGCGCACATGACGCCGGCTATTTTCGCCGCCTTCTGGGCGGTATCCATGCTGTTTGTCATTACGCCGGGGCTGGACTGGGCGTACATCATAGCGGCAGGCATACGCGGACGGGTGGTGGTGCCTGCGGTGGCGGGCTTGCTGTTGGGGCATCTGATGGCGATAGCCATCGTGGCGGCCGGCGTGGGCGCGCTGGTAGCGGGCAATCCGCTGGCCCTCACGGCGTTGACCCTGATTGGCGCGGCTTATCTGTTGTGGATCGGTTTTAACATGCTGCTTTATCCCTCCGCGCCCAACGTGGGTGAAGGGCAACCGTCCGGCTCCTGGCTGCGTTGGGCCGGTAAAGGGATTTGCATCAGTGGCCTGAACCCCAAGGTTTTCCTGTTGTTTTTGGCGCTGTTGCCGCAGTTCACCGATGCCAATGCCGCCTGGTCGATTCCGATGCAGATCCTTGCGTTGGGTCTGTTGCATCTGGTGAGTTGCGGGCTGGTTTATCTGTTGGTGGGATGGGGGTCGCAGTCCCTGTTGCAGACGCGTCCGCAGGCCGCCCGTGTCGTCAGCCGCATTTCCGGCGTTGCCATGCTGTTGATTGCCATCGGTTTGCTCGCCGGGCAGGCGTTCAAATAAAAAGGGGGGAATGCGACTTCCCCCCTTCAATGCAGACTCGTTAACGACGGGTCTATTACGCCGTTAGCTGGCCGTGGCGTGAGTTACGCGAACCGGCACCGATTTATAAGACGGGGTGCCGCTTTCCTTGTCGATATAATCCAGCGGAACCAGAACGTTCGCCTCAGGGTAATAGGCCCCGACGGAACCTGGAGCGATGTTGTAGGAGATCACCGTGATATTTTCCAGCCGCAGTTTTCGCCCGGCCACCACGGTTTCGATATCCACCAGATCACCATGTTCCAGGCCCCGCTTCTCGAGATCGATGTCGTGCATGAACAGAACATCGCGACGGCCAAATACGCCTCTATAACGGTCATCCATTGCGTAAATAGTGGTGTTGTACTGGTCATGGCTGCGCAGGGTGATTAGCCGCAGCACGTCGTCGCCCTGAACCTCGGCGTCTTCTTCTACGCCGCTGAACACCGAGAACATGGCTTTGCCGGTTGGCGTCGGCCATATGCGCTCGGTTGGCGGCAGCGGCATGCGGAACCCACCGGGCTGTGCGATACGCTCATTGTATTTATCGAAACCGGGAATGGTTTTTTCAATCAGATCGCGAATGATGCTGTAATCGGCCACCAGTTCCATCCAGGGGACCTTACTGTCTTGCAAGGTTGCCTTGGCCATACCGGCGACGATCGCCGGTTCTGAAAGCAGGAACGGGGATGCCGGTTTCAGTTTGCCGGAAGAAGCGTGCACCATCGACATGGAATCCTCTACCGTGATCGACTGGCGACCGCTGTCTTGCATATCCAGTTCTGTACGCCCCAGGCAAGGAAGGATATAGGTTTCCTTGGCGACCAGCAGGTGTGAGCGGTTGAGTTTGGTACCGAGATGGACGCTTAAATCCAGCGATTTCATCGCCGGGAAGCACAGATCCGGGTCCGGCAAGGCCACGGCAAAGTTACCGCCAAGGCAAATCAGTGCTTTGGAGGTGCCTTCCACCATGGATTGCATGGCTTTTACCGCATCATGCCCATGCTCTTTCGGGGCGACAAAGCCGAACACGTTTTCCAGATTGGTCAGGAACTCTTGCGAAGGCTTTTCAGTGATGCCGACGGTGCGGTTGCCCTGAACGTTGGAATGGCCGCGCAGCGGGCAGATCCCGGCGCCGGGCTTGCCGATATTGCCGCGCATTAACAGCAGATCGGCAATCAAACGTACGTTTGCCGTCCCTTTGTTGTGCTGGGTAATGCCCATGCCGTAAGTAATGATCGTGGCTTTGGATTTCGCATAGGCCAGCGCGACCTGCTCCAGATCTTCCTGAGTCAGGCCGCTCTCCGCTTCAATGTCTTGCCACGAGGTGGCGGCCAAATCCGTGGCGAATTGCTCAAAGCCGTTGGTGTGTTCGGCAATGAAATCACGGTCGATAACGTTGCTGCCCGCTCCCTGCGCGGCGTCATATTCCAACAGCGCCTTGGCGATCCCTTTCAATGCAGCGGCGTCGCCGCCGGCTTTAACCTGGTAATAGGTGGAGGCAATATTGGTGGAGCTGTAGGTCGCCATCTCGATTACGTTTTGCGGATCGGCAAAGCGCTCAAGTGCGCGTTCACGCAGCGGGTTGAAGACGATAATCGGTATCTGGCGTCGTGCCAGTTCATGCAGGGTACCCATCATGCGCGGGTGATTGGTGCCCGGGTTGTGGCCAATGGAAATCACCAGTTCGGTGTTGTCGAAGTCATCCAATGACACCGTGCCCTTACCGATACCGATGGATTGCGGCAAGCCAACGCTGGTCGGTTCGTGACACATGTTGGAGCAATCCGGGAAGTTGTTGGTACCGAATTCACGGGCAAACAGTTGGAACAGGTAGGCGGCTTCATTGGACGCGCGGCCGGAGGTATAGAATTCAACCTGATCCGGCGACTGCATGCCGCGCAATAGTTCGCCGATGCGCTTGAAGGCATCATCCCATTCGACCGGGCGCAGCGTATCGCTGGCGCTGTCGTAAACCAGCGGATGCGTCAGACGGCCGTAGCCTTCCAGTTCAAAATCCGTTTTTTCCAGCAGGGAGGTCACGGTGTTGGCCGCCAAAAACTCTGGCGTTACCCGCTTGCTGGTGGCTTCCCAGGTTACCGCCTTGGCGCCGTTTTCGCAGAACTGGAAGGTCGAGTGGTGCTCCTTGTCAGGCCAGGCGCACCCAGGGCAGTCGAAGCCGTCCGGTTGGTTGGTCCGCATCAGCGTGACCGGCGCTTCGAAGGTTTCCATTTGTGTTTTCACGGCGATAGCCGTCGCTTTCAAGGCGCCCCAGCCACCCGCAGGTCCATCATAGGGCCGAATTCCGGGAACGGCGCGTTTCTTCTTCATCATATGAACTCCTACCGCCCCTGAGTGGGCGATATCTTATTGAGACAGGTCTATTCGGCGTTCCCCTCGGGAGGCGGGATAACCGACAACTATTATTGCCGCCTGATAATGGCTGCGTGCGCTTTGCCATTTCTCTGTCTGCACCGGCGGCCAGACAGAGCGGGTGCTCAGGCGGCAATAAATCTTTTACGGGTGACTCACTGGGCGTGAAAAAGACGTCTGGCAACTTCACGCCCGATATTCCGCCGCCGCAAGACGGCTTTTTAGCTTATGCCTGCGGCTCCGCGGGCGTTTGCGGCCCAGCCTGAGCAACAGGCGGTTCTGGATTCTCCTTGCTTATGGGGGGCAGTTTGTTAAACACGACCTTGTCAGTGGTTTGATCATAGCCAATCTCGACGCTGTCGCCCGACTTCAGGTTGTCGCCAAGAATTTCCTTCGCCAATCGGGTTTCCACTTCCTGGCGGATCCTGCGTTTCAGTTCGCGGGCGCCAAAGTCAGGCTGATAGCCCACGTCCACCAGGTGTTCCACCAGAGAATCTGCAATATTGAGGGTGATATTCTGAGCCGCCGCCGTACGCGTTAAATGCTCAAGTTGGATATTCACGATTAAACGAATGTTTTCCTGAGACAGGGAGTTGAACACGATGACTTCATCGATGCGGTTCAGGAACTCAGGACGGAAGTGGCCCTTGAGCACTTGCATCAATTCGTCGTGAATCGTCTTGTCTGACTTGCGTTCCGCCTCCGGTAGCGAGGCGTTATTCATGATCACCGCAGAACCGAGGTTGCTGGTAGCAATGATGGTGGTGTTGCTGAAATCGACCACGCGCCCTTTACCGTCCGTCAGGCGGCCATCATCGAATACCTGCAGCAGCACGTTGTAGACGTCCGGGTGCGCTTTCTCGATCTCGTCGAGCAAAATTACGCTGTAAGGGCGGCGTCTTACACGCTCGGTTAACTGGCCGCCTTCGTCATAACCCACATACCCTGGAGGGGCACCGATCAGACGGGCAACGGCATGGCGCTCCATGTATTCCGACATGTCGATACGGATAATGGCCTGTTCGTCACCGAACACCGTTTCGGCGATGGCCTTGGCCAGCTCGGTTTTGCCGACGCCGGTAGGGCCGAGGAACAAGAAGGTGGCGATAGGGCGGTGTGCCTGGCTCAGCCCGGCGCGCGACAGGCGTACGGCGTCGCTGACGGCTTCGACCGCATCATCTTGCCCGACCACGCGTTCACGCAGTTTGTCTTCCATATTGAGCAGTTTTTGCCGCTCTTCCTGGGTTAACTCGGTCACCGGGATGCCGGTCAGGCGCGACACCACTTCAGCGACGGAAGACAGGGTGACTTCCAGCGTCTCCGAACCCGTTTTGCGCTGCCAGGCTTCCGTTAACTCTTCAAGGCGCGCCCGTTTGTCACTAATTTGCGCTTCGAAGCTTTTAACGTCGTCAAATTTTTTACGCGAAGACGCCGAGTCTTGCTCGCGTTTCAGGTGGGCGATTTCCGCTTCCAGTTCCTGAATATCCGCCGGTCGGGAGGTGGCGGAAATGCGAACGCGGGCCGCCGCCTGGTCAATCAGATCGATGGCCTTGTCCGGCAAGAAGCGTGACGTGATATAGCGATCGGACAGTTCGGCCGCCGCGACGAACGCTTCATCAACGAAGGTCACCTGATGGTGCGCTTCCAGTTTGTCGCGCAGACCACGCAAAATGACGATGGTCTGGTCGACGGTCGGTTCCGGTACCAAAACCGGCTGGAATCGACGTTCAAGCGCAGCATCTTTCTCGATATGTTTTTGGTATTCGTTGAGGGTTGTGGCGCCAATCAGGCTCAGTTCACCGCGCGCCAGCGCCGGTTTCAGTACGTTGGCAATGTCCAGGCCGCCTTCGCCGCCGCCCTGACCGGCACCGACAATGGTATGGAGTTCGTCGATAAACAAAATCAGTTCGGCATTTTTCTCGCTGACCTCATCAATCAACTGTTTGGCGCGTTCTTCGAATTCGCCGCGGTATTTTGCGCCCGCCACCATTGAGTTGATATTTACTTCGACCAGGCGCTTGCCCCGCAGCACTTCGGGCACATCACCTTTGACAATGCGCTGCGCCAGCCCTTCCACTATGGCGGTTTTGCCCACGCCAGGCTCGCCGATCAGCACCGGGTTGTTTTTCTTGCGACGGGCAAGCACTTCAATGGTACTTTCAATCTCCTGCGCGCGGCCGAGCACCGGATCCAGCTTGCCCTGGCGCGCCATTTCAGTCAGGTCGCGGCCAAACTTATCCAGCGTTGGCGTGCCCGTCGGGGTATCGATACGGCCGTCTTCCGCACCTTTACCCACAAGCTTCACCACTTTCTGTCGCAGAGCGGCTGGGGTAACGCCGTATTTTTTCAACAGGGCGCCGGCAATGCTGTCCGGCACTTCACTGAGCCCGATCAGCAAATGCTCCGGGCCAACATAGGAATGGCCCAAATCGCGGGAGGCCTGGAAAGCGTACATAAAGGCCTTTTTCAGACGTGGGGAAACCGTCATGTCTTCCAGGGTAGCGCCGGTTTCGGCGGCCCCCTTGTAAGCATGTTGGTCAATGTAGGCCTTGATGTCCTGCGGCGACAACTTGAGTTCTGTCAGCAGGGCGGAGCAGACATCGGTATCCGCCAACACATACAGCAGGTGCTCGGTATCAAGTTCACTGCGGTGCAGTTCATGCGCTTTTTCTGCCGCACGTTGCAGCAGCTCAAGCGTTTGTTTGCTGAAGGCATCGGTGGCATCGACGGATTCGCGCGGGACTTCCGCAGAGAACCCGGACGTTTCTTCCGCCGCTTCGTCTTCGGTTAACTCATTAAAGAAACGCGATAAGGCGCCGCCGCCACCCAACAGAGAGTCGAATGGATTGAGAATATTTTGATGGCGCGTTAATTGCCGGTAATCGTAATCACAGATGGCAATGGATTTCCTTTGACCATTTTGCATCACTGTCACACGGCCCGATGCCGGACGAGCATGACAAATATCACATAAAATAGGCATGGTGAATTAACTCCTATCAAGTTAAAGCGATTTAACTTCAATGAAACAGGCGTTTTAGATATGTCTGTTATTTATTTAATCTTGTCGGATTAAATAATGGCGTTGACGAGTTTAATGCCGGATCCTTATTGGTGATGGTGAGTTAAGGCATCGTTATTACAATGCCGGTTTGCGAAATGAAGTGCATCCGGCATTTTTCAGTAAAATGCTGGATGCGTTACTCTTTAATTGTCTTTTAATAATTGTCTTTTAATGATTTCTTCGCCAGTCGTGACGTCAATGACTATTGGGCGGCACACTGCGCGTCGACAAGGCTTCTAATAACGTCAGCGATGGAATAAAGAATAAACCGCCGGTGACGGCATGGCTGAAGTCGAGCAAACGGTCATAATTACCCGGTGGAAGGCCAATAATCATATTTTCAAGCATTTGTTCTATCGGCGCTGGGGAGCGGGCATAGCCGATAAAATAGGTGCCGAACTCGCCCATACCGGGTCTGCCAAACGGCATGTTATCGCGCAGGATCTTTACTTCGTTACCGTTCTCATCTTCCAGCGTGGTGAGTGAGCTGTGGGATGAGGAAGGTTTTACGTCGGCATCCAGCTCAATATTGGATTGTTTATGGCGCCCGATAATGCCCTCTTGCTGTTCAACGGTCAGCGCATTCCAGCCTTTCATATCATGCAGATATTTTTGCACCAAGGCGTAGCTGCCGCCGGCAAAGGCGCGGTCTTCCTCACCCACCACGGTGAAGTCGATGGCTCCGCGGCCTTCAGGGTTTTCGGTACCGTCGACAAAGCCGATCATGGCGCGTTGATCGAAATAACGGAAACCCTGAACTTCATCCACGACGGTGACGGCATCGCCGAGTTTGTTCAGCAACTGGGTCGCCAGCTCAAAACACAGATCCATTTCTTCGGCACGAATATGTAACAGAATGTCACCGGGTGTAGCGATGGCGACGCGGCCACCGGATCCTATTTCACGAAAAGGATGCAATTGCGCCGGGCGCGGAATGCCGAAAAGCGTATTCCAGGCGGTGGAACCGAATCCGCAGACGCATGACAGCCGTCCATCCGGCGATCTTTTCGCTACCGAGCGCACTACCGCCGCCACGTCGGCACACCAGTTACGTACGGTGGCGTGGTGTTCCGGCGTGTTTGTTATTGTCGCGACCATGAAGATGGCACTGCGCGTAACAGGGCTAAAAACTGCCTGTGAATCATCATAATACGTGCTCATAAGTCGTCTACCATCCAGTAAAGGTTAAATATGATATTTAAAAAGCAACAATAACTGATGTAAAACGCATTAAATATAGAGCTACCTTTTTTACTTTGCATTGTCAATGTTGAAACAACCTTTCCAAATAGCATATCAAAACTTAACAAGGTGCGTGATAGATTGTATCTATTGCGCAATAAAATTAACCAATTTGACGAAATGTTATTGGCAGGTAAAATTAATTCACAAGGCGAGGAAAACTGAGAAAAACCAAGAGAGCATTAGCTGGAAAAAAAAGGCGGTAAGTTCGGAAGACATGCCGTTAAAATTTAAAATAAAATCATCTGCGTCGCTGAGGCGCGTCGAGGCTAATTAATTAGCCTGATTCTAGCCATGTTCGTGCCCATAAACCCACCCTTGGGGCACTCGTAGTCCTGTTTGGCTAAAAAGTACGGCCAGGAAGTTAAATAATTACCGGGATTAAAAAAAGGACGGCATGAGGTTTTCCTCCTGTTTTGCGTGGCTCATTTAAATAATGTGGCCCGATTTTTAATGGATGGCGGGCTGTGACCCGGAATAGCAATATAACTTTGGTTTATAAACTTATCAGAATGGTGATACACAGGGGTGAACAATGTTGGGATTAGATGCCTTCCATTTAGCGAGGATACAGTTTGCCTTTACTGTCTCCTTCCATATTATTTTTCCGGCTATTACCATCGGGCTCGCGAGTTTTCTGGCGGTGCTGGAAGGTTTGTGGCTGAAAACGCGTAATGACACCTACCGTGAGCTTTATCATTTTTGGTCGAAGATATTCGCGGTCAATTTTGGTATGGGGGTGGTGTCAGGTCTGGTAATGGCTTACCAGTTTGGCACCAACTGGAGCGGTTTTTCGCAGTTCGCCGGCAGCATTACCGGGCCGTTATTGACCTATGAAGTACTTACCGCTTTCTTCCTGGAAGCCGGTTTCCTCGGGGTTATGCTGTTTGGCTGGAACCGGGTAGGGCGTGGGCTGCATTTCTTTGCGACCTGTATGGTCGCGCTGGGGACGCTCATCTCGACCTTTTGGATCCTGGCCTCGAACAGCTGGATGCACACGCCGCAAGGCTATGCGATCGAAAATGGCATTGTGATCCCGGTCGACTGGCTGAAAATTATCTTTAACCCGTCATTCCCCTACCGTTTATTGCACATGTCTACCGCCGCTTTCCTGGCCAGTGCCTTCTTTGTCGGGGCATCGGCTGCTTGGCACCTGCTGCGGGGCAATGATTCGCCGGCGGTACGCAAAATGTTTTCCATGGCGCTCTGGATGGCGCTGTTTGTCGCCCCGATTCAAGCGGTTATCGGCGATGCTCACGGCTTGAATACCCTGGAGTATCAACCGGCGAAAATTGCCGCCATTGAAGGCCATTGGGAGAACAAGCCGGGTGAAGCCACGCCGCTGGTGCTGTTCGGCGTGCCGGATATGGAACAGGAAAAAACCCGCTACAAGCTGGAAATTCCTTATCTTGGCAGCCTGATCCTGACGCACAGTCTCGACAAGCAAGTACCGGCGTTGAAAAGTTTTCCTAAGGAAGATCGCCCGAATTCCACCATCATCTTTTGGTCGTTCCGCGTGATGGCCGGTTTGGGCATGCTGATGATTCTGCTTGGCGTTGTCAGCGCATGGCTGCGTTGGAGAGGCCGTCTGTATCAGTCGCGTCCTTTTTTGTGGTTCGCGTTGTTAATGGGGCCTTCAGGCCTGATTGCGTTGTTGGCCGGGTGGTTCACTACTGAAATTGGCCGACAACCTTGGGTGGTGTATGGGGTGCAACGGACCCGCGACGCCGTTTCCGCGCACGGTGATATGCATATGACCTTCAGCCTGCTGGCCTTTATTGCGGTGTATTGCTCGGTGTTCGGCGTTGGCTATATGTACCTGATGCGTCTGATCAAGAAAGGCCCGGGGAGCGACGATACGCATGGCGCCGTTGTCGAGGGTACGCCAGCTCGTCCGCTGTCTGCGGTTCAGGATCCTTTGAACAAGCCGGAAGGGAGAAACTAACATGGGCATCGATCTTTCAATTATTTGGTTCACCATCATCGTCTTCGCCACGTTGATGTATATCGTGATGGATGGTTTCGATCTCGGGATTGGTATCCTGTTTCCGTTCAATAAGGATGCCACCGAGCGCGACATGATGGTCAATACCGTGGCGCCGGTCTGGGACGGCAACGAAACCTGGCTGGTGTTGGGGGGGGCGGCGCTGTATGGCGCTTTCCCGCTGGCCTATGCCGTTATCACCGATGCGTTGTCCATTCCGCTGACCGCGATGCTGATTGGCCTGATCTTTCGCGGCGTGGCGTTTGAATTCCGCTTCAAGGCCACGCCGGAGCATCGTCCGTTTTGGGACAAGGCGTTTATTGTCGGCTCGATCCTGGCGACTTTCAGCCAGGGGGTTGCCGTCGGGGCAATATTGAATGGCTTCGAGGTCACCGGCCGCGTCTACAGCGGTTCGGCACTGAGCTGGCTGGCACCGTTCCCGCTATTCTGCGGCCTCGGCCTGGTGGTCGCCTATGCGTTATTGGGCTGTACCTGGCTGATTATGAAAACGGAAGGGGCCTTGCACCGCAAGATGTCCGAGTTGGCGATCCCCTTGACGCTGGTGCTGCTGGCTGCCATTGCCATCATCAGCATCTGGACGCCGTTAGCGCACCGAGATATTGCCGCGCGCTGGTTCACCGCGCCGAATATCTTCTTGTTCCTGCCGGTGCCGCTGTTGGTTCTGGCCTTTGCCTGGGGCATCGTGCGGGCGGCGTATAACCGCCGGGCCAGCTATGGTCCGTTCCTGATGACCCTGGGCTTGATGTTCCTGGGTTTCAGCGGCCTGGGGATCAGCATTTGGCCGAATATCATCCCGCCGTCGATTTCCATCTGGCAGGCGGCATCGCCGCCTCAAAGCCAGGGCTTTATGCTGGTCGGCGGGTTACTGATTATCCCGGTCATCCTGGCTTACACCTGCTGGAGCTATTACGTGTTCCGCGGAAAAATCAAACCGGACGAAGGTTACCATTGATCGATAACGTTGCCAGGAGACGAATATCATGAAACCTGTGACAGACAGCCACCCGGCCTTTTGGCGGCGCTTGATGTGGATGATGGCCATTTGGGCCGCCAGCGTGCTGGCCCTCGGCGTAGTGGCATCGGTATTTAAACTGCTGATGGTCGCAGCCGGCATGAAGTCTCACTGAAAAAGTAAGCAGCCAGGCTATGGCTTAACAGATAGCCTGGCTTTGCTTCTCGGTCAGCCTCGGGGCAATCAACAGCAACGCCATTATTTTCCGCTCTGACACTTAAGTCATAAGTGCCTGATGATTTCTTGTTACTGCTCATTTGGGAGGTATTGCGGATGTCGACATTTACCGATCCCTGGGAACGTAAGTTCTATTATTTGCGGCTCTCCATTACGGATGTGTGTAACTTCCGTTGCAGCTACTGTTTGCCTGACGGGTATCGTCCCACCGGGGGCAACAACAAAAGCTTTCTGACGTTGGATGAAATTCGGCGGGTTACGCGGGCGTTTGCCGCCTGCGGCACGGAAAAGGTCCGTCTGACCGGTGGCGAACCCTCACTGCGCAGAGATTTTGTCGAGATTATTGAAACTGTCAGACAAAATCCGGAAATCAGCAATATTGCCATGACCACCAATGGTTACCGCATGGCGCGTGATGTGGCGCGTTGGCGGGCCGCTGGGCTGACGTCCATTAACGTCAGCGTGGATAGCCTGGACGCCAACCAGTTTCACGCCATAACCGGCCAGGACAAGTTCAGGCAGGTCATGGACGGCATTGACGCCGCCTTTACGGCGGGGTTTGACAAGGTCAAGGTCAATGCCGTTTTGATGCGCGGGATCAATCATCATAACCTGCAGACGTTCCTTGACTGGATTAAGCACCGCCCGATTCAACTGCGTTTTATCGAACTGATGGAAACGGGGGAAGGACGAGACCTGTTTCGCCAACATCATATTTCGGGAGAGGTGATCCGCGAGCGCCTGGTCGCCATGGGGTGGCAGCGCCGGGAACGAGAGCGCAGCGCAGGCCCGGCTCAGGTGTTTTTCCACCCGGATTACCAGGGGGAAATCGGCCTGATAATGCCGTACGAAAAAAACTTCTGCGCCAGTTGTAACCGGCTGCGGGTCTCCGCAACGGGGAAGTTGCACCTTTGCCTGTTTGGTGACGGCGGCATTGGTTTGCGTGACCTGTTGCAGGCCGACAGCAGCCAGCAAGAGTTGCAAGAGCGTATTGCGCACAGTTTATTGCAGAAAAAACAAACGCATTTCTTGCATCAGGGGAATACCGGCATTACGCAAAACCTGTCGTTTATCGGGGGGTAATTTTACTGGAGAAAGACCATGACCACACGGGGGGATCATGATTGACGTTTTATTCTTTGCTCAGGTACGTGAGCTGATCGGTTGCAACCATCTGCAACTCCCTGCCGACTACGCCACGGTGGCGACGTTACGCCAGGCGCTGTCGCTAAAAGGCGATCGTTGGGCACTGGCGCTGGAGGGCGATAAACTTTTGGCTGCGGTAAACCAAACGCTGGTGCCTTTCGATCACCCCTTGAATGCCGGTGATGAAGTGGCCTTTTATCCGCCGGTAACCGGGGGTTGAGATGCAAAACAAAATCATCGTCGATACCGAGAGTTTTGATATCGCACGGGAACATCAATGGCTATCGGCCTCAGAGACCGAGGGCGCCGTGGTCACTTTCGTCGGCAAAGTACGAAACAATAATCTGGGCTGCGATGTCAGTTCCCTGACGTTGGAACATTATCCCGGCATGACCGAAAAGTTGTTGGCGCAGATTGTTGATGAAGCCCGCGGCCGTTGGCCACTGGGGCGTGTGGTCGTGTTTCACCGCATCGGCGAGATGCAGGCTGGAGATGGCATCGTTTTGGTCGGCGTCAGCAGCGCCCATAGAGCCGACGCCTTTCTTACCGCCGAATTTATTATGGATTATTTGAAAACCAAAGCGCCATTCTGGAAAAGAGAATCGACGCCGCAGGGCGAACTATGGGTTGCCGCAAGGGATAAAGATTGCGCGGCAGCTGAACGCTGGTAGTTATTTGAACATGTTATTCCCATCAGGCTTCGGCACGGTGTATACCGTGCCGAAGAGCGGCGTCAGATCAGATTGAAATAACGGTCGGGTTTGAGCAGCGCAGGCAGAGGTTTTTGATTGTTCATTTCCATCAGATTACGTTCGATGGTATTGCAGATGGCATTCAATGGCAGATCATTGGCGCTGGTACCAAAGGGATCTTCCAGCTCTTCGGCCAGTGAGTCCCAGGACAAAAAGGTATAAGAAATAAAGACGGAAACGAACGGCGTCATGTAATGCAAATCAGAAACCAGCGCAAACGGCAGCAAGGAACAGAATAAATATACGGTGCGTTGCAGGATCAGCGTGTAGGCGAAAGGCACCGGCGTGTTGGCTATTCTTTCGCAACCACCGAGAACATGTGCGAGTTCATCCAGTTTATTATCGAGCATTTTATAGGTGATATCGCTTAATTTACCCGCGAGACGCAATTTGCCAATCTCATCGCCCAATAATAACAAGACTCTGTTAGTGGGCATTGGGCTGGCGATGATCTCCGAGAAAGCCTCTCTCGGTAAAATGCGATATAAGTCAGCCGTGGGATCGGTGTTTCTTAATTGGTGCTTCAAACTCCAGCTAAACGCAATAAGATACTTTGCTATTTCTTCATGATTTTTTTTATCTTCCGGAAGCAGGTTTTTTAATTGTCTCAATAATGTACGCTCCGCTATCAGCAGGGTTCCCCATAACATTCGCGCTTCAACAAAGCGGCTGTAGCTGGCGCTGTTGCGAAAACCCAGAAAAATAGCGATGGCGATCCCCAACAGGCTAAAGGGAGCAATGGTGAGATGTATGCCAAGTTGTTCATACCATTGATAAATGATGATGGCGACAATAGACATGAGGATATTTAAAAACAGGCGGAAGGTGATTTTTGACAACACCGAACCGTGCCAGTCAAACAGGCGGAGAAACCAGTGTTGGTTTGGGCGAATAATCATGGGTTTACTACTCCCTGGTAGCTTACTTTTGGCTGTGATTGTTTTAGTGATGAATAATTATCATGGCCGATAATATGTAACAATGTATGAGATTTATCATTGGCAAGTGAATGTTTACTGTATGACATAGGGCGATGATGATCAGACTCTCTGAGTCGGTGTTTAAATTATCTGATTTATTTATTCAATAATCAATACATCCAAAAAATAATTAAGATTGTGCTGCTAAGATAAATAAGAGTTATTGAATGACCCACCGTTTGTACGCCCCATTTTCGTTTAATGGCCGAGACACGGAAGCCAAATGAGAATAAAGAGTATTTTCTGCCGACGGAATGCCCTGCGCGTTGCCGGGATGTACGGATTGCGATTCGTCTCGGTTTAAGGATACGCTTGCCCTGGGCTCTGGTATTCTTATGGAGCGTGTTGTGAGTTGGATGTTCTCCGGAGCGGCAAATCCAATCCGTTTGGTGTTGAAGCACAGCGGGCTCGTCAGGTACTTTGCGTGTTGGCGTGCCCAAACCTGTACCCTATTCATTTCATGAAAAGACCAACCCCAGGAACCGCAATGCCTGCCAGTCAAACCTCTAGGAGCACTCTCTGATGCTGGAGATGTTATTACAGTGGTACCGTCGTCGCTTCACCGATCCGCAGGCTATCGCTCTGCTGGTGATTCTGGTCGCCGGGTTCCTCATTCTCTATTTTCTGCACGGTATTTTGACGCCGCTGCTGGTGGCCATCGTGCTGGCGTATCTGCTGGAGTGGCCGACCGCGCGGCTGCAGCGTATCGGCTGTTCGCGCAACTGGGCGGCGAGCCTGGTGATGATCATGTTCGCCGGCATCGCGATGCTGCTGGTGTTTGTGGTGGCGCCGACCGCCTGGCAGCAGGGCATCAACCTGATGACCGATCTGCCGGGGATGCTCAATCAATTCTATAACTTTGCGGCGACGCTGCCGAAGCGTTATCCGGCGCTGGTCGATGCCGGTATCATCGATATGATGGCGGAGAACCTGCGCGGGCGGCTGTCGGGCATGGGGGAGTCGGTGGTGAAATTCTCGCTGGCTTCACTGGTCGGGCTGCTGACGCTGGCGATTTACCTGATTCTGGTGCCGATGATGATGTTCTTCCTGCTGAAGGACAAAGAGCAAATGCTCAACGCGGTGCGCCGCGTACTGCCGCGCAATCGCGGGTTGGCGGGGCAGGTGTGGATTGAGATGAACCAGCAGATCACCAACTATATCCGCGGCAAGGTGCTCGAGATGGTGATCGTCGGCGTGGCGACCTATCTGGTGTTCGTTATTTTGGATATGCGCTATTCGCTGCTGCTGGCGGTGCTGGTTGGTTTCTCGGTGCTGATCCCTTATATCGGCGCGGTGTTGGTAACCATTCCTGTGGTGGTGGTGGCGATGTTCCAATGGGGCGTCGGCGCCGATTTCTGGACGCTGATCGTCGCCTATCTGGTGGTGCAGGGGCTGGACGGCAACCTGTTGGTGCCCATTTTGTTCTCCGAGGCGGTCAATCTGCATCCGCTGGTGATTATCTTGTCGGTGATCATCTTTGGCGGGCTGTGGGGCTTTTGGGGCGTGTTCTTTGCTATCCCGCTGGCCACGCTGGTGAAGGCGGTGATACACGCCTGGCCGGACGAACTGCGGGTGGACACGGAACTGGAATAAGCGGGAATGACGAAGCGCAGCAGGCTGCTGCGCTTCGAGAGCATTATTGCTGCAGGTAACTCAGAACGATGTCGTGATGATTGGTGGTTTTGAAATCATCAAACACTTTCTCGACTTTACCCTTGGTATCAATCAGGAAGCTGATACGGTGAATTCCGTCATAGGTTTTCCCCATAAAGGTTTTTTCACCCCAAACGCCGAACTGCTGCGCCACCTGATGATCCTCATCAGATAGCAGCGTGAAATTTAACAACTCTTTCTCGGCAAAACGCGACAGCTTCTCTGGTTTATCCGTGCTGATGCCCAGCACTTCGACACCCGCTTTTTTCAAGTCATCCATGTTATCCCGCAGACCGCAGGCCTGAACGGTGCAACCCGGCGTCATCGCCTTCGGATAAAAATAAACAAGCACTCGCTGTCCCTGGAAGTCGGCCAAATTAATTTCCTCACCGTCCTGGTCAGGCAAACTAAATTTCGGCGCTGTGTCACCGGCTTTCAATGGGCTCATCACTACTCTCCATCTTTCTCATCATGCTGTGGATAGTTAACAACGCTAATACTGCCTTGTGCGTTCAATTCTGTACATAGGCGATGAAAGGCTTGCTCGATATTTGATGCATCCGCGTTGCCGGGGCTGTGCGCGGTGATCTGAATGTAAAGCTGCGGCGGCAGGTGACCTTCCGCCGGTTGGGTTCTGGACACCAGCTCGGCAATGTTCATCTGGCTGGAGTCGAACAGATCGGTGAAGCGTTCAATGATGTGCGGCGAGTCTTTCACCTCAACCTGCACCCACACCGTGGCCGGCATCGGCGGCCTTTCATGCGAATTGGTGCGTTTCATCACAATCAGCAGCTCCATCTCCGCGCCTTTTTGCGGCAGAGTGGATTCAATCAGGGTAATCGCGTTCCAACTGCCGGAAAGCAGCATGATGAAAGTGAACTCCTCACCCAGCATGGCCAGACGGCTATCTTCGATATTGCACCCGCAGCTGCTGACGTGGCGGGTGATGGCATTGACGATTCCGGGGCGGTCGGCGCCGAGCGCGGTAATCACGAGATAGTGTTCATCTGGCTTAGGCAAAATGGATCTTCCTGTCGTGCTCAATGGGGTTACCATGGTAAACATAAAAAAAACCGCCTGCCAAGCGCTTACAACGCTGTTGTTTGCTTGCTTTTGGATAGGTAGCAAAAGTACCATGAGTGACTTGTTTGTGGAGGGGACGGCCAATGTTTACGGGAAGTATTGTTGCACTGGTTACGCCGATGGACGACAAAGGTGCTGTCGATCGTGCGAGCCTAAAAAAACTGATTGATTATCATGTAGCCAGTGGGACCTCGGCCATTGTTTCCGTAGGGACGACCGGCGAGTCCGCAACGCTTGCCCATGACGAGCACGTTGAGGTGGTATTGCAGACGCTGGAACTGGCCGCGGGCCGCATTCCGGTGATCGCAGGTACGGGCTCCAACGCCACCGCCGAAGCCATTTCGCTGACCAAAAGCTTCGAAAATACCGGCGTAGTAGGGTGCCTGACGGTAACGCCTTACTACAATAAGCCGACCCAGGAAGGGCTGTACCAGCACTTCAAGGCGATTGCCGAAAGCACCGAGCTGCCGCAGATCCTCTATAACGTGCCTTCACGCACCGGTTGTGACATGCTGCCGCCGGTGATTGCGCGTTTAGCAAAAATTAAGAATATTGTTGCCGTTAAAGAGGCAACAGGGAACTTAAGTCGTGTAAGTCAGATCCAAGTGCTGGTTGATGATGAAGATTTCATTTTGCTGAGCGGCGATGACGCCAGCGGTCTGGATTTCATGCAACTGGGCGGCAAAGGGGTGATTTCCGTGACGGCCAACGTGGCGGCGCGTGAAATGGCGCAGCTTTGCACGCTGGCAGCACAGGGCAACTTTGCTGAAGCACGCCGCCTAAATCAGCGCTTGATGCCGTTGCATCAGGATTTGTTTGTAGAAGCAAACCCAATTCCGGTGAAATGGGCCTGTAAGGCATTGGGATTGATGGCAACCGATACGATGCGTCTGCCTATGACGCCGTTGACCGACGCTGCTCGTCCGATCGTTGAGCGCGCGTTAAAAAGCGCCGGTTTGCTGTAACTCTAAGGGAAATTTGATGGTTTATTCATTGCAAAAGTCGACGGTAGCAAAAGTCGTGGGTATTTCGCTGGTTATGATGCTGGCCGCCTGTACCACCGATCAGCGTTACAAACGCCAGGTCAGCGGCGATGAGTCTTATCTCAACGCGTCGGAGCTCAAACCGTTGAACGCGCCGGCCGGTATGATCCTGCCGGTGCAGAGCGGGAATTATGATGTTCCGGCAACCACGCAGAAAGGCGGCGTTGGCAAGCAACTGGATATTCGCCCACCTGTGCAGCCGCTGGCGTTGCTGAGCGGTTCACGCGCGCAGTATGCCGGCGACAGCGGTACGCTGCTGCTGGAAAACAGCCCGCAGAACCAGAACCTGTGGTCACGCGTCGTCAGCATGTTGCAGACGAAAAATATCGCGATTGCCTCGCGTCAGGACGCCGGTCAGACACTGACTACCGACTGGGTGAAATGGAACCGTCTGGATGAAGACAACCAGTACGAAGGCCGCTACCAGATCAGCGTGCAGCAGCAGGGTTACCAGCAGGCGCTGGTGGTGAAAACCGTCGGTTTGCAGCAGCAGGGCAAAACCGAGCAGATTACCGATCCTTCCGAAGTGCAGCGCTACAACGGCATGATGATGAACACCATCGTTGAAGGTCTGGACAAGCAGGACAACCTGGTGAGCAGCCAAACCGCTAACCGCTTCGGCGCGCTGGACGTGCAGAGCGGCGCGGATGACACCGGCTTGCCGATGTTGGTCGTGCGCGGTCCTTATACCGTAGTGTGGGATCGCCTGCCTGCGGCGTTGGAAAAACTGGGGATGAAAGTGGGTGACCGCAGCCGTCCGCAGGGCACCGTCGCCGTGACCTACAAATCCCTGAGCGGTAGCGACTGGGATGCGTTGGGCGCCAAGGATCCTGAACTGACCGAAGGCGATTACAAACTGCAGGTCGGTGATTTGAACAACCGTACCAGCCTGCAATTTATCGATCCGAAAGGGAAGCCGTTGACCCAGTCGCAAAACGACGGGTTGGTTGCGGCATTCCAGGCTGCGTTCAGTAAAACCAGCGTTAAATAACTAAAAAAGGGGCTGCGGCCCCTTTTTGTTTTATCTGTACGGTATCGTTTGCGTTCCAGGTTTGGCACAATATGCCCATCATTCTTGAAGCTACAGCTGTGTTGGCTGCGTGCACTCACCCCAGTCACTTACTTGAGTAAGCTCCCGGGGATTCCTGCCCTTGCCGCCTTGCTGTAACTCCAATTATTTTGGGTATATCACACCTGTGTGTTGAAGCGTTTTTAAAACAATTCTTTATTGGAGTATGTAAGATGCAAAAGCTAGCTGAGTTGTATCGCGGAAAGGCAAAAACCGTCTACACCACCGAAAACCCCGATCTGCTGGTGTTAGAGTTCCGCAACGATACGTCAGCACTGGATGGTCAGCGCATTGAGCAGTTTGATCGCAAGGGCATGGTAAACAACAAGTTCAACCATTTCATCATGAGCAAACTGGAAGAAGCCGGCATTCCGACGCAAATGGAACGCCTGCTGTCCGACAACGAAGTGCTGGTGAAGAAGCTCGACATGGTGCCGGTCGAATGCGTGATCCGCAACCGCGCCGCCGGTTCGCTGGTGAAGCGTTTGGGCATTGAAGAAGGCCTGGTGCTGAACCCGCCGCTGTTCGACCTGTTCCTGAAAAACGATGCGATGCACGATCCGATGGTCAACGAATCCTACTGCGAAACTTTCGGCTGGGTGAACAAAGAGCATCTGGCGCGCATGCGTGAGCTGAGCTACAAAGCGAACGACGTGCTGAGCAAGCTGTTTGACGACGCGGGCCTGATCCTGGTCGACTTCAAGCTGGAGTTCGGTCTGTTCAACGGCGAAGTGGTGCTGGGCGATGAGTTCTCGCCGGATGGCAGCCGCCTGTGGGACAAAAACACCCTGGACAAGATGGACAAAGACCGTTTCCGTCAGAGCCTGGGTGGCCTGATTGAAGCCTACGAAGAAGTTGCGCGCCGCATTGGCGTGAAACTGGACTAAGCGTCCTCCCGCAATACGGGGCTATCCTGCCGGAGCGCCCCGTCATTTATTCATTTTCCCTTCCGTCTGCATTTCCAGAAAAATTCTACATTTCCCGCCTCGTTAACCATTTATAATGGCAATCAGTGGGCTAGTTTCCTACGATTATTAAAAACCTAATCTGGAGTTTACTTATGCGTTGGCAAGGGCGTCGGGAAAGTGACAATGTTGAGGATCGTCGCGGGGAGTCTTCAGGTCTGGGCGGCGGCGGGGGCTTTCGCGCGCCAATCGGCGGCAAAGGCGGTATCGTCATTCTGGTGGTGGTGCTGGTGGCCGGCTATTACGGCATCGATCTCTCACCGCTGTTGAACGGCGGTGACGTTAGCCCGCAAACTCAGCAACAGAGCGCCAGCATCAGTCCAAAAGACGATGAGTTGGCCAAGTTTACCTCGGTAGTGCTGGCTTCTACCGAAGATAACTGGAAAGAAGTTTTCCAGCGTATGGGCAAAACCTATCAACCGCCCAAACTGGTGATGTATCGCGGCGTGACGCGCACCAACTGCGGCACCGGCCAGTCTGCGATGGGGCCATTCTATTGCCCGGGCGATAAAACGGTGTATATCGATCTGTCGTTCTACCAGGATATGAAAACCAAGCTGGGCGCCGGCGGTGACTTTGCGCAGGCCTACGTGGTGGCGCACGAAGTCGGCCACCACGTGCAGAACCTGCTGGGCATTGAGCCTAAAGTGCGTCAGATGCAACAGGGCGCCAGCCAGGTTGAAGTGAACCGCCTGTCGGTAAAAATGGAACTGCAGGCAGACTGCTTTGCCGGTGTTTGGGGCAAATATGCCGAGAAGCAGCAGATGCTGGAAGAGGGGGATTTGCAGGCGGCATTGAACGCCGCACAGGCGATCGGCGACGACCGTTTACAGCAGCAGGGCCAGGGGCGCGTAGTGCCGGACAGCTTCACCCACGGCACCTCGCAACAGCGTTACACCTGGTTTAAACAGGGCTTCGACAGCGGCGATCCGAACACCTGCAACACCTTCGCATCCCGTTGATATACCCTGCCGGAGCCTGACTCCGGCATTTTTTTAGGTGGGAACATAGCCTTGCTACAGGCAATGCAACAACTCATGCGGCAGCAGGGCATCAGACGCCTGCTGGTGCTCAGCGGTGAGCCGCAATGGTGCCGCCAACAGGCGCAACAGCTGGCTGCAAGCCTGCCGGGCGACTGGCCGTGGGTGGGAGAAAACCCGCCAACCGGCTTGCAACCTCTGGCGAGCGGCGCGGTGCGAACCCTGTTGGGCCAAGAGCGGCTGCATGCGGTGTTTGACGCGACAATGGGCCTGGATGTTGAAGCCTTGGCGGCGCTGGCGGGCACGCTGCGCGCCGGCAGTTGGCTGTTGTTGCTGACGCCGCCCTGGCGTGAATGGCATCAGCAACCGGACGCCGACAGCCTGCGTTGGAGCGATTGTCCGCAGCCTATCACCACCCCGTATTTTATCCGTCATCTGCGACACCATCTTGCGGCGGACAGCGAAGTCACGTTCTGGCGACAGGGTGAGGCGCTGGCGTTGGCGGCATTGCCGGAGCGCCCGCCCTGGCAGGCACCCGATGGCCACCCCACTGCAGAACAGCAAAGGCTACTGGAGCAACTGCTGAATGCCTCGGCGGGTGTCTGGGTGCTGACCGCGGCACGTGGGCGCGGCAAGTCAACGCTGGCAGGCATGTTGGTGGCGAATACGCCGCTCACCTGCTGGATGACCGGGCCGAGCCGTGCCGCCACCGACGTTGCCGGCGAATGGGCACAGGGGCGCGCGCAGTTCTGGGCGCCGGACGCGCTGCTGGCGCATTGCCGCGAGCATGACGTCAGCAACGTGGGTTGGTTGCTGGTGGATGAAGCGGCGGCTATTCCCGGCCCGCTGTTGCAACAGTTGGTCAGTTATTTCCCTCGTGTATTGCTGACTACCACCGTGCAGGGCTATGAAGGCACCGGCCGGGGGTTTTTGCTGAAGTTCTGCGCCGGGTTGCCTTCGTTCCGGCCATTAGGATTACGGCAACCCATGCGTTGGGCTGAAGGCGATGCGTTGGAACGGGCGATAG
Source organism: Serratia sp. TSA_198.1 (assembly GCF_052686505.1). Lineage (NCBI taxonomy): Bacteria > Pseudomonadati > Pseudomonadota > Gammaproteobacteria > Enterobacterales > Yersiniaceae > Serratia > Serratia sp. TSA_198.1. Next base: position 271,470 of record NZ_JBQZFP010000006.1, read on the forward strand.
ATAATGCTCTGTTGTTCAATGAACAACCGGAATGGCGGGCGACTGCGCAGGCCGCCAGTTTCAGCCTGGTCGAACAGAGCGCGCTGTGCGCCGATCCCCAACGGTTGGCGCGTTTTTACGCTCTGCTGAGCAGCGCCCATTACCGCACCACGCCGCTCGATCTACGGCGGCTGATGGATGCACCCGGCATGCACTTTGGCGTGGCGCAGGTGGAAGAAGAAGTGGTTGGCGCGTTGTGGCTGGTGGATGAAGGGGGCCTGAACGCCGAACTGGCGCATGAGGTTTGGGCTGGCCGACGGCGGCCGCGCGGTAACCTGGTGGCTCAGTCGCTGGCGGCGCATGGCGGCCAGTGGTGGGCGCCGACGTTGAGTTCGCGCCGCATTACCCGCATTGCGGTGCTGCCTGCCTTGCGCCAACAGGGCATTGCCCGCAGCCTGATCGCGCAGCAGCGCCAACGGGCGCAGGGGCTGGATTTCCTTTCGGTCAGTTTTGGCTACACCGAACCGCTGTGGCGTTTTTGGCAATCCTGCGGTTTTGAGCTGGTGCGTATTGGCAGCAAGACGGAGGCCAGCAGCGGTTGTTATACCGCCATGGCCATCCTGGCGTTGAGCGAGCAGGGTGAGGCGCTGCGGCATGCGGCGCATAAGCACCTGGCACGCGATTGGCGCTGGTTGCAGCACCGGGTTGATCTGCAACTGGAGATCACCGGCGATGACGGCGATACGCAGCTGAGTGAGGATGACTGGCGTGAACTGGCCGGATTTTCCTTCGCCCATCGGCCGCTGGAGGCCAGCCTGGGTGCGCTGCAACGCTTGCTGTTGGCCAGCGGCTTACCGCTGCCCGCGCTGCGCGAGCATCTGCAACAGCAAAGGACGACGGCAGACTGCGTGACGCAGTTTGGCCTCAGCGGCCAAAAAGCCTTGCTGCGCCACTGGCGGCTGGAGGCAGCGCAGGCGCTCGAACAACTGGATGAGCAACACTGTCTGCGCTGGCGCAACTGGGCGCAGTCGCGGTCATTGCAATAAATCGACAATGTTGTTCAATAAAACCCGATTTTCCTGATTTCTCAGCGGCGTATAGTGGACGCCAACGGCCCGGAACCTCCGGGCGACATCTGATGAAGACGAGGAGTCACCATGAAACATGAGCATTTCGTTGTCCAAAGCCCGGCAACACCGGCGGTACAGCTGATCTTGCTGTTTCACGGTGTCGGCGATAACCCGGTGGCAATGGGCGAAATCGGCAGCTACTTCGCCAAAGATTTCCCGCAGGCGCAGGTCGTCAGTATCGGCGGCCCGGCGGCTTTCGATAACGGCAACGGTCGCCAATGGTTCTCGGTGCAGGGCGTGACCGAAGAGAACCGCGCCGAGCGCATTGCACAGGTAATGCCGCAGTTCGTCGAAACCGTGCGTTATTGGCAACAGCAGAGCGGTGTCGGTTACGCCGGGACCGCGTTGGTCGGTTTTTCTCAGGGATCGATCATGGCGCTGGAAGCCTTGAAAGCGGAAGCTAAACTGGCCGGCCGCGTGGTGGCCTTCAGCGGGCGCTTTGCCAGCTTGCCGGAGCAAGCTTTCGGCGAAAGCGTCGTGCATTTGATCCACGGCGAAGAGGATGCGGTGATCGCCGTGCAGCACGCCAAAGCGGCGGCGGAACGGTTGCAGGCCATCGGCGTGGATTTCACGCTGGACGTGGAGCAGGGCGTCGGGCATGGCATCAATCAGGGCATGATGAATAATGCCCTCGAGCGATTGCACTACTACGTACCTCAGCGCTACTGGGATGAAGCGCTGTTTGGCAAACGCGGCGATTTGATCGCCTTTCGATAATATTCCCCCTGACGGGCGCGGCTATGCTGCGCCCGCTGTCATTGCGGCATCACCGTAACCTGAACGTCCAACTGGTGAGCGCCCCCGCCAAAAATAATGCCGTGCATCGGGCTGACATCGCCGAAATCGCGGCCCCAGGCCACGGTAATGTGCTGGGTATCGGCCAACACATTGTTGGTCGGATCGATATCTACCCAGCCATAGGGCGGACAATACACCGACACCCAGGCGTGAGAGGCATCGGCGCCAATCATTCGCTCCTCCCCCGGCGGCGGCTGCGTGAGGATATAGCCGCTGACATAGCGTGCCGCCAACCCCAGCGAACGCAGGCAGGCGATTTGCAGGTGAGCAAAGTCCTGACAAACCCCTTTCTTCTCCCGCAACAGGGTTTCTACCGGCGTGGCGATGGTGGTGGCCGTCGGATCAAAGGTAAAGTCGTTGAAAATGCGCCCGGTAAAATCCAGCAACGCCGAAAGCAGCGGCCGTTCAGGGGTAAAGCTCGGCAGGGCGTAGTGGCTAAGTGCATTATCGATGGGAATAAAAGTGGAAGGAAACAGGTATTGAATGGGGTCCAGCACTTCGGTTCCCCCGTTGGCCAACTGTTGGCGTACCCGCTCCCAGGACAGGCTGTTTTCCGCCACCCACTGTGCGGCGTGCGGCAAGACCAGCACCTGCGAATCCACCCGCACGGTCAGTTGGGTATGCGGCGTTCGCAGAGCGAATTGCACCAGGTGGTTGCCATAAAAATCGTCCAGTTCAAACCATTCATCGGGCTGCGGATCGACCTGGATCCGCGAAGCGTGGCACTGTTGCCAGGCCAGATTGCGTGGCGACAGCCGCAGCAACTGGCGCGAATGCGGCACCGGCAGGCTGTATTGGTATTCGGTCACGTGACTGACGCTATAGCGGCTTCCGTCGGCGGGCGTGAGAGATTGGCCGGCAGTTTGAGTTTGGCTCTGGCTCATTCGTCGTTTCCCGTGCTGTAGTGGGGGCCATGGTTGAAGAAGCGCAGGCCAATCTGATCGGACAGCCGGTCCAGCGCCAGTTGCCACTGCGACACCGATTCTGACAAGGGTTGCAGGCCGCCGGTAAACCCGGCGTTACCCAGACCGGCAATTTTCTCCGGCAGATCGAAAATGGTCTGATCGGTAAAAGGCCCGAACTGGTCGGTCAGTTTTTTCAAGTACTCCACCAGCCCCTTCAGCAGGAACATCACCGAGCGCGGATTCTCCTGGCTGGTCAACAACAGCGGCAGGGCGGTGACCAGCTCCGGCCGTTGCGGATAACTGGAGCGGTAGGTGATGGTGCTGTCGCACAACTCCAGCCACCATTCCAGCCCGGCGTTGCGCACTTCGTCATCGTCCAGCACCAGCGTCAGCATATGCGTCACCTGCTGCAGGCGTTCCAGCCGACGGCCAATACTGAGGAAACGCCAGCCCACGTCACGCGTCATGCCGTCCAGCGCAAAACCGGAGAGCGCCATCATATGCCCGATCGCCTGATCGAGAAACGCCAGCGCCTCCGCCAGGTTCCAGCGCTGGGCCTGATGGCGCTGTTCCAGATCCTTGGCCAGCCGGTTGAGGATATGCCAGTTGTCCAGCGAAAGCCGCTCACGCAACTGAAAACCGATACGCAGCAGTTGCTGCAAGGTGCCGGCAAACCCCTGTGGAATTTCCGGGTTGAACAGCGCTTCCAGTAGCAGGGTGTTCAACTGTTGCGGCGGCAGTTCTTCAAGCGGAGAGGCTTCGTCGTTCGGCAAAAGACCGTAGTGCAGGCAAAGCTGCATCACGGCTTTATGTTGCTGTTCGCTGCCTTCGTCTTCGTCGAGCCGCAGGGTGAGGGTGGTACGCAGCAGGCGAGCGATGTTGTCGCAGCGTTCGGTATAGCGGCCCAGCCAGAACAAGTTTTCAATCACCCGAGTCGATAGCCTGTGGCCGGTCGGCGGCAACTCTTGCCTCAACACGCCGGGCCGTGGCGGTGGCGCGGAAGGCGGTGCCAACACCCAGGTATCCTTGCTGCCGCCGCCCTGCTGCATGGTCACGATCTGGCGGCTGTTGGGGCCGGAGATGCGGGTCAGGCCGCCGGGCATCACCCGGTAGCCGTCCGGGGTGGCGACGGCGAATACCCGCAGGCAGGTGGCATGGTTTTGCAACTGGTAGGGCGGGCGCGGGGACAGACCCGGCGCCTGCGACAGGCCGATCAACTCTTGGGCGACATAGTTGTAAGGGCGCGCGCGGATGCGTTCCTTTAGCTGAGCCAGCTCGGTGGCGCTTAGATCGCCGGCGATGCAGGTCCTGATGCGCAACTGCGGGAAGGCGCCTTTGACAATCAGGTTAGGCAGGTTTTCCAGCACCGTTTCCCGTGCGGTGCTTTCCCCACACCACCAGGAAGCGACCGAAGGCAACAGCAGCGGTTGCCCGAGGATCTGTTGGCTGAGGTTTGGCAGAAAGCCGTACAGCGCGCCGGTTTCAATCAGGCTGGAACCGAGCGCATTGGCGATCAGCACCTGGCCCTCTCGCGCCGCCTGGATCAGCCCCGGAATGCCCAGCGAAGAGTCGGGGCGCGCCTCCAGCGGATCGCAGAAGTCATCATCCTGCCGCCGTAAAATCACATGCACGCGCTGCAGGCCGTCCAGGGTTTTCAGCCAGACGCGCCCCTGGGACACCATCAGATCCTGGCCTTCCACCAGCGGGAATCCCAGATGCCGCGCCAGATAGGCATGCTCGAAATAGGTTTCATTGTAAGGGCCGGGGGTCAACACCACGATGTGCGGAGCTTCGCCATCACCTGCGGCGAACGGTGCCCAGTGGCGCAGGCTTTGTTGCAGCGTGCGGAAAAAGGTATTCAGCCGCTGCACTTTCAGGTCCCGGAACTGTTCCGGGAAGGCGCGGGAGATCACCGTGCGGTTTTCCAGCGCGTAGCCGGCGCCGGAAGGGGCCTGGGCGCGATCGGCCAACGCCCACCAGCGGCCATCGGCGGAACGGGCCAAATCGACGGCGTACAGATGCAGGTAAACGTTGCCCGGGCAGCGAATGCCGTGCGCCGGGCGCAGAAAACCGGCATGCCCATGCACCAGCGCAGGCGGCAGCAGGCCGTCGCGCAGCAGGGTCTGCTCGCCGTACACGTCGGCCAGAATACGGTTCATCAGTTCCGCACGCTGGGCAATGCCGGATTCTATCTGTTGCCATTCGTCGTGGGGGATAATTTGTGGCAGTAGGTCCAGTTCCCAGGGGCGTTTAACCCCTTGCGGATCGGCGTAGACGTTATAGGTGACGCCGTTTTCAAAAATCTGGCGCGCCACGTGGTTGAGGCGGCTTTGCAGCTGTTCGTTCGGATAGGCGGCCAGCTCGGCGGCAAAACGCTGCCAGTGCGGGCGAAGGGTTGCCTCGCCGGCAAACAGCTCGTCATAGTGCGCTTGCGAGTGGCGATAGCGGGTAAATAGTGATTGCGGCATAGGCATTGCGTTCCCGTTTTCCATGAGGCCTTGCGACGGCAGCTCCCTTGCGGCGCAGGCCGGCACCTTCCTGGTACCGACTTGCGCCCTTCCTGTATCGAACGTTTATTTCCAGCGCAAATCGAGCGTGAACGGGAAGTTCGGATTGCGCGTCTGGGGTTCGACGGTTAATTTTCCAGGCGTATGACCCATCTGCAAGAAACGCGCCAGCCTGCGGCCCTCCGCCTCATAGGCATTGATCGGGTGGGTATCGTGGCTGCGTCCGCCCGGATGGGCGACGTGGTATTGGCAGCCGCCCAGCGAACGTTGCATCCAGGTATCCACCAGTTCCACGGTCAGCGGCGCGTGTACGCCAATGGTGGGATGCAGGCTGGCTGCGGGTTGCCATGCCCGGTAGCGAACGGCGCCGACCGCCTCGCCGACGTTGCCGGTGGGCTGCAGCGGCACCGGGCGGCCGTTGACGGTCACCTGGTGGCGATCGTCATTAAACCCGGTGACTCTGATCTGCAGACGCTCGACGGATGAGTCAACATAGCGCACGGTTCCGCCGCTTGCACCTTCTTCGCCCATCACATGCCAGGGTTCCAGTGCATGATCGATTTGCACCTGGACGCCGTCGGCGGAAAATTCGCCATGCTGCGGGAAGCGGAAGGCGAAGTGTGCGTCGAACCAGGTGGCTTCAAACGGGTAGCCAAATTCACGCAGTTCGGCGAGCACGTCGTTAAAGTCCTGACGCACAAAGTGCGGCAGCATGAAGCGATCGTGCAGTTCGGTGCCCCAACGGCGCAACCGCTCCGGTTGATAAGGCTGCTGCCAGAAACGGGCCAGCAACGCCCGCAGCAATAGCTGCTGGGTGAGCGACATCCGGGCATGCGGCGGCATTTCAAAAGCGCGCAGTTCCAGCAGCCCAAGGCGGCCGCTGGGGCCATCCGGCGAATAGAGTTTGTCGATGCAGAACTCCGCCCGGTGGGTATTGCCGCTGGAGTCGATCAACAGGTTGCGCAGCAGGCGGTCGATAAGCCAGGGTTGCGCTTCCTCGCCCGGCTCCGGGAAGCGGCTAAAGGCGATCTCCATTTCATAGACCGAGTCGTTACGCGCCTCGTCAATGCGCGGCGCCTGGCTGGTCGGGCCGATAAACAGGCCGGAGAACAAATAGGATAGCGACGGGTGGTTATGCCAATAGCCGATCAGGCTACGCAGCACGTCCGGGCGGCGCAGGAACGGGCTTTCCGCCGGGGTGGCGCCACCCATCACCATATGGTTGCCGCCACCGGTGCCGGTATGGCGGCCATCGATCATGAACTTTTCGGTGGTCAGGCGCGACTGGCGCGCGGCGTCGTACAGGAAGGTGGTCTGCTCCACCAGTTCGCCCCAGCTGGCCGCCGGCTGAATGTTGACTTCGATGACGCCGGGATCGGGGGTGATGCGAAAACAGGTAAGACGCGGGTCCGAAGGCGGTTCGTAACCTTCCAGCACCACCGGAATGCCCAGCGAGAGCGAGGTGGCCTCAATGGCCTCCACCACCTGCAGGTAGTCTTCCAGCGTGCGCGTCGGCGGCATGAACAGATAAAGAATGCCGTTGCGCGGCTCGGCGCACAGCGCAGTGCGGGTAATCCAGTCCGCTGACTGCTTTTGCTCCGGGCGCTGGGTTACCGGCTGAGGCTGGGCATGATCGGCTGCAGATGAATGCGGTTGCAGCAGTTGGCGGTAGGCCGGCAGCGTCGGGAAAGACTGATGCGGATCGGCGCTGTGAATGTAGGGATAGTCGCTTTTATGCACCCAGGGTTGGGAATCCAGCGGCAGGCGGTAACCCAGCGGCGAATCGCCCGGCAGCAGGTAGCAGTGCTCGCTGCGCAGGAACCAGGAGCCGCTTTGCCACGGCTGGTTCTCTTCTCTGGCCAGCGGCAGAACGTGGCCGATGATAGCCCCCAGACCTTGTTCAAACACCTTGTGCAACCGCGCTCGCTCCAGCGGATCTTCCAACCGGGAATCCGACGGATCGACGTTGTCCGGCAGGCGTCGTTCGCGCCACAGGTAGTAGAGCGGGTCTTCATAAGCCGGGAAGATATGCTGACCGGAAACCTCCAGATACTGCGCGACGCGTTGCAGGAAATCCGCCGCCTGCCCGGCGGTGACCGCAGAAGGCTCGCGTTCATCGGCAAACATGGCCGGATCGGCCAGCGGCTCACCGTCCCGGCGCCAGAAGCAATTGAGCGACCAGCGCGGCAGTTGCTCGCCGGGGTACCATTTGCCCTGACCAAAATGCACCAGCCCGGCGGGGGCGTAACGCTCACGCATACGCTGGAACAGCTCGGCGGCACGCAGGCGCTTGGTTGGCCCCAGAGCATCGGTATTCCATTCATCGCCGTCAGGATCGTCGACGGCGACGAACGTCGGCTCGCCTCCCATCGTCAGATGAACTCCGTTGGCCTGCAAATCGCTGTCAATCCGATAACCGAGCGCGTCGATGGCCTGCCATTGTTCCTCGCTGTAGGGCTTGGTCACACGCGGCACTTCGTCCACGCGGGCAACGGCCATCAGGTGCTCAAATTCGCATTCGCACTCATCAATCGCACCGCTGATCGGGGCGGCGCTGGAAGGTTCCGGCGTGCAGGCCAGCGGAATGTGCCCTTCACCGGCGAACAACCCGGAGGTGGGATCCAGGCCAATCCAACCGGCACCGGGCAGGTAAACCTCAGTCCAGGCGTGCAGATCGGTGAAGTCTTCCTCCGGCCCCGACGGGCCATCCAGCGATTTGACGTCCGGCGTCAACTGAATCAGATAACCGGACACGAAGCGAGCGGCCAGCCCGAGGTTGCGCAGGATCTGTACCAGCAGCCAGGCGGAATCGCGACACGAACCGCTGCGCAGCGTCAGCGTCTCTTCCGGCGTCTGCACGCCCGGTTCCATGCGGATGGTGTAACCGATGTGTTGCTGCAACTGCTGGTTGATCGCCACCAGGAATTCCGCGCTGCGTTGGGCTTCATCGGGGATGCTGCTCAGGTAGCTTTCCAGCTCGGGGGTCAGCGGCTGGCAGTGCAGATAGGGCGCCAGTTCGATTTTCTGCTCTTCCGAATAGCAAAACGGAATATGTTCCGCCTGCGGCTCCAGGAAGAAATCGAAGGGGTTAATCACCGACATTTCAACCCGCATATCCACTTCCACGCGGAAGTGGTCGGTTTTTTCCGGGAACACCAGCCTGGCCAGGTAGTTGCCGTTAGGATCCTGCTGCCAGTTGATAAAGTGATTTTCCGGGGTCACTTTCAGTGAATAAGCCAGAATGGAGGTGCGGCTGTGTGCGGCAGGGCGCAGGCGTATGACTTGGGGACCCAGGTTGATGCGTCGGTCGTAGCGGTATTCGGTAACGTGGTTTAGCGCAATATTAATAGCCATAAGCTCGAGCCTCAGAATAGGGGAATCTGAAATCGGGTCACATCAGTCTGCTGATGCCATGCTGTAGCCGTTACCGTGGAGGGTGGTGCTTTGGTTAACCCCCGTCTGTATCCAGACCGTTTTAACTGCTGGGAGTGTGATGACCATCACGTTAACCAATTAGGGTTAAATCTAGAGGCAATTTTTTGAGAAGTCGATTCTTTTTTCTGCGGGAAAGAGGAGAAAATGAAGCGCCGCCCTCGGGGGACGGCGCACACAGGCGGTTAAGGTTTTTTCTTCGGCCAGTTGTCGTCTTCGTCGTCCCACTGGGCGTTATTATCGCGGTGTGGCGGCAATTCCGGCTTATCGGCGAGGTAACGTTTTACGTCGACGCGACGCAGCTCTTTGATCCCGCTGATGATCATCCCGGCTAAAATCAGCAGGATAATCCACCAGTAGTCAGCTAACCATTGCATGTTTACTCCTTTCCTTCACTGCGTATGAAACGTGAAAATATCGCGGGCAGATGGCGTTCAAGCCATTCGGCACCGGCAACGTCCTTATTTTGCCAGGCGGCCAGCAGCAGCGCAGGCGTCAGCAGATGCTCGGCTTCCTGCGCCAGCGGCCGATAGCTCAGATGCCAGGGTTCTACCGCCACGCCGTCGCCGTCTTCGGTGAACGGGCGGTAAAAGCCAAATTCGGCCATATGTTCCGTCATCCACTGATTGAGCGGATAAAAGTAACCGCCTTCCTCATATTCCCACGGCTCCAGCAGCAGCTTTTGCCCTTCCGGCAACAACGAAGGGTCGTACACGTCCAGATCGCTGCCCCAGTGATGGCGGCTGGCGCCCGGCAGGGCGGACCAGCGCAGGATCGCTTCGCAGCGTTCGGCGGCGGACAGCGTCTCGATATCGATCGGTCGACTGTCTTTATCTAATACTGGGCGCTCGCCGCAGAATTTGCCATTCCAGATCGCCAGTTGCCGATCGAAATCACGAAATGTGCTGGCGGGTTGCAGATCGAACCCGGCCGCCAACGCCGCCTGCTGCATGGCGAGGAACGCGGTCACCGCTGCGGGCTGCAGGCGATGGTTATCGCTCAGTGGCGCCAGGTGTTCGGTCGAGAGCCCGGTCAGCATGATGGGCGTGATCATGCGACCAACTGCTCCATGATGCGCTGATACATGCGGCTCAGCAGTTGCAAATCGGCTGCGTGCACGCATTCATTGACCTTGTGGATGGTCGCGTTGACCGGCCCCAGCTCAACTACCTGCGCACCCATTTGGGCGATAAAGCGGCCGTCCGAGGTGCCGCCAGTGGTCAGCAACTGCGGCGTCAATTCAGAATAGTGTTCGACGGCGTTAACCACCGCGTCCACCAGCGCACCGCGCGCGGTCAGGAACGGCTGGCCGGACAAACGCCATTCGATGCTGTAGTTCAGCTGATGCCGCTCCAGCAGCTCTTCCACGCGCTGTTTTATCGTCGCGTCGGTTGACTCGGTGCTGAAACGGAAGTTGAACTGGACGAACAGGTCGCCCGGGATCACGTTGTTGCTGCCGGTACCGGCCTGCACGTTGGCGATCTGCATGCTGGTCGGCGGGAAGAACTCGTTGCCGCGATCCCACTCGGTCGCCACCAGCTCATTGAGCGCAGGCATGGCGCGATGCACCGGATTATCCGCCAGGTGCGGATAGGCGACGTGGCCCTGAATGCCGTGAATGTGCAGGTTGGCGGTGATCGAACCGCGGCGGCCGTTTTTCACCACGTCGCCGACGCGTTCGGTGCTGGACGGCTCGCCGACCAGGCAATAATCCAGGCGCTCGTTGCGCGCCATCAGCGCTTCCACCACTTTCACCGTGCCGTGAGTGGCGCTGGCCTCTTCGTCGGAGGTGATCAAGAACGCCAGGCGGCCCCCATGATGCGGGTTGGCCGCCACAAAGCGCTCCGCCGCCACCACCATCGCCGCCAGCGAACCTTTCATGTCCGCCGCGCCGCGGCCATACAGCATGCCGTCGCGAATGGTGGGTTCAAACGGCGGGTTGTCCCAGCGTTTTTCATCGCCGGTGGGCACCACGTCGGTGTGACCGGCAAACGCCAGCGTTTGCCCTTCACCGCGCCAGGCCCAGAAATTCAGGGTGTCGCCGAAGGGCATCGGCTCAACGGTAAAACCAATCGCTTCCAGACGTTCAATCATCAGCGCCTGGCAGCCTTCATCGTGCGGGCTGAGGGACGGGCGTTTGATGAGCTGTTGAGCCAGTTCGATAACCGGGCAAATCATGCTGTAACCTCAGAAATAAATTGCTGGTAGCCTTCGGCGCTGAAGCCGAGCAGGGCATGCCCCTTGCCGTCGTCCAGCAGCGGGCGTTTGATGATTGCCGGCTGCGCCAGCATCAGCGCGATGGCCGCATCGGCGTTGTCGCAGGCGTTGCGCTGCGCTTCATCCAGCTTGCGCCAGGTGGTGCCGCGGGTGTTCAGCAGCGGTTCCCAGCCCAGACGGTCGACGAACCCGCGCAACTGCTGTTCATCCAGCCCGTCGGCGCGGTAGTCATGAAATTGATAAGCCACGCCTTGCTCTTCCAGCCAGCGGCGCGCTTTTTTGATGGTGTCACAATTTTTGATGCCGTACATGGTCAACGTCATGGAATAAGAACCTTCTCTGCAACCCAACACCGGCATGGCGCCAGTGGTAAACCGCCGTGGCGGTAAAATGAAAACCAGCGCCCAGCATGCCGAAAAATGGCGGGGAGTTCCACCGTCCAATGGTCCGAAAACCAGGGAAAGGGTGAAAAAATTCGGGCCGCATTCAGTGCGGCGAATGTTTGCTAATCTGAATGCGGCAGCCTGCCATCCTATCGGAGAGAGTAATGTGGAAAAATACCGTATCGAAACCAGCGAGTACGCCGTCGATAAAATAGAAGCGCTGATCGCGGAAGGGCTGAATCAGTATAACGATGAGGTGACCGGCAGCAGCGATCGTCGTCCGCTGGCGGTGACGGTGAAAGACCCGATCAGCGGTGAGGTGCTTGGCGGCATTACCGGGCGATCTTCGCTGGGCTTGCTGTTTGTGGATTTGTTTTACCTGCCTGAATCAATGCGGGGGGCTGGCCTGGGCAGCGAACTGCTGCGCCGCTTCGAGCTGGAAGGGCGCCGCAGGGGGTGCGTTTCCGCGGTGCTGTACACCATCAGCTTCCAGGCACCGAGGTTTTATGAACTGAACGGTTGGACGCGCTTTGGCGAAGTGCCTTGCCTACCGGCAGGCACCAGCCGAATTTTTATGTCGAAGACCTTATAACTTTGACCCGCGGCAATCACTCTCTGGTCTGGCGTAATTTATACTCCAGACTTTTTTTAACCATTGGCCATTCATGGTCGATGATCGAGAAAACCACCGTATCGCGATAGCTGCCATCCGCATTTTTCTGGTGGTTTCTCAGTACGCCATCTTGCTTGGCGCCCAAACGCGCGATAGCCGTTCTCGATGCGTGATTGTGCCAGTGGGTGCGAAATTCAACGGCAATCACCGCCAGCGTTTCGAACGCATAGCCGAGCAGCAGGCGTTTGCACTCGGTGTTGACGGCGGTTCGCTGATGGCTTTTGGCGTACCAGGTATAGCCAATTTCAACGCGGCGGTTGTGCCCATCGGCATTGCAAATGCGGGTGGTGCCGACAATCTTTTGCGTGTCGTTATGCACCACGACAAACGGCAACGCCCGCCCGGCGACCTGTTCGCTCAGGGCGAAACCGACATAATCATCGACGGTGTTTTCGTTGGGTGCCGAAGTAAACCAAAGTTCCCAGAGGCGCCCATCAGCGGCCGCCTCCACCAGCGCCGCCGCATGTTCTTTACGCAGCGGGATCAGGCTGACGGTTTTGCTTTTCAGCTCGGTTTCGATAAGCCAGGATGAGTCGGACATTTGCCTCTATTTCCCCTTGTGTTCACTTTTCGCCGTTTTCACGCGACCAGTGTTTCATCTCTTCGCCAATAAAATAATTGACCAGGTCGCGATACATTTTTTCTATCACTTCCGGGCTTAAGCCCTGCTCATCGGCCCAGACTCTTCGTTGTTGCAGCATGGCTTCGAAGCGCTCTTTGGCTCGTACCGCATCGGGGCTGGTTTTGAATTTGGCAGCGGCCTTCACGTAGGAAAAGCGCTGGGCGATCAATTTAATGATGTGTTCGTCCAGCATGTCGATTTCCGCGCGGATATCGCCCATGCCCGCACAGTCTTGCGGAGAAAGTTTGTTCTCAATAATCACTCTGGGTTTCCCTTGTTTTACCGCACATAGCCATTTTGTTGCAGGCGATCCAACGCCGGGCCTTCGGCATAGACCATGCCGGTAGTCAGCTCGCGGAAGTGGTACTTTTTATAGAATTCCAGTTTGTCGGGCACCGAATAGATAAACACTTTACCGAGCGGCGCCAAATCCTGCATGACCCGATCCATCAGCAGCCTGCCCAGACCGCGGCCCTGATAGTGAGGGTGGATAGCCACGTCGGCGAGGTAAGCCACCGAGGTCATGTCACTGATGGCGTGGGCGGTGGCCACCAGTTCGCCGTCGAGGTAACCCCAATAGCAAAACTGGCTGTGCTGATAAACGCGCTGTAATTGATGCGGATCGCGCTGGCCCAGCCCGGCGGCGGCCAACAACGCGGCCAACTGCGACCAGTCGATGCGATAGCGGTTTGGGTCGGTCACCATCTCCATGCTTCTCTCCTAGCCGATGCGATCCAGATCGGCGGCGTATTGACGGATAGCGCGCTGATAGCTGCTGATGTCGCGATACGAGGAGGTTTCCGCCAACAGCAGCAACAGATCGGCCACCGCCTGTTTGGTTTCCCCCAGGTTGTACAGCGTCATGGCGCGAAACAGGGTGAGCTCCTTGGCCTGCGGGAATTCGGCCAGCCCATTGTCAAAGGCGGCCAGCGATTGCTGATACAGCCCGAGTGCGCGGTAGGTGCTGCCCAGACCAAGCCAGGCCTCCTGCCGCTGCGCCGCCGGCAGAGTGCGAGCCAGCGCGGAGAGGTAGCAGGGGATCGCCTGCTGCTCAAATCCCTGCACGTCATACAGGCAGGCCAATTGGTAGTGCAGCGCGGCTTCTTCCGGTTTTTGCAGCAACTGTTGCTGTGCCAGTTCGGTCGCTTCCTGATAGCGGCCCAGCTGTTTCAATTGTTCGATAGTCAGCGTAGGGGACATGTTATGGCCTCAGAAAAGTGGAGGGTTTTCTCCCCTTGGCACGCTACTACGGAAGAATTCATCCTACAAGAAATATAGGCATTAGAGCGTGGCCGGCCCCGTTATCCGGGGCCGGTTTTTTATTGCGGGAGGGTCAGAACTCGTGCTTCAGCGTCAGCATCAGATTACGCGGATCGCCATAGTTGCGGGTGCTGTAGAAATTCACCTGCGAGTAGTATTTCTCGTCAAAGACGTTGTTCAGGTTAAGCTGCACCGAGGTCTGCGGGGTGAGTTTGTAACGCGCCATCGCATCGAACAGGACATAAGATCTTTGCTCGGCCTTACGGTCCACAAACTCGCCGTTGTTGGCCCCGGTGACGTTGGCGTAAATGCCGCTCTGCCAACGTGCGCCGCCGCCCAGCGTCAGATCGCGCAGAACGCCCGTCAGCTGATAGGTGGTGAACAGGTTGATGCGGGTGCGCGGTTGCTCGGTGTTGAGATTAACCTTGTCCTTGTCTTTCAGTGAGAAATGGGTGATGCCGAGCTGGGCGTTCCAGCCCTGCGCCAGCTCACCGCTCAGTTCGAACTCGACCCCTTTGCTGGTCGCGCCCTGGCTCTCATGATAGGTCTGTTGCAGCGAGTTCGGATCGCTGGCGCTCTCGTCCTGCACCCCGAGATTGTCCTGCGTGATGCGGAACGCCGACAGCGAAACGTTGAGCCGGTCATCCAGCAGCGCGGCCTTGATACCCACCTCTTTATTCACCCCTTCAATCGGCGCCAGGTAGTGGCCGCTGCTGTCGAGCAGGTTTTGATCCTTGAATATGTCGGTGTAACTGGCATAGGCGGAGACCTGTTCGGTCAGCTTATAGACGGTTCCCACGAACGGAGTGACCTTGTTGGCGGTGGTGGTCGTGGTGTTTTTAAAGCTGTTGAAACGGGCGCCGAGCACCAGATCCAGCCGGTCCGTCAGCGAGAAGTCGGCGCTGCTGTAAATGCCGATTTGCCGCGTGCGATAATCCATTTGCGGCATTTTATCCGACCATTCAGGCTCGCCCTGGCCACCGTTCCAATCCCGCAGGCTGCCGCTGAACTGCTGCGAGTAGGTGGCGCTGCGATAGGTGCTGTAGCTGTGCTGCCAGGCAGAGGAGTTGCCTACCACAAATGTGTGGCTGCGGCCCAGCAGGGTGAAGTCACCGTTCAACTTCATGTCTATCGCGTGTTGATCCCGGTAGCCTTCATAGCGCCCGGCATAAGGGTTTGCAGGTTGCACCGCCCAGGTTGCCGGATCGATCAGCCCGCCGAGGCTCATCGCCATTTTGGCATCGAAAGCCTGGCGGCTGTGGGTATAGTTGAGCACGCCTTTCCAGTCGTTATCGAACTCATGTTCCAGCGTGGCGAACTGAGTGGTCAGGGTGGTATCCCAACTCGACCAGTCAGAGGCGCCGTTATAGTGCCGATCCCAGTTAATTTCACTGCCGTCGCTGAACCAGCCGGTCGGCAACGCGCCGCCCCAGGTGGAGGCTTTCGGCCTGTTTTGCTGATAATCAGCCCCCAGGCGCAGCAGGGTATTGCTGCTCAGATCGGCCTCCAGCGTGCCATAGACGGTGCCTTTGCGCTCCTGATGCCGTTCCATAAAGGAGCGGCCGCGTTCGCCGGCAGCGGCGATACGCACTCTGACGGTGCCTTCGTCATTGAGCGGCGTCCCGACATCAACCGTGGTCCGGTAGCGGTCCCAGGAACCGGCGGAAAGTTCGGCTCGGGCAAAAGGTGAAAGGCTGGAGGCTTTCTTTCTGACCAGGTTGATGGCGGCACCCGGATTACCGACGCCGTTCAGCAAACCCGCAGCGCCCCTGACAATCTCCACGTGATCCAGCGTGATTGCGTCAATCTCCGATTCCCCGCCGGAATAGCCGGAGTCAAAGAAGGTGGGGACGCCATCGTATTGGTAGTTATCAACGCTGAAACCACGGTAGTTGAACGAGGAGCGTTCGCTATCGTAATTGCTTTCGCTGACCCCGGTGGACCAGCGCAGGATTTCCTTCAGCGACGTCGCGTTGAGATCGTCCATTTGCTGGCGAGTTATCACCGAAACCGACTGCGGCGTATCCTTGATGCTCAGCGGCAACCCGGTCGCCGTGGTCATCTGTTTGGTGGTATAGGAGCCGGTGTTCTCGGTGCTGCCGTCATCGCTAAAGGGCGAGGCGACCACCTCAAGGGTATCTTCTTTCTGAGTGCGGGCGGTCTGCTCGGTACCCGCCGCTTGTGCAACCATGACCGGGAGGCACAGCAGCGCTCCCCCGGAAAGGCGAATCATAAAACTGGCCATGGATAGGTCTCACAGTCCGCCAAGGTTGATCTTAATCAGATAGTCCTGCTTCTTCTCCATCTCTTCCTTGGACTGCTTGATGCTGGCGAAGAGCGTATTGCCGTCTGCGGACAGCGCGAGGCTATTGGGCAAGGCGGTGGTAGTGATGCTGTTTTTCACCTGGTAGCTGTTGCTGTCAACGATGCTGATGCGCTTGGCTTCACGGTGGCTGATGTAGATCTCATTGCGGGCAGGGTTGAACAACACCGCCAGGGAATTGATCACGTCAATCTGGTGCAGGATTTTCCCGCTATTCACATCAACAACCAGCACCTTCGGCAGATCGGGATCGGTGATGAAAGCGCGGCCGGTTTTGCTGTCCAGACTGATGTTGAGGAAGAAGTGTTTCTTGGCGGGTTCAACTACCACGCGTTTCAGGATTTTGTGGCTGGCGGTGTCCAGGGTGATCAGTTCGCCACCGCCGTTGACGCAGTAGAGACGGCCACGTTCGCTGTCCAGCGCCATGCCGGTCGGGTATTCGCCCATGTTGCTCAGGGTGGCGATTTTCTTCCGATTGGCGGTATCGATAACCCACAACACGCCTTTTTTCGCGGTGCCGGAGACATACAAACGCTGGTTTTTCTTGTCGAGCACCATCTCGCGCGTTGGCGTGAACTGGTCTTCTTTTACGCTTTCATCGAGCTGAATGGTGGCGAGTTCTTTGCCTGTCTGGGTGTCGATCACCGTCACCGATCCGTCCACGGTATTGCCGATATACAGCAGATGCCGCTGTTCATCCAACGCGGTGGCGAAGGCGCGGCGCTGGGTCTGAATATTGGCGTCGGTGGCCAGTGTGGCCGGGTTGACCCGATAGACGATACCGGTGTTTTTCCCTTTGGCGAATGAAGGCGTAGAGGCGGCAAACAGGGTGTTGTTTTCGCCGTCAAAAGCCAGTTCGTACAGGCCATATCCTACCGGTTTGGTCTGAAAATGGCTTTCGGGCAGTTCGGCAGCCAGCGTTGAGCAAGACAACAGCAGCAGGGCAGACGTCAGGGCGCTGAGAGAGAAACCTTTGGTGGGGGCGACCAGGTGCATGGACATAGACATTCCTTTACATCAATTTACGATTTGTTGATGCTAATGATATTGATAATTAATATCAATATCATTTAATTAATCATTGATCTGATTTTGTTTTACTTATTGAAATAAAACATTTTTATTTAAATGATCGAATTTTTTGTTCTGTTTGTTACGCCTTTTTTCTGCTTGTTTATTCATTGTAATGATTTTCATTTCGTTTTTATTGCGGGCAGATATCCGCTATATTCGCCCGGCTTTTGTTAAGAACTGTAAATAAAAATACAACATTCAGAAGCGGGTACAGCGCCGTGCGCAGTGGCTGCCAAGGCCGTGCCCGCGCTCTACGTTTGCCGCATTGGGCGCTCTGTGAGCTACAACACCAACCGGAAACAGGCTCGATTAGGAACAGTGATGATTTATCAACAATCCATGGGAAAACGCTCCAGCATCGCGACGGTCATTGCTTTGGCATTGATGGGCGCGCCTCAGGTTTACGCGCAGGAAGAGGGGGCCGAGAAGGAAAACAGCGCTTCGCAGGAAGACCAACTGGTGGTTACGGCCTCCGGGTTCAAACAGAACAAGAAATATGCGCCCGCCAGTATCTCGGTTATCGATAAAAAATCTTTCGAAAAGCAAAACAGCCGCGATGTCGCCGAAGCGGTGCAGGATGTCTCCGGGGTGTTCGTCAGCAGCGGTGCCGGCAGCGAGGTGTCAGGGGATATCATGATCCGCGGCATGGACTCGAGTTACACCTCGTTCATGGTGAACAGCATCAAGCAAAATACCGGCGAGTCGCGCCCGTATGGCCAGAATATCGGCACCGAAGCCGGCTTTTTGCCGCCCTTGGCCGCCATTGAACGCATTGAGGTGATCCGCGGCCCGATGTCCTCGTTGTATGGCTCCGACTCCATTGGCGGCGTGGTCAACGTGATCACCAAAAAGCCGTTTGGCGTGCGGGAATGGATAGGATCCATTGCCGGTAACAGTTTCCTGCAGCAACATCAGGATTTCGGCAATACCCAGCAGGCCAACCTGTTCCTGATGGGGCCACTGGTGCCTGACGTGCTGGGACTCAACCTTTCGGCGGATTACCTCGATCGTCGCGAAGATGAAAAACCCAACGCTTTCAGCAAGAACAACAAAAAGTCCCTCGACATGACGCTGGGCTTTGCCGCCAACGAAACCAACCTGTTCGACCTGAACCTCGCCAAAGGGGAGAAAAAGCGCAGTCGCTCGGCCAAAGGCGGTGGCACGCCGTGGGGATGGGACTTCGATCGCGACGCACTCAGCCTGACCCACTCGGGCTGGTATGCGGAAGATACCGTCGCCACCACCAGCTATTTCCAGTATGAGAAAGGCGAATCTACCTACCACAGCGCCCAACTGGCGCCGCAGCATATTCAGACCGAGAATTACGTTCTGAACAGCCAGGCCAAGCTGAGCCTCGGCGAGCACAACCTGACTCTCGGCGGCAACTACAGCCGCGAAACGCTCAATGACGACTTCTACGCCGACAACAAACGGGCGCCGGGGATCGACCCAGTGACGAAAATTTCGCGTGACAGTTGGGCGTTGTTCGCCGAAGGGCAATGGAACATCGATGACTTCTCGCTGACCACCTCGGCGCGCATGGATCGAGATAACTATTTCGGCACTCACATCAGCCCGAAACTTTACGGCAACTGGATGCTGGACGAAACCTGGGCGCTCAAGGGCGGGGTCTCTTCCGGCTATAAAAAACCGTCGCTGCGGGAAAATTCGGATCAATTCATCACCCCGCGCGGCAGCAACCCGCCTTACCCTTACCTGTCGGTAGGCAACAGCGAACTGAAGCCAGAAACCAGCCTGAATACCGAACTGGGGTTGTACTGGAATAACAACCGCGATCTGTCTTTGGACGGCACGGTATTTTATACCGACTTCAAGGACAAGATTGCTGAAGTCAATATCTGCGAGGCGAGCGAGAATGCCCCTTGCGTGGTTAACGGTTACAGCGCTGAATCCATTGATAAATATTTCAATATCGGCAAGGCCAATGTCTACGGCGTGGAGCTCAATGCGGATTGGCAGGCCACGGATCGGCTGAACTTCAACGCCAACTACACCTTCAACAAAAGCGAGCAGAAAAACGGCGTCAATAAGGGTTATGCGCTGAACGACTTCCCGAAACACATGGCCAACTTATCCGTTAAGTGGGCGGCGGCTTCGGCGCTGGACCTGTGGTCCAAAGTCAATTATCGCAGCCGCAACGAGGATACCGGCGACCATACCCGTTATGGCGCTTATGCTCTGCTGGACGCCGGGGTCATTTACCGCCTGGACAAGCACACTCAGGTGATGGCCGGCGTGTATAACATTTTCGATACCGCACCTAAGCGCACCACCAGTTGGGGCGAATATCCGCAGCTTGAAGGACGCCGCTACAACCTTGGCTTGCGCGTGGATTTCTAAACGTTTTTGAGCGATTTACCCGGCCGCTTGCCGGCAGCGGCCGGTATTTTGCGGCGCAGCACCGGCTTTTATGCTTTCTGCACGTGGTAGCGATGACGCTTATCGCAACGGGGAATATGCCGAAATGCCCTTGGGTAGGATTAATACGAAAATGTGCGCCAACCCCGGTTTCCGTGGCCGGCATCGTTCCCGAAAGGCTTCACTTGCTCAAAAAACAGGCGTAGAATTCGCTTCGTCTAATAATTGAGGTTGTAAAGTATTATGGTTGATCGTGAGTTAGGAAACTGGAAGGACTTCATCGATGAGATGTTGGGTAACTGACACTGCGTTGAAACTGAATACCCGTCGCATTTCAAATTGCAGCGTTGTTGGCTGCACTGGCTCACCCCAGTTACTTACCGGAGTAAGCGCCTGGAGATGAGCAAGCTGGCCGCCTAGCCGCAACGTGAAATTCATAGGGTATAGGGTATGGTTTATTTGTCGGTATTTGAAACACCTTGGGAGCGACATTCTCGTTCAAGATAAAGCAGCATCGGTTTGCCGATGCTGCTTTTTTATGCCTGCTATTCCGCGTTTTCCGCGTTTGACGCCGGCAAGGGTTTACCCGGGAAGCGGCGCCGCACCAGCACAAAGAACAGCGGCACGAAGAAGATCGCCAGCAGGGTGGCGGATATCATGCCGCCCATGACTCCGGTGCCGACCGCATGCTGGCTGCCGGAGCCGGCACCGCTGCTGATGGTCATCGGCAATACGCCGAAGATAAAGGCCAGCGAGGTCATCAAAATCGGCCGCAGGCGCATGCGTGAGGCTTCCAGCGTGGCGGACAGCAAATCCTGCCCTTTGTGATTCAGCTCGTTGGCGAATTCGACGATCAGAATGGCGTTCTTCGCCGACAACCCGATGATGGTCAGCAACCCAACCTGGAAGTAAACGTCATTCTCCAGCCCGCGCAGCCAGGTCGCGGCGACGGCGCCAATCACCCCGAGCGGCACCACCAGCATCACCGAGAACGGAATCGACCAACTCTCGTACAGCGCAGCCAGACACAGGAACACAATCAGCAACGAGAGAGCGTACAGCGCAGGCGCCTGTGAGCCGGAGAGCCGTTCCTGATAGGACATGGCGGTCCATTCCAGGCCGAAGCCGGTCGGCAGTTGGCTGACGATTTTCTCCATTTCGGCCATGGCGGTGCCGGTGCTGACGCCTTCCGCCGCCTCGCCGACGATCTCCACCGCCGAGCTGCCGTTGTAACGCTCCAGGCGCGGGGAGCCATATTCCCAATGTGAGGTCGAGAAGGCCGAGAACGGCACCATGCCGCCTGCGCTGTTGCGCACATACCATTTGTCGATATCGCCAGGCAGCATGCGGAACGGCGCGGCGGCTTGCACGTACACCTTTTTCACCCGGCCGCGATCGACAAAGTCGTTGACATAGGTCGAGCCCCAGGCGGTGGACAGCGTGTTGTTGATGTCATCGACAGCCACGCCGAGCGCTTGCGCCTTGCGTTGATCAATATTGATTTGCAACTGCGGGCTGTCGTCCAGGCCGTTATGGCGAACGCGAGCCAGCAGCGGGTTGTCCCCCGCCAGTTGCAGCAGTTGGTCGCGCGCCGCCATCAGCTTGGCGTGGCCCAGCCCGGCGTGGTCTTCCAACTCCATATCGAAGCCGGCGGAGTTGCCCAGGCCGGTAATCGCCGGTGGGCTGCTGGCAATCACCCGCGCCTCGTTAATCTTGCTGAACGCATGGGTGGCGCGTTCGATGATATCGAAAGAGGTATTGGCGCCGGAAGTGCGCAGATCCCAGTCTTTCAAACGGATAAACATGCGCGCCACGTTCTGCCCGTTGCCGCCCGGCCCGGCACCGATGGTGGAGAATACCGACAGCACATCCTGCTTTTCTTTGGTCAGGAAGTAGTGCTCGACTTTTTCCACCACTTTGGCGGTCTGTTGCAGGGTAGAACCCGGCGGCAATTGCACCTGTACGGTGAATACCCCGCGGTCTTCCTGCGGCAGAAACGAGCTCGGTAGCTTGATGAACAGCAGCGCCATGCCGGCGAGCAGCAGCAGATAAATCGCCATATAGCGCAAGCTGAAATGCAGCACGCGCGCCACGCCACGCTCGTAGCGATCGGCATTGCGATTGAACATGCGGTTGAACCAGCCGAAGAAGCCGCGCTTGCCGTGGTGATGGCCCTTGGCGAGCGGCTTGAGCAGCGTGGCGCACAGGGCAGGGGTCAGGATCATCGCCACCAATACTGACAGCACCATGGAGGACACGATGGTGATCGAGAACTGGCGATAAATCGCGCCGGTGGTGCCGCCGAAGAACGCCATCGGGATAAACACCGCCGACAACACCATGGCGATCCCGACCAGCGCGCCCTGGATCTGCCCCATGGATTTACGCGTGGCCTCGCGCGGCGGCAGGCCTTCTTCGCTCATCACCCGCTCGACGTTCTCCACCACCACGATGGCGTCATCCACCAGCAGGCCGATCGCCAGCACCATGGCGAACATGGTCAGGGTGTTGATGCTGAATCCGAAGGCGGAAAGAATGGCGAAGGTGCCCAGCAATACGACCGGCACGGCGATAGTGGGGATCAGCGTAGCGCGGAAGTTCTGCAAGAACAGGTACATCACCAGGAACACCAGCACAATGGCTTCCAGCAGGGTTTTCACCACGTCTTTGATGGAGGCCTTAACGAACGGGGTGGTTTCATAGGCGACCTTCGCCTCCAGCCCGTGCGGGAAATACTGCGACAGCTCGGCGATTTTGTCCTTCACCAACTGGTCGGTCTGCAGCTCGTTGGCGCCGGAAGCCAGCTTGATGTTCATGCCGGCGGCCTGCATGCCGTTATAACGGCTGAGGAAGTCATAGTTTTCGCCGCCCAGCTCGATGGTTGAGACGTCGCCCAGCGTCACCAGCGAACCGTCCTGATTGACCCGCAGGGTGATTTGCTTGAACTGTTCCGGCGTTTGCAGTTGCGACTGGGCGTTAATGGTGGCGTTAAGCGCCTGCTTGTCGACGGACGGCGTGCCACCGAGCTGGCCGACCGCCACCTGGGCATTCTGGGACTTGATGGCAGCTACCACGTCCTCAGTAGTGAGCTGGTAACTGGTCAGCTTGTTGGGATCGAGCCAGATGCGCATGGCGTACTGCGAACCGTAAACGTCCATGCTGCCCACGCCGTTGATGCGGCTGAGCGGATCTTGCAGATTGGACACCAGATAATCGGCGATATCCTGTTTGTCCATGCTGCCGTCGGTCGAGACGAACGCCACCATCATCAGCGTGGTATCACCGGATTTTGATACCGTCACGCCCTGAGTTTGCACCGCCTGCGGCAGCCGTTTAATCGCCGCCTGCAACTGGTTTTGCACCTGCTGCATCGCCTCGTTGGGATCGGTGCCGGCCTCAAAGGTCAGCGTCACCGTGGCTCGCCCGGTGTTGGTGCTCTGCGACGACATGTACATCATGTTGTCCAGGCCGGTCATGTTCTGTTCGATAATCTGGGTAACGGTATTTTCCAGCGTTTGCGCTGAGGCACCAGGGTAAGTGGCGCTAATGCGAACGTTCGGCGGCGCGAGGTCCGGATACTGTTCAACGGGTAGGGAAAAGATCGCCAAAGCGCCGGTCAGGCAAAGAATAATTGCCAAAACCCAGGCGAAAATCGGGCGATCAATAAAAAAATTGGCCATGCAGCGCGAACCTCGTTATGACTTGTTCTATCTTTAAGACGCATCTGGATTGCGTTTACCAGCGGCTGGGAAGGATTCCGGCGTTACTGCACTTTACTCGCGAAGGAGGAGTAAAGCGTGGAGAAAAAAAGGAGATAATGTAAATAACAGTAGTAGAAACCGGCAATGACGTCCCGGCGACAGTGAAAAGCATCATTAAGACAATTTTATGACTATCAAGGGCCTGGCCGATCAAGGTTCCCGGAAAACAATCAGGACTTACCGCAAAGCAGGAGCTTGGCATGGAAATTAACCCGGTATTTGCCCGACGCCTTTATCTGTGTTGGCTGATCAGTCACAGTGAGCGGCCGAACGTCCCGCGTCTGATGGAAGTGACCGGCTGGCCGCGCCGTACTCTGCAAGACGTGCTGAAAGCCTTGCCTGGCCTGGGGGTGGAGTTGCAGTTTGTGCAGCAAGGCGTGCGCAATAACGACGGTTTTTACCAGTTGGAAAACTGGGGGCCACTCAACAAGAGCTGGATCCACCAGCATCATCAGACGCTGCTGGCCGCCATCGAGTAAACTTTCCCCGGCATGCCGGGGGAAGCATCATTGACTTTTGTGTTCCAGATACATCACCGTCGCCGCCACGCGTGAACGGACGTCCAGTTTGCGCAGCATGTTGCGGATATGCACTTTCACCGTTTCTTCGGAAATGTGCAGTTGTGCCGCCACCTGTTTGTTGGACATACCGCGCGCCACTTCCTGCAAGACGTCCAGCTCGCGTTCGGTCAGTTCGGCGAAGGGATCGTGCTGTTCGCCGCGGGATGACAGATAGTCCGCCACCGCATCGCTGATCACGTTCTGGCCTTCCGCCGCCGCGCGAATATGTTCCAGCAGCTGTTCCGGCTCACTGTCTTTCAGCAGATAACCGTCGGCGCCGGCGTCGATCAGCGCATAGACGTCGCTACGCGAATCGGACACCGTCAGCACGATGATGCGCGCATCGACGGCCTCATTGCGCAGCGCTTTCAACGTGTCCAGGCCGGACAGCCCTTTCATATTCAGATCGAGCAGGATCACGTCCGGCGTGTGCTGCAACGCGAGGGCAATGGCCTCGTTGCCGTCGCTGGCTTCGGCCACCACGGTAAACCACGGGTCCAGCCCCAGCAGCTGTTTGATGCCGCGGCGCATCAGAGGATGGTCGTCGACGATCAATACTCGGTAATTCTTCATCACCATGACATATGCTCCCTGTAGCGAGTAAAGCCACTCAAACACGCTGTGCAGCGTGCTTCACAGTGGGACAGACTCTTATAAAATAGTGGCAATCAACGTCCTGAAATAGCCTTCATCCCCGCCTAAAACGTAACGGGGGACGAATGGCCCCGATTTATGGCGGAAAAGTCAACCGGACTTCCGTGCCCTTGGGTTCACCTCGCTGGATGAGCAGCGTGCCTCCCAGCCGCGCGGCGCGTTCGCTCATGATGCTCAACCCATAATGGCCTTCCGGCTCGCTCAGGCTGGCGATGCCGCAGCCGTCGTCAACAATGCTGATGGCATTATCACCGCTCGTGGTGACCTCGCAACGGATCACTATCTCCCGCGCATCGGCATGTTTGATGGCGTTGACCACCGCTTCCCGCACAATCTGCAGCGCATGTACCTGTTGTTGGGCATCGAGCGCCTGGGAGGAAAGCCGACAGTGTAACTGAATCCGCGCGCCGGTTAGAATCTTTAATGGCGCCAGCAATTGGTGCAACGCGGCGTTCAAATCGGCCTCCTGAATGTTCAGGCGGAAGGTGGTCAGCAACTCGCGCAACTGGCGGTAGGCGTCGGCCAGCGCGCGGTCAAAATCGTTAATGATCTCCTGCGCCTGCGGTGAACCGCCCACCAGCGTGCGTTTCAGCAACGTTAATTGAATGCGCAAAAACGACAGCGCCTGGGCCAATGAATCGTGCAGCTCGCGGGCGATGGTGGCACGCTCTTCCATCAGCAAAAACTGCATGTGCCGTTTCTGCGCACGATTGAAATAAACGCCGCGGCTCAGCATGTTAGCCACGCTTTGCATCAAATGCGGATGCGGCGGTTGATCCTGGTGCTGCCAGCACAGTTCCCCCAGCGGCTTGCCGTCCTGAACGATGGTAAGCCGCTGCCAGGCCTGCGTTGGCGACGGCGTGCCGCTGGTCAGTTGCCATTCGCTGAGGCTGTCCGCCACGTTCAGCCGGATGCAGAGCAACTGCTCGCTCTGGCGCACGATGTGCAGGACCTGCTCAAAGGCCTTCCGGCCAATTTGCCGCACGCTTAGCGCCTGTGAGCAGTTATAGAGTACTTCGAGCGTCTCGTTCGCCTGTTGCAAACGCTGGGTTTTCTCCTGAACCTTTAACTCAAGAGACTGATACAGCTTGGCCAGATCGTCCGACATGGCGGCAAAGGCCTGCGACAGCACGCCCAACTCGTTCGGCAGCGCAATATCCAACTGCGGGTGGTGAAAATCTCGCTGTTGCACGCGCTGGCTGGCATCCACCAGGTGTTTCAGCGGCGCCACGACCTGGCGGCGCATAAAGCGGATGCAAAACAGCACCAGCCCGATAATGGCGATATAACCCACCACGCTGATGGTCGCCACTATGGCCAGCTTGAGTTCGGAATAGCGTTGCAGCGCTAAAACGAAATGGTCAATCTGGTTAACGTAACCGGCGACGTTGGCCTGATAGTCTGCCGACTGCCCGGCCTGGATCTGCCGCGCCAGCCGCTGCCAGGTTTGCTGCAGCGACAGGTATTTCTCACGGACGTCGGCAGGCACGTAAAAACGATCCAGCTTTTGCAGCGCCGGGGCTTGCAGGGATTGTTGATATTGCTGCAGATGCTGATCCAGCCCCGTAGCCTGCCGGGTGAGATCGTAAGCCAACCGATAACTCTGCATACGCAGCGAACCGGCGATATTTATCGCTTCGGCGTCACGCAGGCTGCCGGCGACGGTGGTCAACGCCAGCCCGGTGGAGATCACGGACAAAATAACGATGCAAAACAGCGCCTTGGCCAGGCTGCCGGTCACTGAACGTTTAACAAGCAATCACGGATCCTTTTCTCACGGGCGATGCGCATCGTCAGGTTTCATTCGAAAGCAAAATTATAAGTTTTGCAACTAAAATTCGCCGGGTTTTATCTCAAGATGTAAGCAACGGAAAAAACGCGCGTTGTATAATTAAATAGATAGCGAATCAGCGAAAAGAGGGCGGCTAACTACCCTTAAGCACAGTAATAGATTGATCTGGCGCAAGCTACCCCCGCATTTACCCCTAAAGAGTGATTATATACCCCTCGGACTCCTCTTATGTTACCCCCGTATTTTTCAGGGTTTTAAATCCATAGGCTATAGCCGCTGCCCGCAAACTGGCGTGTGGGCATGTTTGCAACCTCAAGGATAAACAGCATGACCGTATTGTCGCGGCGCAGGCTGCTCGGCGGACAATGGCGTCTCTCTTCGGCGGCGATCCGCCCCCCGTGGTCGCATCAGGAATCCCTTTTCATTGCCGGTTGCACCCGCTGCCAGGCCTGCATTCGCGCCTGTGAAAGCGGCGTGCTGATCGGCGGCAGCGGCGGCTTTCCCGAGATTGATTTCCAGCGGGCGGAATGCACGTTTTGCGGGCGTTGCGCGCAGGCCTGCGAAGCGCCGCTGTTTCGCCCGCTGGCGGAAACCCCTTGGCGGCAATATGCGGCGTTTGGCGCCGATTGCCTGGCGCGCAGGGGCGTTGAATGCCGCAGTTGCCAGGACAGTTGCGAGCCGCAGGCGATCCGCTTTCGTCCGCGGCTGGGCGAGATGGCGCAGCCGATGCTGGATACGACGGCCTGCAACGGCTGCGGCGCCTGTGTCGCCGGCTGCCCGGCGAATGCCGTCACCCTAATCCGGAGCGAAAACAATGAATAACGAATGGCACGTAAGCGGGCTGGTGGTACAGGCCCGGCCGGAAAACATTCCGCGGCTTGTCACGGCGCTGCTGGCGATCACGGACACGGAAATCCCGGTGCAGGATCGCCCGCAGGGCAAGCTGGTGGTCGTGATGCAGGCGGCTTGCTCCCAGGCGCTGCTGGAAAAAATTGAGTCAGTGCGCAATCTGGACGGCGTGCTGGCGGTATCGCTGGTTTATCACCAGCAGGACTTGCAAGGTGAGGTAACGCCATGAAACTCAGTCGTCGAGACTTCATGAAGGCTAACGCCGCGGTGGCCGCTGCGGCGGCGGCCGGGCTGACTATTCCAACGGTAGCACAGGCGGTGGCGGGCAGCGCGGATGCGATCAAATGGGACAAGGCGCCCTGTCGCTTCTGCGGCACCGGCTGCGGTGTGCTGGTCGGCACCCAAAATGGCCGCATCGTCGCCTCGCAGGGGGATCCGGATGCGGCGGTCAACCGTGGGTTGAGCTGCATCAAAGGCTATTTCCTGCCGAAAATCATGTACGGCAAAGATCGTCTGACCCAGCCGCTGCTGCGCATGAAAGCCGGCCAGTACCATAAAGAAGGCGAGTTTACCCCGATCAGTTGGGAACAGGCTTTCGACATCATGGCCGAAAAATTCAAACAGGCTTTGAAGGAGAAGGGGCCCGACGCTGTGGGTATGTTCGGCTCCGGCCAGTGGACGGTGTGGGAAGGCTATGCCGCCGCCAAACTGTTCAAAGCCGGGTTGCGCACCAATAACCTGGATCCGAACGCCCGCCATTGCATGGCTTCGGCGGTGGTGGGCTTCATGCGCACCTTCGGCATGGACGAGCCGATGGGCTGCTATGACGATATCGAGCAGGCTGACGCCTTCGTGCTGTGGGGCTCCAACATGGCGGAAATGCACCCGATCCTGTGGTCGCGCATTACCGATCGCCGTTTGAGCAACGAGAAGGTCAACGTGTCGGTGCTGTCGACGTATGAGCACCGCAGCTTCGAACTGGCGGATAACGGCATGGTGTTCACGCCGCAGACCGATCTGGCGATCATGAACTACATCGCCAACTACATCATTCAAAACAACGCGGTAGATCAGGATTTCCTCAATCGACACGTCAACTTCCGCCGGGGGGCGACGGATATCGGTTACGGCCTGCGCCCGACCCACCCGCTGGAAAAAAAGGCGAAAAATCCAGGTTCGGATGCCTCCGAACCTATGAGTTTCGACGAGTACAAGGCTTTCGTGGCGGAATACACGCTGGAAAAAGTCGCCAAAATGAGCGGCGTGCCGGAAGACCAACTGGAAGCGCTGGCGAAGCTGTATGCCGATCCGAACATCAAGGTGGTGTCGTACTGGACCATGGGCTTCAACCAGCATACGCGCGGCGTCTGGGCCAATAACCTGTGCTACAACCTGCACCTGTTGACCGGCAAGATCGCCAAACCAGGCTGTGGGCCGTTCTCGTTGACCGGCCAGCCTTCCGCTTGCGGCACCGCGCGCGAGGTAGGCACCTTTGCCCACCGTCTGCCGGCCGACATGGTGGTCACCAACGAAAAACACCGTCAGACAGCCGAGCAGAAATGGCAGTTGCCGGCCGGTACCCTTCCGGCAAAAGTCGGGCTGCATGCGGTAGCGCAGGACCGTGCGCTGAAAGACGGCAAGCTGAACGCTTACTGGGTGATGTGCAACAACAACATGCAGGCCGGGCCGAACATCAATGAGGAACGGATGCCGGGTTGGCGCGATCCGCGCAACTTTGTGGTGGTGTCGGATCCCTATCCGACCGTCAGCGCCCTGGCCGCCGACCTGATCCTGCCGACCGCCATGTGGGTGGAGAAAGAGGGCGCTTACGGCAACGCGGAGCGCCGCACCCAGTTCTGGCGCCAGCAGGTGAAAGCGCCGGGCGAGGCCAAATCCGATCTGTGGCAACTGGTGGAGTTCGCCAAGCGTTTCACGGTGGAAGAGGTGTGGCCGGCGCAACTGCTGGAACAAAACCCGCAATACCGGGGCAAAACGCTGTACGACGTCCTGTTCGCCAACGGTGAGGTGAATAAATACCCGCTGACGGAAATCCCGGCGGACCAGCTCAACGATGAAGCGCGCGCCTTTGGCTTCTATCTGCAAAAAGGGTTGTTCGAAGAATATGCCGGCTTTGGCCGTGGCCACGGCCACGATCTGGCGGCGTTCGATATGTACCATCAGGCGCGCGGCCTGCGTTGGCCGGTGGTCGACGGCAAAGAGACGCTGTGGCGCTACCGCGAAGGTACCGATCCTTATGTCAAAGCGGGGGAAGCGGTGCGTTTCTACGGCAAACCGGACGGCAAGGCGGTGATCTTCGCGCTGCCGTTTGAACCGGCGGCGGAAAGCCCGGATGGCGAATACGACCTTTGGTTGTCTACCGGTCGGGTGCTGGAACACTGGCATACCGGTTCTATGACCCGGCGGGTGCCGGAGCTGCATCGCGCCTTCCCGGAGGCGGTGCTGTTTATCCATCCCCTGGATGCCAAGAGCCGTAATCTGCGCCGTGGCGACAAAGTCAAAGTGTTGTCGCGCCGTGGCGAGGTGATCAGCACGGTCGAAACCCGTGGCCGCAATCGTCCGCCGCGTGGGTTGGTGTATATGCCGTTCTTTGATGCCGCGCAGTTGGTGAACACCCTGACGCTGGACGCCACCGATCCGCTATCGAAAGAGGTCGATTTCAAGAAATGCGCGGTGAAGCTGGAGAAGGCGTGAGTGCGCCCAGGTGCGTTCAACACCCATTTTATTACCCGAGAGCCAAATAAAAATGAAAAGCCCTGTCGTGAAAAAGACGCTTGCCCTGTGGGCAGCGGCGTTGTCGCTGGCGTTTGCCGGCCTGGCCTTTGCCGCCGGCGATGTCGATCTCAGCCAGTCGCCGGAGGTGTCCGCCACCGCCGTCGGGCCAATCTCCACGCCTAAACAGCAGGAACGGATGGCGCTGAACTATGTCAATCAACCGCCGATGATCCCGCATAGCGTGGACGGTTATCAGGTCAGCAAAAACACCAACCGCTGCCTGCAGTGCCACGGGGTGGAGCATTACCGCACCACCGGCGCGCCGCGTATCAGCCCGACGCACTTTATGGATCGTGATGGCCGGGTACTGAGCGACGTTGCGCCGCGCCGTTATTTCTGCCTGCAGTGCCACGTGCCGCAAACCGATGCGGCGCCGATTGTCGGCAATGATTTCCAGCCCATGCCGGGCTTTGGGCGCTAAACGGAGGCCTTATGGCAGAACCTGATCACACCCCGACCGAAAAAAAAGCCGGCCCGTTGCTGCGGCTGTGGCGCTGGTGGCGCAGGCCCAGCCGCCTGGCCCTGGGCACGTTGTTGTTGCTGGGTTTTGGTGCCGGGATTATCTTCTGGGGCGGTTTTAATACCGGCATGGAAGCGGCGAATACCGAGCAGTTTTGTATCGGTTGTCACGAAATGCGCGAAAACGTGTATGAGGAATACATGGGCACGGTGCATTACAACAACCGCAGCGGCGTACGCGCCACCTGCCCGGATTGCCACGTGCCGCACGAGTGGGCACCGAAAATGCTGCGCAAACTGAAGGCCAGCAAGGAACTGTACGCCAAGGCATTCGGCCTGATCGATACGCCGCAGAAGTTTGACCAGCACCGATTGGCGATGGCCAGCAACGAATGGGCGCGGATGAAGGCCAACGATTCGCAGGAGTGCCGTAACTGCCATAACTTCGAGTATATGGACTTCACCGCGCAGAAAACCGTGGCGGCGAAGATGCATGACAAGGCGGTAACCGAAGGCAAAACCTGTATCGATTGCCATAAGGGCATTGCCCACAAGTTGCCGGATATGCGCGACGTTCCCAACGGGTTTTAAACTCTTCAAGACCCATAGCCCCGCCGCTCTCCCGGAGCCGCGGGGTTTTTTGTTGCAAATCCGTTGTCGCTTGAGGACTCAATCGCGGTATCATTTTTGCGATCCAGCTAACGGAAAAGAAGAAGGGTTCATGTCGGCGAAAATTGAGAATGTGAAAAAAGAGCTGCTGTCGAATAACTGGTATGTGCTGCACAAGTACACCTTTGATTTGAAGCGCAAGGATGGCGGTTCCGTTCAGCAGATGCGCGAGGTGTACGATCGCGGCAATGGCGCCACCATTTTGTTGTATAACCGCGCCAAGGGTACGGTGGTGCTGACCAATCAGTTCCGCATGCCGACCTACGTCAACGGCAACGACAGCGGCATGCTGCTGGAAGCCTGCGCCGGCCTGCTGGACGCCGACTCCCCGGAGCAGTGCGCGCGCCGTGAAGCGGTGGAGGAAACCGGTTTTCAGGTCGGTGACGTGAAGAAGATTTTCGAGGCCTACATGTCGCCGGGCGGCGTGACCGAGATCGTGCATTTCTTTATCGCCGAATACCATGACGATGAGCGCCGCGCTGCCGGCGGTGGTATCGAAGACGAAGATATCGAAGTGGTGGAGCTGCCGTTCACCGAGGCGGTGGCGATGATCGCCGACGGCAGGATCAAAGACGGCAAAACCATTATGCTGCTGCAATACCTGCAAATTCACCGAATTATGGCATAAAAAAGCCCGGCATATTTGCCGGGCCTGGCGTTGTCATGTTCAGGGCGCGGCCTGCGCCGCCCCTGCCGTGACTTACTTCAGCAACGCCTGCGCCTTGGCCACCACGTTGTCCACGGTGAAACCGAACTCTTTGAACAGCTGGTCTGCCGGGGCCGACTCGCCAAAGCTGGTCATGCCCACGATAGCGCC
>NZ_JBQZFP010000007.1:0-236507 GCF_052686505.1 Serratia sp. TSA_198.1
AACGTTAACGTGCGGTTTGGAACGTTCAAATTTTTCTTTAGACACGGCTATATTCCTTACTCTTATGCTCTCCCCTCATGGAGAGAGCACTGATCAATGTGTTAAACCCGAAAGCTTATTTACCACGGGCTTCGATAACGGCCTGAGCGACGTTGTTCGGCGCATCATCGTACTTCAAGAACTCCATGGAGTAAGAAGCACGGCCTTTGGTCAGAGAACGCAGTTGAGTTGCGTATCCGAACATCTCGGACAACGGAACTTCAGCGTGAATCTGAACGCCAGTAGCGTTGGATTCCTGACCTTTCAGTTGACCACGGCGACGGCTAAGGTCACCGATAACGTCACCGGTGTTCTCTTCCGGCGTTTCAACTTCAACCTTCATAATCGGCTCAAGCAAAACAGGTTTCGCTTTCTTAAAGCCATCTTTAAAGGCGATAGACGCAGCCAGTTTAAACGCCAATTCGGAGGAGTCAACATCGTGGAAAGAACCGAAATGCAGACGCACACCAAGGTCAACAACCGGGTAACCGGCCAGTGGACCAGACTTAAGCTGCTCCTGGAGGCCTTTATCAATGGCAGGGATGTATTCCGTTGGGATCACACCACCTTTAATGTCATTGATGAACTCGTAGCCTTTCGGATTTGAGCCCGGCTCCAGTGGGTACATGTCGATAACAACATGACCATACTGACCACGACCACCAGACTGCTTGGCGTGTTTACCTTCGATGTCGGTAACTTTCGCGCGAATGGCTTCACGGTAAGCAACTTGTGGTTTACCCACGTTCGCTTCAACGTTAAATTCACGACGCATACGGTCAACCAGGATGTCCAGGTGAAGTTCACCCATACCTGCGATGATAGTCTGACCTGATTCTTCGTCAGTCCACACGCGGAATGATGGATCTTCCTTCGCCAGACGGCCCAGAGCCAGACCCATTTTTTCCTGGTCAGCTTTGGTTTTTGGTTCAACTGCAACGGAGATTACCGGCTCAGGGAACTCCATACGCTCCAGAATGATCACGTGGTTTGGATCACACAGAGTGTCACCGGTAGTCACGTCTTTCAGACCGATCGCTGCAGCGATGTCGCCTGCACGAACTTCTTTGATCTCTTCACGCTTGTTAGCGTGCATCTGAACGATACGGCCCAGACGCTCACGTGCAGCCTTCACTGAGTTCAACACGGTGTCACCGGAGTTAACGATACCGGAGTACACGCGGAAGAATGTCAGGTTACCCACGAATGGGTCGGTAGCAATTTTGAACGCCAGTGCAGCAAATGGCTCATCGTCATTAGCATGACGCTCAGCCGGCGTATCTTTACCGTCGTCGAGGATACCGTTGATTGCAGGTACGTCAGTTGGTGCCGGCAGGTATTCGATAACCGCATCCAGCATTGCCTGCACGCCTTTGTTTTTAAAGGCAGAACCACAGGTAACCAGAATAATCTCGTTGTTCAGCACGCGCTGACGCAGAGCTTTCTTGATTTC
This sequence comes from Serratia sp. TSA_198.1, assembly GCF_052686505.1. Taxonomy (NCBI): domain Bacteria; kingdom Pseudomonadati; phylum Pseudomonadota; class Gammaproteobacteria; order Enterobacterales; family Yersiniaceae; genus Serratia; species Serratia sp. TSA_198.1. The sequence goes on from NZ_JBQZFP010000007.1 coordinate 1,493, forward strand.
TTCCTCGGTCAGCTCTTCGCCGCCCAGGTATTTTTCCATCAGCTCGTCTGAAGCTTCAGCTGCAGATTCAACCAGGTTCTGGTGCCATTCTTCGGCCAGCGCTTGCATGTCCGCAGGGATCTCTTCGTATTCGAAGGTCACGCCCTGGTCAGCATCGTTCCAGTTGACTGCTTTCATTTTCACCAGGTCAACGATACCGGTGAATTTCTCTTCTGCGCCGATGGCCAGTTGCAATGGAACCGGATTCGCGCCCAGACGGGATTTGATCTGACCAACAACTTTCAGGAAGTTAGCACCCATGCGGTCCATTTTGTTAACGAACGCGATGCGTGGAACTTTATATTTGTTAGCCTGACGCCATACAGTTTCAGACTGTGGCTGAACACCACCAACAGCACAGTAAACCATTACAGCGCCATCAAGAACACGCATGGAACGTTCTACTTCGATGGTGAAGTCAACGTGTCCCGGGGTGTCGATGATGTTTACGCGGTGCGGCTCAAACTGCTTGGCCATACCAGACCAGAAAGCGGTAGTCGCTGCAGAAGTGATGGTAATACCACGCTCCTGCTCCTGCTCCATCCAGTCCATGGTGGCAGCGCCGTCATGAACTTCACCGATTTTGTGGTTTACACCGGTGTAGAACAGAATACGTTCGGTAGTGGTCGTCTTACCGGCGTCGATGTGAGCGCTGATACCGATGTTACGATAGCGCTCAATGGGTGTTGTACGAGCCATTTGATTCCTCTATTGCCTTAGGCGTTCAAGTTCGGTTAACCCAAGCGGGTTGGCTTCTTGAAGCGCCCGCTTGGTTAGCATAACTACTGCGTGGCAATTACCAGCGGTAGTGGGCGAACGCCTTGTTGGCTTCTGCCATACGGTGAACGTCTTCACGTTTCTTAACAGCAGAACCTTTGTTCTCAACTGCATCAGAAAGTTCGTTCGCCAAGCGCAGAGCCATGGATTTATCACCGCGTTTACGAGCAGCATCAACGATCCAACGCATTGCCAGAGCATTACGACGGACCGGGCGGACTTCAACTGGTACCTGATAAGTAGAACCACCAACGCGGCGCGACTTAACTTCTACAGTCGGGCGAACGTTGTCGAGAGCTACTTCGAAAGCTTCCAGGTGATTTTTACCAGAACGCTGAGCCAGGGTCTCCAGCGCGGTATACACGATAGCTTCTGCAGTAGATTTTTTACCGTCTACCATCAGGATATTTACAAATTTGGCCAACAGCTCGGATCCGAACTTAGGATCTGGCAGGATTTTACGTTGGCCTATTACGCGACGACGTGGCATGGAAATACTCCGTTGTTAATTCAGGATTGTCCAAAACTCTACGAGTTTATTTTGACATTAAAGTGAAAATGTTTGGCCTTACTTAACGGAGAACCATTAAGCCTTTGGCTTCTTCACGCCGTACTTGGAACGAGCTTGCTTACGGTCTTTAACACCGGAGCAGTCAAGTGCACCACGGACGGTGTGGTAACGCACACCTGGCAAGTCTTTAACACGACCGCCACGGATCAGGATCACGGAGTGTTCCTGCAGGTTGTGACCTTCACCACCGATGTAGGAAGTCACTTCGAAACCGTTAGTCAAACGCACACGGCATACTTTACGCAGCGCGGAGTTTGGTTTTTTCGGGGTGGTGGTATATACGCGGGTACATACACCACGTTTCTGCGGGCAAGCTTCCAGCGCTGGAACGTTGCTTTTAGCAGCCTTCACAGAGCGTGGTTTGCGAACCAGCTGATTAATTGTTGCCATTAAAAAAGCTCCTGGTTTTGCTTCGTTTGTTGCTTCGTAAACATGTGATAAATCCCCTCGTATGCACTACTGGCAAAGTACGAGGCCGCAGAATTTTATGGCTGAGCGGTAGAGGTGTCAAGAAATATACAACATCACTCTCATCACCAAGCCATTTGGCTTCGATGTTTTTCGGTTAATTCAACGAAGTGATTATAGCCGATGACAGTGATTTTGTGTGAAAAATGACCAGTTAAGCCTCTGGCTTCCAGGTCGTCCTGCAGCGCATAAAGTGATATGGGGGCATTGAGCAGTAATTCAAGGTGCGCGCTGCCGGCCAACCCGGCCAGTACGCCATCCTGTATCAGCAGCAGATCGTCGCCTTGTGTGGTCAAACGCAACAATGCCGGCAAATCGCATTGAGTGGGAGAGTGGCTAAGGGTATACAGCATCCGAATGTCCTAAAAAGTCATTACCGCGTCATAACCGGCCAACTGTTGACGCAGCGCATCCGGTGCCAGCACCTCGGCCTCCAGCACCCAGTCGGTCACCTGACTCAGACCGCGCTCTTGCAAAGATGCCTGGCACAGATAACACTGCTCGACGTCATACAGCGGCAGCACGCCAAAGGTGGCGATATAGTTGCGCGCCAGAATTTTTTCCGGCTGCTGCCCCGGCAATAGCTGCAATACGCCATCGCCGATAAAAAACACGCCCAGATCTTCGCTCAGCGCCGAAGTCGCCAACAGCGCATCCAGCCCTTCCCTGCCGCCGGTGTCGCCGTGCGGGCCTTGGGTAAAAACAAAAGCGACTCGTTTCATAAATTCTCTCAGAACTGCACCAGACGGTCACAACTTAGCGCCGCCTCAGCCAACGAACCCAACCCGCTAAGGGTAAAGCCAGGTTGCAGATTAGCCGTTTCCAGCCCCTGCTGCGCAGCTTCCTGTTCATCGGTCACGCCGCGCCGCAACGCCGCGGCCACACAAACGTTGAGCGTAATACCGTGCTGCTGCGCCAGTTGCGCCCAGCCGCGCACCAGATCGAACTCATCGCTGGCAGGGGATGTCAGTTGGTTGGCATTCAGCACCCCTTCACGGTAGAAAAACACGCTGGAGAGCCGATGCCCTTTCGCCAGCAGGGCTTGTGCGAACTGATAGGCGCTGCTGGCCTGCTGGGTGCCATACGCCGGGCCGGTGACCAAAAGGCAGTAATCCAGCATCAGCGCTCGGTTCCCAGCAGGTCACCGCTTTTGAACTGGCGGATATACAGATACACGGTGTGCTTGGAAATATTCAGGCGATCCGCCACCTGATTAATCGCATCTTTGATATCAAAAATGCCTTTTTCATAAAGATTCAACACCACCTGGCGATTTTTGGCATTGTTGGAGACATTGCGATCGGCATTGACCTCCTCAATGGTGAACTCCAGCGTCTGCGCCACCAGATCGTCCACGGAAGAGGCAAAGTTGACTGAGGGAGCCACTTCCTGGGTTTCCGGCGGCATGAACGTCTGCATTACCTGGGAGAACGGCACATCGAGGTTCATGTTGATGCACAACAGGCCGATCACCCGCTGCTCGCGATTACGGATGGCGATAGTGACCGACTTCATCAACACGCCGCTCTTGGCGCGGGTGAAATAGGCCTTCGACACACTGCTGTCATCGCCGGCCATATCATGCAGCATCCGCAGCGCCAGGTCGGTGATCGGCGAACCGATCTGCCGCCCGGTATGCTCGCCGTTGGCAATGCGCACCGCCGAGCATTTCAAATCTTCCAGCGCGTGCAGCACGATCTCGCAGTGACCGCCGATCAGCATAGCTAGCCCATCGACCACGGCTTCATAAGACTTCAGGATTTCATGATCCGTCTGGCTAAACGGACGTTCATTCAGCAAATCAAGTTCGCTGACTTCGCTGGATAAAAGCGAATTTGACATCGAAAATACCACCCTCAAAGATCGCCTGTGCCAGGGGGCGCAGCTAAAACGGCTCGTGCAGGCTCCCTCTTCCACAGGCGGCATACCCTTGAGTATCCACAGGGCAGGCAGGCTGGTATCAGCATGAAACAGCACGACGGGCGTCCGCAGACCAACACGCGGCCGGGAACAGTTTTAGGTACACGCCCTAAGGGGCAGGCGCATGACTCATAAGTCCGGATTATTAGTCTAGCAAAACTGCCAGAGTAAAGTCCTTGCGTTTGCGCGTGGTATTGACGTTAAGCCCGATGCCCGGCAGGCGTCAAGCAATCAGTGGGAGGGAAAGTAAAAGTTACGCCTCATCCGGCATTAATCAGAGACGCTGAAATGAACACCGCCGCGAAGAAGATTCGCGGCGGTGATGGCAATCAGACAGGCTTATTGCGCTTTGGCATCCGCCGCTGCGTCAGCCGGTTTTTCAGCCTTGGCGTCTGCTTTCGGCGCAGCTTTCACATCCAGCAGCTCAACGTCGAATACCAGAGTGGAGTTAGCCGGAATGCCCGGAACGCCGGTTTTACCGTAGGCCAGTGCCGGTGGAATTACCAGCTTGATTTTGCCGCCTTTCTTGAGGTGTTTCAGGCCTTCAGTCCAGCCTGGGATCACGCCGTCCAGACGGAATGACAGCGGCTCACCACGGGTATAGGAGTTGTCAAACTCGGTGCCGTCGGTCAGGGTGCCTTTGTAGTTCACTACAACGGTATCGCTGTCTTTAGGTGCTTCACCCGCACCCGGTTTCTCTACCTTGTACAGCAGGCCAGATTCGGTTTTCTTCACGCCTTTTTCTTTGGCGAAGGTCTCACGGTACTTGGCGCCTTTCGTTTCGTTGTCTTTAGCGTCTTGTTCCATCTTCGCCTGAGCAGAAGCCTTCACGCGCGCTTCAAAGCTCTGCAGCGTTTTTTCGATGTCCGCATCGTTCAACTTGCTCTTGTTGGCGAAAGCATCCTGAACGCCTGAGATCAACTGATCTTTGTCCAGTTTGATACCCAGCTTTTCTTGCTCTTTCAGCGAGTTGTCCATGTAACGGCCCAGGGATGCACCCAGTGCGTAAGCCGCTTGCTCGTCATCGTTCTTGAACTTGCCGGTGCTTGGTGCTGCTGCAGCGTCCGCTGGTTTAGCGGCTTCGGCCGGTTTAGCCGCATCAGCAGCCATAACCTGAGTCGCATTCAGAGCAAAAGCCATGGTGGTTGCCAGAAGCGTGACTTTAAACAAAGATTTCATCCATTTCTCCAGTGTCTGAAGCTGTGCCCCAAACAGTCATTAAGTAAGATAACCGGGCTACTATAGCTGCCTGAAAGAAAACAAAACAGTCACACAGGTAACCAATCGAGTCAAAGTGTGACTCCAGGTTTAAGGAGAAGTTTCCTTTAATGTGCTACCCGCATGATAAATCAGATTATTCTCCCACCCGACACGATAACGGTAACAAAAACAGTCGCGATAAGCGCTCTATTTTTCAGCACTTTACACAGGGCGCAGCCGCCTGCGGTTATCCCTCGCTCTGTGGGAGGCGAAATAGCGCAGCGCAAAGCCGGCGGCAGCTGTTAACATAGTGCCAGATTCAGGATTAAACCGCGTCAGAGGTAGCATCATGCACAACGCCGATACCCAAAGCCTGTTACTGCGGCTTGAGGAATTGGAAAGCCGCCAGGCCTTCCAGGAAGTCACCATTGAAGAGCTCAACCAAACCGTGGTGCAGCACCAGCTTGAAATGCTGAAATTGCAGGAACACCTGCGCGTGCTGACCGATAAACTGCGCTCGACCCAAACGTCGATGATTGCCTCGCAGTCGGAAGAGACGCCACCGCCGCATTATTGATAACCCATAAAAAAGGGCAGCCCCAGGGCTGCCCTTTCTTGCTATTGCTGCGCCGCGATTAGTGGCAGCCGCAACCGCCGTTACCGCAACCGCCTTTCTTAGCCTGATCATGGTCATGCGCATGGTCATGATCGTGATCGTGGCCATGACCGCCGCAGCAACCGTCACCGTGCTCGTGGTGGTGATCGTGCTCGCCGTGTACGTGACCGTGTGCCAGTTCTTCAGCGGTAGCTTCGCGGATCGCGACAACTTCCACGTTGAAGTTCAGGTTCTGACCCGCCAGCATGTGGTTACCGTCAACCACTACGTGATCGCCGTCCACTTCGGTGATTTCGACCGGAACCGGGCCCTGATCGGTGTCAGCCAGGAAACGCATGCCAACTTCCAACTCGTCAACGCCCATAAAGACGTCTTTCGGCACGCGCTGCACCAGGTTTTCGTCGTAGTTGCCGTACGCATCGTTGGCGCCGACATTAACGTCAAAACGATCGCCTGCTTCGTGGCCTTCGAGTGCTTTTTCCAGACCTGCAATCAGAGAACCATGCCCGTGCAGATAGTCCAGCGGCGCGCTCACCGGAGACTCATCAACCAAAACACCGTCTTCTGTACGTACTTGGTAAGCCAGGCTGACCACCAAGTCTTTTGCTACTTTCATGATATCTCCTACCGTTGGACACTTGGACGCAGCCCATCATCGGGTGCCGCGCCTTTACCGGACAGATTGTATCGGAAATCTGCCCCGCTGTACCCTTCAGCATAAAAAAACGCGCCCGATAACGCTACTCCGGATGGAAAATACCGATGACCTGCTCCTGCGGTCGGACGTGCTTTTCCACCTGTTGTTCGGTCTGCCGCTGGTGATGGCCGCACTTGACGCACTCCACCACTTCGACCTGGTCTTCGCGCCAAACTGCCAGCGTATCCATAGCCTTACAGCTCGGACAGACCGCCCCGGCGATAAATCTTTTACGTGTTGCGGACATCTTCTGTGCTCCAAATTATTCGTATTCATCCCAGCCGTCGAACTGGCGACTCTCTTTTTGCATTTCGCGATGAAAAAGTTCTTCAAGCTCGCGCCGCGCCTCTTTCACGCGGGAAATCTGCGCCACATCGCCATGATGCGGCGGCATCAGTTCACGCAGCATGCGCATGTCCAGCCGGCGAAAGTGCTGCTGCGCGCGATAGGCCTGATGAGGATGCATACCCAATTCCATCAGCGCCTTGCGTCCCAGTTCCAGTGCGCTGGAGAAGGTTTCGCGGCTGAACTGCTTGACCCCGGCCTGCAGCAGTTCGTGCGCCTCCACGCGGCCGCGTGCGCGCGCCAGGATGCTCAACTCCGGGAAGTGCTGTTGGCACAAACGCACGATTTCCATGGTGTCTTCCGGCTCATTGCAGGTGATTACAATCGACTTGGCCTTCGCCGCGCCGGCCGCACGCAGCAGCTCGAGTTCGGTGGCATCGCCGTAATACACTTTGTAGCCGTAGCGACGCAGCACGCCGACCGCGCTGACATCGCGCTCCAATACGGTAATACGCATCTTGTTGGCCATCAACAGGCGGCCGATCACCTGGCCGAACCGGCCGAAACCGACAATGATCACCTGCGGATCGTCGTCCTCCACATACGGCGTTTCTTCGTCTTCATCCCGGGCGTTGTAACGGCGGGCCAGGATGCGATCGATAATCTGCATCAGCAGGGGAGTGGTCATCATCGACAGGGTCACCACCACCAACAGCAAGGCGAGTTGGTCAGACTGCAACACCTTCTGCGCCCCCGCAGCGGAAAACAGCACGAAGGCAAACTCTCCGCCCTGGCTGAGCACGCCGGCGAACTGCAAACGCACCGAACTGCGCAAGCCAAAGATGCGCGACAGCGAGTACAGCACCCCTGACTTGATCGCCACCAGCAGCACCACGCCGAGCAGCACTTCGACCAAATGGGTATAGAGCACGCCGATATTCAGCGCCATCCCCACCGAGATAAAGAACAGCCCCAGCAGCAGCCCTTTGAACGGCTCGATGGCAATCTCCAGCTCATGGCGATATTCGCTCTCCGCCAACAGCACACCGGCGATAAAGGTGCCAAGCGCCATCGACAGGCCGAGCGTATCCATAAACAACGCCGCCCCCAATACCACCAACAGGGCGGCGGCGGTGAAAATTTCGCGCACCCCGGAAGAGGCGATATAGCGGAACAACGGCCGCAGCAGGAAACGCCCGCCGATCAGCATGCCGCCGAACGCCGCGACCTTGATCGCGATTTCCGCCCAGTCGTCGCTGGTGCCACCGGCGCCGGCCAGGATAGGGATCAGGGCCAGCGCCGGGATCACCGCCATATCCTGGAACAGCAGCACCGAGAACCCTAACTGGCCGCCTTCATTGCGGTTCATTCCCTTCTCGCGCATCAGCTGCAACGCCATCGCCGTCGATGACATCGCCAGCCCGATCCCGCCGATAACGGCGGCCTGCCAGGCGAAATGGGTCAGATAAAGCAGCGCCCCCAACACCGCGGCGGTGATCAACACCTGCCCGGCGCCAACGCCGAAGATAGAACGCCGCAGTTCCCAAAGTTTGGTCGGGTTCAGTTCCAGCCCGATGATAAACATCAGGAACACCACGCCCAATTCGGAAAAGTGCAGGATCTCATCCACGTCGCGGATGAAGCCCAATCCCCAGGGGCCGATGGCAATACCGGCGATCAGATAGCCCAGCACCGCACCAATCCCCAGACGGCGGGCGATGGGCACCGTGACCACGGCGGCGAACAGGAACAGCAAAATTGCGGTCAGTAACGTCGAGCCTTCCATGATCACCTTCCTCCCTGCGGCAACGGGTTACGCAACCAGTCGCCATAGGCCGTAGCGTGGCTTTCCAGCACTTCCGGCTTCTGCCGACGCGCCCAATACACCAGCATCGGCGTCAGCCAGTGCATATGGCACATGGCGGCGGTCAGTTCGAACGGGCGCAGGATATCTTCCATCGGATAACGGTTATAACCGCCGGTGCGGTAGGCGCCTTCAGGTTCTCCGGTGGTGATCACCGAACGCCAGTATTTGCCCGCCAACGCATTGCCGCCCATACCGCTGGCAAAACCGCGCGACAGCACGCGATCCAGCCATTCTTTCAGCAATGCAGGGCAACTGTAGGTATAGAGTGGATGTTGAAAAACAATGACCTGATGTTCACGCAGCAGTTGTTGTTCGTGGTGAATATCAATAAAAAAGTCAGGATAGTGCGCGTATAAATCGTGCACGGTGACATGTTCCAACTGCTGCGCCGGTCGAAGCAAAACCCGATTCGCGACCGAGTCATGGGATTCCGGATGGGCATACAGCAGCAAGACCTTGGGCGGCTGCGACATCATTCCCCTCCAAAGCGTCGTCAGGATAGCGGTTTTCCGTTACCATGCTTCGCAAAGACTAATAATAGGACAGTCTGTGTCCTGTTAACTTAGAATCCTCTCAATTTAACATACTCTGAACATACGGCGCTTTATGATTGTATTCTCCTCGCTACAAATCCGACGCGGCACCCGCGTCCTGTTGGACAACGCCACGGCGACGGTTAATCCAGGTCAGAAAGTCGGCCTGGTGGGTAAAAACGGCTGCGGCAAATCCACGCTGCTGGCGTTGCTGAAAGGCGAAATCGCCGCGGACGGTGGTACTCACACCTTCCCCACTAACTGGGCGCTGGCCTGGGTCAACCAGGAAACGCCGGCGCTGGACGTGCCGGCCATTGAGTATGTTATCGACGGCGACCGCGAATTCCGCCAGCTTGAAGCCGAATTGCAATTGGCGAACGAGAAAAACGACGGCCACACCATCGCCACGCTGCACGGCAAACTGGACGCCATCGACGCCTGGACCATCCGCTCCCGCGCCGCCAGCCTGCTGCACGGTCTCGGCTTCTCCAACGAACAGCTGCAAAGCCCGGTGCGCGCTTTCTCGGGCGGCTGGCGCATGCGTTTGAACCTGGCGCAGGCGCTGGTCTGCCGTTCCGATCTGCTGCTGCTCGACGAACCGACCAACCACCTGGATCTGGACGCGGTGATTTGGCTGGAACGCTGGCTGAAGGGCTATCCGGGCACGCTGGTGCTGATTTCCCACGACCGCGACTTCCTGGATCCGATCGTCGATAAAATCCTGCATATCGAACAAGAGACCATCAACGAATATACCGGCAACTACTCCTCGTTCGAGCGTCAACGCTCGACCAAACTGGCGCAGCAGCAGTCGCTGTATCAGCACCAGCAGGAGAAAGTAGCGCACCTGCAAAGCTATATCGATCGCTTCCGTGCGCAGGCCACCAAAGCCAAACAGGCGCAGAGCCGCATTAAAATGCTCGAACGCATGGAGCTTATCGCCCCGGCCCACGTCGATAACCCGTTCAGCTTCAGCTTCCGCCAGCCGGAAAGCTTGCCGAACCCGTTGCTGCGCATGGAGAAGGTCAGCGCCGGCTACGGCGAAAAAGTGATCCTGAAATCGATCAAGCTCAACCTGGTGCCCGGTTCGCGCATTGGCCTGCTGGGCCGTAATGGCGCCGGTAAATCGACCTTGATCAAAATGCTGGCCGGCTCGCTGGAACCGCTGAGCGGTGAGATTGGCCTGGCGAAGGGCATCAAACTGGGCTACTTCGCCCAGCATCAGTTGGAGTTCTTGCGCGCCGACGAATCGCCGCTGCAACACCTGAGCCGCATCGCTCCCCGGGTGCTGGAACAGCAACTGCGCGACTACCTGGGCGGTTTCGGCTTCCAGGGCGACAAGGTCACCGAGGCCACCGAACGTTTCTCCGGCGGCGAAAAGGCGCGGCTGGTGCTGGCGCTGATCGTCTGGCAGCGCCCTAACCTGCTGCTGCTCGACGAACCGACCAACCACCTGGATCTGGACATGCGCCAGGCGTTGACCGAAGCGCTGATCGATTTCGAAGGCGCACTGGTGGTGGTCTCGCACGACCGCCATCTGCTGCGCTCCACCACCGACGATCTCTATCTGGTGCACGATGGCCAGGTCGAAGTTTTCGAAGGCGATCTGGACGACTACCAGCAATGGCTGAGCGATCTGCAACGGCAGGAAAACCAGCAGGATGCGCCGGAGAAAGAAAACAACGGCAACAGCGCACAGGCGCGTAAAGATCAGAAACGTCGCGAAGCCGAATTCCGCACCCAGACTCAGCCGCTGCGCAAGCAAATCGCCAAGCTGGAACAGCAGATGGAAAAACTGGGCGCCGAACTGGCGGCGGTAGAAGAGAAACTGGCGGACTCTGCGCTGTATGACATCAGCCGCAAGGCCGATCTGACCGAGTGCCTGCAAAAACAAAGCCAGACCAAATCCGCTCTGGAAGAGACGGAAATGACCTGGCTGGATGCGCAGGAGCAGTTGGAACGGCTGACAAACGAGTTTGAATTGTAGGAGCGCAGCACGCTGCGCCCACGGCTTCACGCCTTGTAAAAAGGTTTATCTCCTAAAATGGTCGCACGGTGCATGATGCGCCGCTGCGGCAGGTAATCCGCGTTGGCGTAATGCTGCGTCACGCGGTTATCCCAGATCGCGATGTCATCCTCCTGCCAGCGCCAGCGCACCTGGAATTCCGGCTTGGTGACGTGGGCGAACAGGAATTTCAGCAATGCCTCGCTCTCCTTCGGCGCCAGATCCACAATCCGCGTAGTGAAACCTTCATTGACGAACAGTGCCTGCCGCCCGCTTACCGGATGGGTGCGCACCACCGGGTGCAGCAGCGGCGGGTTTTTCTGCTTCGCCACCTGCCAGCGCTGGTGCTCCTCTTCGCTCGACAAATGCTTATGCTCCGGGAATGACTTGGTGAAGTCATGTTCCGCCTTCAACCCGGCCAGCAGTTGCCGGAAGGGTTCAGACAAGGCTTCATAGGCCGCGATGCCGCTGGCCCACAAGGTATCGCCACCGAAAGACGGCAACGTCTTCGCCGCCAGTATCGCCCCTTGCGGCGGGTTTTCGATAAAGGTGACGTCGGTATGCCAGTTGTCGTTGTCCGGCGGGTTATCGTCATGAGTATCCAGCACGATGATCTCTTCCACGTCGGTGGCGTGCGGGTAAACCGGATGGATGTGCAGATCGCCGAAACGCCCGGCCAAATCACGCTGCTGCAGCGGTGTGATCGGCTGATTGCGGAAGAACAGCACCTGGTGTTTGAGCAATGCATGGTAAAGCTGCTCAAACTGGCCGTCGCCCAACGGCCGCGCCAGTACGACGTTTTCCACCAACGCGCCGATGTAGGGCCCCAGCGGGGTAATCTTCAGACGTTCGTTCATTGCTGTACTCCATGCCACGGGGTCAATCGGCGCTGCAAGGCGCGCAGCCCCAGCTCCAGCCCAAATGCAATAATCGCAATCACGCCGATCCCGGCCAACACCACGTCGGTGGCCAGAAACTCACCGGCGGATTGCACCATAAATCCCAGACCACGCGTAGCGGCGATCAGTTCGGCAGCCACCAGCGTCGACCAACCGACGCCCAGCCCAATGCGGATGCCGGTCAAAATCTCCGGCAGCGCGCTCGGCAACACCACAAAACGCAGCACCTGCCAACGGTTGGCGCCTAAAGCGCGAGCGGCGCGCACCCGTACCTGTGCCACGCTGCGCACGCCGGCGACGGCAGACAGCGCAACCGGGGCGAAGATCGCCAGGTAAATAAGCAGAATTTTCGAGGTTTCGCCGATGCCGAACCAAATCACCATCAGCGGCAGATAGGCCAGCGGCGGCACCGGGCGGTAAATCTCAATCAGCGGGTCGAGAATGCTACGCACCGTGTCGTTCAGCCCCATGGCGATACCCACCGGAACGCCGATAATCACCGCCGCCAGCAGCGCCACCAGGATGCGTCCCAGGCTGGCCGCCAAATGCTGCCACAGCGTAGCGTCCATAAAGCCCTGCGGGCTGGCGATGACCAGCAACTGGTGCAACACCTGCTGCGGCGCCGGTAGAAATAGCGGGCTGATCAGGTTCAGTGCGGTCACGCCCCACCAGACAGCCAATACCACCAGCAAGGTGACGCCGCTCAGCAACAGGTTGCGCGGTATGCGGAAACGACGCGGCGCCGCAACCTGCGGTTGGGCAACGCCTTTGAGGGCGGAATGCAGGCTCATAGCAATGCCTCGCGCTGTTGGAACACTTTGCCCAGCACATATTCGCGCTGCGCGATAAATTCAGGATCGGATTTGATCGACCGACATGCCTCGCCGTTGGCGTAGCGCTGGCCGAAGTTCAGCGAAAGGCGCTCCACCACCTGCCCCGGCCCTGGCGACAACAGCAACAGTTCGCTGGCGAGGAAAACTGCCTCTTCAATATCGTGGGTGATCAGCAATACCTGCTTGCCGGTATCACGCCAAATGGTCAGCAACAGTTCCTGCATCTGCTCGCGGGTGAAAGCATCCAGCGCGCCAAACGGCTCGTCCAGCAGCAGCAAGCGCGGATCGGCGGCCAGCGCACGGGCAATGCCCACTCGCTGGCGCATGCCGCCGGAAAGTTGCCAGATAAAGTGCTGTTCGTAACCCGCCAACCCCACGCGTTGCAACATCTGCTGCGCCACCTCGCGGCGCTGCTGCTTGCCGATACCCGCCAACTGCAGACCAAACTCGACGTTATCCACCACGTTGCGCCACGGAAGTAAACCCTCATGCTGGAACACCACGCCCCGCTCGGCTCCTGGGCCGTTAACGGACGTTCCATCCAGCGTGATGCTGCCAGCTGAAGGCTCGATAAACCCGGCGATCAAATTCAGCAGCGTGGTTTTGCCGCAGCCCGACGGGCCGAGCACCACCACCAGTTGCCCGGCGGCAATCTGGAACGAGACGTCGCGCAGTGCGGGGCGACCCTGGTAGTCTGCTGAAAGATGGTTAACGTTTAGCATGCGGCTCCCCTACGACTGCGGCGCAGCCTGCACCTGTTTCACAAAGCGGTCGGTCACATAGGCGCTGTAATCGCTGTCGACCTGCGGGATTTTGCCCTGCTGTTTGAGGAACTCGGCGGTATCGCGAATCGCCTTGTCCACCGGCTGACCAAGTTGGGTAATCTGCTCAGCCACCGGCAGATAGGTGTTGCCCTTCACCAGCACCGGCACCTGATCCTCGGGCACGCCACTCAGACGGGAAAGCGTACCGAGATTGCTTTTGTCCTTCAGCCACTGCTCCGGCTGTGCCAGATAGGCTTTCTGGGCATTCAACGCGCTGGCGGCAAAGGCGGTCACCACCTCCGGGTGTTTTTCGGCGAAGTCCTTGCGCACCACCCAGACGTCGAGCGTCGGCGCCCCCCACTCCCCAACCTGTGCGGAATCGGTCAGGACCTTGCCCTGTTTGGCCAGCTCGTTGACCACCGGCGCCCAGACGTAGGCGCCGTCGATATCACCGCGCTGCCAGGCGGCGGCGATGGCCGGCGGCTGCAGGTTGAGGATTTTGACCTGTTCAGGCTTGATGCCCCAATGCTTGAGAGAAGCCAGCAGGCTGTAGTGGGTAGTGGAGATAAACGGCACCGCAATGCGTTTACCGATCAGATCCTGCGGGCCTTTAATGTCCTTCTTCACCACCAGGGCTTCGGAACTGCCGAGCTGCGAGGCGATCAGGAACACTTCGATAGGGAGTTTCTGGCTGGCGGCCACCGCCAGCGGGCTGGAGCCGATATTGCCGATCTGCACATCGCCGGAAGCCAGTGCGCGCAACACGCTGGAGCCGCTGTCGAATTTGCGCCAGTCAACGGTGGCACCGGACTGTTTGGCAAAGCTGTTTTCCGCCTGCGCCACTTTGGCCGGTTCCGCCGAGGTTTGATACGCCACGGTAACGTCGACCGCCTGCGCACTGGCCGCGCCGAGCGATAACACCAGCAGCGTTACACCGCGTAATGAAAAGAGTTTGCTCGCCATGATCCGCTCCGTTGATAAAAGTCTGTTCAGTTGCTGACAGTTTTATCCGAGCGGCGACAAGCGATAAAAGAATAAAAAAAACCTCGTTATTACCTTGAGGAATATGCCATGACATTCAGAACGATAACTCGCCCCGTAAAAACGACCGTGCATAGCCGCCAATCAAGGTGCGATCGCCTTTCCATTCGCAAAACAGCTCACCGCCGCGGGCGGAAATCTGCCGGGCATGCAGCTTATGGCGCCCCAGGCGTGCAGCCCAATATGGCGCCAGCGTGCAGTGCGCGGAGCCGGTCACCGGGTCTTCGCCGCCGTCGAGGGTAAAATAACGCGAGACAAAATCTACCTTTTCCCCCGGTGCGCTGACGATGACCCCGCGGCCGGCCAGCGCGATTAACGCCGGGATGTCCGGCTGCAACGCCCGCACCTGGGCTTCATTTTCCAGCAGCACCAACAACGCGGTGGCCTGCCACACGTCCTGCGGTTTCACGCCGAGCAGCGCCGCCAGCCCGGCCGGCTCTGCCACCTTTTGCGGCAGTCGTGAAGGGAAATCCAGGATCAACCGTTCGCCGTCGGCGGCATCACGCTTAACGTACAGCTCACCGCCGGCCGAGCGAAACCGGATATCCTGTAGCGCCGGATTCACCGCGCTGAACATCACATGCGCCGCCGCCAGCGTGCCGTGGCCGCAGAGATCCACCTCACGCTGCGGGGTGAACCAGCGAATAGCCGACATGTCGCCATCGTCCCAGACAAAGCTGGTTTCCGGCAGGCACAGCTCATTGGCAATGGCCTGCATCTCGGCAGTCGACAAGGGTTGCTTCAGCAGGCATACGCCCGCCGGATTGCCGCGTAAGCCTTCGCCGGTAAACGCCACTACGTGGAAGTAATTTTCCGTCATCCGCAATTCCTTAATGCCAGATAAGTAACACACAGTCCGCGGTTAACAGCCCCATGGAAAGGTTAAAGAGGATCCAGGCCTTTTTGCTGCGCAGCAAGCGGCCAATCACCGTGCCAAACCCCAGCCAAATCACCCCGGCGACGGCATTCACCACAAAAATACCCAGTGAAATAGCCATAATAGAAGCGTTATATTTATCGCCCGCCAGACTGAAGCTCGCCACCGCACCCAATGCCATCAGCCAGGCCTTGGGGTTGAGGAACTGCAACAGCCAGCCCTGATACAACCGTATAGGCTGCGGCGGCGCCACGTCGGTTTCCAGCTTTTCATAGGCGGCGGTAGCGACTTTCCACGCCAACCATAACAGGTACAGGCTACCGAGGACTTTCAGGATCAGGTGCAGCGCAGGGTAAACCAAAATCAGGCTACCGACGCCGAATGCCACCAGCAGCAAAATGCTTTGCATGCCGAGCATAATGCCCATCATCAACAGCAGTGAGCGCATAAAGCCAAAATTGGCCCCGGAGGTGGTCAGTAACATATTGTTGGGACCAGGCGTGATCGCGGCAACCCACAGGAAGCCTAACAGCGAAAGAAATAAACTCGGTTCCATGAAGCGGGTGCTCCTCACCCGGGGCGTTTTTTGCAGTATTATTGTTAACTCATGGTATTGAAGCTAACAGTGCGCTATTGATCAGACAATAGCCGCCAATAAGATTTTTACTCAGGTTATGCATGAATCCTTTCGCCCTTTGACCGGCGCCAGTAACCCACATTTGCAAACGCTGCTGCCACGGCTGGTGCGCCGCCGCGTGCGGTTGAAACCGCACTGGCAGCGGCTGGAATTGCCCGACGGCGATTTTGTCGATCTCGCCTGGAGCGAAGATCCGGCGCAGGCCGCCGGCAAGCCGCGCGTGGTACTGTTCCATGGGCTGGAAGGCAACTTCTACAGCCCCTATGCCCATGGCCTGCTCAACGCCTGGCGTGAAAAAGGCTGGCTCGGGGTGGTTATGCATTTTCGCGGTTGCAGCGGCGTACCGAACCGCAAACAGCGCATCTATCACTCCGGCGAAACGGAGGATGCACGCTTTTTTCTGCGGTGGCTGCGCGCCACTCACGGCGAAGTGCCGACGGCGGCGGTTGGCGTCTCGCTCGGCGGCAACATGCTGGCCTGCTACCTGGCGCAGCAAGGGGCAGACAGCCTGTTGCAGGCGGCGGTGATCGTGTCCGCACCCTTGATGCTGGAGCCCTGCTCATTGCGAATGGATCAAGGGTTCTCGCGCGTTTATCAGCACTATCTGCTCGGGCAGTTGAAACAAAACGCCACCCGCAAGCTGCTGCACTACCCCGACACCCTGCCGCTCAAGCTGCCGCAACTCCGGGCGCTGCGCCGTATCCGCGACTTTGACGATGTCATCACCTCACGCGTCCACGGCTTTAGCGACGCCACCGATTACTACCGCCGTTGCAGCGCGCTGCCGCTGTTACCGGCCATTCAGACGCCGCTGCTGATCATCCATGCCAAAGACGATCCCTTCATGACCGACGAAGTGATCCCCGACATCGCCGGCCTGCCGCGCAACATTGAATACCAGCTGACCGAGTTTGGCGGCCACGTCGGCTTTGTCGGCGGCAGTTTGAACAAACCCCACATGTGGCTGGAATACCGCATTCCATCCTGGCTTTCCCCTTATCTGGAACCCGCACCGTGATTATCCCCTGGAAAGAACTGGAAACCGAGACCCTGAACAGCCTGATCGAATCCTTTGTGCTGCGCGAAGGCACCGACTACGGTGAACACGAACGTTCGCTGGAGCAAAAAGTGGAAGACGTTCGCCGCCAGTTGAAAAACGGCGAGGTCCTGCTGGTATGGTCAGAACTGCATGAAACCGTCAACATCATGCCGCGCGGGCAGTTCCGTGCCGGGCAGGAAGAAAATTAGTGGCTGCCGGTTCTATGACTGACGGAAAAAATCAGGTAACAATGAACCATTGCAAACCCGCGCGCGGAATTTTGCCCTTGGCGAAAAGGGCGTCAAACAGACCAATAACCCTACTCTGACGCCGGCGCATTTAACACGGAGTGACAACCACCATGTCCGCCAAACATCCCGTTATCGCAGTGACCGGCTCCAGCGGCGCCGGCACCACCACCACCAGCGTGGCGTTCCGCAAGATATTCCAGCAGTTGAACATCCGCGCGGCGGAGCTGGAAGGCGACAGCTTCCACCGCTATACCCGGCCGGAAATGGACGCGGCGATCCGCAAAGCGCGCGATCTGGGTCGTCATATCAGCTATTTCGGGCCTGAGGCCAACGACTTCGGTCTGCTGCAACAGAGCTTTATCGAGTACGGCAAGAACGGCACCGGACGGTCGCGCAAGTATCTTCATACCTACGACGAAGCGGTGCCTTATAACCAGGTCCCCGGCACCTTTACACCTTGGGAAGCGCTGCCGGCGCCGACCGACGTGCTGTTCTATGAAGGGTTGCATGGCGGCGTGGTTACCGAACATACCGACGTGGCCAAACATGTCGATCTGCTGGTCGGCGTGGTACCGATCGTTAACCTGGAGTGGATCCAAAAACTGATCCGCGATACCGGCGAGCGCGGGCATTCACGTGAAGCGGTGATGGATTCGGTGGTGCGTTCGATGGAGGATTATATCAACTACATCACGCCGCAGTTCTCGCGCACCCACATCAACTTCCAGCGCGTGCCGACGGTGGATACCTCCAACCCGTTCGCCGCCAAAGCCATCCCTTCACTGGATGAAAGTTTCGTGGTGATTCACTTCCGCGGGCTGGATCAGATCGATTTCCCTTACCTGCTGGCGATGCTGCAAGGCTCTTTTATCTCGCACATCAATACGCTGGTGGTGCCGGGCGGCAAAATGGGGCTGGCGATGGAACTGATCATGGCGCCGCTGGTGCAGCAACTGCTGGAAGGCAAAAAAATCGGGTAATAGGTCGGAGCGCGGCAGTTGGCCGCGCCCCTTTATTCTTGCGCGTTACGCTACGTCGCGGATTTCAAAGCTGTGAGTCACGCTGGCAGCCTTGTTCAGCATCAACGACACCGAGCAGTATTTCTCGGCGGAGAGGTTCACCGCACGTTCAACGATATTGTCGGTCAGACCTTTGCCGGTCACGATAAAATGCAGGTTGATATGGGTAAAGACGCGCGGCACTTCTTCACGCCGTTCGGAGGTCAATTTCACCTCGCAATCACGCACGTCATTACGCCCTTTTTTCAGGATCGACACCACGTCGATAGCGCTGCATCCCCCCACCGACATCAGCACCATTTCCATCGGGCTGGGGGCTTTATCGCCGGCGTTGCCGTCCATCAACACCTGATGGCCAGACGCGGATTCCCCCAGAAACGTCAACCCTTCCACCCACTTAACTCTTGCCTGCATATTGGTCACTCCGATTAATTTCTTAAAATCAGAGTACGCTTTCGCATAGAAACTGGCAACGGAACCTGATGCTGGTCATGCGCAAGCAAGACAACACGAGACACCCGCCTCACTCTGTGCTACAAACAGAGCCGCAATAAATCTTTCCGGGACACTGATTTCAGGGAAACTCCCAGAGAAAGGCTCCTTTACCGGTATGTTAATAGAATGTAGCTTGCAGCTCTCCCGGCAAGTTAATATGCTAGAGCGACAGCGTATATTTATGACACGCCTCAAAACCTGCTGCCAGCCACCCTTAAAACAACGGCGACAGCACGTTTTACAGGGAACTCTGACCCCTGTGACACAAGGCAGCGATAACAACAGAGGATAACAGCGAATGGTTCTCGGCAAACCGCAAACAGACCCTACACTCGAATGGTTCCTGTCTCATTGCCATATCCACAAATATCCATCCAAAAGTACGCTGATTCACCAAGGTGAAAAAGCCGAAACGCTTTACTACATCGTAAAAGGCTCCGTCGCGGTGCTGATTAAAGATGAAGAAGGTAAAGAGATGATCTTGTCCTACCTTAACCAGGGGGATTTCATCGGCGAGCTTGGATTATTTGAAGAAGGCCAGGAGCGTAGCGCCTGGGTCAGGGCGAAAACCGCCTGTGAAGTGGCTGAGATTTCTTACAAGAAATTCCGCCAACTGATTCAGGTCAACCCGGACATCCTGATGCGCCTGTCAGCGCAGATGGCAAGCCGCCTGCAAGTGACCTCAGAGAAAGTGGGTAACCTCGCCTTCCTGGACGTTACCGGTCGCATCGCGCAAACGCTGCTGAACCTGGCGAAACAACCCGATGCCATGACCCACCCAGACGGCATGCAGATCAAAATCACCCGCCAGGAAATTGGTCAGATCGTCGGTTGTTCACGTGAAACCGTCGGCCGCATTCTGAAAATGCTGGAGGATCAAAACCTGATCTCCGCCCACGGCAAAACCATTGTCGTTTACGGCACACGTTAATCACTGAAAAAACGGCGCGATGATTCGCGCCGTTTTTTTATGCCCCGACCGATCATGTGGCGTCGACTGATTTACCACCCGGAAGTCAATTACGCACTGCGGCAAACGCTGGTGCTGTGTCTGCCGGTGCTCTTTGGCCTGCTGATCGGCCACCTGCAACTCGGCCTGCTGTTTTCCCTGGTTCCCGCCTGCTGTAACATCGCCGGGCTGGACACGCCCCACAAACGTTTTTTCAAACGCCTGATCGTCGGCGGCTCACTGTTTGCACTCAGCAGCCTGTTGCTGCAGCAGGCGTTGCTGTGGCAATTGCCGCTGCCGGCGTTGATGCTCGGCCTGGCTCTGCTGCTCGGCGTCAGCGGCGAGATCAGCCCGTTACATGCCCGCCTGCTCCCCGCCGCGTTGATCGCCGCCATCTTTTCTCTCAGCATGGCCGGCACGGTGCCGCTGTGGTACGCCCCCTTACTGTATGTGGTGGGTACCGCCTGGTACGGCCTGTTCACCTGGTTCTGGTTCAAGCTGTGGAAAGAACAGCCGATGCGCGAATCGTTGAGCCAGCTTTATCTGGAACTGGCGGACTACTTCGAAGCCAAGTATTCCCTGTTAACCCAACATACCGATCCGCAAACCGCGTTACCGCCACTGCTGGTGCGCCAGCAAAAAGTGATGGACCTGATCAGCCTGCTGTATCAGCAGCTCAACTTTTTGCCGCACGCCAATAATCTCGAGCAAAAACGCCTGCAGCGAACCTTTCAGGTCGCGCTGGATTTACAAGAACACATTACCGTCAGCCTGCACCTGCCGGAAGAAGTGCAAAAACTGGTGGAGCAGAGCCAGGCCGAGGCGATTATCCGCCGCAATGCGCAGGTGATTGCCGGCCGGCTGCGCACGGTGGCGCACGATATTCTCTATCATCAATACTCCCAGCGCTTCAGTATGACCAACGAGCTGGCAGCATTGGAAAAAGTGGCCGCACAGCACCCCGACAATCCGGTGGGTCAGTTCTGTTACTACCACTTCAGCCGCATCGCTCGCCTGCTGCGCACCCAGCATCCGTTATACCGTCGCGACCTGATGGCCAATCAAAACCGCCTGCCGTTCTGGCCGGCGCTGTTCAGCTACCTGTCGTTTAAATCCAACGCCCTGCGCAATGCGGCACGGCTGGGGGTAATGCTGGCGGCGGGCAGCAGCCTGGGGATGGTTTTCAATCTGCCAAAACCTTACTGGATCCTGCTGACCGTCATGCTGGTGAGCCAGAACGGCTACAATGCCACCCGGGTTCGCATCCAGCACCGTGCGCTCGGCACGTTGGCCGGGCTGGTGATCGCTGCCGGGCTGCTACAGTTGCAAATGCCCGAGGGCGCGACCCTGAGCGTGATGCTGGTCATTACGCTGGCGGCCTATCTGGTTTCGCGTAAAAACTACGGGCTGGCGGTGATTGGCTTTACGGTGACGGCGGTCTATACCCTGCAACTGCTGGCGCTGAACGGCACACATTTCCTGATCCCCCGCCTTATCGACACCCTGATCGGCTGCGTGTTGGTGTTCGGCGGCACCATCTGGCTGTGGCCACAGTGGCAAAGCGGCCTGCTGCGCAAGAACGCCCATCAGGCGCTGGAGAAAGATCAACAGGCACTGCGCCTGCTGCTGGAAGAGCAGGAACCCGATCCCAGCGCGCTGGCCTATGCTCGCATGCAGGTGAACCAGGCGCACAACGCGCTGTTCACCTCATTGAATCAGGCAATGCAGGAGCCGGGGTTTGAATCCAGCTATCTGGCGGATATGCGCCTGTGGGTAACGCACAGTCAGTTTATTGTCGAACACCTGAACGCGATGACCATTCTGGCACGCGAGCACTATATGCTGACGCCCAAGCTGGCGCAGGAGTATCTGCAAACCTGCGAGATAGCGCTGCAAAGCTGCCAGCAGCGGCTGGAGTACGACGGGCCGAGCAGCGGCAACAGCATCATGCAGCCACCGGATTTGCACCCGGAAATGCCGGTTACCGAAATGGAGCGCCACCTGCGCCGCATTCTCTCCCACCTGAGCGTCATGCACACCATTTCGTCGCTGGCCTGGCGCCAGCGCCCGCATCACGGCATCTGGCTGAAACGTAAACTGCGCGATCAATAAGGGCGCCCTGCGGCGCCCCTTGTCATTCCGAGATAAGATTACGCGTTAATCACGTCCTGCACCGCCAGCTCAAACAATGCCATGCCATCGTCGATGTCTTTCAGATCCACAACCAGAGAAGGCGCAAAGCGGATCACATTAGGGCCGGCGTTGAGGATCATCAGCCCGCGCGCAGCGGCGGCGGTGAGGAAATCGCGCGCCTTGCCGTGATACGGCGGAGTCAGCTCTGCGCCAATCAGCAAGCCCATGCCGCGAATGTCGCTGAAAATACCGTATTTCTCGCCAATTTTCCGCAGTGCCTGCACGTACAGATGATGACGTTGTTCGATACCATTCAGCACTTCCGGGGTATTGATCACGTCCAGCGCCGCTTCCGCCACCGCACAGGCCAGCGGATTACCGCCGTAAGTGGTGCCATGGGTACCCACCTGCATCACCGAGGCAATCTCTTCGGTGGTCAACATGGCGCTGACCGGGAAACCGCCGCCCAGCGCTTTGGCGGTGGTGAGAATATCCGGTGTCACGCCATAATGCATATAGGCGAACAGTTTGCCGCTGCGCCCCATGCCGCTTTGCACTTCATCGAACACCAGCAGCGCCTGGTGTTTATCGCACAATTCGCGCACGCCTTTGAGGAATTCGGCGTCCACCGGGGTGATCCCGCCTTCGCCCTGGATCGGCTCCATCACCACCGCACAGGTGTGATCGTCCATCACCGCTTTTACCGCCGCCAGATCGTTGAACGGCACGTGCACGATATCCGCCGGTTTTGGGCCAAAACCATCAGAATATTTGGCCTGCCCGCCCACCGAAACGGTGAACAGCGTACGACCGTGAAAGGCGTTATAAAATGCGATGATTTTGGTTTTATACGGACTGTGGCGGCTAATGGCGTAGTGACGCGCCAGCTTGAAGGCCGCTTCATTGGCTTCCGCGCCTGAGTTGGCGAAAAACACCCGATCGGCGAAGGTGGCATCAATCAGTTTGCCGGCCAGCCGCAGCGCCGGTTCGTTGGTGAAGACGTTGCTGGTATGCCACAAGGTTTCGCCCTGCTGCTTCAGCGCCTCAACCAAGGCTGGATGGCAGTGCCCTAACGCCGTGACCGCAATGCCGCCGGAGAAATCGATGTACTCTTTCCCCTGCTGGTCCCACACGCGGCTGCCTTTGCCCTTCACCGGGACAAACTGGGCAGGTGCATAAACAGGCAAGATAACCTGATCAAAAGTGCTGCGGCTTACTGGGTATTTTTCGGTCATTATGGGGTCCGCCCTAAAAGTGATTCGGTATTTCCACTGCCATTAAGTGAAAATATAATCACAAAATATGCATAAAAAACCAATAAAGGGCAAACGCAAATCGTCTTCGGCGGCAAAAAAAAACTAACTGATTAACTTTTAAGGAAATTATCCAGCAGTTGGTGACCCTGCTCGCTGAGGATGCTCTCCGGATGGAACTGCACCCCTTCCAGCGCCAACTGATGGTGGCGGATACCCATGATTTCATCACGAACGCCGTCGCGCTCGCTCCAGGCGGTGACTTCAAAGCAGGCCGGCAGCGTGGCGGCCTCCAGCACCAGCGAGTGGTAGCGGGTAACGGTCAACGGGTTGTTCAGCCCGCGAAATACGCCGCTGTCGAGGTGGCGGATCGCTGAGGTTTTACCGTGCATCACCTCACGGGCGCGCACCACCTTTGCACCAAACGCCTGGCCCAGCGCCTGATGCCCCAGGCAAACGCCGAGGATCGGCAATTTACCGGCAAAATGACGGATCGCGGCCAGCGAGATGCCGGCTTCGTTCGGGGTACAGGGGCCAGGGGAGATCACCAAATGCTGCGGCGCCAGCCGTTCGATATCGGCCAGTTGCAGCTCGTCGTTGCGCTTTACCAGCACCTCGGCGCCTAATTCGCAGAAGTACTGGTAAAGGTTATAGGTAAAAGAGTCGTAGTTATCGATCAACAGCAGCATAGTGTTTCCAACGGACATCATCGTAGGGGGCAAATATCTCGCCCCGATTTACACGGGCGCAGTATACAACGCCCCTGCAATACTGCCGCTATCGATAATTTCCGCTTACTTTTTCCGGCCGCCCATGATCGAGCCCAGCACGCCGCGCAGGATCTGGCGGCCGAGATCGCGCGCCATGCTCTTGGCGGCGGTCTGGACGATACCGTCGCGCTTGCCGCCGCGTGGGCCGGTGGATCCGAACAGAATTTCGTTCAGGCCGCCCATCAGGCCGCCGCCCGCCTGCTGCTGCGCCTGCGGTTGTTGCGCCGGCTGGCCCGGCTGTGGGCTGCCGACGGTGGCGAACCCTTCCGACGACAGTTTCTCATAAGCCGATTCACGATCGACCATATCCTCGTAGCGGCCATACAGCGGTGACTTGTTAATTGCGCTGTTTAACCCTTCAGCCCCCAGCATGCCCATTTTGGACTCCGGCGCGATCACCATCGCACGCTCCACCACGTTAGGGCGCCCTTTCTCGTCGAGGAATGACACCAGCGCCTCGCCCACGCCCAGTTCGGTGATCGCCGTTTCCGCATCGAAAGCCGGGTTGGCGCGTAGGGTTTGCGCTGCGGCTTTCACCGCCTTCTGATCGCGAGGAGTAAAGGCGCGCAGGGCATGTTGCACGCGGTTGCCCAACTGACCAAGCACGCTGTCCGGGATATCCAACGGGTTTTGGGTGACAAAATAGATGCCGACGCCTTTGGAGCGGATCAGGCGCACCACCTGCTCGATTTTGGTCAGCAGCGCCGCCGGCGCGTCATTGAACAGCAGGTGCGCTTCGTCGAAGAAGAACACCAGTTTCGGCTGTTCCGGGTCGCCCACTTCAGGCAGGTGTTCGAACAATTCGGCCAGTAACCACAGCAGGAACACCGAATACAGCTTCGGCTGATTGATCAGCTTGTCCGCCGCCAACAGGTTAATGATGCCGTGGCCGTTGGCGTCGGTTTTCATCAGGTCGTTGATGTCCAGCATCGGCTCGCCGAAGAACTGATTGGCGCCCTGCTCCTCCAGCGTCAGCAGGCCGCGCTGGATAGCGCCGACCGAGGCGGAAGAGATATTGCCGTACTGGGTCTGGAACTGTTTGGCGTTGTCGCCCACGTATTGCACCATGGCACGCAGGTCTTTCATGTCCAGCAACAACAGCGCATTGTCGTCGGCGATTTTGAATACCAGTTGCAGCACGCCGCTTTGCACATCGTTCAGATCCAGCAAGCGCCCTAACAGCAGCGGCCCCAGATCGGAAACGGTAGCGCGGATCGGGTGGCCCTTCTCGCCGTAGATGTCCCAGGGAATGAGGGTGCAGGCCTGCGGCTGCCAGTCGCTAACCCCAATCGCCGACAGGCGCGCTTGCAGCTTCTCGGAGGGCACGCCTTCCGCGCCAATCCCCGACAGATCGCCCTTCACGTCCGACAAGAACACCGGGACGCCGATGCGCGAAAACTGCTCGGCCATTCTTTGCAGCGTCACGGTTTTACCTGTCCCGGTCGCGCCGGTAATCAGGCCATGGCGGTTCGCCAAAGCGGGCAGGATCGCCAGATCCTGCACCGGTTTCCCGTCTTTCATCGCTTTGGCGATAATCCGTGCTTCACTCATTTTCTTTTCCTTTGACGCTGGCCCGGCGCGAAAAGCGCCTGTTGATGTCAATAAAGCTATAAGCGCGGCGTAACCCCGTCAAGGACAAACAAAAAGGGCGTCATCAAGACGCCCGCAAAGCCAATAATTTCAGATTCCGCCGATCCTCGTACTAGCAGTTTCTGCCTGCTTGAACAATAAGCCACCGGTGATATAGTAAGGTTTACGTTGTATATACGAGGTCATTATCATGTCTGAATCTACCGTGGTTATCCGAGTGGATGAGGAATTAAAAATCGCCTTTGCCAGCGCTGCCAAAGCAGCCGATCGCACCGCATCTCAGTTGTTGCGCGATTTCATGCGTGATTTTGTCAGTCGGCAAACTCATCAGAAAGAGTATGAGCAGTGGCTACAGGAAAAAGTGGACTTAAGCCGTAAAGCGCTTAATGAAGGAAAAATCACTGATAATGAAGCCGTTGAGGCCTACTTCGCTGAGCGCAGGTCAAAACTGACAAGGTAATGCGATAAGGAAATATCGTGACGCTCAAGTGGACGGAACCCGCGATTGCCGATCGTATGGCAATTTATGACTACCTGGAAACAAAGAATCCGGCCGCATCGATAGAAATTGATAGCTTGATTTCAGCAGCTGCGACACGACTCTCACAAAACCCGTCCAGTGGAAAACCAGGCCGAGTACCCGGTACACGTGAAATGGTTATTCATCATTCCTATTTCCTGGTTTATGAATTAATCAACGGGTTAATCATTATGCTGGCCGTAGTGCATGCCCGCCGT
The DNA here is from genome assembly GCF_052686505.1 of Serratia sp. TSA_198.1. Taxonomy (NCBI): domain Bacteria; kingdom Pseudomonadati; phylum Pseudomonadota; class Gammaproteobacteria; order Enterobacterales; family Yersiniaceae; genus Serratia; species Serratia sp. TSA_198.1. The sequence goes on from NZ_JBQZFP010000007.1 coordinate 27,759, forward strand.
CAGTGGCCCGCCAATTAATCATCCCCGCAGTCCCAGCTCTTCCTTCAGTGCTTTCAGGTAGCGGCGGCTGACAGGCACCGGTTCACCGGCCGGCATGATCATCTCCGCCGCGCCGCTGTCCTCGAAGCGAATTTCGCGCACTTGCTCCAGGTTGACCAAATACTGGCGGTGGCAGCGTACCAGCGGCGTGCGAAGCTCCAGCGTCCGCAACGTCAGTTCGGTGAAACACTCCATGCCGTCATTACGCACCACGAACACCCCGCTCAACCGCGAACGGACAGCCACCACCTCGTCAAAACGCAGCAGGTAAATGCGGCTGTGGCCGGTGCAGGGGATGTATTTCAGATAGCCGGCGCTCTCATCCAGTGCGGCGATATTCTGCTGCCCACGGTGCTGCTGCAGGCGCTGCAGCGTTTTGCTCAACCGCTTCGGCTCCGCCGGTTTCAGCAGATAATCAAACGCGTGTTCTTCAAAGGCCCGCACCGCGTACTCGTCGTAGGCGGTCAGGAACACGATATGCGGCATGCGGTTGGGATCGAGCATACCCACCATCTCCAGCCCGGTAATGCGCGGCATCTGAATATCCAGGAACACCACGTCCGGCTGCAGGCGGTGGATCCCGCTGATGGCTTCTATCGCGTTGGCGCATTCGCCGACAATGCAGATACCCTCTTCCGCCTCCAGTAAATGCCGCAGGTTATCGCGTGCGGAAGGTTCATCATCGACAATCAGTACGTTTAACATCAGGCAGCCCTCGCCAGCGGCACGTTGAGCGTAATGCGGGTAAATGTTTGCGGTTCGCAGGCCACCTGCACGCCATAGCCCTCGCCGTAGCGTACGCGAATGCGCTTATCCACCAGGTTCATCCCCAGCCCGCTGTTGTTCGGCTGCGGCTGGAACAAGCCGGCGTTATCGGTCACTTGCAGCAACAGACACTCGCCCTCAAGCCGTGCACCGATATCAATCCGCCCCACGCCCAACAGTTGCGAAGTACCGTGCTTGATGGCGTTCTCGACGATCGGTTGCAGCGAAAAGGCCGGCAACCGCACCGCCAACAGTTCTGCCGGCAGCGAAACCGCGATCTCCAGCCGATCGGCAAAACGCGCCTGCTCAATTTGCAGGTAGGCGTTCACATGTTCCAGCTCGTCAGCCAGGCTGACCTCGTCATCCGAACGTTTCAGGTTTTTGCGGAAAAAGGTCGAAAGGTACTGCACCAGCTCACAGGCCCGGTCGCCATCACGGCGGATCACCGCCACCAGCGTATTCAGGGCGTTAAACAGGAAGTGCGGGTTAACCTGCGCATGCAGCAGTTTGATTTCGGACTGCGCCAGCAGCTGTTTATGACGCTCATACTGCCCGGCCATAATCTGCGCGGACAACAGACTGGCGATACCCTCGCCCAGCGTGCGATTGATGGTGCTGAACAACCGGCTTTTCGGTTCGTACAGCTTGATGGTGCCGATCACCCGCTGATTCTCGCCGCGCAGCGGGATCACCAGCGTCGAGCCCAGCTTGCAGTTGGGGTTGATCGAGCAGCAGTAGGAAAGCTCGTTACCGTCGGCGTACACCACTTCGTTGTTGTCGATAGCGCGGTGCGAATGCCCCGATGAGATTGGCGTGCCCGGCAGATGGTGGTCATCGCCAATGCCGATAAACGCCAGCAGCTTCTCGCGATCGGTTATCGCCACCGCGCCGATGCCCAACTCCTGATAGATCACCCGCGCCACCTTCATGCTGTTTTCCTGATCGAACCCCTGCCGCAAGATGCCCTCGGTACGTTCGGCGATCTTCAGCGCCTTGGCGGAAAACGCGCTGGTGTATTTCTCGAACATCGCCCGCCGATCCAGCAGGATTTGCATGAACATCGCCGCTCCCAGGGTATTGGCGATCAACATCGGCAAGGCAATGTGTTCGACCAGCCGCAGCGCCTCGTCGAACGGCCGTGCAATCGCCAAAATGATCGCCATCTGCAGCACTTCGGTGACCAACGCCACGCCGGCGACAAACAAGGGATTAAACAGCAGGTCGATACGCCTGCGGCGCATGGCGATGCTGTGCACCAGCCCGCCTACCAGCCCTTCCGCCACCGTGGATACCGCACAAGCGATGTCGGTCATGCCGCCCAGCGTGTAACGGTGCAGGCCACCGGTCAGCCCCACCAGAAAACCGACCGAAGGCCCGCCCAGCAGGCCCCCCAGTACGGCGCCGATGGCGCGGGTATTGGCTATCGAGCCTTCGACGTGCAAGCCGAAATAGGTGCCCATGATGCAGAACACCGAGAAGATGAGGTAGCACAACAGCTTATGCGGCAACCGGATGGTCACCTGCGTCAGAGGAATGAATAGCGGAGTTTTGCTCAGTAAATAAGCAATGACAAGATAAACGCACATCTGCTGCAACAACAGCAGAACCTGGTTAAATTCAAACATGGCAGCCGCTCATTCCGAGAGAAAACAAAGGCACAACGCCGGGTTTCCGGTCTGATTATAAGCGGGCTATTAAAACATGCGGCGGGGAAGAAAACAGTGATGCAGGCAAAGCTTCGGAAGGAAGGAACGGCCGACCCCTACGGGATCGGCACAGAAAATTTATGGCAGCACTTTGGCTGACAAAATGACGATAGGCTTGCTCGGGACATTCTGGTACGGGCCAACATTGCCGGTCGGCGCCTGGGAAATTTTGTCCACCACGTCCATGCCTTTCACCACTTTGCCGAACACCGCGTAACCGAAGTCGCGCTGGCCGTGATCCAGGAAGGCGTTATCCGCCACGTTCAGGAAGAACTGGCTGGTGGCGCTGTCTTTATCGGCGGTACGCGCCATCGAGATGGTGCCGCGCAGGTTGCGCAGACCGTTATCGGCTTCGTTCTTGATTGGCGCGTTAGTGGTTTTTTGCTGCATATCCGCAGTAAAACCGCCGCCCTGAACCATAAAGCCCGGGATCACGCGGTGGAAAATGGTGTTGTTGTAATAGCCGCTGTTCACGTAGTCGACGAAGTTCTTGGCGGAAACCGGAGCCTTCTGACTGTCGAGCGCCAATTCGATATTCCCTGCCGAGGTGGTCAGCATGACATGAGTTTCACCGGCGGCAAACGCTGCGGGTGTCATTGCTGTCAGGGAACACAGCGCAACGAAGGTCACTAAAGTACGTTTGAACATTAACGGGTCCTTTCTCTGAGAGACAAACAACGGAAAAGCGCTTTGATTCTAAAGAGCTGTACCTGCGAGTGCCAGCCATTTACCTATATTTACGCAATTGAAGGGGCATATCTTGGCCGGTCGCCGTTTTTACTGCCGAAAGTATGATCGCCGCGGCCCCTTTTGCCAACTGCATCACGCATTTTTTGCCCTTTTCACACCTTCGTCGCTTTTTGCGACGCAACTCCCGGTTTAGTTCTCGATTCCCGTTACTCTACACAAATGAGAGCGCTCTCATTTTTTTGAGAGACCGAGATTAACGCATGCCCGCCGGCACCGCTGTCGCGCGATAACAGGAGAAATAACGTGAGTGAATTGATGACTGAAATCAGCCCCGATTTTGAAAGCACCATCATGGAACTGCTGGTGTTCTCCGGTGGTGCCCGCAGCAGTGCCCTGATGGCGCTGCAACAGGCGCGTGCCGGGGACTTTACTGCGTCAGCCAAACACATGGCCGAATCGAAACAGTCGGTGAAAAAGGCGCACCTTATCCAGACCCAGTTGATCGGCCTGGATGAAGGCTGCGGCAAACTGACCATCAACCTGATTACCGTTCATGCGCAGGACCACCTGATGAACGCCATGGTGATCCAGGATCTGGCAGACGACATGATTGAACTTTACCGCCGTCAGGCACTGTTGGAGACTCGCGCATGAATTCGTTGAAAATCGCCGTTATCGGCGGCGGCAGCAGCTACACGCCAGAGTTGGTCGATGGACTAATCCAGCGCATCGAAGAACTGCCGGTGACCGAATTGGCGCTGGTGGACGTTGAACCGGGCCGCGAAAAGGTAGAGATCATCGCCGCGCTGACCCGGCGCATGCTGGCGCGCAATGGGCTGGAGCAGGTGAAAGTCAGCGTGCATTTCGAGCTGGATGACGCCATTCGCGGTGCCCACTTCGTCCTGACCCAGTTCCGCGTCGGCCAGTTGCCGGCACGCGCCGCCGACGAGCGTCTCGGCCTGAAATACGATTTGATCGGCCAGGAAACGACCGGCGTGGGCGGCTTCGCCAAAGCGCTGCGCACCATCCCGGTCATGCTGGATATTGCGCGCAGAGTGGAAAAGCTGGCGCCGGACGCCTGGATCATTAACTTCACCAACCCGGCCGGCATCGTCACCGAAGCGGTCTCTCGCTACACCAAAGCGAAAATCATCGGCCTGTGCAACGTGCCGATCAGTATGCACCACATGATCGCCACTATGTTAAAAAGCGCCTATGAAGACGTGCAGTTGCAGTTCGCCGGGTTGAACCACATGGTGTGGGTGCATCAGGTGCTGCAAAACGGCCATGACGTGACCGACAAGGTGATCGACATGCTGTGCGACGGCGCGGCGCTGACCATGAACAACATCAAGGAAGAGCCGTGGCAGCCGGACTTCCTGCGCGCCGTAGGTGCCATCCCCTGCCCGTATCATCGTTATTTCTACCAGACCAAAGAGATGCTGGCCGAAGAAGTGGCTGCGGCAGCCAAGCGCGGCACCCGTGCCGAGCAAGTGATGAAGGTGGAGAAAGAACTGTTTGAGCTGTATGCCGATCCTCAGCTCGACAGCAAGCCTGAACAGCTGAGTTTTCGCGGTGGATCATACTATTCGGAAGTGGCGCTGGAGCTAATTCGTGCGATCCATAATAATCTCGGTACGCAATTAGTCGTCAATACCGCAAACCGGGGCGCCATTCGCGGCCTACCGGACGATGCCGTGATAGAAACCAACTGCATCGTCGATGCGCAGGGCGCGCACCCGCTGACCTTCGGCACGCTGCCGGATTCCATGCACGCGCTGACCCAGCAGGTGAAGGCCTACGAGCGTCTGACCATCGAAGCCGCAGTGCATGGCGATCGTCGCAGCGGGCTGCTGGCGCTGGTCACCAATCCGCTGGTGGCCAATGCCAACGTGGCGCAGCCGCTGCTGGAAGAAGTGCTGGCGGTGAATGCGCCTTATCTGCCGCAGTTTAAATAACCGCCTGGCGGGACGTGGTTGCTGATACATTGTTATACCTACTATGCAGGGGTTCGGTTCGCCGAACCCGGTTTTAGCCGTAATCAGGAGTCGGATGATGGTGACACTGGAAGATGTCGCAGCATTGGCGGGCGTGTCTCGCGCCACCGTGTCACGCGTAGTGAATGGCGATACCAACGTTAAAGCCCCGACCCGCGAGAAGGTTGAACGGGCGGTAGCCCAGCTCGGTTATACCCCCAACCCCGCCGCCCGCGCGCTGGCCTCCAGCCACAGCAATACGCTGGGCCTGGTCACCACCTCGTATCGCGGCGGTTTCTTCGGCGCGCTGATGGATTTTGTGCAAACCGAAGCCGAATCCCAGGGTAAACAGCTGCTGGTGACCCAAGGCCGCAGCAGTGCGGAAAACGAATGGCGGGCAATCCAGCGGCTGTTCAACCTGCGCTGTGACGGGGTGATCCTGCACGTGCGTTTCCTCAGCGACGACCAACTGCGCCAACTGGCGGCGGAGCAACGCAGCTTTGTGCTGCTCGATCGCCTGGTGCCCGGTCTGGAAGACCGCTGCGTCACCTTTGATCACCCGCTCGCCAGCCGCATGGCAACGCAACAGTTGATCGAGGCCGGTCACCGGCGTATCGCCTGCATCAGCGGCCCAAGCGAGCGGATTTCCAGCCGGCTGCGGCTGCAGGGTTTCGAACAGGCGATGCAGGCTGCGCATATCAAGCCGCTGGCCTGCGTGGAAGGGGTTTACGACCTGGAAAGCGGCTACCGTTGTGCCGACCGACTGCTGCAACTGGAAACCCTGCCCACCGCCATTTACTGCTGTAACGAAGAAATGGCCATCGGCGCGCTGCTGGCGCTCAACGAGCACCGCTTGCGAGTACCGCAGGATATCTCGTTGATCTGCTACGACAGCGGCGAACGCGCGCCCTTCGTGCGACCGGCGCTGACCAGCGTACATTTCCCGATTACCGAGATGGCGCAATACGCCACGCGGCTGCTGATTGATCCGACCACCCCGCACATCAGCTTCGCGCCGACGATCGTCAGCCGCGACTCGATTGTGACGATAAGCAAATAGATCACAAAAAAATTTCACGACCTTTCATTGATTGCATCAAAAAATCGACAACCATCACAAAAACTCCCGTTGTCTGTGCTAGGATCCGCTCCCTGGTGGCCTGATCGGGACTTTTCTGCTTTTACAAGGAAAAGCCAGCGGCCTTAACCCAGTGTTATACCCCATGAATTTCAAATTGCAGCTGGGCACCCAACTGCGGTTTGAAAGGCGACGGATATAATCCTAACAGACATAATCAGGCCTATATAATGAATGACAGCAACCGTCTACGGCTTACCTGGATCAGCTATTTTTCTTACGCGCTGACCGGCGCTTTAGTTATCGTCACAGGGATGGTGATGGGGAACATTGCAGAGTACTTTAATCTGCCGGTTTCCAGCATGAGCAACACCTTTACTTTCCTTAATGCCGGCATCTTGATTTCGATCTTCCTCAACGCCTGGTTGATGGAAATCATTCCGCTGAAGCGTCAACTGATGTTTGGCTTTATCCTGATGGTACTGGCTGTCGCCGGGCTGATGGTGACCAAGAGCCTGACGATGTTCTCCCTGTGCATGTTTATCCTTGGCGTGGTCAGCGGCATCACCATGTCGATAGGCACCTTCCTGATCACCCATATGTACGCCGGCCGCCAGCGCGGTTCGCGCCTGCTGTTCACTGACTCGTTCTTCAGCATGGCCGGGATGATCTTCCCGATTGTCGCCGCGATGCTGCTGGCGCGTCATATCGGCTGGTACTGGGTGTATGCCTGCATCGGCCTGCTGTACGTGGGCATCTTTGTGCTGACCCTGTTCTCCGAGTTCCCGGTGCTGGGCAACAAAGGCGCCAATGCCGGCCAGCCGGTAGCGAAAGAGAAATGGGGTGTCGGCGTGCTGTTCCTGTCGATCGCCGCTCTGTGCTATATCCTCGGTCAGTTGGGCTTTATCCAATGGGTGCCGGAATACGCCACCAAGTCCTTCGGGATGGACATCGGCCAGGCCGGTAAGCTGGTAAGCGATTTCTGGACCTCGTACATGGTTGGCATGTGGGTGTTCAGCTTTATCCTGCGCTTCTTTGACTTGCAACGTATCGTCACCGTTCTGGCCGCTCTGGCGACCGGCGCAATGTACCTGTTCGTCAGCACCGACAATCCGGAACACCTGGGCTACTACATTATGGCTTTGGGCTTCGTTTCCAGCGCGATCTACACCACGCTGATCACCCTGGGCTCGCTGCAAACCAAGGTATCCTCACCGAAACTGGTTAACTTCATCCTGACCTGCGGCACCATCGGCACCATGCTGACCTTCGTGGTCACCGGCCCGATCGTGGCTAAAGGCGGCGCACACGCTGCGCTGACCACCGCCAACGGCCTGTACCTGGCGGTGTTCGTCATGTGTCTGCTGCTCGGTTTCGTTACCAAGCACCGCAGCCACGGTCACGTGACGCACTAATCTGCCGTCAGTGACATCAAAAAGGCGCCTCAGGCGCCTTTTTTTATGGTTGTCGCCCACGCCTTAGCGCCGGAAATCCACCTTCTCATCCTGTGCCAGATACAGCGTGGTTTCCGCCGGCCGGGTCTCGGCAATCACCGTCCCCTGACGAATCGAATAGCGCACCGGAGTCTGACGGCGCACCGCGTCAAAGCCGCTTTCCGCCGGCAGGATCACCAGGTTGGCGCTGTTGCCCGCCGCCAGGCCATAATCGGTCAGGTGCAGGGTGCGCGCGCTGTGGCTGGTGATCAGTTTCAGCCCGTCGTCAATCTGGCCGTATCCCATCAGTTGGCAGACGTGCAGCCCCATGTGCAGGACTTGCAGCATATTGGCGGTCCCCAGCGGATACCAGGGATCGAAGACATCGTCGTGGCCAAAGCAGACGTTAATCTCCGCTTCCAGCATTTCTTTCACCCGCGTGATGCCGCGCCGTTTCGGGTAGCTGTCGAAGCGCCCCTGCAGGTGAATATTGACCAGCGGGTTAGCGACAAAGTTGATGCCGGACATTTTCAACAGGCGGAACAGCCGCGACGTGTAAGCGCCGTTATAGGAGTGCATCGCGGTGGTATGGCTGGCGGTCACCCTGGCGCCCATATTCAGCTTCAGCGCCAGCGCCGCCACGGTTTCGACAAAGCGCGACTGCTCATCGTCAATCTCATCGCAGTGTACGTCCACCAGCCGATCGTATTTTTGCGCCAGCGCAAAGGCCTTGTGCAGCGATTCTACGCCGTATTCGCGCGTGAACTCGAAGTGCGGAATGGCCCCCACCACGTCGGCCCCCAGCCGCAGCGCCTCTTCCAGCAATGCCTCGCCGTTGGGATAGGACATAATGCCTTCCTGCGGGAAAGCGACGATTTGCAGCGTCACCCAGGGCGCAACCTCCTGCTTCACCTCCAGCATGGCGCGCAGTGCGGTCAGGGTCGGATCGGAGACGTCAACATGGGTACGCACGTACTGCACGCCGTTGGCGATCTGCCATTTCAGCGTCTGCCAGGCGCGTTGTTTGACGTCCTCGTGGGTCAGCAATGCCTTGCGCTCCGCCCAGCGCTCAATGCCTTCAAACAGGGTGCCGGACTGGTTCCAGGCCGGCTGTCCGGCGGTCTGAGTGGTGTCCAAATGGATATGCGGCTCGACAAACGCCGGCAGCGCCAGCCCACCTTGCGCATCAAGCACGTCGCTGCGCCATTCCTGCCCCTCAGGCTGCGGCACCAGATGGGCAATGCGCCCCTGTTCAATGGCCAGTTGCCACAACCCTTCATGCCCGCTCAAACGCAGGTTGTCGATAAACTTCAATGGACTCTGGGCCACCCTTCACCTCTGCTGTTACGGCTCGTTTTATTCATCATACTGGCAGAGGATCCGGCTGACAAAGCCGCAAAAAGTTTATTACTCCCTCCGCTACTCCCGAAGGGGTAAGGTTCGCAGCAACTGGCTCGTTTCAGCTAAAGGTGAATAAAAACCGCAACTTATCAAATATCTAGAAAAATCATCCATATACCACATTAGAGGTATATGAAGGTGCACTTGATTTGCATCAATAAATTGCCTGTGGGGAGGCATAAGGTAAGCCTAGGAAATCAGAATTTTGAGGCAATAATGAGCAGAGTCAAACTTGCTGTCATCGGGAATGGCATGGTCGGCCACCGGTTTATCGAAGATCTGCTGGAAAAAGCGGACAAAGACCAGTTTGAGATCACCGTGTTTTGTGAAGAACCGCGCATCGCCTATGACCGCGTGCACCTGTCTTCTTATTTCGCCCACCATACTGCCGAAGAACTTTCGCTGGTACGCGAAGGCTTTTACGAAAAACAGGGGGTGAAGGTATTGGTTGGCGAGCGTGCCATTACCGTCAACCGCAGTGAGAAGGTCATTCACTCCAATACCGGCCGCACCCTTTACTACGACAAGCTGATTATGGCCACCGGCTCCTACCCGTGGATCCCGCCGATTAAAGGCTCGGAAAGCCAGGATTGCTTCGTCTACCGCACCATTGAAGATCTGAACGCCATCGAAGCCTGCGCACGCCGCAGCAAACGCGGTGCGGTGGTTGGCGGCGGCCTGCTGGGGCTGGAAGCCGCCGGGGCGCTGAAAAGCCTGGGCGTCGAAACCCACGTCATTGAATTCGCCCCAATGCTGATGGCCGAACAGCTCGATCCTATGGGCGGCGATCAGTTGCGCCGCAAGATCGAACGCATGGGCGTCAAAGTGCATACCGGTAAAAACACGAAAGAGATCGTCAACGGTGGGGAACAGGCGCGCAAAACCATGCAGTTTGCCGACGGCACCGAGCTGGAAGTGGACTTTATCGTATTTTCCACCGGCATCCGCGCTCAGGACAAGCTGGCTCACCAGTGTGGTCTGGCTACCGCCCGCCGTGGCGGCATCGTGATTAACGACAATTGCCAAACCTCCGATCCGGACGTTTACGCTATTGGCGAGTGCGCCTCCTGGCGTGAGCGCACCTTCGGCCTGGTGGCGCCGGGCTATAAAATGGCGCAGGTCACGGCCGATCATCTGCTGGGCCGTGAAAATGCCTTCCAGGGCGCCGACATGAGCGCCAAGCTGAAGCTGCTGGGCGTGGACGTTGGCGGCATTGGCGATGCCCACGGTCGCACTGAAGGCGCGCGCAGCTACGTTTATCTGGATGAAAGCAAAGAAGTCTATAAGCGCATCATCGTCAGCGCCGACAATAAAACCCTGCTCGGCGCAGTGCTGGTGGGCGATACCAGCGACTACGGCAATCTGTTGCAACTGGCGCTGAACGCCATTGAACTGCCGGAAAACCCGGACGGCCTGATCCTGCCGGCACACGCGGGCAGCAAACCGGCCATCGGCGTGGATTCCCTGCCGGACACCGCGCAAATCTGTTCCTGCTTCGACGTCACCAAGGGCGACATCGTCAAGGCGGTCGGCATGGGCTGCCACACCGTCGCGGCGATAAAATCAGAAACCAAGGCCGGTACCGGCTGCGGCGGCTGTATTCCGCTGATCACCCAGGTGCTGAACGCCGAGCTGAGCAAACAAGGTATCGAGGTTAACCACCATCTGTGCGAACACTTCGCCTATTCACGCCAGGAGTTGTACCACCTGATCCGCGTTGAAGGCATTAAGTCCTTCGACGCACTGCTGGCCAAATACGGCAAAGGTTACGGTTGTGAAGTCTGTAAACCGACCGTCGGCTCGCTCCTGGCTTCCTGCTGGAATGAATTCGTGCTCAAACCGCAGCACACACCGCTGCAGGACACCAACGACAACTTCCTCGGCAATATCCAGAAAGACGGCACTTATTCGGTGATCCCACGCTCCGCCGGCGGTGAAATTACGCCTGACGGGCTGATGGCGGTCGGCCAGATTGCCAAGGAATACAACCTGTATACCAAGATGACCGGTTCTCAGCGCATCGGCATGTTCGGTGCGCAGAAAGACGACCTGCCGGCTATCTGGAGCAAGCTGATTGCCGCCGGTTTTGAAACCGGCCATGCCTACGCCAAGGCGTTGCGCATGTCGAAAACCTGTGTCGGCAGCACCTGGTGCCGCTTTGGCGTGGGTGACAGCGTCGGGTTTGGCGTCAAACTGGAACACCGTTACAAAGGCATCCGCACGCCGCACAAAATGAAGTTCGGCGTTTCCGGCTGTACCCGCGAATGTGCTGAAGCGCAGGGCAAGGACGTCGGCATTATCGCCACCGAGAACGGCTGGAACCTGTACGTATGCGGTAACGGCGGTATGAAGCCCCGCCACGCCGACCTGCTGGCGGCGGATCTCGACAGCGCTACGCTGGAACGCTATCTGGACCGTTTCATGATGTTCTACATCCGTACCGCCGATAAGCTGCAACGCACCTCTGTGTGGCTGGAAAGCCTGGAAGGCGGCATCGATTATCTGCGCAAAGTGATCATTGACGACAAACTGGGCATCAACGATCAGTTGGAAACCGAAATAGCCCGCCTGCGCGGTGCGGTTATCTGCGAGTGGAAAGAAGCCGTCGAAGATCCGCAGGCCCAGGTCCGTTTCGCCCACTTTATCAACAGCAGCCTGCGCGATCCTAACGTACAGATCGTCGCCGAGCGCGAACAGCATCGGCCGGCGCGCCCGGATGAACGCATTCCCGTCACCCTGCTGGACACTGAGGAGAACAACGTATGAGCCAGTGGATCACCCTTTGCCCCGTCACTGATATCCTGCCCGGCACCGGCGTGTGTGCCCTGATCGGCGAACAGCAGGTGGCGGTATTCCGCCCCCATGCCGATGAGCGGGTCTTCGCTATCAGCAATATCGATCCCTTCGCCCAGGCCAGCGTGCTGTCGCGCGGCCTGATCGCCGAACATCAGGGTGAACTGTGGGTCGCCAGCCCGCTGAAAAAACAGCATTTCCGCCTGCACGACGGCTACTGCCTGGAAGATGGCAGCCGCTCCGTCGCGCATTTCACCAGCCGGGTAGTCGACGGTATGGTGCAGGTCGCGGCCTGATATTTTCACTTTAACCTCAGGGGAAGCAGCATGTTCACCGATACCATCAACAAATGCGCCGCCAACGCGGCGCGCATCGTCAGGCTGTCGAAAGACAGCCCGCTGGGATTTTGGATCAGCTCGGCGATGGCCGGGGCTTACGTCGGCCTCGGCATCATTTTGATCTTCACCCTTGGCAATCTGGTCGATCCGTCCCTTCGGCCATTAGTGATGGGCGCCACCTTCGGCATCGCGCTGACGCTGGTGATCATCGCCGGTTCCGAGCTGTTTACCGGCCATACCATGTTCCTGACGCTGGGCGTCAAAGCCGGTACCATCCGCCAGAGCCAGATGTGGGCAGTCCTGCCGCAAACCTGGTTGGGCAACTTGCTGGGGTCGGTGCTGGTGGCGCTGATGTATTACTACGGCGGCGGCAGCCTGCTGCCGGTGGACACCAGCCTGATACATACTGCCGCGCTGGCGAAAACCACCGCCCCCGCCGAGGTGCTGTTCTTCAAAGGTGTACTGTGCAACTGGCTGGTTTGCCTGGCGATTTGGATGGCGATTCGCGTCGAGGGCGCCGCCAAGTTCATCGCCATATGGTGGTGCCTGCTGGCCTTTATCGCCTCCGGCTACGAACACTCCGTCGCCAACATGACGCTGTTCGCCCTGTCCTGGTTCGGCCATCACAGCGAAGCCTACACGCTGAGCGGGATCGGCCATAACCTGTTGTGGGTGACGCTGGGCAATATCCTGTCCGGCTCTGTCCTGATGGGCCTGGGTTACTGGTACGCCACTCCGCGTGCCGAACGTCCGCAGGCCGAGAAAACCGCAGCGCGCCAGGCTGCATAATATTTCGGGGCGCACTGCGCCCCCGTTGCCAATTGATCGAGGTTTGCCGATGGATTACCTGCCGATTTTCTGCCAACTGCAACACAAAGCCTGCCTGCTGGTCGGCGGCGGCGAGGTCGCCGAACGCAAGGCGCGCCTGCTGCTGGACGCCGGCGCGTTGCTGACCGTCAACGCCTGCGCATTCAGCCCCCAGTTCCACGAGTGGGCGGCCCTTGGCCGGGTAACGTTGGTGGAAGGGGAGTTCAGCGCGGCATTGCTGGCGGAAAAATGGCTGGTCATCGCCGCAACCGATCGGCTCGAGGTCAACGCGCTGGTCTATCAGTGCGCCAACCAGCAACGGGTATTCTGCAACGTTGTCGACGATCCCAAACGCGCCAGTTTTATCATGCCGTCGATTATCGATCGCTCGCCGATCATGGTCGCGGTGTCCTCCGGCGGCAAGGCGCCAGTACTGGCACGGTTGCTGCGTGAAAAACTGGAAGCCGTGTTGCCGCAGCATCTTGGCAAGCTGGCGCAACTGGGCGGCTCATTGCGCCAACGGGTGAAACGGCACTTTACCGGTGCAGGTGCCCGCCGTCGTTTTTGGGAGAAGTTGTTTGCCCATGACCGGCTGGCGCAGTCGCTGGCCAATGATGACCAGGCGCTGGCGCAACGGCAGATCGAACAGTTGTTCGACTCTCCTGCGGAGGAGTCCGGCGAAGTGGTGCTGGTGGGCGCAGGGCCGGGGGACGCCGGCTTGCTGACGCTCAAGGGTTTGCAACAGATCCAGCAAGCCGACGTGGTGGTTTACGATCGGCTGGTGTCCGACGAGATCATGACGCTGGTGCGCCGCGATGCCGAGCGTATCTTCGTCGGCAAACGCGCGGGCCATCATTGCGTGCCGCAGGAGCAGATCAACCGCATCCTGCTGGAACAGGCGCAACAGGGTAAACGCGTTGTGCGGCTGAAAGGCGGTGACCCGTTTATTTTCGGCCGTGGCGGCGAAGAGCTGGAAACGCTGGCCGATGCCAATATCCCGTTCTCGGTGGTGCCGGGCATTACCGCCGCTTCCGGTTGTTCTGCCTACAGCGGCATTCCCCTCACCCATCGCGACCATGCGCAGAGCGTGCGGCTGGTGACCGGCCACGCCAAGAGCGACGGCGGGTTGGACTGGGCGACGCTGGCCGCCGGACAGCAAACGCTGGTGTTTTACATGGGCCTGACGCAGGCAGCGGACATCCAGCGCCAGCTGATTGCCCACGGCATGCCCGCGACCACGCCGGTGGCGCTGGTGGAAAACGGCACTTCATGCCGTCAACGGGTGATCGAAGGCGAGCTGAACCAACTGGGAACGCTGGCCCAACAGGCCGCCAGCCCAAGCCTGATTATCGTCGGCAGCGTGGTGAGCCTGCGCAGCAAGCTGAACTGGTTCTCCAGCCAGGAAACGCCGCAAAAGCTGGCTCAAATGGCCTGATACCGACGTAAAAAAAGCGGCTCATGGCCGCTTTTCTCTCAGCGCAAAACATTACGGTTGTGATACGAAACCTACCGCCTGATAAACCTTCGCCAGCGTTTCCTGAGCGCGCGCACGCGCCTTGGCCGCACCGTCACGCATGATCTGCTGCAGCAAGGCCTCGTCATTACGGAAGTTGTGATAACGCTCCTGCAACTCACCCAGCATACCGGATACTGCGTCGGCAACCGCACCTTTCAGGTGGCCGTACATCTGGCCTTCAAATTCGGCTTCCAGCTGAGCGATGCTTTTGCCGGTCACGCCCGCGAGAATATCCAGCAGGTTGGATACGCCCGGCTTGTTCGCCACGTCGTAACGAATCACCGGCGGCTCTTCGGAGTCGGTCATCGCGCGCTTGATTTTCTTGGCCACCGCTTTCGGATCTTCCAACAGGCCGATCACGTTATTGCGGTTATCGTCCGACTTGGACATCTTCTTGGTCGGATCCTGCAACGACATCACGCGCGCACCAGACTTGGGAATGAACGGCTCAGGCACCTTGAACACATCGCCATACAGCGCGTTGAAACGCTGGCCGATGTCACGGCTCAATTCCAGATGCTGCTTCTGGTCTTCGCCGACCGGCACCTGGTTGGTCTGATACAGCAGAATGTCCGCCGCCATCAGCACCGGGTAGCTGAACAGGCCGGCATTGATGTTTTCCGCATAGCGCGCGGATTTGTCTTTGAACTGGGTCATGCGGCTCAGCTCGCCGAAATAGGTGTAGCAGTTCAGCACCCAGCTCAGTTGAGTGTGTTCCGGCACGTGCGACTGCACAAAGATGGTGCTCTTTTGCGGATCGATGCCGCAGGCCAGATACAGCGCCAGCGTATCCAGCGTAGCCTTGCGCAGTTTTTCCGCGTCCTGACGTACGGTGATGGCGTGCAGATCGACGATGCAGTAGATGCAGTCGTAATCGTCCTGCAGCTTAACCCACTGACGCAGCGCACCCATGTAGTTGCCAATGCTCAGTTCACCGGACGGCTGCGCGCCGCTAAATACGATGGGCTTACTCATGTTTAAATTTCCTGATTCTCTAAAGATGACAGCCCAAGAGAGGGCAACAAATCGGCAAAGCGCTCCAACACGCGGTCGGGATGGCTCAGGGCAATAGCCTCGCCGTAGTTATAACCGTAGGTCAGCGCAGCGCTTGGGCAACCCGCCCCCTGTGCCGCCTGAATATCGTTGCGCGAATCGCCCACGAACAACAGCTCATTGGCGCGCAGACCAAGCTTGCCGAGCACCAGATACAGCGGCGCCGGATGCGGTTTCTTTTCCACCACGTCGTCACCGCCGATGATCAGCGAGAAATAATCGATAATGCCCAACGCGGTCAGTAACGGCGCAACAAACGGCGTCGGTTTGTTGGTCACCAGCGCCATCGGATAACCCTGTGCGGCCAGGCGGGCCAACGTTTCTTTCACCTGTGGGAACAGGCGGCTGCCGCTGTCGACGGTTTGCGCGTAGAAGTGATCGAAGCGCTCACGCAACTGACTGTTGTGTTCCGGCGTGGCTTCCACTTCAGCCCAACGCAGCGCACGCTGCACCAGCACGTCGGCGCCATTGCCAATCCAGGTCCCCACGCGGGCTTCGCCGGCCTGCGGCAGGCCCATTTCGGCCAGAGCCAGATCGATGGCTGCCGCCAACCCCGGCGCGCTGTCTACCAGCGTGCCGTCGAGATCGAAGGCCAGAGCGCGGATCGCGCTGAAATCAGCCATGAGTCACTTTCGCCAGTTCGCTGCGCATCTCGTCGATCACCTTGCGGTAATCCGGCTTGCCGAAGATCGCTGAACCGGCGACAAACATATCCGCGCCCGCCGCTGCAATCTCGGCGATATTGTCTACTTTCACGCCGCCATCGACTTCCAGACGGATATCACGGCCACTGTCGTCAATCAGCTTGCGCACCTGGCGCAGCTTATCCAGCGTACCGTGGATAAACGACTGGCCGCCAAAGCCCGGGTTGACCGACATCAGCAGGATCACGTCGACTTTATCCATGACGTAATCCAGGTAGCTCAACGGCGTCGCCGGGTTGAAGACCAGGCCGGCCTTGCAGCCGTGCTCTTTAATCAGTTGAATGGTGCGATCGACGTGTTCGGAGGCTTCCGGATGGAAAGAGATATAGTTGGCGCCCGCCGCAGCGAAATCCGGGACGATGCGATCGACCGGTTTCACCATCAGATGCACGTCAATCGGCGCGGTGATGCCATAGTCGCGCAGCGCCTGGCAAACCATCGGCCCGATGGTCAGATTGGGAACGTAGTGGTTATCCATCACGTCGAAGTGCACCACGTCGCCGCCTGCGGCCAGCACGTTAGCGGTATCTTCACCTAACCGGGCAAAATCTGCCGACAGAATGGACGGGGCAATTAAAAACTTTTTCATCCGCAATCTCCAAACGTAGGGTTCGAATTGTTATACCCTTCGCGTTTCAAGCCACAGCGTGGTTGGCTGCACCTGAAATCCGCCGGGCATATACGCCGGGGCGTACCCCGGTTTAACGATAGAGCGCCAAAAGCTCGTTCACTTTACTGCGACCAAGAATATTACGGCTGATGGTGCGGCGCGCTTTCACCACGTACAACGCGGCATGCTGGTACCAGTCACGCGTCAGCTCGGTGTCATGGTTGGAAATCAATACCGGCACCTGGCTTTCCACAGAAAGCTGATGCGCCATTAACGCCAGGCTTTGCTGATCGGCAATGCTGAAGCTGTTGGTGTGGTAAGCGGTAAAATTCGCCGTCGCCGATAATGGCGCATACGGCGGATCGCAATATATCACCGTCCCGCGCTCGGCTTTTGCCATGGTATCGCGGTAATGCTCGCAGACAAAAGTGGCGTTGCGGGATTTTTCAGCGAACCAGTACAGCTCTTCTTCCGGGAAGTACGGTTTCTTGTAACGTCCAAACGGGACGTTGAACTCTCCACGCAGATTATACCGGCACAGGCCGTTATAACAGTGGCGGTTCAGATAGAGAAACAGCAGCGCGCGGCGATAGGCATCGGCACTGGTATTAAACTCTTCGCGCAGCAGGTAAAAGCGATCCGATTGATTGAATTCATCGGTGAAAAGAAGGCGGGCATCGCGCACGAAATCATCCGTACGCAGCTTAACGATGTTATACAGGTTGATAAGATCGCTGTTGATGTCGGCGAGAATATAGGCGTCGTACTCCGTGTTCAGGAAGACTGAACCCGCACCCACGAAGGGTTCGATTAAGCAGTCGCCCGCCGGCAGATGACGACGAATCTCGTCAACCAGCGGGTATTTTCCACCAGCCCATTTTAAAAAAGCGCGGTTTTTCTTCATGCCGTCAGTTAGCTACTTATACAATTCAGAGCGGCGGATTGTACTCTGTTTCAGACAGCACATCAGCGCACAAATTTAAATGATTATACCCTTCATCTTTCAAGCTGCAGCAATGCCGACTGCGTGCAGTTATTTGGCCTGTCCATGAGCCTACCCCTCTCGGAGCCACCGCAGGGGGCGGGCAAATCTGCTCACGGCACACTTGCCCCCCATCACCGTAAGGGCAAAAATCTTCGCCCCGCTTACTACGGCCGCAGCATCTACATCCCTACAATGCATGAAATCCATGCCCTGACTGCAGCTTGAAATCTATTGGGTTACTTTTTCAGGTCCTGCTGAACCTGACGTACAGGCTTGGCCCACGGTTTTTTCGCCTGAACATCCGCCGGCAGCGTCGCGATTGCGCGCTTGGCTTCAGCCGCAGAAGCGTAATTACCGCTCACCAGCACGTACCATGCTTTACCGTCACGCTGGGTCGCGTACACCTGATAATTCTGCAGTTTCTGCTGCTTGGCGTAGGCGTTCAACGTATCGGAACGCGAAGCGCTGCTCAACTGCAGGGTATAGTGGCTGGCCGGGGCAGACTGCAACGAACTGCCGCTGCCGCTAACAACGCCCACCTTGGCACTCGTCGTGTCCGCTTTGGCGCTCGTCGTGCCTGTTTTGCTGCTTGCCGCTCCCGGTTTAGCGGAAGGAGCCGGGGTATACACCGTGGTTGGCGCTTTATGTTGCTGCGTCGTCGCCGGTTTACTGACGGTTTTTGCCGGTGTCTTATGTTGCTGTGGCGCAGAGCCCTGAACCGGGCGAGTTGCTTCTTTAGCCACGGTAGCGGCGGCGCCGTTCATCAGGGTGGCCGGAGCCGTAGGCAGCGTTGAAGCCGGGCCGCTCATGCCCTGCGTCGCCGCATCAACCTGGCCCTGCTGAGCGGATAACGCATCCGACATATTGCCCGGCAGATCGACACGCTGCTGCGCGCCATCCTGCACCGGCTGCGGTTGCGCTTCTGTCGGAGTGCTGGAGATCGGTGGAACGCTGACGTTTTGCGGCTGTTGCGCGGAAGTGCTGCTCACGCCGTTATTGTCATTGGTATCGGTCGTGCCGCCTGGAACACCGGTATTGCCGGTGGTCAGCGACGAAGAACCGGACAGGTTGATGTCTTTGGCCGCGCCGTTTTGCGCACCTTCCTGTGCCGCTTCATGCTTGGTAGGCGCCTTCAACGCCGAGCCGATACCGACAATCAGCAACAGCAGCACCAGAATACCGATGCCAATCATCAAGTGCTGACGCGAAACGGCAAAGCGTGGTCCCGGAGCCGGTTTACGCGAACGTGCAGGACGACGATCGCTGCTATCAGGTCTGAGATCGTCTTCCGGTTTAAACTCATCCATCTGAAACCCTCCAACTAGAGGCAAAAGCCCACCACCGTAGACCTACCGTGGTACGAGCAGATTAACCCGAGATGGCAAAGCGACATCAGTCATGCTTTGCACATTATTAATATAGATGTAAACAGCGGCTAAGCCACTGTTACTTCGTCCGATTTACTCAGGCGTTCCGTTCAGGCAAGCAAGCCGCGATAGAAGCAAGCACCACATCATGCCCGACTCCGCCACGAACTTCCGCCTGACCAATGGCCGTCGGCAGTACCAGACGCAGTTCGCCGGCCAACACTTTCTTGTCGCGCATCATGTGCGGCAAATAAGATTCCGGCGCCATTTCCTGCGGCCCGCACACCGGTAAACCCGCGCGCAACAACAGTGTTTTAATGCGTTCAATATCCTCGGCGGAGAACTGGCCGAGACGATGCGCGGTTTCCGCCGCCATCATCATGCCGGCGGCAACGGCTTCACCGTGCAGCCATACACCATAGCCCATTTCTGCTTCAATCGCATGGCCATAAGTATGGCCCAGATTCAGCAGCGCGCGCAGACCGCTTTCGCGTTCATCAGCGGCAACCACCTCGGCCTTCAGTTCACAGCAACGGCGGATACAATAGCCCAGGGCATTCATATCCAGCGCAACCAACGCATCGATGTTGTTTTCCAGCCAGACGAAGAAATCACTGTCGAGAATGATCCCGTACTTGATCACTTCAGCCAGGCCAGAGGAGAGCTCACGCGCCGGTAAGGTTTTCAGGCAGTCCAGATCAACCACCACTGAAGCAGGCTGATAGAATGCGCCGATCATGTTTTTACCGAGCGGATGATTGACGGCGGTTTTGCCGCCAACGGAAGAGTCCACCTGCGAAAGCAAGGTGGTAGGAACCTGAATAAAGCGGACACCGCGCTGATAGCAAGCCGCGGCAAAACCGGTAAGATCGCCCACCACGCCGCCACCGAGCGCGATCAATGTGGTATCGCGACCGTGAGGCTTTTGCAGCAGCGCCGAGAACACCTGCTCAAGCACGGCAAGGGATTTATACTGTTCGCCATCAGGCAAAATCACCTGATCCACCATTACGCCCGCCTGCTCAAGCACCTTCCGGACCCGGTCCAGATAGAGCGGCGCCAAGGTTTGGTTGGTGACCAGCATGACCTGTTCACCCGCCTTTAGCGGCATAAAAGAAGCCGGATCGTTAAACAATCCGGCGGCTATGGTAATCGGGTAGCTGCGCTCCCCAAGCGTTACGGTAATTCTCTCCATGTCGCGCTCAGTTCTCAATGTGTGGTTTATCCCCGCTGTTGCGGGGAACACAATCAGTCTTTCCGCATTTGCCGTGGCGAACACGGAAACCGCAATCAGTTGCTTTCCAGCATATTGATAATCTGGTTGGCAACCACTTTGGCGCTTTGATCGTCGGTGCGGATGGTGACATCTGCAATTTCTTCGTATAACGGATTGCGCTCTTTCGCCAACGCTTCCAGCACTTCGCGCGGAGGAGAATCAACCTGCAACAACGGACGCTTTTTGTCGCGCTGAGTGCGGGCCAACTGCTTCTCGATGGTGGTTTCCAAATAAACCACGACACCACGCGCCGACAGACGGTTACGCGTTTCACGCGATTTAACCGAACCACCGCCGGTAGCCAGCACAATCCCTTGCTTTTCCGTCAGTTCATTAATGACTTTTTCTTCACGATCGCGGAAACCTTCTTCACCTTCCACGTCGAATACCCAGCCCACGTCAGCTCCGGTACGTCGCTCAATTTCTTGATCGGAGTCGAAGAACTCCATATTGAGTTGCTGAGCTAACTGACGGCCAATAGTGCTTTTGCCGGCACCCATAGGCCCAACCAGAAAGATATTGCGTTTCTCTGCCATGTTTTTGGTATTACTAAGACTATTCGTTAATGTTAACCCGCCCCGCCAATCAAATCAGCGGCGGGACCTAAACTGAAACCTCATGAGCGATAGTGCGAGATCAGACGGAAAATTATCTCAACACTCTTGGTAGTTTGGCAACCGAATAAATCGCAATCCACGCCGCAGGAGGGAAACCATACGTTTTTAACGGCGTCTTGGCGTTAACAAAAAACCTCGGTGCTCAATTCGGTAACCCTTGTAAGCTAAATCGGCCGCAGCGTCAAACGCAGATGCCCCCAAGGTGAGAAAAAAGTGCATCTGCTCATCAACTTTAGGCGATTTCCACCGAACCTGACAGCTTGCTGCTCATGCCTTAATCAATGTCGGAGTAATGAATATCACCAGCTCGCGTCGTTTATGCTGTTTGGTGCTCTGTTTAAACAAGGAACCCAGCAGTGGAATATCCCCGAGCCCCGGCACCTTATCCGCCCCCTGAGCGCTCTGGCGCTGAAATACGCCGCCCAATACAATGGTTTCACCGTCTTTCACCGTCACCTGGGTTTTGATCTCCTGCTTATCGATCGCCAGCGCCTCGCCATCCGCCCGGCTGATGGAACGCCCGGGCATGTTCTGGCTGATTTGCAGCGTCAGCGTAATGCGACCGTTCGGCAAAATTTTCGGCGTCACCTCCATGCCCAATACAGCCTCCTTGAACTCCATCGATGTCGCCCCGCTGCTGCCGCTCTTCACCTCATACGGGATTTCCGTACCCTGTTTAATGCTGGCAGTTTGCTGATGCGCGGTCAGCAAGCGCGGGCTGGCGATGATTTCAACCCGGTTCTCCTGCTCCAGTGCCATTAGCTCCAGATCCAGCAGCCGTCCGCCGATGCGCGCCAGGTGGAAACCGGCGTTGACCGCGCTGCGTTCCAGCGGCAAGCTCACGTTAAAATCCCCCATCCGCAATGGCTTTGCAGCACCTTCATCCGGGGCCAAGCCCCAACGCACGCCGAGCTCGCGCAAACTTTCACTGTTAATGGTGACAATATGCGCCGCCAGCTGTACCTGCGCCAACGGTGCATCCATTTCCGCAATGCGCTTGGTTAATAACGCCACGATTGGGGCAGTATCGCGGATCAGCAGCGCGTTAGTACGTTTATCCGCCACCACGCTGCCGCGCTCGCTCAGCAAAATACTGCCCTGGGCATTCAGATTTTCGGCAATCTCAACCGCATCGGCATGATTTAACGTCAGGGTTACGCTTTCCAGCGGCTGCTTTTGCGCCAAAGCCAACTGTTGCCGTTGTTTCTCCTGTTCATCCGGTTCGGGAAACACCATCATGACGTTGCCTTCCAGCGTCATCGACAGTTTTCCCATACGCAGGATCACCGCCAGCGCTTGCTGCCAGGACACGTTATCCAACCGCAACGTCAGGTTGCCGCCCACGCCAGTCGCGGTGACCACATTGAGTTGCTGATAATCCGCCAGCGCCTGCAATACCAGGGTTACCGGCGCGTCCTGAAACGCCATCGATATCGGTTCCTTGTTCTGTGTCGCCATGCCGGAGGCAGCAATACTCCACAGCACCGCGCCCAGCCAAATGCCTCCTTTCATTTTTTTCCTTCCTTATGATTTCCCAATGTCAGCACCAGGGTATTGTCAGCCGCCGGACAAGCCGGATCTTCAGGACCCGCTTTCAACACCAGCCGCCCCTCAAACACCTGTTCCACTCGCCAGCGCCCCCCCAGCAGGCTTTGCCGAGACTCTAAACGCAACCACTGCCCTGCGGGCGTGACCACCCAGGCATGGCGCGACGCTGCCTGCCCGACGGTCCCCTTCAAAAGCCAGTTTGCCGGCGATTCTCTCTGCGTCAGGCAGTCAGACACGGGTGGCGGCATAAAGGGATTGCGCGGTTGCGCCATCAACGCCCACGGCAGCAACAGCCACCAAACCCCATAACCTTTATTCATCCGCATTTACCGGAGCGGCGTCTGCCGGCGCGTCGTGTAAAACGAAGTGCACCGTCAGATCGTCAGCCTGTGCTTCAAGGGTTATTTGATCGATGCGAAATGCGGGAGGCAACGCCTCCAGCAGCCGCAATAAACCGCCGTAATGAATGTTCAGGCTCAGGGTTTGACGCTGCGATTTCTCCTGCTGCTGCCAGCGTTGCAATGCAGCGCCCGCCAACGGCAGCACTTGCGTCAAATCACCCTGGGCGACGGGCTTGAGCGCGTTCTGCTGCAGGCGAAGATTAATCTCCTCCAACGTTGGCATCTGGGCCAACTGCTGTCTTAACGGCTCAATCTGCTCAATCAGACGCTGTTGCTCCGCCAATGTGCGCTCCCGCTGCTGCCATTTCTCGTGCAGAAAAAGCATGCCGAGCAGCAAAGCCAGGCAGCCCAACACCACCCCCTGCGCAACCAGCAGCTTCCAACCCGGCAGGTTCAGCCAGTACCTTGTCCAGAGTGGCAACGGCTTATCCATTCAGCCCCCATTGCGCCATCAGAGTGAATGAGAACAGGCCATCCTGGCGCTGTACCACGTCCGCCAACCGGCAGCTCTGCAATAGCGGCAGTGCCGCCAGTTGCCGCTCAAACTGGACGACAGCCCCATATCGGCGGCTGAGGCCCCGCAGCGTGATATGTTGTGCGTTGCTTTCCAACGAGGTCAGCCACATCGGCGCTGGAAGAATGACCGCGAACTGCTGTAACAGCTGCAGATAACGCCGGTTGTGCGCCTGGTTCTTCTCCTGCTGATCCGCCTGCGCGGTTAAGCGAGCCAAACGCGCCATCGCCTGCTGGAGTTGCTGATAGCGTTCCGCCAACGCCGCCTGTTGCCGGGACAGCGTCGACAAAGCCTCATGCCGCTGTGTTTGTTGATGACTCATCAGGCCAAAAACAACCGCCATTGCCGCCAGCATCAACGCCAGTTGCAAGACGAAAATTCGTAACCAGAAGGCACAGCGGCGGCGCTGGGCCAGCCTGCGCCAGGGCAGAAGGTTGACCTGATACATCAGCTGTCCCCGCTGCGCAGCGCCAGCCCCCCTGCCAACACAAATGCCCCCGGCAATCGGGGTAACGGGGGCCGCAATTGGTTGAACGCGCTGAACGGTGACCATGGCAAACACCCCTGAGGAGGCGGCTCGTCCACCACGCTGCTGTAATAAATCGGCTGCTCACCGATTGACGGGCAGGCTGCATGCATCGCCGCCAGCGCCTGGCTTGCCTCGCCCTCAGGCAAAATGCCATAGGCAAAGGCCGCGCGGCGCGGCGCGGTCCACAGCCACTCCCGATCGAGGCGGTGCAGCAAACCGGCTTCAGCCGGTACGCCTGCGGCAAATGCCATCATGTGCAAGGCACAAGGAGTGATGTCGACCACCTGCGGCCGTAAATTGGCCTGACGCAAACAATGCAACCATTGCTGCAACTCTTGCTGGCGCGCGGCGGTGAGCAACAAAGCGGCAGAGTCAGGCGGAGATTGGCGGTAGTCCAGCGCCAATGTCTGGCTATCCAGCGGGAACTGCTTCAGGCCATGACGGGTAATATAATCACCGCGCGCCGGCTCTTTCAGCCTGGCATCCGGCATCGGCATCAGATGCTGCAAAACTCGCTGGGCAGGCAAAGCAATGCGTAAGCAAATATGTCTTGGCAACTGGACTCGCCATTGCCGCAGTGCGTGAGTCAGCACCTCGGGTTGTTCGAGACACCCCTCGCGCAGCACCGCTTGCGGCAGCGTTTGCTGCCACCAGTGACGTAGTTGCCAACCGTTGCGGCGGCGCTGTGCCGCCAGGGCGCAAATGCGGTTACTTTGTATATCCAGCCCCACCTGCCATGCTTGAGATAACATATTTCGCCCGACCTCCATATCGTCAGATGATAAAAGAACATATCCATGTTGCAGGCTTGCCTTTATACTACCGCGCGGTTGTTTATAAACTGCCCAAATGACATGAAAATGGGAAATCTCAGGTGAAGTTCGTAAAGTATTTACTAATCCTTGCAGTGTGTTGCATCGTGTTGGGGGCAGCCTCGATTTTTGGCTTGTACAAATATGTCGAGCCACAGCTGCCTGACGTTGCAACGCTGAAAGACGTACGGCTGCAGATACCGATGCAGGTTTACAGCGCCGATGGCGAACTGATCGCCCAATACGGTGAAAAACGTCGTATTCCGCTGAAGCTGAACCAAATTCCGCCGGTCATGGTGCATGCGTTTATCGCCACCGAAGACAGCCGTTTCTATGAGCATCACGGCGTCGATCCGGTCGGTATCTTCCGTGCCGCCTCTATTGCACTGGTCTCCGGCCATGCGTCACAGGGGGCGAGTACCATTACCCAACAGTTGGCGAGAAACTTCTTTTTAAGCCCGGAACGCACCCTGATGCGCAAGATCAAGGAAGCCTTCCTGGCGGTACGCATCGAACAGATGCTGACCAAAGACGAAATCCTCGAGCTGTATCTGAACAAGATCTACCTGGGTTACCGCGCTTACGGCGTGGGCGCTGCAGCGCAGGTCTACTTCGGCAAAGACGTCAGCCAACTGACCTTGAGCGAAATGGCGACCATCGCCGGTTTGCCTAAGGCGCCATCAACCTTCAACCCGCTTTACTCGCACGATCGCGCCGTGGCTCGCCGCAATGTGGTGCTGTCGCGCATGCTGGATGAGCATTACATCACCCAGGCTCAGTACGATCAGGCTCGTAGCGAAGATCTGGTGGCCAACTACCATGCGCCGGAAATCAACTTCTCCGCACCCTATCTCTCCGAGATGGTGCGTCAGGAGATGATCAAGCGTTACGGTGAGAACGCCTATACCGACGGTTACAAGGTCTATACCACCGTCACCAAAAAGCTGCAGTTGGCGGCACAGGAGTCGGTACGTAACAACGTGCTGGCGTATGACATGCGTCACGGCTACCGCGGCCCGTCCAACGTGCTGTGGAAAGTGGGTGAGGCGGCCTGGGATCAAAAACAGATCGTCGATTCACTGAAAAACCTGCCGAATTATGGCCCGCTGGCGCCTGCGGTGATTACCAAAGCGACCGCCGATGAAGCGACGGCCATGTTGGCCGATGGCAGCAATGTTGCCTTGCCACTGGCCACCATGCGCTGGGCACGGCCGTTCAAGT
The DNA here is from genome assembly GCF_052686505.1 of Serratia sp. TSA_198.1. Classification (NCBI taxonomy): domain Bacteria; kingdom Pseudomonadati; phylum Pseudomonadota; class Gammaproteobacteria; order Enterobacterales; family Yersiniaceae; genus Serratia; species Serratia sp. TSA_198.1. Next base: position 53,938 of record NZ_JBQZFP010000007.1, read on the forward strand.
CCGATACGCAGCAAGGCCCAACGCCAAAACGCGTGACCGACGTGGTGCAGGCCGGCCAGCAGGTGTGGGTACGCAAGGTGAACGAAAGCTGGTGGCTGTCACAGGTGCCGGACGTCAACTCGGCGTTGGTGTCGATCAACCCGAATGATGGCGCCGTGAAAGCGTTGGTCGGCGGGTTTGACTTCAATCAGAGCAAATTCAACCGCGTTACCCAGGCGCTGCGTCAGGTCGGCTCCAACATCAAGCCGTTCCTGTACACCGCAGCGATGGACAAAGGCCTGACCCTGGCCACTATCCTGAACGATCTGCCGGTCACCCGCTGGGATGCCGGTGCCGGTACTGACTGGCGGCCGAAGAACTCACCGCCAACCTACGACGGCCCTATTCGCCTGCGTCAGGGGTTGGGACAGTCGAAGAACGTAGTGATGGTGCGCGCCATGCGTGCAATGGGTGTCGACTACGCGGCGGAATATCTGCAACGTTTCGGTTTCCCGGCGCAAAACATCGTGCACACCGAATCGCTGGCGCTGGGTTCGGCTTCGTTCACCCCGATGCAACTGGTGCGCGGTTATGCGGTACTGGCGAACGGCGGTTATCTGGTCGACCCCTATTTCATCACCAAAATCGAAGATGAAACCGGCAATACCGTGTTTGAAACCAGACCCAAAGTGGTCTGCGACAGCTGTAATCTGCCGGTGATTTATGGCGATACCCACCGTTCCGCCGTGCTTTCCGACGATAACGTCGAAAACGTCGCGACATCGCAGGAAGGCGGTAACGGTAACGTACCTATGCCGCAACTGGAACAGGTTACGCCGGCTCAGGTGCAGCAAGATGGCGATCAGCAATATGCGCCGCATGTCATCAGTACCCAGTTGGCGTTCCTGATGCACGATGCGCTGAACAGCAACATCTTTGGCGAACCGGGTTGGATGGGGACCGCCTGGCGCGCCGGACGCGATTTGAAGCGGCATGATATCGGCGGCAAAACCGGGACCACCAACAGTTCAAAAGACGCCTGGTTCTCCGGCTATGGCCCCGATACCGTCACGTCGGTATGGATTGGTTTCGATGATCATCGCCGTGACCTCGGCCGTGCAACGGCTTCCGGTGCCATCGAAGATCAAATCTCCGGCGGTGAAGGCGGTGCGAAGAGCGCGCAACCGGCATGGGATGATTTTATGAAAATCGCGCTGGAAGGCATTCCGGAGCAAAAAGTCACCCCACCGCCGGGTATTATCAGCGTCACCATCGACAAAAGCAGCGGCAAGCTTTCCGGCGGCGGCGGCGGCAGTCGCTCTGAATACTTTATCGAAGGTACTCAGCCGACAAGCTACCCGACGCGGGATACCGGCACTACGTTGACGGACCCCGGCGGCGAAAGCCACGAGCTGTTCTAATAGAGAAGGGCCAGAGAAATCTGGCCCTTTTTTTATCGCGGAGATAGGGGATTGATGCCTAGCGCGAGCCGCGCAGAAATGCCTCGGTGAGGAACAGTGCACTGACATTGCGCGCCTCGCGGAAATCCGGCTCCGCCAGCAATGACATCATGTCGGCTATCGGCCAACGCACCTGCGGCAAGGGTTCAGGCTCGTCGCCTTCCAGGCTCTGCAGATAGAGATCGTTCGCCAACACGATATTCATTTTGCTGGAAAAATAGGACGGCGCCATGGTCAGTTGGCTGAGGAAATCGAAGCGTTTTGCGCCAAACCCCACCTCTTCCATCAGTTCGCGGTTGGCCGCCTCCAGCACGCCTTCACCCGGGTCGATCAACCCTTTGGGGAAACCCAGCTCGTAAGATTCGGTGCCCACCGCATATTCGCGGATCAGCAGCAGGTCGTCGCCAATCACCGGGACAATCATCACGGCTTCCCTTTCCGAAGGCCGCATCCGCTCATACACCCGCCGTACACCGTTACTGAACTCCAGATCGACCGACTCAACGTTAAATAAACGCGAACGTGCGACCGTTTCCACTTTCAGAATTTTAGGTTTTTGCAGGTGTTTATCCATGATTGCCTCAAATGAGTTATCCGGCGGTGCGCCACAGCATCAGAGATGATGACGCGGATACCCAGAATAATGATTGGCGTGGCGCAGATGCGCTCAAACGCTGACCAAATTCGATCTTGATCACATTGTGCGTTAATGAGAACCTTTGTCGCAACGAGCACAAGCTGTAATTTACTTTTTTTTAACAAGCCTAGCCAGCTACCCGCCGATTTTCTGTACCCATTCAGCAAAAAGAGAGCATTAAAATAGGATAATGCCGATATCGACCGCTACCCCCGGTTGCTATCATCGCGTAGAGGAGACACGGCAACTGAGCAGATATATTGCATCGATAAATGAGATCGCGACAGAAAATCTGTTCCTCCCTCATTGTTCTAAGTGCCTGCCGGCCGTTTACTCCGTATAATATTCAACGTTTCATCAGGTTGGTGAGGTTCACGGGTGCAAGATGGGGATAGCATGAGCACAATAGTGTTGATATTGGCCTTAGTGCTTGCCTGCCTGATTGCCGCCGGCCTGTATCTTTGGTTTAAAGCCCGCAATCAGCCGATGCTGACACGTGCCCTGCCCTTTATCAAACCCACGCACCGCAAACTGTCCGGCGAAGAACGCATGGCTGTTGAGCACTACCTCAGCCTGCAGAATATGCTCAGCAACAAGCTGTTGCCCGGCAGCAGCCCGTCGCTGCCGTCCGCCAAACTGGCGCTGACCCCGCAGAGCGATAACGTTTATCCCGTTACCCACGCCATTACCCGCTATGGGCTGGCCAGCGATGAACCCAATAAGTGGCGCTATTATCTCGATGCCGAAGAAGTGCATCTGCCGCCGTTCTGGGAACAATACATCAGCGCCGATAACCACGTGGAAGTGATAAAAACCCAGACTCTGCCACTGGTCATTTCACTCAATGGGCATTCGCTGAAAGATCATATCCACGATCGGCCGCAACCGCCGGTAGTGACGGCAACGCCAACCAAAAACGCCTCGATCCGCAAGGAAGAAAGCGAACACGTCGAGTTGGTGAACATCCGCAAGGAAACCCCCGAAGAACACACGCTGAATCGCCCGAACGGCATCAAGGAAGCCGGCATCATCTCCGCCGCCCTGCTGTTGCTGTTTTTCAGCCTGATAAGCCCGGTGTTGGTCATCCCCTGGATGATTTTCGTCGCCGTGCTGACCATCGCCTGGGGTTGCTGGAACCTGTTCCGCCAGCCGGCCGCGCGTGAACTGAAAGAAGTGCACTGCCTGCGCGGCACCCCAAAACGCTGGGGACTGTTTGGCGAATCCAATCAGGGGCAGATAAGCAACATCTCGCTCGGTATCATCGATTTGATTTACCCGCCGCACTGGCAGCCTTACATCACCCAGGATCTGGGGAAAACCACCGACGTAGATATCTATCTTAACCGTCAGGTGGTGCGTCAGGGGCGGTTCCTTTCGTTGCACGATGAAGTGAAAAACTTCCCGCTGCAGCAATGGGGGAAAAACGCGGTTCTGATGGCCAGTTCATTGCTGATACTGGTGTTACTGCTGACCTACATCCCGCTGAGCCTGCCGCTGAAGCTGAGTACGGCCTGGCTGCAAGGCGCGCAAAAAATTGAGGTGACCAATGTGCAAGCGTTGGAAGGCACAACCTTGCGCATCGGGGACCAGTTGAAAGCCCAGGGTAACGGTATGTGCTATGTTCCACCGCAGGCCAACGGCACGAACGCCTCCAACTTCATGCCTTTCGACTGCTCGGGAATTTACTGGAACACCGCCGCACCGCTGCCGCAACCCGAGTCGGAAGTCATCGACAAGGCCTCGGCGTTGCTGGCGACGGTGAATACCCAGTTGCATCCTGAAGTTGCCGAACAGAAGCTCAACCCGCAACTGGCCAGCGCAATTGAAAAGTCAGGCATGATACTGCTGGATGATTTTTCCGGTATCGTGCTGAAAACGCAGGATCTGTGCCAAGCGGAAAATGACTGTGTCCGGCTCAAGAATGCGCTGGTGAACCTGGGCAACGTCAAAAACTGGAATACCCTGGTGAAGCGCGCCAAATCAGGCTCGCTGCAAGGGGTTAACGTCCTGCTGCGGCCGGTGAGCGCCGAATCGCTGGAAAGCCTGACCAAAGTTGCCGCCTCCTCGTTCGTGTACAACGAAACCCGGCAGGCCGCAGCGGCGCTTAACAGCCCGCCACCGGGCGGTTTCCTGATCAGCAGCGATGAAGGCAAACAGTTGGTGAACCACCCGCAGCCGGCAGTGCCGTTAAACGAATACAATGCGCTTGAGCAGTGGAATGAACTGCAACGCCTTGCCGGCATGTTGTTGCATACGCCATTCGAAGCCCAGGGCGTCATCACCAACATCAGCGTCGACGCCAACGGCACCCGCCACATCGCGCTGCATAGCGAACCGGATATGATCACCCTGTGGCGCTATCTGGGCACCAGCCTGCTGTTGCTGGCGGTCACGGCCATTCTGGGTTACAACGCCTGGCGGTTTGCGCAGCGCTATCGTCTCAACCAGCACCGTATCGCCGATATCCAGCGCTACTACGAAAGTTGCTTTAACCCGCAGCTTACCCCAATGTCATTGCGGCCGATGGCCTGAGTCACTCGCCGATTTCGGCCCTGTCATCAGCTTATGCTACGCTAACGCTATTATCCTTATCCTGCGGACCGCCGACGGTTCGCCTATGGAGTTTTCATGGTTCCCGAGTTTGACTGGCATGAGATCGACACCGTCCTGCTGGATATGGACGGCACCCTGCTCGATCTGGAGTTCGACAGCCATTTTTGGTTGCGTCTCGTGCCACAGGCATTAAGCGAACAACGCGCTATCCCGCTCGACGAAGCAAGCCAGATTATTCATCAGGAATATGTGGCGGTGCAGCACACCATGAATTGGTATTGTTTCGATTACTGGAGCGAACGGCTCGATCTGGACATTTATCGCATGACCAGCGAAGTGGGCAACCGCGCTCGTCTGCGCGAGGATACCGAACCCTTTTTACAAGCCTTACGTGCGGCCGGCCATCAGACTATTTTGCTGACCAATGCCCATCCGCACAGCCTGGCGGTAAAAATCGAGCATACCGGTTTGGATAAGCACCTTGATTTATTGCTTTCCACCCACACATTTGGTTATCCGAAAGAAGATCAGCGTTTGTGGCAGGCCGTTCAGCAGCACACCGGTTTTGATCCGCAGCGCACGCTGTTTATCGATGACGGCGAGCCTATTTTGGACGCCGCCCGCAGTTTTGGCATTCGCTACTGCCTGGGCGTACAGAACCCGGACTCCAGCATGGCGGAGAAAACCTTCCGGCACTATCCGTCGATGCGCGACTACCGCCTGTTGATACCGGCGCTGGAAAAGGGCAAACGATGAAAGAAAAAGCAACGCGGGACGACGCGGTCCGGCTGGACAAATGGCTCTGGGCGGCTCGTTTCTATAAGACTCGCGCGCTGGCGCGGGACATGATCGACGGCGGCAAGGTGCATTACAACGGACAGCGCGGCAAGCCGAGCAAAATTGTCGAGATCGATGCAGAGATCAGACTGCGCCAGGGCAATGAAGAACGCACGGTGATCGTGCTGGCCCTCACCGGCCAACGGCGCGGCGCCGACGAGGCGCAGCAAATGTATCAGGAAACCGAGGCCAGTATCGCCAACCGAGAGAAAATGGCGATCGCGCGCAAGATGAATGCGTTGACCATGCCGCACCCGGACCGCCGTCCGGACAAGAAGGAGCGGCGCGACCTGATTAAATTTAAATTTGGTGAGCAGGAATAACCCCTCGCCGCAATGAGAGAAAACTATGTCCAACCATGACCAATTGCACCGTTACCTGTTTGAAAACTACGCGGTGCGCGGTGAGCTGGTTACCGTCAGCGAAACCTATCAGCAGGTTCTGAACAATCACGACTACCCGGCACCGGTACAAAAGCTGTTGGGTGAACTGCTGGTCGCCACCAGCCTGCTGACGGCAACCCTGAAGTTCGACGGCGACATCACCGTGCAAGTGCAGGGCGACGGTCCACTGAAGCTGGCGGTGATTAACGGCAACAATCACCAGGAAATGCGGGGCGTGGCGCGCGTGCAAAGCGACATTGCCGACGACAGCACGCTGCATCAGATGATTGGCAACGGCGTCATGGTGATCACCATCGCGCCTACCGAAGGCGAACGCTATCAGGGCGTGGTCGCGCTGGAAGGCGAAACTCTGGCCGAATGCCTTGAAGCCTACTTCCGCCAGTCCGAACAGTTGCCAACCCGCCTGTTCATTCGTACCGGCGAGTCAGAAGACAAACCGGCTGCGGGCGGTATGCTGTTGCAGGTACTGCCGGCGCAAGACGGCAATGCCGATGATTTCGATCATCTGGTGCAACTGACCAACACGGTGAAAAGCGAAGAACTGTTCGGCCTGCCGGCCAATGAGGTGCTGTATCGCCTGTACCATCAGGAAGAAGTCACCCTCTACGAACCGCAGGACGTGATCTTCCGTTGCACCTGTTCACGCCAGCGCTGCGCTGACGCCCTGATTACGCTGCCGGCCGAAGAAGTGGCTCAAATGCTGGAGCAGGACGGCAATATCGATATGCACTGTGACTACTGCGGCAATCACTATGTCTTTGACGCCGTGGATGTTGCAGCGCTGTACACCGGTAACACCGGCGAAAGCGAACAGTTGCACTAAGTAACACCTCGTATCGGCGGGTGCACCCTGCACCTGCCGGTTTTGCCCGTTTGCACGCTTGCTTTTTTCCGTGGACTATCTCTCAGATCGTAACGAAAAACCGCCTAAAACGTTAATTATTTGATACCTATCGCGGTTACGCACTGCTGAATCCCTACAATTGGCGCCAGAAATTCTGTGACCAAGGAGTAGTGACATGCGTGTTAAAGGTATAACCCCTCAGGAGCTGGCCGCTTATGGCATTCATAACGTCGGCGAAATCGTTTACAACCCGAGTTATGAACTGCTGTTCAAGGAAGAAACAGACCCGTCTCTGGAAGGTTTTGAACGTGGGGTCGTGACCAAGTTGGGCGCCGTATCCGTTGACACCGGTATTTTTACCGGCCGTTCCCCGAAAGATAAATACATCGTCCGTGACGACATCACCCGCGACACCGTCTGGTGGGCCGATCAAGGTAAAGGCAAAAACGACAACAAACCCCTCAGCCCTGAAATCTGGGCAGACCTGAAACAGCTGGTCACCACGCAGCTCTCCGGCAAACGTCTGTTTGTTGTAGATACTTTCTGCGGCGCCAACGCCGACTCCCGCCTGAAAGTACGCTTTATCACTGAAGTAGCCTGGCAGGCACACTTCGTGAAAAACATGTTCATCCGCCCGTCTGACGAAGAGTTGCAGGATTTCGAGCCAGACTTCGTGGTGATGAACGGCGCCAAGTGCACCAACCCGAACTGGCAGCAGCAGGGTCTGAACTCGGAAAACTTCGTCGCGTTCAACCTGACCGAACGCATGCAGCTGATTGGCGGCACCTGGTACGGCGGCGAAATGAAAAAGGGTATGTTCTCGATAATGAACTACCTGCTGCCGTTGAAAGGCATCGCTTCCATGCACTGCTCGGCCAACGTGGGCGAGAAAGGCGACGTGGCCGTGTTCTTCGGCCTGTCCGGCACCGGCAAAACCACCCTGTCCACCGATCCAAAACGCCAGTTGATTGGCGATGACGAACACGGCTGGGATGACGACGGCGTATTTAACTTCGAAGGTGGCTGCTACGCCAAAACCATCAAGCTGTCTGAAGAAGCCGAGCCGGAAATCTATCACGCCATCAAGCGCGATGCGTTGCTGGAAAACGTTGCCGTGCTGGCAGACGGCACCATAGACTTCAACGACGGTTCAAAAACCGAGAACACCCGCGTTTCCTACCCGATCTACCACATCCACAACATCGTCAAGCCGGTTTCCAAAGCGGGTCATGCCACCAAGGTGATCTTCCTGACTGCGGACGCCTTCGGCGTGTTGCCGCCGGTCTCTCGCCTGACCGCGAACCAGACTCAGTACCACTTCCTGTCCGGTTTCACCGCCAAGCTGGCCGGTACCGAGCGCGGCGTGACCGAGCCAACCCCAACCTTCTCCTCCTGCTTCGGCGCAGCTTTCCTGACGCTGCACCCAACGCAGTATGCTGAAGTGCTGGTAAAACGCATGCTGGCCGCCGGCGCGCAAGCCTACCTGGTGAACACCGGCTGGAACGGCACCGGCAAACGCATCTCCATCAAGGATACCCGCGGCATTATTGACGCCATCCTCAACGGTGAAATCGATAAAGCAGAAACCATTACTCTGCCAATCTTCGATCTGGCGATGCCGACCTCACTGCCGGGCGTCAACCCGGCTATTCTGGATCCACGCGCTACCTACGCCAACCCTGAGCAGTGGCAGGAAAAAGCGCAGGATCTGGCCGAGCGTTTTATCACCAACTTCGACAAATATACCGATACGCCTGCGGGCGCAGCGCTGGTCAGCGCCGGTCCAAAACTGTAACCTTCTCTTTTTACAGCTTCAGCTAAGGCGTGGATTCCACGCCTTTTTTTATTTCTAAAGGTTGTTTTTTAGCCAGATAATCGAGATGATAATGCAGTGCAAGCATTGACAGCAAAGGAGATTTCAATGGCTACCATAACCGTCAGAAATCTGGACGATGACATAAAGGAATTGCTGCGCATTTCGGCAGCGAAAAACGGCCACTCCATGGAGGAGGAAGCACGCATGATTTTAAAACAGGCTCTGGTGAAAAAACCGCCGCGCTATGGGCTGGGAACGCGTATCCATCAACATTTTGCCGAGTTGGGTGGCGTTGAGCTGGAGATCCCACCGCGCGATAAAACCCCGCCGCGCATTGTCACCTTTGACGATGATGATGACCAGGTATGATCATTCTCGATACTAACGTGGTTTCTGAACTACTGCGTCCAGCCCCTCATTACAATGTTTTAAAATGGCTGGATGAGCAGGATACCTACGAATTTTATCTCAGCGCGATCGTGGTTGCAGAACTCTATACCGGCGTTGCCTGTATGCCCGAGGGTAAAAAGCAGACTGAATTGCAAAAAAATCTCAGCACAATGCTGCAAGAAGAGTTCGTAGAAAGGATTTTGCCTTTTGACGCCGAGTGCGCCATATGGCATGCGGAATTAATGGGTGCCAATCGCCGTCGGGGCACGACCGTCAGCATTCTTGATAATCAGATAGCCGCAACATGCCTGCATTACGGCGCTACCCTGGCCACGCGTAACACCAAGGACTTTATACACAGCGGTGTCACCCTCACCGATCCCTGGTTAATGGGGCATACCCGACGCCTGCATGAAGAAGCGGCAGAATACTACGTGATGAGCAGAAAACCCTGACGAGGCCGCAGCGAGGCGGCCCTCTGTCAGCAGATATCATGCGTTCTCTTTCGCCGCCTGATGCCCATTGGCCGACTCTTTTTTCTCCATCGGCAACGGAATATAAGCCCTGATCAACAGCCCGCCGCGTTCGCTGGTCCCGATATCCAACGCGCCGTGATGGCCGTCGATAATGCGCTGTACGATAGCCAGGCCAAGCCCGGTTCCGCTGGTGCTGCGCGCGCTGTCGCCGCGGACAAACGGCTGCAGCAGATGTTTCAGTTCTTCAGGTTTGATGCCCGGGCCGTCGTCCTCCACCTGGAACCAGCCGCGTTGCAGTTCACGCCCGCTACTGACCTTAATCCAGCCGTTACCGTAACGCGCCGCATTCACTACCATGTTCACCGCCGCACGCTTAATCGACAGCGGATGCACATTCATCATCAGTTCACCCGGCGCAATGGCGGTTTCGATCACCCGCTCATAGCCGCTCTCGGCCGCCACGACTTCGCCCAGAATCGAGTTCAGATCGCTGAGCTCGGTTTGCATCTCCTGGCCGGTGCGCAGATAGTCGATAAACTGCTCGATGATGGCGTTGCACTCTTCGATATCTTTATTGATCGACTCCGCCAGATAGCCATCTTCGGCGCTCATCATCTCGGTCGCCAAGCGGATACGCGTCAGCGGCGTGCGAAGATCGTGGCTAACGCCGGCCATCAGCAGCGTGCGGTCGTCGGCCAGTTGCTTGACGCCCGATGCCATCTGATTAAAGGCCCGCGTCACCGAACGCACTTCCGAAGCGCCGTATTCACGCAGCGGCGGCGGGATAATGCCTTTACCGACCTGCAAGGCCGCGTGCTCCAGCTCCACTAGCGGCCGGTTCTGGATGCGGATAAACAGCCAGGCGCCGCCGATAGCCAACAGCATAATCGCCAGGGTATAGCGGAACAACGGCGAGAAATCGCCCTGGTGAATTTCAGTTAGCGGAACCCGCACCCAGATATCAGGTTGCAGCCAGGTTTTCAGCCACACCACCGGTGAGTTCTTGTTCACTTCCACCCGAACGTCGGTCGGCCCGCCGAGCTGCTGCGCCATCTGTTGGCTGAGGAATTGGTAGTGCTGCGCCCAGCGCAGGCCGCTCTCCTCCGCCGCCGAGTTGGTGTACAGAGAAATCCCCAACTCGCGGTAAATTTCACGGCGAAACGCCGGCGGCACTTCCAACAACGTGCCATCTTCCAGCTGCAACCGATCGGTCATCAGCATACGGACTTCGTAGGCCAATACCTTGTTGAACTGCTGCAAACTGGGCAGGATGGCGAAGTTCAGCACCACCAGATAGGTCGTCACCAGGCTGACGAACAGCAAGGTGACGATCAACAGCAGGGTTCGGGCAAACGAGCTACGCGGTGAAAAGCGCAATCGTCTCATGCCTTGCTGCCGTCCGGGACGAAGACGTAGCCAAGACCCCAAACGGTCTGGATATAGCGTGGATGTGCCGGATCTTCTTCAACCATGCGGCGAAGACGGGAAATTTGCACGTCGATGGAGCGTTCCATCGCGCTGTATTCACGGCCGCGTGCCAGGTTCATCAGCTTGTCGCGCGAAAGCGGTTCACGCGGGTGGCTCACCAACGCCTTCAGCACCGCAAACTCACCGCTGGTCAATGGCATAGGCTCATCTTCGCGGAACATTTCACGGGTGCCCAGATTCAGTTTGAATTTGCCGAAGGCAATCACCGCTTCTTCCTGCGAAGGCGCGCCTGGTAGTTCGTTGGCCTGGCGGCGCAATACCGCACGGATGCGGGCCAGCAGTTCACGCGGGTTGAAAGGTTTTGGGATGTAGTCGTCGGCGCCGATTTCCAGCCCAACGATACGGTCGACTTCTTCGCCTTTGGCGGTCACCATGATGATCGGCATCGGGTTGCTCTGGCTACGCAGACGGCGGCAGATGGACAGCCCATCTTCACCCGGCAACATCAGGTCCAACACCATCAGGTGGAAAGATTCACGAGTCAGCAAGCGATCCATTTGCTCAGCGTTGGCGACGCTGCGAACCTGAAAACCCTGTTCGGTTAAATAACGCTCTAAAAGCGCACGCAGGCGCATGTCATCATCGACGACCAGAATCTTATGATTCTCTTGCATTGTATTACTCCCAAAGGCTTTATTGCCTGACGTGAATATTGTTAAAAAACCCTGTCATTTCGGACAGCGTTTAATGGTATATATTCTAGACGAAATTGTTACAAAGCTTATTCTTTTGCCCATTTATCAACAATTTTCATCAAAATGCCGGCGACGGTTCGTCAAAATCCCGATATTTTTAGACTAAATTTGGGATAACGCCGCTAATCGACCAAGGGCGATGCCCCATGAATTTCAAGTTGCGGCCGGGCGGCTGGTTCGGCAGTGTAACTCAGGCGAGGCGATAAAAAACGTCAGCGGTCGGCAATTTTGCGAGCCAATGCTTTATTGAGTGCTTATTGCATCCAGCAACGCCAAGCCAAAGCACCGTCATGCAACCTTTGATATCCCCATAAAGGCAGAAAACAATGAGAACGCAGCTGATAACCCGCGAGGGTTACGACAATCTCAAGCAAGAGCTGGACTTTCTCTGGCGTGAAGAACGACCGGAAGTCACCAAGAAAGTGACCTGGGCCGCCAGTCTCGGCGACAGAAGTGAAAATGCCGATTACCAGTACAACAAAAAACGATTGCGGGAAATCGATCGCCGCGTCCGCTACCTGACCAAATGCCTCGAGCAGTTGAAGATTGTCGACTATTCGCCGCAGCAGGAAGGCAAGGTGTTCTTCGGCGCCTGGGTGGAAGTGGAAAATGAGAATGGCGAGAGCAAGCGCTTCCGCATCGTGGGCTACGACGAAATTTTTGGCCGCCGGGACTACATCTCCATCGATTCGCCGATGGCCCGCGCCCTGCTTAAAAAAGAGGTGGGGGATGCCGCCACCGTCAACACCCCGGTGGGCGATGCGCTGTGGTATGTGAATGAGATCGAGTACGTGAAGTAAGATTCGGTTTTTTCCGAGCGTCCGCGCAGGTGGCCGCTGTCCCGCGGAGCTTGCGGCAACAACCACCTGCGTAACCTCGGCGCATCGGGCAAAGACGGGCAGCGCCACTGGCATTTTTGCCGATCAATCCGTATAACTGTCCCCCTGTTTCCTAACCGTTCTCAACAGATACCAGACCTATGAATGACCCACTGAGCCGCATTATTGCAACAGAACTGCAGGCCCGGCCGGAGCAAGTTGACTCCGCCATCCGTCTGCTGGATGAAGGTAATACCGTGCCTTTTATCGCACGCTATCGTAAGGAAGTCACCGGGGGCCTGGACGACACCCAACTGCGCCAGCTGGAAACCCGCCTGGGTTATCTGCGTGAACTGGAAGACCGCCGTCAGACCATCCTCAAATCGATCGACGAGCAGGGCAAACTGACCGAACAGCTGGCGGGGGCGATCAACGCCACGCAAAGCAAAACCGAGCTCGAAGACCTCTACCTGCCGTACAAACCCAAACGTCGTACCCGTGGCCAAATCGCTATCGAAGCCGGTCTGGAACCATTGGCCGACACCCTGTGGCAGGATCCGCAGCAACAGCCGGAACAGCTGGCCGAAGGCTACGTTGACGCCGACAAGGGCGTGGCAGATGTCAAAGCCGCCCTCGACGGTGCGCGTTACATCCTGATGGAGCGTTTCGCCGAAGACGCCGCGCTGCTGGCCAAGGTACGTAACTACCTGTGGAAGCATGCCCACCTGGTGTCCAAAGTGGTGGAAGGCAAAGAAGAAGCCGGCGCCAAGTTCCGCGATTACTTTGATCACCATGAGCCTATTGCCCAGGTGCCTTCACACCGTGCGTTGGCGATGTTCCGTGGCCGCAACGAAGGCGTGCTGCAGCTGGCGCTGAACGCCGATCCGCAGTTTGAAGAAGCCCCGCGCGAAAGCCAGGCGGAGCAAATCATCATCAGCCACCTCGACCTGCGCCTGAATAACGCCCCGGCCGACGCCTGGCGCAAAGCGGTGGTCAACTGGACCTGGCGTATCAAGGTGCTGTTGCATCTGGAAACCGAATTGATGGGCACGGTGCGCGAACGCGCGGAAGACGAAGCCATCAACGTTTTCGCCCGTAACATGCAGGATCTGCTGATGGCCGCACCGGCCGGCATGCGCGCCACCATGGGCCTGGACCCCGGTCTGCGCACCGGGGTAAAGGTGGCGGTGGTGGATGCAACCGGCAAGCTGGTTGCCACCGATACCGTCTACCCGCACACCGGCCAGGCCGCGAAAGCCGCCGCCATCGTCGCCGCGCTGTGCATCAAACACAAAGTGGAGCTGGTCGCTATCGGCAACGGCACAGCGTCGCGTGAGACGGAGCGTTTTTACCTTGAATTGCAGCAGCAGTTCAGCGACGTCAAAGCACAGAAGGTGATCGTCAGCGAAGCGGGCGCCTCGGTGTATTCCGCCTCCGAACTGGCGGCGCTGGAATTCCCTAACCTCGACGTTTCGCTGCGCGGGGCCGTTTCCATCGCCCGCCGCTTGCAGGATCCGCTGGCCGAGCTGGTCAAAATCGATCCGAAATCCATCGGCGTCGGCCAGTACCAGCACGACGTCAGCCAAAGCCAACTGGCGAAGAAGCTGGACTCGGTGGTGGAAGACTGCGTAAACGCCGTCGGCGTCGATCTGAACACCGCCTCAGTGCCGTTGCTGACCCGCGTAGCCGGCCTGACGCGCATGATGGCGCAGAACATCGTTACCTGGCGTGATGAAAACGGGCGCTTCAGCAACCGCGAACAACTGCTGAAAGTCAGCCGCCTGGGGCCGAAAGCCTTTGAACAGTGCGCCGGCTTCCTGCGCATCAACCACGGCGACAACCCGCTGGATGCCTCAACCGTTCACCCGGAAACCTACCCGGTGGTCGAACGCATTCTGGCCGCCACCCGGCAGGCGCTGCAGGATTTGATGGGCAACCCGGCGGCGGTGCGCAGCCTGAAGGCTAGCGACTTCACCGACGACAAATTCGGTGTACCGACGGTTACCGACATCCTGAAAGAGCTGGAGAAACCGGGCCGCGATCCACGTCCGGAATTCAAAACCGCCACCTTTGCCGAGGGTGTGGAAACCCTCAACGATCTGCAGCCGGGCATGATTTTGGAAGGTTCGGTCACTAACGTCACCAACTTCGGCGCCTTTGTGGATATCGGCGTGCATCAGGACGGCCTGGTGCATATCTCCTCGCTGGCGGACAAATTCGTCGAAGATCCGCACACCGTGGTGAAAGCCGGCGACATCGTCAAAGTGAAGGTGATGGAAGTGGATCTGCAGCGCAAGCGCATCGCACTGAGCATGCGTCTGGACGAGCAACCGGGTGAAGGTTCGCCACGTCGCGGCGGCGGCAATGCACCGGCGAAGGATGCCCCCTCCCGCGCGCCGGCCAATAAGGCCAAACCGCGCAACAGTTCACCGGCCGGCAACAGCGCCATGGGTGATGCGCTGGCTGCGGCATTCGGTAAGAAATAGCAGGTGCGCGGCATGGCCGGGGCGAATACATTCACCCCGGCCACTGGCGCAGTGCTGCATACTGAAAGGCCAAAGGTACACAGGGCGGAGCCGGCTCCGCCCTTTCTCAAAAAATAGCGTCGCTATTTTTTGACCCGCCTCAATAAACCCGCTTATTTTTCCTGAGCGATAAACACCCGGTTTTTAAGCCTGAAAATAACGTCGAATCCCGGTTCATTAACACCGTTATTAACATGGCGTTTTCATTTTGGCATTTCCCGGCGAAACACAAATGGTTAGCGCTCGTATTCCGCAGACAAGATGTTACCGAATAAACGCCGGCTCGCCGCCACACCGTCCAAAAACCACTCAATCTGTCGCCAGGTTTTGCAAATCGGAAAAAATCGCTGCAATTACGTAACTGATTTAACTCGCCATTCGCATTTGCACCCCTGCAGACCCGGTGATAGAAATAAGGCATCAGGCAATCCGATCGTTAAGTGTCGGTGCCATAACCTTTGGTTACCAATACCCCTACTTTTTGTATTGAATACGATAACTATTCTCACTATTATTGCGTTGCGTGTTCACTGCATTACCTCATGGATTGAAAACGTCGGCAGCCTGCGATCCTCATCGCGGCGCTTCGTCTGGAACGTTCTTTATCGTCATCGGCCCAAAACCAGGGGCTCTGAGAAGGTTATATGCATCTTCAACCTAAACGCTCTTATAAAATTGCCGGTTTCTCCAATGACATCGGCCCGGCCTATCGCCAGAAACTGTTATCGCTCGGCATGCTGCCCGGCTCATCGTTCGAAGTGGTGCGCGTCGCGCCGCTGGGGGACCCGATAGAAATAAAAACCCGCCGCGTCAGCCTGGTGCTGCGCAGGAAAGATTTGGCCCTGATCCTGCTCGACGGCCAATCCTGACTCTGCGCCCTTTTGCCCCGGCCGCGGCCCCACCGCCCGGCTCAATGTCCATTGACTGATATCACGCGAAATGATGAAAAAACTCACTATTGGCTTAATAGGCAACCCCAATTCCGGTAAAACCACGCTGTTCAATCAGTTGACCGGGGCTCGCCAGCGGGTCGGCAACTGGGCAGGCGTGACGGTAGAGCGTAAAGAAGGCCAGTTCACCACGCCGCAATCCCAGGTCAAACTGGTCGATCTGCCCGGCACCTATTCGCTGACCACCATCTCGGAGCAAACCTCGCTCGACGAGCAAATCGCCTGCCACTACATCCTGAGCGGCGATGCCGATCTGCTGATCAACGTCGTCGACGCCTCCAACCTTGAGCGCAACCTGTACCTGACGCTGCAACTGCTGGAACTGGGTATCCCCTGCATCATCGCGCTGAACATGCTGGATATCGCCAGAAGCCAGCAAATCGACATTGATATCGCTGCGCTGTCGGCACGCCTCGGCTGCCCGGTGGTGCCTCTGGTCTCCACCAAGGCCGACGGTATCGGGGCGTTGAAGCAAATAATCGACCATCACCGGTTTAACGATCTGAAAGCGCTGGTGGACTATCCACCGTTACTGTTGAAGGAAATGGCTACCCTGAGCGATGCCATGCCGGAGGCGCTGCCGACGGAACAACGCCGCTGGCTGGCGCTGCAAATGCTGGAAGGCGATATTTACGGCCATCAATTGGCCGGCAACGCTACCGCCCTGCTGCCTGCCGCCAGGCTGGCGCTGCAACAGCAGCAACAAGAAGATCCTGCGTTGGTGATTGCCGATGCGCGCTATCAGTCGATAGCCACCCTGTGTGATGCGGTCAGCAACTCGCAGCAAGCGATGCCAAACCGCCTGACCGAAGCGCTGGACAAGGTGATCCTCAACCGCTGGCTGGGGGTGCCCATCTTTTTGCTGGTGATGTACCTGATGTTCTTGCTGGCGATCAACCTCGGTGGCGCGCTGCAACCGATATTTGATATAGGTTCGGCGGCGATCTTCATCCAGGGCATTCAATGGCTGGGCTACAGCCTGCACTTCCCTGAATGGCTGACGATTTTCCTGGCGCAGGGCGTCGGCGGCGGCATCAACACAGTACTGCCGCTGGTGCCGCAAATCGGCATGATGTACCTGTTTTTGTCCTTTCTCGAAGACTCCGGCTACATGGCGCGTGCGGCATTTGTCATGGACCGCCTGATGCAGGCGCTCGGACTGCCCGGTAAATCCTTCGTGCCGTTGATTGTCGGCTTCGGCTGCAACGTACCCTCCATCATGGGCGCCCGCACGCTGGATGCCCCGCGTGAACGCTTGATTACCATCATGATGGCGCCGTTCATGTCCTGCGGTGCCCGGTTGGCGATCTTCGCCGTCTTTGCCGCCGCCTTTTTCGGCCAGGACGGCGCGGGCGTGGTGTTCTCGCTGTATATGCTCGGCATCGTGGTGGCGATCCTCACCGGGCTGGTGCTGAAGTACACCATCATGCGCGGCGAAGCCTCGCCGTTCGTCATGGAGTTGCCGGTTTATCACGTGCCGCACCTGAAAAGCCTGCTGCTGCAAACCTGGCAGCGGCTGAAAGGCTTTGTGCTGCGCGCCGGGAAAGTGATAGTGATCGCCAGCATCTTCATCGGCGGCCTGAACAGTTTTACGTTCAGCGGCAAGCCGGTCGATAACATCAATGATTCCGCGCTGGCGTCGGTGTCCAAAATGCTGACGCCGCTGCTGCAACCGATGGGCGTGCACAGCGACAACTGGCAAGCCACCGTCGGGCTGGTGACCGGGGCCATGGCGAAAGAAGTGGTGGTCGGCACGCTGAACACCCTGTACACCGCTGAACACATCAATAACACCGAGTTTGATGCCGCCAACTTTAACCTTTTGGGCGAACTGAGCGGTGCTGTGGAGACCACCTGGCAAGGACTGAAAGACACCTTCAGCCTGAGCGTGCTGTCCAACCCCATCGAGGCCAGCAAGGGCGACGGGGAAATGGGCGTCAGTTCCATGGGCATGATGAGCAGCAAATTCGGCTCCGGCATCTCCGCCTACAGTTACCTGATCTTTGTGCTGCTGTACGTGCCCTGCGTCTCGGTGATGGGCGCAATCGCCCGTGAATCCAGCCGCGGCTGGATGACTTTCTCCATTCTCTGGGGGCTGAACGTGGCCTACTCGTTGGCCACGCTGTTTTACCAGATCGCCACCTTCAGCCAGCATCCGCGGTACAGCCTGACGGCCATCGCCATCGTGGCGCTGTTTAATCTGCTGATCCTGTTCTGCCTGCGCCGGGCGCGCAGCCGGGTAACGGTACGTCTGGGCAAGGCGACGCCTGCCGCCTGTTGCCAGGGTGCTCAGGGTAACTGCCACTGATGGCCGGCCTGCTGCAGATCCGCGATGCGTTGGCGCTGCATGGCAGCGCTCAGGCGCAACAACTCAGCCGACAGTTGGCGACCCCACTACCGCTGGTACTGGCGATGCTGGAACGTTTAACGGCGATGGGAAAAGTGGAGCGGGTTGAGCAGGATAACAGCGCCTGCCTGAGCGGCAGTTGCAAAAGCTGCCCAGAGGGCAAGGGGTGCGATACGGTGGTGTATCGGTTGAAATAATCGGAGCAGGGGCGCACATTATGCGCCCCTTGTTAATCAAGAATGATTACTTGTCTTTATACACTTCGGCTGTCGCGCTGAACTTACCGTGTTCGCGACCGGAGATAATCACATAATACTGACCACCTTTTTCATCGGCCTTCTTCGACAGTTCTTCTTTCGCATCCATCGGTGAAGTGGTTTGCGCGGTGGTGGTGACCGTACCGATCTTCTCGTATTTACCCGGATTCTTGTCCAGATCTTCTTTGGTCAGCAAGGTTGCCGCCAGGGAGCTGAAAGACACGGAACCGACGACCAACGCTGCAATAATCATTTTCAAAGATTTCATTACCATACCTCTCAAGGGAACATTTATTTGTTATGAAAGCCGTCCAGGGGTACATGCGTAATAACACCGGCTGCCGTGACATCTTCAGACCTCGTTGCTTTCCCTGACGAGAATCCTTTTCCCAGAGACGAAACGTCAAAGCGAAAAAATCCGCGAGCGGTTTTTCAGTTTTCAGCCAACGCATCTACCCCACTAAGTATCGAACAGGTTTCTTTTTTATCCACTGAGCGGCCATTTCTTTAGCGCTTTATTGTGCGTTTTAGCGCGGAATGCCACCTTCAGTCACAAAGGTATGGATAATCTCGGCAAATTCATCAGGGTGAGAAATGAAGGGCGCATGAGCGGCTTTCGCCATGACCACCGACGATGAATGCGGCCAACTGATATCCAGCAGCCCGGCGACCTTGCGCGGCACCACCCCGTCCAGATAACCGTATATACGCAACAGCGGCAGGGTCAGTTCCGCCATCGGCAGGCGTAAATCCGTGGTGCGCAGCATCTCCAGGCCGCCGTTCAGCACCTCGACGCTCGGCATCGGCTGATTCAACACCACCGATTTCAGCAGGCGTGCGTCCTGCCGTGCGCTTGCCGTACCCAGGGTTTGTAATGCCAGAAAGCGTTCTACGGTGCGCTGGAAGTCCTGACTCAACTGATGCTGAAAACCGCTCAGCACCTCTGGGCGAATCCCCGGCCAGTCGTCCTGCGCGGCAAAGCACGGCGAGGAAGCCACGGTGATCAATCCGCGTACCCGCTGAGGCTGCGTCAGCGCAATCTGGCCGGCCACCAGCCCGCCGAGCGACCAGCCCAACCACCATGCCTGTGGCGGTGCGGCGGCCAACACGATCTCCGCCATCTGCGCGAGCGACATGCCGCCAAATCCCTGACTGCGGCCATAGCCCGGCAGATCGACCAGATGCAGGCGAAAATGCGGCGTCAGCCGCTCAAGCGTGCAACCCCATACCTCCGCATTCAGTCCCCATCCGTGCAGCAGCACAAGATCGCGTTCGCCTTCACCTATTGTTTGCCAGTACAGCGCTGTCATCAGTTATTGTCCTTTCATTCTCATCCGTCAGGGAGGACGGCCATGCTATCAATCCACAGCCGCTGTTGGCTATGCCGGCAGCCATTATGCCTCAGCCGCCACGGCATCTGTAGTTACTGCCTGCGCCATCTGCCGGCCAAACCGCTGTGCTGCCCCTGCTGCGGTCTGCCCGCCGGCGACGCCGCACACCCCTGCGGCCGCTGCCTGCAACGGCCACCGCCCTGGCAGGCGTTGGTGTTCGTCGGCGACTACGTCGCGCCGCTGCGTCAACTGATCAAAAAATTCAAGTTTCAGCACGCACCGGAGCTGGCGCCGCTGCTGGCACGGCTGATATTGCTAAACTGGCAACGGGCGCACAGAGAGCAGTATCTGAACAGACCCGATATGATTTTAGCGGTACCCTTGCAGGCTAAACGCTGCTGGCGACGCGGCTATAACCAGAGCGATCTGCTGGCGCGGCCGCTGGCGCACTGGCTGGGTTGCGATTATCGCCCTGCCGCCCTGAGGCGGGTACGAAAAACCGCTCCACAGCAGCGGCTGCCTGCCCGTATGCGCAGGCGCAACCTGCGTGGCGCCTTTCGTTGCCATGAGCCGCTGGCAGGCCGACACGTTGCCCTGTTGGATGATGTGGTGACGACCGGCAGCACGGTGGCGGAAATCACCAGGCTCTTGCTGCGGCAAGGGGCGGCATCGATACAAATCTGGTGCGTTTGCCGCACATTGTAGTGCCACCGCAATGGGCGTATTATAACCGACAATAGAAGTCAACTACTGAGCTAATGCTATGATTCGTATAACAGATACCGCACAGGAACACTTTGCCAAACTGCTGGCAAATCAAGAAGAAGGCACCCAAATCCGCGTATTCGTGATCAACCCGGGTACGCCTACGGCCGAATGCGGTGTCTCTTATTGCCCGCCGGATGCCGTGGAAGCGACAGACACCGAGCTGAAATTCGAAAAGCTGTCCGCCTATATTGACGAGCTGAGCAAACCTTATCTGGAAGACGCCGAAATCGACTTCGTCACCGACCAGTTGGGTTCGCAGCTGACGCTGAAAGCGCCAAACGCCAAAATGCGCAAGGTCGACGACAACGCCCCGCTGATGGAGCGCGTCGAATACGTGCTGCAATCGCAGATCAACCCACAGCTGGCAGGCCACGGCGGCCGCGTAACGCTGATGGAAATCACCGACGACAGTTTGGCGATCCTGCAGTTCGGCGGCGGCTGTAACGGCTGTTCAATGGTCGACGTAACGCTGAAAGAAGGGATCGAGAAAGAGCTGCTGCAGAAGTTCCCTGAGCTGAAAGGCGTGCGCGATCTGACCGAGCATCAGCGCGGCGAGCACTCTTACTACTGATACCGCTCTCCAGGCAATAGCCTGGAAACGGAAAGAAAAATGCCGGATTGGCTTCGCCAACTCCGGCATTTTTATGACAATTACCCCACCGACACCGTTCGCCGCCGCTTGTCCAGATCCTTCAGCAACCGGTTAACTTGCTGATCGGCAAACATCTCCTCGAGGGTTTTGTTCAGTTTACGCCGCCAGTTTGGGTACTGATCGCTGGTGCCGGGAATATTGACCGGTTCGGCCATGTCCAGCCAGTCTTCCGGCTGCAGGCCCAGCAGTGCGCTGGCGCTGTCGGCAACATAGCGCTGCAAACCACGGTTGAGCAGCGGGCTCATGTTCAGCAACGCCGCCTTCTTGCCCACCTTCTGCGGCACGCAGCCATAATGATGCAATCCGTCCAGCAACCCCTGCTTGGCGCGCTCACGATCGGCAAACAATTCTTTCAGGATCTCCGCATCCGGATACAGCCCCAGCTGGTTGCCCAGTTGCAGATCGCCGCTCTGCCAATAACCGCGCAGCGTCGGCAGGTCATGCGTGGTGATGGTCGCCATCGCCTGCACCGGGTAGGCCTGCGGCGCACGGAAGTGGTTCTCGCCGTCACGCTCGAAATACAGCACCTTATAAGAATAGACGCCGCTGTCGCGCAGCTTGGCGACAATCTCGACCGGCACGGTCCCGAGGTCTTCGCCAATCACCATACAGCGGTGACGCTGGCTCTCCAGCGCCAACACCGCCAACAGGTCATCCACCGGGTATTTCACGTAAGCGCCATGATCGGCGGTTTCGCCGTAGGGGATCCACCACAGGCGCAGCAGCGCCATTACGTGGTCAATGCGCAGCGCACCGCAGCTGGTCATATTGGCGCGCAACAGATCGATAAACGGCTGGTAACCTCGCGCCGCCATCACGTGCGGATCCATCGGCGGCAGCCCCCAGTTTTGCCCCAGCGGGCCCAGAATGTCCGGCGGCGCGCCAACCGACGCTTTCAGGCAATAAAGATCCGGCTCGCACCAGGTTTCCGAACCGCCCTCCGCCACGCCTACCGCTAAATCGCGGTACAGGCCAATCGGCATTTGCTGTTGCTGGCTCCGGCGGAAACAGTCGGCGAACTGGCTGGCGGCCAACCACTGCAACCACAGATAGAAAGTCACCGAATCCTGCTGTTGCCGGCAAAACTGCTTCACTGCGGCGCTGTCGCCCTGCCGATATTGCTCAGGCCAGGCCGGCCAACCCCACAGGCTGCCGTCAGCGGCGGCAAGATGAGCATGCAATGCGTCAAACGCCGCCTGCTGATACAGGCTGTCGCCACCGTCGGCAACAAACTGCTCGAACGCCTGACGCTGTTCGTCACCGGCTTTACGCCCCTGGAACAACGGGAACGCCAGCTTCAGCGCCGCCAGCTTGAGCTGCGTCACCGTGCTGTAATCCACCAGTTCGCTGCTGCGTGCTTTGGTCAGCTGTTTTTGCGTGGCCGGCTTCAGCCACCATTTTTGCGCCGCATCGCTGCGCTGGAACTCTTCCACCGCGTTCACATCGATATACACCACGTTCAGCCAGCGTCGCGACGACGGGCTGTACGGGCTGGCGCTTTCCGGGTTCGCCGGATACAGCGCGTGGATCGGGTTCAGCCCGACAAAAGCGCCGCCCCGTTCCCCAACCTGCTCCACCATTTGCCGCAGATCGCCAAAATCGCCGATACCCCAGTTACGATCGGAGCGCAGGGTGTAAAGCTGGACGCAAGCGCCCCACAGCTTTTGTCCGGTCAGCAGCGCGTCCGGCTCAAAGCAGCGTTTCGGCGCAACAATCAACCGGCACTGCCACTGCCGTTCGTCCTGGGTCAGCGTCAGTTGGTGATAACCCGCCGGCAACTCGCCCGGCAGGGTAAGGGTTTTACGCGCGCCGGCGCGCCCCTGTTGCCGGCCACCGTCTTCACGCAGCAGAGTCCAGAGATACTCGCCGCTGCCCGCAAGCGGCAACGCCACCGGCGCGCCCTGATAGAACACCTTGACCGCCGGCAGCGGCGTCACCACAGCCTCCAGCGGCGCGGCAGTCCGCCCCATGGCATCCAGCAGTTTGCGCTTGGTGTCCTGCGCGATCGCCTGCTGTTTCCCATGAGCGTTAATATAATCAGCGGCAATACCCGCCTGAGCGGCCGCCTGATCGATGCGCTTGCGATCCATTCGCTCTCCTTAACGCTTGGCTTGCCAGATACGCTGTTGGTAGTCGCGGATCGAACGATCCGAACTGAACATACCGACCCGCGCGGTGTTAAGAATAGTGCGGCGTGTCCATTCGTCCTGGTCACGATACAGCTCGTCTACCTGCCGTTGAGCCTGGCAGTACGAAGCGAAGTCGGCCAGCACCAGATAAGGGTCACCGCCTTCCAGCAAGCTGTGCAGCATCATGTCGAAGGCATGCTTGTCGCCATGGCTGAAGGCGCCGCTCGCCAACTCGTCGAGGATCGCCTTCAGGTGTTTGTCCTTCTTGCGGTAGCTGAGCGGGTCGTAGCCTTTGGCCAGCAGCGCCTTCACCTGATCGACGGTATTGCCGAAGATAAAGATATTGTCTTCGCCCACCTGCTCGGCGATCTCCACATTGGCTCCGTCCAGCGTACCGACGGTCAGCGCGCCGTTCAGCGCCAGCTTCATGTTGCCGGTGCCGGACGCCTCTTTGCCGGCGGTAGAGATCTGTTCGGAGATATCCGCGGCCGGGATCATCAGTTCAGCGACGGAAACGCGGTAATCGGGAATAAACGCCACTTTCAGCCGATCCTTCACCAGCGGATCGTTGTTGATCACCGAAGCCGCCTGATTGATCGCATAAATGATGTTCTTCGCCAGATAGTAGCCCGGCGCCGCTTTGGCCCCGAACAGGAATACCCGAGGCACGATGTCCAGATTCGGGTTGTCACGCAGTTGGCGATACAGCGACAGAATGTGCAACAGGTTCAAATGCTGGCGTTTGTATTCGTGCAGGCGCTTGATCTGCACATCAAAAATGGCGTCCGGGTTCAGCGTCAGGCCCATTACACCGTGCACGTAGTTTGCCAAGGCGACTTTGTTATCGCGTTTGATTTGCTGATAACGCTGGCGGAACACTGCGTCGTCGGCATATTTTTCCAGCCCTTTCAGCGCGTCGAGATCGTTGGCCCACTCGACCTTCAGCGTCTCGTCAATCAGCCCCGACAGCGCCGGGTTACACTGTTTCAGCCAGCGGCGCGGCGTGATGCCGTTGGTGACGTTGTGGAATTTGTTCGGCCACAGCTGGTGATATTCCGGGAACAGGTCTTTCACCACCAGGTCGGAGTGCAGCTGCGCTACGCCGTTGACCGCAAAGCCGCTGACCACGCACAGGTTAGCCATGCGCACCTGTTTGTCATGGTGTACCGCCAGCTTGGCCCACACCGCCTTGTCGCCCGGCCAGTGTTTATCCACCAGCTTTTTGAAGTTGGCGTTGATCTGCTTGATGATGGAGAAATGACGCGGCAGCAGGCTGCGTACCAGCTTCTCATCCCAACACTCCAGCGCCTCAGGCATCAGGGTGTGGTTGGTGTAGGCAAAGGTGTTGCTGGTGATCGCCCAGGCCGCATCCCATTCCAACTGATGCTCATCCAGCAGAATGCGCAGCATTTCCGGGATGGCGATGGTGGGATGAGTGTCGTTGAGTTGAATCACTTCATACTTAGGCAGGTCTTCGATCTTGCGGCCGGCCTGATGGTGTTTGCGCAGGATATCCGCCACCGAACAGGCGCACTGGAAATATTGCTGCATCAGGCGCAGACGCTTGCCCGCCTGATGGTTGTCGTTCGGGTACAGTACCTTGGTCAGCTTGGCGGCTTCTACGCCCTGCTTCTCCGCCTGCAGGAATTTGCCGTCGTTGAAATCCCCCAGATCGAACGGGTGCTGATGGGTCGCCTGCCACAGGCGCAGAGGTTGGGTCACGCCATTACGGAAGCCCAGCACCGGCAGATCCCAGGCTTCGCCACGCAGGGTAAACGCCGGACGCCACAGTTCGCGGCCATCGGCCAGTTTTTCCAGTTTCCCGCCGATACCCACATCCACCGACAGCGCGGCATTGTGCTGGAACCACGGGTAGCTTTCGCGCTGCCAGTTATCCGGCGCTTCTTGCTGCTGACCTTCGCTGAACGACTGGCGGAACAGCCCGTATTGGTAATTGAGGCCATAACCGGTGGCCGGTTGCTCCACCGTCGCCATCGAATCCAGGAAACAGGCCGCCAGGCGCCCCAGCCCGCCGTTGCCCAGTGCCGGATCGGTTTCCTGCTCGAGCAGATCCGCCAGCTTGATATCCTGCTCCGCCAGCGCCTGTTCGACGGTGTCGTACCAGCCCAGGTTAATCAGGTTATTCGCCGTCAGGCGGCCAATCAGAAACTCCATCGAAATATAGTTCACATGGCGCAACGGCTTGGCGCTTTTGCGCGGTGCCGGTTGTGCGGCCAATTGCTCGGCCAGCGCGCGGCTTACCGCCTCCCACCATTGGTGCTGGGTCATCTGTTGTGCAGAACTGAGGCCAAACCGTTGCCACTGACGGGTCAGTGCCGCCAGAAAAGCATCCTTTTTAAGCATAGGCTGTGACATAAGGGAAACTCTCTATCCAGTAAGTGGGTCAAATTACCGTTATCGTGCCGGGGAGAAAGGTTGAAGGCATCATCCCGCCCGGGGATTAGCTGGGGAGGAGGATTGGGGCGTAGCTAAAATTGTGATCTCAGGCACTTTTTGACTCCCTTGCATGATGCAAAAAAGCCCGCAGACGAACGCCGCGAGCACTGAGAATAAGCAGAAAATCCCCGCTATGAAATTAGCATAGTTAATGCAGCTGATGAAGTTTTGTACATGCATCGAAATGCTTTCCCTCAACTGCCTTACCCAACCGTCCCACAACGCCGCAATTGCGCAATGATTTGCCTGCAAACGTAAAAAAGTGTGATCAATAGCAATTTAACTCCAAGCCGAAGATGAACCTTGTTGCAATACGTTTAACGTTGTCAGAAGTTAGGAGGGTGATTAATTACGAGCCATAAAATAATTAGTTTTACTCCGATCCCGGCAGGAGTCGCGATGAAATGAACCCCTTCGGGCAGGCCAACGGCTACGGGAGCCGCGATTTTCACTCTGGAATACTATGCTGATCCCATCAAAACTGAGCCGTCCGGTACGGCTGCAAAATACCGTGATCCGCGATCGCCTGCTGGCCAAATTAGCCGGCACGGCAAACTATCGCCTGACATTGGTTAATTGCCCGGCGGGATACGGAAAAACGACGCTGGTCGCACAATGGGCAGCCGGCAAATCAGATTTGGGCTGGTACTCGCTGGATGAAAGCGACAACCAACCCGAGCGCTTTGCCAGCTACCTGATCGCCGCTTTGCAACATGCCAGCGGCGGCCACTGCGTGAAGAGCGAAGCGTTGAGCCAAAAACATCAGTACGCCAGCCTGTCGGCGCTGTTCGCCCAGCTGTTCATTGAGCTGTCCGACTGGCATCAGCCGCTGTACCTGGTGATTGACGATTACCACCTGATCACCAATGACGTCATCCATGAAGCCATGCGCTTCTTCCTGCGTCACCAGCCGGAAAACCTGACGCTGATCCTGCTGTCCCGTACCCTGCCGCCGCTGGGCATCGCCAACCTGCGCGTGCGCGATCAACTGCTGGAGATGGGCACGCAACAACTGGCGTTTACCCATCAGGAAGCCAAACAATTCTTCGACTGCCGTCTGACCGCGCCGATGGAACAGCATGACAGCAGCCGCCTGTGCGATGAAGTCGAAGGTTGGGCCACCGCGTTGCAGCTGATTGCGCTGTCTGCCCGGCAGTCCACCTCGTCTGCACAGCAATCCGCCAAACGTCTGGCCGGTCTGAACGCCAGCCATCTGTCCGATTATCTGGTGGACGAAGTGCTGGATCACGTCGATGCCGGG
This sequence comes from Serratia sp. TSA_198.1, assembly GCF_052686505.1. Taxonomy (NCBI): domain Bacteria; kingdom Pseudomonadati; phylum Pseudomonadota; class Gammaproteobacteria; order Enterobacterales; family Yersiniaceae; genus Serratia; species Serratia sp. TSA_198.1. The sequence goes on from NZ_JBQZFP010000007.1 coordinate 81,012, forward strand.
GCGCGCGCCTTCCTGTTGCGCTGCTCGGTGCTGCGTTCAATGAACGATGCGCTGATCGTGCGCCTGACCGGCGAAGATAACGGCCAGCAACGGCTGGAAGAGCTGGAGCGCCAGGGGCTGTTTATCCACCGCATGGACGACACCGGCGAATGGTTCTGCTTCCATCCGCTGTTCGCCACTTTCCTGCGCCAACGTTGCCAATGGGAGCTGGCGCTGGAGCTGCCGGGGCTGCACCGCGCCGCCGCCGAAGGCTGGCTGGCATTGGGTTACCCGGCGGAGGCGATTCACCACGCGCTGGCGGCCAGCGACGTCAGCATGCTGCGCGATATCCTGCTGCAACACGCCTGGTCGCTGTTCCATCACAGCGAGCTGGCCCTGCTGGAAGAGTGCCTGAATGCGCTGCCGTATGAACGCTTGATCCAAAATCCCAAGCTGGCGCTGTTGCAGGCCTGGCTGGCGCAGAGCCAACACCGCTACATCGAAGTGAATACCCTGTTGGAACGCGCCGAACAGGCGATGCGCGATCAAAAAATCGACGTCGATCGGACCCTGCATGCCGAATTCGACGCCCTGCGCGCACAGGTGGCGATCAACGCCGGCAAGCCGGAAGAGGCCGAACGCCTGGCCACCGAGGCGCTGAAATTTCTGCCGCTTTCCAGTTATTACAGCCGCATCGTCGCCACCTCGGTAACCGGCGAAGTCCATCACTGCAAGGGCGAGCTGGCCCGCGCGTTGCCGATGATGCAACAAACCGAGCAGATGGCGCGACGCCATCAGGCTTATCACTATGCGCTGTGGGCGCTGTTGCAACAGAGCGAAATCCTGATTGCCCAGGGTTTCCTGCAGGCCGCCTATGAGACGCAGGACAAGGCGTTTGAGCTGGTGCGCGAACAGCATCTGGAACAGTTGCCGATGCATGAGTTCCTGCTGCGTATCCGTTCGCAGATCCTGTGGTCCTGGTCGCGGCTGGACGAAGCGGAAGACGCGGCGCGTCAGGGCCTGAAAATTCTGGCCAACTTCCAACCTCAGCAGCAGCTGCAGTGCATCGCCATGCTGGCCAAATGCTCGCTGGCACGCGGCGATCTGGATAACGCCCATGCGCATCTGCAGCGTTGCGAAGCGCTGTTGCACGGCTCTCAGTACCATCGCGACTGGCTGACCAACGCCGACAAACCGCGAGTGATCCACTGGCAGATGACCGGCGATACCGCCGCCGCCGCCCAATGGCTGCGCCAGACCGAAAAACCCGGCATGGCGGATAACCACTTTATGCAGGGCCAGTGGCGTAATATCGCCCGGGTGCAAATCATGCTCGGCCAGTACGAAGAAGCCGAAGTGGTGCTGGATGAACTGAACGAAAACGCCCGCCGCCTGCGGCTGGTGAGCGATCTGAACCGCAACCTGCTGCTTAGCAACCAGCTTTACTGGCAAATGGAACGTAAAGGCGATGCGCAGAAGGTCCTGATGGAGGCGCTGTCCCTGGCCAGCCGCACCGGATTTATCAGCCACTTTGTCATCGAGGGCGAAGTGATGGCGCAGCAGCTGCGTCAGCTGATTCAGCTCAATACGCTGCCGGAGCTGGAGCACCATCGCGCTCAGCGCATTCTGCGCGACATCAACCAGCATCATCGGCATAAATTCGCGCATTTTGACGAGAACTTCGTCGATAAGCTGCTAACGCACCCGCAGGTGCCGGAACTGATCCGTACCAGCCCGCTGACGCAGCGCGAATGGCAGGTGCTGGGGCTGATTTATTCCGGTTACAGCAACGACCAGATCGCCGGCGAGCTGGACGTGGCGGCCACCACCATCAAAACCCATATCCGCAATCTGTATCAGAAGCTGGGCGTGGCCCACCGTCAGGAAGCGGTACAGCAGGCGCAGCAACTGCTGAAGATGATGGGTTACGGCGCCTAAAAACCACAGTATTGCTCTGGTCTTAATTGCCGCAGAGTTGGTTACAATGGCGGCATATTCTCATTACAAGGCAGTCAGAAGTCATGGAACAGTTTGAAGCGATCAACGTTGAACAAGCCTACGCGCGTTGGAAAGAAGACAGCGCCGCTCTGGTCGACATCCGCGATCCGCAGAGTTTTGAAGCCGGGCACACGCCGGGCGCCTTTCACCTTACCAACGCCAGCCTGCAAACGTTCATGCAGCACAACGACTTTGACCGGCCGGTGATGGTGATGTGCTACCACGGCAACAGCAGCCGCAGCGCGGCGCAATACCTGCTGAATCAGGGGTTTGATGCGGTGTACAGCATTGATGGCGGCTTTGAAGCCTGGGCACGCCAGTACCCGCAGGACGTTGAAACCTCAGCGTAAAAATCAGGGCGCATCCTGCGCCCTCTTCCCTTGTTACTCCGCCGCCGCCATCGGCCGTTTGACAAACAGGCCGTAGCTGAACGCCCCCAGCATCAGCAAACTCGCCCCCAGCAAGAACACGTTGGTGAACTGCCCGGTCAGATCGAGGATCACCCCGGTGACAATCGGCGCCATCGCCGCACCGAGGAAACCGCCAAAGTTCTGAATCGCCCCCAACGAAGCCACCTGCTGTTTCGGTGCGATATCCGTCGCCAGCGTCCAGATCACGCCGGAAGGCAGCTGCGAGAAGAAATACCCCAGCGACAGCAATAAAATGCACAGCGGCGTACTGTCGACAAAGGCGATCGGCGCCACGCAGCAGGCCGCCAGCGCGGCACCGCAAACGATCGGGATCTTGCGTGCGGTGATCGCTTTCACCCCGCGGCGAATCAAACGATCGGAAATCGCCCCGCCGCACAATACCCCCAGAATGCCGGCAAAGAACGGGATCGAGGCGATCCAACCGGTCTGCTTCAGGCTAAAGCCCAGCGAATTCTCCAGGTAGCTCGGCAGCCAGGTCAGGTAAACCCAGATGGTGAACATGATGGAAAAGTTGCCCAAAATCATGAACCAGGTCGTTCTATGGCGGAACAGCGAACCCCAGCTCCCCCCCTGCGCCTGGCTGACGGCTTTTGCCGCCGCACGTTTTTCGGCGTGGATCATCGCCTCTTCCCGCGCCGTCGGATCACGGTAAAACTTCAGCCAGGCCAGCATCAGCGGAATGCCCGCCAGGCCAATGGCGATAAACATGCCGCGCCAGCCCAGGGTCAGCAGCAGCACGGTGAGGATCGGCGGAGCGATGGCGTTGGCAATCTGCGAACCGGTGTTGATGATCGACGTAGGCAGGCCACGCTCTTTCTCCGAGAACCAGCGATGGGTGATCTTGATCCCCGACGTGAAAAACGGGGATTCCGATACGCCCAGCAGCATCCGCAGGCCATAGAACATCGAGTAGCTGTTGACGAACGCCGCCATCACGGTAAATGCCGACCACAACCCCAGCGCCCAGGAAAACATTTTTTTCGGCCCCAGTTTGTCCACCAGCCAGCCGGCGGGCAGGTTGGCGAGCGCGTAAGGCCACAAAAACGCCGACAGCAGCAGGCCCATTTCGGTCGAGGAAAAGCCAAACTCCCGGGCGATAGTGGTATTGGCGATGCTCAGGTTGGCGCGATCGAGATAGTTCACCACCGCGGCAATCAACAGGATCAGGATAATGCCCCAGCGCAAACGGGAGATCGGCGCCGCCGGTGCGGCGGCCGATGCATGCAGCGCAGAAGTCGCCTCTTTCATGATTGCGGCTCCGTAAACAGGCTGAGGTGAATTTTGATCACGGCTTTGCGGATAAAACACTCACCGTGGGTTTGGCAGCAAGGGCGATGCAGATCGTGCGGGAAAAATACCGCAAAGGTGCCTGGCAGCAGCGGGACCGCCATTTCATTTTGCACCTGTTGGTAAAACACGATGTCGTGGTGGCGCCGCTCTTCCGCCACGGGTTCATCACCCCGGCGGCGCGCCACGCCGATGGTTTCTTCCCCCTGCAACAGGTACTGCACGTCAACGTGGTCAAAGTGCGACTCAGGGCGCATTTGCTGCGCCGGCACGGTGCTCATTTCCTGCAACAGACAAAACATCTTGCCGGGAATAATGTCGATTTTACCGGGTTGCAGCGTGGCAAAATCAGTGCGTTCGATAAACGCGATGGCCTGGTGAATAATCGGATGAAACGCGTGTTTTTCCCGCGCCCAGTCCTGCAGATCGCAAAGCATCATGATGGTGTTCCCCGTGTAGTGATAGTTTTAGCGGGTGTAGTAGGTACAGCGGTGTTGTTGAACCGCGGGAGGATGTCGCCATCTTCCCGCACAGCCTTAACCGGCAATTTTTTGCTGGTAGAACCCGGTGCCGCTGCGGATTTGATCCAGCAGCACGCCCAGCCCCCAGAATTTCTCCAGCACGTCGTCCTGATTTACCCGGCACAGCTCGCTGTCGAAAGTGCCCAAACGCTGGTGATAGATCTTGGCGTTTTTCGGGTAACCCAGCGTCTCCGTGACCGCCGCCAGCGACAGGAAAGTCGCCAGTTCCTGCGCCAGCTCAGGCCGCTGCGCGCCGTGGTGATACAGCCAGTGGTACAGCTCCGGGTGGAAATTGGTGAACACCCCGCTGAACCCTTTGGATCCGGCCTGCATCGCCGGCCAGGCGATAGCGGCGTTGGCATTGATGATATTCAGCGGCGTCCCTGCGGTTAACGCCACCCGACGCGTCACGGTCGGCAGATCGCAACTGACGTCCTTCAGCACGACAAAACGGCCGCTGTTGGCGCAATAGCTCAGCTCTTCATCGCTCAGCAAACGGCGGTAAGGTGCCGGGCATTCGTACAGGCCCAGCGGCATGCTAGCCGGCAACGCCGCCAGCAGGCTGTCCAGCGTGGCGAAAAATGCCGCGCTGCCCTGGCGTTGCGGGTCAAGATGGTTGGTCACCAGCACCAGCGCGTCGATGCCGGTTTGCGCCATCGCCTGCAGTTCTTCAATTTGCTGCTCCAGCGCGTCGCTGATATGGCCGGAAGCGATAACCGGCACCCGGCCGTCTACCCGCTGCACCACAAAACGCGCCAGCTCAACCCGTTCCGCCAGGCTGAGGAACTGCATCTCGCTGGACTGACAAACGGCGAACAACGCATCGACGCCACGCTGCAAATACCAGTCGATCAGGCGCGCCAGGCCCGGATAGTCGATCTCGTTGCGAGCGGTAAACGGCGTTAGCATTACCGGCACAATGCCCTCGATGTTCTTCATTTTTGCTCCTCACACCGCGCTGACGCGGCAGACAATGGTGTTGTTTGATTAGGGATCAGCGCTGGCTCAGACGAGCCACCACCTGTTGATGTTGCGGCATGTTGGACGCCCCTTCTCTTTCCACCGCCAGTGACGCGAAGGCGGCGGCATAGGTTGCCGCCTGGGCAATCGTTTGCCCGGTGGCGATAGCTGCGGCGAAGGCGCCGTTGAACGCATCTCCCGCACCGGTGGTATCAACGCTCAACGCCGGGAATGCGGGAATATGCTGGAACTGCGAACCTTCGAGGATCATCGCTCCGCGCGCTCCCATGGTGATGATGACCCGTCGGGCGCCCAGCGCGGCGATACGCTGCGCCGCCTCTTTGGCGCTGTTCAAATCCGTGACCTCTACGCCGGACAGCAGCGAGGCCTCGGTTTCATTCGGGATAATCACATCGACATATTCCAGGCATTGCAGCGCGTCGGCGGAGTAAGGCGCAGGATTGAGGATCACCCGGATCCCCAACGCATTGGCCAGCTTCATCGCGTTCAGCGTGGCGTTAAAGTTATTCTCCAGCTGCACCAGCAGAACCTCTGCGCCGGCCAGCTCCGGGGCGATTGCCGCCACTTCTTCGTCGGTGATGGTTTTATTGGCGCCGGAATAAATGGCGATCATGTTCTCGCCGTCCTGCTGCGAAACATAAATGATGGCGTTGCCGGTCGGCTCGGTTTCCGATTGGTATAAAGTGAACGAGTGGATTTCCGACGCAGAGAGATGGTCGAAAGCGAACTGGCTGAACTGATCTTTGCCCACTTTGGACACGAAATGCACCTGAGCACCGGCCCGGCTGGCGGCCATCGCCTGATTGGCCCCCTTGCCGCCGGGGCCGAGCGTACTGCCCAGCGCCAGCAGCGATTCGCCGCCTTTGGGAAAGCGCGCCACTCTGGCGACGATATCGACATTGAATGACCCCAGAATACAGACCTTGCCTCGCATGTTTTTTCCTCTCTCCGGCTCCTGCACCTTTCTTTTCTGGCTTTCCAGGCGCCTTAACAGCACTTCGAACGTGCCGTCGGTTTCGGTAATTAATTTGGCCTGCAGGCTGCGGCGGATGACGATCGCGCCGCCGTGGCAGCGCTGCACTAACCCCAGTTGCGCCAGCACGTTTAAATCGCTGCGGATGGTTTCTTTGGTCACCGCAAAAGACGTGGCCAGGTACGCCACGCTAACGCGTTCATATTTATCCAGATAATCCAGAATGTTATTGCGTCGTTCTTCGAGAAACATAGTCACCTCAGCACCTGTTTTTGAGAGTAAGGGACCCCCGGTGGTTAAAAAGTGACTGTGATCATATGTTGCAGGGCTAAACGGAAGTAAACAAAAATCGCTGCAATATTCGCCGGCCCATGGCGGGAAAACCGCGGGATTGATGAGCCGTCACAGGGCCGTTAGTGAGTGTTTTTACTGGTTTTTTGCAGATCCCTTGCCTGCGTTCAAGATTTCAACGGTATAATCAGCCGTCAACGCCGTCGGCGGCAAACCGACGGTCCAACTTATCTTTACCCTATGAATTTCAAGCTGCGGCCAGGCGGCAAGAGGCTTGAAAGGCGACGGGTATATGAAACGGAATATCTATGGTTCGAGTAATCGCCGTATCCAACCCCCGCCTGGCTCAGGCCTTTGTCGACTACATGGCGACACAGGGCATCGAGCTTAGCGTGCACAATACCGGCGAGGCGGCGGAAATCTGGTTGGCTGACGACAGCCATCTGGATCAGGTGCAGCACGAGTTGCAGCAGTTCCTGGTCGATCCGCTCAACCGCCGCTATCAGGCCGCCAGTTGGGAAGCCGGCAACACCGGCGCCGATCTGCACTACCCAGGCTACTCCTATCTGCACACCCTGCGCAGCAAGGCCGGGCCGCTGACGCTGGGCGTGATGGTGCTGTGCATTGCGGTGTATATCCTGATGCAGGCGATGGGCGATGACACCGTGATGTACTGGCTCTCCTGGCCGCAGGACAGCAGCCAATACCCGCAGCTGTGGCGCTGGGTCAGCCACGCGTTTTTGCATTTTTCGCTGCTGCACATCACCTTTAACCTGCTGTGGTGGTGGTATCTCGGCGGCCCGCTGGAAAAACGCCTCGGCACCGGCAAGCTGTTCGTGCTGGCGGTGGTATCGGCCTTCTTCAGCGGTTGGGCGCAGTCACTGTTCAGCGGCGCGTTGTTCGGCGGCCTGTCCGGCGTGGTCTATGCGCTGATGGGCTACAGCTGGCTCAGCGGCGAACGGGCACCGGAACGCGGCCTGATGCTGCCGCGCGGCCTGATGGTATTTTCAGTGCTCTGGCTGGTGGCCGGGTATTTCGATATTTTAGGAATGTCGATCGCTAACGCGGCACACGTGGCCGGTTTAGTGTTAGGGTTATTGATGGCATTTTGGGACACGCGTCATCGCGCGCACAACGAACAATAACAGCCAGGTACAAGCCAGGCGTTTTAGGGGATTATCGTGAAGCAAACACAGCGTCATGACGCAATTATCGAGCTGGTGCGCCTGCAAGGTTATGTCAGTACGGAAGAACTGGTCGAACATTTTGACGTCAGTCCGCAAACGATTCGCCGCGATTTGAATGACCTTGCCGATCAGAACAAAATTCAGCGCCATCACGGCGGCGCTGCGTTGCCTTCCAGCTCGGTCAATGCCGCTTATAACGATCGCAAAGTGATGTGGTCGGAAGAGAAAGCGCGTATCGCCCAGCGCGTCGCCAGCCAGATCCCCGACGGCGCCACGCTGTTTATCGACATCGGCACCACGCCGGAAGCGGTCGCTCACGCGCTGATGAACCACAAAAACCTGCGCGTGGTGACCAATAACCTGAACGTCGCCACCCTGCTGACCGCCAAGGAAGATTTCCGTCTGATCCTGGCCGGTGGTGAAGTGCGCACCCGCGACGGCGGCATCATGGGCGAGGCCACGCTGGACTTTATCTCCCAGTTCCGGCTCGATTACGGCATTCTCGGCATCAGCGGCATCGACATGGACGGCTCGCTGCTCGAATTCGACTACCATGAAGTGCGCACCAAACGCGCAATTATCGAAAACTCGCGCTGCGTGATGCTGGTGACCGACCATTCCAAATTCGGCCGCAATGCGATGGTCAACCTCGGCAATATGAACCTGATCGACTACCTGTTTACCGACCAGTTACCGCCGCCAAGCGTGATGAAAATCATCGAACAGTACGACGTGCAGCTGGAGCTGTGCTGATCTCCGCCCTTCTCGTCTAACCCAATGGGCGCAGCCTGCCGCGCCGTTACCCCGCCGTTTTTACCCGGGCTCAGCCTGCTGAGCCCGGCATTGCCTGCCGGAATATCCCTTTTCTTTGTATAACTACTATCACCAAACTGTTACCTCTATCACGCCTAAATGTTTTTGTTTGGTTAAGTCTTGGCTTGTTTGTTGGTTTTTGATTACAATCATGAGCGAAAACGAACATGAAAGAGCTATTTCGAACATCTGGAGGAAGTTGACGTGGAAACCAAAGACTTGATCGTTATCGGTGGCGGCATCAACGGTGCCGGCATCGCAGCAGATGCTGCCGGGCGCGGGCTGTCCGTACTGCTACTGGAAGCGCAAGACTTGGCCTGCGCTACGTCTTCCGCCAGTTCCAAACTGATCCACGGCGGCCTGCGCTACCTGGAACACTACGAATTCCGCCTGGTGAGCGAAGCGCTGGCCGAGCGTGAAGTGTTGCTGAAGCTGGCGCCGCACATCGCGTTCCCCATGCGTTTCCGCCTTCCGCACCAGCCGCATCTGCGCCCGGCCTGGATGATCCGCATCGGCCTGTTCCTGTACGATCACCTGGGCAAACGCACCAGCCTGCCGGGCAGCAAGAGTTTGCGCTTTGGACCAGAATCGGTACTGAAGCCTGAACTGAAGCGCGGTTTCGAATATTCCGACTGCTGGGTCGACGACGCTCGCCTGGTGGTGCTGAACGCGCAGGAAGTGGAAAAACGCGGCGGCGAAGTGCGCACCCGCACCAAAGTGACCCGCGCATGGCGTGAAAACGGCCTGTGGATGGTGGAAGCGGTTGACGTCGACAGCGGTAAAACCTTTACCTGGCGCGCCAAGGGCCTGGTCAACGCCACCGGCCCTTGGGTGAAACACTTCTTTGACGACGGCCTGAAGCTGAAATCCCCGTACGGCATCCGCCTGATCAAAGGCAGCCACATTGTGGTGCCGCGCGCTCACAACCAGCCGCAGTCCTATATTCTGCAAAACGAAGACCACCGCATCGTGTTCGTGATCCCGTGGAATGACGAATTCTCGATCATCGGCACCACCGACGTGGAATACCACGGCGATCCGAAAGACGTGAAGATCGACGATAACGAGATCGACTACCTGCTGAAAGTGTACAACGACCACTTCAAGAAGCAGTTGGGCCGTGACGACATCGTCTGGACCTACTCCGGTGTGCGCCCGCTGTGCGATGACGAATCTGATTCGCCGCAGGCGGTGACCCGCGACTACACGCTGGACGTGCATGACGAGCAGGGCAAAGCGCCGCTGCTGTCGGTGTTCGGCGGTAAACTGACCACCTATCGCAAGCTGGCTGAACATGCGATGGAAAAACTGGCGCATTATTATCCTGGCTGCGGCCCGGCATGGACCAAAAACGGCTCTCTGCCCGGCGGCGATATCGGTGGCGATCGCGACAGCTATGCCGCCAAACTGCGCCGCGAACACGGCTGGTTGCCGGAATCCCTGGCGCGCCGCTACGCCCGCACCTATGGCAGCCACAGCGAGCTGATCCTGGCGAATGCCAATGGCCTTGGCGATCTGGGCGAAGAGTTTGGCCACGGCCTGTATGAAGCCGAACTGCGCTATCTGGTAGAGAAAGAGTGGGTGGTCGAGCTGGAAGACGCCATCTGGCGCCGTACCAAGCTGGGCATGTGGCTGGATGATACGCAGCAGGCGCGGGTGAAAGCCTGGCTGGCGCAACACACGAAAACGAAAACGCTCTCTCTGGCTTCCTGAGCCATTGAAGGTGAAAAGGGCCGGATATCCGGCCCTTCAGATTAGCGACAAAGGTCCGAAAAACGTGGTTTTCGAACCTTTGGGGTAAAGCAGAAGATCTCATCCTTTGCTTCATTAGCCATCAAAGTAGACCCTTTAGCTGCAAAGAACTTTGCCTACATTCTCAAAGGGCCGGATATCCGGCCCTTTTGCATTACAGCTTGATCGGTTTGATGTGCCAGATTTCGTCCGCATACTCCTGAATGGTGCGGTCGGAAGAAAAATACCCCATGTTGGCGATATTCAAGATGGCCCGCCGCGTCCAGTCATCCTGATTGCGGTACACCTCATCCACCTTATCCTGCGTATCCACATAGCTGCGGTAATCGGCCAGCAACTGGTAGTGATCGCCCAAATTCACCAGCGAATCAAACAGATTGCTGTAGCGCTTTGGCTCCTCCGGGCTGAATACGCCGGTGGCGATCTGGGTCAGCGCCTGATGCAGTTCGGGATCTTGCTCATAGTACAGATGCGGGTTGTAGCCGTTGCGGCGCAACTCTTCCACCTGCTCGGCGGTATTGCCGAAGATAAAGATGTTCTCTTCACCCACATGCTCCAGCATCTCTACGTTGGCACCGTCCAGCGTGCCGATGGTCAGCGCGCCGTTAAGGGCGAACTTCATGTTGCTGGTGCCCGACGCCTCGGTGCCCGCCAGCGAGATCTGCTCGGAAAGATCCGCCGCCGGAATGATCAACTGCGCCAGACTGACGCTGTAGTTCGGAATAAATACGACTTTCAACTGGGTGTGCACGCGCGGATCGTTATTGATCACCTTCGCCACATCGTTGATCAGGCGAATGATCTGCTTCGCCGCATAATAGGCCGAGGCCGCTTTGCCGGCGAAGATCACCACCCTCGGCACGCGCTCGGTCTCCGGATCCTGCAACAGGCGGTTATACAGCGTGATCACGTGCAGTACATTGAGCAGTTGCCGTTTGTACTCATGAATGCGTTTGATCTGCACATCGAACAACGCATCCGGGTTGACCACCACATTCAGGGTTTTGGCGATGTACTTCGCCAACCGCTCTTTGTTTTGCCGTTTGGCAGCCTGAACCGCCTGCAGGAAACTGGGGAAATCGATGTTGGCTTTGAGCTCGCTCAGTTGGCTGAGATCGGTGCGCCAGGTCTGGCCAATGCTGTCGTCAAGCACGGCGGAAAGCGGCCGGTTGGCCAGCCCCAGCCAGCGGCGCGGCGTGACGCCGTTGGTTTTGTTGCAGAAACGATCGGGGAAAATGCGCGCAAAGTCGGCAAACAGCGATTGCACCATCAGCTCGGAATGCAGTGCGGAAACCCCGTTCACTTTGTGGCTGGCCACCACCGCCAGCCACGCCATGCGTACCCTGCGACCGTTGGTCTCGTCAATGATCGACACCCGCGCCAACAGCTCGTTGTCGCCCGGCACCACTTCCTGCACGTGCTTGAGGAAGTGATCGTTGATCTCGAAGATCAACTGCAAGTGACGCGGCAGGATCCGGCCGATCATGTCCAGCGGCCAGGTCTCCAGCGCTTCGCTCATCAGCGTGTGGTTGGTGTAGGAGAATACCCGTTCCACGACGGCCCAAGCGTCGAGCCAACTGAACTTGTGATCGTCGATCAGCCGATGCATCAGTTCGGGGATAGACAACACCGGGTGAGTGTCATTCAGGTGAATGGCAATCTTGTCCGCCAGATTGTCGAAGGTTTTATGCATCGTCCAGTGGCGGTTGAGGATATCCTGCACCGTGGCCGACACCAGGAAATACTCCTGCCGCAGCCGAAGTTCGCGCCCGGAATAAGTGGAGTCGTCCGGGTACAATACGCGCGATACGTTCTCCGAGTGGTTTTTATCCTCAACCGCCGCGAAATAATCCCCCTGATTGAATTTACCGAGGTTGATTTCGTTACTGGCCTGGGCGCTCCACAACCGCAGCGTGTTGGTGGCGTCGGTATCAAAACCGGGGATCACCTGATCGTAAGCGATGGCTAACACCTCTTCGGTTTCCAGCCAGCGCGCCTTGGCGCCTTCCTGCTGAATTCGCCCGCCGAAGCGCACCTTGTATCGGGTGTTGTGGCGCGGGAACTCCCACGGGTTACCGTATTCCAGCCAGTAGTCCGGTGACTCCATCTGCTGGCCGTTAACGATGTTCTGCTTGAACATGCCGTATTCGTAGCGGATGCCGTAGCCGCGCCCCGGCAGCGCCAGCGTCGCCAGCGAATCGAGGAAACAGGCCGCCAACCGCCCCAGCCCCCCGTTGCCCAGCCCCGGATCGTTCTCTTCCTCCAGCAATTCACCGAGGCTCAGCCCCATTTCATTCAACGCGTCATCGATATCCTGGTAAATCCCCATCGACAACAGCGCGTTGGAAAGCGTGCGCCCGAGCAGGAACTCCATCGACAGGTAATAGACCTGTCGCACGTCCTGGGAAAGCTGGGCGCGGTTGGAACGCAGCCAGCGTTCCACCATGCGATCGCGCACCGCAAACAGCACGGCGTTCAGCCAGTCATGCTGGTTGGCGATAGCCGGATCCTTGCCGACAATAAACATCAGCTTATAGGCGATGGAATGTTTCAGCGCTTCAACACTGACCGTGGGTGAGGTGTAACTAATCGGTGAAGTCATAGCTTTTCTATCCCCTGAAGGGGGCGCCCTATTCTTCGGAATATCAACGCCCCGCTGAATATGGGCACAGCATGCTGCGCCCCTACAACCTACAATTACGGATGCTTGCTGCATGCACGCTAACCAGACACCCGTATTACGACTATAACAACCGTTGATAAAGCGACAGATAATCCTTTGCCGCAATCTGCCAGCCAAAATCCACGCTCATGGCGTGGCGCTGTACGTGACGCCAATGCTTTGGCCTGCTCCACAGCACCATGGCGCGCCGGATGGCGTTGCCCAGTGCGGCGGCATCACAATCATCAAACACAAATCCGCTGGCGGTGCCGTCGGCCAGATTCTCCAGCGCGCAGTCCACCACCGTGTCCGCCAACCCGCCGGTGCGGCGCACCAAGGGCAGCGTGCCGTATTTCAAGCCGTAGAGTTGAGTCAGTCCGCAGGGTTCAAAGCGGCTCGGCACCATGATCACATCGGCTCCGCCGATAATCCGGTGCGAGAACGCCTCGTGATAACCAATCTGTACCCCGACCTGTTCCGGATAGTCGGCGGCGGCGGCCAGAAACGCCTGCTGCAACACCGCATCGCCGGCCCCTAACAGCGCCAGTTGGCCCCCCTGCTCAAGCAATGCCGGCAGCGCTTCCAATACCAGATCCAGACCTTTCTGGTTAGTCAGGCGACTCACCACCGCAAACACCGGCAGCGACTCGTCCACCTTCAGGCCCATCGCTTTTTGCAAGTGCAGCTTGTTCTTGGTCTTGTTCTTCAAATCTTCGGCATCGTAGCGGGCGGTCAAGCGCGGATCGTGGGACGGATCCCAAATATTGTCGTCCACGCCATTAAGAATGCCGCTCAACCGCCCCTGCCGCTGGCGTTCCTGCAACAACCCTTCCATGCCGCAACCGAACTCCGGCCGGGTGATTTCCCGCGCGTAGGTCGGGCTGACGGCAGTGATATGGTCGGCGTAATACAGCCCGGCTTTCAGGAACGACATCTGGCCGTAAAACTCCAGGCCGTAAACGTTGTAAAACGAAGGCGGCAGCCACAGTTCAGCCACGTGATGGGCGGAGAACAGCCCCTGATAAGCCAGGTTGTGCACGGTGAAAATCGAACGCGCCGGGTGGCCGTTGGCCGCCAGATAGGCACAGGCCAGGCCGGCGTGCCAGTCATGGGCGTGCACTACCTGCGGCCGCCAGTAGCGGTCCAAGCCTTTGGCCAACTCGCAGGCGATCCAGCCCAACAGGGCAAACCGCCGATGGTTGTCGGAATAGGCATTCATCGACTGGTCATGATAGGGGCTGCCCGGCCGGTCATACAGCCAGGGGGCGTCAATCAGGTAGATGCCCACGCCATGATAGGTACCGTAGCGCAGGCCGACCCGGCCGGCGAACGAATCGATTTCCGCCACCAGCACGGAGTCCGGTATACCATTACGCACGTCAGGAAAAGCGGGCAATAGCACCCGAACGTCGCCGCCCTCGGCAATTTGAGCCGCCGGTAATGCGCCAACCACGTCTGCGAGCCCCCCGGTTTTCAACAGAGGGAACATTTCAGAACATACGTGTAAAACCTGCATTATCACTCCTGAAGTCGGCAAAGAAGCAGGCTTGCCGCTGTTGTAAATTCCGCGTTTTGCAAGCCATCAGTCCATTCACAAGGCGGCGGTATCATCGTTCCGCCGACAACCTTAACTCACAACTTTGACAGCATTTCGCGCGTCACCAGCACAATGCCGCCTTCCGAGCGATAAAAGCGTTTGCTGTCTTCATCGGCGTTTTCGCCAATCACCATGCCCTCTGGAATATGGCAGGCGCGGTCAATGATGCAGCGCCGCAGGCGGCAGGAACGGCCGACGTTTACGTCCGGCAGCAATACGGTAGAGTCGATGGTGCAGAACGAGTTCACCCGTACCCGCGGGAACAGCACCGAATGCACCACCACCGAACCTGAGACGATGCAGCCGCCGGACACCAGCGAATTCATGGTCATGCCGTGGCTGCCGGAACGGTCCTGCACGAACTTGGCCGGCGGCAGCGGCTCCATATGGGTGCGGATCGGCCAGGCGCGGTCATACATGTCCAGTTCCGGCGTCACCGAGGCCAGATCGAGGTTGGCGCGCCAGTAGGCTTCCAGCGTGCCCACATCGCGCCAGTACGGCGGCAGATCGGGGTTGGAGGTGACGCAAGACAACGTGAACGGGTGCGCCCACGCCGCTTTCTGAGCGGTGATTTTCGGGATCAGATCCTTGCCGAAATCGTGGGTGGAGCCGGGGGTCGACATATCTTCTTCCAGCAGTTGGAACAGATAGTCGGCGTTAAAGATGTAGATCCCCATGCTGGCCAGCGACATCTCCGGGTTACCCGGCATTGGCGGCGGATTGCTCGGTTTTTCCAGGAACTCGAGGATCAGATCGTTCTCATCGACTTCCATCACGCCGAATTCGCTGGCCTCATCGCGCGGTACCGGCAAGCAGGCCACCGTGCATTGCGCGCCCTTTTCGACGTGGTCGATCAACATGCGCGAGTAATCCATCTTGTAGATGTGATCGCCCGCCAGGATCACCACATACTCGGCATCGTAGCGGCGAATGATGTCCAGGTTCTGGTACACCGCATCCGCCGTGCCCTTGTACCAGTGCTCGGTACTGAGGCGTTGCTGGGCCGGCAGCAGATCGACAAATTCGTTCATCTCTTCATTGAGAAACGACCAGCCGCGCTGAATGTGCTGCACCAGGGTATGGGACTGATACTGGGTGATCACGCCGATACGGCGGATACCCGAATTCAGGCAGTTCGACAGGGCAAAATCAATGATGCGGAACTTACCGCCAAAGTGGACGGCAGGCTTGGCACGGGTTGAGGTTAAATCTTTCAAGCGCGAACCGCGGCCGCCGGCCAGAATCAGAGCAACGGACTTAATCGGCAGTTGGCGCGCCAACATCAGGGGGTCTTTATTTTCAAACCTAACCATAGCTGACTCCTTTTATTATTTCTGTACCAGCACGCAAATCGAGTGCGCAGCCTGGTTCCAGGCGGGTAAAACCGCCTGCGGTCCTTCCTGAGTAAAGGGGGCGACAACCTGCCAATCACCCGCAGGCAACCTCATCTCCACCGGCTGCGGCGTGGCGTTAACCACCACCAGCCAGCGCTGCGACAGGCGGATCTGCAGTTGCAAGTTTCCCTGCTCCCATTCTTGCGCCGCAAGCGGCAGCCCTTGCGCGTTCAGCCACTGCACGCTGCCGTCGCCCTCCTGCCACCAGCGGTCTTGCTGCAGGGCGGGGATCTGCCGGCGCAGGTGAATCAGCGCTGCGGTATAAGCGGTGAGCGAATCATCCGCCTTGGCCCAGTCGAGCCAGGTGATGGCGTTGTCCTGACAGTAGGCATTGTTGTTCCCCTGCTGGCTGTGTCCATGCTCATCGCCGGCCAGCAGCATCGGCGTCCCCTGGGACAGCAACAACGTGGCAAGCAGTGCCTGCCGGCTGGCCCTGCGGCGTTGCACAATGGCGTCGTCGGCAATCGGGCCTTCAACACCGTGGTTATAGCTGAAATTATGGTCGCTGCCGTCACGGTTGCCTTCACCGTTAAGCTGGTTGTGCTTACGGTTAAAACTGACCAGATCCTGCAGGGTAAACCCGTCATGAGCGGTCAGCATGTTGATGCTGGCGTACGGCGCACGCCCGCGTTGGTTGAACAAATCGCTGGAGCCGGCAAAGCGTTGGGCAAACTGGCCAAGCGGCAAATCGCCCTGCAGCCAAAAGCGGCGCATATCATCCCGGTAATGGTCATTCCACTCGGCGAAGCGCCCCGGAAAAGCGCCCACCTGATAACCGCCGGGGCCAATGTCCCACGGCTCGGCGATCAGCTTGCAGCGCGACAGCAGATCGTCCGCCAGCATCGCCTGGAACAACGGCGCATCGCGATCGAACGCCGGGGTACGGCCCAGCACGCTGCCCAGATCGAAGCGAAAACCGTCGACATGACATTCGCTCACCCAGAAACGCAGGCACTCCATCACCCAGGCCACGCCCTGCGGTTTATCCAACCGCAGCGTGTTGCCGCAGCCGGTGTCGTTAACGTATCCCCCGTCGGGAGTCAGCCAGTAATAACCCGGGTTATCGATGCCGCGCTGCGACAGCGTCGGCCCGTCCATGTCCAGCTCGGCGCTGTGGTTGAACACCACGTCGAGGATCACCTCAATCCCGGCCTTGTGCAGCGCCTTCACCGCATCGCGAAATTCACGCAACGGCGTCATGTCGGTGCGCAGGCTGCAATAACGGTTATCCGGCGCATAGGGCGCCAGCACGTTATATCCCCAGTAGTTAATCAGCCCGAGACGCTGCAGACGCGGCTCGGAGCTATGCTGCTGTACCGGCAGCAGTTCCAGCGCCGTGATGCCGAGGCGCTTGAAATGGGCGATCATCACCGGATGACCGAGAGCTGCGAAACTGCCGCGCAGCACCGGCGGGATATCCGGGTGCAGCAGAGTCATGCCGCGCACGTGCGCTTCGTAAATCACCGTTTTGCCCCACGGCGTGGCCGGCGGGCGGTCATCCTGCCAATCGTAGGCTTCGTCGATGACCACGCACTTCGGCATCACCTCTGCGCTGTCCTGCGGGTCCGGCCGGTCGTAGCCGCCATGCAGTTCCAGATCGTCCGCCACCGGCCCCTCGACCGCGCGAGCGGCGGGATCCAGCAGCAGTTTGTTAGGGTTAAACCGCAGCCCCTGCGCGGGATCAAACGGGCCGTGCACCCGGTAACCGTAGCGCTGGCCCGGTTTGCCGCCCGGCAGATAGCCGTGCCAGATATCGCCGCTGCGCGCCGGCATCGGCAGACGCACCTCGCGCTGTTGCCCGTCAAACAGGCACAGCTCCACGCCGGTGGCGTGGGCGGAAAACAGGGTAAAGTTGATGCCGTTACCGTCATAATGCGCCCCGAGAGGTGCGGCGATGCCGGGCGTCAGCTCAGTCATTGCGCCTCCCGCAGCAGGTAGATCGTCGCCAGTGGCGGTACGGTCACGCTAATCGAATGCTCGCGACCGTGATTGCCGATCGGTTCCGACACCACGCGGCCCTGATTGCCGGTATTGCTGCCGTGATAATGGTGCGAGTCGGTATTAAGGATTTCCCGATACTCGCCGGGGCGGGAGATACCGATGCGGTAGTGGTGGCGCGGCACCGGAGTAAAGTTGCTGACGGCGATCAGCTCGTTGCCCTGCGAGTCGTAACGGGCAAAGGCAAACACCGAGTTGTCGTGGTCGTCCACCACCAGCCATTCGAAGCCGTCCGGGCGGTAGTCACGCTCATACAACGGTGCCTGCTGCTGATAGCAGTGGTTGAGATCGCGCACCAGCCGCTGCACGCCGTGATGCCAGCCGTCCAGACCCTCCAGCAGATGCCAGTCGAGGCTGGTATCGAAATTCCATTCGCGCCCCTGGGCAAACTCACAGCCCATAAACAGCAGTTTTTTGCCCGGATGCGCCCACATAAAACCGTAATAGGCGCGCAGGTTGGCGAACTTCTGCCAGGCGTCGCCGGGCATGCGGTCGAGAATCGATTTTTTGCCGTGCACCACTTCGTCATGGGAAATCGGCAGCACGAAGTTCTCGGTATAGGCGTACAGCATGCCGAAGGTCATCTGATTGTGATGATATTTGCGGTGTACCGGATCGCACTGCATGTAGTCGAGCGTGTCGTGCATCCAGCCCAGATTCCATTTGTAGTGGAACCCCAACCCATTGGCGTCCGGCGGTAGCGTGACCCCCGGGTAATCGGTGGATTCTTCCGCCAGCGTCACCGCGCCGGGCCGCTCCTTGCCGACGGTATGGTTGGTGTAACGCAGGAAGGCGATGGCCTCCAGATTTTCGTTGCCGCCGTAATAATTCGGCACCCACTCGCCTTCGGCGCGGCTGTAATCGCGGTAGATCATCGAGGCCACGGCATCGACGCGCAGAGCGTCGATACCGTAACGTTCCATCCAGTAAAGGGCATTGCCCGCCAGGTAGTTGCGTACCTCATTGCGACCATAGTTGTAGATCAGCGTGTTCCAGTCCTGATGGAAGCCTTCGCGCGGGTCAGCGTATTCATACAGCGCGGTGCCGTCGAAATTCGCCAAACCGTAGGCGTCGCTGGGGAAATGCCCCGGCACCCAGTCCAGGATCACATTGATGCCGGCCTGGTGCGCCGCCGCCACAAAGGCTTTGAAATCGGCGGGCGTGCCGAAACGCCGGGTCGGGGCGTAGAGCCCCAGCGGCTGATAACCCCAACTGCCGTCGAAGGGGTGTTCGTTAATCGGCAACAGCTCGATATGGGTGAATCCCATGTCTTTGACGTAATCGATCAACTGCACAGCCAGTTCGCCGTAGCTGAGCCAGAAATTGTCGTCGGTGTGGCGCCGCCACGACCCCAGATGCACTTCGTAGATGGAGATCGGCCGATCAAAATCGTTGGCGCGTTGGCGTTCCGGGGTATTTTCCACCACCTCCGGCAACGGCGTCACCAGGGATGCCGTATCCGGTCGCATCTGCGCTTCAAAGGCGTAAGGGTCGGCTTTCAGTTGGGTATTGCCATAGCAGTCGATGATTTCGTATTTGTACAGCTGCCCGGCTTTCACCCCGGGCAGGAACAGCTCCCAGATACCGTTTTCACGGCGCAGGCGCATGGGATGGCGGCGACCGTCCCAGAAGTTGAACTCTCCCACCACCGAAACGCGCTGAGCATTGGGCGCCCAGACGGCAAAGCTGACGCCTTCTACCTCGTCAAGCGTAGCGAGATGCGCTCCCAGCCGCTCATACGGCCGTAGATGGGTGCCCTCCGCCAGCAGCCAGCCGTCGATATCCTGCAACAAGGTGCCAAAACGGTAGGGATCGTCGACGATCTGCTGGTGATTTTGCCAGCGGACCTCCAGTTGATAACGGAAGGGGTTTTTCCGGCGCGGGACGGTAGCGCTGAAAAAGCCACGGGCATCGTCGCAGGCCAACTGCACCACCCGCTTGCCGGTTTGCTGCTCCAGCAACCAGACTTCGCTGGCATCAGGCAGCAGCGCACGGACCTGCAGGCCATTATCGACCGCATGCATACCCAGCAGGGAGAAAGGATCGGCAAAATTGCCGGAGAAAAGCTGATCAATCACGTCACGATCGGGAAGTACAGGCATAGACTTCTTCCTTAGATTAAGAGCATGATTTATAAGAGGCTGCGTCTACCCATCACCGTCCAGATCGCCGTCTTGCAGGCCGCGAGTTGAAATCCATTGGGTAAATGATTAATCCATAGCCGTTTTGGTTATCATGCAATTCATTCGGTATCTAAAGCGTGATTGCGGTCGGTTATTGATCAATTTTCAGCTTGCCGACCTGAATTTCCGCTCTTTATGCTTATTTTTAGTCATCTTTTCAGCGTTGGTGAAAATGTATTCGCCAACGCTTTAAGCATAGCCAATGTCTGTCAAAAACAGTGCCGTATTAGCATGGAAAATCATTCATTAAGAAAACTGCCAGCCCGCAGCGCCGTTGCGCTACTGCCTGCCGGGAGGAAGGCCGGTTATCGGTACGAACATCTCCCTTGGCAGCAACTTCGTCCATAGCGTGCCAAGACAGGGTGAAAAGCGGAAAATAAGGCTTTGGGGGGCTGAAAGAAGCCAGCCCCCGGGAAGTTCAGTTCAGGTTTACAGCAGGATGCGCAGCATACGGCGCAGCGGCTCTGCCGCGCCCCACAGCAGTTGGTCACCCACGGTGAACGCGGACAGGTATTCCGGCCCCATATTCAGCTTGCGCAAGCGACCGACCGGCGTGTTCAGCGTCCCGGTAACCGCAGCCGGCGTCAACTCACGCATGGTCAGCTCACGGTCGTTCGGGATCACCCGCACCCAGTCATTGTGGGTCGCCAGCATCTGTTCGATTTCCGGCAGCGAAACGTCTTTTTTCAGCTTCAGGGTGAACGCCTGGCTATGGCAACGTAGCGCGCCAACGCGCACGCACAAACCGTCAACCGGGATCACGCTGGAGGTGTTCAGAATCTTGTTGGTTTCCGCCTGGCCTTTCCACTCTTCGCGGCTCTGGCCGTTATCGAGCTGTTTGTCGATCCACGGGATCAGGCTACCGGCCAGCGGCACACCGAAGTTATCGGTCGGCAGTTTGCCGCTGCGGGTAGCCGCAGTGACTTTACGTTCGATATCCAAAATGGCCGAAGCCGGGTCCTGCAGCTCTTTCGCCACGTCGGCATGCAGCATGCCCATTTGGGTCAGCAGTTCGCGCATGTGGCGCGCGCCGCCGCCGGAGGCCGCTTGATAGGTGGAGACGGAAGCCCACTCCACCAGATCGTTGGCGAACAGGCCGCCAAGCGACATCAGCATAAGGCTGACGGTGCAGTTACCGCCAACAAAGGTCTTGATGCCTTTGTCCAGCCCCTGCTGAATCACCGCATGGTTGACCGGATCCAGGATGATAATCGCGTCATCCCCCATGCGCAGAGAAGATGCCGCGTCAATCCAGTACCCTTGCCAGCCGATTTCACGCAGCTTAGGGTAGATTTCATTGGTATAATCGCCGCCCTGGCAGGTAATAATAATGTCGAGCGCGCTCAGCGCGTCAACATCGTAAGCATCTTGCAGCGTGCCCTGCTGGCCGCCGAATGCCGGCGCCGCAGAACCGTGCTGCGAAGTGGAGAAAAAGACCGGGCGAATGGCGTCGAAATCGCGCTCTTCCGTCATGCGCTGCATGAGTACGGAGCCGACCATTCCGCGCCAACCGATGAAACCAACGTTTTTCATAATAACTGTCCTACCTTGGAGGATGACTGCTTAGAGTTGTGTGCAATATCTCTCCACCTTACAAAATGTCAGCGCAGGCGCAAAGTGAATTTATTCGATGGGTGAGCGATTCTCAGCAATCCTTCTTATATACCCGCAATCTTTCAAGCCGCAGCTTTGTTATCCGCGCTTGAAAGCCCTCGGGGATGGCCTGTGCACCGTCGGGATGGGCGGCGTGTTTTTTTAATTCTGAGGTAATAATGACAGAGATGATTTCAGTCACGGTATTGCTGTTTTTAATCATGGATCCGCTGGGCAACCTGCCGATTTTCATGTCGGTGCTCAAGCACCTGGAACCGCGCCGCCGGCGGATGGTGTTGATTCGCGAGCTGTTGATCGCCCTGCTGTTGATGCTGATTTTCCTGTTTGCCGGCGAGAAAATTCTGGCGTTCCTCAACCTGCGTACCGAGACCGTGTCCATTTCCGGCGGGATTATCCTGTTCCTGATCGCCATCAAGATGATTTTCCCCTCGCAGGAAGGCAACAGCAGCGGGCTTTCCGCCGGTGAAGAGCCTTTCCTGGTGCCGCTGGCGATCCCGTTGGTGGCAGGGCCTTCGATTTTGGCGGCACTGATGCTGCTCTCGCACCAGTATCCGAACCAGATTTCGCATCTGGTGGTGGCGCTGCTGATTGCCTGGGGTATTTCCGCCGCGATATTGCTGATGTCGAACCTGTTCCTGCGCCTGCTGGGCAGCAAAGGGGTCAGCGCGCTGGAAAGGCTGATGGGGTTGATTCTGGTGATGTTGTCGACCCAAATGTTCCTGGACGGCGTGCGGGCTTACATGAAGCTGTAGTGAACATACTGGCGCCGGGCGGCGCCGGTATCATGACGCAGCCGGTTATTGCTGGGCTGCGACGCTGCGAATATAAGCCAAAGTATCGGCGACCACGCCATCCAACGGCTGGTTGATGTCAATCGCCCACACGTCCTGCTCCTGCGCTCCCGGTTCTTCAAGCGTCACGAACTGAGAAACCAGCATCTGCGGCTTGAAGAAATGCCCCTTGCGCTGTTTCAAACGCTCTTCAATCACCGCCTTATCCCCTTTCAGATAGATAAAATGCAGGTTGCTGTTACCCTCGCGCAGCCGGTCGCGATAGCTTTTTTTCAGCGCCGAACACACCAGCAGCGACACGTCATTGGTGCGCTGCATAGCGAAAATGGCGTCGTTCAGTGCCGTCAGCCACGGGGCGCGATCGTTGTCGTCCAGCGCGTGCCCGGACGCCATTTTGTTGATATTGGCGCGCGGGTGCAGGTAGTCGCCATCCAGCATCGCGGCATGGGCCTGGTGGGCAACGTCGCTGGCGACGGCGGATTTACCGCTGCCTGAAACGCCCATCAAAATAAATACGTGGTGTTGCGGATTGCTCATAATCTCATGCCCTTATGGGGACTCACGCAGGTTTGTGCGGTGGATTGCACCGCCCAATGCGCCCCAAACTCAAAATGATGCCCGGTGCCGCGCAGGGCACCCGATAGCCTCAGGATATCCTATGAATTTCAAGCTGCCGCCAGACGGCCGCAGCTTGAAAGATAACCGCTAAATTATACGACCGTCGCCAGCAGCAGGCAGCCTACCAGGCCGCAAACCGAGATGATGGTTTCCAGCACCGACCAGGATTTGAGGGTTTCCATAATGCTCAGGTTGAAATACTCCTTGAACAGCCAGAACCCCGGATCGTTGACGTGAGAGAAAATCACGCTGCCCGAACCGACCGCGATCACCATCAGCTCCGGGCTGACGCCAGTGGTGGCAATCAGCGGGGCGACGATGCCGCCGGCGGTGATCGCCGCCACGGTGGCGGAACCCAGCGCCAGACGCAGCGCGGCGGCAATGGACCACGCCATAAGAATAGGCGATACGTTGCTGCCTTCCATCAGACCAGCGATGTATTTCTCTACGCCGCTGTCGACCAGCACCTGCTTGAACGCGCCGCCACCGCCGATGATCAACAGCATCATGGCGATAATTTTGATCGAGTCGGTGATGGTGCCCATCACTTCATCCATGGTGCGGCCACGGTTAAGACCAAAGGTGAAGATAGCGATCAACACCGCAATCAGCGTCGCCATCACCGGATCGCCGAAGAACTCGGCAAAGCGCAGCAATGTATGGCCCTTCGGCAGCACCATTTCGGCCACTGCACGCAGTGCCATCAGGATCACCGGCACCAGAGAAGTGGCAACGCTGATGCCAAAACTTGGCATTTCTTCTTCGGTGAAGATTTTCGGGTTATACAGGCCTTCCGGCACCGGCTTGTCGATGCCTTTCAGGAAGCGGGCGTAGACCGGGCCGGCCAGGATCACCGTCGGGATGGCCAGCAGCGTGCCATACAGCAGGGTTTTCCCCATGTCGGCATGGAAGATGGTCGCGATCGCCGTTGGGCCAGGGTGCGGCGGCAGGAAACCGTGGGTCACCGACAGCGCAGCCGCCATCGGTACGCCAACGTACAGCAGCGGAACGCGGGCGGAGGCGGCGATGCTGAATACCAGCGGCAGCAGCAGCACGAAGCCGACCTCATAGAACAGCGCGAAACCGACGGTAAAACCGGTCAGCACCACCGCCCATTGAATGTGTTTTTTGCCGAACTTGTCGATCAGCGTAGTGGCGATGCGCTGAGCGCCGCCACAGTCCGCCAGCAACTTGCCGAGCATGGCGCCAAAGCCCATGATCAACGCCAGGCTGCCCAGCGTGCCGCCAACGCCGGCCTTGATGGAGCCGATCACTTTATCTACCGGCATGCCCTGTGCGATACCCACCGCCAGTGCGACTAAAACCAGAGAGATAAAGCCGTTCAGCTTAAAGCGAATCATCAGCAGCAGCAGTAACGCCACGCCGCCTGCAACAATCACTAATGGCATAATTTTTCTCCAACCCTTTTATCGCGACTCTCTTTACCCTAGACCGTAAAGCGTGCGCTTGTTGTATTTTCAGGCTCTTCCCCGGTGTCAGAAGGCGAGCTGTAGGTGGTACTGAGTCAAAGGTTCTGTCCCTGCTCGTAGGGGGCGATTACTCACCCCGCTCCGTGCGGCCGCAGCGTGCTGCGCCCCTAGGCGGTCACTGACCTCATTGTTACCGGTATCATGATACCGGTAACAACACGAATGACGGAATCGGGTAAACGACTAAAATTCGCGTTCTGGGATAGAGATCAAACTTACGGCGGTAACGAGCGGCAAGCGCACAGGTGGGAGGTGAAACGCGCCGAACGGCGCGGGTTCAAAATGCGGTTAGTTGAAAACGATCAAATACTGCCACCGGGGATCACGGTAAAACCCACGTCTACCATGCGCGGACAGACGGTTTCACCCCGCAACCGCGCCAGCAGACGCTCGGCGCCGATTTGCCCCATCCTTTCACGCGGCGTCAGCACGCTCGCCAGTTTCGGCACCATCACCTGACCGATATCGTGGCCGTGGAAACCGGCAATCGCCATCTGATCGGGGATCGACAACCCTTGACGCTGGCACTCGAAGGTGGCGCCAATCGCTAGGTCATCGTTGGTGCAGAAGATACTGTCAATTTGCGGATAGTCGCGCTGCGCCTGACGCAGCAGTTCGCCGCCGGCGGAATAGGACGACGAACGCGCGGTCATGACGCTGTACGGCTCCAGACCGGACTCGCGCATTGCCTGCTCATAGCCCTGCTGTTTGATAATGGTGCGCTCATCCTGACGTGCGCCGAAATACACCACGTGACGGTGGCCGCGAGCGATGATTTGCTGGGTCATCTGGCGCGCGGCTTCGAAGTTATTGAAGCCCACCGCCAGATCGATGCACGGCGACACGCAGTCCATCAGCTCCACCACCGGGATGCCCGCCACCTCGATCATCTTCAAGGTACGCGGAGTATGATGGCGTTCGGACAGGATCAGGCCGTCGATATTGTAAGACAGCAGCGAGGTCAGGCGCTGCTCTTCACGCTCCGGCAAATAGCCGTAGTGCGCCAGCATGGTCTGGTAATTGTGCGCATCGGTCACGCTCTCGATACCGCGCAAGACTTCGGCAAACACCTGGTTGGTTAACGACGGCAGCAGTACGCCAATGGCGCGGCTGGTCGAGTTGGAAAGGATATCCGGCGCACGGTTGGGAATGTAGCCCAGCTCATCAAGCGCGACGGCAATTTTTTGCTGCAAGGCGACAGAAACCTGATCGGGATTACGCAGATAACGGCTCACCGTCATCTTGGTCACGCCAACCTTGTCTGCAACATCCTGAAGTACCGGCCGTTTTTTCTTCATTATCAATGAACTGGCTAACCGTGAAAGGGCGTTCATTTTAGCAAAAAAAAACCGGGGCCGATATTGTTGGTTGCCGGATGGCCAAATGCAAAAAGGGCTCACCACGTGAGCCCTTGATATTTACCGCTTAATCACAATTTACCGCTTAATCACACCGGCGGCAGATCGAACAGCAGGATTTCACTGTCTTCATCCGCCTGAATCGACAGCTCGGCTTCATCCCACACCGCGAAAGCATCGCTGGTGCCGGCCTGTTGACCGTTGATCACCACTTTGCCGCGGACTACCTGGATCCAAACGCGGCGCTGGGCCTCAATCTGATACGCCGACTGCTCGTCTTTGTTCAGCGCCCAGCGTGACAAAGTCATATCCTGGAACACCTTCAGCGAACCCTCGCGCGCATCCGGCGACAGCACTAACTGGCGGCCCTGCGGCGCATCGAACATACGTTGTTCATAACGCGGCTCCAGCCCGACCTGATCAGGAATAATCCAAATCTGGTACAGGTGCAGCGGACGATCCTTATTGCCGTTGTATTCCGAGTGGCGCACCCCGGTGCCCGCACTCATGATCTGGAACTCGCCGGCTTGAATCTGCTCTTTGTTGCCCATGCTGTCCTGATGCTCTACCGTGCCGCTCAGCACGTAGGTCAGGATCTCCATGTCTTTATGCGGATGAGTGCCAAAACCCTGCCCCGCGTCGATCACGTCTTCGTTGATCACCCGCAGCGCCGAGAACCCCATAAAATCGGCATCGTAGTAGTTGGCAAATGAGAAGGTATGCCAGCTATCCAGCCAACCATGATTGGCATGACCGCGATCTTCTGCTTTACGTAAATAAATCATATTCAACTCTCCTCAATGTTTTTTTACAGTCTAGTCCCGGCAGCAGAATAAGAAAGCGTAAAAAACTCATCCCTCTGTTCAAAAAATTAGATGGAGTGGCGAAGCTGTTTTCAGCGGAGTTGTTGAAGGCGTGAAGGGGGTAAAAACAGGCAAAAAAAAAGCCAGCACCCGAGCTGGCTAAGTAACACTGGAAGCAATGTGAGCAATGTCGTGCCTTCGCAGGAAGAGTATCAAAAAGGCGATGCTCTCCCCGGAACGCATCGCAATAATAATCATTATCATTCGCACCTGTAAAGCGTTATTTTTCCCCATCCGAAATAATATTGACTCGTCAGGATAAACGGATAAATTCAAAGGTTATTCAATCGGTAAGCCAAAGGAGCAGCGTAATGAGTGAGATCGTAGTTCGTCATGTGGAAACGGCAGATGCACAGGCCCTGCATCAACTTTATTCTCAGCCAAAGGCTTACCGTGACACGCTACATCTTCCACTACCTTCAGTCGAACTCTGGCATAAGCGCCTCGCCAACCTCGAGCCGGGCACCCACAACCTGGTGGCCTGTATCGACGGGCAGCTCGTCGGCCAGTTGAGCGTGATGCTGAACCAGCGCGTGCGCCGCCGCCATGTGGCGACCTTCGGCATTGGCGTGGATACGCGCTACCACGGCAAAGGCGTCGGCAGCAGCCTGATGAAGGCGATGATCGACCTCTGCGACAATTGGGCAGCCATCGAACGCATCGAACTGACGGTGTTTACCGACAATCAGGCCGCCATTGCGCTCTACCGCAAGTTCGGCTTTGAAATTGAAGGTACCAGCCGCGCTTACGCCATGCGCGATGGCGAGCTGGTGGATTCTCATCATATGGCTCGCTTTCGCAGCGAGCAGCGGGTAAAAGCGCATCATGAATGATAGCGAAAGTGAATCAGGGCCGGTTAACCGGCCCTTAAACGTCAGCCGCCGCGCTTTTGTGCAGACGCTGGCCTGCGTAACGGGTGCCATCGGCATCCTTTCTCCCACCACCTTTTTAGGGGCAGCCATGCCAACCTCTCCCGCCGTGCGGACCGGCGCCCGCAACCTGATTACCGACGTGCCCGGCCTGCAGGTCGGCGTAGCCCAGAGCAGCCAGGTACGCACCGGCACCACGGTTATCCTGCCGGATAGCCCGGCGATCGCCGCCGTCGACGTGCGCGGCGGTGGCCCGGCCACCCGTGAAACCGACGCGCTGGGGGAAGATAACCTGGTGCAAACCGTCGATGCGCTGGTGCTGAGCGGCGGCTCGGTATACGGGCTGGCAGCGGCGGACGGCGTCGCGGCCTGGCTGGGGCAACAAGGCCGCGGCTATGCCCTGCGGCCGGCTCCCGGCGTGCCGGTGTCCCCCATAGTACCTACCGCCTGCCTGTATGATCTGAACAACGCGGGCGATAAAAACTGGCAGCTTGAGCCGCCTTACCGCCAACTGGGGATAGAAGCGGCCGGCAAAGCGGGCCACGACTTCCCGCTCGGCACCGTGGGCGCAGGCTATGGCGCCATGACCGGCATGGGCAAGCTGAAGGGCGGCCTCGGCTCGGCTTCCATCGTGGCGGCTAACGGCGCTACCGTCGGCGCGCTGGTAGCGGTCAACAGCCTGGGTTCGGTGGTCGCGCCCGGTAGCCGTGCCTTCTGGGCCACGCCTTATGAAATCAACGGCGAATTTGGCAACGGCGGCGCGGCCGCGCTGGCGCAGTTGCATGGCCAGGGCGAAGACTGGATGCCCACCGAGCCGACAGGCGGCAGGAAAAACACCACCCTGGCCTGCATCGCCACCGATCTGGCGCTGACCCGGGTGGAGTTGAAACGCGTGGCGATCATGGCGCAAGACGGCATGGCGCGCGCCATTCGCCCATTGCACAGCCCGTTCGACGGCGACGTGGTGTTTGCCTTGTCCACCGGCAAGCGCGAGGTTCAGGGCAGCCGCGAGCTGGCGGTGCTGCAAATTGGCGCCTTGGCAGCAGATACGCTGGCGCGGGCGATCGCCCGTGGCGTTTACGCTGCCACCCCATGGCCGGGCAGCCAGGTCACCACCTGGAAAACCCTCGCCTGATCCCGGCAAATAAAAAAGGTGCCTTGATCACTCAGGCACCTTTTTTTATACCCAAAATAATTGGAGTTGCATCCAGGCGGCAAGGGTACTTATCCCGATGAGCTTACTCAAGTAAGTGATTCGGGTAAGTACGCGCAGCCAACACAGAGGCAGCTTCAAGTATGACGGGTATCTTGCCCGGCTCGATTAAATGCCGGCGGTCTCCTTGATATAACGGCGCGCCTTCACCGCATATTCAAACGGGTTGGCCAGCGCCGGATCCTGTTCGGCCTCCACCACCATCCAGCCCTTGTAGCCCCGCTCATCCAGCAGTTTAAACACCGGACGGAAGTCGATCACGCCATCACCCGGCACGGTGAAAGTGCCCTTCTTCACGCCGTCGAGGAAGCTCAGCTTATTGGCCTTCACTTCCGCTACCACCTCGTCACGCACGTCTTTCAAATGCACATGGTTAATGCGCGGCAGATACTTTTCCAGTATCGCCATCATCGCCTGCTGGCTGCCTTCCGAGTAGTAAGCGTGGCCGGTATCAAACAGCAGATAGACGTCGTCATTCACCATGCTCATGTAGCGGTCAATCTCCGCGGTGGTCTGGATGCCGGTGCCCATGTGGTGGTGCAGGCAAACCTGCATCCCCTTGTCAGCGGCAATTTTCGCCAGCTCATTGTAGCCATCGGCCACCCGCTGCCACTCTTCGTCGCTGAAATACGGCTTCTCTTCGAACACCCCTTTGGTGGTGCCCTGAATGCTCTTGCTCTGCTCGGAGCAGCCGATCACCCTGGCGCCCATCGCATGCAGGAAATTCATATGGTTGATAAATTCATCGATGGTTTTTTCTTTCTGGCCGTCGGCAAAAAAGGTGCTGAACCAGGCGTTGCAGATCTGGATACCGCGAATATCCAGCATCGGCTTCAATACCGCCGGATCGCGCGGGTACTTGCTCCCGACTTCGCTGCCGGTGAAGCCGGCCAGCGCCATTTCACTGACGCACTGCTGGAAAGTGTTCTCTTTGCCCAGTTCGGGCATGTCGTCATTGGTCCAGCCGATCGGCGCGATGGCCAGTTTCACGTTGTCTTTGTTCATGTTCAGCCTCAATAATCGGATGCACGCCAACGGAATTAACGCCGACGCGCCAAAAAGGTTATTTGCCCAGCAGCTCTTTCTCGATGCGCTCTCTGGTCGCCACTGCCTGGCTTTTCATTTTTTCCGGGTAGCCGAACAGCGAAGTGCAGATGATCGCTTCGCCACCGACCTTAAAGTTGCGGTTGGCGAACTCCATATCGCGCAGGGTCTGGAACAGGGCGTCGAAATCCACCTCGCCTTCGCCAATACCCACGTGCTGGTGCACGGCAGCGTCGACCCCCGGTGGGTTGACGATATAGCGGCAGTGTTTGGTGTGGTTCATGGTATCGGCGATCAGCACGTGGGAAAGATCGTCTCCGGCATATTTCAGCATGCCGGCCACGTCGCCCTGGCCTTTGTCGTAATAGAAGCTGTGCGGCACGCTGTAGAGGTACTTGACGTGGTCGCTGCGCAGCGATTTCACCATGTCGGCGGTTTCGTTGCTCAGTTCGCAGAAATCCCACGGATGAGACTGGATTTCCATGCGGATACCTTCGCGCTCAATGATCGGCAGCAGCTCCTCCATTGAGCGATACCAAAGCTCCTCGCAAATTTCCGGCTCATTAGGGTTGCCGGCCAGCTCGGTGTTGATCACCTGCACGCCCATTTCCACCGCAATCTCTATCATCCGGCGCCAGTTTTTGACTGCCGCCTGGCGACGATCCTCACCCGGGCCGGACCAGCGGTACACCACAATAAACGAGGAAATCTCCACACCGGTCGCTTTCAGCGCGTTCTTGTATTCCGCCATCACCTCACGGCCGGCTTTCGGATGCTTATAGAACGGATTGATCTGCGGGTGCGGCGACTGTTCGATATACCGATAGCCCCAGTCCGCTACCTGCTGAACCATTTTGGTGATGCCCAGGTCCCTGATGACATCAACATCAAAAGCGATCTTCATGGTCATTCCTCTTAAACGTGGGTACCGCGGTCAGCCCATTAGTGGTTGTAGAATGCCGGGCGCGGCGGCAGGGTCACCGGCACAATCTCGCCGCTGAGCTGCGCGGCCACACAGGCATCGGCAGTCACAGAGGCCGCATAGCCGTCCCAGGCGGAAGGCCCGGTTAGCTTTCCGGCCAGCACGTCGTTGATAAAGCCTTGCAGCTCAACGTCATAAGCGTCGATAAAGCGGTCTTTCCAGTCGGTCAGGATCTCGGTAGAGAGTTTGGCACCGCTGCGCATCTGCACCGACGAAGGCTCCGGCAGTTTGGCGATGCCGGTTTCCCCCACCACTTCACACTGGATGTCATAGCCGTACTGGCAGTTAACGAAGATTTCGACGTCAATGCGCGTGCCCTTGGCAGTTTCAAACAGCACAATCTGCGGATCTTTCAGGTGCGGGAACGCCTTGGGGCTTTTACGCGGGAATACCACCTGCACCGAGACGTAGTCGTCATCCAGCAGCCAGCGCAGCACGTCGATCTCGTGAATCAAGGTGTCGGTAATCGCCATATCGGTGGTATAGGCCTCGCCGACGGTCGGGTTGCGGTGCGCGCAGTGCAGCATCAGCGGCTCGCCGATCTGGCCGCTGGTCAGCACCTGTTTTAACGCGCGGTAGCCGCGATCGTAAGGGCGCATAAAGCCCACCTGCACCAGGCGTTTGCCGTGCTTCGCTTCGGCTTCGACGATGTTTTTACAGCCCTGTGCGGTGACCGCCAGCGGCTTCTCGCAGAACACCGGCTTGCCGGCTGCGATGGCCGCCAGCACAAATTCTTCGTGGCTCGGGCCCCAGGAGGTGACCAGCACCGCCTGCACATCCGCCGCCTTGATCAGATCCTGGCCGTTGTCATACACCTTCGCGTCCAGCTTCAGATCGCTCACAACCTTGGCGGCGTTGTCGCGGTTGATGTCGTTGACCGCCACGATGCGGCTGCCCTGCAACACTTTACTGCAGCGGCGAATATGATCCCGACCGATTGCGCCGGTGCCAATAACCCCAATGTTCAATGTCATCTTCGTTATCCTCTTCAAATAGTTGCGGCAGACGCCAGGTCTGGATAATCAGTAATCACGGGCCTTATCGATGTTTTCCTGCAGCTTGCGGGCCACGGCGACAATTTTTTCGCTGTCGGCAACCTGGGCGCCGCCCACGCGCCACCAGCTGAGATATTTGTGCACCATGGTTTTTGGCAGCACTTTGATGTCCAGCAGGGTGGAGACTTTCTGCAGGCGCGCATCGGCCAGCGCGTCGATCAGTTGCTGTTCGGTGGTGACGCTGTAGGTTTTACAACCGTAGGCCGCCGCCAGCATGGCAAAATTGACCGGCACAAAGTTGCCGTCGAGCTTGCCGCCCTGCGGGTTACGGAAGCGGAATTCGGTGGTGTAACTGTCCATACCGTGTTCCATCTGCAGGTTGTTGATACAGCCGTTGGTCATGTTGTCGAACAGCACCACGTTGATTTTGCAGCCTTCCTGGATCGAGGTGACCAGTTCGGAATGCAGCATCATAAAGGCGCCGTCGCCGACCATCACATACACCTCGCGCTGCG
Organism: Serratia sp. TSA_198.1; assembly: GCF_052686505.1. NCBI lineage: Bacteria > Pseudomonadati > Pseudomonadota > Gammaproteobacteria > Enterobacterales > Yersiniaceae > Serratia > Serratia sp. TSA_198.1. The sequence continues at coordinate 113,411 of NZ_JBQZFP010000007.1, forward strand.
GTTCGGCCAGCTTGACCCCCAACGCCGCGTTAACCTCGTAGCCCATGCACGAATAGCCGTATTCCACGTGATAACCGTGCTCGCCGTGGTTGTGCCACACGCGCTGCAAATCGCCCGGCAGGCTGCCGGCGGCGGCGACGATCACACTGTCCTGCGGCAGGTGCTGATTCAACACGCCCAGCACCCGACTTTGGGTCAGCAGCGAGTCGGTCTGTTCGATAAATTCGGCGAAGACACGTTCGCGATCGAGAGAGTCGTCAATTTCCGGCACAAAGCCTTCGTCGGTGTATTCCACCGCATAAACGCGGGCGGTTTCCTGCTGCTGCGCGCTGCGCGCCTCGGTAATGGCATCGCCCCAACCGGCGCGGTAATCGGATTGCGCCAGCAGGGCGCTCAAGGCGACCAGCGCCGCACGGGCATCGGCCAGCACCTGTACGCCGTCGAGTTTACCGGCGTCAAAACCGCTGACGTTAATATTGAGGAAATCGACATCCGAATGCTGGAACAGCCATTTTGACGACGTGGTGAAGTCGGTGTAACGGGTGCCCACGCCAATCACCAGGTCGGCCTGTTTGGCCAGCGTATTGGCCGCCAGACAACCGGTTTCGCCGATACCGCCCAGGTTAAACGGATGGCTGGAAGGCACGGTGCCTTTACCGGCCTGAGTTTCCACAAACGGAATGTGGAAGCGTTCTGCAAACTCGCGCAGCGCCTGCCCGGCCTGCGAATATTTCACCCCGCCGCCGCACACCAGCAGCGGTTTGCGTTTGGCGGTCAACAGCGCCAGCGCATCCGCCAGCATGCCTTCGGTCGCCGGGCGGCGATCGAGCCGATGTACGCGCTTTTGGAAAAAGTAGTCCGGGTAGTCATAGGCTTCGCCCTGCACATCCTGCGGCAGGCACAGCGTGACCGCGCCGGTTTCCGCCGGATCGGTCAGCACGCGCATCGCATTGATGCAGGCGCTCATCAGCTGTTCCGGCCGCACGATGCGATCCCAGTATTTGCTGACCGCGCGGAAAGCGTCATTGGTGCTGATGCTGAGATCGTAGGACTGTTCGATCTGCTGCAACACCGGGTCCGGCTGGCGCGACGCATAGACGTCGCCCGGCAGCAGCAATAAAGGAATGCGGTTGGCGGTGGCGGTCGCGGCGGCGGTGATCATATTGGCGGCACCGGGGCCGACGGAAGAGGTGCAGGCGTAGATCTGCTGACGCAGCTTCTGCTTGGCGAAGCCGGTCGCCGCATGGGCCATGCCCTGCTCATTGCGCCCCTGGTGCACCACCAGTTCGCCGCTGTCTTGTTCCAGCGCCTGCCCCAGGCCGAGGACATTGCCGTGACCGAAAATCGCAAAGATACCCTTTACGAATTTGGTTTCCACGCCGTCGACCAGCAGATACTGGTTGTCGAGGAACCTGACGAGCGCCTGTGCCATGGTTAATCTGATCTTGCCCATTTCTCCACCCTCTACATTATGCCTATGGCTTTCCAGCGGTGCCGCTCACTAAACCGACAACGTGAAACGTGAAGCGATTATAAACAAATATATTTTCCATAAAATCACATTACAGAAGAAACATTTCATTTTGCGATAAAGATCGCATAATGATGAAAACCTCATTTCATCCATGCCTTTAGAATTCACCGACTTAGCCGCCCTTTCCCGCCGGCGCGGCCCCATCCCAACCGCGCCAAACCCGCCTGTGCACCCGATGCCATCGGCCTGTGACGCGCAAGCATCACCCCCCGTTGCAGCACGTTTTCCTCTCAGGCAGGGCGCGGTTTTTGCCCCCTGCATCCCCGCTTTCATCGCGCTTTTAAATGCATCACATTTTTGGGGTGTAAATTTCATTCAATCTTGAAATTGAAATTTTTATTCCTCATACTCCAAAATATGCTTCGCAGTCGGGGTTTGGCTTAATACAGAAGGAAACGGGTATGGCTACACAAGAAAAACAACTTGATGTCATTTGTCTCGGGCGTATCGCCGTCGATTTCTATGCACAACAGATCGGCGCACGCCTGGAAGATGCCAGCACATTCTCCAAGTATCTCGGCGGCTCTTCCGGCAACGTAGCCTACGGCACCGCCATTCAGGGGTTGAAGTCCGGCATGCTGGCCCGCGTCGGCGATGAGCATATGGGCCGCTTCCTGCGCGAAGAGCTGCAACGCGTCGGCGCCGACACCCGGAGCCTGATCGTCGACCCAGAGCGCCTGACCGGCCTGGTGATCCTCGGCATCAAGGATCAGGAAACCTTCCCGCTGATTTTCTACCGTGAAAATTGCGCCGACATGGCGCTGACGCCGGACGATATCGACGAATCCTATATTGCGTCGTCACGCGCGCTGGCCATTACCGGCACCCATTTGTCGCACCCTAACACCCGAGCTGCAGTGCTGAAGGCGCTGGAGTACGCCCGCCGCCACGGCCTGCGCACCGCGCTGGATATCGACTACCGCCCGGTATTGTGGGGCCTGACCTCGTTGGGCGACGGTGAAACCCGCTTTGTCGAATCCGAGAAGGTGACCCGCGAACTGCAGGAAGTGCTGCACCACTTTGATTTAATCGTCGGTACCGAAGAAGAGTTTCACATTGCCGGCGGCAGCACCGACACGCTGACCGCGCTGAGCAATGTACGCAAAGCCACCCCGGCCACGCTGGTCTGCAAACGCGGTGCGCAGGGCTGCTCGGTCTTCGAAGGCGAGATCGCCGCCGACTGGCAGCAGGTAAAACTGCATTCCGGCGTACGGGTCGAGGTACTGAACGTGCTGGGCGCCGGCGATGCCTTTATGTCCGGCCTGCTGCGCGGTTACCTGAACGATGAAGGCTGGGATCAGGCCTGCCGCTATGCCAACGCCTGCGGTGCGCTGGTGGTTTCGCGCCACGGTTGCGCGCCGGCGATGCCCACCAAACTGGAGCTGGATGACTATTTGCAACGCGAACGGGAAGTGAAACGCCCGGACCGCGACCCGCGGCTCAATCACCTGCACCGGGTGACAACCCGCAAAAAACAGTGGCCGGAACTGTGCGTATTCGCCTTCGATCACCGCAAGCAGCTGGCGGATATGGCGCGCGAAGCCAACGTCAGTGAAGAACGTATCCCCCGATTGAAAACCCTGCTGCTGGCGGCGGCGCAACGGGCCGCAGAAGATGCCGGGCTGCAGGGCAACAGCGGCATTCTGGCCGACACCACTTACGGCCAGGCGGCGCTGAACGAAATCACCGGCCAGGGCTGGTGGATTGGCCGGCCGGTCGAGCTGCCCAGCTCGCGCCCGCTGCGGCTGGAGCACGGCAATATCGGCTCGCAACTGATCGACTGGCCACAGGAACACGTAGTGAAATGCCTGGTGTTTTACCATCCGCATGACGCCGCCGAATTGCGCCGCGAACAGGATGAACTGATCGGCGACGTCTATCGCGGCTGCTGTAAATCGGGCCACGAGCTGCTGCTCGAGGTGATTTTGCCGGAAAGCAACGCCGACAAAGACGAGCGCTACTATCTGGACATGCTGCAACATTTCTACCGGTTGGGCGTGAAGCCAGACTGGTGGAAACTGCCGCCGCTGAGTGCCGAGAACTGGCGGCAGGTCGGCGCGTTGATCGAGGCTAACGATCCCTTCTGCCGTGGCGTATTGATCCTGGGGCTGGATTCCCCGGAGGAAACGCTGAAGGCCGGCTTCGCCGCCGCTGCCGATGCGCCTTGGGTGAAAGGCTTTGCCGTTGGCCGCACCATTTTCGGCCAACCCTCACGCCGCTGGTTGCAGGGCGAACTGGATGACGCCGGCTTAATCGAACAGGTGAAACAAAAATACCTGACGCTGATCGGTTTCTGGCGCCAATATCGCCCCGGCCACGACGCAAATTAATCGACAAAGGCTCCCCTTACAGCGATTTTCGCCGCTTTAAGGGGATTTTTTTGCCGGTTTTCTGTGAAGTAACGCAACTTGCAATCGAATAAATCGCTTTTAGATGAAATGAAATTTCCGCTCCATCTGTTAGAATGGGCTGTCAACAACTCAGGCGTCAGGCCGATACGCCTTAGCCCCCACTGCGAGCCGAATGGATGAACAACCCAACTCAACTTTCGCTGTTACAGGACGAGATTCGCCACCGTTATGAAACGCTAAGCAAGCGCTTGAAACAGGTGGCGCGTTACATTTTGGATAACAGTAACAGCATTGCTTTCGATACCGTTGCCTCCATTGCAGCCCAGGCCAGCGTCCCGCCTTCCACGCTGATCCGCTTCGCCAACGCGTTTGGCTTTAGCGGTTTCAACGAAATGAAACAGGTTTTTCGCCAGCACCTGATGGAAGAAACGGTCAACTACACCGAACGCGCCCGCCTGTTTCGCCAGACCTCGACCGACGGCAACGTCGCACCGGAAAAACCGGCGGAAATTCTCAACGTGTTCACCATGGTCAACGCTCAGGCGCTGCAACAGCTGGCGATGCAAACCAGCTCAGAGCAGCTGGACCGTGCCGTTGAACTGTTGAACAACGCCGAGAACATCTACGTGATTGGCCTGCGCCGTTCTTTCAGCGTCGCCTCCTACCTTACCTATGCGTTGCGCCACCTTGAACGTCGGGCGTTCCTGATCGACGGGTTGGGCGGCATGTTCACCGAGCAATTGAGCATGGTGAAACCCAAAGACGTGGTGATTGCCATCAGCTACTCGCCGTATGCGCAAGAAGCGCTGGAGCTGGTGGAACTGGGTGCCAAACGCGGCGCGCAACAGATCGCCATCACCGACAGCCAGGTCAGCCCGCTGGCCGCCTTCAGCGACGTGTGCTTTGTGGTGCGCGAAGCGCAGGTGGACGGTTTCCGCTCGCAGGTCGCCTCAATGTGTCTGGCGCAAACCCTGGCGGTATCCTTGGCGCTGAATAATGCTAAAGACGAGTAACGCTGAATAATAACAGGCCCGGCATGCCGGGCCTGTTAAAGCTTATTTCGCCGCCGGGTAACCGTCGCTGTTAATCCAGGCGTGGTCTTTTTCCCAGGTGAATTTCCACAGCCGCACCGGCCCGGCCATCACGTTGAGATAGTAGCTGTCGTAACCGGCCAGCGTCGCCACCGGGTGGTAACCGCGCGGCACCTTGACCACGTCACGGTTATACACCGGCATGCACTCATCGAGTTCGCGATCGTCGGTATAGACTCGCTGCAGGCAAAAGCCCTGTTCAGGCTGAATGCGGTGATAGTAGGTTTCTTCCAGATAGGTTTCATCCGGTGAATCCTCCTGGTCGTGCTTGTGGCTGGGGTATGAACTGGTATTGCCTTCATCGGTGTACACTTCCACCACCAGCAGGCTGTCGGCGGGTTCGCTGTCCGGCAGAATGTTGTGCACCAAACGCTGATTGCGCCCCTTGCCGCGCCGCTCGACGCCCACATCCGCCGGCGTAATCAGGCGCGACGGCAGATGCCCTTTGCCCGGTGCGCTGCACACCGCCAGCTCCAAATCGCTTTCCGCCCGCACGTTAATCTTGTCGTGATGCGGCACGTAGACCGCATAAGGCGGCGTGCGCTCAAACGGGCTCATGCGTTTGCCGATATGCGGATATTCCGCCCGCAGGGTGGCGACGGAGGCAATGCCGGCGACCAGCACCAGGCACAGCTCTTTATCGCCGCTTTCCAATTGCAGCGTCTGGCCGGCCGCGAGGCGATAGACATCGAACCCGACAAAGCGCCAGTCGGCATTCTCTGGGGTGACGTGCTGGATGCGCCCCTCGGCGTTCGGCTGCTGACATTTGGCGAGCAATGAAGACATGATTATTCTCCTGTTAACCTATAGCGTTACAAATGCAGCGGCCGTCACTCCAATAAAGTAACGGCCCTGGTCTGTCGGTACGGGGATTAGCCCAGCGTCGGCATACTGTATTCCGACACCGTCTGCTGCCCGGTCGGCCAGCGCGCTGTGGCGGTTTTCATGCGGGTGTAGAATCGCACGCCGTCGGTGCCGTGCACGTTCAGGGCGCCGAACACCGAGCGCTTCCAACCGCCGAAGCTGTGAAACGCCATCGGAACCGGCACCGGCACGTTAACCCCCACCATGCCGGCCTGCACTTCCTGCACGAACTGGCGTGCATAGTGGCCGTTACTGGTGAAGATAGCGCTGCCATTGCCAAACTCATGGCTGTTCACCGTGTCGATGGCAGTCCGGTAATCCGGTACGCGGACAATGCCCAACACCGGTCCGAAGATCTCTTCACGATAGATGCGCATGTCGGAGGTCACATGGTCAAACAGGGTGCCGCCAACGTAATAGCCATCCGGGTAGCCCGCTACCTGATAGTTGCGGCCGTCGGCCACCAGCGTTGCGCCCTCTTCCACACCCAGATCGATATAACCCAACACTTTCTTCTGGTGCGCCGAAGACACCAGCGGCCCCATTTCGTTTTCTTCGCCGCCCTGCTGAATCCCAGGGCCAACACGCAGCTGGGCAATCAGCGGTTTCAGCTTGGCGATCAGCTTGTCGGCCGTGTCGTCACCCACCACCACCGCCACCGGCAGTGCCATGCAACGCTCGCCGGCAGAACCGAACGCGCCGCCCATCAGGGCATTTACGGTCGCGTCCAGATCGGCGTCCGGCATGATGATGGCCTGATTTTTCGCTGCGCCAAAGGCTTGTACCCGCTTGCCGTGGGCGCTGGCGGTCGTGTAGATGTGTTCCGCTACCGCCGACGAGCCGACAAAACTCACCGCCTGAATGTGCGGATCGGTGCACAGCTGGGCGGCGTTTTCATTAGAACAATGAACCACGTTGAATACGCCGTCCGGCAGGCCGGCTTCTTTCAGCAGCTCCGCCAGCCGCACCGAGGCCGAAGGCACCAGCGCCGGCGGCTTGAGGACGAAGGTATTGCCGCAGGCGAGCGCGATAGGGAACATCCACATCGGCACCATCGCCGGGAAGTTGAACGGGGTGATGCCCGCTACCACGCCCAGCGGTTGCATCAGCGAGAAGCTGTCGACACCGCTGCCGACGTCCGGCGAATATTCGCCTTTGATCAAATGCGGAATGCCGCAGGCAAACTCGACCACTTCCAGGCCGCGGGTCAGTTCGCCCAGCGCATCGGAATAGACTTTGCCGTGTTCACTGACGATAAGCTGCGCCAGTTCTTCGCGATGCTGTTCCAGCAGCGCCTTAAAATTGAACATGATGCGCGCACGGCGCAGCGGCGTGGTGCGCGACCAATCGGTAAACGCCTGATGGGCGACATCGATGGCCTGTTTCACCTCGGCGGCGGTGCTCTGCGTGACGCGACGTTCAACCTGCCCGGTAGCCGGGTTATGCACGTCGACGGTTTGATTGCTGCTGCTCAGGCACACCTGCCCGCCAATAAAGTTACCCACGGTTTTCATGTCTCACCCTCTTTTAAGTCCGCTGTCGCCTGGCCGCATGCGGGGCTGCCGCACGCCGTGGCGTTTGAATCACACTGCCAGCTCATGCCCGCAAGCAGGCTAAATCCTGACCGGATAAAGCAAACTCTATTTCATTGAAAAAAAAGTTTCAAATAAATTATTTTAGAAATTTTGTTTTTAGTGCGGAAGGTCGCAATTTTACCCTGTCGTCATACAGGGTCATTGCATCGCGGTAAAAAAACGCGCCACCGGCTTGCCCGGCGGTGGGCGGCAATGCCCCCTGACTTTTATACAGAAAAATAGCGGCAACCGGTCAACGCAACGGCGTCGGGCGCACGTAAATCTTTCGGTAACGTCGGCTGTCCGTTTGCGGTTTTTTTTGAACTGGATCTAAAAATCAATATTTCATTATTCACTAATTATGAAATAAATGTTCTTGTTTAAGGAAGAACTGCACAAATATCACCGCCTTGATGACAGGCACGGTTCACTCTTCTGCCCCCCTCTCTACCTACAACGCAACATGCGGGCAGAAGCCAGGATAAAAATCGGAGCAATAAATGTCATATCAGCGTAAGCGCAATACCGGCTACATCATGAAAATTTGCGGGGTCGCCGCTCTGGGCGGCCTGCTGTTCGGCTACGATACCGCCGTGATCTCCGGCGCGATCGAATCCCTGAAAACCTATTTCAACCTCAGCCCGGCCGAAACCGGCTGGGCGGTATCCAACGTGGTGATCGGCTGCGTGGTTGGCGCCTTTGCCGCCGGGCCGCTGGCGGGGCGTTATGGCCGCAAGAAGGCCCTGATGCTGGCGGCGTTGTTGTTCACCGTCTCGGCCATAGGTTCCTCATTGGCACCGACCTTCACCTGGTTTGTCATTTACCGCATTATCGGCGGGTTGGCAGTGGGCATCGCCGCCACCGTCTCACCGATGTACATGTCTGAAGTGTCACCGAAAGACATGCGCGGCCGCGCACTCAGCATGCAGCAGTTCGCCATCGTGTTCGGCCAGATCGTGATCTTTTACGTTAACTTCAAGATTGCCAGCATCGCCAGCGAAGCCTGGTTGGTGGAGATGGGCTGGCGCTGGATGTTCGCCTCCGGCGTGCTTCCCTGCATCCTGTTTTGCATTCTGGTGTTCATCATTCCGGAATCCCCTCGCTGGAGCGTGATGGTCGGCCGTGACGATCAGGCGCTGGCGATGCTGACCCGCGTCTCTAACGCCGAGCATGCCAAAAACGTCCTGCGGGAAATCAAGGACTCGATACGGCAGGATCAACAATCCAGCAAGCAAAAATTCAGCTACGCCGATAAACGCGTGCGTTTCATTCTGTTTGTCGGCTGCATGATCGCCATGCTGCAACAGGTCACCGGCGTTAACGTCATGATGTATTACGCGCCGGTGGTGTTGAAAACCGTCACCGAGAATGCGCAGGAAGCGCTGTTCCAAACCATCTGGATTGGCGTGATGCAGTTGGTCGGCTCGGTGATTGGCGCCATGCTGATGGATCGCATGGGCCGTATCCCGTTGATGCGCTGGGGCACGCTGGGGGTCATCGCCGGGTTGCTGATCACCTCTTATGCGTTGTATACCGAGGCTACCGGCTATTTCGCGCTGTTCGGCATGCTGTTCTTCATGGTGTTTTACGCGTTGTCCTGGGGCGTCGGCGCCTGGGTGCTGGTGTCGGAGATTTTCCCCAACCGCATGCGTTCGCAGGGCATGAGCATCGCCGTCGGCTGCATGTGGCTGGCCAACTTTGTGGTTTCGCAAACCTTCCCGATGATCAACGACAATCCGTATCTGTTCACCCAGTTCCACGGCGCCTTCCCGATGTGGATTTTTGCGGCGTGCTGCCTGTTCAGCTACTGGTTTGTCAGCCGTTATATCCCGGAAACCCGGGGCGTTTCCCTCGAGAAAATGGAAGACGTGGTGATGGCGAAACGCTATCGCCTGCCCTTGTCCGAAACACAACCGGTGCCGTTGCACGACGGCAAGCCCTAAGCTTTCTCAACCCCTTCAGGAGTCATGCATCATGACCATTGCGCCAGAGCGTTTTTGCATCAACCGCAAGATCGCGCCGAATCTCGATTTGGAATCCTTTTTCCGCCTGGTGAAAAAGTGCGGGCTCAGCAAAGTTGAGCTGCGCAACGATATGCCGAGCGGCAAGGTGACCGACAGCCTGAGCAATGAGCAACTCACTGCGCTGGCGGCAAAATACGGCATCGAGATCATCACTATCAACGCCCTTGGCAGGTTTAACCTGCCGGACGACGAGCGCGCGCTGCTGAAAAACGCCGAGGCGCTGCTGTCGCAAGCCCAGGCCATCCATAGCAAGGCGCTGGTACTGTGCCCGCATTGCAGCGCGGACGATCGCCGCAGCGAAGAGCAGAAAAAGACGGATACGTTGGCAGCCCTGAAACTGCTGGCCCCGCTGTTTAAACAATACGGCGTGCAGGGCTATGTTGAGCCGCTGGGCTTTGGCATCAGTTCACTGCGCTCGTCACTGCTGACGCAGTCGCTGATCGGGGATTCAGGCGCGCCCTACAAAATCGTGCTGGATACCTTCCACCATTATTTAAGCGAGGTGGCGCAACCCGAGTTTGATGCGCAGATTGACATCGGCGGCATTGGCCTGGTGCACCTTTCCGGGGTGGAAGACCCGCGAAGCAAAAGCGCGTTAAGCGACGAAGAACGCATCATGCTGAGTGGCAAAGATCGGCTGGAGAGCAAAAAGCAGGTGCAGAATCTGGAACGCCTCGGTTATACCGGCATTTACGCCTTCGAGCCGTTCTCTTCGCAACTGGATAACTGGTCAGAGGCGGATATAGAACGTGAAATCCGCCAGAGCATCGCCCTGCTGCAAGAGTAACAGAGCGCATAACGGCCTCCCCGGAGGCCGTCAGACTGCTGACAAAGCCCGTTATTAGGGAGAGCGTGCCGAAGGGGTCGTAGCGGCTTGCCCGCCGACCCATTTGCCGGGAGCAAATTGGAACGACTTCATGTCGGCCCGCAGGGTGGGACACACGGATGTGTCCCATAATGGCCCCTCGGTGCGCTAGGCCCGGGTATCTCGGGTTCAAAGACAACTTTGTCATCAAACTAACGGCCTCTTCGGAGGCCGTTTTTTTAGCGCTACTTCAGCTTACTGACCACCAATTGATGGCGGGCGTTATAGAACTTACGGTAGGCCAGATAGCAGGCAATAATGGTCGACAGGGCGGCGGTGGAAAGCAGCATAAAGGTGACCATGATCTGGTACTTGATCGCCTTGACCGGATCAATGCCCGCGAAGATCAAACCGGACATCATGCCCGGCAGGCTGACCAACCCGACGGTTTTGGCGGAATCGACCGTCGGAATCAACGACGCGCGAATGCTGTCGCGGATCAACGCCGTCGAGGCAAACTTCGGCGACGCGCCCAAACTGAGCATCTCCTGAATCTTCTGCTGATCGCCTTTGAAACGCTGCCCCAGATTGTTGTAACACAGCCCAACCGCCACCATGGCATTGCCGGCGATCATGCCGGAAATCGGGATCACCTGCATCGGCGTAAACTCTATCGAACCGGTCAGCACCAACACCACCAGCGTCAGTACCGCGCCCGTGGTAATGGCGATAAATGAGGTAATAAACGCATGCTCAATATATTTACTGCGCTTTTGCGCGTTATAAGCGGCGTTAAAACAAATAAACAGCACCATCAACACCGTCAGAATGGCGTTGTTCACGTCAAAAATGTATTTCAACACGTAGCCGACAATAATCAGCTGCACTACCGCGCGGCAAATACTCCAGATAATGTCTTTTTCCAGCGCCAGCTTTTCTTTATGGCTGATCAAAATAGCGATAACCACCAGTATCATCGACAACCCTAAAGATTCATTGGTGATATTATGCTGGTTCATCGGTTTTCTCCTGTGCCCGTGCACCGTGGGCGCTCAGGGTAATCACATCGTCCGCATGTTTGATTTCATCTTTATCGTGCGTGACCCACAACGCCGCTACGCCATGTTGCGATACCAGCTGATGAATAATCTCGTTGACGTTACGCTTATTTTCTTCATCCAGCGCACTGGTGATTTCGTCCAACAGCAGCACCTTGGGCATAAACTGCAGGTTGCGGATCAAGGAAATACGCTGCTTCTCCCCGCCCGATAATTCGTTAACGCTTTTTTTCAACTTATTTTCCGCCAGCCCGAAACGCGTCAGATCGGCTTTCATTTTTTGCTCGTCCGGTTTTTGCTTACGGATCAGGTAAGGCAGCGCAATATTGTCATAGACCGTATCGCCAAACAGCGCCGGAGTCTGGAAGCAGTAAGAGACCTGTTGACGGTATGCTTCCGGCGACATATCGGTGATGGGCTTACCGTCGAAGATAATTTTTCCGCGGGTCGGATCGATCAGCGAAGACACAATTTTAAGCAAGGTGCTTTTTCCGCAGCCGGACGGCCCGGTAATCAGTTTGAATTCGCCCTGTTTTAGACCGAAAGAGACGGAATCCAAAATAACCTGATCGTCTATTTGATAATGAATATCATCCAATAAAAGTATTTCTTTGCTTTCCTTCATAATATATCCGCATCGCCATAAAACGCGTTTCAATCAGCCGGCAAGTATACCCTATGGATTTCAAGTTGCAGCAGGCGGCCAGCTCGCTCATCCCCAATCAGGGCAATGCGCCCGGCGACAAACAACAGGGCTGAGGGAGTTGTAATCCCTCAGCCTTATCATGATGCGCTGTGAAAGAAAGTCCAACATTTCAGACAGAAAGGGCATTACGCTTTTTGGGACGACGTACAAATATACCAGCGTAACGAATTATTGATGCTGCGGTGGGTACAACGAACTTTTCCCTCTTTTTCCAACGCCAATAACAGCGTGCGTGTGGTGTAAATATTCTCGCCGCATTGGTCTGCCAGCTCCCTTGTTTTAGGCCACTGTTCCGGCGGTGGCGGGTGGTGCCTCTCTGTTCCCGCCGCACGTTCCATACACAGTTTTCGTAACACGTTTAGCATATGCGATTTCCTGATTTCATAGGTTATCGGCGCCTTCGCCATCACGTCCTCCTGGGGTTACTTTTACCTGTCCTTATCCGGCGGCAGCACGTCGGCCACGCGCAGGGTGTAAATCATGGTGGCCCCTGGCGGAATGGCGGGTGGGCTGCCCTTCTCGCCATACGCCAGCTCCGGTGGCACCACCAGAGTAATGGACCCGTGCTTGTCGAGTTTGCCGATAGCTGCGCGAAACAGCGGCGGATATTGCGCCAGCGGTAACGTGATAGTCGTGCCGGCCGGCTCCATATCCTTAATCACCGTGCCGTCGGGCAAGCTTTCACGCACCACGATGCTGACGTTGTCGCCCGCACCTATCCGCCCACTGCCGGCGTAATCCACGCGGTAATAGAACCCGAGCGCGTCCTTATGAACCCCCGGCCGTGTGGCAAAATCGGCAAGATAGGCTTTACCGTCCTGCTGCAAGGTCTGCTGCCGTTGCCGATGAGCCTGTTGCAAAGCGCGGTCTGCGGCTTGCAACGCGCCGTCGATGGCGGCGTTGTCCAACCGTGGTCGGCCGTTCAGCGTATCGGCGATGCCCGCCAGCAAACGCGGCCGATCGGCTTCAATACCCAGTTGTTGGTTTTGTTCCTGCAGGTGCAGGATGTCGCGCCCCAGCGAAACTCCGGCGGCATAAGCCTGTTTATCCGCATCGCTGACCAGCGCCGGCGGCTGTTGCAACTGCGCCAACTGTCGGCCGAGCTGCTGTAGCCGTTGTTTTTGTTCTCCGGCTATCCGTTGTTGCCGCGCCAACGATGCCGCCATGGCGAGCAGATCCGGCGGCGGCGCGATGGCCCGTCGGATCCCCTTCAGCGCTGCCGCCAGCGGCCGGATATCGACAACCTCAGGCACACTGACCGCCGGCTCGGCGGCTTGAATCGCCAACTGCCGCTCCAGCCGACGGACAGTCTCGGCCTGCTGCTGAATCACCTCAGCCTGTTGACGCAGGGTCTGATTCAGCGCCGTCAGCCGGGCGCTATCCCCTCGCGGCGCAGTGCTGGGCTTGGGTTTGACGGTAACCGGCGAGGAAACCGACGGCGCCTTTTCTGCCACTGAAGGGGCCGCCACCTGCTGCTGCTCGGCAAATTTCAGCAACGCGGGAATGCCGTCATCGGCCGGCGTTTTGCCCGCCGCCAACACGCTGCCTGCCACCAGCAACAACAGCAAAGCTGCGGCTCCTTCCGCGCACTTTTTCATGGCTACAGGCTCTCCACCCGGCTGGACAGATCGGACATCAGCTCATGCTCGACGTCGGCACAGAACTTTTCAGTTTTATATTTATAAAGCGCGTCTATAGCCTTACGGGTACTTTCATCGACATGACTGCGAATACCGGCATATCCGGAGGCGTTGGCAAGCAGTCCGTTAAAATAAGCAATCCGTTTCTGGTAACTTTGTGGATTAATATTCTTAAGTGAATTCACCCGCTGCTGACAAAGTACGATGCGCTGCTCATCAGTCTTTTCATTAGGATTATTCTGTGAGACTTTTTTCACGGCGTTAACGCCCGCGCCATTCTTCCCCGCACAGCCCGACAACATTAAACCTGTCATTATCAGCGCTGCCAAAGCGACGGCCGAGCGGCGAGTCGAATCATTAATTATGGTAATCATTCCGTTTATCACCCCTTAATTATCACTTAGGTCATTATTATGTCGTGAAGCTCAGCGAGAACTCACCGTTTTGGATTAATCCGAACGAGTTAAATAACAAAAAACGCGCAATATCAGCCTGTGCCGATAATAATCCGGCACGCGTCGATATTGTTATTTTTTTGTTAACGCCACGAAAGAAATTACCGCCGCCGTTATGTTGAAAGCCGCGTTTCACGCCGGCGATATCGTTTTACCTGTCTTTTAAAACAATGAGTTAACTTTTCACCGCCGATTAACAGCCGCAATTCATCATCTGCTGTCTGATAGCGATATTATCAAAACAATATTGTGAATTGTAGTGTCAACGGCATATCTGGCGATCTAAAATCTCGCACATTGCCAATTATATAGTCATTTATTCTGGATAATAATTGTATACGATCTATTGATTTTCAATTATATATATTTCTTTTTCCTTTTGGTTTTATATTCTGTATTTGACCTAACTTAATAAAAGCTATTTCCAACAACACCTATTATTTGCAAGAATATTCTCACCAAGACGCCAGGGTGATATTCATATTTTCATTTTAATGGAATGCGTTTTTACGCCTTCCAAAAACTTTCGTTATTGCTGAGAAAATAACGGAGGGTGGCGTATTGCCCAGAGCAAAAGGATCTGGCTCCAACTTCGAGGCTGGCGACATGATGTTGCCAGCGTCGTGGGGGATTTAGATGTGCTTTTCTTTTTATTTAAATACTCTCTACAGGAACTTGAGAAATGAAACTGAATAAATTAATGCTGGCAACCATGATTGCTTTCGCTTCCGCATCTGTTGCTCACGCCGCATCTAACCAGGGCAGCGGTAAAGTGACTTTTACCGGTGAAATCATCGATGCGCCATGCAGCGTAGCGCCTGAGTCCGTTGACCAGACGGTACCGATGGGCCAAATCAGCAGCCGTATTCTGGCCAAAGAAGGGAAATCCAGCTCTCAGCCATTCAGCATTGAGTTGAAAGACTGCTCTCTGACGACCATGAAGAACGTCCAGGTGACCTTCACCGGCACCCCGGATCCTGATAACAGCAAGCTGTTGGCATTGAGCGGCACCGCGACCGGCGCCGGCATCATGATCTACGACAACCTGCACTCCAAAGACGTTGAGCTGGGCACCGCGACTGACGGTCAGGGCCTGAACGAAGGCAACAATTCCCTGAAATTCGCCGCTTACCTGCAAGGCAGCAGCGCGTCTGGCGCCGTGGTCCCAGGCGAATTCACCAGCGTAGCGAACTTCACTCTGGCTTACCTGTAATCCCCTTGGGGGCGCCGTGTCGGCGTCCCCGCTTTTACCTGCACGGATATTAGGTAACGAGACAGACGGCTACAGGGAGACGCCAGCATGACAACCCGGATTTGGGGCGCACTGCTTATCGCGCTCAGCGTTTGCAGCGTAGAGGCGACAGCGAAAAATCAGGGCCACGGCACGGTCAGCCTGGGCGGCGAGATCGTCGAGACCCCCTGTGGGATTGCCGGCGAAAGCCTCGACCAAAGCATTGATTTCGGGCTGATCTCCATGACCGACGCGGCATTGGGCGAACAGCCGGTGTTGATCGGCAGCCGCCGCAATTTTGAGATCAAGCTGGTGAACTGTGAACTGGCAAGCGTCGTGAAGCCCGACTTTATTTATCGCGCGGCTACCGTCACCTTCGACGGCACCGCAGACAGCCGGGATCCCGCGCTATTGGGCGTTTACGGCGAAGCGCAAGGCGTGGCCATTGAACTGCTGACCGCAGCCGGTACCCCTATCCCGCTGGGCACCACCACGGCGGATTACCAGATCGTCGCCGGCGACAATACGCTGCGCTTCGGTGCCCGATTACGCATTCACCCCGATAAGGCCCGAGCCGGCGGATTCAGCTCGTTGGCGAAATTCACCCTGTCTTATCTGTAACGCCGCGTTAGGCGGGTACCGGCATCAGGTACCGAATGACATCACGTATTACGTATTCAGGTCGTACAGGATGACCTGCTATTGGGCGCGGATTTGCCATGAGTGATTATTCTATGACGTCATTACTGACACGGAAAAAAAGACCCCTTATCGTCATTCTATCTTTCCTCTGGGCGCATTCGGCTTTTTCCGCCACGGAATTCAATACTGACGTATTGGATATCGGCGATCGCAGCAAAGTGGATTTATCGCGTTTTTCCGACGCCGATTACGTCATGCCCGGCACCTATCTGCTGGATATCAAGATCAACCAGAAAACCCTGCCGCAGCGCCGCATCCAGTATTATCCGTCAGCGGATAAAAAGGACCGATCCCGCGCCTGTCTGCCGCCGGATCTGGTGGAAAAAATGGCCCTGAAAGAGGAAGCCGCCAAAAAAATCACCCTGTGGCACGACAACCAGTGCGCCGATATCAGCGGGATCAAAGGGGCGACCCTTTCCGATCGTATCGGCGGCGGCGTGTTGGCGATCACCATTCCGCAGGCATGGATGAAATATTCCGATCCGGACTGGACCCCACCTGAACAATGGGACGAGGGTATTCCGGGGCTGCTGCTGGACTACAACCTCAGCGGCCAGGTCGGCAAACAAAGCCACAATAACAACACCTCAGAAAACCTCAGCAGCTACGGCACGCTGGGTGCCAATATGGGCGCCTGGCGCCTGCGAGCCGATTATCAGGCCAATTACAATCAGCAGGCCGGCCAGCGTGACAGCGGTTTTGACTGGAACCAGATCTACGCCTATCGCGCACTGCCAATGCAGGCCGCCAAGCTCACCCTCGGCGAAATCTTTCTCGACTCGGGGGTGTTCGATTCGTACCGCTTCACCGGCCTCAATCTGGCCAGTGACGAGCGCATGCTGCCGCCGAACCTGCAGGGCTATGCGCCGGAAGTGCGCGGCATCGCCAAGAGCAACGCCAAAATCACCGTTTCCCAGGAAGGCCGCACGCTGTACGAAACCACGGTGCCCGCCGGGCCGTTCGCCATTCAGGATCTCAACAGTTCGGTGCGTGGCCGGCTGGACGTGAAGGTAGAAGAACAGGACGGCAGCGTCTCCACCTTCCAGGTCGATACCGCCACCATCCCTTATCTGACCCGCCCCGGCTATGTGCGCTACAACGTCGCACTTGGCAAACCCTCGGCTTACGATCACCGCACGCAGGGGCCGCTGTTCTCTGCCAGCGATTTCTCTTGGGGGCTGACCAGCGCCTGGTCGCTGTACGGCGGCGCGCTGCTCGGCGGCGATTACAACGCCTGGGCGCTCGGCCTGGGCCGCGATCTGAACGTGTTTGGCGCCATGTCGCTGGACGTCACGCAGTCCATCGCGCGCTTGCCCAATGAACCGACCGCCAGCGGCATGTCGTTCAAGGTCAACTACGCCAAACGCTTCGATGAACTGAACAGCCAGATCACCTTCGCCGGTTATCGCTTTTCGCAGCGCAAGTTCATGAACATGTCCCAGTATCTGCAAGAGCGTTACAACGACTACGACGAACACTACAACGGGCGTCAAAAAGAGCTGTACACCATCACCGCCAGCAAAACCTTTATGGCGGAAGACAGCGCCAAAGCGATCACCGCCTACCTGACCTATTCCCACCAGACCTATTGGGACGCCAAGGCACAGGATCGCTACGGACTGTCCGCCAGCAAATTGTTCAACGTCGGTAACGTCAGCAACATCACCGCCTCGCTGTCGGCCTACCGCACTACCTATCACGGCCGCACGGACGACAGCGTGATGCTGAACTTCAGCGTGCCGATTGGCGATCGTCGCCGTATCGGTTACTCGCTGCAAAGCAGCAACAGCGACGTCACGCAGATGGCGTCCTACAACGACTACACCGATCCGAACAATACCTGGCAGGTCAGCGGCGGCTTTAACCAAGCCGGCAAATCGCTGGCTCGCGGTTACTACACCCGCAACGCGTCGTTCGGCTCGCTCAACGCCAGCGCCTCTTACCAACAAGACAGCTACTCCTCTATCGGCGGCACTTTCCGCAGCGGCATTACCGCCACCCGATACGGCGTGGCCGCGCACCAGAACTCCAGCAACGGCGGCAGCCGGATGATGCTCGACACCGACGGCATCGCCGGGGTGCCGATCAACAACGGCCGCACCTACAGCAACCACTTCGGCCTGGCGGTGATTTCCGATATCACCAGCTACTACAACACCGATACCCGAATTGACGTCAACCAACTTGCGGACGACGTCGAAGCCACCCGCGCGGTAGTGCAAGGCACGCTGACCGAAGGCGCCATCGGCTACCGCCACTTTGAGGTGGTGAAAGGCAGCAAGCTGCTGGCCACCATCAAGCTGGCCGACGGCAGCGAACCGCCGTTTGGCGCTACGGTGCTGAGTGAGCGAGGCCGCGAAGTGGCGGTGGTGAACGACGGAGGATCGGTCTACCTGACCGGCGTCCAGCCGCAAGAACAACTGGATGTCGCCTGGGAAGGCCAACGCCAGTGCCGCATCGTGATACCGGGCGCCGCCAAGCCGCTGGACCAGCTGCTGCTGCCGTGCGCCAAACTGTAATCCGCAACACAGAGAATTGATGACTATGAACAACTATCCGCTAGCAAAAATGGCCGCGCTGGGCCTGGTATTGGCCAGCGCGGCTCCGGCCGTCAACGCAGCGATCTCGCTGGATCGTACCCGCGCCGTCTACCTCAGCGACGCGAAATCCATCAGCCTGAATATCGTCAACGAAAATAAGGAGCTGCCTTTCCTGGCGCAATCCTGGCTGGAAAACGAACAGCATCAGAAAATCACCTCGCCGCTGGTGGTACTGCCGCCGTTGCAGCGGGTAGAGGCCGGCGAACGCAGCGTAGTGCGCATCACCAAGACCCCGGAGGCCGACCGCCTGCCGCAGGATCGCGAATCGGTGTTCTATTTCAACTTGCGTGAAATCCCGCCGAAAAGCAGTAAAACCAACGTGATGCAGCTGGCGCTGCAGACCCAGATCAAGCTGTTTTACCGGCCGAAAGCCATAGTCGCGCCAAAAGGCGAGGTGTGGCAGGAGAAGCTGGTGTTCCGTAAAAGCGCCGGCGGGTTCACCATCGAAAACCCCACGCCGTTTTATATCACCCTGACCGGCATGACCCGCCAGCCGCAGAAACAGGGCGGCGGCGCGCTCGGTGACTTCCAGCCGGTGATGCTGAAACCGAAATCCAGCGAAAGCGTGAAGCTGCGCGACAACGGCCTGAACAGCTTTGTCGTCACCTACATCAATGACTACGGCGGCCACCCCGAGCTGCGCTTCGCCTGCAACGGCAGCGTCTGCCATGTCGTGCCCGATACCAAAAAATAAGGAGATACCGCATGGCTGAATTCACCGGCGGCCGCCTGCGGCCCTTGCTGTTCGGCGCATTGCTGTTTAGCGGCAGCGCGGCGGCGGCAACGCCGCTTGACGTGATTGAAGGCACTACCGGCACCGTCAGCTTTTTCGGCGGCCTGCTCAGTTCCCCTTGCAGCCTGACGCCGGACAGCCAGGATCAGGCCATCGATTTGGGCGAGGTTAACGCGCGTGACTTCCAGAATGCCGGCGATCGGAGCGCGCCGGTGCGCTTTCGTCTCTCCTTTCGCAACTGCCTGTTGGGGGCCAAAGCGCTGGCGGATAATCCCGCCGGCCAACGTAACGGCGATGCCGGGCAGCTCTATTTACAGGGCGAGCAGGCCGCGACGCTGGTGTTTCTCGGCGACAGCGATGTGAATAATCCGGACTTGCTGAAACTCAACGGCGGCGTGCAAGGCATCGGCCTGCGTTTGCAGGACCAACAGGGCCGCGCTCTGTCGCTCAATCAGCAAAGCCGGCCCTACATTCTGCAGCCCGGCAGCAACACGCTGTGGTTCAGCGCCAGCGTGGAATCCACGCAGCGAGCGGTGATGGCGGCCGGGTTTTCCGGCGTGGCGCACATTCAGGTGATTTACCTGTGAGGTTCACAAACGCAATGAAAAACCAATACGTTAACTATTATCTGCCGCTGGCGTTCGCGCTGGCGGCGCCTGCCGTCTGGGCAAATGGCTACGTGACGCCGGACGGCGGGGCAAAACAATTTTATATCGACCTGAATGAAACCAACATCACCAATCAGGTGGGCTTCACCAAAGAATTTACCTATTCGTTAGGCGGCCAATATACCGGCAAGGCCTATTGCGATACCCGTATTCCGACCAGCCCGCACTTTTATAAGTCGGATTCGGCGCTGCCCCCCTCCGAGTTCGGCAACGGTTATTTAAAACTGAATGATTACCTGGATTTAAAAGCCGAGGTTTGGATCGCCGGCAATAAAAGGGCCTACGTCACCGTGCCTTTTTACAATGTATCCAACGAGTTGAGCCAACATTCATGCAACCCGCCCTACGTGCAAATCAACAACTACGAAAGCGGCTCCCGGGGCAAAGTCACCTTCCGGGTGCGCAAAAAAATCATCAATGGCGTGCAGATTAACGACCGGCAAATCATCGAGATGTATGGCCGCCTGGGTTCGACCGACGCAGGTTTCGGCCCCAACCCTATGGCGCAGGTGTTTATTCAATCCGCCATTCTGTACGTGCCGGATAAATGCGTGGTGAATGAAGGCCAACTGATCAACGTCGAATTTGGGGAAATCAGCGGCAGCAACCTGAACGGCGCAAGCTATCCGCAAAGCATTCCGGTACGCTTCCAGTGCGAAGGCGGCAGCTTTGAGGACGGCACCCTGAATATCAAACTGGCGGTCTCCGGCACCCCGGCGCCCTTCACCAATAACGCGTTTAAAACCGATAAAACCGATCTCGGTATCGAGATCAAACATAACGGTCAGTTGGTTGTCCCGAATGAGTTTTATCCGGTGCCAAATATCGGTAACGGCGGCAGCTGGAACCTGGTTGCTGCACCGTTGGCCAACGGCGGCAAGGACATCGCGGAAGGGGAATTTAACGCCTCGGCCACCATTGTGGCGGCCTTCGAGTAACCCAGGGAGAAACAGACCATGCGTTTACGCGCTTTAGCGATGCTCAGTTGCTCGCCCTTATTGTTTACGGCGTTGCCGGCTCTGGCGGATACCGAACTGGTCGGTTCACCACTGCAGTTCCACGGTACCGTGGTGAGCCGGCCGTGCAATATTGAACCGCAATCGGCCGATCAGGTGGTGGAGATGGATACCGTGATCGTCAAAACCCTGTACCGCTATGGCCACAGCAATCCGGTGCCGTTCAACATCAAGCTGACCGACTGCAAAACGGCGGTGTTCAAATCCGTCAATGTCACCTTCAGCGGCACCGAAGACCGCGAGCTGCCGGGTAAACTGGCGATCAATAACGGCACCAACGGCGCCGCCATCGCGCTGTTTGACAGCAAGGGCGCCGATATTGCGTTGAATCAGGCCACCAGCGCAGTGGCATTGCAGGACGGCGCCACTGTGTTGAATTTCACCGCCTATGTGCAGGGCCAACCCCGCGCGATACAGAATAAAACCATTACCGAGGGTGAATTCAGCTCGGTAGCCAATTTTGTGCTGGCTTATCAATAAGACCGGACGCTTCAGGAAGCAGTGATGATATCCAACAACAAAACGGCCGGGTTATTCGGGCTGGCGGCATGCTATTGCCTGATCGCCATGCATATTTACTGGCCCAATCGCGGCGGCAGCGGTTTTTATTTGCCGTGGAATCTGGTCGGCGGCCTATTTATCGCCCTGTTTATTCTCGGCGCGATGCTATTGAGCCGCCCGCCGTTGGCCGTATCCGGCTTTTTTAACCGGCTGGCGCCGGGCGCTCTGATTTTATTATTGCCGCTGCTGTGGACGAAAAACCCCTGGCTAGGTGAAGCTCTGCCGCGCCTGTTGGGGCTGACGCTGGGCGTCGCCGCCTATTTCGCGCTGTTGCAGATACCGCTCGACCGGCTGCGGCGGCGCAGACTGCTGATTCTACTGCTGGCGGCGACGGTGATCGAGGCGCTGCTGGGCCTGGTGCAGTACGGCCTGTTGGCGCCGGGTAACGCCATGGGCTACAACACCCTGAAAAACCGCCCTTACGGCATCTTCCAGCAGTGGAACCTGATGGCCAGCTTTATGGCTACCGGGCTGGCACTGGCGCTGTATCTGCTGAGCAACCGGCGCCCGCTGCACCGGGGCGTGCAATGGCTGACGGGCGGTATGCTGGTTTTGGCACCGCTGTTGTTGATCGTGATCGCCTCACGCGTTGGCCTGCTGGCGGCCGCTCTGCTTTCGCCGCTGC
Source organism: Serratia sp. TSA_198.1 (assembly GCF_052686505.1). Taxonomy (NCBI): domain Bacteria; kingdom Pseudomonadati; phylum Pseudomonadota; class Gammaproteobacteria; order Enterobacterales; family Yersiniaceae; genus Serratia; species Serratia sp. TSA_198.1. The sequence goes on from NZ_JBQZFP010000007.1 coordinate 135,649, forward strand.
AACTGTTTATGTTGTATCGCCTTAATCGTCGCCGCGCTACCGCCGCCCTGCTGCTGCTGCTTGCCGGGATAGCCGCCGGTCTGCTGCTGGTCATGCTCAACGGCGCAACGCGGGCGCTCACCGTGGCGGAGCCGATTTTCTACCGGCTGGCCTACTGGCAGGAAGCGCTGCGCATGATCGCCGAACGCCCGTGGCTCGGCTGGGGTTACGGCCACTTTCAGCACGATTTCCTGCATCACTTCTACACTACCCACAGCAGCGGCATGGAAAGCGTCAGCATCAGCCATCCGCACAACGAAATTTTGCTGTGGGGTATCGAAGGCGGCCTGCTGAGTCTGAGCGGTATTGCCTTCATTTGCTGGGGGTTATGGCGCCTGTTGCGACGCACCCGCGCCCTGCCGCTGCGGCCTGCCCCCTGGCTGGCAGCGCTGCCGATCCTGCTGCACATGATGGTGGAGTACCCGCTTTATCTCTCCGCGGCACACGGCGTACTGCTGCTGGCGATTCTGCGCGCCGGCGATGTGCGTTGCCGCCTGCGCCTGTCACCGCGCCCGCAACTCACCCTGCGGCTGCTCGCCGCCGGTTTGGCCGCGCTGGCGCTGCCGTACCTGCTTAACGGCCTGCACAGCGCCCTGATCGTGACCGCCGTGGAAAAAACCGGTCTGCAACAATTTGCCGCCATGAGCCGGGTGATGACGCCGACGCCCTGGCAGGTGCGTTACGACTACGACGTCCAGTTGCAACGGCTGCTGCAATACCCGCACACCCGCGATCCGGCTACGCTGCTGAGCTACCAGCGTTGGGCGGAAAATGAAATCCGCGTGCGGCCGGACGCCAATATCTACGTCAACCTGATGGTGACCAGCCGGTTGCTGCAACAGCCGCAGCGGGCGGAGGATCTGCACCGTCAGGCGCGCCGACTGTTCCCGCACGATGCGCGTTTTAAGGAGTAACTATGCTTAATATTCGGTTCACCCTGCTGTGCAGCGATAACTTTTATCAACAGGGGTTACGGCGGCTGCTGGAAGAGTATCTGCATGACCTGAATCAGAGCCGCCGCGGGCATCTGCACGAGCTGCGCAATCTGGAGCCGATCGAGATCGTGTTCCGCACTCTGGAAGACCCATGCGGCTGCGCCAGTTGCTATCAAAGCCCGTACCAGACGCCGCGCCACCGGCAAATGATCGTGCTGATCCTCGACGATCGCGACACCCGTTATCTGCACGCCCACCCGGCGTTGTTCAGCATTAACCGGCGCGACGATGCCACTACCGTTCGCCACAAGCTCCACATGGCGCTGGAACGTTTTTGCCAGCAACCCTGGGTGGCGCTGCACGCCAGCACCCTCTGGAAATGCCGGCAGTGCCGCATCGCCGCCCTGAGCAGTTGCGAAAAAAAGGTGCTGAAGCTGATGAGCACCGGCATGTCCGCCTGCACCATCGCCGGAATGCTGCACCGCAGCCAGAAGACCATCAGCGCCCATAAGCGCTCGGCGATGCGTAAACTGGACGTGCGCAAAAGCACCGAGCTGAACAAAATGCTGCTCAATCAGATGGGACTGAACTGAAAAGGCGCGGGATCAGGCCAGCACGCCTTTCTTTGGCAGAAAGATCTCCGCCAGCATGCAGCGCGCCCCCCCGCCGCCGAGGTCTTCGATAATGTCAATCGGCCCCAGCGCCAGCCGGGCGTAGCCGCCAATCAGCGCCTGCTGCGGCGGCGTAAAACTGGCCCAGGCGCGGGTCGACATGGCGTAAACCGGGCTGCCGTCTTTGGCGCGCAGTTCCAGCACGTTGCAGGCGAACGCCTCCATCTGAGCGTAGCTGACGTCAATCAGGGTTTTGCCGCTACCTTGCAACCTGGCGATCACCGTGCGCTTTTGCTCCGGGTTGCGCAGGCTTTCCAGGCAGAGAATGGCGTAGCGCGCGCCGACGCTCATCATCACGTTGGTGTGATAAATCGGCTGATTATGGCGATCTACGGCGTCGAACCAGATAATTTTATAGCCGGAATGGCGCTCAAATTCGCGCCCCACTTCTGGAGAGCTGCGTGACGACAGGCAGGAGTAAGCCAACTTGTTCGGATGATCCAGGATCAGCGAACCTGTACCTTCCAGAAAACGCCCGGCCAGTTCGTGGGCGGAAAGATCGATACGCCGTTCAATCACGAAATCATTGGCGAGCTGCGCGATAATATCCTGGCGGCGTTCCCGTCGTCGGTTTTCCGCTTCCATCGGGAAAGTGAACAGGCTGCCGTCGCCCAGCAGCGCAATCCAGTTATTCGGGAATAATGCGTCCGGCGTTTCCTGCCCGTCGATATCATCCATCACCCTCACGTCGACACCGGCCTGTTGCAGGGCGTCAACGTAACCGTTAAAGGCGATTAATGCCCTGGCCGCGTGGTGTTCATGGTGCTGCGTGACCTTCTGAAAAAAATTGCTGTGCTGGGTCTGTTTATTCGCGGCAAAGCCGGAAGGCCGGATCATAAAAACGGATTGGGTGGTTTGCATGATATTTCTCACAGGGATCGGGGGAATAACGCGACCCTATTATGGAAAATCAATTTGGCACCAGGCAGTGTGAAAAATGACTAAATTGCTCTATATTTTTACAAATCGCCACCGCCAGCCGACACTTTGCCACCATGAATGATACCGATCGCCACATCCTCGCGCTGCTGCGCGAAAACGCCCGCAGCTCGGTGACCGAGATAGCCAACAAGGTCCGGGTTTCGCGCGCTACGGTGCAAAAAAGAATTGAGGCGCTGGAAACGCAGGGGATCATTACCGGCTACACCGTTCGCGTGAAGCCGGGCGTGGAACATAACCGCATTCGCGCCTGGATGTGCGTGGCGGTGGAAGGCACCAAGGCGCAAAGCGTGTTGCAACAGCTGCGCGGCGAACCGGCGGTGTTCACCCTGCACACCACCAACGGCAAGTGGGACATTCTGCTGGAGATTCGCACCGACAGCCTGGAGAGTTTCGATAAAATTCTGGGGCGCATCCGGCGCATCGCCGGCATTTCCAACACCGAAACCAGCATCCAGCTGTCGACGCACAAGGCATAACGCCGTCAGCGGGAGCGGAACATCGCCTCCAGCATTTCCACTATCAGCGCCGCGTACCGGCCGTCGGGATCGAGCTCGGGGTCGAATACCGACAGCGTCATGCCGCAACACATGGGGTTTTGCAGCAACCGCGCCACGATATTTTCCAGCCAGAGGCGATCGATACCGGGGCTACCGGGGGAATCCACCGCCGGCATAATGGTTTGGTCGAGCACGTCCACATCCAGATGCAGCCAAAAGCGCCATTCCGGCTCGGTGGCCAGCATCTGTTCGATTTGCCGCACAATTTCCGCTTTGCCCATCCGGTTGGCAGCGAAGACGTCAATGCGCGCAATTGCCGTTTGATTGATATCCGGCCAGGCAAAATCCGCATCCCGACACTCACGCTCGCCCAGTTGTAAAACCTGCCGTTCCGGCACCAGCGGCCCCGTTACGCCAGGCCATTCGGCCAGCAGCGGTTCCCCGCGCCCGGTCGCCAACGCCAAATCCATCCCCGCCACCGCGCCCAACATCTGCTGCGGATCATAGTTGCCGGGATGACGGAAATCGCTGTGCCCGTCGATGTGTACCAGCGAAAGCGGCCCCGCACTGCGTGAACCGGCCAACGCCCCCAGCAGAATCGAACAGTCGCCGCCGACCACCAGCGGGAAGTCGCCGCGCGCCTGCACCGCAGCAACTTCTGCGGCCAACGCGAGAGTGAAAGCGCGAATCGCATGACCATTGCGTATGCGGGTGCCGGGCTGCGCTGCCGGCGAATAAGTCGGTTGCGGCAACTCGGTGACGGCCCCCGCTCCCAACCTTTGCGCCAAGCTATATGCCATCAGCGCCTGCGGCGCTCGCCAGGTGCCGGGAACATGGCCCGGTCGCAAGGGGCTCAGCCCCAGATTGGTAGGTGCAAGAATGATATGCATGGTGAATACCCCGGATAAGCCCTCTAAAAATCAGCTTAGCCTATCCGGCTGCACCGGGCCTGAGTTTTGCCTACGGCTGCCGCGTATCGACGTCAAAGTGCAGGAACGCCAGTTTGCTCGCAGAGCATTTGCAATGACATAGGCCTAGTAAATTTTTTTGTAATGCGATGGTTCATGGCCTTACTTGCCCCTTACCATAAAAAGACCCTTAATTTGACTAGCATCCGCGGTTGATCGCGACTGTATCCCATCAGTTTAAAATTTAATCGCATTACTTACAGCCCTAGACTCGCCATCACAACAGGTAAAACCCTGACAGTAATCCACTTACAGACTGATATTATTCTCCAATAATCATCTTATTTAGGAACTTGAAAAAAATTTCTTTTGCATTGACATACCTTCCAGGGCTTACCGGATACGGCCAAGTGCGAAAGGTAAAATCGTCATCTCAGATAGTTGTAAATATCAACCCTTGATCTGTAAATTTTCCCTACTATGATATCCACAATAACAATGTAAAACACAAGATGTGGCATACTGATCATCATGTATACACATTATGTTGTTGTCATATTAAGGATAGATCAATGAGCAATTCAGTATCAGTTTTAGCGCTGAGCACAGAAAAAAAGCAGTATGTCGGGGATTTCTTGGATTGCATCGTGGAAACCCTGGACTTGTCGGAGACACAATATGGCCTAATCAAAAGGGCCTATGAGTCTGTAGGATCTTATCTTGCTGGAGGAGATGATCCTATCCTTGTCGGTGCAGAGATTTATTCGCAGGGCAGTGTAAGGCTAAATACAACTGTTAAACCTAAAGGAAGCGATCAGTATGACGTTGATCTGCTTTGCTATCTGCCGAATGCGAATATCGCTTCAGGTTGGGCTGAAGTACTTGAAGCCGTTCGCGTACGACTCGCCAGCCACGGTACCTATAGCGAAATGCTTAGCCCCCTGCCAAGAGGGCACCGCATTATGTACGCAGGTGAATACCATCTGGACATCACCCCGGGGATCGACTTGAGTAATAATTATTCAGAGGAAAATCATCCACTTCTGGTTCCTGACTCACGCCTCAGAGACTGGAAGGAGTCAAACCCGGCGGGCTATGCGACATGGTTTGATAAGATCACTGAAAAAACACCACGATTCTTCATGCTAGAAGTCTCATGTGAAAGTTTCGTCAAATCGGCAGCAGTCAGGCCGTTGCCCGACCATACCCAGAAGAAACTCCTGAACCGAATTGTGCAGATTTTTAAACGCCATCGGGATGTATGGGCAGCTGAAGGAGGAAAGGAACGTGTTGACCTGAAGCCAATCTCAGCAATCATCACAACGCTTGCTGGGCATGCCTATGAACACATTTGTGACGAAAAGAGAGGCTATTCCACTGATTTTGATGTGCTACTGGATGTGCTTGAGCTGATGCCTCACTACATCAGACACAGTTTCGGTCTGTATTTCGTGGCTAACCCTAGTATGCCTGCAGAGAATTTTGCTGAAAAATGGAACGTTGGAGAGGCAAGAAAAGGCGAGAAACTCAAAAGAAACTTTGAGTTATGGCATCAGGCAGTAACTGACAACATAATTGAGATTGCATCCTCGGTGGGTGAAGACCAGTTGCTGGACAATCTTAGCAAATACTTTGGTGAAAGACCGGTCAAGGCTGTACGTGCCGCAATGCTCGGAGGCGTAAACGCTGCCCGAGGTAGCAATGACTTGCGGGTTTCAGCTATCACAGGGGCACTATCTGCAGGTGCGGTAAGTACCTCTGCAGCAGCCCGGACAGTGCCAGCTAACACGTTTTATGGCGGAAATTCACTGTCAGCAGCTACAGTGCAGAAAAATACATTTTTTGGGGACTAACCAGCCATGAATGTATTTTTACCTAACCGGCGCCTTACGCTTGCCGAACAGTATCACGGGCTTCGTGCCCGCTTTCCTAGTGCACGTTGCTACTTAACCGGTAATAATAAGAAACTTGTCTGGGAAGGGCACCTCTCACCGGGACCCTTCAGCCGTGAGTATCTCGTTCGAATTGAGTACAATCCCCCTGCTACGCCGGACTGTTATGTGATATCTCCGAAGCTTAAAAAATTGGCTCAGGGCAAAAGGATCCCCCACACATACGCAACCTCATCTGATTCAGATAAAACACAACTCTGCCTTTATCTACCTAAGCAGAGGCATCCGGCGAAATATGCTGAGTGGAGGCCGCAACTTCAGTTGAGCGATACCGTACTTCCTTGGGCATCGTTATGGCTTTTTTATTTTGAACAGTGGTTATTTTCCGAAAAGTGGGAAGGCGGTGGAGCGCATCCGAATGAAGATGATGCAGGTATCTATTATGAGGACTAGCGTTTTCTTATATCAGCAATCACCTATGCCCGCATCCCGCTTTCCACATGGACAATAACGGTATTTCCCTTCGCTAACAATGGACCAGGCTAACAGGAATAAAAATGAGCGACTACTGGAAACAGCAACTTTCCAAGGTTATTGATTACCTCACCCGGCAAAAAAAACCGGGTTTCGTATTGATTGCTACAGGAGCTGCCATTCTGGCAGGCCAGAGAGCTATCAGTTTTGCTATTACAGGCACATTTAGCTGGGGCTCTCTTAGCGTAGGTACAGCAGAGGGGAATTTCATCAGTGATTACCTCGTCCCCGCAATTGCGATTGCACTTATAGCAACGGGCATGGTGCTGATAACTGTAAATGAGTGTCAGTCAATCAAACAAAACTCACGTAAGCGTATCATCCTTGTGGCAGGAAATGGACTCCGAACCACATCAGAAACAGGGTTGGGTAGGAAAGTAAAATCTATCCTGAAAGGAACGGTTTATCCGCTTGATATCGATATTACTCAGCAATTGAGAGACGGGTATGTTTTTGAGCCAAAGCTGACTTTCACGCGAAAAATATTGCCTGCAAAGGATAACCTGGCCCAGCTCCTTGCTAAAGGAACTTCTGATACCACACAGGTTGCCTATGGCGGATTTCTGCCCGTTCCGTTTACCTTTTTTATCGGCAACATGCTTGATGACAAAAGCGACGTGAATGTTTTTGACTGGGATCGGGAGCATGAACGCTGGGAGCATATTTCAGAGAAGAACAGTGATGACGGGGAGAGCTTCAGTAGCGAAACGGTTCGCATAGGAGACTTGGATGAGATTGTACTCGTAGTCTCATGCTCTTACAGGGTAAAAATGCCACTGGTTACGGATAGCTTTGAGGGACTGGGAATTGAGCATCTCAAGTTAGAAACAATTGCTTTTGATAACCACTGGTCGCTAATGAAGCAACGCCGTCTTTCACTTCAGTTTGCAGAGAAGATAAAATCATTGTCCGACGAAGGATTCAGGACAATACACCTGATACTGGCTGCACAGAGCAGTGTAGTACTGAATTTAGGGCGACGTTATGACAGTAGAAATATGTCAGAGCTCATCGTTTATCAGTATGAGCAAACCAATAAAACACCATATCCATGGGGGATCTATGCGCTATCCCACGGACGTGAAAACAGTGGTTTTATTTCATGCAGCGACGAAATGTAGTCATTAGTATTCCCTTTCCTGTTCGCACGTGGGCCTCAGCAGTAGTTGAGGCCCACGCCTTTTAATTGTTAAGAACTTCGCGACTTGTTGGCGTCCGATAACATCTGCATGACTGTGTTCCCTCCCCTTAAAATCTATCTTTTTCAGTAGAATTGTAAGCGTTTCACACGGTTTATAAGTCCATAATAAAACATTCGTCATTCTGCAAGCATCAATGAGAACAGTTCTGCCTGAAATTTGGCATCTTCCAGTGCGTTGTGGCTGGCCCGAAGTCGGGGGCACAGCGTTTCAACCATTCTTGATGATTTCGTCTCTTCCCAAGAACATCCCTTAAGCCCCATGTAGTAAGCTTTAATATCAATTGCAGTAAAGCCAAACGGGTTGCCTCCAGTGTATTTATGGAAATAGTAATTGATGAATGACCAGTCAAATGGCGTATTAAGACCGACAAAAACGACCTTTTTCCCTGGCCTAGATACTGAATCGATCCAGGCATTGAATTGCACCATTGCCTCGAGGGGAGGCAACCCCTTCAGGGCGAGTGATGTGAGATCCAAACCTGTAACCGCTACAGCCTCCGGGTCATGCTTTTGACTGTCGGGCTTAAACTCTGTGTAGAACGATATCTCTGGATCGGAAAGCAGACAGGCGCCGATCGACAAAAGACTGTACTCGCCAGGAATTGGCCCCGATGATTCAACATCTACTGAAATAAAAAGTTCGTTATCTTTCATAGAGCCTCGTTATCTTTCCACTAGGTTCAACTAAACCAATATCCAGATAATTTTACAATGGCTTAAACCTACTGAATGCGCCTTGCCGTTATAAACCAGGATGACCGGTATGGTTTTTTAAGAAGCGCTAAAAACCTTGCCATTTCTTCCGACGGAAAGAAGGCTAGTAAGCAAAAGTTTTTGACGCGTAAGGTTATCGATCTGTAGTTGCATTTGCTTAAGCACAGCATTGGCGCTTAGCCTCTTCTCTGAAGATCCCGCCCATTTTTCCTTTAGGTGGCTACTATGTCCTCTTTCCAAAGTACTCTCCACGGGCAAAGCATGATGTAATTTGTCCATCTTATGATGGCAATCCCCGAAACCGGACGCCCAGTGCAGATTAAATATCTTTAAAACAACAACAAATAACAAGATTTAGTGACGCCACTTTAATTGTAAAAAATCGATTAGCGACACAACTTTTTTATCAATTCGCAGCCGCCAGCGCCTGAGCGCAAGCCCAGGCCGAGCTCCAGGCCCACTGGAAGTTATAACCGCCCAGCCACCCTGTCACATCCACCACTTCGCCGATAAAGTACAGGCCGGGCACCTTGCCGGCTTCCATCGTTTTGGAAGACAGCTCTTTGGTGTCCACGCCGCCGAGCGTCACTTCCGCGGTGCGGTAGCCTTCGGTGCCGTTCGGCTGTACGCGCCAATTCTGTAAGGTTTCGACCAGCGCGGCCTGTTGCGTGGCGTTCAGTTGCTTCAGCGTGGCCTCCGGCAACTGCCCCAGCGTTTGCAGGCACTCCACCAGGCGTTTTGGCAGGTGCAGCGCTAGGGTGTTTTTCAGGCTTTGGTTGGGGTGCGCCTGACGTTGCTCATTAAGGAAGCCCGCCAGATCGAGTGCAGGAAGTAAGTTAACGCTCACAAACTCACCAGGCTGCCAGTAGCTGGAAAGCTGCAATACCGCCGGGCCGGAAAGACCACGGTGGGTGAAAAGCAGGCTTTCGCGGAAGCTGACGCCGTTTTCGGCGGTGATCACCGCCGGCACCGAGACACCGGACAGCGTTTGCAGGTGTTCCAGCAACGGTTTATGCAGGGTAAAAGGCACCAGCGCGGCGCGGGTCGGCAACACCTTAAGACCAAACTGCTCCGCCAGCTTGTAGCCGAACGGTGAAGCGCCCAACCCCGGCATGGAAAGCCCGCCGCTGGCCACCACAAGTGAGCGAGCACTCACTTTCTCGCCATTCAACGCCAGTTCGAAACCGGCTTCGGTTTTTTCCACGCCCAGCACTTCACTGCGCAGGCGCGTCGTCACCTGGCCCAGTTCGCACTCTTTAACCAGCAGTTCGACCACCTGCTGCGCCGAGTCATCGCAAAACAGCTGCCCCAGCGTTTTCTCGTGGTAGGCGATGCCGTAGCGGTTAATCAGATCGATAAAATCCCACTGGGTATATCGCGCCAGCGCCGATTTACAGAAATGCGGGTTGTTCGACAGGTAGGCGGCCGGTTCGGTGTACATATTAGTAAAGTTACAGCGTCCGCCGCCGGACATCAGGATTTTGCGTCCCGGTTTTTTGCCGTTATCGAGCAGCAGCACTCGGCAACCGAGTTGCCCCGCCTGTGCCGCGCAAAACATGCCCGCTGCGCCCGCACCTATTACCACGACATCAAACTGTTCCACCTGCGCCTCTCTGAATAAAAACCACAATCGCGACAAAAGGCCGCCATATTACGCCGTTTCGCTACCGGTAACCGACAACTTTACGGCGGCAGATTGTAAAGCCATGCCGCCGCCAGCGCCATAGTAAGAAAATATTACAGTACGCTTATCATCATAAGGTTATGATATTTCATATCTTTGTCATGCCAGCGCCATCGTTTCGTCATGTTCAAATCAAAAAAACGTCATATTTTCCTTTTCCCCGGCCCCGGTTGTCACGGATAATGCGCGGCGTTCATGTCCACAAACTGGCGTAACGCTTATGCTGCATTTGTTCGCAGGCCTGGATTTCCATACCGGCCTGATGTTAATTCTCGCATTGTTGTTCGTGTTGTTTTATGAAGCCATCAACGGCTTTCATGATACGGCCAATGCGGTCGCTACAGTAATCTATACCCGTGCCATGCGCTCGCAACTTGCGGTCGTGATGGCGGGCTTGTTCAACTTTCTTGGCGTTATGCTCGGTGGTTTGAGTGTTGCTTACGCCATTGTTCACCTGTTGCCTACCGATCTGTTGTTGAACGTCAGTTCAGCGCACGGATTAGCCATGGTCTTCTCCATGCTGCTGGCGGCGATTATCTGGAATCTCGGCACCTGGTATTTCGGTCTGCCGGCCTCCAGCTCCCACACGCTGATTGGCGCAATTATCGGTGTTGGTTTAACCAACGCACTGATGACTCACACTTCGGTGGTGGATGCGCTTAACGTCCCGAAAATGATCGGTATTTTCCTGTCATTGCTCATCTCGCCGCTGGTCGGCATGATGGTCGCCGGGCTGATGGTGTTTGCCTTGCGCCGCTATTGGAGCGGCAACAAGAAACGCCAGCGTATCCACATGACCCCTGCGGAACGTGAAAAGGTCGACGGCAAACGCAAGCCGCCGTTCTGGACCCGTATCGCACTGATCCTGTCGGCTATCGGCGTCAGCTTCTCGCACGGCGCCAACGACGGCCAGAAAGGCATCGGCCTTATCATGCTGGTGCTGATCGGCGTTGCTCCGGCCGGCTTCGTGGTCAATATGAATGCAACCGGCTATGACATCACCCGTACGCGTGATGCCGTGACCCACCTGCAGCAATATTACCAGCAGCACGGCGATGCCCTGTCACACGTGGTGTCCCTGACGCCGCTGGTGCCAAGCCCGGAAGATGAGGTTTCGCCGAATAAGCCGACCGAGTTCCACTGCGACAGCTCCCGCGCCATGCCGGCGATTGAGCTGACGCAGGGCTTGCTGAACAATCTGCAAAGTTACGATCAACTGACGGTAGAACAGCGCAGCCATCTGCGCCGCCTGCTGATGTGCGTAACGGATACCGCAGACAAGGTCGCCAAACTGCCGGAAACCTCCGCCGCGGACCAGCGTTTCCTGAAGAACCTGCGTCAGGATCTGCTGCAAACCGTTGAGTATGCACCGCTGTGGATCATCGTTGCGGTTGCTCTGGCGCTGTCACTCGGCACCATGGTTGGCTGGAAGCGCGTTGCCACCACCATCGGCGAGAAAATCGGTAAGAAGGGCATGACCTACGCTCAGGGCGTGTCGGCTCAGATGACCGCAGCCTTGTCGATCGGCGTGGCCAGCTACACCGGTATGCCGGTTTCCACCACCCACGTGCTCTCTTCGGCGGTAGCCGGGACGATGATCGTGGACGGCGGCGGTGTACAAAGTAAAACCGTGAAGAACATCCTGTTGGCCTGGTTACTGACCCTGCCGATTTCGATTCTGCTTTCCGGTTCACTGTACTGGCTGGCGCTTAAGGTTATCTAAGCAGCTTGTTCCATGAGAAAGGCGGCCCGATGTGGCCGCCTTTTTTTTGCTCGTAACCAGGGAAACCGCCCGGTTTTAATACCAAATCATCAGCGCCAGCAGGCTCACCACCACCAGCCCGCACAGGGCGGAAGTCAGCATAAACTGGCCGCGCACCCGCTCACAACGGCGGATAAACTCCGGGTCGTGATGCTCGACGTAACGCTGCGAGAAGATGTAGCGCACCAGCCGCAACTGCTTGCTCGGCTGACCGTGGGCAGTAAAGAAACCGCCGCCGTCGACGTATTGGTACAACAGCGGATCGCAGCCGCGCAACACCACCAGCAGCGCACGCAGAGAAGAGTAATACCGCACCATGTTTACCACACACACCACACACAAAGCCCAAAACAGCGCGACGGTACTGATCATGATTGCCCCCTCAAGGCGTTGTTATCCGCGGCGCTCCGCCGGGTCCAACTGCCCTACCTCGATGCCCATTACTGCGGGAGCCTACCGCTCCGATCCCCTTTTTACCGCTCGGGCCGCGCATAACCCACAGCCTCTGAAACAAGCCGCCGCCAGGCAAGGTACCGGTAGCGCGGACTGACTCAGAAGAGAAAGGGTGAGGCCCATATTCATTATTGTAGGTGAATGAAACGCAAACTGGCCTGAGCAGTCGATAAAATTTACCGCAACCTGCCCATTTGTCATCCATCGATGGGTTATAAGTGATAACCGCCCTGCCCGCCATTCCCGGTATTTTCCACGGCCAGATGGGCGTTTGGGACTATACTCTGTTTAAGAATGCTTATGTTTCAAGCGGTCAAACCGCCAATAACCCCAGTAATGATAGGATTTTCAACCCGGCGGGTGTAAAACTGACGGGAGTAGAGATGAAGAGATTTTTTGATGCAACACACTGTGATCGCCCCAACATATCATTGTGTTATCTGAATGATAAAATGCAGGTAAACCTAAAGCGCCAGGCTGGTACGCTGAAATGCCTGCTAACCCTTTAATCGGCATTATATGGAAGGAGTATTCTCATGGCTTACAAACACATTCTGATTGCGGTAGACCTGTCCCCGGAGAGCAAAATTCTGGTGGAAAAAGCCGTATCTATGGCGCGACCGTACAACGCCAAAGTTTCCCTGATCCACGTAGATGTTAACTATTCCGACCTGTATACCGGCCTGATCGACGTTAATCTCGGCGATATGCAAAAGCGTATTTCCGAGGAAACCCACCACGCGCTGACCGAGCTTTCGCAAAATGCCGGTTATCCGATTACCGAAACCCTGAGCGGCAGCGGCGATTTGGCACAGGTGCTGGTCGATGCCATCAAGAAATACGATATGGACCTGGTGCTGTGCGGTCACCACCAGGATTTCTGGAGCAAGCTGATGTCCTCTGCGCGCCAACTGATCAACACCGTGCATATCGATATGCTGATTGTGCCGCTGCGTGACGAAGAAGACAGCGCCGAAGATTAAGTAAGCACTCGCAAACTTAGCCTGCCAACGCCCGCCTCTTGCGGGCGTTTTTCGTTATACCGCGATCATTAATCGCTTGTTAATCAACCGCCCTCCAGTGATATAGTCGCTAAAGACACAACATCATCCCCCACACTTTATCCATACCTATATTTATAAAAATAGTGGGGGAAATTAATGCCAAAAGGAGTTATCCATGGAAAATACCGTATCGGTAGAGTCGTTTTTGTCCTCACTACAACGCCACAATCCCCACCAGCCTGAATATTTGCAAGCGGTAAGAGAAGTGTTTACTTCGCTGTGGCCGTTTATCGAACGCAATCCGCGCTATCGCGAGCACGCGTTGCTGGAGCGGTTGGTGGAACCGGAGCGTGCCATCCAGTTCCGCGTCAGTTGGGTGGACGATCGCGGCCAGGTGCAGGTTAACCGCGCCTGGCGCGTGCAGTTCAATTCCGCCATCGGGCCGTATAAAGGCGGTATGCGTTTTCATCCGTCGGTGAATTTATCGATTCTGAAATTCCTCGGCTTCGAGCAGACCTTCAAAAATGCGCTGACCACCTTGCCCATGGGTGGCGGTAAAGGCGGGTCAGATTTCGATCCGAAAGGCAAAAGCCAGGCGGAGATCATGCGTTTCTGCCAGTCGCTGATGACGGAGCTGTACCGCCATCTTGGCCCAGATACCGATGTGCCCGCCGGGGATATCGGCGTTGGCGGCCGTGAAGTCGGCTTTATGACCGGCATGATGAAAAAATTGTCCAACAACACCGCCTGCGTATTTACCGGCAAAGGGCTGTCGTTCGGCGGCAGCCTGATCCGGCCCGAGGCCACAGGTTATGGGCTGGTCTATTTCACCGACGCCATGCTGCAACGCCACGGGCTGGGCTTTGAAGGGATGCGGGTCGCCGTTTCCGGCTCAGGCAATGTGGCGCAGTACGCCATCGAGAAGGCGCTGGAACTGGACGCGCGGGTGATCACCGCGTCTGACTCGGGCGGCACCGTGGTCGATGAGGCCGGTTTCACCACCGAGAAGCTGGCCCATCTGGCGGAAATCAAGAATCAGCGTTATGGCCGGGTGGAAGACTACGCCCGTGAGCGCGGCCTGGTCTACCTGGCCGGCCAGCAACCCTGGAGCGTGCCGGTGGATATCGCTCTGCCGTGCGCAACCCAAAACGAACTGGATCTGGAAGCCGCACAGTTGCTGATCCGCAACGGGGTCAAAGCCGTGGCCGAGGGCGCCAATATGCCCACTACCATTCAGGCTACCGATGCGTTCCTGGACGCCGGCGTGCTGTTTGCACCGGGCAAGGCCGCCAACGCCGGCGGCGTAGCCACTTCCGGGCTGGAGATGGCGCAGAATGCCGCGCGCATCAGCTGGCGGGCAGAAAAAGTGGATGTACGTTTACAACATATCATGGCGGATATTCATCAAGCCTGTGTCGAATACGGCGGTGAAGGAAAGCAAACTCACTATGTGCATGGCGCCAATATCGCCGGATTCGTCAAGGTTGCCGATGCCATGCTGGCACAGGGCGTGCTGTAACCCATACTTAAGGTGACATTGATCACACATCCGTTAAATGCTTCAATGCCGGCTCTCCTGCCGGCATTTTTACCGCCCCAAAACGCCATTCCCACCCTTAGATAGTTGCGACAATGTAAACAAAAATGGTTTATCTTGTTAAATAAATGATGATTTTCCGTAGTAAAATTACCACCACTAAATTATTAAACATTTAATTAACATTAAAACTGCCATAATTTTACCTCAATGTGCGCAGATCACATTTCCTCAACTTCGGTTACGCCCCCTCTTCCATTCCTTTGTAATCTGCACTGGTGGAAAAACATCCACCCCTACAGATAAAAAAGGTACAGCGAATGAAATTTAACCTCGCATTATTAAATGCATGTGTGGTTTCTGCGTGCATGTTATCGACAACACCTGTTTTTGCGGCTGAAAAGTACGAGATCGCCGTGGTTGCCAAAGTGACCGGCATTCCCTGGTTCAACCGTATGGAAGTGGGCGTAAACGACGCAGCCAAAAAGCTCGACGTCAACGCTTACCAAACCGGGCCTTCCACCCCAGACCCGGCCGCACAGGTCAAAGTGATTGAAGACCTGATCGCCAAAAACGTTAACGCCATCATCGTGGTGCCAAACGACGCCAAGGTGCTGGAACCGGTGCTGAAAAAAGCGCGCGAGAAAGGCATCGTGGTACTGACCCATGAATCCCCGGATCAGCAGATCGGCCAGTGGGACATCGAAACCATCGACAGCGAGAAATATGCGCAGGCCAACGTTGATGAGCTGGCGAAAGACATGGGCGGCAAAGGCGGTTACGCCATTTACGTCGGCTCGCTGACCGTGCCACTACACAACGCCTGGGCCGATTCCGCCATCAAATACCAGAAAGCCAAATACCCGGACATGTTCGAAGTCACTTCGCGCCTGCCGGTGGCGGAAAGCATCGATAAATCCTACGCCACCACGCTGGATTTGATGAAAACCTACCCGCAGATGAAAGGCATTATCGGTTTTGGTTCCCTCGGCCCGATCGGTGCCGGCCAGGCGGTCGCCAAGAAGCGCGCCAAGGACAAAATCGCCGTGGTGGGCATCGCCATGCCGGCGCAGGCCGCCCCTTACCTGATGCGCGGCGATATCAAGAAAGTGCTGCTGTGGGATCCGAAAGACGCCGGCTATGCGCTGGTGACGGTGGCCGACCAATTGTTGCAGGGCAAGGAAGTAACCAAAGATTTGTCGATCGAAGGGCTGGGTAAAGCCGACGTCGATATGGATAAAAAAGTGATTCGGTTTAATAAAATTCTTGAAGTCACCAAAGATAATGCCAAATCGCTAGGATTTTAACCTTAATTAATATTCGCCACACCGGGAAAGTTATTCAATAACGTCGGCGCGCAACCCACCGCGCACCGAATTTCAGCCACTATTATAATATACCCTATAGCTTTTAACTTGCAGCTAGGCGCCCAGCTTGCTCATCCCCAGGCACTTACTAAAGTCAAGTAACTGGGGTGCGCAAGTGCAGATAACAACGCTGCAACTTGAAAGATGACGGGTATAAAAACCTGCACGGGTTAACGCTATGGCAGCATCCACCGCATTTATCACCCTGGAGAATATCAGTAAAAGATTCCCAGGCGTGCTGGCACTGGACCAGATCAACCTGACGCTGAATATTGGCGAAGTGCATTGCCTGGCCGGACAAAATGGCTGCGGCAAAAGCACCATTATTAAAATTATTTCCGGGGTTTATCAGCCGGAAAAAGGCGCCAATATTTCGCTGGAAGGCAAACTCTTTCATTCCCTGACGCCGCAGCTCTCCGGCTATTACGGTATTCAGGTGATTTATCAGGATCTGTCGTTATTCCCCAATCTGACGGTGGCGGAAAATATCGCCATTCATCGCTATCTGCCCGGCGGCCATTTCTGGGTGCGCAAGCAGGTGATGCGCCAGACCGCGCTGGACGCCATGGCCCGCATCGGGGTGCATATCGATCCCGATAAAAAAGTCGAAAAACTGTCGATTGCCGATCGCCAACTGGTGGCGATTTGCCGCGCCATAGCCGCCGAAGCGCGGCTGGTGATTATGGACGAGCCTACCGCATCGCTGACGCGCCAGGAGGTCAACGGCCTGCTGCGGGTGGTCAATGAGCTGAAAGCGGCGGGCATCTGCGTGGTATTCGTCAGCCATCGCCTGGATGAGGTGATGGAAGTCGCCGACCGTATCAGCGTAATGCGCGACGGCAAGCTGGTCGGCACCTACCCGGCAAGCCAGCTCGACAGCCACGAACTGGCGTTCCTGATGACCGGCCAACGCTTCCACTACAGCCAACTGCCGGCACGCCCGCCAGCCGATACCGCCCCGCTGCTCGAAGTCTGCAACCTCAGCCGGCGCGGCAAATACCGGGACATCAATCTTTCGCTGCGCGGCGGCGAAATAGTCTCGATCGTCGGGCTGCTCGGCGCAGGCCGCACCGAACTGTGCCTCAGCCTGTTCGGTATGACGCGCCCGGACAGCGGTGAAATCAAAATCGACGGCCAACCGGTGCGGCTGCACAACAACCGCGACGCGGTGCGCCACGGCATCGGCTACGTGTCGGAAGATCGTCTGACCCAGGGGTTGATCATGGAGCAGTCGATCTACGACAACACCATCGTCACGGTGTTTGATCAACTGCATACCCCGCTTGGGTTGCTGGATCACGCCAAGGCGACCGAGCTGGTCAACCGGCTGATCCGTGACCTGAACATCAAGGTGTCCGACAGCGCGTTGCCGGTCAAAACCCTGTCCGGCGGCAACGCCCAGCGCATCGCCATCGCCAAGTGGGTAGCGACCCAGCCGAAGATCCTGATCCTCGACTCGCCCACCGTCGGGGTGGATATCGCCAACAAAGAGGGGATCTACCAGATCGCCAAAGATCTGGCCGAGCTCGGCATGGCAGTGTTGATGATCTGCGACGAGATCCCGGAAGCCTATTACAACAGCCATCGGGTGATGGTGATGCGCAAAGGCGAACTGATCGCCGAGTTTTCGCCGCACCACAGCACCGAACAACAGATCGCCGAGGTGGTGAATGGATAAGTCATTACTGGCCCGCCTGGCCGGCCGGCACGAGTTTTACCTGGGCCTGCTGGTGTTGCTGCTGGCCATTGGCCTGAGCGTCGGCACCAGCGAATTTCTGACGCTCGGCAACCTGACCGACGTCGCCACCAGCTACGCCATTCTCGGCATTCTCGCCTGCGGCCTGTTCGTGGTGCTGATTGCCGGTGGCATCGACATTTCGTTCCCGGCTATCACCGCCATCGCCCAGTACGTGATGGCTACCTGGGTTATTCAGCACGGCGGCGGCTTCCCTTTGGCATTCGTGCTGGCGATGGGCGTCGGCCTGTTGCTCGGGCTGGTGAACGGTTTTCTGGTGTACTGGCTGAAGGTGCCGGCCATCATCATCACCATCGCCACCCTGAATCTGTTCTACGGCCTGCTGGTGTACGCCACCAACGGCACCTGGCTGTACGGCTTCCCGGACTGGTTTATGGACGGCATCAACTGGTTCTCGTTCCAGGGCGCCGATGGCTACGACTACGGCCTGACGCTGCCGCTGCTGTGCCTACTGGGGGTAGTGATCGTCACCGGCGTGCTGATGAACTTCACCCGCCTCGGCCGCCAGATCTTCGCCATGGGCGGCAACCGCGATGCGGCGTCGCGCCTGGGATTGAACCTGCTGCGGCTGCACTTCTACGTTTATGGCTACATGGGCATTCTGGCCGGTATCGCTGCGGTGGTTCAGGCGCAAATCACCCAGTCGGTCGCCCCCAACTCGTTGCTCGGCTTTGAGCTGACGGTGCTGGCGGCGGTGGTGCTCGGCGGCACCAGCATGACCGGCGGCCGCGGATCGCTGACCGGCACGCTGCTTGGCGTAGTGTTGCTGGCCTTCCTGCAAAACGGCCTGACGCTGCTCAGCGTGTCGGCTTATTGGCACCAGGTGTTCAGCGGCGCGATCATTTTGATCAGCATCAGCAGCACCGCCTGGAATGAAAAACGCAAGCTGGCCAAGGAACTATGACATGAATTCGTTAACCCGCCTGATCCCGAACGATCGGATCATCCGCCTGCAAAGCGCGATCATCATTGCCGTGGCGCTGCTGTTTGCCGGGCTGCTCGGATCGCGTTTCTTCAGCGTCGGCAACTTCCAGTCGATCGCCTCGCAACTGCCGATCCTTGGCATGCTGGCGCTCGGAATGGGCATTACCATGCTGACCGGCGGCATTAATCTGTCGATCATCGCCGGTGCCAACGCCTGCTCGCTGGTGATGGCGGCAATTATCGTCAGCCATCCGGATCAACCGCTGTTTTTAGCGCTGGCGCTGCTGGCCGGGTTACTGGTCGCGGTCGCCATCGGCGCGCTTAACGGCGTGCTGATCGCCTGGATCGGCGTTTCGCCGATTCTGGCCTCGCTCGGCACCATGACGCTGATCACCGGCCTGAATATCCTGCTGTCCAACGGCGCGGTGATCTCCGGCTTCCCGGCGGTGATTCAGTACTTCGGCAACGGCAGCCTGCTCGGCATTCCGGTGGCGCTGCTGCTGTTTCTGCTGGTGGCCGTCGGCCTGTGGCTGCTGCTGGAGCACACCACGCTGGGCCGCAGTTTGTACCTGATCGGCTCCAACGAACAGGCCACCCGTTTTAGCGGGGTGAATACCGCCCGGGTGCAGATCGCGGTGTATATCCTGTCAGCCTTGCTCGGCTGGGGCGCAGCCCTATTGATGATGGCCAAGTTCAACTCGGCCAAGGCGGGTTACGGCGAATCCTACCTGCTGGTGACCATTCTGGCCTCGGTGCTGGGCGGCATTAATCCGGACGGCGGCTTTGGCCGGGTACTTGGCCTGGTGCTGGCACTGATTGTGCTGCAAATGCTGGAAAGCGGCCTCAACCTGCTGGGCGTCAGCAGTTATCTGACCATGGCCCTGTGGGGCGGTGTGCTGATCCTGTTTATCGCATTACAGAATCGAAAAGCCTGACTGGAGAAGAACAATGGCGAGTTATTTTATTGGCGTAGATGTAGGCACCGGAAGCGCACGCGCAGGGGTATTCGATCTCAACGGCCGCATGGTCGGGCAGGCCAGTCGGCCCATCGATTTGTACCGCCCGAGGGCGGACTTTGTCGAACAGTCTTCGGACAATATCTGGCAAGCGGTGTGCAGCGCGGTACGCGATGCGGTCAACCAGGCCGACATCAACCCGATTCAGGTCAAAGGGCTGGGGTTCGACGCCACCTGTTCGCTGGTGGTGCTGGATAAAGAAGGCCAGCCGCTGACCGTCAGCCCATCCGGCCGCACCGAGCAGAACATCATCGTGTGGATGGATCACCGGGCGATCGTTCAGGCCGAGCGCATCAACGCCACCAAACACCGGGTGCTGGACTTCGTCGGCGGGATCATCTCGCCGGAGATGCAAACCCCCAAGATGCTGTGGCTGAAGCAGCATATGCCGACCACCTGGGCCAATGCCGGCTACCTGTTTGACCTGCCGGATTTTCTCACCTGGCGCGCCACCCAGGACGCCACCCGTTCGCTGTGTTCGACGGTGTGCAAATGGACTTACCTCGGCCATGAACAGCGCTGGGACAAGAGCTATTTCAAACAGATTGGGCTGGAAGACGTGCTGGAACACGACGCCGCCAAGATCGGCAGCGACGTAAAAATGATGGGCGAACCGCTGGGCCACGGCCTGACGCAGCGCGCCGCCGGCGAGATGGGCCTGATTGCCGGTACGGCGGTCAGCGTGTCGATCATCGACGCTCATGCCGGCACTCTCGGCACGCTGGGCGCCACCGGGGTTTCCGGCGAAGTGGCGGATTTTAACCGCCGCATCGCGCTGATCGGCGGTACTTCTACCGGCCATATGGCGATGTCGCGTACCGCGCGCTTTATCGGCGGCGTTTGGGGGCCCTATTACTCGGCAATTCTGCCGGAATACTGGCTGAACGAAGGCGGCCAGTCCGCTACCGGCGCGTTGATTGACCATGTGATCCAGTCTCATCCGTGCTATCAGGATCTGCTGGCGCAGGCGAAAACCCAGGGGCAGACCATCTATGAGGTGTTGAACGCCCTGCTGCGCCGCATGGCCGGCGAACCGGAAGACATCGCCTTCCTGACCCAGGATATTCACATGCTGCCGTATTTCCACGGCAACCGTTCGCCGCGCGCCAACCCGACGCTGACCGGCACCCTGACCGGGCTGAAGCTGTCGCGCACCCCGGAGGACATGGCGCTGCATTATCTGGCGACCCTCCAGGCGATCGCGCTCGGCACTCGCCATATTATCGAAACCATGAACCAAAGCGGCTACAGCATCGACACCATTATGGCCAGCGGCGGCGGCACCAAGAACCCGCTGTTCGTGCAGGAGCACGCCAACGCCACCGGCTGCGCCATGCTGCTGCCGGAGGAGAGCGAAGCGATGCTGCTGGGCGGCGCGATGATGGGCACAGTGGCGGCGGGCGTGTTCGACACGCTGCCGGAAGCGATGAGCGCCATGAGCCGCATCGGTAAAACCGTCACGCCGCAGACCAACAAAATCAAAAGCTATTACGACCGCAAATACCGCGTGTTCCATGAGCTGTATAACGACCATATGAAATACCGCCGGCTGATGCAGGAGGAAGCCTGATGCAGCAGGAATGGCAGCGTGCGGCGGAGGCCTGGGCCGTCTATAGCCGCGAACTGGCGCAACTCAGCCAACGTATCGACGCACCCACCTGGCAACGGCTGCTGACGCTGCTGGCGGCGTGCAAGGGCAAGATTGTGGTCACCGGCGTCGGCACCTCCGGCATCGCGGCGCGCAAGATTGCCCATATGCTGGCCTGCGTGGAACGGCCGGCCATCTACCTGAACGCCACCGACGCGGCGCACGGCGATTTGGGCTTTCTGCGCGGCGATGATCTGATGATACTGATTTCGCGCGGCGGCAATTCCGATGAGCTGACCCGCCTGCTGCCGACGCTGCAGGCTAAAGGCGTACCCTTGATTGGCGTGACGGAGAACCCGGATTCGGCGATCGCTCATGCGGCGCAGCTGGTGATCCGCACCGGGGTGGAAAACGAGATAGATCCGCTGAATATGCTGGCAACTACCTCTATCGTGCTGGTATTGGCGATTTTCGATGCCGCCTGCGCCTGCCTGATGGAACGCAGCGGCTACAGCAAAGAAACCCTGCTGGCGGTGCATCCGGGCGGTGACGTCGGGAAAAGTCTGCGCGAACAGGAATAACGACGGGGCGAAGATTTTCGCCCCCTGGGAATAAATAGCTTACAACGGCATATAAATATCGAAGCGGTGGCTCTTGGTCAGGCTGGCCGCGTGCGCAGGCACGTTGGCCAACGGCGGGGCGTAATCCGGCCGCTTCACCACCACGCGTTTGGTCGCCAGCCGACGCGCAGGTTCCAGCAGGCCGTCGGCGTCGTCATCGCTGCCCACCAGCGACTGAAATACCCGCATCTCTTTCTTCACCAGCGCGCTTTTTTGCTTGTGCGGATACATCGGATCGAGATACACCACTTCGGGCCGTGGATCTAGGCCGGTCAGCGCGGTCAGGCTGGAGGCGTGCAGCAGCGTCAAACGCTCACGCAGCCACGGGCCGATTTCCGCATCCTGATAGCCGCGTTGCAGCCCATCATCCAACAGCGCCGCCACCACCGGATTGCGTTCCAGCATCCGCACCTTGCAGCCCAGCGAAGCCAGCACAAAGGCATCACGCCCCAGCCCGGCCGTCGCGTCCACCACCTCCGGCAGGTAACTGCCCTTGATGCCGACCGCCTTGGCCACCGCTTCGCCGCGCCCGCCGCCGAAGCGGCGCCGATGCGCCAGAGTGCCGGAAACGAAATCGACGTAAATCGCGCCCAGCTTGGGTTCGTCGCGTTTGCGCAGCTCCAGCCGCTGCGGCGTCAGCACCAGTGCCATCAACGCGTCGTCGTCCGAGGTTAACTGCCAGCGCTCCGCCAGAATAGACAAGGCGCCGGGATCGGCGCCTTCTTCACACAATAAACACACGCTCACCGGTGGGTTATCCTTTAATACCGTAATGGCGCAGCATAGCATCCAGCTGCGGCTCACGGCCACGGAAGCGTTTGAACAGTTCCATCGGCTCTTCCGAACCGCCGCGCGACAGGATGTTGTCGAGGAAGGATTTGCCGGTTTCGGCGTTGAAAATCCCCTCTTCTTCAAAGCGCGAGTAGGCATCGGCAGACAGCACTTCTGCCCACAGATAGCTGTAATAACCCGCCGCATAGCCGCCGGCAAAGATATGGCTGAAGGCATGCGGGAAGCGGCCCCAGCTCGGTGAAGGCACCACCGCCACCATTTTCTTCACTTCCGCCAGCGTCGGCAGGATTTGCGCGCCTTTTTCCGGGCTGTACTCGGCGTGCATGCGGAAGTCGAACAGGCCGAACTCCAGCTGGCGCAGGATAAACAGCGCCGCCTGGTAGTTTTTGGCCGCCAGCAGCTTGTCGAGCATCTCTTTCGGCAGCGGCTCGCCGCTCTGATAATGGCCGGAGATAAAGGCCAGCGCTTCCGGCTCCCAGCACCAGTTTTCCATAAACTGGCTCGGCAGCTCGACCGCATCCCATGGCACGCCGCTGATGCCGGAGACGCCGGCGGTATCGATTTGGGTCAGCATATGGTGCAGACCGTGGCCGAACTCGTGGAACAGCGTAGTCACTTCGTTATGGGTGAACAGCGCCGGTTTGTCGCCCAATGGGCGGTTGAAGTTGCAGGTCAGGTAGGCGACCGGTTTTTGCAGCGAGCCGTCGGCCTTGCGCAGGCTGCCGACGCAGTCGTCCATCCACGCCCCGCCGCGTTTGTTTTCACGCGCGTACAGGTCAAGGTAGAAGCTGCCGCGCAGTTCGCCGTTGATATCGAACAGGTCGAAGAAGCGCACTTCAGGATGCCAGGTATCCACATCCTTGCGCTCTTTGGCGGTGATGCCGTAAATGCGCTTCACCACTTCGAACAGCCCTTCTACTACGCGCTGTTCAGGGAAGTATGGGCGCAGCTGTTCGTCGCTGATGGAGAACAGGTGCTGTTTTTGTTTTTCGCCGTAATAGGTGATGTCCCAGGCTTCCAGCTCATCCACGCCGTAATGCTGTTTGGCGAAGGCGCGCAGCTGCGCCAGCTCTTTCTCGGCCTGCGGGCGGGCGCGCTTGGCCAGATCGTTCAGGAAACCGAGCACTTGCTCCGGGTTTTCCGCCATTTTGGTCGCCAGCGATTTGTCGGCGTAGCTGGCGAAGCCCAGCAGTTCGGCCAGTTCGTGGCGCAGCGCCAGCGTTTCCGCCATCACTTCGCTGTTGTCCCATTTGCCGGCGTTCGGCCCCTGATCGGAAGCGCGGGTAGCGAAGGCGCGGTACATTTCTTCACGCAGCGCACGGTTGTCGCCGTAGGTCAGCACCGGCAGGTAGCTCGGCATATCCAGCGTCAGCAGCCAGCCGTCCTGCTCTTTGGCCTGCGCCATCGCCTGGGCCTGTGCCAAGGCGCTTTCCGGCAGGCCGCTCAGCTCGGCTTCGTCGGTAATCAGTTTGCTCCAGCCCATGGTGGCGTCGAGCACATTGTTGCTGTAGGTGGAACCCAGCTCGGACAGGCGCGCGACGATCTCGCCGTAGCGCGCCTGTTTTTCCGGCGACAGGCCAATGCCCGACAGTTCGAAATCACGCAGCGCGTTTTCCACCGACTTGCGCTGTGGCGCGCTCAGTTGGTTAAACGCTTCGCCCTCTTTCAGGCTGCGATACGCCTGGTACAACCCCTCATGCTGGCCCACCCAGGTGCCGTATTCAGACAGCAGCGGCAGCGCCTGCTCGTAGGCGGCGCGCAGCTCCGGGCTGTTTTTGACCGAATTCAGGTGCCCGACCGGCGACCAGATGCGCGACAGGCGATCGTCCGACTCCGCCAGCGGCTGACACAGGTTATCCCAGGTGAACGGCCCCGGCTGCGCGACCACGCGCTCTACTGCAGCACGGCAATCGGCCAGGGCGGATTGCACCGCAGGCACGATATCTTCAGGGCGAATGGCGGAAAACGGTGGCAGGGAAAACGGTGTCAGCAACGGATTTGTCATAGGGCAGTCCTGATTAGCGTTGGGGCCCGCCGCAGCGGGCAGGCCTTAAAATGCGAATGAATATCTAACATGGAGCCAAGCAGCGGGAAAATCAATGGCCGGGCGTTGATAGATAGTGCCTTAAACGGCGCTCTGGCGGATTTTCGCCGCCAGCGCGGCCAGATGCTCATCGTCGGCGCGAGCAGCGTCGTGCGAGGAAAGATACCCCTCGTAACGCTCGAAAAACTTGGTCGATTTGGACTCTATCGGCTGCCAGTGCTCCAGCCCGGCAGTGCCGTGCATCGGGATCAGTTTGGCATGCACGTGATCGACGCCAAAGCCTTCGAACACCATGCCGCAGCGGCCCACGTCGTCAAACGCCCGGTCGAGCAATTGCGCCACCCGCTTGGTCGCCAGCATCAGTTCGCTGAGCGCCTCGTCCGGCAGCGCAAAGGCGTAGCTGTCAAAGTGCGCCTTGGGGATCACCACGCTGAAACCTTCGGTATTCGGGTAAATGGAGAGAAACGCCATATGTGCGTCGTCCTCCCAGATTTTATGGCACGGCACTTTGCCCGCCACCATATCGCAAAATAGGCAGCTCATCGTCGCTCCTTATCTGATCAAATCGCCTCTACCAGCTCAAACTCTTCGAACACCAGCCACATATCCGGCGAAAAGCTGCCTTCACGGCTGAAAAAAGCCCGGTGCCCCTGCTGCCAGAACGCCAGGCTTTTATCCCCCTCCCCCTCTTTGGCCGCCATCTCGGCGCTGACGTCACAGTAGCGGATCAGCCGCAGGGAGAGCGTTCTGATCACGCAGGCGGGTTCCCCGCGCGCATCAAGGATGACGCTATAATCGCCCAGCAGAGGCGACTGCTCTTGCCGGTAACTGGCATAAGAACCGCAGGTCGCCGTTTTATCCCCGCTCAGCACCAGCTGCAGCAGTTCATTGGCCAATTCGGGCCCATCGCCGAATGCCCAACGCGCAGCCTCGGGGTAACGGTCCAAAATCGCGTTTTCACTCATCGTCTTATCGCTCCCTTTAATGACCTGCGGCAACGCAGTTCAGTTTTTCCCTGCCAGACAGTTTATACTGTGCAGATTATAAGCCTTCATTTTCTTCAGCACGCTCCGCAGGAGCACAAGGAATTACCACCAGCCATGTTAAGTTACCGCCACAGTTTTCACGCCGGCAACCACGCCGACGTGCTCAAGCACACCGTTCAGAGCCTGATCATTGAATCGCTGAAAGAAAAAGAAAAACCTTTCCTGTACCTGGATACCCACTCCGGCGCAGGACGCTATCAGCTGAGCGGTGAGCACGCCGAACGTACCGGGGAATACCTGGAAGGCATCGGCCTGCTGTGGCAACGTGACGATCTGCCGGAAGAGCTGGCGGCTTACATGAGCGTGATTCGCAACTTTAATCGCACCGACAGGCTGCGTTACTACCCTGGCTCCCCACTGATTGCCCGTCAGTTGCTGCGCCCGCAGGATAAAATCCACCTGACCGAGCTGCACCCGAGCGATTTCCCGCTGCTGCGCAACGAGTTCCAGAAAGACGAACGCGCCAAGGTGCAACGTGCCGACGGCTACCAGCAACTGAAATCCCAGTTGCCACCACTGTCGCGCCGCGGGTTGATCCTGATGGACCCGCCGTACGAGATGAAAACCGATTATCAGGACGTGATCAAAGGCTTGCAGGAAGGCTATAAACGCTTTGCCACCGGCACTTACGCGCTGTGGTATCCGGTGGTGATGCGCCAGCAGATCAAACGCATGCTCAAAGAGCTGGAAGCCACCGGTATCCGCAATATTCTGCAGATCGAACTGGCGGTAAAACCCGACAGCGATCAACGCGGCATGACCGCCTCCGGTATGATCGTGATTAACCCGCCGTGGAAGTTGGAACAGCAGATGAAAAACGTGCTGCCGTGGCTGCACAAGACGCTGGTGCCGTCGGGCAATGGCCACCATTTGGTGAACTGGGTGGTGCCGGAATAAGCCCCCCGGGCGCGGTACGCCGCGCCTTCACCCCACCTATCGCAGCCATCGACGCAATCTTTGCGACAAACCCGTATCAGGCGTTAAACTCTTACCCTCTTCGATTCACACAATTCATGGAAATCCCAGATGACCAAACATTACGATTATCTAGCAATTGGCGGCGGCAGCGGCGGCATCGCATCGATCAACCGGGCAGCCATGTATGGCCAGAAATGCGCACTGATTGAAGCCAAGGAACTGGGCGGCACCTGCGTGAACGTGGGTTGTGTACCGAAAAAAGTCATGTGGCACGCGGCGCAGATCGCCGAGGCCATCCACCTGTACGGCCCGGATTACGGCTTCGATACCACCGTCAGCGCCTTTGACTGGAAGAAGCTGGTCGCCAACCGCACCGCTTATATCGACCGTATCCATAATTCCTACGACAACGTGCTGGGCAAAAACAAAGTCGACGTGATCAAAGGTTTCGCGCGCTTTATCGACGCCCACACGGTGGAAGTGAACGGCGAGAAGATCACCGCCGACCATATCCTGATCGCCACCGGCGGCCGCCCGAGCCACCCTGACATTCCAGGCGCCGAATACGGCATCGACTCAGACGGTTTCTTCGAGCTGGATGCGATGCCAAAACGCGTTGCCGTGGTCGGCGCGGGCTATATCGCGGTGGAGATCGCCGGCGTGATGAACGCGCTGGGGGCCGAAACCCACCTGTTCGTGCGTAAACACGCGCCGCTGCGTACCTTCGATCCGATGATTGTCGAGACCCTGGTGGAAGTGATGAACACCGAAGGGCCAAGCCTGCACACCGAATCGGTGCCGAAAGCCATCGTCAAGAACGCCGACGGCAGCCTGACGCTGCAACTGGAAAACGGCAAGGAATTCACCGTCGACAGCCTGGTGTGGGCGATTGGCCGCGAACCGGCGACCGATAACCTGAACCTGAACGTTACCGGGGTGAAAACCAACGAACATGGCTATATCGACGTCGATAAATACCAGAACACCAGCGTAAAAGGCATTTACGCGGTGGGCGACAACACCGGCGCGGTCGAACTGACCCCGGTCGCGGTCGCCGCCGGCCGTCGCCTGTCCGAACGCCTGTTCAACAACAAGCCGGAAGAGCACCTGGATTACAGCAACATCGCCACCGTAGTGTTCAGCCATCCGCCGATCGGCACTATCGGGCTGACCGAGCCGGAAGCTATCGAGAAATTCGGCGCCGACAGCGTGAAAGTGTATAAATCGTCCTTCACCGCCATGTACAGCGCAGTGACGCAGCACCGCCAACCGTGCCGCATGAAGCTGGTCTGCGTGGGCAAAGAAGAGAAGATTGTCGGCCTGCACGGCATCGGCTTGGGTATGGACGAGATCCTGCAGGGCTTCGCCGTCGCCATCAAGATGGGCGCCACCAAGAAAGACTTCGACAACACCGTGGCGATCCACCCGACCGCAGCGGAAGAGTTCGTTACCATGCGTTGATGTGCCTGCCCGGTGGCCTATGCCGCTGGGTAAACGGCAACAAAAAGGTCAGGTGCCTCAGGGCCCTGACCTTTTTATATTTGACGATTATCGAGATAACACCTCTGTATTGATTTTCGGGTACTCCCGATGGTGACTCAGGTGCGGACGCAGAGACATCCTCTCTCGCTTAACAGCGTGCTTATGACCTCGGGGAAATTAAAAATAGCGGCTGAAAATGGCAATATCACTGAATAACGTTAAATAACCTCACTTCAACTGTATATATATATCATCCATATCAAATTTAAAATACACGCTTTATATATCCCATCAACTAAAAACCTCATCCCCAATCGTTTTTCAGTATAAAAGTCTGCAGCCGCCCCATTTCCAGACCTTAACTCCCATTATTGCCAATTTTTTAACCTGACATTCTTAAATGAATAGATTACTGATATTTTATATAGGCCATCATTGCAATTAATCGGAATGATTACGTTATTAGCATTCACCATTAAAATAAGTCCCTACACTATGAAAAAAGCTTATTTAGCCTTGGCGATAATTTTAACCTCGCACGAATCTTTATCGGCCATTCCTACTGCCGGCCAGGTTATGCGCGATATTGAACATGAGCGCCCAACCTTACCTGCACCGGCAGAGTTAACGCCAAAATTAAGGAGTGCGCGTGGGGGAAACATAAATCATGAAGAAAATAATGCACCTAAAATACTCGTTCATGGATTTTATATTGAGGGAAATAGCGTTTTAAAAACATCAGACTTGCTTAATAAGCTGAAGAATTTTAACGACAAAAAACTCTCGCTGCAGGATCTGCAGGATGCCGCTCAGGTGATCACGCGCTATTACCAGGAAAAGGGCTACGTCTTGACCAAGGCTTACTTGCCCAAGCAAGACGTCACTGAGGGGTGGGTCCGTATCCATATTGTCGAGGGGCACTTTGGCAAACTGCACCTGAATAACCGCACGCGCGTTAGCGCAAACCTGCTGCAAAACGCTTTCGCAGGAATAAAAAGCGGTGAGGTGATCTCGGATGCCGCACTTGAGCGCGGGTTACTGCTGTTAAGCGACATTCCCGGCATTGAGGTTAACAACACCTTGCGCCCCGGCGGCCAACCCGGAACGGCTGACTTGCTGGTTGAGGCCACCCCAGCCCCCTTATTCAACGGCACTCTTACGGCCGACAACTTCGGCGATCGTTATACCGGGGAATATCGGCTCGGGGGCAATATCTATCTTAATAACCCGCTTGGCCTCGGTGACCAGGCAAGCTTGCGTCTGTTAGGCAGTAATAAGCATCAACAATATTACCGAGCAACCTACGACCTTCCGGTGAATGCCGGCCCGGTTCGCGTTGGTGCCGCCTATTCGCAGATGAGCTATCGCCTGGGGGAAGATTTTGCCGTGCTTGACGCACATGGGCGAGCAGGGATTACCAGTGTATATGCCTCCTATCCGGTCATTCGCG
Source organism: Serratia sp. TSA_198.1 (assembly GCF_052686505.1). Taxonomy (NCBI): domain Bacteria; kingdom Pseudomonadati; phylum Pseudomonadota; class Gammaproteobacteria; order Enterobacterales; family Yersiniaceae; genus Serratia; species Serratia sp. TSA_198.1. The sequence goes on from NZ_JBQZFP010000007.1 coordinate 165,425, forward strand.
CGCGCCTGTTTAACCTGTCGATGCAATTGCAGTATGAAGACAAGACGCTCCGCGACGATATCGATCTGTTTGAAAAACGCAGTAAGAAAGATGTCGGTTTATCGACATTAACCCTGAACCTCAATAATCAGGATCGCTGGTTAGGCGGTGGACAAAGCGCACTGTCTATCAGCTATGGGTTAGGAAGATTAAATATCGGCGATGAGCAGGATCGCCTCTGGGATGAATACGGCGCCAAGACTTTGGGGCGCTTTAGCAAAGTCAATATTAATGCGCTTCGCCTGCAAAACCTCGGAGATCGTTTCCAGTGGGTGACGCAAATCAATGCGCAATGGGCATCAGGCAATTTGGACTCCTCGGAAAAATTCAGCCTGGGCGGCCCTTATGGCGTCCGAGCCTATGACGCCGGCAGCGGTAACGGTGATGAAGGCATACAGCTCAGTACAGAACTTCGCTACGCCTTAATGCCCGGCTGGCAATTGAGCACCTTTTTCGATCAGGGTGCCGTCAGGATCAATAAACAGCCCTGGTCGTCCGAGAATAACACCGCCCGCCTGACCTCCGTCGGGGCCGGCATCGCGTGGTTTGGCCGCCAACAGCAAGTCAACCTCACCACGGCATGGCCAATAGCACAAGAAAACACGGCCGCCCCCCCTACACATACACCCAGAGTTTGGCTCCAGACATCCTGGAATTTTTGATTGTCTGGAATGAAACCCGCACTGCTCGGGAAGCAGCACTTTATAAAACAAGGAAATCATAATGAATAAAATCTACGCATTGGTATGGAACCCCGCGCAAGAGTGCTGGAACGTGGTCAGCGAAAACAACAGCCGCCGCGGCAAGCGCAGCAGCAAGCGCCGGCTGGCGGTGGCGCTGTCGCTGCTGGGCCTGGTGGCGCTGGAGCCGGCTTACGCCTTGCCGACCGGGCAGAATATCGTTGCCGGTCAGGGCGCTGTCTCTACTAACGGCCAGCAGATGACCATCAATCAGCAAAGCGACAAGCTGATCACGCAGTGGGACGGTTTCAGCGTCGGCGCCAATGAAGGCGTGAAGTTCAACCAGCCGGGCAGCAACTCGGTGGCGCTGAACCGCGTGATGGGTGTCAACGGCAGCGATATCCAGGGAAAAATCGACGCCAACGGCAAAGTGTTCCTGGTGAACCCGAACGGCGTGGTGTTCGGCAAGAACGCCCAGGTGAACGTGGGTGGGCTGGTGGCCTCGACGCGTGACATCAGCAATGCCGATTTCCTGGCCGGAAAGAATCACTTTGTCGGCCAATCCCAGGCGGAAGTGCGTAACGAGGGTACTCTGACCGCCGCCCAGTCAGGCAGCGTGGCGCTATTGGGCGCCCGCGTCAGCAACCAGGGCGTTATTCAGGCGCAGATGGGCAGCATCGCGCTGGGCGCGGGTGATGACATCACGCTGAACTTTGACGGCGACAAACTGTTGAACCTGCAGGTAGACGGCACGGCGGTGAATGCACTGGTGCAAAACGGCGGCTTGCTGAAGGCCGAGGGCGGCCAGGTGCTGATGACAGCTAAAACGGCCAGCAGCATGCTGCAAAATGTGGTGAACAACCAAGGGACTATCGAAGCAACCACCCTCAACAATCAAACCGGTCGCATTATGCTGGATGGCGGCGATACGGGCACCCTGAGCGTCGGAGGTCGTCTGGATGCCAGCGCGGCCGCAGGCAATGGCGGCATGATTGAAACCCGGGGCGCACACGTGATGATTCAACCCGCCGTACAGGTGACCACCCGAGCGGCCAACGGAAAAACCGGCAGTTGGAAGGTGACCACAGCCCAGGTCAACGTCGCCGATAACGGCACGCTGAATGGCGCAACCCTGGGAACCAGCCTGGCAAACAATAATGTGGCCCTGACCAGTACCGAGGGAAATGTCTCCGTCTCTGCGCCAGTGAACTGGTCGAACGGCAATACATTGTCGCTGACCGCCGAACGTGCAGGCATCCAGTTCAATGCCCCACTCGACGCCACGGGTGCCGGTGCAGCATTGGAACTGAACCACAAAACGGGTTATGCGCTGAATAACGACGCAGCAATCACCCTGTCCGGCTCCGGCGCGGCATTCAGTGCCAATGGCGAAAATTATCAAGTAGTACAAAGTCTGAAGCAACTGTTGGATATCGACAGCCGACTGGGCGGCCGTTACGTGTTGGGCACTAATATCACCCACGACGGCAAGGTACAAGCCATCGGCAGTTCAGCCGCCTTTAGCGGCGTTTTCGACGGCCTTGGCCATACCGTTAAAGGGTTGACGATTGACAGCAAAGGGCCTCACAGCGGGCTGTTCAGTGCTTCTACCGGCAAAATCAGCAATCTGACGCTGGATTCATTGACCGTGGCCGGCAAGGACACAGGCTCTTCAGTTGGGGCATTAGTGGGCCGCAATGAAGGTGAGATTATCAACGTTAAAGCCGTCAATGTGTCTGTCAGCAAAGGTAGTGAGCTAGGCGGATTAGCCGGCAGGAACGAGGGTGCGATCGTCAATTCTTCCGCTACTGGCAAGGTAATCGGCAATGGCGAAACAACATCGATCGGCGGCCTGGTGGGCGTGAACTTTGGCAACAAAGCGTTCATACGCAACAGCCAGGCAAATGTTGAAGTATCTGGAACCATGCAAAACAGTAAGTTCGAAGGCGGCGCTGGCGGACTGGTTGGCGTGAATTTTGACGGAATAATCGATAATTCGTCCAGCCACGGAAATGTCACGGCTAAAGGTTCTGATCTTAGCGTTGGCGGACTGGCAGGCTTTAGCACTGCACCAGGGTACATCGCCAATTCTGTTGCTACCGGCAGCGTAAGCGCAGGAAAAGGCAGTTATGTTGGCGGCTTGATCGGCCTGAACAACGGCGCGATTAATAACTCCGCCGCTAGCGGCCAGGTCAATGGCTCGGGTTCTGACGCCATCGGTGGGCTGGTAGGTTGGAATCTGCACGGCACAATCACTGGCACCAAGGCTAGCGGTAACGTGTCGGATCTTGCCTCGGCCAATGTGGGGGGGCTGATCGGCAATAACTACTCTGGCAAAGTGCAACAATCCGAAGCCAGAAGCACTGTGACTGGCGGTGCCAACGCCAATATCGGCGGTTTAGTCGGCCACAATCACGGCGAATTATCGAACGTGGCTTACTACGGGAACGTCTATGCAGGAAAAAACAGTCTGGTTGGCGGTTTGATTGGCTTGCATACGGCGGGGACGATTGCTGCGGCACAAGCCAACAGTAACGTCACAGGTTATAACAGCGCATCTGCCGGTGGTCTGGTGGGCGAAAACAACGGGATGACACTGAGAAACGTCAAGGCATCCGGCTCTGTCACCGGTGGCCAAAACGTCGGCGGTCTGGTGGGCAATAATATTGGCGGTAACATTGATAACGCCAGCGCCCAAGGCACCGTGAGTACAGGCAGTAACAGCCGTATTGGCGGGTTGGTGGGCAATAACGACCGCGGGACCCTCACCAATACACAAGCGCTTGTTAGCGTCACTAGCGGAGATAAGAGCTACAGCGGCGGTTTAGTGGGGTATAACAACGGTACATTGTCTCAGGTCTCTGCAACGGGCGATGTTATCGGCGGGGCGGAAAGCTATGTCGGTGGGGTGGTCGGTATCCATGCCGTGGGTACATCCAACCGTATTTCGCAAGCCAAGGCTTCGGGGAAAGTCACCGCCGGCAGAGACAGCAACGTGGGGGGATTAGCGGGACAAAATGAAGCGTTGATTGAAAACTCTTCGGCTGCCGGGCAGCTCAGCGGCGGAAACGGTACCTTCTTCGGCGGCCTCGCCGGCAAGAACGGCGGCAAAATAAATAGCTCGATGTTTAATGGTAACATTAAGCCGTTAACGCCAGCGGCGGGCCAACACGTCGGCAGCCTGGCGGGCGTTAATTTCGGCTACCTAACCGGCAATAAAGTCTCGGGCGAGTCTGAAAAGCTGCCTTTGGCAGGCATCAATATGCGCCCAGGTTCAATTAAGTAAGCATCAACCGGCAGACAGTTTGTCTGCCGGTTTTTATTGCCTATTTGCAGATCAAAACAAGAACGAATCTCCCCCGCTCATAACAACCACTAATCACCTATGAAAAATTTATTTGGCCGTGGCAATAACCTTAACTTTTTCAAAACCTTTAGCGGCTATTCCTAATGCCGGCCAGGTCATGCGTGACGTCGAACAGGAACGCCAAACACTACCGCCGCCCTCAGATTCAGCGACTGAAATAAAAAACACCAAAAAAATCAATAATAACGTAGAAGAATGACGCCCCCAGAATTTTAGTGCATGGGTTTATCATCGAGGACAACGGGGCATTAAAAACGCCAGACCTGCTAAAAAAACTGAAGGGTTTTAGCGAAAAAAAACTTGCGCTAAAGGATCTGCAAAACGCCGCTCAGATCATTACTCACTATTACCAAGAGAAAGGTTACGTCCTGGCCAAAGCCTATTTACCTAAACAAGACGTAACAGGGGGTTGGGTGCGTATAACCATCGCCGAGGGTAACTTTGGCCAGCTGCGTCTGAATAACCACACCCGCGTAATTTCGAAGCTGTTGCAAAAATCGGTCGCAGGGATGAAAAACGGACAAGTGATTTCAGACACCGTTCTCGAAAGAGATGTATTGCCGTTAAGCGATATCCCCGGTATCGAAGTCAACATAGTGGCGGCATGGCCTATTGCGCAGAGCAACAGTATCGCCACACCAACACAAACCCCCCGCATTTGGTTGCAGACTTCCTGGCACTTCTAATTGCCTGGAATAAGCCCTGCACGGCTCGGATAGCAGCCCTTCGGGTATGAACCCACAGCGGGAACCGCAAACGCGGCGGCCAGTACCGCATGCACCAGCTTCACAATGGCAGGAAAACGACCCAGTGAGCCACAGGCAATCTTCAGCCCAATATCGATATAGCGCAATGCCAATAAGGGGGCCGATACCATGTACAAACGAAAAGATAAGTAACGCGATAAATTAAATGGGGGGTGATCGGGGTTTCAAGAAATAAACACCCTATTATGCATACGCATAATCACCCCAAAAAATGATAGCTATATAATTAAAAAAACATCAAGTTAGTTTGTTTTTCTGCGCGGGAAAATAACCCTTCTTTTTTTAGCCAAAGACAGATGCTTGTAAAAAGAAAAGACACTTAAGGCCAATAAAAAAACAACAGCAATCAACAAAACAGAATTCCCTTTCAAAATAAACATATCACTTCACTCCCTCAACAACCAATTAAACAGGTCATTCCTCTTTCTGAAATTAAGCTTGCGCATCACAGACTGTTTATATGTATGCACGGTTTTCACACTCAAGTGCATATACTTTGCCGCTTGCGTTTGATTAACCCCTAAACGGAGATAAGAGACAACCTCCTTCTCTCTACCACTGAGCCTTCTGCTTAAGCAAAAAAAACAGGGCGTTGCTGCAGCACTAATTATGCTCATTCGCCAAATTTTGTCATCCAACAGATGAAACAAAGCCTCAAGACCGCCATGACAATCTAAGACCCCTAATTCACGAGAGCATGTATTCTCCTTCGTCGTTTTGGCAGGTTTTATTTTACGTATAGCGATATACAACGGGGAAACGGCCGTCTCGTGCGCACCTCTGTCGCAATAGGTCACACTTCCTGATTCAGACTGCGAAATAAAAATTAGATCGACGGCGGCGTTACTGTTTTCTTCTGCTAAAAACTCAACGGTTTTTCCCCTCAGGGTGAAGTATTCTGATAACGCATATTTCAACCCCTCTGCAAAAAATAGATTATTATCTATGATAGATATTTTCACTGACATCTCTATTTCCCTCCTTTTAAATGACGCTCCTGTTTACATAAACCGCGGATCATCTGGGAAAAAGGCTATTGCTTGCCGCCGTAGCTTTTCGGCCTGCGTGTTGTTCCCCTGATGCTTCAATATCAAGTACAAACTGGCGTATACATTTCTATCTATATGTTTTTTCAAATAGCCGTTGGCCCAGTACGCGTAGCCGGATAGCAATGCCTCATCCTGTGTTTGGTTGAATAACAGCAATGCATAGACCTGTTGATCAAACTGCCGGCGTTCACTTTGCACCCAGCTGGCTAAAGGGGGCATGACGGCGACTTCACGCATATCGGTAAATTTATTCTGTTCGGCCCGCGTCAGGGCCATACCGCCCTGCAAACCGGCCAACATCACGATCAGGGCGAGCAGAGCGCCTATCGGTAGCAGAATAACGAGAACTCGCCGGCCAACCGCGCTTAGCGCACTACGCTCATGGGTTGGCGTAACCTGACGATCCAACATCGCCAACAACAGCAGGAAAACGGCCCAATGCAGCGTCGATAAATAAAACGGGTACTCCGTCTGGGTATGCATGGCCATGGGCAACAAGGCAAAACAGAGCGCCAGCGCGATACCCTTTCCCGACGAACAGGCTTGGTGCCAGGCCTTACCTGCCAAACGCCACCCGGCAAACAAAAGCAGCAACATGCCCAGCAAGCCCGACACCCCGCCTTCAACCCACCAGAACAGCAGCTCATTATGAGGGTGTACAGCCACCCCAACCCCCAGCGTCGACTCTCCTAATGCAGCGCGAAAATGCTGGAAACTGTACTCAAAACCGCCATAACCCCAACCGATCAATGGCTTGCCTGCAATCATCGCCAGCGAGGTGTTCAGCATGACGCCACGTGCGCTGTCTGAGCCCGCATGGCTGACGGCGCCAATCGGGCCGCCCCAACTCAGCACCGCAACGCCAATTGCCACACCCAGTAACATCGTTACCGTCACAACAACGCTGCGCCACGGGTATTTTTTTGCGTGAGCGACAATAAATAACAGTGCGGCCGCACCGCCGCCCAACCAGCCAATGCGCGATTGCAGCCACACCAGTAAAGCGGGGAATACCGCCAATAGCAGAGCCAATAGCATCAGGCGCAGCTTTTCATACCGCTTTGCCCGCAGGCTAAAATCGGGCAAGAGAAACAGCATTAATGCCAAAACCAGACCGGTAGCGGTGAAACTGGCCAGCAGATTGACCTGCTGGAATACCCCATAAGGGCGGCCACCGATGAACGGGTACGGGATCCCGTTCCCCAGCCCAAACAGTTGCAGCAATGCGATAAATGCCTGCACCACCACAGCCAGTAAAATGGCGTAGAACGGCCAATGATGCGTTCGTTTTGATATCTCCGTTTGCAGCCAGGAAAAATAGAAAACCCATCCGCCGAATAATCCCGCCCAGCGCCACAATGCCGCCTCCCGCCATTCGGGCCGGGTATAAAACAACGGAATCGCCAACAGCACTAAGGCGACAAAAAATAACTTAGCCGTGGGTGTTATTATGATGTTGCGTTTTCTAAAACCCACGCCCAGCCAGATAATCATGACAAGTAGTGCTATCATGATCCAACTGAGAATATTTTGCGGCAGAGCTAAACTCCCTCCCCCCATATTGGGGAGATAACGATGCATTGCCAATCCGAACCATAGCCCAGAAACAATAATTATAAAATAATCACCCGTCGTTCGAAATATTCGCATAAATATAACCAGAAAAGTATATTTAACTTGTAATTTTATTTTCAATATATATTACAAACAGCATCAGAACGGTAATTACCGCATTATAAATGCACGTGAAATAAAATTTATAATTACAGTATCGCCAACACGGCTACTGCAGAAGCAGAAAAATCACCTGCGGAAACATTACCGTTACTGCTTAACGTCGATGAAAAAAGCACTGAGACGCCATTTCCGCCGGGTACCCGCACCGTCGTACCGGTTGCGCCTGCAATATTATTGACCTGCAGTTTTGATTTCAAGCTGCCGTCCGAGCGTAATGTCACTACGTCACCGCCATTGTTTGCCCGTGCGGTTATTTTTACGGTGGCCTCACGGTTGCAGCTTACCTGCGCATAAACGCTCTTGGTGTTGCCATTTACGTTATCTTGATTTAGCACGCCGTGCGCCAAATTAATATCGCCGCCAATCGAACAGGATACCGGCTGCAAAGGCGGTTCAGTGGGTGGTGGAGTTATAGTTCCCGAACAAGAGTCGCCGAACATAGACAGACCGCCGGAGTCGCTGGCAGCGTATAAAAGTATACATCTGTTCTCATTGGCAACCTGCTCCTGGTCGAGCCAGTTGACAATAACGCCGCTTCTCGGCAGAGCGTAACTCCACTCTCTAATAATTTTGCTAGTGGTCTGCGTTCCCCTCAAGTTGTATACATAGTCCTTCCATTGCACTTTAGCAGGATTACCGGTGCCGTCTAATGTTAACATCACATAAAATTTACCCCCCCCACCCACAGTTGAGGTTACCTGGATTTCTCATGTCATTCGCAGAAGTAATGACGTAGTATAAATCGTTACCCCGTAAATCCCATTCAATATTGGTGTCGTATGCTTTAGAATTCTTTGAAAAAAGCATCAAAGAAAATATGAACAGCAGACCCAATATACCTCTGCCAATATTCATCTTGTTGCACATATCAATTCACTCATAGTCCAGTGTAAAAGTGGCAAAGACCCCGCGACCAATCGTTTTATGGGTTATCGCAGCTGGCTCACCGCGCGCATAAGCCTGCAAATTAATCACGTTGCTGCCGTCGGTCAGCGCATAGGCCCCGGATTGCTGGTTCAGCGGCAAGGGCTGCCCTTGCGGGGTTTCCATGCCGATAGCTACGCCGCTCGCCATTCGGGTCGGGTATAAAACAACGGAATAACCAACAGCACTAAGGCGACAAAAAATAGCTTAGCTGTTGGGGTAATTATGATGTTGCATTTTCTAAAACCCACACCCAGCCAGATAATCATGACAAGCAGTGCCATCATGCTCCAGCTGAGAATATTTTGCGGCAGGACTAAACCCATCCGCCCATATTTTTGATATGGAGATGCATTAAAAATCCAGCCCAAAGAAAAGCGACGCCAAGCAGTAAATAACGCCTCACCTCTGGTATTTCACTCATAAAAAACCACCAAAAAAATAATTTTATCGGACGCCATATTGGAAACCTTCAACTTTCCAACTCAATATTATAATTACAGTTAGTAGCACATAACCCCTCGGTATTTAGCATGATTCCGCATCATATAATAATGTTAGCGTTACAACGTAAACATGCTCACAGAGTAATTTCGATGGATTATCATAAGTTCTGCACGCCGTAATTAACGTCAATGCGGATACTGTGTGAGAACTCCACCACATCCATTAGATCAGTACCGACATTTATATACTACTATGTCACCATTATGTATCTTATAGGCAATGCATAATTGACCAATGTCGAAATATACAGAATTTATCTAACTGAGCTCTAAAAACCGTATAAAACCAAACGTATTCATTAGTAAATCACTTACGAGCCTCAAGATGAATATCTTATACCACCCTCAGAGAGGAATTAACGTTACATAAAATTAACCACAACTATAGCATTTCCAACATATTTTCCGGCGCGTATATTACTCCCCGAGTCATTTAAAACAGATGAAAACATAAAAGAAGATGTACCATTACTTTCATTTATCGATACCTCATCACCTCCAGCAGCCGGCTTACCATTAACAAAAAGTTTTGCATATAAACCTTGCGAGCCTAACCTGACATCATTCGAGCCAGAATCAGCAGAGAAAGCCGTTATTTTCACTTTTTCAGGAATAGCACAGCTCACAGAACCTGAAATATCCTTCCTTGAGCCATTTAATTCTGAGTTAAGTAATGTCCCATGTTCTATTATCGCAGAGTTCATAGTTACAGAGCAAACTTGATTTGGCGGTGGTAATTTCCCACAAAAAGAGTTTGGAAATGGTTTTCCATCACCATTCCTACCGGAGGTTAACCAGCCAGCATACATTAACCCCACGCAAGTAGCCTCATAATCTATAGGAAACTCTGCTCTATATGGTAATTTTTTAATTGCGAGGTAGGCGCGTCTTACATCCGCAGTGGTTCTATATTTTTGTGCCCCCTCCAAGCATGCCTTCGCCACTCGACATGAACCATCTAAACCAGGATTCCAAGATTTATACATCACATCCGGTCCAACATAACATTGTTGATACCCATAGCAAGGATTTGGGATCCCTTCAGGCTCATCCCAAGCAGTTATTTCTAAAACGACCCGCCCTGGAAGCATGGAAATTAAATTAACATATGCCCCAGCCTGGGCATTATTACATACAATAAAAAAAACAAAAAAAACACAACCTAATAAAAGTGAAATAAGCCTCATTATCCCATCCTATTATTGATAGTCCACTATCAGGGTTGATCCCGAAGAAAAATACCCTTCATCCAATTTAGCCCCTAACTTCTTTACAGGTACCGCCTGTAAATTAATATTATCGAAACCATCAAAGTAAAACCACTCATTGATTGCTAGTGGTTCATTTTTCGCAAAAAAGACCACACCGAGATCGGTTTTACTAGTCTGCAACGCCCGTTGATCAAATCCGCTCTCCACGCCATGTATTTTCATTCTCATAGCTCGCCTCTCTGACCCACTACATTTATATTTATAGTCTATATTCTTCAAATAATTACTCCCATCAATTTTAGACTCAAGCAAATTATTACCAAAGCTTACATTCATCACTCCACCATCATTTACAACACACGAAGACTCTCTTACTGTTATTGAAATCATAACGTTAGAAGTAAGATCTGCAAGTGCATATGTAGAAGTGAAAATCAAAGACAAAAAAAACAATATAATATTAAAAAACATACCCTCACAATCCTTAGATTAATTTCATTTTACACAAAAAAATCAAATAGACTGCAACTCATGATGAGCAACATTTTAAATAGATCTTAATGAATTTAAAATACCCCACCAAAAAACAAAACACTTATTCAATGAATGTAAATTAAATATGCCATTAACTACTCATAAAGTAACGTAAAAATCGCTACTGCTGAAAACGCCCCCAATCGAATAGTTTTATTTACTATAGCAGCAGGTTCGCCCTGCACATAGGCTTGCATAGCAATAATATTATTTCCGTTACTCAATAATCTGTTCTGGCCCCATATATTTAACGACAACGATTGTCCTTCTATTGTTTCCAAGCCGATAGCAACACCCTGTGCCTGATTGCCAGCATCCAGCGCCAGCAGGCCAGGCAATGCTGCACTTTCAGTACCGCCGAAACTGATCTTCACCGTTTTACCCAAGCTGGTGTCACAATCCACTAAGTGCAATTGAAACGGCTTGCTAAGCGTGCGCTGATACTGGTACAGGTATTTGTCCACTATAGTGCCAAAATCTAGTTCCACGCTTTCATCGCCCGGCTGCAGGGTACAAGGCTCCTCCACCAATGCACCATGCAACCGCATATTATCCGCAGCTACCACCGGCATGATGACTGTACTCGTCAGCAGGACGATAAGCATGATTTTTGTTATATGCATAACGCTCTCCTATTGGTAATCCGCCAACAGCGTCGCCGTCACCGTAAAGATACCGGCCTTCAACTCAACGCCAGGTTTTTTTACCGGTACCGCCTGCAGTACAGGTGGGTTAGTCGCGTCGATATCCATGCGCTTATTCAGCGTAAAAACCTGACCATTCTGCAACAAGCGGATCCCCAGATCGGTGATATTGGTTTGCAACGCAGCGGCATCAAAGCCGGTGGGGCTACCGGTCACTTTCAGCCCCATCACCAGACCGCTGGTGCCCGGCTCACAGCTGATGCGGTAGTTCACCGTTTGTATATAATTCTGACCATCAACCTTGTTCACCCCAACCCGATCGCCAAAATCCACGTCTACCTGCTCACCGTTATTAATGATGCAGGGCGGCGGTGCATTTAAAGTGCCGAAAAACGCCATGTTCGGATAAGCCTGGGCCGGCCCTCCTCCCAGCAACAGCACAACGGAGAAACAGCGTAGCAATGTCATTTTCTTGCTCCTTTCTCTGTTCACTGGTAAGCCACCATCAGGGTTGCCGCTGCACTGAAGTCACCCGCTCTGAGAGTACCACCAGCCCGCTTAACGGGTACCGCCTGCAATAACGGCTTGTTCGGGTAGGTGAAATTCAGCCAACTGTTGATTGGCAACGGTAACCCATTGGCGCGCAGCTCAATCCCCAGATCGGTCTGCTCGGTCTGCAACGCGCTGTTATTAAACGCCGTAACGCTGCCCTCGATCTTCATTTTGATTGCGTTGAAAGCATTGTTTTTACATGTCAGTATGTAATCCACTGTCTTCATATAATTACTTCCATCAACACGCGTCGTCACCAGATCGTTGCCGAAGTCCACAAAAATTGCCTGGCTACCATTAATCACGCAGGATAGCGGGGCGATAATAGTGCCGGAAATATTAAGGTTGGTGACCGCATCGCTACCGGTACTGAACGCCGCTGTCGAAAGCAGCAGCACAGAAACAAACACAGATCGCCATGCTGGCTTGCTCACTGCACATTTTGCCTGCCGCATGCTCCACTCCTTATCAGTCATAGCTCAGCCGAAAATCCACCGATGCCGAATAGGCACCCGCTACCAGCGGCGCGCGGGTGCGCTCCGGCGCTATGATATACGCCAGCGTGTTCTGCCCCGGCGTCAGCAGCAGCGGTTGCCCGCGGCTACCCAACCGCACGTCCTGCCCCAAGGGATCGGTCAGGCGTAATGCCAGCCCGGAGACGCCCTGCGCCTTCACCAGGTGCGGATTGTTAACGTCCGCCGGCGCGCTGAAGCTTACTGTCACCGCCGGCTGATGCGCTGCCCAGGTCAGTGCCCCAGTGCGGCTATCGCGGCTGCCCGCCGGGCTGCGCAGGCAGTCCTGCAAACGCAGCTCAAAGCCCACCGGCGTACCCCGGTCACCCACCTGTTGCAGCCTGCCGGTGCCGGTTTCACCTAGCTGAATATCCTGACGAGCACTGCTCATCTCCAGCCGGCAGGCGCTTTCGGTCAATGCACCGTGCACCTGCAACACGCCGTTGGCACCATCGGTATACCAATTATCCACCGCCTGCCCGTGGGCATTCGGCAACAGTAACAACACCGCACCAAGCGTGATCGGCGCCATCAGCGCCAATGCGCCCAGGGTGCCGTAGTACTGCCAGTCGCGGTAACCCGGCAGGTGTTGACTCCATTTTTTGCTTATCCGTTGCATAGTCTTTCCTCCTGTTCACCTGCCCCGACTTACGGCTTTATGACTTGTCTTTCTCCGGCACCACCTGGCAAGTGCTGCCGCTGCAGTTAAAGGTCAACTGCGGACGGCCGCCATAATCGTTGATGTAGGTCAGGACTGGCGCACCGCCCAGTGCTGCGGCGCTGACGCCCACGGAGATATTGCCCTTCGGCGGCACCATCAACGGCTCAAACCCCTTCGCCCCTTCCACACCTTTTTTGCTGGCGGCATCCACCAGTGTGATGTAGTACGGCGTCGGGTTATTTACCTGGTACTTATCACCCTGTTTTGTCAGCGTCAGTTGCTCCTGCCATGGCGCTGCGTTCTGCTGCGGCGCGATCGCCGCCGGGCGATAGAACAGCTTGATGCGCGTCTGCAGCGCTATCTGCAGGGTGTTCGGCTTGTCGCTCTTCGGCGGAATCTCCCGCAGGTTGAAGTAGTACAACGTCTCGCGGTCCTGCGGCAGTTGTTTGGCCGCCGGCAGCGCCTGGATTTTCACCTGGCTCGGTTTGCCCGGCTCCACGCGCTGTACCGGTGGCAGGACCACCAGCGGGCTCTGAACTTTATTGCCCTCTCCATCTTCCAACCAGGCTTGCGCCAGGTACGGCAACTGTTTGTTCTGGTTGCTGATGTTCAGGCTGACCGAATTCTGGCCACCGTCAAAAATCACGCGGGTGCGGTCCAGCGCGATCGCTGCCTGCGCCTGCGGAGCCAGCAATACGCCCAGCAGGGCGGCGGTGGTCAGGCATTGTTTGTTGATGACAAAATGCGTTTTCATAAAAAGTCTCTCTTGCTGATTCAAATAGGGTGTCTGCGCTTAGGTTGCGTCTGACTCGTCGGCCGGCAGCGCCTGGCACGGCAACAGCAGGTTGCTCAGCGTGCTGTCCGGCAGCACCTTCGGCAGGCTGATGGCGCATTGCGCCGCGCCGCTCCAGTGCACCGTCATACGGTCACCGGCCTGAATGCCGCTCAGATAAACGCTGCCGCCGTCGTTCACTATCCCTGTTTCTTGTTTGTTGGCGTTCATCACCGTGGCGCCGAACGGCGGCGTACTGCCATCTGCCAGGGTGATCACCGCCATCGCCTTCTCCCCGGCGATCACGTCAAATTTGCGGTAACCGATCGCGCCCTCGGTCAGGGTGGCCTGCACCACCGATTTGGTCGCCTCGGCGTTGTCGCCCAGCTTGTTCAGATCAATACTGGCCTGGTTGCGGTAGTAGTTGCTCACGTCCGTCACCACCGCCTTGCCGAACATGTTGGTGTTGCTGGTGCTGCCGTAACCACGCACCGGCACCCCGGCCACGCCGCCGGTATCCAGCAGCAAACGCGTGCCGCCCGGCATGCCAATACGGTGTAATGCGCCGCCCTGTGGTGTTAATGTGGCCCCGCCCTGTGCGGAGAAGCCCAACGCGCTGTAGCTGCCTTCCTGGTAGCTGGCGTTGGCACTCATCTGGGTCATATCACCCTCGTGGTTGTAATAACCGCTCAGGTTGGCGCCAGAGCGTGAGCTGCCTGCGCTCAGTTGATAGTTATTATGTTCGTCAACCCGGTCGTAAACCCCCACCCTGTGGGTGGTATCACGCCCGTTTACCGTGGTGTTGTAGCTGAGGTTGGCACCGTTACCCCACGGCATAGACAGCGACAGATACATGCCATCATCATTGCTGCCGTTGTACTTGTTGCGGTAACCAGACAGCGACAGGCTCAGGTTCTTGAACCGCCCGATATCGAAGTAGCGCGACATCGTCAGGTTATAACGGTCATTGACCGGCCGATCCCAGTAGGTCTGGTGGTCGTAGTTCAGGTACAAACTGATCCCCGCATCCCGGAACTGTTTGTTAAAGGTGATGGTGTACATCTCCTTGTTATTGCCCATCCGGCGGCCCTCATGGCGAGCATCCAGATACTCGCTCATGCTCATGAAGTCCTGTTCCGAGAAGCGGTAACCGGCGAAGGTCACCTGGCTGTCCAGTTCGTCAAAGCTCTTCGAGTAGCTCAGGCGGTACGAGCCGCCGCTCAGCGTGCCGTCCTGCTGCGGCAAACGCGCCCGCGACTGGGTGGCGTCAAACGACAGCGCGCCCAGCGCCATCAGGTCACGCCCGATACCCAACGACGCCGCGTTATAATCTCCACCGCCCAGCGCACCGCCGTACAGTGACCAACCGTTGCTCACCCCCCAGGAAAACTCGCCGGTACCGAACAGCGGGCCGTCAGTATGATGCTGCCAATCCGACGGACGCCCGGCGGCAAACTTGTAGCGCACCGAGCCGGGCCGGGTCAGGTACGGAATGCTGGCAGTGTTCATCTTGAATGCCTGCACGCTGCCGTCCTGCTCTTCCACCCGCACATCCAGCTCACCTGACACTGCATCGTTGATGTCCTGTATGCGGAACGGCCCAGCCGCCACCTGAGTCTCGTAAATCACCCGGCCCTGCTGGCTGATGGTCACCTTGGCGTTGGTCTTCGCCACCCCCACAACCTCCGGCGCATAACCGCGCAGATTCGGTGGCAGCATGTTGTCGTCCGACACCAGGCTGGCCCCGCTGAAGCGGAAGCTGTCGAACAGGCCGGAGTTGAGGTAATCCTCCCCCAGCGTCAACCGCGAACGCAGTGCCGGCAGCGCCCGGTAGGCATAATAGCGGCTCCAGTCCAGTTGCTGGTCGGTGCCCTGGCCGCTACCGGTCTGGCGGTTAAACTGCCCCTGCCAGTCGGCGCGCAGCCGCCAGGCCCCCAGGTTGGCGCCGGTAGTGCCGTTACCGCTCAGGCTATAGCGCTGTGAGCCGTCCCTCTGCTGGCGCTGAGTCTGGCCATTGAGGTTGTAGTCAAACAACAGCCCCGGAATGCCTTCATCCCAGCGCGAAGGCGGATCCCAATCCGCCGAGGCGTACTCCAGATAAGCCTGGGGAATGCTCAAGTACAGTGCCGCAGTGGCCAGATCGCCCCGAGCTTCCATGCCCTTCAAGCTGGTAATGTCCAGACATTCGTTCTGGTGCCACCAGCGCAACCCTTTCATCGCATCCGCCTTTAGCCCCAGTTGGTCCACCAATGCCGGTGAAAGACAGGCCTGGCTGCCTTTCGGATCATCGTCAGGCGGATAAAAAGGAACGCTCTGCTCCGGCAGCTCATTTTTATTGATGTTCACCGTCAGGCTGTAGGTCCCCGGCATCATGTAGCCGCTACGGGAGAACTGGCTCAGGTCGATATTTTTCCGGTCGTTCACATCCAGCACGTCGGTATTAAACTGTATGCCGTCATCGGCAAAAGCCAGCGGCGCGGCAGAACTTATCGCCAGACAAATACAGGCCCTTAATAACTGAATACGAAACCGCGTCCCTGCAGGAAAAAACACCATAGCCATCTACCCTGTTATTTAATAATTTTTATCCGTGTCAGTAATAATCCAGCTTGAAACGTACCGCAGAGGAATAAGCCCCGACCCGTAATGACTGGCTATTGCTTACCAGCCGCATGGCATAATTCAGTTGCATAGTCCCTAATGAGATATTACCGAGCGGCAGAGGTTTCCCTGGCATGGCAATATTTCCCTGCCCGTCGGCAATTTGCAGGGCAATGCCCTTTGCTTCACCTCGCACACCAAACAATACGCCATCCGCTTCACCATCAAAGGTCACCTGAAAGTGCTTCCAGTCCGGTAAATTATTATTGGGCCGGGTTAACACGCAGTTTATTAACTCAATAGAGAAAGGTTTAGTCATTCCCTGTCCATCACGAATAATATTCGCAACCGGAACTGTTTCCATATCAATAACCTGTTCCCTACTGCCGGCGGCAATGGCGCAGGCGGTATCAATAATGGCCCCTTGCATATTGACGCGTCCCCAGCCCTGTGTCGGGTGGGCGGCCTGAGCGCTGCTGATATATAACAACAGAGTCAATATGCAGGGGGTCATTACTTTCCCAGGAAAATGATTCATTGAATATTCCCTATTCAAAAATGTGTCTTCCGGTAATAAAGCATGCGGGCAAACCCGCATGCTGAATTCATTTCACCACCGCCGGGCTTATTGGTAAGCCAGGGTGAAGTCAGCCACGGACTGGAATTCGCCCGGAGTCACAACTGCGCCAGAGGCTTTGTTGCCCTGCAGGTAAGCGGCGAAGCTCAGGGTGTTATTGCCATTTTGCAGAGTCTGTGCGTTGGTTGCTTTACCCAGCTTGATAACCTCACCGGAACCATCGGTAATTGCGATGCTGGCGCCTTTGGCAACGCCGGTAATACCCAGTAAATTGGAATCAGATGAAGACGCCGCACCGCTAAAGGTAATAGAAACGGCGTTATTTTTACCGACGCCCCCTGTACCACCTGGGTTCAAATCACAGTTTTCCAGTTTGATCTGGAAGTTTTTCGGCGTGGACTTACCACCGTCTTTCAGCGCCACGTTGGAAACCTGGCCCAGGTTAACGGTCTGGTCTACGGTTTCCGGGGTAATAGAGCAAGGTGCGTCGATAATTGCGCCTTTAAAGGTTACGGTGCCGCGACCCTGGTTTTTAATATCAGCTTGCGCCATCATGGAAGTTGCGCCCAAAGCCAGTACTGCTGCCAACATAATTTTGTTCAGTTTCATAAAAAGCCCTTACATTCCTTTATAAGAAGAAGACATCGATAGTCAATTTTCAAATGTGTTGAAGAGAGTAGAGAAAACCCGTTTAGCCTAAGCTTTATCCTATCAACTCTATTTTCGACCAGCTCATCGCCAGCCACTACAATGTACCTAACCCACCAACCGTTTGGAATATTATAGTGTTAATATACAAAATTACGGAATTTAATAAACAAATATACCAAAAATATATATTTAAATTCCAAAAATTATTTAACAATTATAGTTATATATAAGAACGTAAATATTTATGGAGGGGGTTTTAATTAATACGTGACAAAAAAGCAGATTAATCCTACATCCAACCCAGTGGAGTTATTGAAAAAAGGAATCGGGAATAGCAGAATCAGGCCTCTCAAGGAAAAGACGAGGCTTTACTAAAATGATTTTCGTTATAAACAAGCAGATTAAATACAATGAATATGAAGGAACACTGGAAAACATTGACGATCCAGGTAACACGATCTTGTTGGTCAAGCCTGCGTGCAGGCTTTTGTCTATCTTCGTGAGAAATAATGACATGCTCATTAAACGTAAACAGCTGCTTGATGAGGTATGGGAGGATTATGGGCTTAAGGCGACAGACAGTAACCTGAACAATTATATTTCTGGTTTGAGAAGGTCATTAGCAAAGTTTGATGAGGAAGAACTTATAATCACCTACCCACGGCAGGGGTTTAAATTCACCGCAAAAAAGATAGTCAGGCAAGAGGCCAATGCAATACTGTCAGAAACGGATATCATGATTGAGCTCGAACAAAAAGAGGACATTAGGCCTGATGGCTCCAAAGAAGAGCGAAAACGCGCTAATTCATGGTTAAAAAAAACCATGTTACAGAAAATGGCTATCATTATAGTTATATTACTGCTACCGTTTTTTTTAAGCATGGCTTATAAACAAATCCCGGTCAGCAACATTACCAATCTGGGGCAATACAAGAACTGTGATATCTACTCAATCAAGTACAATGGAATGCAACCCAAGCAGCTTGAAAATATCATTTCCACACACTATACCTGCGAGGAAAAAGCTAATATTTATTATTACTTCAATATTCAGCAAAAAGGGCTAGCATCCCACGCATCAGTACTCGCTTACTGCCCATTGGATGTTTCCGCCGCTTGCGAATTCAGCTATGTAAAAAGTTAGAGGGGAGGAAGGTGCAGTGGAGTACGTCAGTGAGAACAAACAATAAAAACGCATAAAAATCGCCGTAACAAGATAAGCCCATGAAAAATTTTTCCTTCAGCCAGGTTAGTTAATCCCTAACAATCCCATAATAGCACTCTGCCCCCGAAGTGCTATTATGGGGGCGTGGTTTACCTGGTGGTCTTGGTACAAATAAATGCAGGTGCCCGGTTACCGGTAAAAACAAAACTGTTGTTGCTCAGCCGTTCAATTTTTAGCAAAAAATATTTGCTATTTAATATGGGTATCGTTTTGCTCACTTCATCCTGCTCGATGTTATCCGCCGGCTGTTTTTTGACGTCCTTGACGGTAAAGTGGTAATAACCGCTTTTATAGGTGTAATCGGCTTCAATCACTCTTGATATCGTATAACCTCCGTTTCCAGCGGAAGCATGCCCATTGATGACAAACGTTGTCTCACGAAATCCCGAGGGCACCACACTAAGCAGCAGCAGGCTCTCCTCTTTCTCGCCGTTAATCGGCCGGATAATTTTTATTACTGATTTACACGCAGGGACGTTATGGAAATCATAGAATAACCAAGTTATTCCAACAATAACAAATACTGACAACACAGCAATGATAATGCTTATGTATTTTTTATAATTACTTTTTATTAACAATTTCATGAATGTTCTCACACTGAGTTTCTACTCCCTGCGGCCTTGAATAAGGGCAGTAAGCCAGAAAAGATATTGCGTTTTTCATGCCGGTTCTGCTGACCAACATCTTGGTGTTAAAATAATAGACAGTTGCGGGTACATTGCAGTTGAATTTTGCTGACTCGATCAAGGGTTTGATTGCATCCAACTCATCGCTGTCATGCTTGACATAATGTGACACTGTCAAAACATCTATGGTGCAGCTACCTACCTTACCTATTGGGCGATAGTCAGCAGGATCATATTTATCAAAGAAAGAATACGTCGTTACCATAATGAGCGCCATAGCCAGTAACGCCAACGCAAGCAACCCCAACGGTTTCCACTTTTTCTCTACCGTGGTGACAGGCATAGTATCGATGGCAGAGGACACCGTGCTCTCAACCCCCATAGTATTAACTTCATCGGCAGAAAACATAAAGCCTTGCCGAGGCACAGTGACAATAATATCACTCTCACCAAATGAATTGAATATCTTCCTGATCATTGAGATATAGTTATTCAGGTTGCTGTGGGTAGACGACTTGCCATACTCATCCCAGGCACTCGATAAAATAAATTCCCGTGTCAGCAGCAAATTATTATTCTTAACCAACAAAGATAATACCCTGCAAAGAGTGGCTGTGAGCATAACGGGTTCGATAGTGTCATCCAGTAACTCTATCGTAGATTTATCTTCATGAAAGACAATTCTTTTATTAATTATAAATTTCATTTATCCACTTATATTCCATCAAAAGATCGGTAAATAAGTAAAAATATTGCCCTAGCCTCACCGTTAAAAAATTAACTAGGAAAATTCTTATATCACAATACTACAACAAAAGAATAAAGGGTGTCCAAGGGTATTGATGAAGCAACCTGGATCAACCTACGCGTGTCAAAAACTGCCCGTTAACAAAATAAACATTACTCTATGAATTAAAAAGACTTTCTCTTTCAGACTACTCTTTTAAGAGTAAACAAGCTGGCCACTGATAGCTAAAGGCAAGGTGCTGCTTATGTTATTCTCTGTTAGCGTTCGTTGTTTCCACATTGTTGCGGGTCCCACCTGAATTCCACACCAGTGCCAATGCCGGGTTTCGAGAGAACGGCTCGCGTTGCCTGCCGGCAGGGTGCGGGAGTTCATCATCACCAGCCGCACATCAGGCCATCGATGCTTCTCTGCTTTCTTACGATAAATTAAACATGTTCTCCACCTCGATCAGTGCCTGTCTGATCGCTGCATAAAAGAAGCAACTTTTCGTTGTTCAAGCTTCCATAAGCAAAACATTCTTCAATACAAAGTGTATGTAATGGCATTATCCTGTGAGAAATACCCTTATAAATAGCAAGAACTTTTGTTATCAAAAACGTCATACAGGTCAATAAATCATATATTTCTGTCACTAACAGCATCACGTTTACAACAACCGAAAAGTGACACCGATAAGCTTAAGCAACCTGGCACGCAGAGAAACGCCCATTTCCTTTAAAAAACACTGCCTTACTCTGGATGTTTTTACCGGCAGCAAAAAAAAGCAATATAAAGAGGCACCTATTTTATACATAAGGTGAAATAAACTTATAATTACTTGGTTTTCTCTGTAGAGGAAACAAAACAAACACCAAAAAAAACCGCCAACCCAGAACAATACTTCAATTGCAATAGAATAGCCGCCATAAGATTTCATCAGATAATACTGCATGGTACTTTACTTCCTCTGGGCTCAGTCATTTATTTGCGCCACTTAATTTTAGGTGTACAGGCGCACAGCTGAAACCAGGCCAACTGTCTAATCAGTATTATAAAGCTTTTATATCTATGGAGTGATAAAATGGAATTCCCAAGGAAAATTTCCTGCCTTTCGGCAATGATAATGTTTTGCCTCAGTGGCGGAGCCGCTTTTGCAGACACCACTATTCAGCCGGTCAACGGCAATATCAACCTCGCCGCCAATAATGTGCCGGTAGTGAATATCAATCAGCCGGGTCGGGATGGCGTATCTCATAACCAATACAGCCAGTTTGACGTGGGTAGCCAGGGCGTTGTATTGAATAATGCGCAAAGCGCCGTTCAAAGCCAACTGGCTGGTGCCGTCAATGCTAACCCGAACCTGGGTGCGGGCGCGGCCAAAGTGATCCTGAACGAAATCAACTCTAGCGACAGAACCCTGCTGAATGGGATGATTGAAGTCGCAGGCCAAAAGGCAGACGTTATCGTCGCTAACCGATCCGGCATAACCTGTAACGGCTGCGGGTTTATCAATACGGGCACCGGCGTGCTGACAACCGGCGAGTTGCAATTCAAGGATAAACAGTTCACGGGTTATAATGTTACGGGTGGTACGGTAGCGTTTGAAGGAAAAGGGCTGCAAAAAGGTGACGTTGATTACACAGCCGTGATCGCCCGTGCAGAAAATATCAATGCCGCAGTGCGAGCCAAAACCCTGCTGGTGCTGGCCGGCAAGAAAAACGTCAAGGCAGATTTGACCGGTTATACCAACCTGGAAAGCAAAGATCGGGCGCCAGAGGTTTTGGTTGATGTTTCCCAACTCGGCGGCATGTATGCAGGAAAAATCACCTTAATCGCCGATGAGAAGGGCGTTGGCGTCAATAGCAGTAACAATGGCAATAACAACGTCGGCAACAACACTGGCAATAACAACGGTAATAACAACGTTAACATTGGCGGCAATAACGGCTCTGCCAAAAGCCCAATCAGCCTGAAAAACCAGGGTGAGTTGGTTACTGATGGCGGTGACTTGATGCTTTCAACCACCTCTATCGTAAACAAGGGTACGCTACTCTCTGGTGCCAATTCCTTTATTCAAACCACATCTCTGGAGAATACGGGTGAGATAAAAGCTAACGACTCCGCTCATTTTAGAACAACCCTGCTTAAAAATGACAATGTCATAAGTGCAGAAAATAACGTCACCATTAGTACAACTTCGGTCGAAAACAGTCGCAACGGCCAAGTTATTGCACGTAATGGTGGAATCGCTTTAAAAAATACCGCTTTCTCTAATAGTGGTAACATCCAGGCCCGCCATGAAATTACTAACTCGGGTACATCCTTCGCCAATAGCGGCACGCTGATATCCAGCCAGGGAGATATTACCAGCTCAGGCACGTCTTTCTCCAACACGGGGAGCCTGGTAGCCAGTAAAGGCGCCATTACTAGCTCAGGTACTTCTTTCTATAACACCGGGAATATCCAAGCCGACAAGAATATCAACTGGAAAGGCACCTCTTTTTATAATCAAGGCAAGATAACATCGACCCAAGGTTCTGTGTTCAACAATGGCAGAGACATCAATAAGCCTGTCGTTGTCTCCCCACCACAGCAATACCCATGGTGGTACCCACGCTGGTAATATTATTCCTCCGCCGCTTGGCGGAGGTTTTTCCCCCGATATAAAAAATTAATATGAAAAAAAATATTCCATTGCTGCTGAGCCTCCTGCTTACAGGGGTTGCCCATGCCGGTAATCTATTATCCACATTGGAACAACAGAGTGTCAGCCAGGAAAATAAAGAGCGAAATATCCAGAATAAGCTGCAGTCTGGAGGCCATACCGTCTTCACCCAACCGAGCGACACGCGGCAAGAGGCTCTCTTCTACCCGCAGGAAACCCCCTGCCTGAAGATCCGCACGGTGCAAATTGAAAGTGATGGAATACGCCCAACCCTCGCCATTAAACAATTGGCCGGTAGCGCGGAGCAGCAGTGCCTGGGTACAACAGGAATAAGCAACCTGCAAAATGCCATACAAAATCAGCTCATTGGCGAAGGGTTTATCACCTCTCGCGCGACGTTGACCGCCTATCATGCAAAAGAAGAGGCTATCACCCTTTCTCTCAGTTATGGCCGTGTCGGCATCCTAAGGCTGAGTGACGACAGCAGCGGGCATTTCAATCTGGCCAGCGCTTTTCCACTGAAAACCGGTGACATACTCAATATCCGCAACGTTGAACAAGGGCTGGAAAACATCAATGCCATCCCCGGCACCCAGTCCGATATCCGCATTATGCCCAGCCAAACACCGGGAGAAAGTAAAATTGAAGTGCTGCGCAGACAAGAGAAATACTGGCAGGTAGCATCCTGGGTGGATGACTCTGGTACCAAAGCCACTGGTCGCTATCAGGGCGGCGCCGCGCTTTTCCTCTATAACCTGACCTCGCTTAACGATACCCTCTACGCATCACGCTCACAGAATATTGAAAGATCTGACACCCGTGGCAATAGTTCACACGCAATATCTTACTCCCTTCCGTATGGGTTCTGGTCATTAGACCTGTTTGCAGGTAAGAGCAAATACCATCAGGGTATTCCCGGCTATGCTATTGACTACCAATATAAAGGCAAAGCAGAAAGCCTCAGCCTGCAAATTGGCCGAACGGTATCACGCGGTGCCCGGTACAAAACCACGCTCAATGCGCAGTTATTGGAGCGGGATTATCATTATTTTATTAATGACACGGAAATAGACCTTCAGCGTAAACGCTTAACCACTATAAAAATTGGTGCCAAACACCTGCACTACATTGATGATGCAAGGATTTCGTTGTCGCTGGATCTTTTGAAAAATATGCGATGGTTCCAGGCCGATCGTCTCGATGGTGCCTATAACTTAAGCAGCCACATTATTAAAGCCGAAGCCAGCGTATTTAACCCCTTCATGCTATCCGACCTTTCCATGGATTATAGGGGCGGGTTAACGTTACAACTCGCCAATTACGACTTGCCAATACAGGACAAGTTAGGCATTGGGAGTCGTAATACCGTGAGAGGATTTGATGGCGAGCTCAACTTGTTCGGCAATAAAGGTATCTACTGGCAAAATACGATAGCCTGGAACTTAAGTTCATTCCCGGTACAACCCTATGTTGGCATGGATTATGGCTATGTCATGCAGAGCGAGAACGCTATTGGGCATAAATTGGCAGGCGGTATCGCGGGCGTAAGAATTGAAAAGTGGAATACCAGCCTCGATACCTTCATCGGCACACCGCTCTATAAACCCCAGGGTTTCGCTACCAGCTCAATGAATATCGGTTTTTCACTGGTATGGCGATATTAAGGAGAGAGATAAGGTCAGGATCTTCAACATCCTGACCTGTTTATATCGATGCGGAGGTTTCAAAAAACCGAATGCTCGGCAGCTAGCTCCCAGCTTAACGGGCCTGGTTGAAATGATCCCTGATAAACACCGGCAGGTCATTCGATGGCGGCGTAAAGGGCACCTGGTACATCATGTCGCCGACAAAGCCCCGGTGATAGGTGGCGTGATTCACGAGGTGCAGCACAATTTCCTCCTGCGTCATCACGCCTTCACCCCCGCCGACAAACTCGAAATGAACGGCTTTCGTCAGATCCTCGTTTGACCAGCTGTCCACCAGATCGATATACCAGCGGTCCATTTCCTGCACCGCTTGCCACAAATCCTCAAACGCCGGCGTATGTTCGGTATTGCGCGCGGTATAGCCGTGCTTTTTCCCCTGCAGATGGTGCCTGAAGATATCGTCCACCACGTAGGTATGGTTTAACGTATGCACCATATTGCCAAACCGCGTCGGGCGCTGTTTCAGGGCTTCGCCCTCCGGCAAGGATCTGACGTTGCTGAACGTCAATGCATCCGCCCAGGCTTTGTAACGCACCAGCATTTTCAAGGTATTGAGGGCCGAGGCCGTCGGCGCTGTCTGAACGGCAGTTTCACTGAGAAGCGAGTTATTCGTCACTACTGACATGCTGTGAACTCCTGATTTCAACATTTAACGTTTTTAAAAAGCGTTGATTACTCTGCATCAGTCACCTGATTGTGCATTAAAAAAACCAGGTTGCATCGGCACCTGGCTTTTTTATTTCATCACTGTCATCCCACACCCTTTTTCACCGAGCTCGGGGGCACGCCATATTTGGCGGAAAATGCCCGCGAAAATGCCTCCACGCTGCCAAACCCAACCTGATAGGCCACCTGCTTGACGCTTCGCCCCGACATCAGCGCTTTTCTGCCCAGCGTTAAACGCCATGCCGTGAGATAGGCACCCGGCGTTTCCCCCACAACCGTGCCGAATCGCTCGATAAAATGGCTGCGCGACATGCCGGCGATCTGCGCCAGCCTTTCAACCGACCATTTGCAGGCCGGCTCGTCATGCATGGCAACCAAGCTGCGGTGAAGGGCAGGATGGGCCAGCCCGGCCAACATGCCGGCTTTCACCGCACCGGCGGCGATAGCGCGCCGGATGACCAGCACAATGATGACTTCGCACAACCGATCCTGCACCGACACCGTGCCACAACGGGGGGATTGCGCTTCGTCAATAAACAAATCGGCAACGCCCTGCAGCGCCGGCGTATCCGCCAGCAAAAAATCCATTCTGTCGGGCAAGGTACCGACCAGCGGGTTCAGCTCGCCGGAAAAATCGACGCCGGCGCTGACGATGACTGCAAACTCACCTTCCGGCGGCGGCCCGCCTGCGACGTTAAAACGGATATGTGATGCCCCTTCTCCCGCCGCACGCGCGGCGACGTAGAGGTTGGCAGGGTCTGTCGGGTCGGAAAACACTCTGGCTTTCAGATCAAAGGCCCTGAGAAAGGCGGCCAGCCGGTCATGCCTGTGCATATTTGTACTATTCATCATGAAATTTGGACATTGTCCGTCAGAAAGTACGCTAGTTTGCAGGCAACCGTCAAAACCTCATGGAGCCCTTCACATGCGTATCGCGTTACTGCATACCTTTGAAACCAATATTGCGATATTTACTCAGACTGCGGCTCGGCTCGGCTTGCCCGCAGATTCACTGGTGCACGCCGTTCGCGCCGATCTGCGTGCCGCAGCGGAAACGAGAGCACCAGACCTGGAACAACAGGTCTGCGCCGCACTTGAAACACTAAGCCACACTGCCGATGTGGTGGTGCTGACCTGTTCCACGCTCTCCGGCGCCGCCAGAGCGCTCGCCGCAACCTCGCCAGTCCCGATACTCAGAGCGGACTATGTGCTGGCGCAAAGGGCGCTGCAGGCAAGTGATTCGATCGTGGCTCTGTGCGCCACAGAAGCCTCGGCGCTGTATACGCAACGGTTGTTTGAAGAAGCAGGCAAGCGCGCCGCCCAGAGAGTTGAAGCCCGGGTTGTGCCGGACTGTGGCTTGCAGTTGCAACGCGGTAATACCCAAGCGGCCCTGCGGCTTACCGCACTGGCCGCCGAACAGGCCAGCCAACAAGGTGCCACCGAGGTGGTGCTGATGCACCCGTGGATGGAAGGGGCGCTAGCCACGATCGCAACCGATCGAGTTCCCCTGTCCAGCGCCCCGGTAAGCCTGTCGGCCGCATTGAATATTCTCCAGGCCACCTCTGCCGACTAAACCCGACCCCGTTCCTCTATCAGACCGGGGTCATGCCCCGGCCTGCTTAATTTCACTTCATTTACCCTTTCCTCCGGCACAACCCTGTATTTTCTGCCATTATTTTGCCTGTTAAATTAGCAGGCCCTATGCAGACTTCCGCTACTTCTGGAGAACACCGATGCTGTTCACTTTTTTTAAAAACGCCGCGTGGGCATTTTTTGCGCTGGTCATCGTTCAATCCAGCGCGCTAAGTTTCACTCTGGAAGTGACGGGCAATATCGAAAACGCCACCGACCCGGCAAAAAAAAGTCATCTGTTTACCGATAAACAACTGTTGGCGATGCCGGTGCACAGCATCACCACCTCAACCTCCTGGACGCCGCAAAGAAAGTTCGAAGGGGTGGCCGTGGCGGATATTTTGGCGCGCGTGGGGGCCAAAGGCAGCACGCTGACGTTTTATGCGCTGAACGATTATTACATCGACGTGCCGCTGTCCGACGTCGAGAAATACCATATAATTTTGGCCTACAAGATGGACGGCGAAATGCTGAAGATCCGAAACTTCGGACCGCTGTTTTTGGTTTATCCAAGGGATGACGCAGGGCCTGAGTTAAATTCCCCGCTCTACAACTCGCGCTTTATCTGGCAAGTGGACAGGATTGTAATTAAATGAAGCTTAAAGGATTTAAAAGCGGCAGCAGGTTGGCGATCCCAGCGATTTTTGCCGCGCTTTTTTTGGTTGCCTCCACGGTAACGCTGTATTACTACAGCGCCACCCTGTCAAAAAAAGGGCTGTATGCCATTGCCGGCACTCAGGAAAATTACTCCTGGTCGATCGCCAAATTCGCCATCAAGCTGGCCGAATTTGAAACCCTGGTCGAACAGCAGAAAAACGCGCAGCAGGTGGATAGCGAAGATCTCAGGCTTAAATTTGAAATCCTTTATTCCCGCTTTTACGTGCTGGAAACAGTATCCGAATCCACGCAGCCGCTGTATGCCGAACCGGGTTACCCTGAAGTGGTCACCCAAATGCGTCGGCAAATGGATCGGATTGATACTTTGCTGAATAGCCCGTCGATTGATTTCACCCGCATTTCGCAGGCCATGAAACAAATCAAGCCTTACTCGATTGAGATGGCCAACCTGACCGATCACGCCGAAGTGAAGCAGCGTACCGCCGCCTATGAAGACTATATCGAAAAGCGGCACATCATTTTTTATGGTCTGGTGATCGTGATGTTCTCGGTGATCGCCCTGATTGCCATCACCCTGATTGTGTTGCGCCAGCAGCGCCTGACCATCCGGCAACAGGCCAAAGCGATTGAGGCGGAGAAAGCCACGCGCACCAAAAATGCCTTTCTCGGGGCCATCGGCCACGAGTTGCGTACCTCGTTGCAAAGCATCATGTCCGCCATTGACGTGTTGGTGAATACTAAAGTGTCGGCCGAACATGCGGATACCTTCCAGCGGCTGGAAACCGCCGCGCAGCAGGTTGAAAGCCAGATGAAGGACCTGACCGATTATGCCCATCTGGACAGCGGCATGATGGAATTGCGCATAGTGCCGTTCGACGCCCAACGGTTGATCGAGGAAACGGCGAATGAAATCACCACGCTGAGCCAGAAAGATCGGGTTACGCTGTTGTGCGAGGTTGAGTGCGGCCACCAGCAAATACATTCAGATCCGTTGCGTATCAGGCAGATCATCGTCAACCTGCTGACCAACGCCTACAAATACACCGAAAGCGGCACCATCACGCTGCACAGTTGCCTGCGGCGGCAGCCAACCGGCAGCGCGTTGATTATCGAGGTCACCGACACCGGTATCGGCATCGAAAAAGAGATGCTCGACCAAATATTCAGGCCCTTTACCCAACTTGATCAGTCGCACACCCGGCAGTATGGCGGCGTCGGCATGGGGTTGGCGATTGTGCACGGGCTGGTGACGCTGCTCAACGGCACCATTACCGTCTACAGCGAAATCAAAAAAGGCAGCACCTTTATCGTCAGCATCCCTGTCGAGATCGGCGATGAAGAGGAATTGGGTGCAACACCGACGCAGCACCACGGCCTGGCGCAGAAACAGCAGCATATTCTGGTGGTGGATGACAATAAGTCGGTAAGCGACGCCTTTGCGGCGCTGTTGGACAAACTGGGTTACCGGCACGAGCTGTGCAACTCGCCTGAACGGGCGCTGCAAAAACTGTTCCGGCGGCCTTACGACGCGCTGCTGCTGGATCTGCAAATGCCCGGCATCGATGGCGCCGCGCTGGCCAAACAGCTGCGCAGCCGCCGCGGCCCCAACCGCCAGGTGCCGATTATCGGCATCAGCGCCTACCCCCCGGAACAACTGTCTGCCGAACAGCGGGCGCTGTTCGATAACTATTTAATGAAGCCGGTGCGGTTAGACTCGCTGTCCACCGCGTTGGCTTCGCTGTTCACCGCTAAAGATTAAAGCACCGCAACAAGGCGGCTTCGATGACGTGAAGCCGCACCGGCTTTTCATAGGGGCCGAGCACGTCATAGTCACGCATCGCTTTGGCGATTTCCGACTCGCGCTGATCGGTGCCCAACTGGCCGGTCAGCACCAGCACCGGTGCATCCGGGTTGTCGGAGCTGCGGATGGCTTCAATGCATTTATCCGCCGTTTCCTCGCCGATCAGCCAGTCGACCACATAACCGTCGAACAGGCTTTGTTGCAGCGCCTGGCAAAAACTGCCGACGTCGTAGAATGCCACCGCCGTGAAACCGCGGCCATCGAGGTATTTTGCCAGTTCATCCGCCGCCTGATGCGAATCATCCAGCACCGCAATGCTCAAACGCTCATCATCGGTATGGCTCGGGCGGATCTCGATCAATTCAACCCAAAAGCGTTTACCCAACGGCGCATCGTCCGCACGATAAATATGCCATTGCTGGTCCGGCTTCAGCGCCACGAACTCCGCCTGTCGCCCGGCCGGCAGTTCATCGCCGATATGACCGACGCAGGCAATTTCCGCACCCGCCACAAAAAAGATGGCATCCTGCGCCATAGTTTGCGCCGACGCCTCCTGTTCCGCACCCATGTCCGCGATAGCCGCCGGCGTTTCGCCCAACGCAGCAGCTACGCTGTTGATCTGCTCCAGCGTCCAGGGGCTTTGCCCTTTCAGTTTTCGATGCGCATGTGAAAAACTCAGATCCAGAATACGGCTAAGCTCTTTTGCATGCTGCCGCTTACCAATGCCGTAATGCAAAAACAGTTCCCTGACCCGGTTTGCAATCGACAACGAATCGAATTTGTGGTGATTGTTATCCATTTTTCCCTTCGATTTTTCTGCTTATTTATTAGTTGTTTTAATTATGAATTATGAAAAAGCACGCTCAAAACATTGCATACCATGCAATCTTAATTTAAAAACGTTGCTTGACATACCATGTTCTATGGTCAAACATGGTATCAAAAGACACATACAGCAATACACTATAAAAAATAATACTAGAACCACTTTTGATAATAACCATAATAACACCAGGGAAAATTAGTTCCGATTGCCGCTGCTGAAGGATGTATGCATTCACTCAGTCTGTGAGCAAACCGGGATTTGAGCCGTAGCGCTAATCTGTTTTACCCACTTTTGAGCCGGGATCCGCAAGGGTCCCGGTTTTTTATTGCCGTTTTTTCGCCAAACCGGGCGAGGCATCATACGGGTAGCTCCCCTTGTCGTCACTGTTACCCGGCCCCAATAAAAACGGGGCCAGCAAGCTGACCCCGTGTCTTTCAGGCAAGAAGCGTTAAAAACGCCAGGTAAAACCGGCGTTGACGCTGTTGTCCTGATGGTTTTGCGACAGCAGGCCACCGTAGCCCAGCGACAGCGTGGCGTTTTTGTTCACCGCCACTTCCGCGCTGGCCTTCAGCACTGCACCGTCACGCGATGCCGACACGCTGTTCACCACGAACGGCGAACTGCCGCCGTTGAACCGCAGCCCGGTGCCGCGATCCAGATCGCCGTACTGATGCTGCCAGCCCAGTTCGCTGCGCAACGCGACCGCCGTCGTTTTGCTCGCCTGCCACTCGGTATCGGCGCGCAACCCCAGCGTCGAGACGGTGGCGTCGGTGTGCTGCTTGTCGCCATGCAGCGCCGCCGCGCCGCCGTCTTCAGAGATGCCGTTGTTCTGGAAGTTGATGTACGCCAGGTTGGCGAACGGCTCCAGGTTCACCCAACCGGCTTTCACGCTGTAACCCGCTTCGGCGAACACCTGCTCGGTACGCGCGCTGTACTTCGCGGTTTCGCGATCCGACTGCGCACCATAGTTGACCGAGCGCGAGGTATCGATACGGTGCCAGGTGTAGGCACCACCGGCGCGCAGCGCCAGCTCACCGAACTGTTTGCCGCCGTACACCGCCAGGTGGTAGTTGTCGCTGTCGGCGTTCGAACCGTAGCCGCCGTCCAGCGAAGTGCGGGTATAGCCGGTCGCGACCCCTAACCGCCCGTCGTCAGCCAGCGCCGAGTCCAGTCCCAGCAGCACCCCGTAGGTCGAGGCCTGATAGCCGGTGGCGTTGGCATCGCCCGATGCATGATCCCAGGCACCCAGCAGCTGCGCCCAGGCACCGCCTTCGTCGGACTTGATGTCCGGTGAGGTCGCCAGCCCTTCCGCCTGCCGCAGGCGGCCGTTGAGCGCCTCACGCAGGTAGCGGCTGTCGTTGACCTGCGCCGACGCGATATCCGCGTGGATCTGCCCGGACAACTGACGGAACGCCTGCCGCGCTTCCCCCGCCGAACCGGCGTTGAGGATGCTCTCGTACACCGGGTTGCCCGCCGCCAGCGCATCCGCCGCCGCCGCGACCGAACGCTCGTTCTGCGTTTGCGCCACGCTGGCGAAGGCGGTGTCATTACGACCGACGTTCAGCGTCACCTGATTCGGCTGATAGCTCAGCCCGGTGCCCAGGAACAGATAATTCGGTGCCACCGCGTCAAACTGCCCGCTGACGCCCTGATCCGCCGTCAGAATGTTGTACTGCTGGCCGAGCAGGCTGCGCACTTCGCTTTGCGATAACAGGTTAGGGCTGTTCTCCAGCGAGACCACCACCTCGCCGCCGGTGATCGACGCCGATCCGCCGCTGTGGATCCGATCGCTCTGGCCGTTCGGCGCCACTTCCACCGCATAGCGCGAACCCGGCTCGAAGCTGACGTTGTTGGCCACATTGAGCGTGCCGATCGAGTTGCCCGGCGCCACGGTGCCGCCACGGCGGGCGGTCAGCGAACCGACGCTGCCGGAGCCGCCCAGAATACCGGCGTTCTGCACCGTCACCGCCGAGGTGACCGAACCGTTGATCGCCAGCAGACCATGATTGACCAACGTCGGGCCGGCGTAAGTATTAGCCCCGGTCAGCACCAGCGCGCCCGCCCCCTCTTTGGTCAGGCCGCCGTGGCCGGAAATGTTATTTGAGTACACTTCCCACCCACAGTGGAAGTCATCACAAATGCGCGCATGCAGCGTGCCTTGATCGACCTCCGCCCCCAAACCTGGAATATTGGCGACAAACTGCGTTGAACCGTAAGCCACGCCGGCCGGATCGGGAATACGGAACTCCTGCGGAATATCTTCAACGGTATAGAACATCCCCGGCCCGTTAATCGCTTTGCCCAGGTTGATCATCCCCCAGCCGTACAGCGCATCGATGCCCGGCGCACCCATATCGGTGGCGGTAGTCTTTAACACGTCGGCAATCTGCGCCGACGTCATGTACGGAAAACGCTGCAACAGCACAGCTACCGCGCCGGTCACGTGCGGCGTCGCCATTGAGGTGCCGCTTTTAATGCCGTAGTCCGAGACCAATTGATTTGGATCTGAACCGTTAGCCACGGTGCTATAGATTTTACTGCCCGGGGCAGCAACGCAGAAACTGGCGGTATAGCCGCAGCGCGAAGAGAAGGTGCTGATGCTGTAGTCGCCGGTTTTCGTCGGATCCTGAATACTGGCAACCGACAACCAGTTAGGCGCAATATCCGGCACAAAATAGGCCAGGCCGCTGATCACATCCGGTTGGTTGTAGTTCCCGTCGTTCCCGGCAGCAAACAGCACCAGAATGTTGTTACGGGCAGCGTCGATCGCCCCCTGATACCCCGCACCGGCCAGGCTACCGAGCAGCGGTTTGACCTGATCAAACTGTTCCTGCGCATCTTTTAACTCGAAATGCAGGGCCTCGGGTTTACCGCCATTATCCGAAAGGAAGTCAGGGATACTGACACCCCAACTGTTGTTGATCACCCGTACGCCGTTGTTGATCATCGCCTGCCAACCTGCGTTGGTCACGCTGCCGTCCAACCCGAGAAACTCCCCGTAAGCCGGGCCATCATTGTCGTTGTCCACGCTGACGATCTGCGAATCAAAGGCAACGCCGTGCATGCCGGTACCGTCGCGATTGGCGGCAGTGATACCCGCCACATGGACCCCGTGATTACTCAGCAAACCTTGTGAACCGCTGTAAAAATGGAAGGTCCCGTCGAAGTAAAAACGATCGCCGGCATTAATTCCCGGCCGATGTGGATCGGTATAGGCGCGATAGCCTTCGGTCACCACGTTGGTCAGCTTGCCGTCGCCGGCAAATTCAGGATGCTTGTTCACCGGGGTATCGAAGATCCCCACTTTTTGCCCTTTGCCGGTATAGCCCGCCGCATAGGCCTCATCGGCGTGGATCGCGCCCAGCCCCCAGTCAGCCTTGAATTCATCGCTACGCCAACTGGCCGGATCGCCTGGGTTGCCGCCCACATCATGCGGGGCCGCCTGCGCCCCTCCCGCCGCCAGCATTGCACACAGCAAGGCGTTTAGTTTCCAGGTTGGCGCCAATGCCGATTTATTGTTTCCTGCAGATTGCTTCATTCCCTTATCCTTTTTATTTTGCGTAAAACCGCCCCAGGCGGGGCGGCTGTTCCGTTGGTTTTTTTAAGATCAGAAATGCCAGGTAAAACCGGCGTTGACGCTGTTGTCCTGATGGTTTTGCGACAGCAGGCCGCCGTAGCCCAGCGACAGCGTGGCGTTTTTGTTCACCGCCACTTCCGCGCTGGCCTTCAGCACTGCACCGTCACGCGATGCCGACACGCTGTTCACCACGAACGGCGAGCTGCCGCCGTTGAACCGCAGCCCGGTGCCGCGATCCAGATCGCCGTACTGATGCTGCCAGCCCAGTTCGCTGCGCAGCGCTACCGATGTCGTTTTGCTCGCCTGCCACTCGGTATCGGCGCGCAACCCCAACGTCGAGACGGTGGCGTCGGTGTGCTGCTTGTCGCCATGCAGTGCTGCGGCGCCGCCGTCTTCAGAGATGCCGTTGTTCTGGAAGTTGATGTACGCCAGGTTGGCGAACGGCTCCAGGTTCACCCAACCGGCCTTCACGCTGTAACCCGCTTCGGCGAATACCTGCTCAGTGCGCGCGCTGTACTTCGCGGTTTCGCGATCCGACTGCGCGCCGTAATTGACCGAGCGTGAGGTATCGATGCGGTGCCAGGTGTAGGCGCCGCCGGCGCGCAACGCCAGCTCACCGAACTGTTTGCCGCCGTACACTGCCAGGTGGTAGTTGTCGCTGTCGGCGTTCGAACCGTAGCCACCGTCCAGCGAAGTGCGGGTATAGCCGGTCGCGACCCCCAATCGCCCGTCGTCAGCCAATGCCGAGTCCAGCCCCAGCAGCACGCCGTAGGTGGATGCCTGGTAGCCGGTGGCGTTGGCATCGCCCGATGCATGATCCCAGGCGCCCAGCAGTTGCGCCCAGGCACCGCCTTCGTCAGACTTGATGTCCGGCGCAGTCGCCAGCCCTTCCGCCTGCCGCAGGCGGCCGTTGAGCGCCTCACGCAGGTAGCGGCTGTCGTTGACCTGCGCCGACGCGATATCCGCGTGGATCTGCCCGGACAGCTGCCGGAACGCCTGCCGCGCTTCCCCTGCCGAACCGGCGTTGAGGATGCTCTCGTACACCGGGTTGCCCGCCGCCAGCGCATCCGCCGCCACCGCCACCGCACGCTCGTTCTGCGTTTGCGCCACGCTGGCAAAGCGGATGTCGTTGCGTTCGATGCTCAGAGTCACCTGATTAGGCTGATAGCTCAGCCCGGAGTCCAGGAAGGGGGAGAAGCTTGACGTTGAAGAAAACTGCCCGCTGACGCCCTGATCCGCCGTCAGAATGTTGTACTGCTGGCCGAGCAGGCTGCGTACTTCGCTTTGCGATAACAGGTTAGGGCTGTTCTCCAGCGAGACCGCCACCTCGCCACCGCCGATCGTCGCCGATCCGCCACTGTGGATCCGATCGCTCTGGCCATTCGGTGCCACTTCCACCGCATAGCGCGAACCCGGTTCGAAGCTGACGTTGTTTGCCACGTTGAGCGTGCCGATCGAATTGCCCGGCGCCACGGTACCGCCACGGCGAGCGGTCAACGAACCGACGCTGCCGGAGCCGCCCAGAATACCGGCGTTTTGCACCGTCACCGCCGAGGTGACCGAACCGTTGATCGCCAGCAGACCCTCGTTAACCCGCGTCGGGCCGGCGTAGGTGTTGGCCCCGGTCAGCACCAGGGTGCCAATACCCTGCTTGGTCAGGCCACCGTGGCCGGAGATAGCATTGCTCCAGACGTCCAGCCCGCAGTGAACATCGTCGCATACCCGCTCAGTCGGTTTGCCTTTGTCCAGTACCGCGCCGATGCCCGGCAAATTCACCACAAACTGCTCGGGACCATAGGCACCACTGACGCGAAATTCCTCCGGAATGTCCTGTTCAGTGACGAACATGCCCGGACCGCGAATCGCTTTGCCCAGATCGATCATCCCCCAGCCAAACAGCGCATCGATACCCGGCGCGCCCATATCGACGGTGGTGGTCTTCAGTACCGAAGCGACCTGCGCGCCGGTCATGTACGGGAAGCGCTCCATCAGCACCGCAATGCTGCCAGCCACGTGCGGAGCCGCCATCGAGGTGCCGCTGTATTTGGCGTAACCCGTGGTCAGATTCTCCAGGCTGTTGCCTTCGATGATCGAGCTGTAGACTTTGCTGCCCGGCGCGGCAACGCAGAAGCTGGCGGTATAACCGCAGCGTGAAGAGAAGGTGCTGATGCTGTAATCGCCGCTATTGTTCGGATCTTGCAGGCTGGCGACGGAAAGCCAGTTGGGGGCAATCTCCGGCACGAAATAGGCCAGGCCGGCCATCGCATCCGGGTTATTCAGGTTGTAGTCATTGCCCGCGGCAAAAATGGTGACGATGCCGCTGCGCGCCGCATCGATAGCGCCCTGATAGGCACCACCGGCTTTGGTGCCCAATATCTGTTTGATTTGATCGAACTGTTTCTGCGCGTCGGCGAGCGTGAAGTGAGGGTAAGCCGGATCCTTGCCACCTTCATCGAACTTCTCGGTGATGCCGATACCCCAGCTGTTATTGATGATGCGCGCACCGCTGGCGATCAGCGCATCCCAACCGGCTTGGTATACCGCGCCGTCGTTGCCGAGAATGATGCCGTCTTCCGGCCCCGGGTCACCGTTTTCCGCGCTGATGATTTGCGCATTGAACGCCACGCCGTGCATTTCGCCGCCATCGCGGTTGCCGGCTGCGATACCGCCCACATGGGTGCCATGTGAGCCGAGCGTGCCGTCTGAATCCACGCTCGGCGTGCCGTCATAACGGAATGCGTCGCCTTTCTTCACCGGGATGTAAGGATCGGTGTACTCGCGGATGCCGGTCGTGACCAGGTTGATCACCTTGCCCGGGCTGGCAAACTCCGGATGTTGGGCATACACCGGCTGATCGAAAATACCGAGCTTAACGCCTTTTCCAGTATAACCGGCGGCGTAGGCCTGCTCAGCATGGATCGCCCCCAGGCCCCATTCAGCGTTGAATTCATTGCTGCGCCAACTGGCCGGATCGCCCTGCCTGCCGCTCTCGACATAGGGTGCGGCCTGCGCTCCGCCGATCGCCGCCAGACATAAAAGCACTGCGCTCCATTGTGCGCGATTCACGCCAATTTCAGGCCAGCCAAAGGCCGCCTGAACAGGCTTGGGTCCTCTACGTTTATTTTCCATCCCAGATACCATCCATTGTTGTTTGCAAATGTTTTATTGGTTTTTTTGTGTAACAGTTTCGTAACACCAAATAAATAAAGCACAACAATCTCAAGCACGCCTAATGGGTCAATAGCGAGACAGCCTGATTGGGACCGATAAACGTGATGTAAAGGAGAGGGGATGCATAAGGATTTCAAATGACCATAAATGGCCGGAGAGAGCGTTTTAATTGCGGTGGATAAAAATATAACACAATGATAAATATGTATAATATAAAAACAAAAAGGCCGAGGGCTATTTTCCCTTAGGCCTATTAAAAATAGCTTTCCGGCCCCTCTTATCACTTTAAATTATAAGAATTGCCGATATTTACTCAGTGAAATGTGCTGGTTTTGACCGAGAAGAACGTTGAAAATTGGATTATCATGCTAACGGTTTTCTGCTGTTCATCGCATCTTCTTCGGCCTGCCGAATAATGGCCTTCGCCATCCACTGCGTCACATCCTGAATGCCGCCGAGATCCAAACCCCAAATATCTTTCAGTACCAGAAAAACTTCCGAACCATAAATCAGTGAAAAAGAATGAATCACCATCTGCAACGCCTCTGGTGGCAGTTTATCCTGTAACGGTTCTACCGCCAGCTTCAGCAGACGTTTGCGGTTGCCGCGTACGAATTTTTCACCCGGCGTCGCATTCGCCCACTGCTGCAATGACAGTTGCAGAGCAGCTCGCAGAGCGCTGGCAACTGCTTACTGAACGCCGCGCTGGCTCTTACAACTACCGAGGTGGCAGATTATCTGTTCGGCGGCGTTTTGCCCTGTAATGAGGATCGCTTCGGTGCCATCGCGCGCACCGGTATCCCTTGCGTACTCTCCTGTGGCGCATTGGATATGATCAACTTCGGCTCGCCAAAAACCGTGCCGGATCGCTATGCCGGGCGTCTGTTGCATCACCATAACCCGCAGGTCACTCTGGTGCGCACCACCGCACAGGAGAATTCCCTTATCGGACGCTGGATCGGGGAAAAAATGAATGCCTGCGAAGGCGAAGTGAGATTCGTCATTCCGGAAGGTGGCGTGTCAGCCCTGGATGCACCGGGCCAGCCGTTTTGGGATCCGCTCGCACTGGTTGCTTTTGTGCAAGCGCTGGAAGGCACACTGCAGCAAACAAACAGACGTCGGCTGATAAAAACGCCTTATCATATTAACGATCCGCGTTTTGCGCAGGTCATTGCCGAACAATTTCAGCAGATTACTTATACGCCGGATGATTTTTATTCTCATTGCCCGATGGGCTAACGACTTTCTGGCCAGCAATAGCTGACCAAAAGCAAAAGGGCCAGATGAATAATCTGGCCCTTTTTATTTACCCCATGACGCTATTACTGCTCGGTCGCCATTTTCGATTTCATTTTATTCATGTGGTCCATCATTTTCTGTTCGCGTTTCTGATAATTCTCATTGTATTGTTTTTTCTGCTCAGGGGTCAGCAGGTTATACATTTTATTTTCCGCTTTGGCGCGTTCCAACATATGTTCGGACTGCGCTTTGCTGATGGCATCAATTTGGGATTTTGCTTTTGCTTCATCGAAGCTGTCGCTAGCCACCAGGTTGTGCAACGCCTGACGCTCCTCTTTTACGCCCGCACCGCGATTCTGGTGTGATTCTTTCATGATGTCGCGCATTTGCTGGCGCTGCTGTTCTGTCAGGTTCAGGCCGGCAAACGGCCCGCCTTTACCTTCGCCTTTATGGTGCATCATTTTCATCGGGGCAGCATCCGCAGCAGACGCCGGTGCCGCCGGTGCCGCCGTGGTGTCCGCAGCGAAGGCCATGGAAGCAGAGCCCAGCGCCAGAGTAGAAGCTACAAATAAAGCGGTCAGTTTACGCATAATGATTTCCTTAAAATTATTCTTCATCAGGAGCGCTGTACGTGAACAGGCTCTTCTTTCGTTCGTCGGGGATAATAGTAGGCCGTTAAACATAGAGTAATGCGATGCTGTGTAAATTTTTTAAAACCCAAAACAGGTTTATTCGACAACTTTGAGTAAATTATGGAGATAGTGTCTAGGGTCCGGAAATTTTGATTGCCTGAGAAAATTAAAATTCACCCCAATGGGGTTATTCCTGCCGCCCACCGCCTTTATTATAATTTAGCCTCATCCAGTACAACCGCCCTTCAACAATATGGCGGCACCCACTGCGCAGAAATCGTACGATTTTCCCTTGATTGAAGATTTTTCTCTTACACTCAAAGCAACCGGCAACAGTGGGACATTTACACAGCAAAACTAATTATTGCTTATATAATAGTTTCATCACCCATGCCCGCCCGTGAAAAACGTGTTATATGATGGAGATACGTGCACTGCGGCCGCTACCGAGCCTGAAAACTGCGGCTACGCTCATTGCGGAAACCTGGCTGTCGTGCCCTTTTGAGGAATCATCATGTTCGCAGACCAAGGTCCTATGCTCCTGAACGCCCACTTTGGCACCAGCAGCCCCTACTGGCGGCTGGCATTCGACAGCAATGCCCTGGAGCTGTCCGCAGTCAAAGGCAAAGCCCATATGGCCGTGGCACTCAGCGCCATACAGGCAGCAAAAATACGGCGTCTGAGCGGCATTACCGCCAGCCTGGATATCTCTATTTCGCTGGTCGGCGAGCCGATACATTTGCATCTGGTGGGCCGCCGGATCAACAAGCTGGAATGGGCCGGCACCGCCTCCGCTTTCAGCGACACCAAGTCGGTCGCCCGTGACCTGGTGCATGGGCTTTCCTTTGCCGAGCAGGTGGTATCGGAAGCCAATTCGGTGATTGTGATTGTCGATCAGCATGGCCGCATCCAGCGTTTCAACCGTCTGAGCGAAGAATACACCGGTCTGCATGAACATGATGTCATTGGCAAAAACGTCTTTCAGCTGTTTATGAGCCCGGAAGAAGCGGCGGCCTCGCGGCGAAATATCGCCGGTTTTTTCCGTAATGGTTCGTCCTACGAGGTGGAACGTTGGGTCAAAACGGTAAAAGGCGAGCGGCTGTTTTTGTTCCGCAACAAATTCGTCCACAGCGGTAGCGGGAAAAACGAAGTCTTCCTGATTTGTTCCGGTACGGACATCACCGAAGAACGCCGCGCCCAGGAACGCCTGCGGGTGCTGGCCAATACCGATATCATCACTGGCCTGCCCAACCGCAACGCCATTCAGGACAAAATCATCCAGGCGATCGCGGAACGCGGTGACAGCAACGTTGGGCTGGTGTACCTCGATCTCGATAATTTCAAAAAGGTGAACGACGCCTACGGGCATATGTTCGGTGACCGTTTGCTGGTTGAGGTGTCGCTGGCGGTGCTCGGCTGTCTGGAGCCCGATCAGGTTCTGGCCCGTCTTGGGGGCGATGAATTCCTGGTGCTGGCCCAACAGGCCGACCGCGAGGTGCTGCAACAGCTGGCCCAGCGTATTATCGACCGATTGAAAACGCCCTTCCGCATCGGCCTTATCGAAGTCTATACCGGTTGTTCGATTGGCATCGCGCTGTGCCCGGAACACGGTAACGATCTCGACGGCCTGATCCGCAGCGCCGATACCGCCATGTACGTCGCCAAAGAGCGCGGCAAACGCACCTTTACCGTATTCTCGCCGGAAATGAACAAACGCGTCGCTGAATATATGTGGCTGGACACCAACCTGCGCAAGGGTCTGGAGCAGAATCAACTGGTGGTTTATTACCAACCGAAAATCGATGCGCTCAGCGGCATGGTGCACAGCGTGGAAGCCCTGGTACGTTGGGACTCGCCCGAACGCGGTCTGATCCCGCCGTTACAGTTTATCTCTTACGCTGAAGAATCCGGGCTGATCGGCCCGCTCGGTCGATGGGTGCTGCAGACTGCGGCCAAACAGGCCGCCCAGTGGCAGCTGCAAGGGCTGGCGCTGCGGGTCGCCGTAAATCTTTCCGCTCGGCAGTTGGTCGATGATTCCATCGTGGAAGATCTTATCGACGTGTTGCAGCACAACCAGTTGACGCCGTGCCTGCTGGACTTCGAACTGACGGAAAGCAGCCTGATTGAGGATGAGAGACGCGCACGCGCGGTCATCACCCGGCTGCGTGAACTGGGCGCGCAAGTTCATCTCGATGATTTTGGCACCGGCTACTCCTCGCTGGCGCAACTGGCGCGTATCCCGCTGGATGCCATTAAGTTGGATAAAAGCTTTGTGCGCGGCGTGAATTTCAATCCGGTTTCGCAATCGCTGGTGCGCGCCATCGTCGCGGCGGCCGAGGCGCTGAAATTCCGGGTGATCGCCGAAGGCGTTGAGACAGAAAGCGAGAACAGGTTCCTGGATGAGGTTGGCGTGGACGAGAAACAGGGGTTCCTGTTTGCGCGGCCAATGCTCCCGGAACAGCTGGAACATTGGCTGCGGTCTTATTGCCCGTCACCACCCTCAGCGTGATGCGGGCAGGTTTACATTAGCCGGCACGGCGCAGGTTCAGCGTATGACGATCCTGCAGCATGACCAAACGTTCAATATAGGCACGGTCTTTCTCCTCGATAGTGAAAGCCGAATGCACCCAATCTTCGGTGATGTCCATCAACTCCGAACGCGTAAGCTGCAATACCCTCTGGCGAGCGCGCAGCATGGCGCGCATGCCGTTCAGCTTGGGCCGGATGGTATCGATAAAGGTACGGGTGGCTATATAGGCGTCACCGGGCTGGAAAAGTTGATCGACCAGGCCGCGGCTTTCAAACCATTCGGCGGTGTGCGACTCGCCGCTCCAGATAAGCTCCTCGGCCAAGCGCATGCCCGCTTTGCGCGCCACCAGCGAATAACCGCCCATGCCGGGGAACAGATTAAAGGCAATTTCCGGGAAGCCCATGCGCGCATTGTTCTGCGCCAGAACGAAATGGTGCGCCAGCGCCGCTTCAAACCCCCCGCCCAGCGCGCTGCCCTCCACCATCGCAATGCTAACCGCTCCGGTATCGAACCCGCGCGCCGCCGCGTGCACACAATCAATGCAGGCGCGCGCGTAAGCCATCATTGCTTCACGTTTGCGGTTTTTAATCGCTTCGGCAAAGAATTGCAGATCGCCGCCGACGTTGAACATGTTCGGCACCAGCGAACCGGTCACCCAAAAATCAAACTGCAGCGACGACTCTTTCGCCGCCTGCGCCAACGTCATGATGTCCTCGATCAGCGCCTGATTGAAGCAAGGCCGCGGCTCGGCGCGCAGCAGCATCCACATGATGTGCCGCTCTTCCTCATAGTAGGCGGAAATCTGTGTCAAAGTGCCCGCTTCGGTAAACGGACGACAGGTGGGATGATTAAGTAATTTCATATGACCTTCCATTTTATCTATTGATAACAGGTGAAACCGTTCCAGCCCCTACGGCTGCAGTAACGCTGCGGTTGAACCACCGCAGCGCCACCTCATGAGTAAACGCTTTCTTGGTGATGAAATAGATAAAAATTGGCGGTCGGCGAATGAAAAAAGCCGCTCTGGCTGCGCGGTTGACATAAGAATTTTACCTATCGGGTTAGCGATAACAGAGCCGTATCCAGAGAG
Source organism: Serratia sp. TSA_198.1 (assembly GCF_052686505.1). NCBI lineage: Bacteria > Pseudomonadati > Pseudomonadota > Gammaproteobacteria > Enterobacterales > Yersiniaceae > Serratia > Serratia sp. TSA_198.1. The sequence goes on from NZ_JBQZFP010000007.1 coordinate 207,943, forward strand.
AACCTGTTGTGCAATTAATAGTTAATTGCAATACTCAAGGAACGATGAAAAAAGGAAACGGAATGATGGCCGATACTATTGAACATGCCGCTCTGTGCCGGTTGGCAGCGGCAGGCGAAATCAACGGTGCTCAGGTTATCGGGCAACCGGGTGGGTGGGCGTTAAAAGTGTCCTTTGGCCAGGCAGAGCGCCCATTGGCAGCACAACGCAGCAAACAAATAAGGGTATTCAAACGGTTGGAAACACTGGTCACTTATCTGCAGGAGATCGGGATTGCCCGCTTCGAGGTCAATGCCGAAAATTACGATCCCCATAGTACAGACGCGACCCTGCGCCCGGACCGCTCTGTGGCCTTGAAACGAGCGCATCAGGCTGCCGCTTATGAAGAGTGGCTGCGCGAACAGGTTCAGGCCTCGATGGACGACTCACGGCCAGCCCTCTCTCACGACGATGCTCAGGCGTTATTCGCCAAAAAGAAGGCTGCATTACGCAAATAAATTAAGGATATGCCATGCAGTTGGAATGGAAACCAATGGCGTTGGAAGATCGTGAGGCAATTATGGAATACATTGCAAAGGATAATCCGACCGCTGCAATAGCACTGGATGATGAGTTTGAGGCGGCGGCGGAGCGTGCCTGCCAACATCCAAAGCTATACAAAAGGGGCCGAATTGCGTCAACGCATGAAATCGTTATCAGACACCGCTACCTGCTGATTTACCGTCTTACCCACAGCCATCTGCAGATTCTCCGGGTTCTCCATACCTCACGCCGTTGGCCACCGGTCCAGCGCCGATAAGCTCACAAATTGCCCGGTTGCCGCCCCCGACGGCCAATCGGCGAGCATTTTGGCTATAATCAAGACTGAGACAGCCTATTTATCGTTAAGGAAATCGTGACGTAATGCCTACAGGATCAGATAAAGAACCCCGTCAGCCCCACAATGAAATGCCGCAAAAACCCCTGATCGGTATCAAAACCGGCCACGGAAAAATTGACCGGCACATTTCCGGTTTTTCACGGCTGGTCGAGCGCATTCAGGCCTGGCCTAGCATCGCTCATCTGCTGCGCGCCACCGAGCGCTTTAACGATCGTCTGGGCAGCCAGTTTGGCGCCGCCATCACCTATTTTTCGTTTCTCTCACTGATTCCGATTCTGATGGTGTCGTTCGCCGCCGTCGGCTTTGTACTGGCGTCCAATCCTGACCTGCTGGCCGGGTTGATCAATAAAATTGTCGGCAGCATCAGCGATCCTACGCTGGCCAGCACGCTGAAAAATACCGTTAATACCGCCATTCAGCAGCGCACTACGGTGGGGCTGACAGGCCTGGCGCTGGCGCTGTATTCGGGGATCAGTTGGATGGGCAACCTGCGTGAGGCGATCCGGGCGCAGTCGCGTGACGTGTGGGAACGTAATCCGCAGGATCAGGAAAAGCTCTATTTCAAATATACCCGCGACTTTATCTCGCTAACCGGCCTGGTGGTGGCGCTGATTATTACCCTGACGCTGACCTCCATCGCCGGTTCGGCACAGGCGGCCATCGTCAGCGCGTTGGGCCTGGAAGGCATAGAATGGCTGCGGCCTGCGATGACGCTGATTGCGTTGTCGATCTCCATTCTCGCCAACTACCTGCTGTTCCTGTGGATCTTCTGGATGCTGCCACGCCATAAGCCAAAGAAAAAGGCGTTGCTGCGCGGGACGCTGCTCGCCGCCATCGGCTTCGAAGTGATTAAGTTTGTGATGACCATGACGCTGCCGCAGGTGGCCAAGTCCCCTTCCGGCGCCGCCTTTGGCTCGGTGATTGGGCTGATGGCGTTCTTCTATTTCTTTGCCCGCCTGACGCTGTTCTGCGCCGCCTGGATCGCCACCGCGCAGTATAAAGAAGATAAAACCCTGCCGACGTCCGAGCAGCCTGCCCCCTGAAGCAATGCAATCATACCGGCCATCATTCGATGGCCGGCGTTTTATTCTGAGATAATACTAAAAACCCAGCACACACCACCAAAATCAAACCTTTCGCTGTCTCAAAACCAGCATAACAAACTACCGACTAACTTTTCTTTACGATTTTTACAGCAATTAAATCTGTATATTATTCATTTTGCAACGTTAAAACCTAAAGGGAGTTACAGTACTGAAACATTAAGCTTTTTAACCGGTTAATGACGGCATTGTACAAAGTTTCATCATTGAAAAGGCATTTTGCTATGACTAAGATGGATTTTTACAAATTCAAAAAATAAGAAACACTATGCAAGCATCCATCGCACCAACTCTGGACGCCGACGAGGCGTCAACACCGGTAAACTCACGCGGAAAAGTGATTGTCGCCTCGCTGGTCGGTACCGCCATCGAGTTTTTCGATTTCTATATTTACGCCACCGCCGCGGTGATCGTATTCCCGCATATCTTCTTCCCGCAGGGCGACCCGACCACGGCCACGTTGCAATCACTGGCCACCTTCGCCGTCGCCTTTATTGCACGCCCGATTGGTTCGGCGCTGTTCGGTCACTTCGGCGATCGCGTGGGCCGCAAGGTGACGCTGGTCGCCTCGCTGCTCACCATGGGGATTTCTACCGTGCTGATCGGCCTGCTGCCGAGCTATGACACCATTGGCATCTTTGCGCCGCTCCTGCTGGCGCTGGCGCGTTTTGGCCAGGGGCTTGGTCTGGGCGGTGAATGGGGCGGCGCGGCTTTACTGGCTACCGAGAATGCTCCTGCTAGAAAGCGCGCGCTGTACGGCTCGTTCCCACAATTGGGTGCGCCTATCGGCTTCTTCTTCGCCAACGGGACCTTCCTGCTGCTCTCCTGGCTGCTGACAGACCAGCAGTTTATGGAATGGGGCTGGCGCGTGCCGTTTATCCTGTCCGCAGCTCTGGTGCTGATCGGCCTGTATGTCCGCGTATCACTGCATGAAACTCCGGTGTTCGCCAAGGTGGCGAAAGCCGGCAAACAGGTAAAAATCCCGCTCGGCACCCTGCTGAGCAAGCATTGGAAGGCGACCATACTCGGTACCTTCATCATGCTGGCGACCTATACCCTGTTCTACCTGATGACGGTTTACTCGATGACCTACGGCACCACGGCGCAGCCGCTGGGGTTAGGCTACTCACGCAATACCTTCCTGTGGATGCTGATGGTGGCGGTAATCGGTTTTGGCGTGATGGTGCCGATTGCCGGCCTGTTGGCGGATGCCTTTGGCCGCCGCAAGACCATGATCGCCATTACCCTGCTGATGATCGCTTTCGCCTTCCTGTTCCCAAGCCTGTTGGGCTCCGGCAATCAGGTGCTGGTGATGGGCTTCCTGCTGTGCGGTCTGAGCATCATGGGCCTGACCTTCGGCCCGATGGGGGCGCTGCTGCCGGAGCTGTTCCCGACCGAAGTGCGTTATACCGGCGCGTCCTTCTCCTACAACGTGGCGTCAATCCTCGGGGCCGCCGTGGCGCCTTATATCGCCACCTGGCTGGCAACCCACTACGGTCTGTTCTACGTCGGTCTGTATCTGGCAGCGATGGCCAGCCTCACGCTGATCGCCTTGCTGCTGATGAAAGAGACCCGGGATATGTCGCTGTAACCCTTGTTTTGCGGCCCCCCGGCGGGGCCGCACTTCCCGCTTTGTCTCCTGTCATAAATTCAGACTATGCTGTGCGCTCCTCCCGTTGAACGGAAATCGATGATGTCTCTGCGCCGCAGGCTGTATTGGTACCTTGTTCCCCTGATCGTTGCCGCCCTTGCATTGGGTGCCTGGTTCGGGCTGAAATCATCCCACCCGGACGCGCTTTGGCGCATCGTCAGCCAACAGTGTTTGCCCAACCAGCAGGCGCACAATAACCCGGCGCCCTGCGCACAGGTTGACACACAGGCCGGTTTTGTCGTGTTTAAGGATCGCAACGGGCCGTTGCAATATCTGTTGATGCCAAGCGCTAAAATTACCGGTATTGAAAGCCCGACGGTGCTGGAAGCCACCACCCCGAACTTCTTTGCGCAGGCCTGGGCGGCGCGCCATTTTATGGCGGATAAATATGGCAAAGAGATTGATGACGCTGATATTTCGCTGGCGATTAATTCCGAGTATGGCCGCAGCCAGAATCAGCTGCACATTCATATTTCCTGCCTGCTGCCGGCGGTAAAAACGCAGTTGGCGCAGTTTGCGGCGGATTACACCGAACAATGGCAACCGCTGCCCGGTGGCCTGCTGGGTCATGATTATCTGGTGCGCCGGGTCGCTCCTGACGAATTGGCCAGACAAGGTGCTTTCCGCCTGCTGGCCGAGGGCATCCCACGCGCCAATGGCCGCATGGGCAGCTTTGGCCTGGCGATGACCGCACTCCCAGGTGGCGACTTCCTGCTGCTGGCCACCGAACGCAGCCTGCTGCCCTTTACTCTGGCCTCGGCGGAAGAAATTCAGGATCACGACTGCCGGGTGTTGAATTAAAGATGGCCCGCTCGGCGGGCCATACAGATCATTTCTTTTGCTTCATCTTTTGCAGGATTTGCCCGCATTGGTTTTCATCGCCGCCTTCGCTCGGAGAAACCAACGCCAGCAAGGCTGCCGCCGGCGTCAGCACCACGCCCAGCGCCACCGCAGCCGCACCGCGCGCAATCAGCGGGCCGGCTTTAACGCCGGCATCCGGGTTCTTGAAGGTCCCTTTCACATACAAGGGTGAACGCAGCGTCAGCACGCGCATGCCCTTACTTTCCGGATCGATGGACAGATCCAGCCGCTCGGTAGCCAAATTGGTGTTGCCGCTGATATTGATAATGGCGTTCTCGGTGTCAAACACGAACAGCCGCGGCGCGGCGACGCCATTGCGAATACCGACATCCGCCGCCGCACAGTTGATGCCCACGACGTCGTCACCAAACAGCTTCGCCACCAGATAGTTGCCCACATTCAGACCGAGGATCTCCATCAGTCCGCGGCTGATCACGCCGTTGTTAACCACCATGCGCAGTTCACCGCTGCTGGTTGCCAACAGATCGGCCACCGAATTACCGCTGCCGGTCAGTTTGGCATCCCCGTTCATCTGCCCCAGGCTGCGCTTCATCGACGCCACGTTAGGCAACAGCTGCTGAAGCTGGAATTTACGCGCATGCATATCCACCCGGCCCTGCATCGGGTTTTTACCGCCGTCCAGACGAAGGGTGGCGTTGAGGTTGCCGCCGGCCACGCCGAATCGCAGCGGGTCCATCAGGATCACACCGTTATCCAACTGCAAATGGGTAGAGAGATCGCTCAGCGGCAGCGAATTGCCGCGCTCGATGCGTTTCGCGGTAAATTTCACGTCCGCATCCATCAGGTTCCAGCTTTTGGTGTCAAATTTCTCAACCGGTAACACCTTGTCGGCAGGCTGACGGCTCTTCTCCCCACGACCGGCTTTTTCCGTATTGGAATCCGCACCAATCAACGGCGCCAAATCGGCCAGGCGCAGCTGTTTCGACAGCACTTCACCGCTCAGTTTGGGCCGCGGTTTACTGGCGACATATTTCAAATTGCCGTGGATATCGCTGTCGCCGATTTTGCCGTCGAACTTCTGGTACTGGAACATCGCGCCGCCTTTCTCGTGCAACCGGGCGATCAGGTGCCCATCGGTAGAGTACGGCGGGGTATTCGGCAGCAGAACGCCAGTCAGGCCATACAGATTGCCCAGGCTATCGCCGGATAATTTTACCCGCAGATCCAACCCGCCGAGGTTCATCGGATCGGACAGCGTGCCAACCACCACCACCCGGGCTGCGCCAGAGCGCACGTCGGCTTGCAGCGGGAAAGGCACCTCGGCATTCTGCAGCGACAGCATGCCGCCCATCTTGCCGCTGCCCGACAGCGGCTCGCCGTTGTATTTGCCCTTCACCTTCCAGCCAAAAACATAGTCGGGGGTGATCGCACTGCCGGCGTCTTTTTTTCCTGTGACCTCGCTGAACGGCAGCGGCTTGCCAAGCGGGTCAATCAGCGCACGGAAATCTGCCTTCAGCGTAGCGTCTTTAACATCAATCTGACCGCGATCGAAGACGACGTCATGAATATTCACCGACCAGTTGGACGTCGGTTGTTTGGGATCGCCGGCCAGGTTGAAGGTCCAGTTATTGTCGCCGTTCGCCAGCCGTTGCAAGGTGGCGTTCGGTTGTTTCAGCCAGATACGCGGAATCAACACCTCTTTGCCGAGCAGCGCCAGCGGCGCGATGCTGGCATCGACGCGTTGCAGTTGGGCCATGCTGTCGCCGGGAATATTTTTGGGATTGCCCAACACAATGTCTTCGGCATGAATGTGCGGCCACGGCACCCAGGCACGCCAGCCACCCTCATCTTTCTCACGCGCCCAGTCCACGCCCAGCTCGCCGCGGATCGCGAACGGCCGCTGCAACTCGGCAGACACCTTGTCATTGATGGTCGGTTTAAGGCGGTTCCAGTCGAAGGTCATCACAAAGATCACCAGCACGGCAATCACCAGCAGCACGATGCCGCCAACCCAGCTGAAAGCTTTTCCCGTTCTTGTCATATCGGCTCCCTGAACACGGTAATCTGCCAGTAAAATTGATAAGCAGGCTTTACCAAGCCTAGCCGAGGATAGGCAAGAGTTCACGCTTTAGGCGGGCAGAGAGTCAGGCGGGCGGCGAGGAAAACAACACAGGCAAGGTTTGCAGCGTTTCAAAACGGGCCGGGCGGGAAAGGTAGTAACCTTGCGCAGCCAATGCGCCGGAACGCTGCACCAGCAACCATTCCTGCTCGGTTTCCACCCCTTCGACGATCACCCCTTCGCTGAGCTGGTTCATTATTTTGATCAGGGTGAAAAGCAACTCGATGCCGTCTTCCGTCTGCTTCAGCAGGGTGAATAACTCACGCGCCACTTTAATGTATTGGTAACGCCAGGTGCTGATGGCACAGAAGTTCGCCAAGCCGCTGCCGAAATCATCCAGCCACAACCGCTCCGCACCCGTAATTTGCTGCAACGGACAGCCCAGCGCCATCCCGGCGTGCTCCACCAGCTCAAAGCGCAGATAGGGCATCGCGGTAATCTGCCTTTGCAACTCAGCATGTCGCTGCAACGCCTGCAGCGCAATACCGTCGATATTGACCGACACCATCAACGCATGGCGGATAAAATGCGGCTGCCAGCCTTGCAGGAAGCTGAGTTGTTCCTGAATGATCCGCAGGCGCGAGCGAACGTCGAGGGCGGCGAAATAGCGCTCCGGCGACTGCGGCTTATCCGGCGCGCTGGGGTGATACACCACCGTTAACAGCTCTATCGCCAGCAAAGCGCCGGAGGTGCGGTAGATAGGCTGAAAGGTGTACAAGCGCTGACATTGTCGCCAGTAACGTTGCGTTTTTACGCGCATGCAGACGGCAAGGAATGGCGCCAGCAGACCAGAGTTCGTCTTGGTTGTCATGGGTACTATCGCCATCGAAGGAGAATGAAAACGCTCAGGCTGCGGTAGTGCTGCTCTTAGTTTATCGGCAAGATGCGATAAAGCTTTAAGCGATAGCGAAAGCCTTTTACATTGATAACAGATCAATAACAGAGGAAAAGACATGCCCTACGTAAATATCAAAATTACCCGCGAAGGCGCGACGCCGGAGCAAAAGAAACAGCTGATCGCCGGCGTGACGCAACTGTTGGTGGATACGCTGGGGAAAAACCCGGCGACCACCGTGGTGGTCATTGATGAAGTAGAAACCGACAATTGGGGCATCGGCGGCCACAGCGTCACCGACCTGCGCGCAGCCGCTAAATAACGGCCGGCAGCTCGCGTCGCATCGGGAAACTTTTCCATTTCCCGATAGCGATCATAAATTAATTAAAACGATGTTTTATTTTTATTGACTCCCCCCGCCCTTGCGTTGAGACTGAAGGCGTTGCGCATCCCTTCGTTTTCTTCTTCCAGCCAGGGCCGTTGACTATGACCACCCAGAATCTTGCCGTGATCGGCGAATGCATGATTGAACTGTCGCAAAAAGGCGCGGAGCTCAGCCGCGGATTTGGCGGCGATACCTTAAATACCGCCGTTTACATCGCCCGCCAGGTGTCGGAAACCGCGCTGCAGGTGCATTACGTCACCGCCCTCGGCACCGACAGCTTCAGCCAGGAAATGCTGCAGGCCTGGCAACAGGAAAAGGTTAAAACCGATCTGATCCAACGACTGGAAAACAAGCTGCCGGGGTTGTATGTGATCGAAACCGATGATACCGGCGAGCGCACCTTCTATTACTGGCGCAACGACGCCGCCGCACGCTACTGGCTGGAAGGGGCGCAAGCGGAGAGCCTGTGCGAGCACCTGGCCCACTTCGATTATCTGTACCTCAGCGGCATCAGCGTGGCCATTCTCAACCCAGCCAGCCGCACCCGATTGCTGGCGTTGCTGCGCCAGTGCCGCGCCAACGGCGGGAAAGTGATTTTCGACAATAACTATCGGCCGCGCCTGTGGCAGAACCGTGAGGAAACCCAACAGGTTTATCGCGATGTGCTGGCCTGTACCGACATCGCCTTCCTGACCCTGGACGATGAAGACCTGCTGTGGGGCAACCAGCCGGTGGAACAGGTGGTCCGCCGCACGCAGGCATTGGGCGTGACGGAGATTGTGATCAAACGCGGCGCAGACGCCTGCCTGGTATTCAGCGCCGAAGGCACCGAGCTTGAGATTCCGGCGGTGCAGCTGCCGAAAGAGAAGGTGGTGGATACCACCGCCGCAGGGGATTCCTTCAGCGCCGGTTACCTGGCGGTACGTTTAACCGGCGGCGACGCGGTACAGGCGGCACAGCGTGGCCACCTGACTGCCAGCACGGTGATTCAATATCGCGGGGCGATTATTCCACTCGCAGCCATGCCGCAATAATTCCGTCACCGTAAAAATGCGAAAGGCCAGCAATGATGCTGGCCTTTTTATTGGACTCGAAAACCCATCTTAATACCCTATAGACTTCAAGTTGTAGCCAGGCACCAAGCTATCTCATCCCCAGGTACTTACTTTAGTCAGTGACTGGGGTGTGATAGTGCAGGTAACAACGCTACAGCTTGAAAGACGACGGGTATTTAGCCTGCTACCGCGATACGTTTCATATCAGTCATATAACCACGCAGTTTGCGGCCAACGGATTCGATTGGGTGATTGCGCACCGCTTCGTTCACGTCACGCAGTTGCGCGTTGTCTACAGAAGTACCGGCCACGGATTTACCCAAATCACCTGCCTGCAGAGTTGTCATAAACTCTTTCAGCAACGGCACTGCGGCGTTAGCGAACAGGTAGTTACCGTATTCGGCGGTATCAGAGATAACCACGTTCATTTCATACAGACGCTTACGCGCGATGGTGTTGGCGATCAGCGGCAGTTCGTGCAGTGATTCGTAGTAAGCGGACTCTTCGATGATGCCTGCGTCAACCATGGTTTCGAACGCCAGCTCAACGCCTGCTTTCACCATAGCGACCATCAGCACGCCGTTATCAAAGTATTCCTGCTCGCTGATTTTGCCTTCGAACTGCGGCGCATTCTCGAAAGCCGATTTGCCGGTCTCTTCACGCCAGTTCAGCAGTTTTACGTCGTCTTCTGCCCAGTCGGCCATCATGCCGCTGGAGAAGGCGCCGGAGATGATGTCGTCCATGTGTTTTTGGAACAGCGGTGCCATGATCTCTTTCAGTTGCTCGGACAGCGCATAAGCACGCAGCTTGGCCGGGTTGGACAGGCGATCCATCATCAGGGTGATGCCGCCCTGCTTCAGCGCTTCGGTGATGGTTTCCCAGCCGAACTGAATCAGTTTCTCTGCGTACGCCGGCTCGGTGCCTTCAGCAACCAGTTTGTCGAAGCACAGCAGCGAACCCGCCTGCAACATGCCGCACAGAATGGTTTGCTCACCCATCAGGTCGGATTTCACTTCGGCAACGAAGGAGGACTCCAGGACGCCGGCACGGTGACCGCCAGTCGCTGCTGCCCAGGCCTTGGCGATCGCCATGCCTTCGCCTTTCGGGTCGTTTTCCGGGTGAACCGCAATCAGGGTCGGCACGCCGAAACCGCGTTTGTATTCTTCGCGCACTTCAGTGCCCGGGCATTTCGGCGCCACCATCACTACGGTGATGTCTTTACGTACCTGCTCGCCCACTTCAACGATATTGAAGCCATGGGAGTAGCCCAGCGCCGCGCCGTCTTTCATCAGCGGCTGTACTGCGCGAACCACTGAGGTGTGCTGTTTGTCCGGCGTCAGGTTAACCACCAGGTCCGCCTGCGGGATCAGATCTTCGTAGGTGCCCACTTTGAAGCCGTTCTCGGTCGCTTTACGCCATGAAGGGCGCTTCTCGTCGATGGCTTCTTTACGCAGGGCATAGGCAACGTCCAGGCCCGAGTCACGCATGTTCAGACCCTGGTTCAGGCCCTGTGCGCCACAGCCGACGATCACCACTTTTTTGCCTTTCAGGTAGCCGGCTTCATCCGCAAATTCGTCGCGTGCCATGAAACGACACTTACCCAATTGCGCCAACTGCTGACGCAGGTTCAATGTGTTGAAATAGTTAGCCATGGTGGTACTCCAGTTAGATGTTGTGTCGATTTAGCTTATCGATGTTATTTTCATTCCCCGCCCTGTCTGTGCGGAGATTCGTTAAACTCAATGTATAACAGGAAACGCGTTGCTTAAATTGATATATTACGAATGTGATATTGCAATTTATGCAACACTCTTGCTGCGAGCGTACCGATATGGATTTGCGTGATTTAAAACTGTTCCTCCATCTGGCGGAAAGCCAGCATTTTGGCCGCACCGCCAAAGCGATGCACGTCAGCCCGTCGACGCTATCCCGCCAGATCCAACGGCTGGAGGAGATCCTCGGGCAACCGCTGTTTTTGCGCGATAACCGCACCGTGCAGCTCACCGATGCCGGTGAACAGCTGAAAGAGTTTGCCCAGCATACCCTGTTGCAATACCAGCAGTTGAAACATTCGCTGGGCCAGCACGGCCCTTCGCTGAGCGGCGAATTGCGGCTGTTTTGCTCGGTTACCGCCGCCTACAGCCATCTGCCGCCAATCCTCGACAGGTTCCGAGCGCAGCATCCGCTGGTGGAAATCAAACTGACCACCGGTGACGCTGCCGACGCGGTCGACAAGGTGCAGTCCAACGAGGCTGACCTCGGCATTGCCGGCCGGCCAGAAACCCTGCCCACCAGCGTAGCGTTCACTAAAATCGGCGAAATCCCGCTGGTGCTGATTGCGCCAGCACTCCCCTGCGCGGTCCGCAGCCAGGCGTTTGCCGAGAAGCCCGACTGGGCCACCATTCCGTTTATCCTGCCGGAGCACGGGCCGTCACGAAAACGCATCGAACTGTGGTTCCGCCGCCAACGCATCGCCAACCCGCTGATTTACGCCACCGTCGGCGGCCACGAGGCCATCGTTTCGATGGTAGCGCTGGGTTGCGGCATTGCGCTGATCCCCGGCGTGGTGGTAGACAACAGCCCGGAACCGGTGCGTAACCGCATCTCGCAGCTGGAAAATATTTCGATGGTCGAACCCTTTGAACTGGGCGTTTGCGTACAGAAAAAGCGCCTCGGCGATCCACTGATCGAAGCTTTTTGGCGTTTACTTTAAACGACAGCGGATTTGTTGCCGTGTGAAAGATAAAAATCAAAATACCCTATGGATTTCAAGTTGCAGCCAACAGGCTGCAGCTTGAAAGACGGCGGGTATTCATAAATCAGCCGGATCGATTTGCTTCATCGTCTCCACCTGCATCAGCCAGTGATACAGCGGCTCAAGCTGTTGGAAACCTTGTGTCAGCGTCTGCACCAAACCGGCGCTGAACAACTTCTCTACCTGGCTGTCGCTGACCATCACCGCGAAAGATTTGCGGTTGTACCAGGTGGCGAGCTCCGCCACCTGCTCTTTCACCAGCGGGCGTTTGTAGCTTTCCCCCACCAGCTCGAACGGTGGCCGACAGCAGGCCGCCACCTCTAAAAACGGCTGCGGCCGGCGCAGCAGCGTATGGCGGAACAGGTCCATCGTCGGCTTGTTGGCGCTGTAATAGCCCAGCCCATAGCGCAACATATCCGGCCCCAGTTCAAAGAAATACACCGGCGCGTCTTTCCAGTCTTTACTCGGCCGTTTAAACGTCAGCCACATGCGGCTGCGATAGCGCGATTTGTCATGAGAGAAACGCGTATCGCGGTGGAGCCGCGACAGCGTTTTACCGATCGCCGGCCGGGTTTCAAACTGCGGATCGATCGTCAGCATGGCCGGGCTCAGCTCGGCCACCAGCGTACGGAACGGCGTCAACAGCTCCCGCTCGTAAACGTTACGATTGGCTTCAAACCAGTCTTTGTCGTTCTCGATACGCACCTGTTGGAGAAAATTCAGCCCCTGTTGGCTGAAACCGGTAAAACTGTCTGTCATACGCCGTCCTTGTCGATTCCCTTAGCCCTGCAAGAAAAAGCGGAACGCCGGGTTATCGGTTTCATCGTGGCAATCGTAGCCCAGCGCCTGCAAGTGCTGCTCAAACTCGGGTTCGGTCTGCGACAGCTCGAAGCCCGCCAGCACGCGGCCAAAATCGGTGCCGTGGCTGCGATAATGGAACAGCGAGATATTCCAGTGAGTACCCAAGGTCTGCAGGAACTTCAGCAGCGCACCCGGCGACTCCGGGAATTCAAAGCTGTACAGACGTTCGCGCAGCGGCTTCGAAGGACGCCCGCCCACCATGTAACGCACGTGCAGCTTGGCCATTTCGTCATCGGACAGATCTACCACCTGATAACCGTCGGCATTCAGCTCGTCGATGATCTCCAGCCGTTCCGCATGACCGCGCGTCAGACGAACACCGACGAAAATGCAGGCGTTATCCGCATCGGCATAGCGGTAGTTGAACTCGGTCACCGAACGGCCGCCCAGCAGTTGGCAAAACTTCAGGAAGCTGCCTTTCTGCTCTGGAATAGTCACCGCCAGCAGGGCTTCACGCTGTTCACCCAATTCGCAGCGTTCGGACACGTAACGCAATCCGTGGAAGTTCAGGTTAGCGCCAGACAGTACGTGCGCCAGGCGCTCGCCCTGAATATTGTGCTGCTGCACGTACTTTTTCAGCCCGGCCAGCGCCAGCGCGCCGGAAGGCTCGGCAATGGCACGCACGTCTTCGAACAAATCCTTTACCGCCGCACAGATAGCGTCGCTGTCGACGGTGATCACATCGTCCAGGTATTCCCGGCACAGGCGGAAGGTTTCATCGCCGATGCGCTTCACCGCCACACCCTCGGCGAACAACCCGACGCGTGCCAGATCCACCGGGTGCCCGGCATCCAGCGCCGCCCGCAGGCAGGCGGAATCTTCCGCCTCCACGCCAATCACTTTGATTTGCGGCATCAGTTGCTTAATCAGCACCGCCACGCCGGCCGCCAGGCCACCACCGCCAACCGGCACGAACACCCGGTCAAGATGCGCGTCCTGCTGCAGCAGCTCCATCGCCAACGTGCCCTGCCCGGCAATCACCGTGGGATGATCGAACGGCGGTACGAAGGTCATGCCCTGTTTCTGCGACAGCTCAATCGCCCGCGCCTTGGCTTCATCAAAGTTGGCGCCATGCAACAGCACTTCGCCACCGAAACCGCGCACCGCATCCACTTTGATGTCTGCGGTGGATACCGGCATCACGATCAACGTTTTGATCCCCAGCCGTTTGCCGGAGTAGGCTACGCCCTGCGCATGGTTACCGGCGGAAGCCGTCACCACGCCGCGCGCCTTTTGTTCTTCGTTCAGACTGGCGATCATCGCATAGGCTCCGCGCAGCTTGAAGCTGTGCACCGGCTGACGATCTTCACGCTTCACCAGAATGGTATTACCCAGTCGCGAAGAGATTTTGCTCATGGCCTGTAACGGGGTGACCTGAGCCACCTCGTAAACCGGCGAGCGGAGCACCGCTCGCAGATACTCCGCGCCGCCGGGGGCGTCGGATAGGGGTTGTGATTCCGCCATGATGCTTAGCCTCCCAGCTTGCTCTTGTCGCGCACCGCGCCTTTGTCGGCACTGGTCGCCAGCGTGGCGTAGGCGCGCAGGGCGTAAGAAACCTGACGCTCACGATTTTTCGGTGTCCAGGCGCGATCGCCACGCGCCAGCTCAACCTCGCGGCGTGCCGCCAGTTCGCTGTCTGTAACGTCCAGCACCATGCTGCGTTTTGGAATGTCGATGTCGATCATGTCGCCATCTTCGATCAGCGCAATCAGGCCACCACTGCCCGCTTCCGGAGAAACGTGGCCGATAGACAGGCCCGAGGTGCCGCCGGAGAAGCGCCCATCGGTAATCAGCGCACAGGCTTTGCCCAGCCCCATGGATTTCAGGTAGGTCGTCGGGTACAGCATTTCCTGCATGCCCGGCCCGCCTTTTGGCCCTTCGTAGCGGATGACCACCACGTCGCCGGCAACCACTTTACCGCCGAGAATCGCTTCCACCGCCGTATCCTGGCTTTCGTAGACTTTCGCCGGGCCACGGAAGGTCAGGTTATCTTTGTCGACGCCGGCAGTTTTAACGATGCTGCCGTCCAGCGCCATGTTGCCGTACAGCACGGCCAATCCGCCTTCCAGGCTGAACGCATTTTCCAGCGAGCGGATACAACCTTCTGCGCGGTCGTCGTCCAGCGTATCCCAGCGGCAATCCTGCGAGAACGCCTGAGTGGTGCGGATACCCGCCGGGCCGGCGCGGAACATTTTCTTCACGGCTTCATCTTTGGTCAGCATGATGTCGTACTGTTCCAGCGTTTCCGGCAGCTTCAGGCCCAGGATGTTATCGACGTCGCGGTTCATCAGCCCCGCGCGGTCCAACTCGCCGAGAATAGCCAGTACGCCGCCGGCGCGGTGCACGTCTTCCATATGGTATTTCTGAGTGCTTGGCGCCACTTTGCACAGGTGAGGCACCTTGCGCGACAGGCGATCGATATCTGCCATGGTGAAGTCAATCTCGCCTTCCTGGGCCGCTGCCAGCAGGTGAAGTACGGTGTTGGTCGAGCCGCCCATGGCGATATCCAGCGTCATGGCGTTTTCGAATGCCGCCTTGTTGGCGATGCTGCGCGGCAGCGCGCTTTCGTCGTCCTGCTCATAGTAACGTTTGGTCAGCGCAACGATGCGCTTGCCGGCGTTGAGGAACAGATCCTTACGGTCCGCGTGGGTCGCCAGCAGCGAGCCGTTACCCGGCTGAGACAGGCCCAGCGCTTCGGTCAGGCAGTTCATCGAGTTGGCGGTGAACATGCCGGAACAGGAGCCGCAGGTCGGGCAGGCGGAACGTTCGATTTGCGCGCTGTCGGCGTCGCTGACGTTCGGGTTGGCACCCTGGATCATCGCATCGATCAGGTCCAGCTTGATGATCTTGTCGGACAGCTTGGTCTTGCCGGCTTCCATTGGGCCGCCTGAAACGAAAATCACCGGAATATTGAGGCGCAGTGACGCCATCAGCATCCCCGGGGTGATTTTGTCGCAGTTGGAGATACACACCATCGCATCGGCGCAGTGGGCATTCACCATGTATTCAACCGAATCGGCGATCAGTTCGCGCGACGGCAGGGAATAGAGCATACCGCCGTGGCCCATGGCGATACCGTCATCCACCGCAATGGTGTTGAACTCTTTGGCGACGCCGCCGGAGGCTTCGATCTGCTCTGCAACCAGTTTGCCCAAATCGCGCAAGTGCACGTGGCCCGGCACGAACTGGGTAAATGAGTTGACCACCGCAATAATCGGTTTGCCAAAATCGTCGTCGGTCATTCCGGTCGCGCGCCATAATGCGCGGGCACCCGCCATGTTGCGGCCGTGGGTGGTGGTGGCGGAACGGTACTTAGGCATGCTCTTCACTCCAAATGTATTTATTACAGGCGGCGAACGAACCGCCTGGATATTCTTATCTGTCTGTCGATTTACCCTATGAATTTCAATCTGCAGCCAGGCGGCCAGCTCACTCATCCCCAGGCGCTTACTTTAGTAAGTCACTGGGGTGAGCGAGTGCAGCTAACAACGCTGCAGGTTGAAAGGCGACGGGTAAATTATGGATTTACCGGATCCAGCCAACCGTACTTGTCTTCGGTCTTGCCGGTAAACAGGCCAAAGAATGCCTGTTGGATCTGTTTGGTCACCGGGCCGCATTTGCCGATACCGACCTGGATGCCGTCAACGCTGCGCACCGGGGTGATTTCCGCTGCGGTGCCAGACATGAACACTTCGTCGGCCAGGTACAACGACTCGCGCGACAATACCTGCTCACGCACTTCGAAGCCCATGTCTTTCGCCAGTTTGATAATGGCGTCACGGGTGATGCCCGGCAGCGCGGAAGAGGTGAACGGCGGGGTAAACAGCACGCCGTCTTTCACTTCGAACAGGTTCTCGCCCGCCCCTTCGGAAATATAACCGTGCACGTCAAGCGCAATCCCTTCCTGATAACCGTGGCGGCGCGCTTCGCTGCCCACCAGCAGGGAGGAAAGGTAGTTACCGCCAGCCTTGGCCGCGGTAGGAATGGTGTTGGGCGCTACGCGCTGCCAGGAAGAAACCATCGCATCGATGCCTTGCTCCAGCGCTTCTTCACCCAGATACGCGCCCCAAGGAAACGCCGCGATAATCACGTCGGTATTGTAACCGGCTGGCGGGTTAACCCCCATGCCGACATCGCCAACAAACACCAGCGGACGAATATAAGCACTGACCAAATTGTTTTTACGCAGCGTGGCACGGCAGGCTTCCATCAGCTCATCGACGCTGTGCGATACCGGCATGCGATAGATTTTTGCCGAGTCGTGCAGACGCTGCATATGTTCGCGGTGGCGGAATACCACCGGGCCTTTATGGGAGTCGTAGCAGCGGACTCCTTCAAACACCGAAGTGCCGTAGTGCAACGCATGCGACATCACGTGCACTTTGGCGTCAGCCCAGGGAACCATCTCACCATTGAACCAAATGTAATCGGCTTTCTTCGTCATTATTCTTTATCCTTCTCGCGCCTTAGGCGCGTATTTGTTGTGATGTTGGTTGCTGGATCTCAACGCAGGAGACGTCCATCAGTTTGCTTAACTGTGATGACAGTAGATCCACCGGGCGCTGGCTGGCAACGGTCAATTCAATATTGATGTTGTCGGTATTCACCGCTGAAACCATATTCATAGCACAAACCTGAAAGCCGCGATGACGCACGACGCGCAATACGCGCTCTAACATTTCAGGACGAAAACGTGCCTGGATCGAGAGTTGATGCTGCATCATGACATTTTCTCCAACATGGTTTCGTTGCCGGCGCCCGGCGGTACCAGCGGCCAGACGTTTTCGAGTTCATCAATGGACACATGCAGCAGATAAGGCCCTTCGCTGTTGAGTAAGGCGTCGAGAGCGTCTGCCACCTGGTCTTTGCGGGTAATGCGCTGGCCGGGAATACCGAAGGCATTGGCCAACATCAGGAAATCGGGGTTATCGGACAGGTTGGTTTCACTGTAACGACCGTCAAAAAACAGCTGCTGCCACTGTCGAACCATGCCTAAACGCTGGTTATCCAGTAAAACGATTTTCAGCGGCAGCTGTTTTCGTTTTATGGTACCCAGCTCTTGCACGTTCATCATGAAGGAACCGTCGCCCGACACGCAGATCACCGTATCCTGCGGCCGCGCCATTTGGGCCCCCACCGCGGCCGGCACGCCGAACCCCATGGTGCCCAGGCCGCTGGACGTGATGAAATTTTCAGGACGTTCAAAGGTCATGTGCTGCGCGGTCCACATCTGGTGCTGGCCCACGTCGGTGGTAACCACAGTATTGGCCGGTTTGCGCTCGGATAACTGTTTCAACAGCAGCGGCGCATAGATCGGCTGGCCTGGGTGATCGTAACGCCAGGTATGGGTTTCTTTCAGCTCCACAACCCGCTGCTGCCAGGCGCTGATATTCAACGGCTGTTGCAGAGCCGGCAGCAAAGCTTTCAAATCGCCCTGCAATGCCACGTGCGCCTGACGCAGCTTGCTCATCTCCGCCGGGTCGATATCCATGTGGATCACCTTGGCGTGCGGTGCGAACGCGTTCAGTTTGCCGGTCACGCGATCGTCAAAACGCGCGCCGACGGCGATCAGCAAATCGCATTCCTGCACCGCCAGGTTGGCGGCCTTGGTTCCATGCATGCCCAGCATGCCGAGATAATAGGCATGTTCCGCGTCTGGCGCGCCCAGCCCTTTCAACGTGGCGACGCTTGGCATCTGAGTCACGGCGATAAACTCGCGCAACGCCGGCACCGCCTGCGCCATGCCAACTCCACCGCCAACGTACAGCATCGGTTTGTGCGCCTGCGCCAACAACTCCGCGGCTTGCACCAGCTCTGCCGCCGGGTAATTCAGTTCTTCCACTACCGGCATCAGGTGAGGATGCAGATCACCCTGTGCCAGCTGGATGTCTTTCGGGATATCGATCAGCACCGGGCCTGGGCGACCGCTGCCGGCGATGGCGAAGGCTTCCGCCATGATGCCCGGCAGCGCGTCCAGTGATTCCACCAGGAAGCTGTGTTTGGTGCAGGCCAGAGACAGGCCGAGAACATCGATCTCCTGAAAAGCATCGGTGCCGATCAGCGCAGAACCTACCTGACCGGTGATAGCCACGACCGGCACAGAGTCCAGCAGCGCATCGGCCAGGCCGGTGATCAGATTGGTGGCGCCAGGGCCGGAGGTAGCGATACAAACGCCGACTTTGCCGGTTGAACGGGCATAGCCGATGGCGGCCATTGCGGCGCCTTGTTCGTGGCGGCACAGCAGGTGTTCCACCCCGCCGTCATACAATGCATCGTAAACCGGCATGATTGCGCCACCCGGATAGCCGAATACCGTATCAACTCCCTGTGCACGCAACGCTTGTACTACCCACTGAGCCCCATTCATGGTTATTTCCTCGCCTTACTTCGACA
This sequence comes from Serratia sp. TSA_198.1, assembly GCF_052686505.1. Classification (NCBI taxonomy): domain Bacteria; kingdom Pseudomonadati; phylum Pseudomonadota; class Gammaproteobacteria; order Enterobacterales; family Yersiniaceae; genus Serratia; species Serratia sp. TSA_198.1. The sequence goes on from NZ_JBQZFP010000007.1 coordinate 226,802, forward strand.
ACTACAGAATTTTGTTCTGTTATTCATTCTCTTATCCTTGCTTCACTTTTCTTATGCCAATAAAAAACCCCCGGACCTTACGGTGCGGGGGTTCTCTTGCGATTCCGGCTTGTTTTCTAAGCCTTTCTTCGTCCAAGTGCAGCCCCGCACGGTGGGATAATAATCACCACCACGCTAATCACGACTAGGCTAATCACTTGGGCAAAGGCTTTCATAATAGGTTTGTTCACTGTGCTCGTTTCGAACTAATGCCTACAGAGGTACCATAGTCACGCTCGACATGACAACACTTTTTTTGCGTTATTATTCGACGCAATCTGGTCATACCTCACGCAAACTACCGCGATTTCAAACGTTAGCATGCAGGCTTGGGGTTTTCACCTCACCAGAGATTGCCTTGCCGCGCGTATCCTTGCCGAAGAACACCAACAGTGCGATAACAATCGCCACCGTGCCAGCAATGATCGCCATCGCCAGCCCATAGTTGTGGCCATTGTGAGCGGCAATCGTTGCCTGCAATGTCGCGTTCACCGACGCAATCAGATTGCCCAACTGGTAAACGAACCCCGGCAGCACCGCACGGGTATTGGCCGGTACCAGCTCGGTGAGATAGCTCGGAACCACGCCCCAGGCGCCCTGCACCATGAATTGCATCAAAAATGCGCCAATCCCGAGCATCAGCGAACCGCTGGAAAACGCCCATAGCGGGATCACCGGCAAGGCCAGCAGCGCAGCGATGATAATCGCTTTCCTGCGGCCGATTTTTTCCGACAGCGCACCGAAGAAAACCCCGCCGATAATTGACGCGATATTGTAGCTAATAGCGATGATGCTGACGGTTTTAGCATCGAAACCATGCTGAACTTTCAGAAACACCGGATACATATCCTGGGTGCCGTGCGAGAAGAAATTAAACGCGGCCATCAGCAGCACCAGATAGCCGCACAGTTTCCAATGGCTCTTCAGCACCGGCAACAACGCGCTGCTTTCCTTGCGTTCACGCGCCGCCAGCCACACCGGTGATTCCTGTACGCAATAGTAAATAAACGGCAACAGCAAAATCGGCGCTGCGCCGATAACAAACATGCCACGCCACCCCACCACCTCAAACAGCAGACCGTACACCACTGCCGCCAACAAATAACCAAACGGATAACCCGCCTGGAAAATCCCCGACATCAGGCCGCGTGAACGGTCCGGGATGGTTTCCATCGCCAGCGATGACGCCACGCCCCAGATCCCGCCCATCGCCACGCCGTACAATAGCCGTAACAGCAAAAATACCGTCAGCGACGGGGCCGCTGCAGACAGCAGCTCAAACACCGAGAAGAACACGATGTTCAGCATCAAAATCGGTTTGCGGCCGTATTTTTCCGCCGCGCGGCCAAAGATCAGCGCGCCGATCGGACGTACTGCCAGCGTCAGCAGGATCGCCAGCGTCACCTCTTCCATGCCGACATGGAAAGATTGCGCGATATCGCTGAGCAAAAACACCAGCACGAAGAAATCAAACGCATCGAGCGTCCAGCTTGAAAAGCTGGCGATAGCCGCATTGCGTTGCTGCGGGGTCCAACCAAACATAATGTTATCCCTACTCTAGCTTACGAAGTCGTGAGATTTAGCGGCTGCCGTGGCGGAACGCGTCGGCGGTCTGGGTTTGTTAATTAAAGGGCTTTTATTTTAACTAATTGTTAAATACACCCATCCAACCTCCGTCTGCAACAGGGCTAGCCCGCTAATGTGTTGCAGCGTTCGCGTAATTGTTAAGGGGTATTGCCATCACTTGCGATGCGCTTCGCAAAATATTTATATCTGTTTGAAATAAAAGATCTAACTTGCGAACCTTTACGTAAACTCTTCAATGTTGCCGCGCTCCGAGGGCGCGAATCCCGCATCATGTTGCCTTCAGAAAGGAGAGCAATATGTCACTGGCGGTTATCTATACCCGGGCAACGATGGGCGTTCAGGCCCCTTCGGTGACGGTCGAAGTACATATCAGTAACGGGTTACCCGGCCTGACGATGGTCGGCCTGCCGGAAACCACGGTGAAAGAGGCCCGCGATCGAGTACGCAGCGCGTTGATCAACAACGGTTTCACCTTTCCCGCCCGACGCATCACCGTCAACCTGGCTCCAGCCGATCTTCCCAAAGAGGGCGGCCGTTACGATCTGCCTATTGCCCTGGCAATCCTCGCCGCCTCCGAACAGTTGCCGGCCGATCAGCTGGCGCGCTATGAGTTCCTCGGGGAGCTGGCGCTCTCCGGCGCTCTGCGGGGAGTAAGCGGCGCGATACCCGCCGCGTTGGCGGCAATGGATGCCGGAAGACAGCTGATTCTGGCGTCAGCCAATGGTAAGGAAGTGGGTCTGATTGCACAGAGTGAAAGCCGGGTGGCGGAACATCTGCTGGAGGTGTGCGCCTTTCTGTTGGGCAAAGGCGATTTACCGGGGGCCAGCGCCCCGGCTCCCGCCGAAACTCGGCAGGAACCCGCCGATTTGCGGGATATTCTGGGCCAGGAACAGGCCAAGCGTGCGCTGGAGATCGCCGCAGCAGGGGGGCATAACCTGTTGCTGGTCGGCCCGCCGGGTACAGGGAAAACCATGTTGGCCAGCCGCCTGAATGGCCTGCTGCCACCGCTGACCGACCGGGAGGCGCTGGAAAGCGTGGCCGTAGCCAGCCTGCTGCATCACCCTGCCGAAACGCTGCCATGGCGCCAGCGGCCATTTCGCGCACCGCATCACAGCGCCTCAATGGTTGCGCTGGTCGGCGGTGGCTCACTGCCGCGGCCGGGGGAAATCTCCATGGCGCACAACGGCGTACTGTTTCTGGACGAGTTGCCGGAATTCGAACGGCGCGTGCTGGATGCCCTGCGCGAACCGCTGGAGTCTGGCGAAATCGTCATTTCACGCGCCAGCGCCAAGGTTTGTTTCCCTGCCAGGGTGCAGTTGATCGCCGCAATGAATCCCAGCCCGACAGGACACTACCAGGGCATGCATAACCGCGCGTCGCCGCAACAGGTCCTGCGCTATCTCGGGCGGCTTTCAGGGCCGTTTCTCGATCGTTTCGATTTATCGATTGAGGTGCCGTTGCTGCCGCCAGGCGTGCTCAGTAAAAAGCGCGCCGGAGGAGAAAGCAGCATTCAGGTCCGTGAACGGGTATTGCAGGCGCGTGAAAGGCAACTCTGCCGGGCAGGAAAAATCAACGCCCTGTTGAGTAATCCCGAAGTCGAACGGGATTGTACGCTCAGCGCGCCGGATGCCGATTTTCTTGAGACGACGTTAAACAAGTTGGGATTATCGGTTCGTGCCTGGCAACGAATTTTAAAAGTGGCACGCACGCTGGCGGATTTGGCGGGGGATCGGGATATTGATAAGCGCCACCTGAGCGAAGCGCTTAGCTACCGTTGTATGGACCGACTGTTGCTGCAGCTGCACCGCAGCCTGGAATAAAAATGGGGCCCGCAGGCCCCATCGTTATCAATCGTCGCTTTCGGTGTAGTCTTCCACCGCATCAGCCTGCGGCTTGCCACCAGACAGGGTATGGAATTTTTTCGGGCGACGTGTGCGCGCCAGATATTTAGCCCATACTTTTTCCTGCTCGGTTACCGGCTCACGCTCACCGTGGCACACTGCGACGAACAGCTGTTCTTCTTCAGTGGCTGGCTGGCGTTTGCCTGCGTCCAACTCGTTGAACGCATACCCGAAGCGCTCTAGCAATTGCGCCTCTTTAATGGTGAAATCGCCGTGACGGGAGAACCCGCGAGGATAATGTTTATTATCAAAAAAACGATTGGTCGTGGTGAAGCTATCCGCCATCTGACACGCTCCTAATTCTCTCATGGCCGTGCTGTTTATGGCGCGGAGTATTAGATAGGCTTGACATTGTGTAAAACAAAACATTTAAATCTTAACGATAAAAATTTCTGGAGATAGGTGTGGATACCGAATTACTGAAAACCTTTTTGGAGGTCAGTAGAACGCGTCACTTTGGCCGAGCCGCGGAATCCTTGTACTTAACGCAGTCTGCGGTCAGTTTCCGCATCCGCCAGTTAGAAAACCAATTAGGCGCGAATTTATTCACCCGTCACCGTAACAATATCCGCCTGACGCCAGCCGGAGAGCGGCTTCTGCCCTATGCTGAGAGCCTGATGACAACCTGGCAATTGGCAAAAAAAGAGGTGGTGCGTTCGTTGCAGCATACCGAGTTATCCATCGGTGCCACCGCATCTTTGTGGGAGGCCTACCTAACCCCGTGGCTGCAATCGCTCTATCAGCAACGTGAAGCGTTACAACTTGAAGCCAGGGTTGCGCTACGGCATTCTTTGGTAAAACAGCTGCATGAAAGACAGCTCGATTTGCTCATCACGACCGAGCCGCCAAAGATGGATGAGCTGGCCAGCCAGCTGCTGGGTAATTTCTCGCTGCGGCTGTTCTCTTCTACCCTACGCGATAAGCATGCGCCGATGCCGTATATCAAGCTGGAATGGGGGGCCGACTTTCATCCGCAAGAAAGCCGCATGTTGGAAAGCGATACTCTGCCGGTGCTTACCACCACCTCGGCACACCTGACCCGCCAGTTACTGGAAACCACCGGCGGCTGCGCCTTCCTGCCCAGCCAGTGGGAGAAGGACTATCCACAGTTGGTCGCAACCCCCGAAATCCCGGCGATTATCCGCCCACTGTACGCTGTGTGGCTGCAAAATAGCGACCAGCAGCCACTCATCCGGCAATTGCTGAAAATACCTTTAAACACCGCAGCCTAAGACGCTATAACGGCTTTAGTCGGGGATGGCGTGGTTTGGTTCGTCTGTTGAGCCAAAATGCGCTCATCGCCTTCTGGAGGCCGATAAAGCAGAACAGCAGGATACCGATGACGATTTTGGTCCACCATGAGCTAAGCGTACCGTCGAAGGTAATATAGCTCTGAATCAGCCCCTGGATCAGCACGCCAAACAACGTGCCCAGCACGGTGCCGACACCGCCGGTCAACAAAGTGCCACCAATCACCACGGCGGCAATGGCATCCAGCTCCACACCGCTGGCCGCCAGCGCATAGCCCGCAGAGGTATATAACGAGAAAATAATCCCGGACAGCGCCGCCAGCGTGCCTGAAAGCATATAAATCAGCACCGTGGTGCGTTGTACCGGCACACCCATTAATGCCGCAGATACCCGATTGCCGCCGATGGCATAGACGTTATGGCCGAAGCGCGTGCGGTGCGCCAGTACCATGCCAACCGCCACCACCAACAGCATCACCAGCGCTAACAGCGTGAAGCGACCACCACCCGGCAGTTTCCAGGCGTAGTTCGCCAGCGTCGCATACAGCGGATGATCAATGGGTATCGACTCTTCCGAAAGGATAAAACTCATGCCGCGTACGAAGAACATCCCAGCCAGCGTGATGATAAATGCCGGTAGCTTGAGCGCATCAATGATCCAGCCCATCAGAGCGCCAAACGACGCCCCCATCAACAGAGCAATGACGAACGCATAGCCCGGTGCAATGCCGTAAACGCCGATCAGCTTGGCCAACAATACGCCGGTGAAGGCGATCACCGAGCCAACCGACAGATCGATACCGCCGGAAAGGATCACAAACGTCATCCCCACCGCCACAATGCCGAGAAACGCGTTATCTGTCAGTAAATCGCACCATACCCGCGTTGACGCAAAGCTGGGGAACTGGGTGAGACAAAACCCGTAGCCCAGAAGAAAGACCACGAGGGTAATCAACAGTGACAGATTACGTTTGATCATGGCTTTCGTCTCCTTAACAGCCGATGCAACGATACGCTCGGCGATTGAATCATCAGCACCGCCAGCACCACTATCGCCTTCAGCACCAGATTGAACTCCGGCCGGTAGCCGGACAGTAGAATGCCGGTATTCATCCCCTGGATAATCAATGCCCCCACTACCGACAACAGAAGATTAAAACGGCCGCCCAGCAAAGATCCTCCGCCAATCACCACCGCTAAAATCGCATCCAGCTCCAGCCACAGCCCGGCATTGTTGGCATCTGCGCCACGGATATCCGCAGTCACGATAATCCCCGCCACGGCGGCGCACAGCCCGCAGATCACATAGACCGCCATAACCACCCAACGCGTACTCACCCCCGCATTGCGCGCCGAACGCAGGTTAATTCCCACCGCTTCGATAAACAGCCCCAGCGCGGTTTTGCGCGTCAGCAGCCAGATCAACAACAGCATCACGGCGGCAATGATCGCCGGCATCGGCAAATACATCAGTGCGCCGCTGCCCAGTTGCGCCAAACCTTCACGTTCGAAAGTGACGATTTGCCCTTCGGTGATCAGCTGTGCAATACCGCGCCCGGCCACCATCAACATCAGCGTGGCGACAATCGGTTGTATCTGCAGCACCGCGACCAGAAATCCGTTCCACAGGCCACACAATGCCCCCACGGCCAGCGCAGCGGCCAGCACGTAACCCAGTGGATAGCCCGCGCTGGTCAGCGTTGCCGCCGTAGCACCGGCGATTGCCATCACGGCCCCCACTGAGAGGTCGATACCACCGGTGGCGATCACCAGTGTCATGCCCAAGGCAAGCAACGCGACCGGCGCTCCGCGATTAACGATGTCGATCACGCTGCCAAACAGACGACCATCCTGAACGTGAATGGAAAAGAAATTCGGGGCGACCAGGCTGTCGATCAGCAAAATCGCCGCCAACGCTCCCAACTGCGTCGCCCCGGCCGGGAATACCCATTTGACTTTGCGTGGTCCACCGGTCATGGAGAAGCTCCTGTGGTTCATCCTGCCCCCTGTTGCACAGCAATAGCCTGCATAATCGCAGGTACCGTAATAGCCGTATGCTCAAGCTGCGTAACGTGTTTTCTGTCGCGCAATACCACGATGCGGTCGGCATATCCCGCCAATTCCTCCAGCTCAGAAGAGATCACCAGCAGCGCTAATCCTTCATCACACAACCTTTCAATCAGCCGGATAATTTCTGCATGCGCACCAACGTCAATCCCGCGCGTCGGTTCATCCAGGATCAGAAAACGGGGTTTGGTTGCCAACCAACGCGACAGCAGCACCTTCTGCTGATTCCCTCCGGACAGGTATTGGATCTGTTGCTCCGGACCCGGCGTGCGAATGCCCAATAATTGGATAAAACACTCGGCAATGCGGGTTTGCTCTCGTAGCGAGAGCGGCTTTAACCAGCCGCGCTGAGCCTGCAGAGCCAGAATGATATTTTCTCGCACCGTCGCAGCACCGATAATTCCGTCGGTTTTACGATCCTCCGGGCAATAACCGAAGCCGAGACTGGCAGCTTTGCGCGGCGTACGAATATTCACCGCGCGGCCCTCCACTTTCGCACTACCGCTATCATGCGATTTGATGCCAAATATCAGTTGGGCCGTTTCGGTACGCCCCGAACCGAGCAGGCCTGCCAATCCGACAATCTCACCCGGCCTTATTCTCAGATCGAAGGGTTCAACCATGCCACGACGCCCGTAGCCGTTAAATTCGACCAGCGGAGACGCATCCGTCGGCACATGCTCGCCCCGCTTGAGCAACGACTCGTCAAAGGCGTGACCGAGCATCATCTGGACCAGCTCCAGCCGTGGCAAGTTGTTGGCAGGCTTGGTACCCACCAACCTACCGTTGCGCAGCACGGTAATGCGATCGCTGATGCGGTAAACCTGATCGAGGAAATGGGTGACAAAGATCATGCCTATACCCTGCGATCGCAGTTGACTGAGAATATCCAGCAGCATGGTGACTTCTTTAGCATCCAGGCTCGCAGTAGGTTCATCCAGGATCAGGACTTTGGCTGAAAGATCGACCGCCCGTGCGATAGCGACAATCTGCTGGATCGCAATCGAATAATTGCCTAATGGCTGGCTGGCATCCAACTGCAACCCATAACCCAGCAAAAGTTGCTGGGCCCGCCGCAGCATGGTTTTTTGATCGACCAGGCCGAAACGGGTAGGTTCGCGGCCGATAAACAAATTGGCGGCCACCGAGATATTCGCCAGCAGGTTAACTTCCTGATAAACCGTACCAATCCCCAGCGCCTGCGCTTGCGCGGTGCTTTGCGGCGCAATGGCTTTGCCCTCCAGCAGAATTTCACCGGCGGAACGCTGATAAACCCCGGTCAGCGCTTTGATTAGCGTGGATTTTCCCGCGCCGTTTTCACCCAACAGCGCCATGATCTCTCCGCGCTGTAGCGTGAAATCAACCTCTTCCAGCGCCTTTACGCCAGGAAACTCGACGGATAATCCCTTAATCGCCAATAACGTGGTCTGCGATGCGGCCATCTTTTGTCCCGTCGGTGAGTGGATTAATAACCCATGCTTTTCTTCAGCTCGAATTCCTGTTTTGCGGTATCAGGCTGCAGCAGTTTCGATTCGGTCTGAATAAACTTCGCGGGTTGCGTTCCGTCTTTTTTCATCGCCAACAGCGCGTCGAACGCAGGGCCAGCCATATTCGGTGTCAGTTCGACCGACGCATTGGCCTCGCCATTGATCATCGCTTTGAAGATATCGGGAACACCGTCAATGGAGACGATTTTAATTTGTGAGCCTGGTTTCAAGCCGGCTTCTTTGATCGCCTGAATGGCACCTATCGCCATATCGTCGTTGTGAGCGTATACGGCGCAGATATTTTTGCCGTTCTGCTCGGCCTTGATGAAGCTTTCCATCACTTCTTTACCCTTGCTGCGGGTGAAGTCGCCGGATTGCGAACGGATAATTTTGACGTTGGCGGCGCTGGCGATACCGTCAGCAAAGCCTTTCTTGCGGTTGATTGCGACGCTGGCGCCCACGGTGCCTTGCAGTTCCACTACGTTACAAGGCTTACCGGCTACCTCTTTGACCAGCCACTCCCCCGCAACTTTGCCTTCATGCACACTGTCCGATGCCACAGCCGCGGTATACAGCGAGGGATCGTTCACTTCGATCATCCTATCGAGCAGGAATACCGGGATTTTGGCCTCTTTCGCCTCTTGCAGTACCGGGGTCCAGCCGGTAGCGACAACTGGCGCAATAAAAATAGCGTCAACGCCCTGGGCAATAAAAGATCTGACCGCTTTGATCTGATTTTCCTGTTTTTGCTGCGCATCGGCGATTTTCAGCGTAATTCCGCGCTTTTCCGCTTCTTGTTTCGATACTTTGGTTTCCGCCGAGCGCCAGCCCGATTCAGAACCAATTTGAGAAAAGCCGACGACCAGCGGTGCTGCCTGTGCCGAACCGATCAATGCGCCAGTAATGGCGGCCGCTAACAGCAGACGTTTAACCATGTTGTTCTCCTCGCTTTGCCCAGGGATGTGACTCCCTCCGACAGGGGTAGTCGTTGTTGTATATGCTGCCTATTTTTCTGGTGGAGTTGGCGGCCAAAAGGTTGGGCGCTACTTAGTTGTAGTTGAAAATCAGGCAGGAATAATGAGCAGCATCACATCGCGGTAGAACAACCATTTTGTACATGGATTCAGCTAAAAATGTCTAAATTGGGAACGATTTCAGAGGGGTTTTTAAGCAACTTTTCAGAGGGGTAGCGAAAATTTAGAAAATGTAGAAAGCAAAAAAAACCCTTCGCTTTCGCGAAGGGTTTTCAATATGGCAGGGGCGGAGAGACTCGAACTCGCGACACCCGGTTTTGGAGACCGGTGCTCTACCAACTGAGCTACGCCCCTAAATCTCGCTTAACATTATGCCTGCTAAAATTAGCAGGCATAATTTA
>NZ_JBQZFP010000008.1:0-155704 GCF_052686505.1 Serratia sp. TSA_198.1
GCGGATGGCGTTGGCAAGCTCTTTACGAGAGGACATGTTTTACTCCAGGTCGGATTAAAAAATCAGTCAAGTTTTCTATTTTCTCAGACTCAGCATTAAAACGGCAATCCCTAATGCCAAATGAGAGCGAGTTCACAACTTATTAGCACGATCGGCCGTTTTTTCGGAATAACACTATTCTCCCGATTGCTGACGTACACTAGTCTCATGCGACAAGATTTCCCCCTAAACTACAATCGCACTCCCCCTTGTTACCATTACAGGAAGATGGCCTTATGAAGATTCGTACCTCTTTGATTGCATTAAGCATTGCCACTTTGGTGAGCGGCTGTCAAAACCTGAATACCGATACGCTGATGCAGTCTGGGGCGCAGGCGTTTCAGGCGGCAACGCTGAGCAATGACGACGTAAAAACCCTGAGTGTTAAATCCTGCGCAGAGATGGACAGCAAGGCACAAATCGCGCCTGCCGACAGCACCTACGCCAAACGTCTGAACAAAATCGCGGCGGCGCTGGGAGATAATATCAACGGCACGCCGGCCAACTACAAGGTTTACGTCACCAAAGACGTGAACGCCTGGGCGATGGCCAACGGCTGTATCCGCGTTTACAGCGGGCTGATGGACATGATGACCGACAACGAAGTGGAAGGCGTGCTGGGCCATGAAATGGGCCACGTGGCGCTGGGCCATACCCGCAAGGCGATGCAGGTCGCTTACGGCACTGTGGCGCTGCGCACTGCGGCATCCTCAACCGGCGGCATCATAGGTTCGCTGTCGCAATCACAACTGGCGGATGTGGGCGAAAAACTGGTTAACGCCCAGTTCTCGCAGAAACAGGAAAGCGAAGCGGACGATTATTCGTTCGATCTGCTGAAAAAACGCGGTATCGATCCTAACGGCCTGGTCACCAGCTTTGAAAAACTGGCGAAAATGGAAGCCGGTCGTCAAAGCAGCATGTTCGACGATCACCCGGCCTCCGAAGAGCGTGCGCAGCATATTCGCGACCGCATCGCGGCAGGCAAGTAAACCTCAAAGCCCGGCGTCCGCCGGGCATTTTTTATCTCTTAATACAACGACTTCTGCGGCGGCCCGGCGAAGGTCAGCGGCCCGATACTGTTCATATCCACCTCCACCACCGACGGCCCCGGATAGTTAATCGCTTCCGCCAGCACGCCCTTGAACTGCGCCGCACTGTCCACCTTCCAGGCCTTCAACCCCATCGCCTCGGCGACCAGCGTAAACGCCGGGGTATGCAGCTCGTTGTAATACTGGCGGCCGGCGAAGTATTTATCCTGAATACCGCGCATCACGCCATACCCGCCGTCGTTCATGATAAGCAGCGTGATATTGGCCTGCTCCTGCGCCATCGTCGCCAGTTCTCCCAGCCCCAACGCCAGCCCGCCGTCGCCCACCAGCCCAACCACCTTGCGCTGCGGGTTAGCGATCGCGGTGCCGATCGCCATCGGCAGGCCCATGCCGATCGCCCCGGCCAACGAGTGAATGTTGCAAAGCGGCGAAATCGCGCGGAACAAACGGCTGCCCCATACGCTGCCGGACACGGTGATATCGCGCACCAACAGCCCATCCTGCGGCAACGCGGCGGCAATGGCGTCGTTCAGTTTGGCATATTCTCCCGACTGCTCGCGCAACGCGCTTTCCGCCTGCCGCACCGCAGAGGCGATCTCGGCATCCCAGTCGGCATTCACCTTCTCGCACGGGCCCAACCGGGTGGCCAGCGCGTTAAGCAATGCGGCGCAGTCGCCGTTGATTTGCTCATCGGCCAGATAGTTGCGGTTGCCCGCCGCCGGATCGATATCAATCTGCACCAACGGGCGCGGCAGCGGCAACGTCCAGGTGCGGGTTTCGTTGCTGCGCAGGCGCGAACCGGCCACCAGCGTCAGATCGCACTGCGTCAGGATCGCCTCAATGCTCGGCGAATTATGAAACGCCCTCAGGCTACGCGGATGGCTGTCCGGCAGAATGCCGCGTCCGTGGGTGCTGGAGATCACCGCCACACCGGCGTCGGCCAGCTTGCGCACCGCATCGCTGCAGGCAAGCGCCCCGCCCCCCAGCCACAACAGCGGCCGTTTGGCACTTTTCACCCGCTGATACAGACGTTCTACCGCCTCATCATCCGCCGGCGGCAGTGGCGCGGGCGCTAACGGCCGACTCAGCACCGAACTGGACACCAGGCTGCTTTGAATATCGATCGGGATCTCTACCGCCACCGGGCCGCAAGGCAGGGTCTGCGCATCCAGGATCGCCCGCTGGATCACCGCCACCGCCTGCTCCGGGGAATTCACCCGGTAAGCGCGCTTGGAACAGGCGCGCAGGAAACCGAGCTGATCGCGGGTTTCATGAATAAACCCGGCGTCGGCATCCAGATATGCTTTTTCCACCTGGCCGGTAATGTGCAGCAGCGGCGTGTTGGCGTTTAACGCCTCGATCATCGCGCCGACCGCATTGCCGGCCCCTGCGCCGGTGCTGGTCAGCGCCACGCCCAGGCCGGAAAAGCGCCCGTGAGCGTCGGCCATGGTGACCGCCCCCGCTTCGCCGCGTGCCGGTACGAAGCGGATTTTTCCGCGCTGCCCCACCGCATCGGCAATCGGCAGATTGTGGATCGAAATGATGCCGTACATCGCCGACACCTCGTATTGCTCCAGCGTCCGGGCTATCGCTTCACCAACCGTTATTTTATCGCTCATCATCTGCCTTCTCATTATGTTCGTTATAGGGGTACGCACCGTCGACCAAAGCTAATCGCTCCAGCGGTTCACCTGATGGCTCAGCGCCAGATACAAGCTTTTCTGCTGCATGTAGGCTTTGATGCCGTGCAGGCCCTTTTCGCGGCCCAGACCGCTCTCTTTGAAACCGCCGAAAGGCGTAGAAATAGAAAATGTTTTGTAGGTATTGATCCACACCGTGCCGGTTTCCAATTGCTCCGCCAGCGCCATTGCCCGTGGGAAGTCACGGCTCCAGATCCCGGCCGCCAAGCCGTACACCGAGTCATTGGCCTGTTCGATCAACTGCTGTTCGTCGTCGAACGGCAGCGCCACCAGCACCGGGCCAAAGATCTCTTCCTGGCAAGCGCGGGCGCTGTTGCTCAACCCGTCGATAATCGTCGGCAGGTAATAGCTGCCGCCCGCCAGCAGCGGATCGGCCGGTGCTTCGCCGCCAATCACGACCCGCCCGCCCTCTTGCTGCGCCAGCGCCACATAGTCCGCCACGCTCTGGCGATGTTTGTCGTTAATCAGCGGACCAAGATGCACCCCCGGCGTCAGCGGGTTGCCCACCCGCAATCCCGCCGCCAGCTCACTCAGGCGCGCCAGCAGAGGCTGGTACAGCGAACGCTGTACAAACAACCGCGAACCGGCGATGCACGCCTGCCCGGCTGAGCTGAAAATGCCGTAACAAATCCCGCGCGCCGCCTGTTCCAGATCAGCGTCTTCCAACACGATGGTCGGCGACTTGCCGCCCAGTTCCAGCGAGGTGGGGATCAGTTTTTCAGCGGCAATATGCGCCAGATGGCGGCCGGTACTGGTGCCGCCGGTAAAGGAAATCTTTTTCACCAACGGATGACGCGCCAGCGCTTCGCCAATCACCGAGCCTTTGCCCGGCAGCACGCTGAGCAGCCCGGCAGGCAGCCCCGCCTGTTCGAACAGCTCCGCCAGTTTTAGCGCCATCAGCGGCGTGGCTTCGGCCGGCTTGAGGATCACCGCATTGCCCGCGGCCAGCGCCGGGGCCACCTTTTGCATTTCACTGGCAATAGGCGAGTTCCACGGCGTGATGGCGGCGATAACGCCCATCGGCTGATACTGGCTCAGGGTCATCACTTCGGCGCTGCGCTGGGTGGGCAGCTCGCCCTCCAGCACTTCGCAGGCGGCGGCGAAATAGCGGGCAGTGGCTGCCGCGCTGGCCACCAGACCACGGGTTTCCGCCAACGGCTTGCCGTTGTCGCGGGTTTGCAACTGCGCCAGCTGTTCCTGCTGCGCCAGAATCAGGTTGCTGACGCGATAGAGGATCGAGGCGCGCTGGTGCGGCACCAGCCCGCGCCACTCGGGGGCGCGCCAGGCGCGCTCCGCCGCTTCCACCGCCTCATTCACGTCCTCAACGCTGGCGGCATTCAGCCGCGCATTGATGCTGCCGTCGGCCGGGAATACCGAGGCCATTTCATCGCCCCGGCCTTCGCACCAGCGCCCAGCCACAAAAATCTTTAACTTTTCCATGCTCCGCTCCTGCCGTTCAGGCAATAAAGCCACCGTCGATCAGACGGCGACAGGCTTGTACCGCACTCAGCGCCGCCAGGGTTGATGTCTTGGGATTGCTCGCCAGCGGGTTGCCGCTCAGCTCTATATGGAACTCACCGAAGCTGCCGCGCACCTGCAGCCGGTGAGTATTGCGCCGGGTATGCGGATCGACCTGCAATCGCACCCGCGTAGCGTCCATACCCAGCCCGTTCAGCGCGATGGTCGCCGCCACGTTGGCATTAGCCGGAAACAGCCGCGCCGCTTCGCGTGCCGAGCCTTCAAAGAACACCCGCGCCTCGCTGACCGTATCGAGGTCGATCAGTTTTTCTGCCAGGCTGCCGCGCCAACTGGCGGGGCTTTTACTGGCCTGATAGGTGACGCTGTCCAGCCCGCCCTCGCGCGCCGACGCCAACCCGTCCATGCCCGCCACCGCACCGGACAGCACAATCACCCGCCCCTGATATTGCCGACCGGCCTGCTGCAACCTGAGTTGCAGCGCCGCATCCGCCAGCGCACCGGTAGAGATCACCGCCAACGACCAGCCGCGTTTCACCACCGCCTCGCCAAACTCCGCCACCGCCTGCTGGCTGGCGCACTCCAGCACCAGATCCGGCTGCCCGGTACAGTGATCCGGGTGCGTCAAGGCCTGCACTTTGCCGTCGAAAGCACTATTGATAGCCGCATGATGGGCCGCGCGCGCCACAATCCAGCCGACGCAGACGCCCTCCGGCAGGCGGGAAAGCACTTCCTTCGCCATCGCGCCGTAGCCAATCATCATGATGTTCTTCATTTTTCAGCTCCCAGCCATTACAGATGGCGGTTAAATCCGCCGGAGACGTCGAGCGCCGCACCGGTGGTAAAGGACGCTAACGGCGAGGCAAGGAACAGCAACGCCCGCGCCGGTTCCTGCGGCTTACCGAGGCGTTTCATCGGAATGCCGCGCCGTTCGGCGATCGCCGCCGTCCATTGTTCCCAACTTTGATCCTTGTCGCTGCGCTCCTCGAAACGCCGCCGCCACTGGCCGGACTCGACCATGCCCAGCAGAATCGAATTAACGCGAATGCCCTTCTCCACCAGCTCTTTCGACAGCGTCAGCGTCAGGTTTAACAGCGCGGCGCGCGCCGCCGAGGTGGCGATCATGTGTTCTTCCGGCTGCAGCGCCAGCAGCGAATTCACACAGGTGATTGAGGCAATGTCCGAGCGCTCCAAAGCCGGTAGAAACGCCTGTACCGGGTTAATCACGCCGAACAGCTTCAGCTCCGCCTCATGCAGCCAGGCGGCGCGCGGCGTTTGGTCAAAATGGGCGACGAATCCCTGACCGGCGTTATTGATCAGCAGATCAACGCCGCCGAAATGCGCGGCCACCCGTTCAGCGAACTGCGCCACCTGCAGCTCATCGAGCACGTCGCAGCACAGCGCCAGCACTTGCGCCTGCGGGAATTCATTGCGCAGGCTGGCTGCCGCGCCGGCCAGTTTGTCCGCATTGCGGCCGCAAAACGCCACCTTCGCCCCTTCAGCCAGCAGCAGACGCAGGGTTTCGAAGCCAATGCCCGACGAGCCGCCGGTGACGACCGCGACCCGATCCTCAAGCTGAAAATTCATGGTTGAATTGCTCCCGTAAAATCCTGCAGATAGCGGTTAAACAGCACAGGCGCCTCGAGATAGCTGGCATGCCCCGCGCCGTCAATCAGGCGCAGCGGCGCGTCATGCTGTTGCGCCAGCCTCGCGGCCGCCTCGGGGGGCGTGATGCGGTCTTTATCACCGCACCACACTTCCAGCGGGCCGCGATAACGCGTCAAATAGCGGCCGATATCCTCGTGGGCCAGCATCCAGGCGGCGCTGAGGAAGCCCTCGGGATCGAGCTGCTGCATGCCGTTGCGCACCCAGGCGATATCCTGTTCCGACGCCTCGTCACTCAGCAGCGCAGCCGCCCGCTGTTCGCCGTAGCCCAGCGGCCCCAACGTTTCAATCATCTGTTTACGCTGGCTGTAAACCTGTCGGCGTTTTTCCTCCGGCGCCGTGGCATAGCCCTGTGCGGGGTCCGCCAACACCAGCCCACACAACCCGTCCGGATAACCTGCGGCATAGGCGCTGGCGATCAACGCGCCGAGCGAGTGGCCAACAATCAGCGGCTGCTCCAGCCCCAGTTCGGCCACCAGCGCGGCCAGCGCAGCGGCATAGGCGGCAGCGTCCGGCTCAGCGGAGGCCAGCGGCAGGCTGCCACCATAGCCGGGAGCGTCCCAGGCCAGCAGACGGTGGCCGTCGGTCAACCCAGCGTCGTTAAACTGCTTGATCCACGAAGCTGAGCCTGAGCTGATGCCGTGCAGCAACACCACCGGCCGGCCCTGTCCCGCTTCGCGCCAACTGAGGGAGTACCCCCCGCAGCGCCGCTGCTGACGTTGTGCCAGGCCGTTCATCAGTTACGCTTCACTTTGGATAACGGGTGATCGGCCGGGTAGGTCGGCGTTTCCGGTTTGGCCGTGCCAAGCATCACGCACATCAGCGCCTCTTCCTCGCCGTGGTTGAACAACCCACGGTAGACACCGGCCGGCACCGAGATCAGATCGCGCTCTTTCAGCTTGGTTTCGTAGTATTCCGTACCGTCCTGGATCATCAGCGTGATGCTGCCTTTGAGCATAAAGAACACCTCTTCCACGTCGTCGTGCAGGTGCAGCGGCCCTTCGCATTTTGACGGCAGCACCATGGTGGAGAAGGTGAAGTTTCCCGCCGGAATGGTGTTGGTGTCGTTAACCACCCCGGTAGCACCTGTGCCGATGTAACGCATCTGCGCACGACGGTATTTCGGGTCGTAGTCGGCCTGGAACTTCAACGCATTCCAGTCATATTTACGGCCTTCAAAGCGGGCGATACGCGATTCCACCCAATTCTCTATCGACTGATCCTGCGGCTTGACGCCGGCTTGTTTCTCAACCTGGGACATGTTGTCACTCCTCTGTAGCCATAGATAAATCAGTATTTTTTCAGCAACGGCAGCAGGATGATGCAGCCGATGAAGGCCATCACCACCAGGAACAGCAGGCCGTTATCCATGTTGCCGCTGGCGGCGATCAGCGCCCCCATCAGCACCGGCGCCAACGCGCCGGCAAAATTGCCCAATCCGTTAAAAATACCGCCTGCGGTGGCGCTGACCTTGCTGCTGGTGGCTTTCGCCAGCAGCGCAAAGATGTTCGGCGCACCGGCGCCCCACATAAAGGTGCTGAAGGCCATCGCGGCAATCACGCTGTAGGTGCCCTGCAGATGCAATACCACGGCCAACCCCAGCCCGGCGCCGCACAGCGAGACAAAGCAGGCCAGCGCGCGACGATCCAGCTTGTCCGACAGCCAGGCACCGACCACCTCGCCGAGCAGCATGGCGATAAACGGCAACGAAGACAGGTAACCGGCATGTTCCAGATGGATGCCTTTCCCCTTGATCAGGTAGCTGGGCAGCCAGCCGTTCATCCCCCACAGGTAGGTCAGGAAGGCGATATTAAACAGGCAGATCATCCAGAAATGCGGATTGCGCAACAGTTCCCGGCGCTGCTGTTTACGCTCCGCCGCCACAGGTTGCGCATCGGTTTTGGCTGCCGGGCGCGCCACGTTCAGATGACGCATGCCAAACAGCACCAACAGCATCACCGGCAGCGTCAGAAACGCCATAAAGAAGAAGGTGGTCTGCCAATCGAAGGTATTGAGGATATACAGCGTGACCGGGAAACCGAGTGCGGCCCCCAGCGGCGTACCAAGCAGCCATAACATGGTGGCGCGAGCCTGCAACCGCTGCGGGAAAGCCTGGCGGATAATGGCGTATGCCATCGGCAACAGCGGCCCTTCCGCGATGCCGAGCAGGATGCGCAGCGTCATCATGGTGTGATAAGAACGGGACAACCCCATCAACACCATCAGCACGCCCCACACCACCATCATGCCGATCAGCACCTTAACCGGATTCAGCCGGTCGCCAATGCCGCTCAACAGCATGGAAGATATGCCGTAAGAGAACAAAAACGCACTCATCAGCAAGCCGAGCCGCGCCGGATCAAAACTGATGCCCAGCGCCTGCTGGAACTCGCTGTCGGAAAACAGCGCCGCAATGCTGATCTTGTCGAAAAACGCCAGCAGCACGCAGGCGAACAGCGCGATCGGCACCGACCAGCGCACCCGTTGCTGCGGATTTTCGGCAACGGTATCCCCCACCCGTCCAGCGCGGGCGTCAATGTCTTGCGTAGTCATAAAACGCTCCCGAGGTTCGGGCGTTATTTCAACGCCATCAGAGAAAATTCCGCGTCCGCCAACTGCTGCGGCTCCAGCACCCGCCCGCCGGCCAGCCAGCGTTTGCCCAGCTTGATGGTGCGCGCGTCGTTAAACGCCACCATCTGCACCAGTTGCCGGTCGGCGTTGAGCGTAAAGAACACCTGCGACTGCGGCGTGCGGCGCACCACGTGATGCACCCCGCCGATCGGCACGCCGAGGATCTGAATATTGGTGTCGTATTGATCCGACCACAGCCAGGCCACATCGTTGTAAGGGGCGGCAAAGGCATCCAGCATCGCACAAGCGGTGCTGATCGCCTGGTTCTGCGCATAGGCCCAGGACTGCAGGCACAGGCCAAGCGTCGGGTGGCGCGCCACATCGCCGGCGGCGAAAATGGCCGGGTGGCTGGTGCGCCCCTGGCCGTCGATCACGATACCGGCGTCGACCTTCAGCCCGGCACTGTGAGCCAGCTCGAGGTTAAGTTCGACGCCGATCCCCACGACCACCAGATCGAAAGCCTGAGGATCGCTGCTTTCACTGCCGATCCACGCAGCGCCGTCGCGATCTTCCAGCGAGATCTCGCCGCAGCCGCAGCGTACCGTTACGCCCTGCTGCTGATGCAGCTCGAGCAACGCCTGTGAAACATCCGCGCCTACGCTGCGCATGCATAACGCGGGCTGGCGCTCAAACACCGTCACCTCGGCACCGAGCCGCCGGGCGGAAGCGGCGATCTCCAGCCCAATCCAGCCGCCGCCGACGATCGCCAACTGGCGACACCCTTGCAACGCCTGGCGCAGTTTTGCCGCATCGTCCCAGGAGCGCAGCGTCATCACCCGCGGATGGCTGGCCCAACGGGCGTCCGGCAGGCGTGGCCGGCCGCCGGTGGCGATCAACAGTTGATCAAACTGCAACTGCCGCCCGTCGCTGAGCGTGACGATTTGCTGCTGCCCATCAATGGCTTCGGCACGCAACGGGCGACACCAGTCGATGTTCAACCCCGCGACCACCTGTTCGCTGAATAGCCTACTGAGCGGCGCATTGCCGTCCAGCAACGCCGCCTTGGAAAGCGGCGGGCGTTCGTAAAAATCATAGGGTTCGTCGCTGATCACCGTCAGCCGGCCCGCGTAACCCCGATCGCGCAGCGTTTTCGCCGCCCAACCGCCGGCCTGCCCGCCGCCGATAATCACGATGCCCGCCTGCACTGGCTGGCTCATAGCGCCTCCGGTTTTTTCTGCTGGCGACGCGTGTCGTGGTCGATACCGCCTTCCACCGCCCACTCGGTGAACGACACCAGTGAGTGCTCCAATTCGCGCGGTTGCCAGTTTTCGGTCAGGTAATCGTCGTTGGTGTAGTACTCGAATGCGCCGCCGGTCGGGCTGTTGACGTACCAGAAATAGGCCGAGGAAATCGGGTGGCGACCAGGGCCGATGAACGTGCTCCACTTCTCTTTGTTCATGGCGATGCCGCCACCGATCACCTCGTGGATATCGCGCACGGTAAAGGCCACGTGATTGAGGCCACGCGGGCGATTAGGCAGTTTCAGCAGGAACAGATTGTGATGGCCGCCGCGCGCCTGGGTCCGCAGGAACACCGCGCGGTCGATATAACGATCCGACACCTGAAAACCCAGCGCTTCACGGTAAAATTTTTCGGTGGCGGCAAGATCCTCGACGAAGAACACCACGTGGCCGATGTTGATCGGTTGCGCCTGCGCATATACTGGGCTGGGCTGATCGATGCGGCGCACGTCACCCCATTGGTTGATCGGCGATACCGGCAACTCGACATCGCGCTGTTGGCTGACGCTAAAGCGCAGCGTCATGCCGTTCGGATCGCGGCACTCCAGCTCTTCCCCCACCTGGCGGAAACCCGGCATCTGCGCCAACAACAGCGCCAGGGTCGCCAATTCGCTTGGGCTGCCGACGCCCCAGGTCATCCGGCGCAGAGTGGACCCGCCCTCAAATGCCGCCGGCAATGCTTCGCTTTGCAACGGATGCAACACCACGCGCGCACCGCTCAGGGTAGTGAATTCGCGCTGGCGTTCCCCCCAATGCTGCTGCGCCGCCTGCAGGCCGAAGTCCTGCATGAACTTTTCGCAAGTTGGCAGATCTTCGACGCCAAATTCCAGTTTTTCGATTCCGATTACGCTCATTATTGTGCCTCACGTTCTCGCTGAATGCGTTTTTCAGGCATGATCGAACCCCGGCCCCTGATTGGTGTGGACCTTATCCCTGCCTGAGTAAAAGAGTCGGTGTCGTCAGTTAACCGACGTTTGCCTGCGGCGGTGCGCCCAGGAAGCCGGAGATTTTCTCTGCGGCATCCCGCACCTCCTTGCGCAACCGTTCGCGATCCGCTTTCGGGATCTCATCGAACGGCACCATAATGCTGACCACAGCCTCAACCCGCTGCTCGCGGTTGAAGATCGGATAGACGATCGAAGAAATGCCGTGGCGGAAAAACGATTCGCCGATCACATAGCCGCGCGCTTTGTCCTGCTGAACCATTTGCCACAAGGTTTCACGATCCGCCGGGGTGCCCGGCCCGCTGCCCGGCAATTGTTCTTGCGGGTACAACAGTTCGAACTCTTCGCGGGTGGCGCTGGTCAGCAGCATGCGGCCGAGCGAAGTCTGGTGCACCGGCAGGCGAGTGCCGACGCTGACCTGATTGATTTGCGAACCGGCGGCGCTGACGCGGGCGATGTAGATCACATCGCGCTCATCGCGGATCGCCAGGTGACTGCTGCATTGGCTGCGGTCGCGCAGCTGTTCGATCACCGGTTGGCCGGCCTGCGCCACATCCAGCGAGGCGATATATTCAAAACCGAGCCGCAGCACCTTGATGCCCAGTGCAAAGGTGTTGGTGCGCGGGTTACGCTCCAGAAAACCCAGATGTTCCAGCGTTTGCACCACGCGGTAGGCGGTCGCCTTCGGCATATCGACCAGGCGATGTAATTCTGCAAAGGTCATTTCCTTGTGCTGCTCGCCAAACGCCAGCAGCAGCTGCAACCCGCGATCCAGCCCCGGGATCAGATATTTACACGCTTGATCGTCTGCCATGTGCTGCTCCTGGCTAATAAAATGTAGATTAGTTAAAGACAAAGCCGCCGTTGACCGGCAACAGTTGACCGGTCACGAAGTTCGCCAGCGGCGACAGCAGATAAAGCACCGTGCCGTTCACGTCGTCAGGATGTTGCGCCCCGGCCAGCGCCCGGCCCTGTTCGTACAGCTGGTGGCGCTCGGCGGGCACATATTCGGTAGCTTCTACCCGCGTCAGGCCCGGCGCGATAGCATTAACGCAAATCCCCTGCGGGCCCAGTTCACGCGCCATCGAGCGGGTCATCGAGATAATCGCCCCTTTGCTGGCCACATAGGCCATCAAGCGCGGTGCGCCCCACAGCGCGGTATCCGAAGCCACGTTGACGATCTTGGCATGCGGGTTTTGCGCCAGCAGCGGTACCGCGGCCTGGCTCACCAACCAAGTGCCGCGCACGTTAACCTGCATGACCCGATCCCACAGATCAATATCGTATTCCATCATGGTTTTACCGCCGACGCCGGTCGCCAGCGCCGCGTTGTTCACCAGCCCGTCGATCGTACCGCCTTCGGCAATGGCGCTGAACGTAGCGGTGATCGAGGCCGGCGACGCCAGATCGATAACCTGCGTTTCCACTTCGGCTCCCTGCTCACGCAGGCCGGCGGCGCTGTCCGCCAGTTCATCCGCCAGAATATCGCACATCACCACCCGACCACCCGCCTGGGCGATGGCCCCGGCAAAGCTACGGCCCAGACCGCGCGCCGCGCCGGTCACCACAATGCGTTTTCCCGCCAGCAGGCCGTTCACTGCGCGGCCTCCTGTTCAGCGAGCATCGTCAGTTGTTTTTGCGCCTCTTTCTGCATCATGCGGCGCAGGCGAGAAAGGCCGACGTCATGCTGATACAAATATTCACGGCCACGCGCGTTTGGCGCCATGTTCTCCAGCACGATGCGATCTTGTTCCAGTACGTCCCAATGCAGTGCTTCCAGGCGGTTGCGGTACATAAAGCGCCAGATGTCGCGCTGCCAGTCTTTGACCTTGCGGATACGCCAGAAGAATACCCGGCAATGATCTTTATCTTCCGGCACCACCATGCCGATGATCCAGAAGTGACCGCCCGGCCCAAAGCGTTTTTTGTATGGGATCGACAGCCGCATCCAGTAGGCTCCGCTGCTGCCGAACTCTACCCAGTCAAAGTTGACGCCAATCTGGCCATTCTTCTTAAAGATGAACCCGGTATCGGTCGGCTCCAGCGCCATGTCCGCCTTGCGATCCCCTTCCGCCATCGAATGCGAAGAGGAATGCAGGTAGGTGCCGTGCATGGGATCCATGACGTTTTCCAAGGCGTATTGATAGTTGCAGTCCCAACTGGCGGTACACAGGAAGTTGCTGTAAGCCGCCTCGTCCGCCAATTCCTGCGGGAAAGTCAATTCCGGCGGCGCTTCGTCGGCGGTGATGCCGAAATAAAGGAACACGGCGCCGTAAGCCTCTTTGGCCGGATAAGAACGCAGGCATTTCTGCCCCACCAGCGGGCAGCGATCGACTGCAGGCACGTCTTTGACCGTACCGTCGCCACCGACCTCCACGCCGTGATACCAGCAGGCGATGCGATCGCCCAGATTCCAGCCCATCGAAAGCCGTGCGCCGCGATGCGGGCAACGATCTTCCAGCGCGTGGATCGCGCCTTCAGCGTCGCGCCACACCACAATCTGCTGCTCAAGACGCGTAATGCCTACCGGATTATTGCCCACTTCCCAACTGGCCAGCACCGGGTACCACATGCCGCGCAGCCCCTGATCGAGATAGTCCTGCAAAGTCTGTGCGGAGGATGTTGTGTTTGCTGTCATTGCCTTCTCCCGGGCTGCTCAGTAACCGTTAACGTGAAGGAATTCGCGGAACGCCGCCTCATTCCACGGCTGGCCGCTGCGATCAAACAGACGGCGCTGGTTCAGCGCGCTGACGATCTGCTCAAGCTCTTCCGCACCCTGCTCGAAGATCTCTTCCAGCGCCGCGACCAGTGCGGTCTCGAAACCGTCCGGTACCCGGCTGCGGTTCTGCCAGATGACGTTTTGGAATTGGCCAGGTTGGTGGATCTGACCGTTGCCGCCAACGCGTGCCGGGATTACCTGTTGGGTGTCCGGCAGCCAGGGATTGAAATCGGTGATGTGCTGCATGATTACTCCTCCGCAATAAAGGTGATTTGGATTTGATTGTCTATCACCCGGGTGGGATAGGTTTGCAGATCACGGCCGCCTGGCTCACGCAGACACTGACCGGTACGCACGTCGAACAGCGCTTCGTGCAACGGACACTCGATCTTGCCGTCATCGACAAACCCTTGGCTGAGCAAGGCATAAGCATGTGGGCAAACGTCTTCCAGCGCGTAATAGTTGCCGTCGATCAGATACACCCCGACTTCTTTCCCTTCCACGTTGGCGGAGAAAGGAAAATCTTCTTTCACCTGAGACACTTCACACACGTTCTTCCAGCTCATTGCTTCTATCCTCTATCTGATTGTTTCATATATGAAACTCAGTTTCTTATTTAATACACTCACTATAAGTCTGGCGAAACTTTCGTCAAGGGAGCAAGGTGGCAAATGTTAATGAAAGGTTGTTTTATCGTAACAAGTGTGGGAAGGATCACGAAAAAATGCACCGATATGAAAAACCGATATCAGGCGTGATTTTCATAGTGAGTTTATATATTAGAAGTCGTTAACGGGGTTCTGTCGTTTTTGTTGGCGAGAGCAGCCCCATAAAGCAAAACGCCCCCGATCATCAAGACCGGGGGCGTTTCATTATCGCTATTTAATAATCACCCGGCGCGGTGGCTAACGGGGATTATTGACCACTCAGCGGCCTTTCTTTTTGCGGCCTGGCTGGGCAAAACGCTTGCGGGCAGCCGCATTGCCGGCGGGTTTATCGGCGCTTTTCGGCGCACTGCCGGCCGGTTTTTTCACCGCAGGTTTGGCCTTCTTCGCCGGCTTGGCTTCTGAGGAGGAATCCTCAATCGATTTAAACAGTTCGACCAGTTCGTCATCCGTTAAATCGCGCCATTCACCCGGCGGCAGCCCGGCCATGCTGACATTCATAATGCGAGTGCGTTCCAGCTTGGTAACCTCATAGCCAAAATGCTCGCACATGCGGCGGATCTGGCGGTTAAGCCCCTGGACCAGCACGATGCGAAAGACAAAAGGCGCTTCTTTCTTTACCTTGCACTTTTTAGTCACCGTGCCCAGCATCGGCACGCCGGCCCCCAGGCCACGGATAAAATCGTCGGTCACCGGTTTGTTGACCGTAACCCGATATTCTTTCTCGTGATCGTTGCCTGCGCGCAGGATCTTGTTGACCAGATCGCCGTGGTTGGTCAGGAAGATCAGCCCTTGCGAATCCTTATCCAAACGGCCGATCGGGAAGATGCGGGTGCTGTGGTTTACGAAATCGACAATATTGTCTTTCTCGCCCTCTTCCGTGGTGCTGACAATCCCCACCGGTTTGTTGAGCGCAATGAAGATCAGGTTGTCTTCGTTGCGGGGTTCAATCAGTTGGCCATTGACCTTGACCACGTCCCCTGGAAACACTCGATCGCCAAGCGCAACGCGCTTGCCATTGATAAAAACGTTGCCTTGTTCGATATAACGATCGGCATCGCGGCGGGAGCAGATACCGCTCTCGCTGATATATTTGTTAAGACGTGTTGAAGGCTTGGTCAGCATGTTTTCTCCATACCCGTCGTCTTTCAAGCCACAGCGCTGTTACCTGCACTCACTCCCCCCAGTCACTTACAAAAGTAAGCTCCTGGGGATGAGCGAGCTGGGCGCCTAGCTGTGACCTGAAATCCATAGGGTATATAGATACCGGTTGTGTGTATTTCTCTATGGTACAGTTACAAACGACTCGGTTTACAGCCTATAGCCGCCTGTTAATACTATTAGGAACTTATTTCGTTTTTTTAGCGGCTTGCAGATACAGCATTTCCAGGCCCAGAGTCGCCGCGGCCAGCGCGGTGATTTCGGATTGGTCATAGGCTGGCGCCACTTCTACCACGTCCATGCCGACGATGTTCAGCGACTGCATGCCGCGTACCAGTTTCAGCGCGCGATCGGAGGTCAGGCCGCCGATCACCGGGGTGCCGGTGCCCGGTGCGAACGCCGGATCCAGACAGTCGATGTCGAAGGTCAGGTACACCGGCATATCGCCGACGATCTGTTTGATCTGCGTCAACAGGTCGTCCACGCTGCGATCGTTAACCTGTGCGGCATCCAGCACGGTGAAACCGTTGTCGTGATCGAACTCGGTACGAATACCGATCTGCACCGAGCGGTTCGGATCAATCAGGCCTTCGTTCGGCGCATGGAAGAACATGGTACCGTGGTCGTATTTACTGCCGTTGGCGTAGGTGTCGGTGTGGGCGTCAAAATGCACCAGCGCCAGTTTGCCGAAATGTTTGGCGTGCGCACGCAGCAGCGGCAGCGTGACGAAGTGGTCACCGCCGAATGAAAGCATGCGTTTGCCGGCCTTCAGCAATTTCTCCGCGTGCGCCTGCAGCTTGTCGCTCATGTCCTGAGCGTCGCCGAAGTTGAACACGATATCGCCGCAGTCAACCACGTTCAGACGATCGCGCAGATCAAAGCTCCACGGCCAGCGGTTGCCTTCCCACGCCAGATTGGTGGAAACCTGACGGATCGCCGCAGGGCCATGACGGCCACCGGCGCGGCCGGAGGTTGCCATATCGAATGGAATGCCGGTGATGACCCACTCTGCATCGCTGTCATAAGGCATGAAATTCAGCGGAAAGCGCAGGAAACCAAAGGCGTTGGACACTAAGGAATTATCGGACTGATGGCCTAACGTGCTCATTGTAAACCCTCATATTTCAACGTTTCGCCTGCGGTAAAATCACCAGGCGTTGGCAAAAAAAAATCCCTCCCGCGTCGTTAGCCCGACGAGAAAGGGATTGATACGATGTCTGTTTCGTTACTGCTGATGCGGCAGATTATCGCCGTATTTGGTTCGCGCTTCAAGCCCGCGCATCGTCTTCCTGGCTGCTCGTCGTTAGCAAGTATAGACCCTACATCCTTCAGCTATGTGACCGTTACCGCCTTCACGAGCCTGGAAGCTGACATCATCCATTGAGCTCCCGATGATTAGTTTTGTGATTTCGATCCCTTTATCTGAAGGCGACAATATATAAATTAATTCCGGCCATACTATTAATAATACACGGACTTAGTGATTGTCATATTAAACCCAAGAAGAAACTCACTTTGAAAATAAATTTAAACCAGACAAGTTAACAGTACGAATAACAATTAGAGCTTACATATAAAGATAAAAGCGAGATAAATAAACCCGATGTTTAACATCATGCCAACACGTCACAAACGGACAATTAAAAATAAAAAGCTTTATGTAACGCTAGAGGTTATGACTTTTTTATTAATTATTCCTCTGGGCTATCTTTGTTCTCAAATTGATTCACTGAATGATATTACCTTAGAAATCATTCTCATCTATGTCCCTGTATCTATGATCACAGTGGATTATCTTTATCAACGTCTTGAAAGGAAATAAGCGTTATGAGAGAGCTAACAACAAAGGAAATACTCACCATTTCTGGTGGAAATGCAGATTCTGGCTATGAAGGCCGAGGGTGTTCATCAAAGCTGATACTTTAGAAGTGGAGGCCGCGTTAATGGCCAGTATAGAAGATAAATGGGTGCTAAATGCACCCATTTATTATTTCATCCGGTCATTCACTTCAGACTACCGCCAAACAGGCGGCAATCTGAAAACCGACAGGTCTATGACTTACTCGTCTTCCAGATAAGTATAACCATACAAACCGGCTTCGAACTCTTCTACGAACTGCGCCTGCAATTCATCGTCCAGATCGGTTTCTTTCACCTGATCGCGGAATTTGGCCAGCAGCGCGATCGGATCGAGCTGCACGTATTCCAGCATGTCGGCAACGGTGTCGCCTTCGTCGGACAACTCGGTTTCTACCGTACCGTCCGGGAAGACGAACACGTCAACCGAGGCGGTATCACCGAACAGGTTGTGCATGTTGCCGAGGATTTCCTGGTAGGCACCCACCATAAAGAAGCCCAGCGCCGGCGGGTTTTCCGGATCGTACGGCGGCATTGGCATAGTGGTCGCCACGCCGTCGCCGTCGATGTAGTGATCGATAGTACCGTCGGAGTCACAGGTGATGTCCAGCAGCACCGCGCGGCCTTCCGGCGGCTTATCCAGCCCTTCCAGCGGCAGCACCGGGAACAGTTGATCGATACCCCAGGCGTCCGGCATGGACTGGAACAGCGAGAAGTTGACGTAGAACTTGTCTGCCATACGCTCTTGCAGTTCGTCGATGATCGGACGGTGCGCACGGTTGCTTGGATCAAGCTGCTGCTGGATCTTGTTGCAGATGTTCAGATACAGCTGCTCGGCCCAGGCGCGCTTGGTCAGATCCAGCATGCCGTGAGCGTACTGGGTGTGAACGTCGTGCAGATCCATTTGGCTGTCGTGCAGCCATTCGCGCAACGAGCGGCGGTTCTCCGGCTCGTTCATTTCCTGCCAGGTTTCCCACATGCTTTCCAGCGCACGCGGCGCATCTTCCGCCGGCGGCAAAGGATCGCTGAACTCGTTGCGTTCAACGCCGATCACGTTGGACACCAGCACCGTATGGTGAGCGGTGACCGCGCGGCCGGATTCGGTGATCACCGTCGGGTGCGGCAGGCCGTGCTCATTACAGGCGTCGCCGATACCCCAAATCACGTTGTTGGCGTATTCGTTCAGGCCGTAATTCACCGAACAGTCGGATTGCGAACGGGTGCCTTCATAATCCACGCCCAAACCGCCGCCCACGTCGAAGCACTGGATGTTAACGCCCAGCTTGTGCAATTCAACGTAGAAGCGCGCCGATTCACGCACGCCGGTGGCGATGTCGCGAATATTGGCCAGTTGCGAGCCCAGATGGAAATGCAGCAGTTGCAGGCTGTCGAGGCGGCCCGCTTCACGCAGGGTTTCCACCAGTTTCAGGACCTGAATGGCCGCCAGACCGAACTTGGACTTCTCGCCGCCGCTCGATTGCCATTTGCCGGAGCCCTGAGACGCCAAACGCGCACGCACGCCCAGACGCGGTACCACGTTCAGACGCTCGGCTTCTTCCAGCACCATGTTGATCTCGGACATCTTCTCGATCACCAGGTACACTTTGTGCCCCAGTTTTTCGCCGATCAGTGCCAGACGAATATATTCGCGGTCTTTATAGCCGTTACAAACGATGACCGAACGGGTCATGCCGGCATGCGCCAGCACCGCCATCAGTTCGGCTTTGGAGCCGGCTTCCAGCCCCAAGGGTTCGCCGGAATTGACCAGGGATTCGATCACGCGGCGGTGCTGGTTGACCTTGATCGGGTAAACCAGGAAATAACCGCCTTCATAGCCGAATGACTCGCGCGCGCGTTTGAACGCCGCGTTAATCGAACGCAGGCGGTGCTGAAGGATCTGCGGGAAGCAGAACAGCGCCGGCAGACGCTGGCCGTCTTTGCGACGCTCTTTCACCAGTTCAGCCAGATCGACACGCGCCTGAGGGACGTCCGGATCCGGGCACACGCTGATGTGGCCCAGTTCATTGACGTCATAATAATTGTTGCCCCAGTAGGCGACGTTATAAGTGCGCAGCATCTTGCTGGCATCACGGTCATTCATGGCAACCTCCTGCATGGAGCGTAAAGATATAGGTTCGCCCGCGGCTGGCGGACGGTGAATCAACAGATCATCAGACATTACTCGCCTCACATCCCGTACTGACGATACAGTCAGCCACTATCGCAGCTACAACCCGCGAGAACAACCCAACAAACCGCCCTTGCGGCAGCGAATAAAACTGCCGTTCGCGGTCAGCGATCGGTTTATCACTCATATAATTGTAAGACACCCTGTTCAAACCTCGTGAATCGGGTCAAGAAACATCCCACAGGAAGGCTGCAGGCTACCCTTGTTCAGTTCTTCAGACGACCGTTAACCGGCCCGAGAATCCTGAGTAGCGCCCAAGTGTTTATCACACCTGGAAGGTGGAGTAGAGACAAGACGGGAAATAGCAGAAGAATGTGCGCCAGAACGGCACTGCTGTTGAGAACCAACAACCGGTAGACAACGGATCATTAATCCAACCACCTCCACGCACGTCGCCCGGAATGAACGACTGAGCCTCTATTAATAGTGTAAGAACGTGACCGTTCTATGAAGCGGCGACGCCAACTGTCAGCGTCTGCGGCTGACCGTTAAGGCCATGAGCGGGAGCTTGCCACTTTTGCTCCGCACTGTGCACCAAATGAGCCGCGCGCGCAGTTTATACCGATAACCTGGGGAAAATGCAAAATGAAAATTCGCCGGAAACTGTTTCAAGCGATGAAAATGGCGCCGAGGGCTTTACACAAAAGAGCGAAACGGCAAAAAAATACTGGCAATCCGGCTAAAGCCTGACCTAAAATAGACGTCCAGATGTTAATCCATCTATACTGATTTGTGCCCTATGAATTTCAAGTTGCCGCCAGGTGAGCGAGCGCAGGTAACAACGCGACAGCTTGAAAGACGACCGGCATAACTAAGAAACTGCTTAACGGCTTTGCCTGAGGGGCGTTGCAGGATGTATCTCGCGCCATCAGCGGAAGACCCTTCGCTTCGATGCCGGATCTCCAGCGCTGTGCAGTAATTTCTAACCCGTCTTATGCAAGGTAAAGAATACAATGGCTAAACACCTATTCACGTCCGAGTCCGTATCCGAAGGGCATCCCGATAAAATTGCCGACCAGATCTCCGATGCCGTTCTCGACGCCATCCTGGAACAGGATCCGAAGGCGCGCGTAGCTTGCGAAACCTACGTGAAAACCGGCATGGTGCTGGTCGGTGGCGAAATCACCACCAGCGCTTGGGTAGATATCGAAGAAATCACCCGTAAAACCGTACGTGAAATCGGTTATGTTCATTCGGATATGGGTTTTGACGCCAACTCCTGTGCCGTGCTGAGCGCTATCGGCAAGCAATCCCCGGATATCAATCAGGGCGTTGACCGTACCGATCCGCTGGAACAGGGTGCCGGCGACCAGGGCCTGATGTTTGGCTATGCCACCAACGAAACCGAAGTGCTGATGCCTGCGCCGGTGACTTACGCGCACCGTCTGGTACAACGCCAGGCCGAAGTCCGTAAAAACGGTACCTTGCCGTGGTTGCGTCCGGACGCAAAAAGCCAGGTCACTTTCCAGTATGACGACGGCAAAATCGTCGGCATCGACGCAGTGGTGTTGTCCACTCAGCATTCCGAAGATATCTCTCTGAAAGACCTGCAAGAAGCGGTGATGGAAGAGATCATCAAGCCGGTTCTGCCTACCGAATGGCTGAGCGCGAGCACCAAATACCACATCAACCCGACAGGCCGTTTCGTTATCGGTGGCCCAATGGGCGACTGCGGCCTGACCGGGCGTAAAATCATCGTGGATACCTACGGTGGCATGGCCCGTCACGGCGGCGGTGCATTCTCCGGTAAGGACCCGTCCAAAGTTGACCGCTCAGCGGCATACGCGGCGCGCTACGTGGCGAAAAACATCGTTGCTGCCGGCCTGGCCGACCGCTGCGAGATCCAGGTTTCCTACGCCATCGGCGTGGCAGAGCCAACCTCCATCATGGTGGAAACCTTCGGTACCGAGAAAGTGCCTACCGAACAGTTGACCCTGCTGGTGCGCGAGTTCTTCGATCTGCGCCCATACGGCCTGATCCAGATGATGGACCTGCTGCAACCGATCTACCGCGAAACCGCAGCCTACGGCCACTTCGGTCGTGAGCACTTCCCTTGGGAAGCGACCGACAAAGCAGAATTGCTGCGCGATGCCGCCGGCCTGAAATAAGCCTGCGCATTATCATGAAAAACGGCAAGCCAAGGCTTGCCGTTTTTGTTTTTATCCTCTCCATGTTGAGGTACATAGTACACCAAGGTGATTTGAGTGTAATGGGCTCCTTTCCTTGGTTCTCGGCAGAGAGCCAGAGCACCCGCGCGCAGTATATGCGTCTCTCCCCAGGTTTTGGCGGCCCTTTCTGCGCTAAATTTCGTTTCTGCGCAACCTTGCGCAAAACGTTACAACCCACTGAAAACAGAAAAGACAAAGGCCCAGCAATGCTGAGCCTTTGATGGCAGAAACGGGCGTTGCGATGACGGCTACGAAGTTTGTTTACGCAGCAGATAAACGAAATACGGCGCGCCGATAAAGGTCGCCAGCAGCCCGGCGGGGATTTGATACGGGAACATCACCATCCGGCCGCACCAGTCGGCGAATACCATCAGCAGGCCACCCAGCAGCGCGGCAATCACCATCTGCGGTAATGCGCGGCGGAAGCCCAGCATGCGCGCCATATGCGGTGCCATCAGGCCGATAAAGCTCAGCGGCCCCACGGTCAAGGTCGCCATGGCGGTCAGCGTGGCGGCCAGCAGGAGAATCGCCACCCGCACCGGCGTCAGCGCAATGCCCACCGAGCGGGCGGTCGCGCTGCCCAGCGGCAGAATGGTCAGCCAACGGCGGCACAGCGGCGCCAGCACTATCAGCGTTGCCGCAATGACTGCGGTACGAATCGCCTGCTCCGACGTCACCGAATAGGTCGAGCCGGAAATCCAGGTCAGCAGCCCGCCCATGCGCGGATCGCCGCTGGCCAGCAACAGGAAAATGGTGGTGGTAAACGCCGTGCTGAGCGCAATGCCGGCCAACAGCATGCGTTCGGTAGAAAAACCGCCGCGACCGGCGGCGACCATAATCACCAGCAACGTCGCCGCCGCCCCCAGGCTGCCTGCAGGCAGCAGCCAGCCGAAGGCATCGCCCGGTACGATGAACAACATCACCACCACGCCAAAGGCCGCGCCGGAGCTGATCCCCAGCACTTCCGGGCTGGACATCGGGTTGCCGGTCAACTTCTGGATTAAGGTGCCGGCCACGGCCAGCATCATCCCCGCCGCCAACGCGGACAGCACCCGCGGCCAACGCCACGGCATCAATGACTCCAGTTCTGCGCCGTAGCTCCAGTGCCAGCCAGTGGCGTTCTGCCCGAACATCAGCGCCACGGCGATGCCAACCAGCAGCACAACCCCCGCCAGCGTCACCCAGGCCAACAGATGGCCGCGTTCGGCCGGTACCTTGTCGCCCAGGTTCATCGGCGGCGGCGTGGCGGCGCTACGCAGGCGCGGCAACAGCCACAGCAACAGCGGAGCGCCAAACAACGCGGTCGCCGCCCCAGTCGGAATTTCACGCCAGATCTGCGTCAGCCAGATCATCACCTGATCGGTCAGCCACAGCAGCAAAGCGCCCAGCAGCGGCGCCAAGATCATGCGGTGCGCCAGCCGGCGCGCCCCCAGCATCTTCGCCATCAGCGGTGCAAACAGCCCAATAAAGCCGATGACACCCACTGCATTCACCAGCATCGCACTGAAGATAATCGCCACCGCCAGCGCGCAAAAACGCGCCATCGACAGCCCCAGCCCCAAATTGCGCGCCACGCCGTCGTCCAACCCCAGCAACGTCAGCGGGCGCAGCAACAGCACCGCCAATAGCCCGGCCACCACCAGGCGCGGCAGGATAAATTGCGCAGTGCTCCAGTCCTGCTGGTTCAACGCACCGGTGCTCCACAGGAACAACCCCTGCAGTTGATCGTAATTAAACAGCGCCAACAGGCTGTTGACCGCCCCACAGTATAATCCCAACACCAGGCCGGCCAGAATCAGCGTCACCGGCGACATGCGTTTGCCCCAGGCCACGCCGAACACCAGCCCGCCGACCAGGATCGCCCCGGCCATTGCCGCCAGTTGCCGGGTTATCTCGCCGCCCGGCAGCATCCACAAAGTGGCGATGGTCAACCCGAGCTGCGCACCGGCGGATACGCCCAGCGTCGCCGGCTCCGCCAACGGATTGCGCAACACCTGCTGGAACAGCACGCCGACCAGCCCCAGACCGGCACCGGCCAACAGGGAGACCGACAGCCGCGGCAGCAGGCTGTAATGGAACAGCATCTGACGCACATCGTCGTGATTCGGCGCGCTCAGCGCCTGCGCCCACAACGCCCAAGGCAACTGTTGCAACAGGTTGTAGATCGTCAAGCCGCCCGACGCCGCCAGCAATAGCAGGATCAGCGTCAGCGGCAATACCCGGATGCGCGCGCTCATGAATAGCTCTCCTGCGTCTGCTCCAGCAGATGGCAAAAACGCATCGCCGACAGCGTCGCACCGTAGAACCAGACCGCCGGCACCTGCCGCAATTGGTTCTGACGCACAAAGGGCAAAGCCTGCCACAACGGCGTCGAGCTGACCTTTTCCATCATCGCCTGATTACCGTGGTCGAGATAAATCGCCCGCGCATTTTTCACCGTAGTCAGGCGTTCAATGCCAACGACCGCCGTGCCCCAGAAGTTGGTTTCCCCTTCCCAGGCATTGTGGATGCCAAGCTGATCCATCACCTCCTGGAACAGACTTTTCTGGCCGATAATCAGCACATGCCGCGTATCCAGCAAGGAGAACAACAACAGCGGCTGTCTGGTGTAAGAATGCAGACGCTGGCGTGCATCCTGAATGAACCGGTCGAACTGCATCAGATGCTGTTCAGCGCGTGCCTCAAGCCCCAGCCGCTGCGCCAATTGCTGCAACGAATTCCGGCCCACCGTCAGTGGTTTTCCGCTGCCGTCGTTGAAGCCAAAACTCATCGTCGGCGCTATTGGAGCCAGTTTTTGCGGCGTAGGGCCATACCCCTTTGACAGCAGCATCAACGAAGGCTGCAATTGTTGCAGCAACTCCAGATTCGGCTCGGTGCGTTGGCCCACGTCGATAACCGACGCAGGCATTTTCGGCTCTTCCACCCACAGGTTGTAATTATGGATATCCGCCACCGCCAGCGGCGTAACGCCCAGCGCCAGCAGCAGCTCAATAGGTAGCCATTCCAGTGCCACGATGCGCGTAAGATCGGGCGGGGTCATCGTCGCGCGCCCCGGTAGAGAGAACAGCAGCGGCGACAACGCCATGGCGGTCAGCAAACGGCGACGTACGGGATCGTGTTGAAAATCAGAGGAAGCAGGCATCAGTAGACAAAACTCACCGGCGCACCGCCGCTCGGATGCGCCAGCGTGCCCATTGGAATACCATAAATTTGCTCCAGCACCGGCCCTTGCATCAGTTCCAGCGGGGCACCTTGCGCAATCATCTCGCCACCGCGCAACGCCACCAGATGGTCGCAGTAGCGCGCCGCCATGTTGATGTCGTGCAGCACTGCAATCACCGTCAGGCCACGTTCATGGCTCAGGCGTTGAATCAGCGCCAACACCTCAACCTGGTGCGCAATATCCAGCGCAGAGGTCGGCTCGTCCAACAGCAGGCAGCGGCTGTCCTGCGCCACCATCATCGCCAGCCAGGCGCGTTGGCGCTCGCCGCCGGACAGGCTGTCCACCAGACGGTTGGCGAAGGGCTTCAGGCCAACCAGCGCTATCGCTTCTTCCACCTGTTCGCGATCGTTCACGCCAAAGCGGCCCAGCGCGCCGTGCCACGGATAGCGGCCGATCGCCACCAGCTCGCGTACCGTCATGCCTTCTGCTGCGGGCAGTTGCTGGGGCAGATAGGCGACCTGACGCGCGAAGGCTTTGCTGTCCCATTGCGCCAGCGGGCGTCGGTTAAGCTGCGCGCTGCCGGCGGTAGGGCTCTGATGGCGGCCAAGAATTTTCAGCAATGTGGATTTGCCGGAACCATTGTGACCGATCAGCCCGCAGACTTTGCCCTGGGGAAAGGTCAGCGACAGCGGTTGCAACAGCACACGGCCGGGAACGGCAAAGCTGACGTTGTCTAACGCGAAAGTGGCGTCGTGATCGAGGTGTTTATCCTGCATAGGCCCTACTCTGTTCGGAGCGACGATCCGCCGCCCCGATTATCCGGTTAGAAGCGGAAGGTTGCGGTGGCGACCACCTGACGTTCTGCGCCCCAATAGCAGGCGTAGTCGCGATAACAACTTGAAACGTAAGTCTTATCAAACAGGTTGTTGATATTGACGCCTACTGACGAGCCCGGCAGGCCAAAACGCGCCAGATCGTATTTGATGGTCGCATCCACCAACGTGTAATCCGGTACTTTGAAGGTGCTGTTGTCACTGTTGAAGGATGAGCTGGACCCCACATAACGCACGCCGGAACCCAGGGTCAGACCGCTGACGGCCGTTTCGTGGAAGGTGTAGTCCGCCCACAGCGACGCCATATGTTTAGGGATCTCGGTGGTTGGCTTGCCCTGATAAGTGTTGTCCTTGGTGTATTTCGCGTCGGTGTAGGTGTAGGAAGCGATCAGGTTGACGTTGGCGTTCAACGCCGCCTTGGCCTCCAGCTCTACGCCGCGCGAGCGGATCTCACCGCTCTGGACGCTGAACTGTGCGTTATCCGGATCCGGCGTCAGGTTGTTGTTTTTGGTCAGTTGGTACAGCGCACCGGTCAGGACAATAGGACGATCTTTCGGCACGTATTTCACGCCGGCCTCGTACTGCTTGCCAATCGACGGGATAAACGTCTGCCCGTTAGCGGAGGTATCCAACGTCGGTTCAAATGACTCGCTGTAGCTGAAATACGGCGTGATGCCGTTATCAAACAGATAGTTCAGACCGCCACGCCAGGTGAACTGGCCGTCCGAGCGTTCGTTGGTATAGTTATCGATGCGGTTATTGGCCGAGGTTTTGGCCCAGTCATAACGGCCGCCCAGCGTCAGCAACCATTGGTTCCATTCGCCCTGCTCCTGCACGTACAACCCCGTCTGTTCCTGACGGTTCAGGTAGTTATACGGGAAAGTCACGGTGGTGGCGTCGTTGCCGTATTGCGGATCGGTCATGCTCAGGCTGTCGGCAGAACCGAAGCCGGAGTTGATGTCATTGCGCATGCGCGAATAGTCGACGCCAAACAGCAGGGTGTGGTCGACATAGCCGGTTTTCAGCCTGGCCTGCGCCTGGGTATCCACCGAGAAGCTGTTCAGGTGCTCCTTCGACTGCACATAGGCGCGGTTCAGCGTGGTCGGGGCCGTCGCGCTAACGCCGCTGCCATAGATGCTCTTCATGTCGCTTTCCAACTGCATATAACGCAGGTTCTGGCGCACCGCCCAGGTGTCGTTGAACGCATGTTCGAAGCTATAGCCGATCATGCGCTGCTTGCGCGCAAAGTAATTGCTTGCTTCACCGTCGTTGAAACTGGTTGGCAGCTTGCTGCCGTCCGGCAGCGGGATCAGCGTACCCTGCTTCGGCAGCCAGCCGTAGAAACCGGTATAGGGATCGTTTTGGATATTGGCCAACAGCGTAAAGTTGGTCTTGTCATCCGGCCGCCAACTGAATGACGGCGCAATTGCATAGCGCTTCTCTTTCGCCATGTTCTGCTGCGCATCGCTGTCTTTCGCCAGGCCGGTCAGACGGTAGGAATAGACGCCGTTATCATCCAGCGCATCGCTGAAGTCAAAGCCGGTCTGGAACAGATTGTCGGTGCCCATTTTAAATTGGATTTCGTGCAGCGGTTCGGTGGTTGGCCGCTTGCTGACCATCGCCACTAGCCCACCCGGGCTGCTCTTGCCGTACAGCACCGATACCGGGCCGCGCAGCAGTTCCGCTCGCTCGAGGAAATAAGGATCGACCGAAGCTTCGCTATAGTTGTCGCCCTGCAGACGCAGGCCATCCAGATACTGGTTGGTATTCACCGCCGGGAAACCGCGAATGGCCACCGAATCATAGGTGGTGGAACTGCCACGGCTGGCATAAACCCCTGGCGCATAAGCCAGCGCGCCTTTCACCGTATCCGGCTGGCGCATATCCATCTCTTCACGCGTGACCACGGAAACCGACTGCGGGTTCTTTTCAATCGGCGTATCGGTTTTGGTACCGGTGGCGCTGTGTTTGGCCACGTAGGTGCCGACCGGCCCCCAGGCGCTTTCCTGTTGCGGCTGGCTGCTGCCCACCACGGTAAGGGTATCTTCTTTGGCTACCGGATTGGCTTCAGCGGAAAATGCCGGCATCGCCAGCGTACCCAGCGCGGCAGCGATAGTGATCGCCAACCCACTAACGGGAGAACGGCCCTTCATGGCCTGCGGTGAGAATGGACGCTTGGTCAGCATAGGTGGTTTCTCTGATGAATTATTTGATAACGAATGTAAACGATAATAATTATTATAAGCGACGCATTTTATGCAGAAGCCAAATTAAACTGCAAGTCGAATTCAGCCAATAAACAGGTGGGGGATTAACCGTTTAACCGTATTAACCTGATGGAAATAAACTGCGCGGAAAATAAAAAAGCCCGCAACCGAAGTTACGGGCCTGCAACAAAAAACCTTTCGGCAACGGGGAGTAACCGCTCGCCAACTTACTGGCCCTGGCCGAACATATCCTTGATCCAGCCGGCGACGCCGTCAGCGTCTTTTTGCTCACCCGCCGGCTGTTGCTGCTGTTGTTGCTGCTGAGCGGCCTGGCTCGCCTGACACAGCCCTTGCGGATTATCGGTCCACACCGGGATGCTGCGCCCGCCCTCGCCACAGACAAAGTTACCGGCGGAGTCGATGCCAATCTGGTTGATGCCTTCCGGCGCCTGCAGCATCAGCGGCAGCGGCGTCTGGTTTTCCAGATAGCGACGATAGAGAGTCAGCGCACCGTTGGCACCGGTCAGCTTGGCCGGACCGTTGTTATCACGGCCAACCCAGGCGATAGCCACTTCTTTACCGTCGATACCGGCAAACCAGCTGTCGCGCAGATCGTTGGTGGTACCGGTTTTCGCCGCCAGGTTGTAGTTGGGGAACTTCACCGACAGAGAACGGGAGGTCCCGCGCGCTACGCCCTGCTGCATGGCGTACAGCGTCAGGTAAGCGGCCTGAGCCGGCACCATGCGTTCCGCTTGCGGGAAGCTCTGGTACAGCACCGAACCGTCTTCCGCAATCACCGAACGCACCGCAGACAGCGGCGCACGGTTACCGCCGCTGGCGATGGTTTGGTATTCCTGCGCCACTTCCATCGGCGTCAGGCCAATCGCCCCCAGCAGCATCGAAGGCACCGGATTGATTTCCGCTTTCGGAATACCCAGGCGCTGCAAGGTAGCGCTGATTTGATCCAGCCCGACCGCCATGCCCAAATTCACCGTCGGCACGTTGAGCGAGAAGGCCAGGCCATCCACCAGCATCACCTGTCCACGGAATTTGCGGTCGTAGTTGTTCGGCTGCCACACGCTGCCATTCGGCTGTTTCAGCGACAGCGGCTGGTCCGCCAGCCAGGTATTCAGGCGGTATTTGTCCGGCTCGGAAAGCGCGGTCAAGTAGGTTGGCGGTTTGGCCAGCGACCCGACCAGGCGGCGTGCCTGCATCGCGCGGTTAAAACCGGCGAACTGCGGATTGGCACCACCAACCATGGCACGCACCTCACCGCTGAAGCGATCGACAATCACCATCGCCGCTTCCAGATCGTTAAGATGGCGGGCGGCACGCAGCGCCGGAATGCCGTCTTCGACCGCTTTTTCCGCCGCATCCTGAGATACCGGATCCAGCGTGGTGAAGATTTTCACCCCGGACAGGTCGTTCACCTTGTCGCCCAGTTTGGCCTGCAGTTCCTGACGCACCATCTGCATAAACGCCGGCTGCGGCGTGATCACCCCGCCCTTCGGCTGCACGCCCAGCGGCCGCGCGCTGAGCATGTTGTACAGCTCGGCATCGATAACCCCCTGATTTTGCAACAGCTTGAGCACCAGATTGCGGCGCTCCAGCGCCAGCGTCGGGTTGCGCCACGGGTTATACAAGGACGCGCCTTTCACCATCCCCACCAGCAATGCTTGCTGATCCAGACTCAGTTCATCCACCGGGCGGCCGAAGTAATACAGGCTGGCCAACGGGAAGCCGCGGATCTGGTCGCTGCCGCTCTGGCCGAGGTACACCTCGTTCAGATACAGCTCAAGAATACGGTCCTTGCTGTAACGGTAATCCACCAACAGCGCCATGTAGGCTTCGTTGACTTTACGCCATAGCGAGCGTTCGTTGGTCAGGAACAGGTTCTTCACCAATTGCTGCGTCAGGGTACTGCCGCCCTGCACTGCACGCCCGGCGGTCAGGTTCGCCAGCATCGCACGGCCGATGGAGTAAGGGCTGATGCCGTCATGCTCGTAGAAATGGCGGTCTTCGGTGGCAATCAGCGTATCCACCAGCAGGTCCGGGAAACCGGCGCGCGGCACGAACAGCCGCTGTTCACCGTTCGGTGACTGCAACATGGTGATCAGGCGCGGATCGAGGCGGAAGAACCCGAAGTTACGCTGGTTCTCCATGTTTTCGATTTTCGCCAGACGGTTGTTCTGGAAATCCAGACGGGCGTGGATTTGCCCCTCTTTGCCATCCGGGAAGTCAAACGGACGGCGCAGCATCTCGATGCTGTTGGCCTGCACGGTGAACTCGCCCGGCCGGGTCATGCGGCTAACCTGGCGGTATTGCATACCTTCCAGCAGATCGACCATTTCCTTCTTGCTGTACGGCATGCCCGGTTCCAGGTTGACCATGCGGCCATAAACCGCGGCCGGCAACTGCCAGACCTTGCCGTCAATGCGACTGCGGATCTGGGAATCCAGGTACACGCCGTAGATCGCCAACAGCACCGCGACCACCAGAATCAGTTTGATAAGCAGGCCAAGCCAACGGCGTTTTTTACGCGGCGGAGTCGCTTTTACCTTACGCGGCACGCTTTCCTCCTCGTCTTCATATTCATCATCGTCATCTTGCTGCTCGTCTTCCTCGTAATCGTCATAATCGTCGTCTCGGCGACGGCGCGGCGGTTTGCCCGACGCGGTGCGTTTTGGTTGTTTCCCTTTGCGCCCGATGGGCTCGCGGTCATCCCCAGCCATTGCTGTCATTCTCCAGACTTGGCGGCACTGCCGGCCATTATTAGTCGCTTAATCTGTCCCGACGCCAGGCCGCTGAACAGAAGAAACATCTGAATTCTCCCCCCTAAATAATTGGCGTTGCATCAAGGTGGCAAGAGAGCTTATCCCGATGAGCTTACTCTAGTAAGTGATTCGGGTAAGTGAGCACAGCCAACACAGATGCGGCGTCAAGTATGACGGGGGTTACTGATATTTTTTCGTGCGCCGCGTGGGGGCGGTATTCGCCGGATCATCCGGCCACACGTGTTTCGGGTAGCGCCCTTTCATCTCTTTCTGCACTTCCCGGTAGGCACCTTGCCAAAACGCCGCCAGATCGCCGGTGATTTGCAGCGGCCGGTGTGCCGGTGAGAGTAACTCAAGCACCACCGGGATGCGACCCTCGGCCAGCATTGGGCTGCGCTGTTCACCGAACACTTCCTGTAAACGCACCGCCAGCGCCGGCGGTTTGCCGGCATCATAGCGAATCGGCAAACGGCTGCCGGTCGGCACAGTGTAATGAGTGGGCAGCGCATTATCCAGCCGCTGCTTTTGCTGCCAGTCCAGCAGGCGCGCAAGGGCCTCGGCGATATTGACCTGCTTCAACCCGCGCATATCGCGTACGCCATTCAGGGAGGGCAGCAGCCATTGCTCCAGCCTCTCCAGCAGCGACTCATCATCGACCGCTGGCCAGGCAGCCTCCGGCAGCCAATTTTGCGCACACTGCAAACGCAGACGCAGCTGTTCGGCGGCGGTATCCCAGTTGAGCACCGCGATACCCTGGGCGCGTACCCAGTTGAGCAGCGCCAGTTGCAATTCTTCATCGGCCGGTTTGGCCAACGGCTGCGCCCGCAGCGTCAGACGGCCAATCTGCTGGCGTTTCCAGGCGCGCAGCGTGCCCTTTTCTTCATCCCACTCCACCGCGGTTTGCTGGGAAACGATCGCCGGCAGTTGCGCCGCCAGCGCATCAATCTCCACCGGCAGCGCCAGCAGAATGCGCGCATCGGGGCTGTTGTGGCCCTGCAGCAGGCTTGGCGCGATCAGCCACGGCGCACGCGACAGCGCCTCATCCTGATTCATCGCCGCCCCCATGCCGTTGGCCAGCAGATAACGGCCATCCTGACCGCGCCGCTGGGCGATGCGGTCGGTAAACGCCAACGCCAGCAGGCTCGGCGCCAAATCTGCATCAATCTGCCCGCTTCGCGGCTGCAAACGCCGCGCTAACTGGGCAGCACGGCGCTGCCAGTTTGGCTGTGGGCGGCTCAGCCAGTAGCCGATATCCATCTGCCCATTGCGTGGCGGTTCCTCCAGCAGCGCAGCCAACGCCGCAGCGGTCGCCAATCCATCCGTCCCCTGCTCTGCACCCTGGGTCAGCATCGCCGCCAATCGCGGTTCACAACCCAGCATAGCCATCTGCCGGCCCCGTGCGGTTAATTTGCCGCCGTCGTCGGTAGCGCCAAGGTGTTGCAGCAGCTTTCTTGCCGCCGCCAGCGCCGTCTCCGGCGGCCGATCGAGCCAGGTCAATTGCCCAACGTCATGGCAACCCCACTGCAACAGCTCCAGCCAGAAGCCGGCGAGATCGCTTTGCAGGATTTCCGGTTCGGCATGTTCCGCTGCCCGCTCCGCCTGCTCTTTGGCAAACAGGTGCCAGCAAATACCGGGCTCCAGACGCCCGGCACGGCCGGCGCGCTGGATCATCGACGCCTGGCTGATGCGCTGCGTCACCAGCCGCGTCAGGCCGTTACGCACGTCATAACGCGCCACGCGCTCCAGCCCGCTGTCCACCACCAACCGAATGCCTTCGATGGTCAGGCTGGTTTCGGCGATGTTGGTCGCCAGCACCACCTTGCGACGCCCGGCCGGCGACGGTTGAAGCGCTTTTTGCTGCTGCGCCAGCGGCAATGCGCCATACAGCGGGCACAGGTCGGTATCGGCCGCCACCTCACCGTTCAGCCGCTCCAGCACCCGGTTGATTTCCGCCACGCCGGGCAGGAACAACAGCAGCGATCCGCGCTGTTCGGACAGAAGGCGTTTCACCGCCGCCGCCACGCCATCCTCCAGCCGTTGATGGCTGGCCAATGGCTGATATTGGCGTTCAACCGGGAAGCTGCGCCCCTCGGACACCACCACCGGCGCTTGCGGCAGCAACTGCGTCATGCGGGCGTTATCCAGCGTCGCCGACATAATCAGCAGTTTGAGATCCTCACGCAGCCCCTGTTGCACGTCCAGCAACAGCGCCAACGCCAGATCGGCCTGCAGGCTGCGTTCATGGAATTCATCGAGGATCAGCAGCGAGACGCCCTGCAACTCGGCGTCCTGCTGCAACATGCGAGTGAGAATGCCTTCGGTCACCACCTCCAGCCGGGTATGCGGCCCGCTTTTGCTTTCGGCGCGCATGCGGTAACCCACGGTCTGGCCCGGTTCTTCCCCCAACTGTTGTGCCAACCGATACGCCACGTTTTTCGCCGCCAGCCGGCGCGGCTCCAGCATGATGATGCGGCCCGGCAGGCCGGCTTTAGCCAGGATTTGCAGCGGTAACCAGGTCGATTTACCGGCGCCGGTTGGCGCGTGCAGCAACACCTGCGGGGCGGATTGCAGCGCAGTGAGCAATTCATCAAGAACCGCACTGACGGGCAGTGAAGACACAGAACTCTCCGTAGTGGTTAACATTGGGCGGCGCACATTGTAGCATTAGACTCTGCGTTTCATTCATTTGCCGGGTATCTATGTCCAGTTCGCGCCGCCTGTTTTTCGCCCTGACCTTACCGGATGCACTGCAGCAACAGGTGATTCGCTGGCGCGCCGAAGCTTTCACGCCCGAAGCCGGTCGGCCAGTCGCCGCAGCCAACCTGCATCTGACGCTGGCGTTTCTCGGTGATGTCAGCGCGCAAAAGGAAACCGCGCTGAAAAAGCTGGCCGGCCGCATTATCCAACCCGGCTTCAGCATGATACTGGACGATCTTGGCCACTGGCCACGCCCTGGCGTGGTATGGCTTGGCACCCGCCGCGCACCGCGAGGGGCGTTGCAACTGGCGGAGCTGTTGCGATCGCAGGCGGCCCGCAGCGGCTGCTACCAAAGCCCGATGCCGTTTCATCCGCACATCACCCTGCTGCGCTCTGCCACGCAACCGGTAGCCGTGCCGCCCGCAACGCCGGGCTGGACCTTCAGCGCCGACTCCTTCACCCTGTACCAGTCGGTATTTGAGAACGGTCGCACGCGTTATCACCCGCTGGAACAATGGCCTTTAGCCCATCAGGATACCCCATGATTTTCACCCCACCGCTACGTTCCGCCACGCTGATTAAACGCTACAAGCGCTTTCTGGCCGACGCGATTACCCCGGAAGGCGAAACATTTACCCTGCACTGCGCCAACACGGGTGCCATGACCGGCTGCGCCACCCCAGGCGATACCCTTTGGTATTCCACTTCGGATAACGCCAAGCGCAAATATGCCCACAGCTGGGAGTTGACGCACACCCAACAGGGGGATTGGATCTGCGTCAACACCCTTCGCGCCAACGGATTGGTGCGCGAAGCCATCGAACAGAATTTAATCAATGAATTATCCGGTTACAGTAAAATCAGCGGCGAAGTAAGATATGGCAGTGAAAACAGCCGTATCG
Organism: Serratia sp. TSA_198.1; assembly: GCF_052686505.1. Classification (NCBI taxonomy): domain Bacteria; kingdom Pseudomonadati; phylum Pseudomonadota; class Gammaproteobacteria; order Enterobacterales; family Yersiniaceae; genus Serratia; species Serratia sp. TSA_198.1. The sequence continues at coordinate 34,080 of NZ_JBQZFP010000008.1, forward strand.
ATTTGTTATTACAGGCAGAAAACAGGGTTAACTGCTATATTGAAGTTAAGTCAGTCACATTACTGCAACAACAACGTGGTTACTTCCCTGATGCGGTAACGCTCAGAGGACAAAAGCATCTGCGTGAGTTGCTCGGCGTGGTTGAAAGCGGGCAGCGGGCGGTTTTGTTTTTTGCTGTGTTACATAGCGGTATTGAACAGGTCGCACCGGCACATCATATAGATGAGCGTTATGCGGCACTGTTGGCACAGGTTCGGCAGTTGGGAGTAGAAGTCGTTTGTTATGGGGCTAAATTATCACCTGACGGTATATCTCTCTGCGATAAGTTACCGTTTTTTATCGATTAGCGGCACCGGGCACCAATAATTCAACAACCGGTCATCGCGTCGCCAAATACGCCTTCCTTCACAGCATTGTCAAGCAGGCGACAGGAATAATTGCCAACCTACCTTCCATCTGTTATTTATAGCGGCCTGTTTTTCCCCCGCATTGGGGATTCGATAGTGCGTGTGTATGTAGGAGAAGCAACATGCAAGAAGGGCAAACCCGTAAAACCTCGTCCTTGAGCATTCTCGCCATCGCTGGGGTGGAGCCGTACCAAGAGAAGCCGGGCGAAGAGTACATGAACGTCGCCCAGTTGAAGCATTTCAAGCTTATTCTTGAAGCGTGGCGCAACCAGCTCAGGGACGAAGTGGACCGTACTGTATCGCATATGCAAGACGAAGCGGCCAACTTCCCGGATCCGGTAGACCGTGCCGCGCAGGAAGAAGAGTTCAGCCTTGAACTGCGTAACCGTGACCGTGAACGCAAACTGATCAAAAAGATCGAGAAAACGCTGAAGAAAGTGGAAGACGAAGATTTCGGCTACTGCGACTCCTGCGGCGTGGAGATCGGTATTCGTCGCCTTGAAGCGCGTCCGACTGCCGATTTGTGCATCGACTGCAAGACCCTGGCAGAAATCCGCGAAAAGCAGATGGCCGGCTAATACCGCTACTCTAAATGATTGGAGCTGCATCAAGGCGGCAAGATTGCGCATCCCGATGAGCTTACTTCGGTAAGTGATTCGGGTAAGCAAGCGCAGCCAACACAGATGCAGTTTCAAGCATAACGAGTATGTTACCGCTGTGGTGCACGCTCCAACGTGCGCCACACAGAGAAAAGGGAACCTTTCCCCTCTGATATGCAAGAAAGTCATTATGTGGGGCGCTTTGCCCCATCGCCTTCCGGGGATCTGCATTTCGGCTCGCTGATTGCCGCTCTGGGAAGCTACCTCCAGGCTCGTGCCCAACGCGGGCAGTGGCTGGTTCGCATTGAAGATATTGACCCTCCGCGCGAAGTCGCCGGTGCGGCCGCCCGTATCTTATCCGCACTGGAACACTATGGTCTCCTCTGGGACGGCCAGGTCATCTATCAATCCCAACGTCACGAAGCCTACCGCGCAACCCTGGATCAGCTGCAACAACAGGGGCTTAGCTATTTCTGCAATTGCACCCGCAGTCGTATCCAGCAAATTGGCGGTTTGTATGACGGCCACTGCCGTGATTTGCATCTTGGTCCGCAGGGCGCCGCTATCCGTTTACGTCAATCCACACCGGTTTACGCCTTTCACGATCGCCTGCAAGGCGAGTTGCGGGCCGATCCGGCTCTGGCGAGGGAAGATTTTATCATTCGCCGACGCGATGGGTTGTTTGCCTATAATTTGGCAGTGGTGGTTGACGACCATTTCCAGGGTGTGACCGAAATCGTGCGCGGCGCCGATCTGATTGAACCGACGGTGCGCCAGATTGCGCTGTATCATCAGTTGCAGGCGCCGGTCCCCGCTTATGTGCATTTGCCACTGGCGCTGGGCGCAAACGGCATCAAGTTGTCGAAGCAAAATCATGCACCCGCGCTGCCCGAAGGCGATCCTCGCCCGGTGCTGATCGCCGCGCTGAAATTTCTGCGTCAACCGCTACCGGAAAGCTGGCAAGATCTTGACCTGTCGTTATTATTGAGCTGGGCTATAGCACACTGGAAGCTGGAAAATGTGCCGCGCCAGGTGGATGAAAACACATCGGCATTCTCAAAGGAGCTATGGTGAGCTATGATTAGCCGCTATTTTTTGTTAGCTCCATTTTTATCAGTCACTATCGAGGTGTACCATTTTTACCCGAGTAGCCAATTTCTGCCGTAAGGTACTAATCCGCGATGACAAGCTGCCCCGCGAGGATGCGCCGGTGAGCGATAAAAAGGTAATCCGCGAAGAAAGCGTGGTGGCTGAACAGCCTGCCGCGCCGCAACAACAACGGCACGCCGAAAGCGGCAGAGAAGCCCCTGCCCGCCGGCCTGCGCCGCGTAAGCGCCCACCTTTTCCCGCAGCGGAGGGAACCGGCCCCATGACCGTGATCCCACGCGATCAACATTCAATCTCACGCAAAGACATCAGTGAGAATGCGCTGAAGGTGTTGTACCGCCTGAACAAATCCGGCTACGAAGCCTATCTGGTCGGTGGCGGCGTGCGCGATTTGTTGCTCGGCAAAAAGCCGAAAGATTTCGACATCACCACCAACGCCACGCCAGATCAGGTGCGCAAGCTGTTCCGTAACTGCCGCCTGGTCGGCCGCCGTTTCCGTCTGGCGCACGTGATGTTCGGGCCGGAAATCATCGAGGTTGCCACTTTCCGCGGCCACCACGAGCAGCAAACCCCGGAATCAGACAAGAATTCTTCCCAGCAGGCCCAAAATGGCATGCTGTTGCGCGACAACATCTTCGGTTCGATCGAAGAAGATGCCCAGCGCCGCGACTTCACCATCAACAGTCTGTATTACGGCGTGGCGGACTTTACCCTGCGTGATTACGTTGACGGTATGCGTGACCTGCAACAGGGCGTGATTCGCCTGATCGGCGATCCGGAAACCCGCTACCGGGAAGATCCGGTGCGCATGCTGCGTGCGGTGCGCTTTGCCGCCAAGCTGGACATGAGCATCAGCGACGAAACCGCCGAGCCGATCCCACGCCTGGCTTCGTTGCTGCATGAGATCCCGCCGGCACGTCTGTTTGAGGAATCGCTCAAGCTGCTGCAGGCAGGTTACGGTTACCCAACCTATTTGAAACTGTGCGAATACCAGCTGTTCCAGCCTCTGTTCCCGCAGATAGCACGCCACTTCACGCCTAGCCATGACACGCCGATGGAGCGCATTCTGGCACAGGTGCTGAAAAACACCGATTATCGGCTGCAGAACGACATGCGCGTCAATCCGGCGTTCCTGTTTGCTGCTATGCTTTGGTATCCGCTGCTGGAACATGCGCAGAAACTGGCGCAGGAGAGCGGGCTGGCGTATTACGACGCCTTCGCGTTGGCGATGAATGACGTACTGGACGAACAGTGTCGCTCGCTGGCGATCCCGAAACGCATCACCACGTTGGTTCGCGATATCTGGCAGTTGCAGTTGCGCCTGTCTCGCCGTCAGGGCAAGCGTGCGCACAAGCTGATGGAACACCCGAAATTCCGCGCCGCTTACGATTTGCTGGCGCTGCGCGCCGAAGTGGAAGAAAACCAGGAAATGCTGCGTCTGACCGAATGGTGGGGCGAGTTCCAGGAAGCCACGCCGGCGCGTCAAAAAACCATGTTGAGTACTTTGGGTGACGACCCCGCGCCACGTCGCGCGCGTCAGCGTCGCCCTCGCCGCCGGACGCCGCGTAAAGAAGGAGCATAATGATCCGCGTTTATATCGCGCTGGGGAGTAACCTGGCGCAACCGCTGCAACAGGTAAAAGCCGCACTGGAGGCGCTGGAGCATCTTCCGCGCACCCGATTGATCCTTTGTTCGTCGTTTTACCGCACCAAGCCGCTGGGGCCGCAGAACCAGCCGGACTTTCTCAATGCGGTGGTGGCGCTGGATACCTTGCTGCCCGCCGAACAACTGCTCGATCATACCCAAGCGATAGAACGCAATCAGGGCCGTGTGCGCAAAGATGAGCGCTGGGGCCCGCGCACCCTCGATCTGGACATCATGCTGTATGGCGAGCAGGTTATTCATACCGATCGCCTGACAGTGCCGCATTACGGCCTGAAAGAACGCGAGTTCATGCTCTACCCGCTGGCGGAAATCGCCCCCGAATTGGTGTTCCCTGACGGTGAGTCGTTGGCCAGTTGCCTGAAGCGCGTGCCGGAGAACGGCATGGAACTTTGGCATCAGCCCAAGCAAAAAGCCTGAGTCGGGCGCGGCATGCGGCGCCCCCTACAGCATCACCTGAGCGACAAACCCGCCTTCTGCCCGGTTGGCAAAGCTGATGCGCAGCCCGTGCAAACCGGCGATGCGCTGCACGATAGACAGCCCCAACCCGCTGCCGGTTTGCTCCTGGCCCGGCGGACGATAAAAACGCTCCCCCAGCCGTACCAGGTGCTCCGCCGTTATCCCCGGCCCATTGTCTTCGACCGCCAGCAAGCGCTCTGTAAGCCTCACAGTGACGGTGCCGCCCGCAGGCGTGTAACGTACCGCATTGTCCACCAAATTACGCACCAGCAGCGACAGCAGCAGCGCTTGGCCCTGTAACGGTGCCGGCATGCCCTGCTGTTCGTAACGCAACGTGACGCCGGCGGCGTGAGCATGACGATCCTGCTCCGCCAACGTCATCGGCACTAGCCGACTCCAGTCGACCGGCTCCAAATCGGCCAGATCCGACAGTGAATCCAACCGCGACAGCGTCAGCAACTGATCGACCAGGCGGGTGGCACGATCGATGCTCACAGTCAGATTGCCCAGCGCATGCTCGCGCATCGGCTCATCGTCACCGGCCAATTGCACCACTTCCGTCTGCACCCGCAGCGCCGCCAATGGGCTACGCAGCTCATGGGCGGCATCGGAGGTAAAACGCCGCTCACGCACCAGCAACGCATTGATGCGCGCAAACAGCGCGTTCAGTGCATCCACCAGCGGCCTGACTTCGGTCGGTACCTGACGCGCATCCAGCGGCGTAGCGTCGTCAGGCGCGCGCTTACGCAGCCCGGCGGCCACCACGCGCAGTGGGCGCAGTTCACGCCCCACCATCAGCGCGATCAACAGCATCAGAATCGGCAACGTCACCAACCACGGCACCAGTTGCCCGGTGACCATACCCAGCGCCATATCCCGCCGGTAATCCCACTCTTGGCCGACCACGATACGATAGCGGCCGTCCGGGCTGGTCAGCCACAGCAGCCGCCAACTGTCGTCATCGCCCCGCCTTTCGCCATCGGTAAAGCCTTCACGCTCGCCGTCAAAGAGGAAATCCGCGCCGTTTTCACCGTCATTGAGCAACATCTTGCCGTTGCGGTCGAAGATCGCGAACGCCAACGCGTCGTCATCCTGCTTGCCTCGCTTGCCGTGATGCACCAGCTTCTTGGTTTTCGGCAGGCTACGCACGCTTTCGTCGGCCAGCAGATCGCCCAGATTGGCGGTCGCCAGGCGCTTGGCAAACAGCATCTGCTGGGTATCAAACACTTCATTGATGTTGTTGCGCGTCATCATCCACGCCACCAGGCTGGCGGAACACCAGGTCACCAGCGCCAGCAGGCTGAAAATCAGGATCAACCGCAACCGCAAGCTGAGATGTTTCACTCTACCTCCCCCAACGTGTAGCCCACGCCGTGAATGGTACGGATAAAACCGTTACCCAACTTGCGCCGCAGGTGATGAATATGCACTTCCACGGCATTACTGCTGACTTCGTCATCCCAGTTGTACAGTTTTTCCTGGATCAGCGACCGCGCCAGCACTCGTCCCTTGTTATGCAGGAACAGCTCCAGCACCGCCAGCTCACGCGGCGTCAAGGTTACCGGCTCGCCGTTGCAGCTCACACTGCGAGTGGCCGAGTCAAACACCAGATTGCCATGCACCAGTTGCGGCATCAGTTGGCCATGACGGCGGCGGATCAACGCCTGCAGGCGCGCCGCAACTTCCGTCAGGGCGAAAGGTTTGCACAGGTAATCATCGGCACCGCTCTGCAGGCCGCTGACCCGCTGCTCCAGCGCATCGCGCGCGGTAAGGATCAGCACCGGCACATCATGGCCGGCCTGGCGCCACTGGCGCAATAAATCCATCCCATCCATGCCCGGCAAGCTGAGATCGAGGATCACCGCATCGTAAGGTGCGCTTTCCAGCGCGCTTTTGCCGACCACCCCGTCGGTAAACCAGTCCAGATTAAAGCCGAGTTTGGTCAACCCGGCTTTGATGCCGTCACCGATTAACTTGTCATCTTCTATCAGCAGAATTCGCATGCTCATCCCTTTTTCGCTATTACATCACAAGGTTCTTAAGAACCCCTTAAGCTTCATGATCTGCGCTACCCACCCCGTTAGGGTTACAGTAGAATGACAGCACTTTTTTGCAGCCAGGGCCCTGCGCGTACCGCGCGGCTCTATTCAGGAGACGTAGTGATGAAACCCACCACCGTGACCCACTTGCGCCAGTGGAAACAGGAGCAACGCAAGTTTGCTTCACTGACCGCCTACGATGCCAGCTTTGCCCAACTGTTTGAAGAGCAAGGCGTTAAAGTACTGCTGGTGGGCGATTCGCTGGGCATGACGCTGCAGGGCCACGACTCCACGCTGCCGGTCACCGTCGCCGACATCGCTTACCACACACGGGCCGTACGCCGTGGTGCCCCAGCCTGCCTGCTGCTGGCTGACATGCCTTTCATGAGTTACGCCACCCCGGAACGGGCCTTCGTCAACGCCGCCGAACTGATGCAGGCCGGTGCCAATATGGTGAAACTGGAAGGTGGCAGCTGGCTGTGCGAAACGGTGAAAATGCTCACCGAGCGCGCAGTGCCGGTGTGCGGCCACCTCGGCCTGACGCCGCAGTCGGTGAACGTGTTCGGGGGCTACAAGGTACAAGGCCGTGACGAGCTCGCTGCCAAACAACTGCTGGAAGATGCGCAAAATCTGGAGCTGGCCGGCATGCAACTGCTGGTGCTGGAGTGCGTACCGACCGAACTGGCGCGCAAGATCACCGAAGCGCTGTCCATTCCGGTGATCGGCATTGGCGCCGGCAACGTGACCGATGGCCAGATCCTGGTGATGCACGACGCCTTTGGCATTACCGGTGGCCATACGCCGAAATTCGCTAAAAACTTCCTGGCGCAAAGCGGCGATATTCGCCTGGCGGTGCAACAGTACATGCAGGAAGTGGAGCAAGGCGCTTACCCCGCTGAAGAACACTCTTTTAATTAAGCGATCGTTCCAGGAGCTATCAATGATTATTATCGAAACCCTGCCTTTGCTGCGTCAGCAGATCCGCCGCTGGCGCCAGGACGGCAAACGCATCGCGTTGGTACCGACCATGGGCAATCTGCACGAAGGCCATATGACGCTGGTTGATGAAGCCCGCGCGCGCGCCGATATCGTGGTGGTCAGCATTTTCGTGAATCCGATGCAGTTCGAACGCCCTGACGATCTGGCGCGCTACCCGCGCACCCTGCAGGAGGACAGCGAAAAGCTGACCCGCCGCAACGTCGACCTGGTATTCGCACCGGCGCCGGCCGATGTCTACCCGCAGGGGCTGGAACAGCAAACCTATGTCGACGTGCCGGGCATTTCCACCATGCTGGAAGGCGCCAGCCGCCCCGGTCATTTCCGCGGCGTCGCCACCATCGTCAGCAAACTGTTCAATCTGGTTCAGCCGGATCTGGCCTGTTTTGGCGAGAAGGACTACCAGCAACTGGCGCTGATCCGCAAGATGGTGGCGGACATGGGGTACGACATCGATATCGTCGGCGTGCCGACCGTGCGCGCTAAAGACGGCCTGGCGCTCAGCTCGCGCAACGGCTACCTGACTGCCGAAGAACGCAAAATCGCCCCTCAGCTCAGCAAGATCATGAACGCATTGGCAGAACAACTCAGCAACGGCGAGCGCCACATCGACGATCTGCTGGAGCAAACCGCCGCGCACCTGCGCGCCGCCGGTTTCACCCCGGACGAACTGTTTATCCGTGACGCAGACAGCCTGCAACCGCTGGGTGTTGAAAGCCAACGCGCAGTGGTACTGATGGCCGCCTGGCTGGGCAAGGCGCGCCTGATCGACAACCAGCAGGTTGACCTGACGTTGTAAGCTACTTTTTGTGCAATCGTCACTGTTTCAGCCCCTCTGAAAGTAGACATGGAGGGACTTATCGGTGACGATAAACGCCGGATGGATGTTCAACCTCAATCGCCTGTGAAGGCTGATACTCAGTTAGGTAAAGTTATGATACGTACTATGCTGCAAGGCAAGCTGCATCGGGTGAAAGTGACTCAGGCCGACTTGCACTATGAAGGCTCCTGCGCCATCGATCAGGATTTCCTGGAGGCCGCAGGCATTCTGGAATATGAAGCTATAGATATTTATAACGTTGATAACGGTCAGCGTTTCTCGACCTACGCCATCGCCGCTGAACGCGGTTCGCACATCATTTCGGTCAACGGCGCCGCGGCACGTTGCGCCTGCGTGGGCGACAAACTGATCATCTGCTCTTACGTGCAAATGAGCGATGCCGATGCCCGCCAGCACCACCCGAAAGTCGCCTATTTCGAAGGTGACAACAACCTGCAACGCAAAGCGAAAGCCGTGCCGGTTCAGGTAGCCTGAGAATAAAAACGGGCGCCTTTCAGCGCCCGTTTCCTGTTATTGCACCACCACCGCCCCCGGCTTGTTGGCTATCCTGTCCGCCATGGTCTGAATGGAGTCGGTACGCAGAATATACAGCCGCTTCAGCGTATACGGATTATCCCCCGGCTTTACCTTACCCTGCACCGTGGTCACCGCCATGTGGAAACCAGCGTCTTTCGCCGCCTGTATCGCCCGCTGATTGTAGCCGCCAAACGGATAGGATACGTACAACACGTGCGGATTAAACTGCGACAGCGCGCGGCGCGAACGCTCAAAATCGAATTCGATATTGTGCAGCGAACGGCTCAGCAGAATAGGCTGACGGTTGCCGTCGGTACGGTGCAAGAAATGCGTATGTGACTGCACGTCGAACACGTCCTGTATCTGCTTCAGTTCGGAAATGCTCATAAACTGCAGCGAGTCCGGGTTCCACTTCTGCGGATGGCGTTTGATGCGCGAAGAAATAATAAACGCCGTTGCGCGGAAGCCGTAGTCCTTCAATACCGGATAGGCATAGCGATAGACCGACTTCAGCCCGTCATCAAAGGTCAACACCACCGCCTTGCCCGGCAGATTGATCTGATTCTTCAGGTAGGCTTCCAACTGGTACAGGGAAATGGTGTCATAACCGGCCTGCTTCAGGTAGGTCATCTGGTTGCTGAACGCCACGTCCGAAGTGGTGGTCGAGGTATGGCGGAAACGCTTGTTCTCTTCGTTTTTCAGCAGATGGTGGTAGGTCAACACCGGAATGCCGGTGTCTATTTCGCAATCCAGCTCGCTGATATAGCCCAGACGATCGCCAATATTGATCTCATACCAGGTATTGTTCAGTCGATCCTTCAGTTTGCCGATGATCGGATAACGCAGATTCTCTTCCAGCACGCCAAACACTTCGCTGGCGTTATCCGCCTCGGTATAGACGTTGATCGCCTTCTGAGTGATCAGGTTCTGATTGGTCAGCGGCTTATTCAGCTCACCGAGATCGTCTTGCACCTTGCGTGATTTTTTGAGGTTGCGCACGTCGTCTTTATCGATAAACCCCGTGCCGTGACCAAACTTGAATTCGTAATATTCCGCATCCGCCGGGAACACCTGAATCAGCTGCCCCTGCTTCACTTCTCCGACCGGGATAACATGCTCGCCAATCAGCGAATAAACCTCACTGTCGCGTTGCGCTTCCATATATTCAGATTTAACAGCGCTGTCTTCCGACAACAAATTTGCCAGCGTCGCCGGAGAAGCGAGTGACATCAGGATGCCGAGTAGCCCAGCCGCTATCTTGTGTTGAGGCCGCATGGTTATGTTCTGCTTACGAGTGCGTGATAAAAATGGAGAAAATGTGGAGCGCCAGCATAGCACGATTTGAACATCGGGGAGAAAGGGGTTATGTGAGCAATTCTATTGATTTATGTGATGCCAGCTTCAGATCGATAACAGCGCCCCCGAACGCGGGTCCGGGGGCATCAGTACATCAGGTGCGCAGGCCACGACCGCGCTCTATCAGGTACCAGGACAGCAGATAGAACACCAGGATAAACGCCACCAGCACCGCCATGGTCAGCACCAGCGGTACATCACTGATGCCGAGGAAGCCGTAGCGGAAACCGCTGATCATATAGACGATCGGATTCAGTTTGGACACCGCCTGCCAGAACGGCGGCAGCAACGTCAGCGAATAGAAAACCCCGCCCAGATAGGTCAGCGGCGTCAATACGAACGTCGGGATCAGGCTGATGTCGTCAAAGGTAGTGGCGAACACCGCGTTGATCAGGCCTGCCAGCGAGAACAGGATTGCCGTCAGCAGCAGCGTGAGCACAATCACCCACCAGGCATGCACCTGAAGCGGCACAAAGAACAGCGAGATCACCGTCACCAGCACGCCGACGCAAATGCCGCGCGCCACGCCGCCACCGACGTAACCGGCAATCACCACATGAGTCGGCACCGGCGCCACCAGCAGCTCTTCGATATTGCGCTGGAACTTGGCGCTGAAGAACGACGATGCGACGTTGGCGTACGAGTTGGTGATTACCGCCATCATAATCAGGCCGGGCACGATAAACTGCATGTAATCAAAACCGTGCATATCGCCAATGCGCGAACCAATCAGGTTGCCGAAGATGATGAAATACAGCGTCATGGTGATCACCGGCGGCACCAGGGTCTGGATCCAGATACGGGCAAAACGGTTGATCTCTTTGGCCCAGATACTCTGTAAAGCCACCCAATACAAACGCGTCATGCTTTTTCTCCATTACCGTTAACCAGGGTGACAAACAGCTCTTCCAGTCGGTTAGCCTTATTACGCATGCTCAATACCTGCACCCCCTGCGCGCTGAGCTGAGCGAACAAGCCGTTCAGGCCCTGCTCGCGCATCACTTCCACTTCCAGCGTCGAGGTATCCGTCAGGCGATTGCGATAGCCATCCAGCTTCGGCAAGGGGCTTTTGGCCGCCAAATCGAGGATAAAGGTTTCGGACTTCAGCTTGGCCAGCAATCCTTTCATTGAGGTGTTTTCCACCAGTTCCCCGTTCTGGATAATGCCGATATTGCGGCACAGCATTTCCGCCTCTTCCAGATAGTGGGTCGTGAGGATAATGGTCGTGCCCTGGGCGTTCAGCTCTTTCAGGAAGCCCCACATGGAGCGGCGCAGTTCGATATCCACCCCAGCCGTCGGCTCATCGAGGATCAGCAGCTTTGGCTGGTGCATCAAGGCGCGGGCGATCATCAGACGGCGTTTCATACCGCCGGAGAGCATGCGGGCGCGTTCATCGCGCTTGCCCCACAGATCCAACTGGGTCAGGTATTTTTCCGCACGCGCCAAGGCTTCGCGCCGGGTCACGCCGTAGTAACCCGCCTGATTGACCACAATCTGCATGACGGTTTCAAACGGGTTAAAGTTGAATTCTTGCGGCACCAGCCCGAGTTGGCGCTTGGCGTTAACGATATCTTTATCGATGTCATAGCCGAACACCCGTACGCTGCCGGCCGTTTTGTTCACCAGCGAGCTGATAATGCCGATGGTAGTAGATTTTCCAGCGCCGTTTGGCCCTAACAGGGCATAAAAATCCCCCGCTTCGACGTTAAGATCGATCCCGCGCAACGCCTTGACGCCACCCGCGTAGGTCTTGGTCAACTGCGCTAATTCCAGTGCATAATTCATAAGTTAGAAAGTACCTTGTGACGATGAGTATGCTGCCGCGTCTTGTAATAGAGATGATCTTATCATCAGCAGCGATTTCACTGAGGCGAATCCGTGCGGAAAAAAGCGTGACTGTTCCGATTTCCAAATTGTGACGCTTGTCCTATATTAGCCCAACGCAATCTGTTTGTTACAGGTCTATAACCCTCCATGAAAGAAATCGAAACGCTGATCGCCAACAACAAAGCCTGGTCGGCCAATATCAACCAGGAAGATCCAGACTTTTTTGAACGTTTATCCCAGGCGCAAAAGCCCCGCTTTTTATGGATAGGTTGCTCAGACAGCCGTGTTCCGGCAGAACGTTTGACCGGCCTGGAGCCAGGCGAACTCTTTGTCCATCGCAATGTGGCAAACCTGGTGGTTCACACCGATCTTAACTGTCTGTCGGTCGTGCAGTATGCGGTGGATGTGCTGGAAGTTGAACATATCATCATCTGCGGCCATTTGGGCTGCGGCGGCGTAGAAGCCGCGGTGGAAAACCCGGAGCTGGGGCTGATCAACAACTGGCTGCTGCATATCCGCGACCTGTGGTACAAGCACAGCTCACTGCTGGGTGAACTGGAACCGGAACAACGCCTCGACGTACTGTGTGAGATCAACGTGATCGAACAGGTGTACAACCTGGGCCACTCCACCATTATGCAATCGGCCTGGAAACGCGGCCAGAAAGTGACGATCCACGGTTGGGTGTACGGGATTCAGGACGGGCGCCTGCGGGATCTGGAAGTGGCCGCCACCAGCCGCGAGAGCCTGGAAATGGGGTATCGCAAGGCCATGGCCAAACTGCAGCAGGACAAGGGCGTAAAAGCCTAGAACGTTATCTTGCTCTCTATGGGGGCGCGGCCAAGCCGCGCCCCCGTCGATTACTCGTCCAGCAGCACCACTTTGCCGACGTACGGCAGGTGACGATAACGCTGAGCGTAGTCAATGCCGTAGCCCACCACGAACTCGTCCGGGATCGAGAACCCGACGAACTCCACCGGCACCTCCACCTCACGGCGCTCGGGTTTGTCCAGCAAGGTACAGATCGCCAGAGATTTCGGCCCGCGCAGCGCCAAAATTTCGCGCACTTTATTCAGCGTATTGCCGGAATCAATGATGTCTTCGACGATCAGCACGTCTTTGCCGCGGATGTCTTCATCAAGATCCTTGAGGATTTTCACATCGCGGGTAGTGGACATGCCGCTGCCGTAACTCGAGGCGGTCATAAAGTCGACTTCGTGCGGCACTTCAATCGTGCGACACAGATCGGCCATGAACATGAAGGAACCGCGCAGCAGCCCGACCAACACCATATCACTGCCGCTATCGCGGTAATGTTCGGTGATTTGACGGCCAAGTTCGGCGATACGGGTCTTAACTTCCTGCTCGGAAATCATTACGTCTACAGTGTGTTTCATAGGTTTCAGGTCAGTTGCCGGAAGAAGGGCGCAGAGTTTAGCATAGCCTGAAGCCGGTGGCGACGCGAGTGCGCCGCCACTTCTGCTCTAGTCGGCTACGGTAAAGCCCAGCATCATGCCGGTATCCTCATGCTCCAACAGGTGACAATGCGCCATATAGGCATGTTCGCTGTTAGCCGGATGATCAAAACGCACCAGCACTTCACTACGCCAACCCTCGACCCGCACCGTGTCTTTCCAGCCACTGCGGTGAGCCGCCGGCGGCTTGCCGTTCTCCGACAGGATGCGGAACTGGGTGCCGTGGATATGGAACGGGTGCAGCATCATGTCGCCTTCGCCGGACAGGGTCCATTTCTCGTACTTGCCGCGTTTGGCTTCAAACGCCGGTTTGGTCATATCAAAGGCCTTGCCGTTGATCTTATTGCCGTGGCTGAAGTCGAAAGGCTTGGCGCCATGATCCATACCCTTCATGTTGCCGTGATCCATACCTTTCATGCTGCCATGATCCATGCCCTGCATATTGCCATGATCCATACCTTTCATGCTGCCATGATCCATGCCGGCCATTCCGCCATCGCTGTTGCTCATGCTACCGTGATCCATGCTCATCCCGGCCATCGCCTGATGACCGTAGCGATCCATCAATGCCTGCATGCCCAACTTGTCCAACTGCGGGTCCATCATCAGTTGCAGCCAGCGTTCCTGAATGCCGGCCAGCGGCGGCAGTGCCGGCAATTTCACCAGGCTGTCCGGCATCGTCTTGATGCCCTGCGCCAGCGAAGGCTGAATGCGCAACACCGGCAGCGGCTGGTCGAACGGCGCCAGCGTCATGCCCATCTGCTTGACCGGCAGCGTGACGATGTCGAACGGCTTGCCGTCCGAAGCATCCACCAGCACTTCAAAGCGTTCGCCCATCAGCATCGGCAATTCGGTCAGCTTCACCGGTTCGGCCAGGAACCCCCCGTCGCTGGCGATAACGTATAGCGGCCGATTATCGCTGGCCGCCAGGTTCAGCGAACGTGCATTGCAGCCGTTGAGAAAACGTAACCGCAACCAGCCGCGCGGCGCAACGTGCTGCGGATATTGGGCTCCGTTGGTGAACATACGGTCGCCGAACCAGCCAACTGCGGCGCTCATCACGTCCAGTTGGTATTCAATCTGTGCGTCTTTGCCCAAGCGTTTGTCCTGCAGGATCACCGGAATATCATCCAGCCCCCAGGTCTTCGGCAACGGCAGTTTACTGCTCTCGTCGTCTTCCAGCAGCACCAGCCCCGCCAGCCCCATCATCACCTGATGGCCGGTTTTGCCGTGGGTATGCGGATGGAACCAACAGGTGGCCGCGGGCTGTTCGACAGTGAAACTCACTCTGCGCGTGGTACCCGGTTGAATCAGCGCCTGCGGGCCACCATCGACATCGCCGGGGATTTCCAACCCGTGCCAGTGGACCGTGCTGGCCTCTGGCAAGCCGTTTTTGATATCGACCGTCACCGGTTTGCCGCGCTGCAGCCGCACCGCAGGCCCCAGCAGCGCTCCGTTGACGCCCCAGGTTTGGGTCGCTTTGCCCGGCAACCAGTTCATTTCACCGGTTTGCAGCGCCAGCGCGATTTTTCCCTGTGCGTCCGGCATCAACAGCGGCGGGATCGGCAACGCCGGCAACCCGGCTGCCCACGCGCTTCGGCTCCACAGCGGTAAGGCGCTTGCCGCGCCCAGCGCAGCGGTCAATTTGATAAAATCACGGCGTAACATCGCTGACTCCCTTTTCTCAGTGATATGTACCCTATGGCTTTCAAGTTCCAGCTCATTCATCCCCTGTCAATCGGGGCGCTAGCGCAGGTAATAACGCCGCAGCTTGAAAGACAACAGGTATAACTTTCATGCCAGACAGCCTAAACCCTCCCCTTAGCGGAAGGTCAAGCCTTTGCTGTCGGTTATGTTATCCGCAAGTAATAAAATTTGGTGCCTTTACAGGCAAGTGTGATAACGTTTGCAGACAATAAACAGGTCTATTTTCATGATGAAAAAAACAACGTTACTGGTGCTGCTGCTCACCATGCTGGGGTTCTCCAACGCCAGTCTGGCGCTCAATGAGTCTGAGGCGGAAGATCTGGCCGATCTGACGGCGGTATTTATTTATCTGAAAAACGATTGCGGCTACAACGACTTGCCCAACGCGCAAATCAAACGCGCCATCGTTTACTTCGCCCAGCAAAACCGCTGGGATTTGAGCAACTATAATAGCTACAACATGAAGGCGCTGGGCGAAGACAGCTATCGCGATCTCAGTGGCATCGCCATCCCTACTCCCAACAAATGCAAATCTCTGGCACGCGATTCGCTAAGCCTGCTGGCATACGCCAACTAATCCCTTCTGCCTTCCGCTACCTCTGTTTGAAATTCAGCCGTGCATCACCAGGCAGAGTTAGCTATGATGTTGCGCCAATTTTTCATGGCCGTTATTACGGAGTTCCCGCACATGACCCAGAAAGAAATTTGGTATGAAACGCTGCATGCCAACTTCGGCCAGTACTTCTCGGTAGAGAATGTGCTGTACCGCGAGAAGACCGAGCATCAGGATTTGGTGATTTTTGAAAACCCGGTACTGGGGCGCGTGATGGCGCTCGACGGCGTGGTGCAAACCACCGAGCGCGATGAGTTCATTTATCACGAAATGATGACCCACGTTCCGTTGCTGGCACATGGCCAGGCGAAGAAAGTGTTGATCATCGGCGGCGGCGACGGCGGCATGCTGCGTGAAGTCAGCCGCCATCGGGGCGTAGAGCAGATCACCATGGTCGAGATCGACGCCGGGGTGGTGGAGTTCTGTCGCCAGTACCTGCCTAATCACAATGCCGGCTCCTACGACGACCCGCGCTTCAAACTGGTGATCGACGACGGCGTCAACTTCGTTAATCAGACCGATGAAAAATTCGATGTGATTATCTCGGACTGCACCGATCCGATCGGCCCCGGCGAAAGCCTGTTCACCTCGGCGTTCTACGAAGGCTGCGCACGCTGCCTGAACGAGGGCGGCATTTTTGTCGCGCAAAACGGCGTCTGCTTCCTGCAACAGGACGAAGCGGTCAACAGCCATGCCAAACTAAGCCAATATTTCAACGACGTCAGCTTCTATCAGGCGGCGATCCCGACCTATTACGGCGGCATCATGACCTTCGCCTGGGCGAGCCAAAACCCGGCGCTGCGTCAGCTCGATTTATCCGCCCTGCAACATCGCTTTAATCAAAGCGGCCTAAACTGCCGTTATTACAACCCGGCGATCCACGCAGGCAGCTTTGCC
Organism: Serratia sp. TSA_198.1; assembly: GCF_052686505.1. Classification (NCBI taxonomy): domain Bacteria; kingdom Pseudomonadati; phylum Pseudomonadota; class Gammaproteobacteria; order Enterobacterales; family Yersiniaceae; genus Serratia; species Serratia sp. TSA_198.1. Next base: position 50,581 of record NZ_JBQZFP010000008.1, read on the forward strand.
CTGCCACAGTACTTGCTCAACGCACTGAACGTTACACGTTAAGCGAGAAGATAAGGAGGTGAACCCAATTGCAAAAGCTAAAACTGCACGGCTTCAACAACCTGACGAAGAGCCTGAGTTTTTGTATTTACGATATTTGTTACGCCAAAACCGCGGATGACCGCGATGGCTATATCGCCTACATTGACGAGCAATACAACGCCAATCGCCTGACCGAGATCCTGAGTGAAACCTGCTCGATCATTGGCGCAAATATTCTGAACGTCGCACGTCAGGACTACGAGCCTCAGGGCGCCAGCGTGACCATCTTGGTCAGCGAAGAACCGGTCGACCCGAAAGATGTAGATACTTCGGAACAGCCTGGCCCCCTCTCAAAGACGGTGGTCGCACACCTGGACAAGAGCCACATCTGCGTTCATACCTATCCGGAAAGCCATCCAGAAGGCGGATTGTGCACATTCCGCGCCGATATTGAAGTGTCGACCTGTGGCGTGATTTCACCGCTGAAAGCGCTGAATTACCTGATCCACCAGTTGGAATCCGACATCGTCACCATGGATTACCGTGTGCGCGGCTTTACCCGCGACGTAAATGGCGTGAAGCATTACATCGATCATGAGATCAACTCGATCCAGAACTTTATGTCTGACGATATGAAGGCGCTGTACCACATGATGGACGTCAACGTTTACCAGGAGAACATCTTCCATACCAAGATGCTGCTGAAGGATTTCGATCTGAAGCATTACCTGTTTAACGCCAAGCCGGAAGCCCTGAGCGAGGCCGAGCGTAAAGAGATTACCGATCTGCTGTGGAAAGAGATGCAGGAAATCTATTACGGCCGCAATATTCCGCACTTGTAATGGGTTAAGGGTGCGGCCATACACACGCCGCGCCCTTACATTTAATATTTGAGCATAAAAGAACGGTAGGCCTTCAGCACCGCGAGGAAGTCTTCGACGCCGCAGAATGAGAGGCTTTCTTCATCATAATAATTCATCCCCTCTTCCATCTCGTCGCCTTCAAACGCCAATAGATTGGCGCGGATCATCACCTCTTCACCGTCCATCAGCAATGTATATTCGTGGCCTTCCAACTGCCATTGACGCTCACTGCCTTTGACTTCCGCCGCCCCGGCTTCGATCCGATCCAGCAGGTTGAAGTCGCCTTTGACTTCCTCATTGATCCAGTGGCCAATCGCTTCATGCCCCATCGAAAATCTGACCACCACCTGACCGGTCACGTCACGCAGAAATTCGTAATCCATAGCACGCCCTCCTGAGCCTTTTTCTTAGTGTAAACATTAATTCATGACTAACTCAGCGAGCGCTCGCAAAGTTGGCAACTGAGCAAAATAAAACGGGAGGCCAAGGCCTCCCGTTGAACAGTTGCGCAATATAGCGGCTTAAACGGCGGTTTGGAAGATCACGCCGTCGGCTTTTTCGGTGTACTGGCCCAGTTGGTCGAAGTTCAGGTAGCGGTAAGTATCCGCCGCCGTTTTATCGACCTGTTCCATGTACGTTTGATACTCGTCCGGCGTTGGCAAACGGCCCAGCAGCGAAGCAACCGCCGCCAGTTCTGCAGAGGCCAGATAAACGTTGGCACCGGTACCCAGACGGTTCGGGAAGTTACGGGTAGAGGTGGAAACCACCGTCGCACCGTCGGCCACTCGCGCCTGGTTACCCATGCACAGTGAACAACCCGGGATCTCGATACGCGCACCGCTCTTGCCGAACACGCTGTAATAGCCTTCTTCGGTCAGTTGAGCCGCATCCATCTTGGTCGGCGGCGCAACCCACAGGCGGGTTGGCAGTTGCCCCTTGTGCTGGTCCAACAGCTTGCCGGCGGCGCGGAAGTGGCCGATGTTGGTCATGCAAGAACCGATGAACACTTCATCGATCTTGCTGTTAGCCACGTCGGACAGCAGGCGCGCGTCGTCAGGATCGTTCGGCGCACACAGGATTGGCTGAGTGATCTCTGCCAGATCGATGTCGATCACCGCAGCGTATTCCGCATCCGCATCGCCTTCCAGCAGTTGCGGATCCGCCAGCCATTTCTGCATACCCTGAATGCGGCGCTCCAGCGTACGGCGATCGCCGTAACCTTCGGAGATCATCCACTTCAGCAGCACGATGTTAGAGTTCAGGTACTCTTCGATCGGTGCCTTATCCAGCTTGATGGTACAACCGGCAGCGGAACGTTCGGCAGAGGCGTCGGTCAGTTCAAACGCCTGCTCGACTTTCAGCTCCGGCAAGCCTTCGATTTCCAGAATACGGCCGGAGAAGATGTTCTTCTTGCCCTTCTTCTCAACGGTCAGCAGGCCCTGCTGGATCGCATAGTAAGGAATGGCGTGCACCAGATCGCGCAGTGTGATGCCCGGCTGCATTTTACCTTTGAAGCGCACCAGCACCGACTCAGGCATATCCAGCGGCATAACGCCGGTCGCTGCGGCAAACGCCACCAGACCGGAGCCGGCCGGGAAGGAAATACCGATCGGGAAACGGGTGTGGGAGTCACCGCCGGTGCCGACGGTATCCGGCAACAGCATGCGGTTCAGCCACGAGTGAATAACGCCGTCGCCCGGACGCAGCGATACGCCGCCACGGTTCATGATAAAGTCCGGCAGCGTGTGGTGAGTGGTCACATCAACCGGTTTCGGGTACGCGGCGGTGTGACAGAACGACTGCATGACCAGATCGGCGGAGAAGCCCAGGCACGCAAGGTCCTTCAGTTCGTCACGGGTCATCGGGCCGGTGGTGTCCTGAGAACCTACGGAGGCCATCTTCGGCTCGCAGTATTCGCCTGGACGCACGCCGGCAACGCCACAGGCGCGGCCCACCATTTTCTGCGCCAGCGAGAAGCCCTTGTTGCTGGAGGCAACTTCTTTGGCGATACGGAACACGTCGCTGTGCGGCAGGCCCAGCGCTTCACGCGCCTTGGTGGTCAAACCACGGCCGATAATCAGCGGGATACGGCCGCCGGCGCGGACTTCATCCAGCAATACGTCGGTTTTCAGTTCGAAGTTGGCGATCAGTTCGCCGGTTTCGTGGTTGCGCACTTCGCCTTTGTACGGGTAAACGTCGATCACGTCGCCCATGTTCAGCTCGGAAACGTCCACTTCAATCGGCAAGGCACCGGCATCTTCCATGGTATTGAAGAAGATAGGCGCGATTTTACTGCCCAGCACCACACCGCCACCGCGCTTGTTCGGCACATACGGGATGTCGTCGCCCATAAACCACAGCACAGAGTTGGTGGCGGACTTACGGGAAGAACCGGTACCGACCACGTCACCGACGTAGGCCAGCGGGAAACCTTTCTTGTTCAGCAGCTCAATTTGCTTAATCGGGCCAACGCTGCCCGGTTGATCCGGCACTATGCCTTCACGTTCGTTTTTCAGCATCGCCAGGGCGTGCAATGGGATGTCCGGACGCGACCAGGCATCCGGCGCCGGCGACAGATCGTCGGTGTTGGTTTCGCCGGTGACTTTAAATACGGTAACGGTGATTTTTTCCGCCAGTTTCGGGCGTGACAGATACCACTCGGCATCGGCCCAGGACTGCATAATCTGTTTGGCGTGCGGGTTACCCGCCTTGGCTTTCTCTTCCACGTCGTAGAAGTTGTCGAACATCAGCAGCGTATGGGAAAGCGCTTTGGCGGCGATAGCGGCCAGTTTTTCGTTATCCAGCGCGTCGATCAGCGGATGAATGTTGTAACCGCCCTGCATGGTGCCCAACAGTTCTACGGCTTTCTCGGGGGTAATCAGGGGAGAGGTCGCTTCGCCTTTGGCGATGGCCGCCAGGAAACCTGCTTTGACGTAGGCGGCTTCGTCGACGCCTGGTGGAACACGATTAATCAGCAGGTCTAACAGGAATTCTTCTTCGCCTTGTGGCGGATTCTTTAATGATTCAACCAGCGCTGCCATTTGTGTGGCGTCTAACGGCTTAGGGACGATGCCCTCTGCAGCACGCTCGGCTACGTGCTTACGGTATTCTTCTAGCACGACATTCTCCTCGCTCTCATTGTCATTTATTGTGCCTGGCGTTTATACCCGTCGTCTTTCAAGCCGCAGTGTTGTTACCTGCGTTCAGTTATGTGGCCCGTCCATGGGCCACACCCCTTCGGGGCCGCTGCGAGCAGCGTTCAAATCTGCTCCCGGCAGATTTGTCACCCCAGTTACTTACCTGAGTAAGCGCCTGGGGATGAACGAACTGGGCGCCTAACTGCAACTTGAAAGCCATAGGGCATATGTTCAAACCGGGTTTAGCGCACGGTGTTGGTGCCATTGATCCTGACGGGGCACTGCTGTCGATGTCCTGGCCTGTAAGGTACAGTGCCCGGTTCCGCTCAGCCAGCATATCAGGATTTGAAACGGTTGTTAATTCGTTCACATAAAAGCAACATTAAATCTTTGCTGAATCGTTGAGCGCAGTGTAATCGGCTGCGGCATAGGCCCAACGGGGCTGCTGGAAGGTTCCGTTCACAACATAAAACAGCCCGATGAGCACAACATAATACCCGCTCACTTACAATGGCTATTAATTGTGAATACCAAAAATTGGGAGTGAAAGGCACAAAAAAACCGCCGTTAAGGCGGTTCTGTTGTTCCGTTCGGTGTTAGCAGACACCTTAGGGAATTCTTACATCGTTAAAGAACGATACAAGCGCTACCGGGCACTTGTTCCGCCGGGATTTTTCCGGTGAAGTCGCGGTGGTCGTGGTTCCACAAGGATCGCGCAATGAAAGGGAGTTCTTTGTTTATCCTGCTCATTGTACTGGGATCGGCGTTTGGCGTGAGCAAAGTCGGTTAAAGGCAACAGCCTCACGTTGAACGTGATATTCCAGAACAAGTAAGCTACTGGCCGCTCATTGAGCGGCCTTTTACCTAACTGCCACCCATAAAAAACGGCCCCTTTTCAGGAGCCGCTGTTTCAACCTTATCAGCCGGAGAATTACTTCTTCTTGGCTTTCGGGTTTGGCAGATCGGTGATGCTGCCTTCGAAGATCTCTGCCGCCAAGCCTACGGATTCATGCAGGGTTGGGTGAGCATGGATGGTCAGCGCGATGTCTTCCGCATCACAACCCATCTCGATAGCCAGACCGATTTCGCCCAGCAGCTCGCCGCCGTTGGTGCCGACAATCGCGCCACCGATGATACGGTGAGTTTCTTTGTCGAAGATCAGTTTGGTCATGCCGTCTGCACAATCGGAAGCGATAGCACGCCCGGAAGCTGCCCACGGGAAGGTGGACGTTTCATAGCTGATGCCTTTCTCTTTCGCTTCTTTCTCGGTCAGACCCACCCATGCAACTTCCGGCTCGGTGTAAGCGATTGATGGGATCACTTTCGGGTCGAAGTAGTGCTTCATGCCGGCGATAACTTCAGCGGCAACGTGGCCTTCATGCACGCCTTTGTGCGCCAGCATCGGTTGACCGACGATGTCGCCGATAGCGAAGATGTGCGGCACGTTGGTACGCAGCTGTTTGTCGACGCGGATAAAGCCACGCTCGTCAACTTCCACACCGGCTTTGCCCGCTTCCAGCAGTTTGCCGTTCGGCACACGGCCGATAGCTACCAGCACCGCGTCGTAACGCTGTGGTTCTGCAGGCGCTTTTTTGCCTTCCATAGTGACGTAGATGCCGTCTTCTTTGGCTTCTACCGCAGTCACTTTGGTTTCCAGCATCAGGTTGAACTGCTTGCTGATGCGTTTGGTGAAGACTTTCACCACGTCTTTGTCGGCAGCCGGGATCACCTGGTCAAACATCTCGACCACGTCGATCTGTGAACCCAACGCATGGTATACGGTACCCATTTCCAGGCCGATAATACCGCCGCCCATCACCAGCAGACGCTCAGGGACGGTTTTCAGTTCCAGCGCATCGGTAGAATCCCACACGCGCGGGTCTTCATGAGGAATGAATGGCAGTTGGATCGGACGGGAGCCTGCGGCGATGATGGCGTTGTCGAAGTTGATGGTAGTAGGACCATTTTCGCCTTCAACGACCAGGGTGTTAGCGCCGGTGAACTTGCCCAGACCGTTAACGACTTTAACTTTACGGCCTTTAGCCATGCCAGCCAGACCACCGGTCAGCTGATTGATGACTTTTTCTTTCCAGACGCGCACTTTGTCGATGTCGGTTTTCGGCTCGCCGAAAACGATGCCGTGCTCGGCCAGCGCTTTGGCTTCTTCGATCACTTTGGCAACGTGCAACAGTGCTTTGGAAGGGATACATCCCACGTTCAGGCAAACACCGCCCAGCGTGGAATAACGTTCAACCAGAACGGTTTCAAGACCTAAGTCAGCGCAACGAAAGGCAGCAGAGTAACCTGCCGGGCCCGCCCCAAGTACCACGACCTGAGTTTTAATTTCAGTACTCATCATGACCTCTTAATTGATTGTCCGGCGGGTCAGACGTCATTTTTATTGCTAATCGATCTCATAACGCCCTTCATCCACCGGGACGCTTACACCGCGAGCAGTTTACAGAATTGTTAATAATCTGCAAAGCGCGTTCGAAGTGACCCGTGTCTCAACAATTTTGTCGAGTCATGCAAAAACCGACAAAACTGCTACTGAAGTAGTAAGGGCGCAGCATGCTGCGCCCTTTTTTCATTACATCACCAGACGGCGAATGTCAGCCAGCATATTGTTGATGATGGTAATAAAGCGCGCACCATCTGCACCATCAATAACACGGTGGTCGAAGGAGAGCGACATTGGCATCATCAGACGCGGCACGAACTCTTTACCGTTCCAGACTGGCTCCATAGCGGACTTGGAGACGCCCAGGATAGCCACTTCCGGCGCGTTGACGATAGGCGCGAAGTGAGTCGTCCCGATACCGCCCAGGCTGGAGATGGTGAAGCAACCGCCCTGCATTTCGCCTGCGGTCAGCTTGCCGTCGCGCGCTTTTTTGGAGATAGCCATCAGCTCGCGGGACAGCTCAGTGATGCTTTTCTTGTTCACATCCTTGAATACCGGAACCACCAGACCATTTGGCGTATCAACCGCAACACCGACGTTGATATATTTTTTCAGCGTCAACTTCTGGCCATCTTCGGACAGAGAGCTGTTGAAGCGCGGCATCTGCTCCAGAGCGGCGGCGACGGCTTTCATGATGAACACCACAGGGGTGAACTTCACGTCCAGCTTACGTTTGGCCGCTTCATCGTTCTGTTGCTTGCGGAACGCTTCCAGATCGGTGATATCGGTTTTGTCGAAGTGAGTCACGTGCGGGATCATCACCCAGTTGCGGCTCAGGTTGGCACCCGAAATCTTCTGGATGCGGCCCAGTTCGACTTCTTCGATCTCACCGAACTTGCTGAAGTCCACTTTCGGCCATGGCAGCATGCCTGGCAGACCGCCACCGGCAGCAGCGGTTGGAGCCGCTTCCGCACGTTTAACCGCGTCTTTCACGTAAGTCTGGACGTCTTCGCGCAGGATGCGGCCTTTACGACCGGTGCCTTTCACTTTCGCCAGGTTTACGCCGAATTCACGCGCCAGACGACGGATTACCGGGGTTGCGTGCACGTAAGCGTCGTTCTCTGCGAACTCGCCTTTGCTTTCCGCTTTGGCAGTTGGAGCGGCCGCAGCGGCTTCCTGCTTGGCCGGAGCCGGTGCAGCTTCTGCTTTCTGGGCCGGAGCGGCGGCTGGTGCCGCGCCTTCAACTTCGAACACCATGATCAGAGAGCCGGTTTTCACTTTGTCGCCGGCGCTGATTTTGATTTCTTTCACGGTACCTGCGAACGGTGCCGGCACTTCCATAGAAGCCTTGTCACCTTCAACGGTGATCAGCGACTGCTCAGCGGCAACTTTGTCGCCCACTTTCACCATCACTTCGGTCACTTCTACTTCGTCGCCGCCGATGTCCGGCACGGCAACGTCTTTGGCGGCAGCGGCAGCCGGTGCGGCTTGAGCCGCAGGGGCCTCAACCGCAGCCGGAGCGGCAGCAGAAGCTGCGCCGGCCACTTCGAAGACCATGATCAGGGAACCGGTTTTCACTTTGTCGCCGGCGCCGATTTTGATCTCTTTCACGATGCCCGCAAAGGGTGCAGGGACTTCCATTGAAGCCTTGTCGCCTTCCACGGTGATCAGGGACTGCTCGGCTTCCACCTTGTCGCCCACTTTCACCAGGATCTCGGTCACTTCAACTTCGTCGGCACCGATGTCCGGTACCGCAACGTCTTTGGCAGCAGCGGCAGCCGGTGCAGCAGCAGGTGCTGCGGCCGGTTTTTCTTCCGCTTTGGCGGCTGGTGCGGCAGCTGCCGCACCTTCTGCTTCAAAGATCATCAGCAGTTTGCCGGTTTCGGTTTTATCGCCGACGGAAACCTTGATCTCTTTCACCACGCCCGCTTGCGGGGACGGGACTTCCATGGAAGCTTTGTCACCTTCAACGGTGATCAGCGATTGTTCAGCTTCAACTTTATCGCCCACTTTCACCAGAATTTCGGTGATTTCCACTTCGTCTGCACCGATGTCCGGTACCTTGATTTCGATAGACATTCTTCTGTACCTCTTATGCCAGACGCGGGTTGACTTTTTCTGGGTTGATGTCGAATTTCTTAATCGCATCAGCTACCACAGAAGCTTCGATTTCACCGCGTTTAGCCAGTTCACCCAGAGCAGCAACCACAACGTAAGAAGCATCGACTTCAAAGTGGTGACGCAGATTTTCGCGGCTGTCTGAACGACCGAAGCCGTCAGTACCCAGAACGCGATAATCGCTGGCTGGAACGTAAGTACGAACCTGTTCTGCGAACAGCTTCATGTAGTCGGTAGACGCAACCGCAGGCGCATCGTTCATCACCTGAGCGATGTAAGGCACGCGTGGGGTTTCGGTTGGGTGCAGCATGTTCCAACGCTCACAGTCCTGGCCATCGCGCGCCAGTTCGGTGAAGGAAGTCACGCTGTAGATGTCAGAACCCACGCCGTAGTCTTTCGCCAGGATCTGCGAAGCTTCACGCACGTGACGCAGAATGGAACCTGAACCCAGCAACTGCACTTTACCTTTGCTGCCTTCCAGAGTTTCCAGCTTGTAGATACCTTTACGGATACCTTCTTCTGCACCCTGCGGCATGGCCGGCATGTGGTAGTTTTCGTTCAGCGTGGTGATGTAGTAGTAGACGTTTTCCTGCGCGTCGCCGTACATGCGGACCAGGCCGTCATGCATGATTACAGCCACTTCGTATGCGTAAGCCGGATCGTAAGAGATACAGTTAGGGATAGTCAGAGACTGAATGTGGCTGTGGCCGTCTTCGTGCTGCAGACCTTCACCGTTCAGGGTGGTACGGCCGGAAGTCCCGCCGATCAGGAAGCCGCGCGCCTGTTGGTCGCCCGCTGCCCAGCACAGGTCACCGATACGCTGGAAACCGAACATCGAATAGTAGATGTAGAACGGAATCATCGGCAGATCGTTGGTGCTGTAGGAAGTCGCTGCGGCCAACCATGAAGAGGCTGCGCCCAGTTCGTTGATGCCTTCCTGCAGGATCTGGCCTTTCTCGTCTTCTTTGTAGTAAGCAACCTGCTCACGGTCCTGCGGAGTGTACTGCTGGCCGTTCGGGCTGTAGATACCGATCTGACGGAACAGGCCTTCCATACCGAAGGTACGGGCTTCGTCGGCGATGATTGGAACCAGGCGATCTTTGATCGACTTGTTCTTCAGCATCACGTTCAGGGCGCGTACGAAAGCGATAGTGGTGGAGATTTCTTTGTTCTGCTCTTCCAGCAGTGAGCTGAAGTCTTCCAGAGCCGGCATTTCCAGCTTCTGGGTGAAGGCCGGCAGACGAGTCGGCACATAACCTTTCAGCGCCTGACGGCGTTCGTGCAGGTATTTGTACTCTTCAGACTCTTTCTCGAAGGTGATGTACGGCAGTTTTTCGATGTCAGCATCGGCAACCGGCACGTTGAAACGATCGCGGAAGTGGTGAACCCCTTCCATGTTCATTTTCTTCACCTGGTGAGCAATGTTTTTACCTTCCGCGGTTTCACCCATGCCGTAACCTTTGATGGTATGGGCCAGGATCACGGTTGGTTTGCCTTGGGTATCCTGCGCTTTTTTCAGTGCAGCAAAGACTTTCTTCGGATCGTGACCACCACGGTTCAGCGCCCAGATTTCGTCGTCGGTCATGTCTTTGACCAGAGCGGCGGTTTCCGGGAAGCGGCCGAAGAAGTGCTCGCGTACGTAAGCGCCGTCTTTGGATTTGAAGGTCTGGTAGTCGCCGTCCAGGGTTTCGTTCATCAGTTGGATCAGTTTGCCGCTGGTGTCTTTACGCAGCAGTTCATCCCAACGTCCGCCCCAAATCACTTTCAGAACCTGCCAGCCTGCACCGGCGAAGATGCCTTCCAGCTCGTTGATGATCTTGCCGTTACCGGTGACCGGGCCGTCCAGACGTTGCAGGTTACAGTTGATGACGAAGACCAGGTTGTCCAGTTTTTCACGGGTAGCGATGGTGATCGCGCCCTTGGATTCAGGTTCGTCCATCTCGCCGTCGCCCAGGAAGGCGTAAACGGTTTGAGCAGAGGTGTTCTTCAGGCCACGGTGTTCCAGATATTTCAGGAACTTCGCTTGATAGATGGCGCTGATTGGGCCCAGGCCCATGGAAACGGTCGGGAACTGCCAGAATTCCGGCATCAGTTTCGGATGCGGGTAAGAAGACAGGCCTTTGCCGTGAACTTCCTGACGGAAGTTGTTCATTTGGTCTTCGGTCAGGCGGCCTTCAAGGAAGGCTCGTGCGTAAACGCCTGGAGAGATGTGGCCCTGGAAATAAACCAGATCGCCGCCGTCTTGCTCGTTGCGCGCACGGAAGAAGTGGTTGAAGCAGACTTCATAGAAGGTCGCGGAAGACTGGAAGGAAGCCATGTGGCCGCCCAGGTCCAGATCTTTCTTGGATGCACGCAGAACGGTCATTACCGCGTTCCAGCGGATGGCTGAACGGATACGACGTTCCAGATCCAGGTTGCCTGGGTAAGCAGGTTCGTCTTCCACCGCGATGGTGTTGACGTAGTTGTTGGCGGCAGCACCGGCTGCAACGCTAACACCGCCTTTACGGGCTTCACCCAATACCTGATCAATCAGAAACTGAGCTCGCTCAACACCCTCTTCACGGATGACCGATTCGATCGCCTGCAGCCAGTCGCGGGTTTCGATCGGATCCACGTCATTGTTTAAACGTTCTGACATGGTGGTATTCCTTATCTGTCTAATGGTTTGTTTGGAGCCTGTCTTCCTGTGTTCTGAAGCAAAACACACGAAGACAGGCCCATCAGTTTAGTTGCCGCTTAAATGCTTAAATAAGCATTCCGAACGTAAACCCCGCAGGCTGGTGTACCCTGAAGAGAACCGTTCTTAATCCTTGCGTTGCTGGAGACGCCGCAGCGACCTCTCGCGCCGGGTATGTTCCCGACTGAGATCCAGCAATATTTCCTCGATAAACGCCAAATGGCGGTGCGAAGCTTCGCGGGCCCTTTCCGGCTCGCGTGCCACAATCGCCTCAAAAATCCCGGCGCGGTGGCTGCTCACTTTTGCCAACATCTCACGGCGCGAGTAGAGCAATTCAAAGTTCTGACGTACGTTCTGTTCCAGCATCGGCCCCATACAGCGTAACAGGTGCAGTAACACAACGTTGTGGGCAGCCTCGGTCACGGCGATTTGGTATTGCATGACCGCGTCGGCTTCTGCGTCGAGATCGCCGCTGTCCTGGGCCTGCTGAATCACAATATGGCAATCGCGGATGCGCGCCAGATCTTCGTCGGTACCGCGCAGCGCCGCATAATAGGCAGCGATGCCTTCGAGGGCATGACGAGTTTCCAACAGATCGAATTGTGATTCAGGATGGTCGGCCAGCAGTTCAGCCAGCGGATCGCTGAAGCTCTGCCACAGATTAGTTTGTACAAAGGTGCCGCCGCCCTGACGGCGCAGGAGCAGCCCTTTAGCTTCCAGGCGCTGGATGGCCTCTCTCAGAGAAGGACGGGAAACATCAAATTGTTTCGCCAGTTCGCGCTCCGGTGGCAACTTTTCGCCTGGACGCAACGTTCCCTCGAGGATCAGGTGTTCGAGCTGCTGCTCGATAACGTCTGACAACTTGGGTTGGCGGATTTTGCTGTAGGCCATGGGTGAATTCTTCTCTGCGAATGGCGCGGAGTCAATTGGTAATACCAATTTCAAAAACGTGACGGTAAAGTAACAAAGTATTCACCTCCTGTCCATATGAGCCTCGTTCGAAATCATGATTCCCCGCACATTTTAACACCTCGATATCCGGTTAACACTTCGCTATCCGGCCTGCTGCAAACCGGTAACTCACCGTTGGTAATACCATTTACGAGGTAGGTTTCTGATTTAACGTTTTAGAGGCTGCGTCCCGACATGAAGACTGAAGCATCAAAGGCAGAATTTTATTGCATGTTTATTAAGCTTTAACGAATAGCTATTTGCATCCTATGTCCGGCATGAAGCTGATTACTATTTCACCGCCACCAGGGGATCCTATCTACGTTATTTCTGCGTATTGTGTGATTTGCTGCTTATTTCGTGCATCGGATCCCCTCTGTCGTCACACAACCCGCATTTTGTTTCCTAAACTGCTGAAATCTTAATCACTCACAGAATAAAGCAGGTGCAAACTGACGCGCATAACATTATTCTTTGCCAAACGGTAGCGGCTCCGTGGAATTAATAGCTATAACGCCGTAAATAAAACAAAACACACATCGTAACCACTGCTTTACAGCATGTGAGTATTCTGCAACGACAGAGGGTTTCATTGATGGATGGTCAACAGCAAGGCGACCAGCTGAAACGCGGCCTGAAAAACCGCCATATTCAGCTTATAGCCCTAGGTGGCGCAATTGGTACCGGGCTGTTTCTCGGTATCGCTCAAACAATCAAAATGGCCGGCCCGTCGGTCATTCTCGGCTATGCCATTGGCGGCTTCATCGCGTTTCTGATTATGCGACAACTGGGTGAAATGGTGGTGGAAGAGCCGGTTGCCGGTTCCTTCAGCCACTTCGCCTATAAATACTGGGGCAACTTCGCCGGCTTCGCTTCCGGCTGGAACTACTGGGTACTGTACGTGCTGGTGGCGATGGCGGAACTGACCGCGGTCGGCATCTATGTTCAGTACTGGTGGCCGGAAATCCCGACCTGGGTGTCCGCCGCGGTGTTCTTCCTGGCGATTAACGCCATCAACCTGGCCAACGTGAAAGTGTATGGCGAGATGGAATTCTGGTTCGCCATTATCAAAGTGGTGGCGATTATCGGCATGATCGTATTCGGCGCCTACCTGCTGTTCAGCGGCATGGGCGGCCCGGAAGCCACCGTAACCAATCTGTGGGCACAGGGCGGGTTCTTCCCGAACGGCATCATGGGGCTGGTGATGGCGATGGCGGTGATCATGTTCTCGTTCGGCGGTCTGGAATTGGTGGGCATCACCGCCGCCGAAGCCGATAACCCGCAGAAAAGCATCCCTAAAGCCACCAATCAGGTGATCTACCGCATTCTGATTTTCTATATCGGTTCATTGACCATTCTGCTGTCGCTGTACCCTTGGGGCAAAGTGGTTGAAGGCGGTAGCCCGTTCGTGCTGATCTTCCACGCGCTGAACAGCGACGTGGTGGCAACGGTGCTGAATATCGTGGTGTTGACTGCCGCGCTGTCGGTCTATAACAGCTGCGTATACTGCAACAGCCGCATGCTGTACGGCCTGGCGCAACAAGGCAACGGCCCGAAAAGCCTGCTGAAAGTCGACGGTCGCGGCGTGCCGGTGATCGCCATCGGCGTGTCCGCCATTGCCACCGCCTTCTGCGTGCTGATCAACTACCTGATCCCAGGGCGCGCCTTCGAGCTGCTGATGGCGCTGGTGGTATCGGCGCTGGTGATCAACTGGGCGATGATCAGCCTGGCGCACCTGAAGTTCCGCGCGGCCAAGAACCGTGAAGGCGTAGAACCGAAGTTCAAGGCATTCTGGTATCCGTTCAGCAACTACCTGTGCCTGGCGTTTATGGCCGGTATTCTGGTGATCATGTACCTGACGCCAGGTATCCAAATCTCGGTGCTGCTGATCCCGGTATGGGTGGCGATTCTGGCCATCGGCTACGTCATCAAACAGCGCAGCCAGCGCGCGGCGAGCACCGCCAGCCGCTGATAAACCGCATTAACATCAACATGGCCCGCAAATGCGGGCCATTTTATTGTCCTTCAATTTTGCCAACTGGCTCACAGTTTCTTCGCCACGCCCGGTTTGTCCATCTCTACAACCAATAGTTTCTGATAACTCGCCCCCTGCCGGGACAATAATCGTTGCCACTCAGTCAGATCCTGCCGCCACGGAGAAAATGTCCATGAAGAGCAATGCCCTATCGATAAAAGAAAAGATTGGCTATGGCATGGGAGATGCCGGTTGCAACATGATCGGTGGCGCGATTATGTTGTTTCTCAACTATTTCTATACCGACATCTTTGGATTGACTCCGGCGCTGGTCGGCATTCTGCTGCTCTCGGTTCGGGTGCTGGATGCGGTTACCGATCCTATTATGGGCGCCATCGCCGATCGCACCCAAAGCCGCTGGGGGCGCTTTCGTCCCTGGTTGCTGTGGGTATCCCTGCCCTATGTATTATTCAGCGTGTTGATGTTCACCACGCCGGAATGGAGCTACAACAGCAAGGTCATCTATGCCTTCGCCACTTACTTCTTGATGTCGCTGACCTACACCGCCATTAACATTCCCTACTGTTCATTAGGCGGCGTAATCACCTCAGATCCGCAAGAGCGGGTATCTTGCCAGTCATACCGTTTTATTCTGGTCGGCATTGCGACGCTCATCCTCTCGCTAACCCTGCTGCCGATGGCCGACTGGTTTGGCGGTGCCGACAAGGCGCGCGGCTATCAGATGGCGATGGGCGTACTGGCGCTGATCGCCCTGTTCATGTTTCTGTTCTGCTTTGCCACGGTCAAAGAGCGTATACGCCCGGCCGTGCCGACCCACGACGCGCTCAAGTCCGATCTGAAAGACGTGTGGAAAAATGACCAATGGGTACGCATTCTGCTGCTGACCTTTTGCAACGTTTGCCCCGGGTTTATCCGCATGGCGGCCACCATGTATTACGTGACCTACGTCATGCAGCAGTCAACCTCATTCGCCAGCCTGTTTATCGCGCTGGGCGTAGTCGGCATGATGATCGGCAGCGCATTGGCGAAGCCGTTGACCGACCGCTTCTGCAAACTGAAAGTGTTCTTTTGGACCAATATCGTGCTGGCGGCGTTTTCCTGCGGTTTTTACTTCCTCAACCCTCAGTTGACCTCATTAATCGTGGTCGCCTATTTCCTGCTGAATATCTTGCATCAAATCCCTTCACCGCTGCACTGGTCGTTAATGGCCGACGTGGACGACTATGGCGAGTGGAAAACCGGCAAGCGCATCACCGGCATCAGCTTTTCCGGCAATCTGTTCTTCCTGAAGGTCGGGCTGGCGGTAGCCGGCGCCATGGTGGGCTTCCTGATGTCGTATTCCGGTTATCAGGCAGATGCGGCCAGCCAAAGCGCCAGTGCACTGAATAGCATCGTATTGTTGTTCACCGTGATCCCGGGCATTGGCTATCTGATCACCGCAGGCGTAGTGCGCCTGCTGAAGGTCGATCGCCAACTGATGCAGCAGATTCAGATCGATCTGGAAAAGCGCCGGGTCAATTACCAGGAACTGGCCGACTATCGTGAGCAGCAGCTAGAAACCAAACACCCGTAAGGAGCCCGTAATGCGAGACTACCCTAATCCCTTTATCGAACAGCGGGCCGATCCGTTTATTTTGCGCCACAGCGATGGCTATTACTATTTCACCGCCTCGGTGCCGGAATACGATCGCCTGGAGCTTCGCCGGGCGCGCAGCCTCGACGAACTGCCGCAGGCCACAGCTAGGGTAGTATGGCGAAAGCCGCAGCAAGGGCCAATGAGCGCGCTGATCTGGGCGCCGGAACTGCACTTTATCAGCGGCAAGTGGTATTTGTATTTTGCCGCCGCCCACAGCCCCGACATTGCAGATGGCCTGTTCCAGCATCGCATGTTTGCGCTGGAATGCAGCGCAGCCAACCCGTTAACCGGGGAATGGGTAGAAAAAGGCAGGATATACAGCCACATCGACAGCTTCTCCCTCGACGCCACCCATTTTGAGCATCGCGGCAAACATTATTACTTATGGGCGCAAAAGGATCCGGCCATCAGCGGCAACTCCAATCTTTACCTGGCGGAGATGGAAAATCCGTGGACGCTAAAGGGCAAACCGGTGCTGCTCAGCAAGCCGGAGCTCCCCTGGGAAATCGTGGGTTTCGAGGTGAATGAAGGACCTGCGGTGATTACTCATGGCCAACGGATATTTATCAGCTACTCCGCCAGCGCCACCGATGAAAATTACTGCATCGGGCTGCTCTGGGCCGATATCGATAGCGACATCACCGACGCAACCCAATGGCACAAGGCCAGTCAACCGATATTCCGCACCAGCGCCAAAAACCGCCAATTCGGCCCCGGACACAACAGCTTTACCCTCGACGAGCAGGGCCGGGATCTGTTGGTTTACCATGCGCGCAATTACACGGAAATCGAGGGCGATCCGCTCTATGACCCCAATCGTCATGCGCGGATTAAACCGATAGCGTGGGATGAAGAAGGCATGCCGGTATTGGGTGAACCGCCGGCGGATAATCGTTAGTAGAGTAAAAGGGGCTCAACACGCTGAGCCCCTTCTTGATCAAGGCTGATTTCGCAGCTTCTTAACCTGCTCGGCAGTGATATCGCCCGGCAACCCACCCCAGGTGACACGCAGATAGTTCACCAGTTCAGCCACCTGCGCATCATCCAGCCGCGCACCAAAGGCCGGCATGCTCTGCATGCTTTCACCGTTGGGGAACTGCTGCGCCGGCAAACCGTCCAGCACCGAGACAATCAGATTCTTGGCGTCCGGCTGGCGCAGCGTAGCGTTATCGCGCATCGCGACCGCCACATGCGGCTTACCCTCGCCTTCACGTGCATGGCAGCCGGAACATTGATCCAGATAGCTGATGCGCCCGGCATCGCTGCCCTGCCCCACTTTTACCGGCAGCGCGGCCGGCGGTTGCTCACCCATCAGATAGGTAGCCAACGCCTGATGGTCCTCCGGCGTCAAATGACGCGTGCTGAGATCCACCACCATATGCATTTCGCTGAAGGCGCTGCCCTGCGGCGCAATGCCGGTTGCCAGGAAGCGGTTCAGGTCGTCCGGCGTCCAACCGCGTTGCGCCAACCCGTGCGGAGTAATGTCCGGCGCCATAAAGCGCCCCAGTTCGCCGCCTTGCATCGGTTTCCCGAGATCCATCTGGCCCAGCATGCCGCGGGGCGTATGGCACTCCCCGCAGTGCCCCAGCGTATCCGCCAGATAGCGGCCACGTTGCCACTGCGCCGAAGTCCCCTGCGAACTGGCCGGCAGCGGATCCTGGTTGCGGAACAACAGGTTCCAGCCAATCAGCGCCATGCGCTGGTTGAACGGGAACGGCATGGCATTTTCCGGGATGGCGACGTCCACCGCCGGGCGCGTCATCAAATAGGCATAAATATCATCGGCATCCTGGCGCGAAATCCCTTTATACGAGGTATAAGGCATCGCCGGGTAGAGATGGCGTCCGCCCGGTGCCACGCCCTGGGTCAACGCCAGGAAGAAGTCGTCTTTGGTCCAGCGGCCAATGCCGTGGTCGGCCGACGGCGTCAGGTTGCTGCCATAAATTGTGCCGAACGGCGTATCCAACGGATAGCCGCCCGCCAAAGGTGCGCCGCCGCT
The DNA here is from genome assembly GCF_052686505.1 of Serratia sp. TSA_198.1. NCBI lineage: Bacteria > Pseudomonadati > Pseudomonadota > Gammaproteobacteria > Enterobacterales > Yersiniaceae > Serratia > Serratia sp. TSA_198.1. The sequence goes on from NZ_JBQZFP010000008.1 coordinate 68,380, forward strand.
GGCGGTATGGCAGGCTGCGCAGTCGGCGGCCTGGGCCAGATAGCGCCCCCGGACGATTTGTTCGGCGCTGGCGGTCACCTGCTGCACCGGACCGTCGTAGCGGCGGTTTTCCCGCCACCACAACAAGGCGATAACGATAATCGCCACCAGCAGAATCAACAGTGCGAGACGTTTTTTCATCGCGCCGTCTCCTTCACCAGACCCGGCGTCTTCAACACCACGTCGCGCACCGCTTCGTAGTAGCGCACATAACCGGTACAGCGGCAGATATGGTTGTCCAGCGCTTGCTCGATGGCGCTTTCCAGCTGCTCGCGCGCAATGGGTTCACGCTTGAGCTTTTCCACAAAAAGGGTGGCGGCGTTGACGAAGCCCGGCGTGCAGTAGCCGCACTGGAAGCTGTAATGTTCGAGAAAGGCCTGCTGGATCGGTGAAAGCTCGACCACCTCACCGTGTTCATCCACCCTGGCGTGCCCTTCGACGGTGCGCACTTTCTTGCCGCTGAAAAAGTGCGCGCCGGTGATGCAAGTGCGCACTTCCTCACTGGTGCCGCTCGGGTGATCGACAATCGCCACGCAGGCGTGACAAATGCCCTGCCCGCAGCCCAGGCGCGAACCGGTCAGATCGAGATATTCATGCAGGAAGTCGATCATCATCAGCCCTTCCGGCACCTCGATCGGGCCATACTGCTTATCGTTGACGGTCAGGGAGATCGGCTGGGTTTTAATGCTCATTGTAATACCTCACGAATATTTTCTGCACGAACGGGCAAATCACGGAAACGGTGGCCAGTGGCATGGGCGATGGCGTTAACCAACGCGGCGACCACCGGGATCATCACCACTTCGGCCATGCCTTTTGGCGGATCGGTTTCCGACAGCGCGGGCAGGATGTCACCGGTCTGCTTCCAGACCGCCACATCGCTGGCGCGCGGCAGGTGGTAACGGTTAAAGTTCCAGGTGCCGTTACCCGGCCCGTCTTCGTACAAGGGTAAATATTCGTGCAACGCATGGCCGATGCCCATCGCCAGCCCGCCCTGCAGCTGGCCGGAAACCAGTTCCGGCACAATCAGGTTGCCGCACTCCATGATCGAATGATGGTTAAGCAGTTCCACCTGGCCGGTGGCGATATCCACCGCCACTTCCGCCAAGGTGCCGACGGCGCTGTAATAGGTCACCGCCGCGTTATTGCGCTGGGTCGGTGGATAATAGACCTGGGTGCGCGGCAGCGTTTTGAACTCGCCATTTGCATTGCGTACCGCCAACCCGTCGATCGGCAGGCGCTCACCGTTACCGCTCAGCGTGAAATCCGCCTCCGCCCACTGCCAACGGTTAAACACGTGCACCGCTGCACCGGTGATACCGCCCATCTGGTAGGCTTTTTTCGCCAACATCTCCAGGCTCAACACCGCCATTCCGGCGGCGGTCAGCCCGCCTTCTACCCAGCGCGCGTCCTCTCTGCGCACCACCAGCGGCGCCGCCTGGCCGCCGCCGATACCCACCTGCCACAGCGCCATCGCCGCCGGCCACAAGCCGTGGTTGAATATCAGCCGGGCCGCTTCGCGCGTGCTGTGGGAAAAGTAATACGCCGAGTTGCTGGCGCTGGACGGCGAACAGTAGCTTGGCGTCCAGGCTGGGTTGGTTTGCAATTGATCCTGCTCGGCCTGCGACATGATGTAAGGATCGCCGCTGGCGATCATCGGCAGTACTGACCAGTCGGTCACCGAAAAGTGCGCCTCATCCGCCGGTTTGCCCAGCCACTGTGCGCACAGCACCGACTGTGAAGTCGACATGCCGGTCCCCATCTCTGCGCCGCTGTGATGCAGCATGATGCGCCCGTCTTCCCCCAGCTCGACGCGAGCAAAGGAGGTTTCCGCGCCGGTGCCGAAGTCTTTTTGCACGCAACCGAAGCCAACGCCGTAGCGTTTGCCCGGGTTCTTGCTCTCGAACTCCGCCTTGCGCTGGGCACGTTGCAGCCACATCTCGTGCTTCGCCGCCTTCTCCAGTACTTCATCGGCACGAATAGCGCCGGCAGGAATAGCGCCCTGGGTGTTTTTCATGCCGGACTTCAGTACGTTGCGCAAACGGAACTCGATCGGGTCGATCTTCAGTTCGGCAGCCAGTTCATCCACCATCATCTCGGTGGCGGCCATGCTTTGCAGCGTGCCGTAGCCGCGTGCCGAACCGGCGTCGATAGCACGCGAAGCCAATCCCACCGCAGACAAATCGCTTTTCGGGAAGTAGTAAATCGACTGCGCCGCCGTCGCCGCCACCATCACCACCGACGGCGTAAAGTTGCTGCGGCCACCACCGTCTGCCGTCATCTCTGCGTGGAATGATTGCAGTACGCCGGTTTGGCGATTGACCGCAATACGGTAATTCATGTCGAAAGCGTGGCGTTTCAGCGCCGTCTGGAACTGCTCGAAACGGTCATTGGCCAGGCGTACCGGGTGCCCGTCGCCATACATCGCCGCCACCGCGCCGTAGTACGGGAAGTTAAAGTGATCTTTCGAACCGTAACCGACGGTGTAGCACGGGTGCAAAATCAACTGCTTCACCGGCGGGTTGCGTTTAGCCAGCATGCGCGGCATTTCGTCGGCCACTTCCTGCGGCGACTGGGTCGGCACCACCAGATGCAGGGTTTGCGTCGCTTCATCGAACCAGCCGTTGGCGTTATCCGGCTCCAGCGCCGAAGTATCGACAGACTGCGTGGTATAACGGCGCGACAGTACCAGCCAATCATCCGGCGGCGTTTGCAGCTCTGCGGCAATCATCCCGGCATAATGCATGCCTTCCTGATCCAGCTTGCCGCCTTCGCGGCCTTCCGGCCAGACCGGCAGGTGTTTCCTCATCGACACCGGGAAAATCGGCGTGTCTTTCAGGCTGGAGAAACGATCGTCATCGAACGGCTGGTCGCCACCCACCCGCACATAGCGGAAGGTGCCCCAGGGATCGCGCTCCAGCGGGCCGGTCTCGGCACCGTATTTGAGGGTATCTTCGCGGAATTTCAGCTTGTCCTTGGCAAAGCGGAAGCGAGCAAAGTCGTGATAAATCAGGATCGCCACCGCTTGCCCCAGATAGGCCGGCGTCTTGCCTGCGGGCAGCAGCATGTCGTCGCCATAAAACGCCGGGAAAGCCAGGCCGTCGCGCGCCAAATCTTCCGCCGTCACCAAACGATCCGGCTGCAGGTCGTCTCCCAACAACGAGAGATCGAGGCCCGTAAACAGCCTGTCGGCCTTGGTCACGCGCAGAATAAAGGCGTGCGCCTGCTTTTGTGGCCAGTGCGGCATATCGACCGCGCGGATATCCCGGGCGAACACCTTCTGACCCATGACCTTGGCACGGCCGTCAATACGGAAACGCACGCGTTTCTCATGGGCGTCCCAGTTAGGCGACTGAAGAATCTTCTGTTCAAACAACGCGGCGTAGGCGCGGCTGTAGAGGGGGGCGAGGTAGACGGACACCCCCGCTATCACGGCGCTTTTGATAAAGCGACGCCGTGACGAGTTGAAATTGCTCATAAAAAGTCCTTCACTTCTTTATTGTTGTTTTTTGTGTTCGCGGTGTTGTTGCGCAAACGCTGACGACCTTGCCGTAGACGTCATAAGCATATGCTTATAGCCAAAATTATGTGATGATTAACATCCTGTTTTCAACAAAAACACATATTAAAAACACGCATTGGCGCTAAGGTTATCAATAGTTGCGCAAATTCGGGCAGAGCAGATGACAACTGGCATAGTGATCGCCGCCGCCGGGCGTGGGGAACGTTTCTCGCAGGCCGGTGGCGCAGGCAACAAATTAAACGCTGAGTTTGCGGATGAGGCGGGTCGTCGGCGCCCGTTGTTTGAACATACCTTGCGCCAGGCGCTGGCCTCCGGCCTGCCGATATGGGTCGTCACCCGGCCGGATAACCGGTGGGTACAGGAGGTTTGCGCCGCGTATCAGGTGCCGGTCACGCTGATCGCCAGCGCGGGTCTCGGGGATTCCATTGCCGCCGGCGTTGGCGCTACGCCGCACTGGCAAGGCTGGTTGATCCATCTGGCGGATATGCCGTTCGTCACGCCGGACATCTTCCGGTTGGTCGCCAACGCGTTGCAAGATCATGCGATAGCTCGCCCCTGTTTCGGCCAACGGCCTGGCCACCCGGTTGGCTTTGCCGCTCCATTGCGCAAAAGGCTTTGCCAGTTGCGCGGTGATAATGGCGCACGTGAACTGCTGCAAGGGGAAGCGGTTTATCTGTTGCCTCTTGATCGGGCAAGCGTCGTGCAGGATATTGATCTTCCGTCACAGCTACCGGCCAGCGAGTAAAATCATCTATGCAGCATCTTGATATCACCGTGGTCAGCCAGGCGATAAGCTGGCTGAAACAGCAGCCGGTGTGGCTGTGTACCGTACTGAATACTTACGGCTCCTCGCCGCGATCGCCAGGCGCGCTGCTGGCGGCAACTCAGAGCGGGCATTACTGCGGCTCGCTGTCCGGGGGCTGCGTGGAAGAGGATTTTCTGCGGCGCGTGGCGGCCGGGGAGTATCTGGCGGCCAGCCAGGTGATCCGCTACGGTGAGGGCGGCCTGGAGCCGAACGTGGCGTTGCCCTGCGGCGGTGTGCTGGACGTGCTGATTGAATACCTGCCGGCCGGTGACGACAGCATCGGCTACCTGACAAAAATCGCCGGCGCACTGGACGGACACCACGCGTTGGTCAAACGCCTGACCTTGCCCGATGCCTGCCGCAACCTGGAACTGACCGACTTCGCCAGCGCCACCCAGGTGGAACGCCATGGGCAACACATCACGCTGAATATCGCCGCTGCACCGCGCCTGCTGATTGCCGGGTTATCGAGCGTGGCACTGTATTGCGCCGATTTCGCCGGTTCGTTGGGGTTCGAAGTGCTGGTGTGTGAAAACCGCCCGGAGGCGCTGGATAACTTCGCCCCCCAGCTCCGGCCCGGCGTGACGCTGCTGCGCCAGTTCCCGGCCAAATTTATTGAGGACGGCGGGTGCCACGCCAACACCGCCATCGTGGCGCTGACTCACGACCCACGGATGGACGATCTGACGCTGATGGAGGCCATACACACCCCGGCATTTTATATCGGTGCCATGGGCTCGCTGCGCAACAGCGCACGCCGCCGCCAGCGCCTGCAGCAGATTGCCGAGTTCAGCCCACAAGAGCTGGAGCGTATTCACGCGCCGATTGGGCTGCCGCTCGGCAGTAAAACCCCGGCGGAAATCGCCCTGGCGGTAATGGCCGATATCGTGCAACAGAAAAATCGCGCGGCGGCCCGGCCTTTCAGTCCAGAGGAATTACGGGTACCAGATGCTGAAGCTCCAGATGCAGCTCCTCCCGCTCATTGAGCGAATATCTGAACAACGTCAGGTCAGGCCCTTCCCTGCGGGCCAGGCCTAGCTCCGGCAATATCTGAGTGTATATCTGCACCACGTGGTCGTTCAGCGCCACCGGCTTGCCGGAATAACAAAAGCGGCAAAAATCGCCGTAGATGTCCGGCAGCGGTTCCAGCTCGGGAACGGCATTGACCGAACTGTCCGCCTCAACACCGAGAGAATAATCCACCCTGACCCTTTCCCCATCCGGACTCAAATGGGTCAGCGCGTAGATCAACGGCGGACGGCCGCCGAGTAGCTTGTAGAAATTCTCTTTGATCCCGCTGCGCAGGTGCAGATGCGACTTATCCAGATGTTCGATGTCCAGGTGATAGGCGTAATTTTTCCCTCTGAGGAGATACTGGCCTTTATCAACGGTGACGCGATCGACCTTAATATCGCCAGGCTGACCGGCGGACAGCGAACGCACCAGATGGCTGAAATCCTGCTTGCGGGCATGGCGGTAGACGCTGGGGGATTCGGCAAAGTGCTTTTTGAAACAGCGGGAAAAGGTTTGTTGGTTATCAAATTGATATTCTACGGAAATATCAAGAATGCTCTTTCGCGTGAAACGCAACGCGAAAGCAGCCAGATACAAACGTCGTGCGCGAATATACGATGCCAGCGACAGACCGGTCTGCTTCTTGAACAGCCGCTGCAGATACCATTTCGAGTAGCCTGATTTGGCGGACACAATATCCAATGACAGCGGATTAGTCAGATTGTCCTCAATCCAGACCAGCAGATCCTTGATGTGATTTTCCTGCGTTCCCATTTTCTTGCCGAACCTTCCGTTACAAATATGCCTTTGTGCACGTTTTACTGCTTTGTGCGTAGGGTATACAGGTTAAAACGAGGCGTCCAGCGGGCAACAGGACTTTACACAGGAGGGAACTCAGTGTGAAAGTTGCCGCCCCTATCAGGCGGCAACTGTTTTTGAAGGGTTATTTCACGCAGCGCGAGCACTGGCCGGCCTGGATCTTCTGGAAGAAGTCATTGCCTTTGTCGTCCACCAGAATAAACGCCGGGAAATCTTCCACTTCGATTTTCCAGATCGCTTCCATCCCCAGTTCAGGATATTCCACACAGGTCAGGCTCTTGATGCTTTGCTGCGCCAGAACCGCAGCCGGGCCACCGATGCTGCCAAGGTAGAAACCGCCATGTTTGTTGCAGGCATCCGTCACCTGCTGGCTGCGGTTGCCCTTCGCCAGCATGATCATGCTGCCACCGTGAGATTGCAGCAGATCGACGTAAGAGTCCATGCGCCCGGCGGTGGTCGGCCCCAACGAACCCGAGGCGTAACCGTCCGGCGTTTTGGCCGGGCCGGCGTAGTAAATCGGGTGATCCTTAATGTATTGCGGCAAACCTTCACCGCGATCCAGACGCTCTTTCAGCTTGGCGTGCGCGATGTCGCGACCCACGATGATAGTGCCGCTCAGCGACAGGCGGGTCGATACCGGATACTGCGACAACTGCTTGAGGATATCGGCCATCGGGCGGTTGAGGTCGACCTTGATCGCCTCGCCCTCTCCGGCCTGGCGCAGTTCCTGCGGGATAAATTTGCCCGGATTGTGCTCCAGCTTCTCCAGCCAAATGCCGTCGCGGTTGATTTTTCCCTTGATGTTGCGGTCAGCAGAACAGGAAACGCCCATGCCGACCGGGCAGGATGCGCCGTGGCGCGGCAAACGCACCACGCGGATATCGTGCGCAAAGTATTTACCGCCAAATTGCGCGCCCAGCCCCAGGTTCTGCGCTTCTTTCAGCAACTCTTCTTCCAGCGCCACATCACGGAACGCCTGACCATGTTCGTTGCCTTCGGTCGGCAGGCCGTCGTAGTACTTGGTCGATGCCAGCTTGACGGTTTTCAGCGTAGCTTCAGCCGACGTGCCCCCGATGACAAACGCCACGTGGTACGGCGGACAGGCCGCAGTGCCCAGCGTGCGCATTTTATCGACCAGGTAATCTTTCAGCTTGCCCGGCGACAGCAGCGCCTTGGTTTCCTGATACAGATAAGTTTTGTTGGCCGAACCGCCGCCTTTGGCGACGCACAGGAACTTGTACTCTTCACCGTCCACACTGTAGAGATCGATCTGCGCCGGCAGGTTGCTGCCGGTGTTGACCTCTTTGTACATGTCCAGCGCAGCGTTTTGCGAATAACGCAGGTTGTCTTCGATAAAGGTGTTGTACACCCCGCGCGACAGCGCTTCTTCATCGCCGCCGCCGGTCCAGACGCGCTGGCCCTTTTTCCCCATGATGATCGCGGTGCCGGTGTCCTGGCAGGTTGGCAAAATACCCTTGGCGGCGATTTCTGAGTTACGCAGAAATTGCAGCGCAACGTACTTATCGTTTTCGCTGGCGTCCGGATCCTCAAGGATATCGGCAACCTGCTGTTGGTGCGCCGGACGCAGCATAAACGAAGCGTCATGGAAAGCATGCTGGGCGAGCAGGGTTAAGGCTTCGGGGGCAACTTTCAGGATTTCCTGGCCTTCAAACTCACTCACAGAAACGTGATCGCGGCTCAGCAGATAGTATTCGGTATCGTCTTTCTTCAGCGGGAACGGATCTTGATAATGGAACGGTTTATTCGACATTGATCTCTCACTTGCAACATCAGCTGCGTTAAATTCACACTTACTCAGCATGCCCGGGGCAGGCTGCGGCAAAAAACCTCCCACACCTTACGTATTTTTAATCAGTCGGTTATTGCGCTGAATCGCATAATAACCCCTATATTAGCAAGGCATTACTTCAGGTGGTTTTTTCCCAACCTCATACGATGAGCACTGCGGGTACAGACTCAGCATGCACGCTTTATTATCCCGCAGTTAACACATTGATTACAATCCATCAGAGACGATCGGGTTATCAATGCGGTGAAAAACCTGCCGAGAGTGAACGCGGAATTAGTTTTTCGTCTTATTGCCAGCCGGTGCGCCTTTGCTTAAGCTACCCACAATGAACAAAGTAAGAATCCCCATTGCACTGCAACAGGCGGTAATGCGCTGTCTGCGGGAAAAGCTTCAGCTGGCCCGCCAGCATTTTTCCGTCGAGTTTCCTGAACCCAAAGTCGTTTACCAGCAGCGCGGCACCACTGCGGGCACCGCCTGGCTGCAAGCCTGGGAAATCCGGCTGAATCCGGTGCTGTTAATGGAAAATCAGCAGCCGTTTATCGATGAAGTGGTGCCGCATGAGCTGGCGCACCTGTTGGTGTTTCGCCAGTTTGGCCGTGTGCCGCCGCATGGCCGCGAATGGCGCCAGATGATGGAGAGCGTCTTGCGGGTGCCCGCCAGCCGCACCCACCAGTTCGAAATCGCCTCGGTGCAGAGCAAAACCTTCCCCTACCTGTGCCGCTGTCAGCAGCACCAGCTCACCGTGCGCCGTCACAATCGGGTGCTACGCGGTGAAAGCGAATACCGCTGTCGCCAGTGCGGCGAAAAGCTGAGATTTATCGCTATCGAGAACCTTTAACGAAACGATTTATACGTTAAAACAAGTAAATATCACCATTTGCCACTGCCATAAACTTCCGTTACCCTGCCTGCTTTTCCAATTTCGAGCTGTTTTGGAATATGCTTCGCAAAATTCTGTTTATGGTGGTTTTCATTGCAGGTGCCGCGCACGCCCACGGCATCAATAATTTCTCTCAGGCCAAGACAGCGGCGGCCAAAATCAATCAGGATGCGCCCGGCTCTTTTTACTGCGGATGCCGGATCGACTGGCAGGGTAAAAAAGGCATTCCTGACCTCAATAGCTGCGGCTATCAGGTGCGTAAAAACGCCCAGCGTGCGCAGCGTATTGAATGGGAACACGTAGTGCCGGCCTGGCAGTTCGGCCATCAGTTGCAATGCTGGCAGCAAGGCGGCCGCAAAAACTGCAATAAAGACGCGACCTACCGCCAGATCGAAACCGATCTGCACAACCTGCAGCCGGCGATCGGGGAAGTGAACGGCGATCGCAATAACTTTATGTACAGCCAGTGGAAAGGCGGCGAAGGCCAGTACGGCCAATGCCCGATGAAAGTGGACTTCAAAAATAAGCAGGCTGAGCCGCCGGCGCGGGCCCGTGGCGCTATCGCACGCACCTATTTCTATATGCGCGACCGTTATCAACTGCGGCTTTCACGCCAGCAAACCCAATTGTTCGAAGTGTGGAACCGCCAATATCCGGTCAGCCAATGGGAATGTCTGCGTGAAGCACGCATCGCCAAGGTTCAGGGCAACCATAACAACTATATTCAGCAGGCTTGCCAGCAACGAAAAGGCTAAATCCCCTTCGTACTTAAAACTGCAGCGGTGTTGGCTGCTTGAGCTTACCCGAATCACTTACTTAAGTAAGCTCATCGGGATGAGCGCTCTTGCCGCCTTGCTGCAGCTTCAATTACTTTGGGTATATACTCTTTTTTTTCAAGCTGCAGCACTGATGACTGCACATTAGTCAGGATCGAATATTCACATGCGTATACCCCGCATTTATCACCCGCAACCGCTGATCGACAATGCGGAAATCGCGCTGAGCGAAGACGCCGCCAACCACGTCGGACGCGTGCTGCGCATGAGCGCTGGCCAGACGTTGCAGTTGTTCGACGGCAGTAACCGGGTGTTTAACGCCGAGATCGTTCGGGTCGATAAGAAAAGCGTGCAGGTGCAACTCGGCGCCGGCCAGTTGGAAGACCGTGAATCACCGCTCAATCTGCACCTGGGCCAGGTGATTTCCCGTGGGGAGAAGATGGAGTTCACCATTCAGAAATCCATCGAGCTGGGCGTTAACGTCATTACACCGTTGTTTTCCGAACGCTGCGGCGTCAAGTTGGATGGCGAACGTCTGGCGAAAAAAATTCAGCAATGGCAGAAAATCGCCGTCGCCGCCTGCGAACAATGCGGCCGCAACCGCATTCCGGAAATTCGCGAGGCCATGCAGCTGGAAGCCTGGTGCGCCGAGCAGGACGGCAGTCTGAAGCTTAACCTGCACCCGCGCGCCAGCCACAGCATCAATACCCTGCCGCTGCCGGTGGACCATGTCCGCCTGCTGATTGGGCCGGAAGGCGGGTTATCCGCCGACGAAATTGCGATGACCACCGGCTACGGATTTACTGATATCCTGCTGGGGCCACGCGTTCTGCGTACAGAAACTACAGCGCTCACCGCAATTACCGCTTTGCAGGTACGTTTCGGCGATCTGGGTTAAAGGAGAGAAAATGATTAAGCTCGGCATCGTGATGGACCCTATCGCCTCCATCAATATCAAGAAAGACACCAGCTTCGCCATGCTGCTCGAAGCGCAGCGCCGTGGCTGGGAACTGCATTACATGGAGATGAACGATCTCTATCTGCACGCCGGTGATGGGCGCGCACGCACCCGCTTGCTGAGCGTGAAAGAAGATAAAGAAAGCTGGTTCAGCTTCGGAGCCGAGCAGGATCTGGCGCTGCAGGATCTGGACGTGATTCTGATGCGCAAGGATCCGCCATTCGATACCGAATACATCTACGCGACCTACATTCTGGAGCGCGCAGAGGTGAAAGGCACGCTGGTGGTCAACAAGCCTCAGAGCCTGCGTGACTGCAACGAAAAGCTGTTCACCGCCTGGTTCCCGGAGCTGACGCCGGACACCCTGGTCAGCCGTAGCGCAGCCCACATCCGCAAATTCCACCAGCAGCACGGCGACATCATCCTCAAACCGCTGGACGGCATGGGCGGCGCGTCCATCTTCCGCGTGAAGCAAGACGATCCTAACCTGTCGGTGATTATCGAGACCTTAACCGAGCACGGCAGCCGTTTCTGCATGGCGCAAAACTTCCTGCCGGCGATCAAGGAAGGCGATAAGCGCATTCTGGTGGTTGACGGCGAACCTGTGCCGTACTGCCTGGCGCGCATCCCGGCGCAGGGGGAAACCCGTGGTAATCTGGCGGCCGGTGGCCGTGGCGAACCGCGCCCTCTGAGCGAAAGCGACTGGAAAATTGCCCGCGCAGTGGCTCCGACACTGAAAGAGAAAGGCCTGATCTTCGTTGGCCTGGACGTGATCGGCGATCGTCTGACCGAGATCAACGTCACCAGCCCAACCTGTGCGCGCGAAATCGAAGCGGCCTTCCCGGTTTCCATCACCGGCATGCTGATGGACGCGATCGAAAAGCGTCTGGCAACGAAGTAATCCGCCATGCGGGCGGCGCTGTCGCCCGCAGTCCTGACCTTACAAGGCGCGTGCAGCCAACAACGCTGCGGCTTGAAAGGTGACGGGTATAGCCGCATACTGGCGGCTGTTTAACTTATCACCACTCAATTACCTTAAATAACGCCATGAATTTACAGCACCATTTTCTTATCGCCATGCCATCTCTTCAGGATCCTCGCTTCAAACGCTCGGTGATTTATGTCTGCGAGCACAATGAAGAGGGCGCCATGGGCCTGGTGATCAACAAGCCGGTGGAACAGTTCACGGTGGAAACGGTGCTGAGCAAGCTGAAGATCATGCCGCCTGCCCGCAATCCGGCCATCAGCCTGGATAGGCCGGTATTCGCCGGTGGCCCATTGGCGGACGATCGCGGTTTTATCCTGCATACGCCACGCAGTGGCTTCGGCTCCAGCATCCAGATTTCGCCGGATACCATGATCACCACGTCAAAAGACGTGTTGGAAACGCTGGGTACTCCGGAGCAGCCGGATGACGTGCTGGTGGCGCTCGGCTATGCCGGCTGGGAAAAAGGCCAGTTGGAACAGGAAGTACTGGAAAACGCCTGGCTGACCATCGAAGCCGATACCGACATTCTGTTCCATACGCCGATCGCCAGCCGCTGGCGCGAGGCAGCCAACCTTCTTGGTATTGATATCCGCAGCATTGCCAACCACGCAGGACACGCCTGATGACCAACCGCACCATTATCGCCTTCGACTTCGGCACCAAAAGTATCGGCGCGGCCATAGGTCAAGAACTCACCGGCAGCGCCCGCGCGTTGGCGGCGTTCAAAGCGCAGGACGGATCACCGGACTGGCAAAAGATCGAAAAGCTGCTGAAAGAGTGGCAGCCGGATCTGGTGGTGGTCGGCCTGCCGTTGAATATGGATGGCACCGAGCAGTTGGTGACCGACCAGGCACGCAAGTTCGCCAACCGTCTGCATGGCCGCTTTGGCGTGCAGGTCGCGCTGCATGACGAACGCCTCAGCACCGTCGAAGCACGCGCCAATCTGTTCGATCGCGGCGGTTTCCGCGCTCTGGACAAAGGCAGCGTAGACTCCGCCTCTGCGGTGGTCATCCTGGAAAGCTGGTTCGAACGGCAACTGGGCTGACCGGCCCGTCACGCTTCTTCTCCCCCCAACAAACCGGCGTCGATCCGTTGCTGCAATCCCTGTTCAAAGGTCTGCATGCCGGACTGCGCGCCGGTTTGCAGCACGCTGGCAAGCTGATGGGTTTTGCCTTCGCGGATCATGCTGCTGACCGCCGCCGTTGCCGTCAGCACCTCGAAGATCGCCACTCGCCCGCCGCCGGGCCTGCTTAGCAGCTTTTGCGCAATCACCGCCTGCAGGCTGGCAGCCAGCTGTGCGCGCACATAAGGCTTTTCTTCCGCCGGGAAAACGTCTACCAAACGATCCACCGCCTGCGGCGCGCTGCGGGTGTGCAGCGTCGCCAGCACCAAATGGCCGGTTTCCGCCGCAGTGAGCGCCAAACGAATGGTGGTGGTATCACGCAGTTCTCCCAACAGGATCACATCCGGATCTTCACGCAGCGCGGCGCGTAGCGCTTCGTCAAAACTGTGGCTATCACGGCCCAGTTCGCGCTGTTGAATCAACGACTTCCGGCTATGGTGCATAAATTCGATCGGGTCTTCCAGCGTGATGACATGCCGGCGTTGATGCTGATTGATGTCGTCAATCATCGCCGCCAGCGTGGTGGATTTACCGCTGCCGGTCGCGCCGGTGACCAATATCAGGCCATCCTCACGCCGCAGCAGCGCGGGGACAATACCCGGCACCGCTAACGTCGCCAGCGTCGGGCAGTGGCCGGCGATCAACCGCAGCGCGATGGATATCCCCAGGCTTTGCAAAAAGAAATTGGCGCGCAGCCGGATATCGCCCGCCAACGTCAACGCCAGATCGAGCTGCCCATGCTGCTGCAAAAGCTGTCGCTGCGGCGGTTGCAGCAGCGTGCCGCACAGCTGGTGCATTCGCTCCTGAGTCAGTATTTCCGCCCCTTCCAGCGGTTGCAGTTCACCATCAATGCGCAACATGGGTTGATGGCCCGCACAAAGGTGCAGATCGGAAGCATTATGCTTTACACTAAGGGCCACGAATTCGTCGATATCCATATCAATCTCCTGGGTCAATAATGAGCACTATCCAACAGAATCTGCAGGATGTCAGAAGCCGCATCGCGGCAGCCGCTCAAGGTTGCGCACGCGCTCCAGAAGAAATCACTCTGCTTGCAGTCAGCAAAACCAAACCTGTGGCGGCGATCGCAGAAGCCATCGCGGCCGGCCAGCGTGCCTTTGGCGAGAATTACGTGCAGGAAGGCGTGGATAAAGTTCAGCATTTCGCCACGCAGCCGGAAGGCGCAACGCTGGATTGGCACTTTATCGGCCCGCTGCAATCCAATAAAAGCCGGCTGGTGGCGGAGCACTTCGCCTGGTGCCACACGGTGGATCGGCTGCGCATCGCCCAACGGCTCAGCGATCAACGCCCGGCTGACATGCCGCCGCTTAACGTTCTGATCCAAATTAATATCAGCGATGAACAGAGTAAATCTGGCATTGTACTGGCTGAATTACCGGCGCTGGCGGAGGCGGTAGCCGCGCTGCCGAACCTTAGGTTGCGCGGGCTGATGGCGATTCCCGCTCCAGAAGAAGACTACCAACGCCAGTTGGCGGTCTTCGGCCAGATGAGCGACGCCTTCCTGGCCCTGCAACAGCATTATCCGCAAGTGGATACCCTGTCGATGGGCATGACGGATGATATGGCGGCGGCGATTGCCGCAGGCAGCACCCTGGTGCGTATCGGCACCGCAATTTTTGGCGCTCGTGATTATTCACCGAATTAACATACCCTATGGCTTTCAAGTTGCAGCTAGGCGCCCAGCTCGCTCATCCCCAGGCGCTTACTTGAGTAAGTAACTGGGGTGAGCGAGTGCAGGTAACAACGCTGCAGCTTGAAAGACGACGGGTATACACATATAACGAGGGATTTTGATGCAACATCGTAAGATTACCTTTATTGGCGCCGGCAACATGGCGCGTGCGATTATCGCCGGCCTGGTGGCGGGCGGATACCCGGCTAAACTCATCAGCGTCTGTGCGCCTTCGGCTAAAAACCGCGATGCGTTGGCGGCGGACTACGGCATCGTCAGCAGCGGCGACAATCTGGCCTGCGCACGCGAGGCCGAGGTCGTGGTGCTGGCGGTAAAACCGCAAATGATGGCCGACGTCTGTCAGCCGCTGCAACAGGTCGATTTCTCCGGCAAGCTGGTGCTGTCGATCGCCGCCGGCATTCAGGTCAGCCGTTTTTACCAACTGTTGAGCGACAAGCTGAGCATCGTGCGCATTATGCCCAATACCCCGTCTCTGGTTGGCAAAGGCATGAGCGGCCTGTACGCGCCGCAACAGGTCAGCCAGCAGGATCGCGACTACACCGGCGAGTTGATGGCCTCCGTCGGCAAGGTTTGCTGGGTGGATGACGAAAACGGCATCAACGGCGTCATCGCCGCCGCAGGCAGCGCACCGGCCTACTTCTTCCTGTTTATGGAAGCCATGCAGCAAGAAGCCGAGCGCATGGGCTTCGACAGCCAAACCGCACGCGAGCTGGTGCAACAGGCCGCTTCCGGCGCCGCCGCGTTGGTGGAAGCCAATCCGGACACGCCATTATCGACCCTGCGCGAGCAGGTCACCTCCAAAGGCGGCACCACCGCCGAAGCGCTGCGGGTATTCAACGAGCAGCAACTGCCGGAGACCGTGGCCAAAGCCATGCGCGCGGCGGTTTCCCGTGCGCAGGAAATGGAAAAATCATTTTAAATAACCGAGAGTTAAGGAGAAGGACCCTTTCATGCTAACGCTGACTTTTTTGGTCAAAACCGTTATTGATCTTTACGTTATGGTGCTGCTGCTACGCATTTGGATGCAGTGGACGCGTACCGACTTTTATAACCCGTTCGCCCAGTTCGTGGTGAAGATCACCCAACCGGTGGTCGGCCCGCTGCGTCGCATCATCCCGTCGCTGGGGCCTGTCGACAGCGCTTCGCTGTTGTTGGCGTTCCTGCTGATGACCATCAAGTACCCGCTGCTGCTGCTGATTCAGGGCGGCGCAATGTCGCTCAGCCCGTATAACCTGCTGTTTGGCCTGATTTCGCTGGTCAAGTCGGCGGGTTATCTGATCTTCTGGGTGATGATTATCCGCGCCCTGATGAGCTGGATCAGCCAGGGCCGCAGCCCGATTGACTATGTGATGTATCAGTTGACCGAACCCCTGATGGCCCCGATCCGTCGCATTCTTCCCGCCATGGGCGGCATCGATTTTTCAGCGATGGTGGTGATCCTGATCCTGTATCTGATCAACTACCTGGGTATGGATTTGTTCGGTGAGATCTGGTTCCTGCTGTGAGTGCAGTCACCCCCGTGCTGGACGGGCTGGCGATCAGGCTATATATTCAGCCGAAAGCCAGCCGCGACCAGATTATCGGTTTGCATGGCGACGAACTTAAAGTCGCCATTACCGCTCCGCCGGTTGACGGCCAGGCCAACGCCCATCTGATCAAGTTTTTCGCCAAGCAGTTTAAAGTGGCGAAAAGCAACGTCACCATCGAGAAAGGCGAGCTGGGGCGGCATAAACAGTTACGCATCGTTAATCCGCAACAGATCCCCGCCGTGGTCGCGGCGCTTATCGAATAATGTTCAAGGTAGTCATCATGCAAAAAGTCGTTCTTGCCACCGGTAACCCGGGAAAAGTGCGTGAACTCGCCGACCTGCTGGCCGATTTCGGTCTGAACGTGGTCGCACAAACCGAGCTGGGCGTGGATTCCGCCGAGGAAACCGGCCTGACGTTTATCGAAAACGCCATCCTGAAAGCCCGTCACGCGGCGCAAATCACCGGCCTGCCGGCGATCGCCGATGATTCCGGCCTGGCAGTGGACGCCCTGGGCGGCGCACCTGGCATCTACTCTGCGCGCTACGCCGGCGTAGACGCCTCTGACCAGCAAAACCTCGACAAGCTGCTGGTGGCGCTGAAAGACGTGCCGCAAGGCAGCCGCGGCGCACAATTCCACTGCGTGCTGGTGTACATGCGCCATGCAGAAGACCCGACGCCGCTGGTGTTCCACGGCAGCTGGGCGGGTGAAATCACCTTTGAATCCGCCGGTGCCGGTGGTTTCGGTTACGATCCTGTCTTCTACGTCCCGGAGTTGGGCCGCACCGCCGCCGAACTGAGCCGCGACGAGAAGAGCGCGGTGTCACACCGCGGTAAGGCGCTGAAGCTGATGCTGGAAGCCATGCGCAATGCTTAAGCTGCCCCCGCTGAGTTTGTACATTCATATCCCGTGGTGCGTACAGAAGTGTCCGTACTGCGACTTCAACTCGCATGCGTTGAAGGGTGAAGTGCCGCATCAGGAATACGTCGATCACCTGCTGGCCGATCTGGATGCCGATCTGCCGCTGGCAGGCGGCCGGGAGATCAGCACCATTTTTATCGGCGGCGGTACCCCCAGCCTGCTGAGTGCCGAGGCGATGCAATCGCTGCTCGATGGCGTGCGGGCGCGTATTCGCGTCGCCGATGACGCAGAGATCACCATGGAGGCCAACCCCGGTACCGTGGAGGCCGATCGCTTCAGCGGCTACCAGCGCGCCGGTGTGAACCGCATCTCGATCGGCGTGCAAAGCTTCAGCGCAGAGAAATTAACCCGTCTGGGGCGCATTCACGGCCCGGAAGAGGCCAAGCGTGCGGCACACCTGGCCACCGCTCTCGGCCTGCGCAGCTTTAACCTCGATCTGATGCACGGCTTGCCGGACCAGTCGCTGGAAGAGGCGCTGGACGATCTGCGCCAGGCGATCGCCCTGAACCCGCCGCACCTGTCGTGGTATCAACTGACCATCGAGCCAAACACCCTGTTCAGCTCGCGGCCGCCGGTGCTGCCGGACGACGATGCGCTGTGGGACATCTTCGAACGCGGCCACCAACTGCTGAGCGCCGCCGGCTACCGGCAGTATGAAACCTCGGCCTACGCCAAACCGGGTTACCAATGCCGACACAACCTCAACTACTGGCGCTTCGGCGACTACCTGGGGATTGGCTGCGGCGCGCACGGCAAGCTGACCTTCAGCGACGGCCGCATTCTGCGCACCGCAAAAACCAAGCATCCGCGCGGTTTTATGCAGGGCAAGTACATGGACAAGCAGCATGAGGTGACGACGGCAGATCGGCCGTTCGAGTTCTTTATGAACCGCTTCCGCCTGCTGGAGGCCGCACCGCGTGCCGATTTCGCCAACTACACCGGGCTGGACGAAAGCGTGATTCGCCCACAGTTGGATGAGGCGCTGGAGAAAGGCTATCTGGAGGAAACGGCGGAATACTGGCAGATCACCGAAAAAGGCAAACTGTTCCTTAACTCGCTGCTGGAGCTGTTCCTGGCGGATGAATAAACAAAAAGCGCTGAATTATCAGCGCTTTTTTTATTGATTCTAGTCTGGGAAAAATTCTTGTGAAAGTGCCTGCTGGGTATCCCAAATGGCGCTTTCGGGGAAAACGTCCAATCCGGTTTCCGTGGTGGCAAGCGCTACCGCTTTTGACCAAATCACATCCAGCCAATCTGCATCACCGAGTTTACCTTTTAAACTCGGCGATTCCTTCAAACTGTAAAGCACCTCTTTCCGTTGCGCTTTAATGGTTTTTTCCCAACTGCTTCCGCGCCGCGCCGGCTGATACTTCCATTTTAGCAGGTGTGCAATCAGCACCGTCATGCGGCTTGCAAGTTCCCTTTGCTCGCTCTTCCCCACGTCCTCAATCTCCTCGGCGATCTTTTCAATATCGATCTCAGACAATTTTCCGGAGCGCAAAAGAGCTGCCTGTTCATTTGCCCAGGCGACAACATCAGTTTCGTAGCGAGTATGGCCCATAGCGTTCTCCGTAAACACCCATGAATCAGTACATAGTTTAACCAGTCTGTCAGATAACAATCCGCAGGTCAAAATATGCTACTCCCCTGATTTAGCGTTACTTCAACGCGTTAAGCAGGTCTTTACGCTGGGTTTCCAGGCCGGTAACGCGGTTGCAGACGTCGTGACCAAAGTTCTGGAAATCCTGCTCCTGGTTGTTCCATTCGTTCTGAATCGCCTTCTGCAGGCCACCCAGGTTGCCCATAATCGCCTGCAACGGATTACCGCCGCTGCTGGCGGCCTGCTTGACGCCCATCTCGTTCAGGCTGTCTTGCAACACGCCGCCCATGCTTTGCTGCACGAGATTGCGGCCATCCTGCTCAACCTGGTCGATCGCCTTGTGGTGGAAGGCCAGGCCGTCGCTGCGGTGTTCGATAATGCGGTTCATCTGCTGCTTAAGCTGGTCGTTCAGCGTGGTCAGGCGGTTGCGCACATTGCTGTCGCTACCCAGTTCCTTCACGATCACCTTGTCCAGCGCCACCCGCGCTTTTTCCAGATGCTGCTGCGCGCCCTTGTCGATCCACGGCAGTTCTTTGCGTAGCGCACTCTGGTAACTGAACGCTTTCTGACGCTGGCTATCGTTGAGGCTCAGCGCCTGGCCGTTACGGGTGACATCGCCATCCGCCGAAATCTGCAGATTGCCGCTGGCGCCGGTCACCTGCACGTTTTGCGGGCTGATGACCACGTCGTCCTGAGGTTTAACGCTGCACTGATATTCGGCATGCGCCTGTGAAGCGGTCAACAACAGTAAGGCTAACCCGGTTTTCTTTAACATATTTTCTCCTGACTCCCTTCCGTGGTGGGATTAAAAAATCGAACGGCTAATCCGTTGAGACAACAGTTCCAGCACCGCAGTTCCCGCCAGGGAGTTACCGGATGCATCCAGCTCCGGCGACCAGACGGCGATCGACAGCTCATCGGGCACGATAGCGACAATGCCGCCGCCTACGCCGGATTTGCCCGGCAAGCCCACCCGATAAGCAAACTCCCCTGCGCCGTCGTACATGCCGCAGGTCATCATCAGCGCGTTGATCTGGCGGGCTTGCAGCGGGCTTATCACTTCCCGCCCACTGAGGTCACGCCCGTGATTGGCCAGATAGGCAAAGCTGCGCGCCAGCTCCACGCAGCTCATGCGCAGCGCGCAGTAGTGGAAATAGGTTTGCAAAACGGTGAGCACGTCGTTTTCGAAGTTGCCGAACGACTTCATCAAATAGGCTATCGCCGCGTTGCGATCGGAGTGTTCGAACTCGGAGCGCGCCACGCGGGAATCATAGGCCAGATCGTCTTCGCCGGTCAGTTGCCGCACCACTTCCAGCATCCGCTGTTTAGGGGCGCTGAGCCGGGTTTGCAGCATGTCGCACACCACCAGCGCGCCGGGGTTGATAAACGGATTACGCGGCTTGCCCTGTTCCATTTCCAACTGCAACAGCGAGTTGAACGGCAAGCCGGAAGGCTCTTTGCCGACCCGTTGCCAGATCTCGTGTTCCTGGTAGCGCGTCAGCGCCAGCGTCAGGCTCAGCACCTTGGAAATAGACTGAATAGAAAAACGTTCCGTGGCGTCCCCGGCCTGGAACATCTCGCCGTCGACGGTGCAAACGGCGATCGCCAGACGGTCGGCGGCCACTTCCGCCAGCGCCGGTATATAGTCCGCCACTTTCCCTTTGCCAATCAGCGGGCGCACCTGTTGCAGGATGTCATCCAGCAACGCGTTATCCAATGTCGTTACCACCTCGGTCACACTCCGGACAAAACAAAGGTGCCGTAAAGGCACCTGAGAATGCTGAAAAAGTCCTCTGTAGTTAAAAGCAGTGCTATGAGTGCCAATAAAAACAAAGAATCAGATTTTCTGTTTTACCCCCAACCCACCGAAAACCACGTTTTTCGGCGGGTTGTCCACAGTCTAAGGCGCCGTTAAGGCACCTTAAATCAATGAATAGCACGGCGCGATGCCGCACTCATCAGGCCGGTAAAATCAATCCCACCAGATATCGAACAGATCGCTGACCTTAACGTCAGACAGCTTGCGCGCTTCCAGCCATTTTTTGACCAGTTCACGCTGTTCGTCGGTACAATGACCGATGGTTTGCAGGCAGATTAACCCTTCCCACTGCAGATAGCCGCTGCCGTCAAACGCCAGGCCATTCGGCTCAATCATTTCGTCGATGAAAGCGTCCAGCGTGCTGTCGATATCCTCAACCGCGGTGCCTTCGGCAAAACGCCATGCTACGGAGAAACCCAGCTCCTGAAACTCTTCAATGTGTAACTTTTTACGTAAACGACGACTGCGGTTCTTAGCCATTATTCTTTCCTCTCAAACATCAAATCCCAAACGCCATGTCCCAGACGCTGGCCGCGTAATTCAAATTTTGTCAGCGGGCGTGAATCCGGACGCGGCACGTAATCATTATCGCTGGAAAGATTACGGTAGCCTGAGATCCCGTTCATAACCTCTAACATATGTTCTGCATAAGGTTGCCAGTCGGTGGCCATATGGAATACGCCGCCGACTTTCAGTTTGCGTCGCACCAGTTCAACAAACGGCGTCTGTACGATGCGGCGTTTGTTGTGGCGCGCTTTGTGCCACGGATCGGGGAAAAACAGCTGCACCATGTCCAGCGATCCGTCCGGGATCATATTCTCCAGCACCTCAACCGCATCGTGACACATCACGCGCAGGTTGCTCAATTCCGCTTCGGTGGCGTCCGCCAGGCAAGCGCCCACGCCTGGCGAATGCACCTCAATCCCCAGGAAGTTCTGCTGCGGATTGTTGCTCGCCATGGTCACCAGCGAGGCGCCCATGCCAAAACCGATCTCCAGCACGGTCGGCGCTTCGCGCCCGAACAGTGCGGCGATATCGACAGGTTCAGCCTGATACTCCACGCCCATCACCGGCCAATAGTTGTCCAGCGCGTGCTGCTGGCCTTTGGTCAACCGCCCCTGGCGGCGGACAAAACTGCGGATACGGCGCATCGCGCGGCCGTTCTCATCAAATTCCGGGGAGATGACGTCATTAATCATAGTGCTTTCTGTCTGTTTGGCTGCCAATTAGGGAAACGCGCATTATGCAAAGATACCTTGGTTTAGCAAGTGTTCATCTTGATACCTGCCGTGCGACGTCGGAAAGTTCCGGTTTACAGCAACATGACTCTATGCTGCAATCTCGCTTCATTTTCTGCCGGATATCGAATCTGCTTATGATGCAAGCACAACAGTTCGCACAGGTAGTGCTTGACTGGTACCAGCGTTACGGTCGTAAAACCCTGCCGTGGCAGCTTGATAAGACCGCCTATCAAGTATGGCTCTCCGAGGTCATGTTGCAACAAACTCAGGTTGCCACCGTTATTCCTTATTTTCAGCGTTTTATGGCGCGCTTTCCCAACGTACGCGCCTTGGCAGAAGCGCCGCTGGACGAAGTGCTGCACCTGTGGACCGGCCTGGGCTACTACGCTCGCGCGCGCAACCTGCATAAGGCGGCGCAGACCATTGTCGCACAGCACGGCGGCGAGTTCCCGACAACCTTTGAAGAAATCGCCGCTTTGCCCGGCATCGGCCGCTCAACCGCCGGTGCGGTGCTGTCGCTGGCGCTCGGTCAACACTATCCGATCCTCGACGGCAACGTGAAGCGCGTGCTGGCCCGCTGCTATGCGGTTGAGGGCTGGCCGGGCAAGAAAGACGTAGAGAACCGCCTGTGGCGGATCAGTGAAGACGTCACCCCGGCCAAAGGCGTCGGCCAATTCAATCAGGCGATGATGGATCTGGGGGCGATGGTCTGCACCCGCTCCAAACCCAAATGCGAGCTGTGCCCCCTTAACACCGGCTGCATCGCTTACGCTAACCACAGTTGGGCAAAATACCCCGGCAAAAAACCGAAGCAGACGCTGCCGGAAAAAACCGCCTACTTCTTATTGCTGCAAAACGGCGAGCGGGCGTGGCTGGAACAGCGCCCGGCCGTAGGGCTGTGGGGCGGGCTGTTTTGCTTCCCGCAGTTCAGCGAACGCGAAGAGATGGAACTCTGGCTGCAACAGCGCGGTCTGAAAGGCAATCGCCTGGAGCAGTTGACCGCATTTCGCCATACTTTCAGCCATTTCCATCTCGATATCGTGCCAATGTGGCTGGAAATGAACGATGCCGGCGGCAGTATGGATGAAGGAGTCGGTCTCTGGTATAACCTGGCGCAACCGCCCGCCGTCGGGCTGGCAGCGCCGGTTGACCGCCTGTTGCAACAGTTGGCAAAACACTCCCCGCTCCAACAGGGTTTATTTGGCGCTAGCGCCATTGATGAGGAATTAGCATGAGCAGAACCATTTTTTGTACCTTCCTGCAGCGCGATGCCGAAGGGCAGGATTTCCAACTTTATCCAGGGGACATCGGCAAACGCATCTATAACGAGATCTCGAAAGAGGCCTGGGCAGAATGGATGAAAAAGCAGACCATGCTGATCAACGAGAAAAAACTGAACATGATGAACGTGGATGACCGCAAACTGCTGGAAGCCGAAATGGTCAAATTCCTGTTCGAAGGGCACGACGTCCATATCGAAGGCTATACGCCACCGAGCGAATAATGCTGTTGGGGCCAGGCGCTGGCCCTTCCAAAACTTCTCGTATACGGCTTTAAGATGAAGAAAATTTTAGCTTTGCTAGTAATAGCGCCATTGCTGATTTCCTGTTCCGGCAAGAAAACCGACGAAGTCAACGAAGCCTGGGTCAAAGACACTAACGGCTTCGAGATCCTGATGGGCCAATTTGCCCACAACATCGAGAATATCTGGGGTCTGAACGAGGTTCTGATCGCCGGGCCAAAAGATTACGTTAAATATACCGACCAGTATGAAACCCGTAGCCACATCAACTTTGATTCTGGCGCGATTACCATTGAAACCATCGCCACCACCGATCCTGCCGCTCACCTGCGCCAGGCTATCATCAGCACCCTGCTGATGGGGGACGACCCGGGTTCAATCGATCTCTATTCCGACGTCAACGATATCCAGATCAGTAAAGAGCCGTTCCTGTACGGCCAGGTGCTGGATAACAAAGGCGCGCCGATCCGTTGGGAATGGCGTGCGGCGCACTTTGCCGACTATCTGCTGCAAACCAAGCTGCAAAAACGCACCTCCGGCCTGCACGTGATTTACTCGGTCACCATTCAGCTGGTACCAAACCACCTGGATCAGCGTGCGCACAAATACCTGCCGATGGTACGCAAGGCGTCGGAGAAATACGGTGTGGAAGAGTCGCTGATCCTGGCGATCATGCAAACCGAATCCAGCTTTAACCCGTATGCGGTAAGCGGTTCGGATGCGCTTGGTCTGATGCAGGTTGTGCAGCATACCGCCGGTAAAGACGTGTTCCAGATGCGCGGGAAATGGGGCACGCCAAGCCGCAGTTACCTGTTCGATCCGGAGAACAACATCGACACCGGTACCGCTTATCTGGCGATCCTGCAAAACAACTACCTGGGCGGCATTCAGAACCCGACCTCGCGCCGCTATGCGGTGATCACCGCCTATAACGGCGGCGCAGGCAGCGTGTTGCGGGTATTCTCCAGCGACAGAACCCGTGCGGTGAGTATCATCAACGGCATGCAGCCGGGTGACATTTACCAGACGCTGACCACCAAACACCCGGCCAGCGAATCACGCCGCTATCTGGTGAAGGTGAACAACGCGCAGAAGAGTTATCGCAGGAAGTAACGTGCGGTGAGGTTGTTATCAATGAAAAGGGCCGGTGCAAACCGGCCCTTGTTGTTTATTGCTTGATCATATAGCCGAAAATGCGTTTCCAGCCGTGATCCTTTTTCTCGATATACACGCCCTGCAGCTCCGGTGAGAAGCCCGGCAGACGATTGATGCCGTCTTCCAGCGCCAGGAAGTAACGCTGCACCGCTCCGCCCCACACTTCCCCCGGTACCACGCACAGCACGCCCGGCGGGTACGGCAACGCGCCTTCCGCCGCAATGCGCCCTTCGGCCTGGCCGATCGGCACCAGCTCGACGTTGTCGCGAATAAACTCCACGTTGGTGTCCTGCGGGTTCATCACCACCTGCGGGAAATGGTTCTTGCGGAACATCTCTTTTTGCAGTTGCTTAACGTCGAAGCTGACGTACAGATCGTGCATTTCCTGGCAAAGCTGGCGGATGGTATAGCCGCGGTAGCGCTGCTCGTTCTTGCGGTACACCGTCGGCAATACTTCGCTCAGCGGCGCGTCTTCTTCCACGTAGCGTTCGAACTGCACCAGCATATCGACCAGGTGCTCCATCTTGGCCGGATTTTCCGCCGGGGTCAGCAGGAACAGGATCGAGTTAAGATCGCATTTCTCCGGCACTATGCCGTTCTCGCGCAGGAAGTTGGCCAGAATGGTGGCCGGCACGCCGAACTCGGTATATTGGCCGGTGGCCGCGTCGATGCCCGGCGTGGTCAGCAGCAGCTTGCACGGATCGACCAGATATTGGTCCTGCGCATAGCCTTCGAAACCGTGCCATGTCTCGCCCGGCACAAAGTTGAAGAAACGGGCATCGTTGGCGATCAGGTCAGTATCGTAATCCTGCCAGGCCTTGCCCGCCACCTGCAAAGGAATAAACGGCCGCAGCTGCGAACAGCGTTCCAGCAGTTGCTTGCGCGTCTCGATGCCGAGCTTTACGCAGTCCATCCACATGCGACGGCCGGCGGCCCCGGCATGCATCTTGGCGTTAACGTCCAGCGCGGCGAACAACGGGTAGAACGGGCTGGTCGAGGCGTGCAACATGAAAGCATTGTTAAGGTGCTTGTGGTTACAGTGGCGCTTTTGGCCCTTGATGTGATCGTCTTTCTTGTGGATCTGCGAGGTCTGCGAGAAACCGGCCTGCTGCTTATGCACCGACTGGGTGACGAAAATACCCGGATCGAGTTCATCGAGCTCCAGCAGCAGCGGCGAGCACTCTTTCAGCATCGGGATAAAGCCTTCGTAACCCACCCAGGCGGAGTCAAACAGGATGTAATCGCACAGGTGGCCGATGGTGTCTATCACCTGGCGCGCATTATAGATAGTGCCATCGTAAGTACCGAGCTGAATGATCGCCAGGCGGAACGGCCGCGCCGCATTGGCCTTCTCCGGCGCCACCTCACGGATTTGCTCACGCAGATAGCGCTCGTCAAAACAACGCGAATCGATACCGCCGATAAAGCCAAACGGGTTGCGCGCGGTTTCCAGATACACCGGCGTCGCCCCGGCCTGGATCAGCGCGCCGTGGTGGTTGGATTTATGGTTGTTGCGATCGAACAGCACCAGATCGCCGCGGGTCAGCAGCGCATTGGTCACCACCTTGTTGGCCGCCGAAGTGCCGTTAAGCACGAAATAGGTTTTATCGGCGTTGAAGACCCGCGCCGCATGCTTTTGCGCATCCTTGGCCGAACCTTCGTGGATCAGCAGGTCGCCCAACTTGACGTCGGCGTTGCACATGTCGGAACGGAAAAGCGTTTCGCCGTAGAACTCGAAAAACTTCCGGCCGGCCGGGTGCTTGCGGAAAAACTCCCCGCCCTGATGCCCCGGGCAGGCAAAAGTGGAGTTTTCCATTTCCACATAGGTCTTCAGCGTTTTGAAAAACGGCGGCAGCAGCGCCTGCTCGTAGGTGTCCGCAGCGGCTTCCAGTTGCGCCATATAGAACGCCTTGCTGGCGCCGGCCAGGGCAAAAACGCCGGTAATAAACGGCAGGTAGTCCGGGGAAAGGTGTTCATCCCCTTCAACAGCAACAAACGTTGGGATCTCGAATCCGGTGGCTTTCAACTGCGCCAAAATACCGGCGTTAACGTCATCAACCGACACGACCACCGCGGCCACATCGGTATAGTCCGTCTGTTCAATGCGGACAATCTGGCGCAGCGTTTCAATCGTGGCGACCAGGCTGGCGCTTGTCGCTATTTTCAATTCTTTCATAATGCTAACTCTCAAACGGTTAAGGATGAGGTGGTGCCACGGGGCACGGCGATGAGATAACAAAGGTTATCCCGGCAAAGTGATGTCCGGCGTTGCAGCATAAAGCGCAACCGTGACCGGCTCATGATCGCGAGATCATCAGGCAGCTATCGGGGACTGGTATCGGCAGCGTCCGATAGACATCAGTAAAATCAGAGCCGCAGCTCTATTTTTAATAATGCCTAACAGCGAGCATCAGAAGATGCCTTACCGCATGGTCGGCAGGGCGTTCTTGGCGTACTGTGTTCGGGAAAGGTAACGGCGGCGTGATGGCATCATCAGATGTCTGGTGCGCAGTGGCGCTTGAGTAACAAAACCAGTCATGCCAGTAATCCTCTGACTTAAATGAGCGGAAACACCGTTAGGGGACGTAGAGTGCCAAAATTTGCGCAATGATTGCATGTTTTTTTATGAGGTTCAAGTAACAATTATGTTACTACCCATTGAGGCAGACATTACATAACTCATTGTTATTTATCATATAAAAATAAATACCTGTAAAATCAAAACGGTATAAATACACATCTTTTCTGCATATCTATTGCCGCAGGCCGACGCAGACGCCCTGGAGCGCCCCACCCCATTGAATGAAAAAAGAGCAACCGATCGGGTTTGTGACAGAAAGCGATTGACGATATCCGGCCAATAGGGTTAAATGCGCCCCGTTGCCCGGATAGCTCAGTCGGTAGAGCAGGGGATTGAAAATCCCCGTGTCCTTGGTTCGATTCCGAGTCCGGGCACCACTAATTCTGCATCAAAGCACGCTGGTTAGAGGTACACCCTTTAACGGGCGGAACAAAGGAGCTGGCAGGTTGATATCGCAGTGTTTTCCGAATTTGTACACTCGATATTAATAACTAGGTTCCTCTTAAAAAGGATGCTTGTGTTCGCGCACAAGCGTCCTTTTCTCGATCACTGTTGATTTTCACAGCTTGTTAAAGTCATGTCAAGACGAGTCTGGCCTCACTTTCACGCGCTGGTATCACATCCATATACAGTGACAGCTCATTCTCTAACGCTTGACCGGTAACCTTTAAATCCAGTTCGACATATTCCATTGTTGTGCTGACGCTGCGATGTCCAAGCAAACCTTTAACCATTGCCAAATTACGATCGGGTGACTTCATCATTTCGGTAGCCAGGGTATGTCTGAATCGATGCGGACTCACCTTAAAGCCACACTCTTTCGTCAGCCTGGTGAAGAATGAGCGAACAGGTTGGATTGCAGGTTCTGAGTCAACGTCACCCAATGGATTCAAGAATCGTGCTACATCGAACAGATAACCTGCCGGTTCGGCCCCCTGTGCTATCGCACGATCAACAAGTATTCGCATCCGTTCACGGATAAAGCTCACGATAGGAACTAACCACTCGCGATGCGTTTTACTGCCTTCTTTACACAGCAACATCGAGTTTGCCTCCAGATCTACATCCATTAGTCGTATATGTAATAACTGGTTTTGCCGCATCCCAGTCGAACGCAAGACGTCTATGACAGTCCGCCAATACCACACAGGAAAGAGCGCACAAGGACGACATTTACCTACCCTTAATTTTTCGCGTTCTTCAAATTGTTCTAATACCAGATTCACTTTAACCAACTGGTCACGGTTCAGTGTTTTTTTACGCTTGTTACCCGGCGGCACTTGCGTTTCATTTAGCGGATTTTCCTCTACGTTGAGCCATTTTTTCTTCATCCCCTGGTTGTAAATCGCACGCAAATGCCGAGCTTTATTATTCCACGTACTTCTTGTTAAACCCCTTCCCAACATGTCTCTACGCCACAAAATCAGCTCTCGGTTCGTGACTTCATCCGGTAACGTGTCATACCCAATAAATTTTCTGAAAACGGCAACCACTCTGCGATAGCTCCTCTCAGTTTCCGGGCGTAACACCTTTGAGAAAAAATACTCTTCGAGCAAAGTGTCCCAGTCCATAACACGCGATTTATGCATGATTTCCCCTAGTTTAAATAGAAGTATTGCGAACATGATGTTGTCGCAAGATACGATTAATCCCTATCAAGGAATCACCAGCACCGGACTGTCGTCAGGCAAACTTTTCCCCCGATAGAGCAAGCTTGCTTTAACGAGGTAACCTTTGGTTCGTTTAAACGCTCCTGTGCGCTCTGATGTTTCATACAGGTGAGCAAAATAAAATCGCTTACCTTTGAGCCGGCGATGTTTATCCAGACGTTCGAAATCCTCCTGAAGGGCTTCTCGTTGAGAGCCATCCTGACCAGCCTGTTTAAGGTACAAATAAAAAATCCCAGGTACGGCGATAAAGACAAAACCAGAAACAAGATGAACCCGCGCTACTACGGAATTGATGGGGATCTCATTAGAATTGAGTCCATCAGCTAACCAACGCCAAAAGACTTCACCGGGAGTTATGCCCCCATCGCCTTCAATGCCCGACTTTTGTGATTGTGAGGGAACGAAGTCAGTAGTTTGAGGGGCACAAAATTCAGATATTGAATCTGCCGCTTCGACAGCGATATCATCGATAGCGTCTGACTCCCGGTTTATTTCGGCAGCTTCAATTACCTGAGTCACTTCAGCAGTAATCGCAGGGCAATCGGCAGGCGTAGGGCCTTCATCCTGGTGAGGGGCGTCCCCGGACTCCTGTTCTGTCTGAATTACCGGAACAGACACCTCAACCGCCATCAATGACAATAGGGCCTGCATATCCTCCCCGATACCGACAACCGTTTCTGGTGCCAGGATCATCTCAGCCAAAGGCTTATCGCTGACCGGTGCATCCAGAGCCGAACTCAGTAATACCTCAGCCACTGACGCTGTATTTTCTTCGGGGTGGCTTAATGCCTCGGCCGGCAGTTGTTCCTCAATGACCGGCGAGTTGTTGCTACTGACCGCACTTTGCAAATCAACCACGGGCACTGATGAGGTGATATTTTCTGTAGTCGGCGCCACCGGCGGTAAGGCTACTGTCAAAGTGTTGGAGATGGATGCAGGAGAGGACGCTACGGGCAGGCTATCGCCGCGCGCCAGCTTGGCCGCTTCCTGGACAATTTCGTCTATCACAGGTAAAGCGCCAGACTGTCGGGAAGCGATCGTCATCAACGAGTGTGTAGCCGCCGGCAGTGTTGATAGCCAGTCGATTACCTCTGCTGGCAACAGCCGGGCCGAAATCATCGTACTCTGACTTGTTGTCAATGTCGGGGTTGGCGGAATCGCACTGAAACGAAAGCGGTAAGGTTCACTCGGCACTGTCAGACCAGGTAACCAGGCGCGGCCACTTTGGTACTCCCCCTGCAGCTGACTCAACAGCGGCAGGTAGCGCCAAAGCGCAGCGTAATACACCACGACATTCCATTGTACATTCTGGGCAGATTGTTCTTCCGGTGCGGCCCCAGGAGGTAACATGTGCCCTTTGGCCAGACGCACCGCATACGTCGTCGTCTGCAGAGTGATATCAACCAACCCCCCTTCCCTGGCATACTCGCCCAGAAGCGTAGCCGGCAATACCTGCATCAACGTCATGAGTTGCTTCAATGGCTGCAGATAGAATTGTTCATAGAGGTCTTTGGGAAGTGCACAGTTTTCCCATAACTGCTGTAAACACTGCTTACGAGATGCCGTGCTCAACAGCTGTTCTGCTGACGCGGGCATATAGTAACCAGCAGGGCCTCGTGAGCCTGAAGTGATTACCGCTGGCTTTGCCGACATATCCCGAGCCCCAACAAGCAGCTCTTTGAAGACCTTCAGCATGCCACGCCTCCAGCGACATAAAGCATCCTGTTGCCAGGCTTCGCCAGCGCGAATCGCACCATTTGGGACGTTTTTCCGGTGCCGGCAAAAACCTTTAGCACCAGTTTGCTTCCAGACCAACCGATGATAGCGGCCTGTTCAGGCATATCAGAATAAGGCATTAGCAGCACTCCGTTGAATCATGACCGGCGCTATGCTGCCTAAGTCAATACGGTACACACCACAGGAAAATCTTTTCGCGACAGAAAAGATTTTCTCTGGGCTGTCATATATGCTGCTGGAGTCTGGTAAAAAGATCTTATGGAAAATAAGTTGAGTCAGTGACTCGCGAAAAAATAGTAGGTCTATATCTATTTTAAATTTTTATAGGGATGGTACATTTACCATTACGTCACATCATTTATTACGTAAAAAACGTGTTAATCCAGACGGCATGAACGGATATATGGTACATACTTCAAACATATGGATTTTCAACACCGATAGAAAAAATTCGGATATCATTTTATTTGGCACGAGAGAATATATTACCTTATGCATTACAACCCTTCTAAACTAAGTGTTGAGAATTTCCCTGACGTTACGTATTTTCAATTCATTCCTGTTATCTAAAATAAATTCGGCCTCAGTAATACCACAAGTAATTATGATAACTATTTATAATTTTTTAATTAACAACGTGTAGAGTAGAATAATATTAATTTTATTAACGTGTCAAAAAGAAGGATTTAAGATCCTATGAGAAGTCATAGGATAAAACCAAGAAACTCACGATAACTACTTGAAAAAAATCTGAAAAGGGAATGTATCCTGATACCCTAACTTAATGCACTCATCTATAAGCTGAACACTTGAAATCACATTGAACTTGATTTTCAGGTTTCTCATACAGTAGTCATAATTAGCAAGGTTAATATTCAAAAGCTCTGATATTTGTTTTCTTTTTAATCCCTTCAGAAGAAAAAACAGCAACTTAGCCTCATTGGCACTAAGTTTCACATCTTTGTATGATGATATTTTTAACACTTTTGACACACCGGTAATATTATGAAAGTCAACATAACCATTCATAATAATAGCTGTTGCCGTGGTCCCGGCAGGAAATCCATTCTTATCATATATAACTTGTTTAGAGGTATGTAAAAATGCATGAACAACACCTGGGAGTGGTTCAAGAACATTGTAAACCTCACCTGCAAGAACCGCTTTCTCATGATCCCTATAAATATCGCCTCTTTCAGCCCATGGCATGTCTGAGTCATCAAGAGTCGGCAACCTATGTGGATCTACGCCAGAGAACCGACTAAACAACAAGTTAGATGCAACAAAGCGGTGATTGAGATCTTTAACAAGGTTTATCCCGGCGCAGGCAGGTATTACGGGATTGTCCAAATAATACTCAATGGTTGGTGCATTCTTCTCATCCAAAGGTGAAAACTGTCTACTGTCTATTTTGGTCATGGAAGTCCTCCCATGGACTTTAGGTCTTTCACTGTAAAGTGAAAGCACAATCCTTCACATTCATTCTATAAGTAACATATTTCCTGCAACCTAAAACCCTAGCATTTTATGAATATAATGTAACAATAATTTTCATTATTATTTTCCGGATTAAAACCGCGACCCATTATAACTATAATGCAGCTAAAAACAGGATATTTTATTTCCGTTTCCTAAATGCCAATCTATACTGGGGTAGGTGTTTTACAGTCCATGGAGATTCAGGATGTCTAAGAAACAAACCGTCATAATTACTGGTGCGCTTAGCGGAATTGGCGAAGAATGTGCCCGCACGTTCAGTCAAGTGGGGTATAATGTAGTAATTTCAGGACGTAATGAGCAAAGAGGTAGGGAATTAGAAACCGAACTACGTCAAATCAATCCTGAGACACACTTCTTTTTAGCCGATATCGTATTTGAAAATCAGGTTTCCGAATTAATTAAGTACACGCAACAAGTCTTTGGGACAATCGATGTATTGCTTAATGTTGCAGGTACAGAGGGGAAACCTATTTCGCATGACAAAACCACAGTCGAAGACTTCCGCCATGTATTTGATACCAATGTGCTGGGAACTCAGCTTGTGATGAAACATGCTCTGCCGGTTATGTGCAAACAGGGTTCAGGCAGTTTAGTTAATTTCTCATCCCAAGCCGGGCAAGTCGGTATTCCTGGCGGCAGCGTCTATTCAGCAAGTAAACATGCAGTAAACGGATTAACGCGCTCCGCCGCACTTGAAGTTGCCGCTGACGGGGTACGGGTTAACGCCATTGCTCCTGGGCCAGTAGCAACAGCAATGTTTGACCGGTTTGTGGGGAACGATCCGATAGAGAAGGAAAAATTTCTCAGCAAAATGCCTACCGGGCGTATTGTTACAACCGAGGAGATTGCTGCAACGGCACTTTTCCTGACTTCGGATAATGCCCGTTCTATCATTGGCCAAATTATCACTATTGACGGTGGTTATTCAGTAGGTTAATTCCGCGTGTAATACAACTTTTAAATATCTAATATCAAGTAGAAATAATAAAAAGCCTGCATTAAGCAGGCTTAGTTTACAGCAAAATGATTATGAGCAATATACGCGAGCTTCACGCGGAGCGTAGATGCCAAAGGTCACAAATCCAAGCAACCCATTAACGAAGGTTTGCTGTACTTCTGTACGGACAACTTTGTCAGTCCCACCACAAACAGCGGCAGCATCAATAGTTTTCTTCTGACCAATACCGGCCACAAAGAAGTGGTGAGTAGTGATCTGTTTTGGTGTTACCGCTACGTCATTTTTTACAATAAATGTTTGCTGAGCACAGCCAGTAACAACCATTGCGAGAACTACAGTGGCAAACAACTTCTTCATAACCATTCCTTATGTAAATTAGCAAAACACTTTAACGATAATCCTTTTACATTAATTTACATGCTGGAGTCAATTTTAACAAAAAAATCACACCACACTCTATGTATTACTAGGTTAGTAGTTGTCTTCGTGAACCTCGTATTCAGAAGAAAGGAAGAGTGATTAAAACGTCTATAACAAGGAGTGAAACAGTGGTTAGTTTCCTCTCAAATAGCGCACTTTTGCTTCCTTAACTAGCGGGTCGTGCGGGCAAAATCAATGAAAGCCTTTAACGGAGCAGGTACATGTCGCCGGCCCGGGTAATACAAATGTAGTCCTGGATAGTATGGACACCAATCGGCCAAAACCTGGATCAAGCTCCCTTCGGCCAGATATCGAGTCGCCATGTCCTCGAAGACATAAGCCAATCCCAGCCCCTGTATAGCCGGCCTGAGCATCAGACTGACGTCACCTAGGGTAAGTGAGCCGTTAACTTCAATTTCTTGGGTGATCCCCCCACGCTCGAATTCCCAGCGATAAATTGTCCCACTGGGAAATCGATGGCGAATGCAGGGAATACGCTGCAAATCTTCAGGTTTTTGTGGGACACCGTGAAGCTCGAAAAACTTGGGTGCCCCCACGACAACAGATCGCAGGTTCGGGCCAATTTCCAAAGACACCATGTCTGCGTCCAGTCGATTACTAAAGCGTACTCCTGCATCAAATCCCTCAGCTACTACATCGACGAAAGCATCGCTTTCGACGATCTCCAGCCGGATATCCGGATACTGCTGTAGAAACGGGCTAATTATTGGGAGAAGCACCAATTCGCAAGCCTGGCGACTTGCGGTTATGCGCAAACTGCCTGAAGGCTTGTCGCGAAAGCTATTGAGGTCTTCGAGAGCATCATCAATATCTCGGAATGCAGGTCTCAGGCGGGTGTATAGCCTGTCTCCGGCTTCGGTCAATGCCACGCTACGCGTAGTACGATTGAACAGCCGCACGCCAAGCCGATTCTCCAGTACACGCAAAGAATGGCTCAAGGCTGAAGGGGTAAGGCCAAGATCTATTGCTGCCCTGCTTAGGTTTAGATGTTGAGCAATACTCAAAAATATCGACAGGTCAGCTGGCGATGGTGCTTTCATATATGAGCCATTTTCACAAAGCAATGTCAAATTAGTGGTATTAACACATTAGTAATGAATGTGTACAGTTGTGTCAACCCATCAAGAAGACTTAGCGACACCGAACGGATCGCTGACAGGAGGAGTTGAAATGCGTACTTGGTTCATTACTGGAGCATCCCGTGGATTTGGCACACTCATCGCAGAACATGCCCTGCGTGCGGGAGACTCAGTCATCGCTACCGCTCGCAAGCCAAAAGACATCACTGATCGCTTGGGCGACCACCCAAACCTGCTGGCTGTAAGACTGGATGTCACCAGCGAAGAAGAATCACATCAGGCTGTTGCTGAAGGTATCAAGCGTTTTGGCCAGATTGATGTCGTTATCAATAACGCTGGCTTTGGAGTTTTGGGCGCGGTTGAGGAAACCAGTGCTCGCGAAACGGAGAGTCTGTTCGCCACCAACGTCTTTGGCGTACTGAATGTGACGCGCGCTGTACTACCACACATGCGCCGCCAACGTAGCGGCCACATCATCAACATTTCCTCTGTCGGCGGGTATCAAGCCTATGTTGGCTGGGGGGTTTACGGCTCCACCAAGTTTGCCGTGGAGGGCATCACCGAAGCACTCCACCAAGAGTTGGCCCCCTTGGGTATCCATGCGACGGTAGTTGAACCAGGTTTCTTTCGCACCGATTTCCTTGATGAGCAGTCTTTGATCAAGACTGCACTGGAGCTCTCAGACTACGACGATACCGTCGGGAAAATGCGGCGCTTTGCCGAGGGAGCTAATCACGCTCAGCCTGGTGATCCAGTGAAGTTTGCCGAAGCCATATTGACTCTGGTTAATGCGCCGAACCCTCCTCAGCGCCTAGCGTTGGGCAGTGATACGGTAGCTCGGATCGGCGAGAAGCATCGCTTTGTGGATGCTGAATTAGCCGAATGGAAAGCGCTGTCCCTCTCGACAGACTTTAAAGACTAAACAACGATACGACACAAAAACCGGACTTATCCGGTTTTTGCGTGTATTGGACAGGTAGAATGCGTGGTTATGCTCATTCACCGCTAGCTTTAACGGCGCGCAATCAATGTAATTTTAAGCTCGCAATATAAATATCAATAGAATAATTATTCCCCCCAGCGTTTTCATATGTTGGACGCTCCATGAAATTACGTGTTTTTTTTTGAAATTTGCATTTATTTTACCCATCTGTTTTATGTTGGATTAATTATATCGCTATTCATATTAATAATTTCTTATGTTTGTTGTATGAAAAGAAATTAATTGGAATATGGTTTAAATAATTTCTAATCATAACCTTCAATAAGGTTTGGAGAAGTATCAATTTCATGAAACATGGAAAACTTTCAACATCTCGCACTCATATTATTTTTGACCTCATTACAGGGCGACTGACTCCCGGAGACATCTGGAAGAAAAAAAACTACCGTTTCAAGTTTATGATAAGAACGGCGTTATATTACGGTCCGACACGGCACATGCTGAAAAACCTTTCAAAACGCACTGATTTTGAATATCTGTTAAACGCACAGATTACTCTGCCAAGTAAACCACACCGTCAGTATTTAATTTTAGGGTTAAATGCGGGCCAGCGCGCCGCAGCAATCGTCGATTATTATCACTATATCGACTCGCTGTCGGCCCCTCGACTCATCAGGGCATTTACCTCCCCCGATGAAGTTATGCTGCTGCAATTAGCAGGGAAAGATGAAGCGTGTTTCACGCTTTCAGCATCCAGCGCGCATAAAGCCGAACTCGAAGGGGAAGCGACACTATGGCTGCGTGATAACAACGATAGGTTGCTGGCTAGCCTTACGTTTAGTGTTATGCAGGTAAAGGCAAAGTTGGTCCTGGTGATCGGCGGTCTACAGGGACCAAGACGTGATGTTGCGCACGATGTCATCAAAGACGCAACACGTGCCTGCCACGGGCTTTTCCCAAAGAGGATCCTGATGGAGTTTATTTGGCTACTGGTTGCCCGCACTTCTATCAGCACCATTTATGGCGTCAGCAACGATGGACATGTTTTCCGTGCGCTGCGCTACCGTTGGAGTAAGGGGCATCATTTCCACGCCAGCTATGACGAATTCTGGGCGTCGCTAGGGGGTGTGAAGATGAACAAACGGGTTTGGAATTTGCCCATATGGCCAGAACGGAAGATGCTGGAAAATATCCCAAGTAAAAAACGAGCGGAATATCGGCGCCGTTTTCAGCTACTGGATAGTATGAATGAACAAATTAATAACTGTATCTCAATAAGTAAATAGTATGTTTGGCGAGGGGTAAATATCTGATTAAATCCTCCGTGTTAATCTGATGTTGGGCAACAGGAAAATCTCAATTCCTGCTATGGCGATCTGTTGAAAAATGGCAGCATTCCCCTATTGAAATCATTCCTCGCCCTGCCCCCCAATTATTTCAGTGTGGGGGCGTAAATTAAAGCAGACACGTTTACGGTGAGTACAAAACATTATGCACTGCATCCATTCATTTCTCTAAATTCAATGTAGGATTTCTGCCGAGGTGGCCTTTGCAATGGCTTGTGATTGATAGTATTCCTTTAAAAAACTCAGATTACTCATACGCTCTAGTGCTGAATTCAGGTGAGCTAACTCTCATTGCGCGAACCAAGACTGATCACATCATTGAACCCGGCGCAGTGCTTTACCCTCTGCTTAACGCGGTTTACTCGATAAATGGAGATAAATCGAAAACAATGAAAGCCGCCAAAATCACTAAATTATGCCTTATCTATTGGGAGCTGCTGCGTAAAGAACAGGCTTCAATCAATAAGTAAGGCAATATCACCGCTGGTACAACAGGTGGAGACATAGTGTTTGGCCAAAGAGACCGCTGAATTTTTTTGTGCCTTAGTAAACGTCCGTATGGTGATCTCCCCCTACGGGGAAAAAGACCACCGAACATCGGTGGCCATAGGTTAATGCAATAACAAAACTCGGTGATTAGCCAACTGCTGAATTGGGTGACAACGGCACAGAATCCTTGTCGGCGTAGGCCAGGTGGCTCACCTCACCAACCTCGACCTCAGCCGCTATTCGTCCGCCGTCGACATGCTCGCCGCGGTCGTAGCGATCGTAACCACTGCGTTTCGCATCGGGCATATACCAGGTATGTTCCACCTGGCAACTGAACAGATCCGACACTATCCCGATAACCTCGCCGGCTGGCGGGTACCACGGGGAATCAAAGTGAACAGTCAACGTGTTGATGCCATCCCGAACACAACCGACATTCTGGCCTGATGGCCATTCGACGCCGTACTGTCGACCATAGAGCTCGGCCGTGGTCGGCACATCACGTAACAGTGCGCCTGAACCATTCAGCTCGGTAGCCAGGCGCGTCGGGATCAGCATCAGCATATCGCACGGTGCGGTATACTCAGGCATCATGCCCAAACGCTCCCAACAGCTGCCGGCATCGATGTCAGGGCTCACTCCCACCAGACCGAACCAGTCCGCATACTGGCGAGACAGCACATCCGCCATACGCTCCTTCGCGACGTTGGGGATGTTCTCCCATTTCACGGCGTCAATACCCGACTGGCGATACAGACGCTCAATCAAGCGAATGCTCTCAGCCGTTAACGGGACATCCGCCTTCAGCAACCCGAACCAGTGTTCAAAGGCCAGGTTCTGAGGTGATGCGATACCCGGATGCGTTAATAAGCCCGGATAGGACACGTAAACACCGGGTTTTGTCGTGGCCGGCTTCAGTATGCCGCCGCACCCGGCCAGGAACAGCCGGCAGCTCTGCTGAATGGCATGACGGTAGTCAGGCACAACATGGCCATTCACCCATTGCTGCAGTTCATCCACAAAAACGGATTGGCCCGTGATGACCAGACGATTGGTGCACCAATTTGACATAGTAGTTCTCCTCTTCTTACAAGAAAAAAGAGGAAGCTTTCCCCTACGGGGGAAAGTCTCCCCCGATGGGTTAGGTGTTAAATCATGATGGTCAGGACAAGGGTACTGCCCTGCCGTTAGAGTTCATGCTCACCGATCACGCCCAGCTCTTCCGCCTGGCGCAGATACGGTGATGATGGGGTAAAGGGACTGGCGCCCAGGCGTACCAGGTGGTATTTATCCACCAGGTTGTTGATCGCCTCAAACGGCCGCACTCCCGCTTCCTGTAAAGCCATCACGCACTCCGCTTCACACAGATCGGTATCGTTTAAGGCCAGGCCAAAGTATTTGGCCAGTAACCTGCCGGCAATGGTCTGCCAGTAACGTTGTTCAATCGTCATCACCAGACTCCTCATGCCGCAACGGCAGGATCGGTTGTCACCGCTTCCGCCAAGGGTTTCAGTAAAAACTCTGACGCCTCACGGGCCTGTTTTGCCGCACGAAACAGCGCGCGCTTATCTTCACGCAATACCCTGAGCCAATGTTCAAGGTAACTGTCGTGCTGGATGTCGCCAAAGACGCCAAGCTGTGCGCACATAAAAGCACTGCCCAGCTCCGCCACCAGTTCCTCGAACGCGTATACCGGGTCCCCGAACGCCCGGGAGGAAGACGTGATCCCCTCCCGGTTGAGCCGTGTTGCATGACCGGTGCTGTGCACCAGTTCATGCAATAACGTCGACCAGTAATCCGCCTCGGTTCGAAATTGCTGAACCTGTGGCAGGACAATCTGGTCGCGACCCGGCGCGTAATAGGCTCTGTCCTGGTAAACCTGTTCAACCCGAACGCCACAGGCGTCAACGAGGGTGCTGACCTGAGCCTGTGTTTTCGCATCGACCAACGCCCCCTCCTCTTCCGGCTCCTCTGCCGGCGTAATGCCGACAACTTCCGGGAGGTCGTCGCATTGGGCAACGTTAAACAGGTACAATGGCTTCAGCATGGGTATTCGCATTTTCAGCGGGTTCCCCTCTTCGTCAAACAGCTGCCGGCCGTCAGCATCCTCCACTTGCTTGTCCCAGGGTTTGAATACCACGGCCAGCGTCGCGGTTTCGCCGGCACGCACATACCCACCAACGGCTTCCGCCTGCTTGTAGGTGAGCCAGCGATTGGAGTGAAAACCCCTTTCGTCCGCGGCCATCCATAACAACAGCACATTCACGCCGCTGTAGTGGTAACCGGTCGTGCCGTTCTGCGGCATGATGGCCGTCGACGCGCCGCGGCCCTTGTCGGTCCGCCAGGGCTTGCGCCAGGGCAAGGTTCCCGTCTCGATGGCGGCAATGATTTTGTCCGTAACCTGTTGGTACAGGTCAGTACGTTCGCGACGGGCTTTTGCCGGCCGACGTGATGATGATGTTTTTTTCATGGAGTGCTCCTCGTAAAAAAGGCGCATTCCTCCCCTAGCGGCGAAGAATACGCCCCAGGGGACAGAAAAAAGTGGTTAGAGAGCGGGGTAACGCAGTGCCCCTTTCGGGTTTACCGTGTCAACACGCTGTTTCAGCCGTTCGAACATGGCCAGATAGTCTTCCCGATCGGCGGGCTTTGCCCGCTTGCAATCGGTATGACAGGCCGTGGCCAGCAAGTTGATGGACCGCTCACGCCAGTGTTTAAACTCATCCTGGCTGACACAAACCGAGTAATGGACCTCGGCCAGCTGCAGCATGCGGGCGGTTATACGACGGAAGTCGGCGACACACACCCAGTTAACCGTGGCAACGTGCATATAGACCGTTTCGGGTAACAGGTGGATCCAGAGCTCATGGCCTTGCGACAGTATTCGCTCGATACAACTGTCGTTCAGCATCAGCTCCTCGCCAAAGTCGTCGCCGCCAGCGAGCCGCCGGGACGTTTCATACCAGGCTTCATCCTTTTCGGGATGGCAACCGTCGGCATACGCCAGGTGCTTGATACGGCCGGTGGCGTTTCGTTCGCCCACAGCAGGCATCAGATAGACGCCGTCGTCTTTGGCCAACACCAACGCACACTGATTGGCGCGGACTTCAGCCACCACGGCGCGCAGTTCTGCAGGGTTAAAATGCAACATGATAAGTCTCCTTAAAAAGCGGAGACGACTTCCCCTGGAGGGGAAGCCCCTCCAGGGAAATAAAACGTTATGGCCAGCGCGGTGGTGTTACCACGAAGCCCGGAAGTAAAGGTGATACCGACTAAAATCGAAACCGGTAAGTACGCTGTTAACGTACGTTTTCAGTAAGTCGACCTGCATCCAGTACACATCGCAGTAGTCGCGAGAGTCATCAGGGAACTCCTCATGGCAGTTCGCTTCATTCAATCGTGACAACAGCATCTGCAGCATCTGGATGTCATTGCGGTCGAACGCCATCAGCTCACCGCTTTTGACGTCCCCGACACTGTTGGCCACCCAATGCATCAACGCAGTAAACCCGCGAAAATGACAGGAGTGAACCAGCAGCGGCGGATGGTAGTGGTTACACGTTTTGTGGTTGTATATTCGCGGCGCCTGCACACAATCACCGCCGTCCTCCAGCCACGCTGGTGAACACGGCACCCAGTCGCCAACGGGTGTCCAGTCGCCGTTAACCGGCAACATCGGATAGTCAGCCTTACGCTGACGGAAAAAGTTGATATCAAGCCCCATGGGTCACTCCTCTCGGTATACGGACAGGAGCTCCCCTGCAGGGAGGCCCTGCCGGGTGAATAAAAAAATCGCGACTATGCCGCCGAATGCGCCTGATTCAAACGCGCCGCCAGCACGTCATCCATGCCGACAATAACGCACCAGCGACAAAGCAGTTCATCGGGATCATCGTTATGACTGCTATACCCTTCCAAATGGTAAAGAATGGAGTCATCAGTCAGTGCCGCCTCATCCACTTCACCTGGAGCAATAAGTTCTGGGCGTTTGAGGTGGTGGCGCAACCAGAGTAGTGGCAACTC
This sequence comes from Serratia sp. TSA_198.1, assembly GCF_052686505.1. NCBI lineage: Bacteria > Pseudomonadati > Pseudomonadota > Gammaproteobacteria > Enterobacterales > Yersiniaceae > Serratia > Serratia sp. TSA_198.1. Next base: position 109,378 of record NZ_JBQZFP010000008.1, read on the forward strand.
CCATCCTGGATATTTGGCGAGTTTGGAGTCGTTCCGCTCTATCCGTACAGAGCCAGGGCACAGGTTATGAATCAGTGTCAGAACCAGTCGGTGAAAAAAGTCGGGGCGCTGAAAGAACCCCACACGTTCTTCGACGTCAGGCACCGGTTGCATCGGACTATTTTCCTCTGATTCCGGTGATACACGTAAACCGGCCGTTTCGAAGATCATGCCATCAAACAGCTGGCCGGCTTCCGTGATACCTTCTGGCCGGGCTTCATCCGGCAACAACCAGAACACCTCGGTTACCGCCAGGGTGAAATCAATCCACTCGTCCTGGGACGGTGGTGCGACAAAATACACGTTCATACTCACGATAAATCCTCCGGTAACAAAAAATTGGGGGGATTTATCCCCCTGACGGGAATAAATCCCCGTCAGGGTGTGTGTCTGTCAGGCTGCCGTGCCGATCACCAAACCTCGAGCTCGCCAATAGCTATGTCGGCTTCGACATAACGCTTGCCTTGCTCCACGGCCTGTGTCCAATAAGACGCATGAATATCTTTGCTCAGTGTATCCAGGCGAGCCATAAGCGCTTGCCCGTTAGCGGAAAGTGTCGATATATAGCCGTACTGCATGACCAGCAGGAAACCACCAAAGGCCTCTCCCGCATTGATAACGGCATTTTCCACATCATTCAGCTCAGTGGGGTCTTCACGTTCAATACCCAATCCCAGGCGCTGGCAAGCCCGTATACTCATGAGCTTACCTTCAACCAGGCAAAGGAAATGAAACGCATCAAGCGCGGTTTTCACGTCAAGTACGTTGGGTAACTGGGTATGCATCGATAAATCCTCCACAAAAAGAAAAGCGGGATTTATCCCCATAACGGGTGTAAATCCCCGTCAGGGTATTAAGTGGGTAAACCGACAGCTCTAAAAGCGGTAACGCAGTCTGGCCAAATGCTCAGCATGTTGGCTAGCGAGTCGGTAAGCTTTTCTGCGCTCGGTATGTTTGCAAGCCAGCACAACATGGGTGCTTGCGTAGGTATATTCGCCTTTGTACCAACCTTTGCGCAGCGTCAGCAACGCGCTGACCGAACCATCATCACTGCAGATAACATGCGCGCGAACGGCAAAATTACCTGCTGCATTGACGTACCAGTCAGTAAAACGCGGCGGCGTCATGCGAAAAGGTATTCGCTGGACAGCCGATTTGACACGGTGCAGGGTTGAGAAGAAATCAGGAACAACTGAAGAAGTAAAAACAGACATGGTGTTTCTCCTGTAAAAAAGGGAAACACCGCTCCCAGGGGAAAGGTATTTCCCCTGGGGATTGGATTGCGGTAACCGCAATCGTCAGTACCTTCATCACCGTTAAGTGATCCCTGTTCTCAAAGGTTAAACAGGGTTACCGCCACTGGGGCTTCCTCTTTCAGGCTACGAGGCTATTGGCAGTCACCCGAAGGCGTTTCTCACAGACCGCTGAAACTTTGGCTGGCACTCACCCGAAGGCGCTTCTCACAGAGTGCTGAAGCATTGGCTGGTTGTCCGAAGACAACAAGTAAGCCTGTTCATTTTCGAATCAAAAGAGAACAATGTCAACCACAGGAGAACTAAAATGCAGCCAGGTTATGTTTCTTAAAAAAATCAAGCTATATAATCAGTGTTCGAATCCTGACACTATCAATATCACGTCAACATGTTAAATATGGAAAAAAACTGTTATTAACAGCAACCATTAAAACCTACCAAATGTAATTGCAAACACATCAATAAAGAAATTATTTTAATATGGGACATGGCATAGTCCTAACCGAACAAAACCAACAAAAAATAAATATATTTTCACACCTGCAACCGTAACGTGAAAGTCATTCCCCCTTCTGGAGCGATTTCCGCATCTAGGCTCCCTCTATGTAACTCACAAATAGCACGTGCGATAGAAAGTCCCAACCCACTACCGCCTGAAGATCTCGCTCTGGAGCTTTCAGCGCGAGCAAAACGTTCAAACATATGCGGTAAAAACTCACTGCTTACCCCGGGCCCGTAATCACGGAAACGTACTGCTAGAAAACCGGGTTCGTCACATAAGCTGATCTCCTGATGCCGCCCCTCTTTGGCATAACGCAATGCGTTATCCATCAAAATGATAAATACCTGCCCCATACGATAAGGATCGACCAAAAGACTCGGTGAGGTATGTGATTCCAGAGTGAAAGTAAAGCCTTGTAGTTCAGCCTGCGGCCTCAACCAGAGGATCCGTTCTCTAAGTAATTCAACAATATTAACCGGAGACTTATCCAGTAACAGTTGCCCCGCCTGCGCCATGGATAACAGGTACAGATCATCAATCAAACGGTTAAGATGATGAAGCTGACTCATGACAAGGTTAAGCTGCTTCGTTTCACAAGGAAAAATGCCATCAATCATTCCCTGCATCCGTCCGGTCGCTGCAGTAAGGGGAGAGCGTAGCTCATGGGCCATTGCCACGTGAGAAGCCTTGAGTTCACGTTCATATTGCGAAAGGCGCTCCGTCATCGTATTAAAGTCGTTAGTCAGGTTGATGAGCTCTACCGGCGCTCTTCTTTCCAGCCCGACACGATGCGAAAACTCCCCTTCAGAGACCTTCCTCGCTATTTTCGCAATACGGGTAAATTGGCGTGATAGCGGACGGGCAGCATATAGCCCAAGGATAACAATTGTCGGTATAGCGACCAAAACTAGGGAACAAAGCAGCATCAAGTCAATAGAGGTGGCAGAAGGATTAGAGAAGTTTACGCCATACCAAGCATCCACCAGTTGATGATAGCGTGTGATATTAATGTCTGGGTCTGCCAACAGTTTCTGCATCTCTTCCCTGGTAGACTCAGGCATAGAGTGCAGTTTCCAAAGATATACCAGACGATAAGCACCCCACATACAACTGGCAATAATGATCACGCAACCAATAGCCAGTGAGAGGACCCGCAATAAAATCCAACGCGATAAAGATGACGGTTTGTGTGACTTGTCCATACTTACCTGAACCTGTATCCGAAGCCCCTGACGGTGAGCAGCACTCCAGTGACGCCGGCATTCTCCAATTTTTTACGTAGCTTATAAATATGCATGTCCATCACTCGCTCCATAGCCTCACTTTCTGGTAAACACTTTTCTAGCAACTCCTGACGTGAAAAAACCTTGGTAGGTGCACGTAAAAGTGTCGCCAACAAGCTGAATTCTGTCGGGGTTAGCTCGAGATTTTGGACTTTATCAGCGGAGGTTTCGACGGAGGCCACCATCGATTCAGTATCAAGGCGCAATGAGCCAAAAGACAGGCTCTCTTTCACATGATTTTGATAGTAATAGCGTCGCATTACCGCATGCACACGGGCCATCACTTCCCCAGGATGATAAGGCTTGACGATATAGTCATCGGCACCATAACGAAGTGCACCGATCTTATCCGTCGCATCCCCCATTCCGGTGATCATAATGACGGGAGTGTCACTCTTTTTCCTTAACTGGCTCAAAATTTCCGTCCCGTTGATACCCGGCAGCATCATGTCAAGCAAGATTAAGTCAGGCTTCAGGCGCTGAACCATCTCCATCCCTTTAGAACCATCCCCAGCCACTGAGACATGGAAATGCTCCCGTTGTAGATAAGCTTCCAGCACCTGTGCGGCATCACTGTCATCTTCAATAATCAATACATGTTTTTTGTCCATAACGTTTTCCTGACTACCAATAAATCCCTCTCATTCCTGTATAGTTACTGGCCGCTTTTACAGCCAGTAACTATGCGAAATTATGTCATGTTCAGCGTCATTGCTTGTCGAGTTGCTTAATAATCGCATCGAACCCCGCACGAGTATAGGCATCCACCCCATTGTTATCTGCCTGCGGCAAGCTGGATTGCTTCACAATCACCACGTTTGCTGTCGGATCAATGTATACCCATTGACCGTAAACACCAATTGCCGTATAGGCATGATGAGCGTTATTGCGGATCCAGAATTGGTCCTTATAGCTCCAGCCAGCCCTTCTGCCGCAGATCCACTTTCCGCAAATACATTAATATCGCCGCCAGAAGTGATGCTCTCTATGGCCTTGTACGGCAGGATTTTTTCCCATTAAATTCACCTTTATTCAATAACATCACGCCGACCTTAGCCAGATCTATTGCCGTAGCATTCACACCGCCACCACAGGATGGGGTGCCTGATTTATCAACCAACACGAAGGCACCTCTGCTCATACCGAGTTTAGACCACAACCGATCTGACAATAACGTTTCAAATGTCTCCCCTGAGGCACGTTCTGTAAGCCAGCAAAGTACATCCGTAGTGGGAGTCACATAATGGAACTTATCACCATGTTTTCTCTGCTTTTTCAGTGTAGTTAAGAACTGACGAATAGTCCTCGGCCCATGGTCATTTTTGAGCTCAGGAGCCGCACCTTTCAACTCAGGTATATAATCCATGACCTTAGCATCCCTGTTTAACTTCCCTTCAGCAACGAGAAAGGTGGCCAGTATCCCGGTAAGTGATTTTGATACAGACATTACCAGATGGCGAGTGCGACTACTTTGCCCATCGAAGTAATTTTCGTATCTTATTTCGCCATTTTTTATGACGAAAACGAATCTGTTCGTGTCTGATGCAACATATCCGCGACAGTTTTTCGAAAAACACGATGAATAACCGGATCTTCAAAGTCGAAATTTATTTCGTTCATATTCAACTGAGGCTTACCTGTTCCAAGCGAGTAAACCGGCGTACCTGCAGTATCAATACTTTTATGGGGGAAAAACTCCTTTGCATGTTTAAAGCTGTAACGATTATTTCTCTGGCTCAGCATGTTGTATTGCTCGATACCAAGTTCAGTACGTGTTTTGCCGGCACTAGAGATATTCTCACCTAGTCCGATAACGGAAGCCGAAGACTGGGCATAGACTGATGAAGTCAAACACAATGACATAATTATGGAGAAGAGTATCTTTTTCATTCAATGCATCCTGGTTATAATCCAGCACGAATTAAATACCGTTACTATCAAGATACTGCTAATCAATTGTCAATTTTTTATCAACTTGTGATTTTAATTGACATTCATTAGCATATTCCCACGATAAGCTCTACGCCCATAATTATTAATCCATAACAGTTTCAAACGACACTTTTTGCTAGGATGCCTTAGGTGTTTTTCCTGATTCATCATCAATAAGTTGATCTAAGAACCCCACCTCTACTATCATTCCTCAAGGCACACTGCTGGCAGAACCAGAAACATCCCCCCATCTACGGACTCAAGATGGATTTCATCACCAGATCTGTAAACGCTTAGCAGCCAGCAACTCAGTCAATCTGACTGGGAATCCCTGCCAGCGATAAAAAAACAGCTATTCGGTATGTATCATGGTGCATCAAGAACACTTTCGGGTAAGTGCTTGACGTGTCTGCTCACTAATGGCATCGGTAAGTTCATAACGCCGCCGATATACAGCACGTTTTTTACTCGGCACATCGCCTAACCTTTTCCTGATGATATTAATAGGTATCGAATAATAACCATGGCTGTCTATATCTCCGCCAGACATTTCCCAGAAGGAGTCATAATCAGCATGCAAATGTTTAACCCTGTTTTTATACCTGACAGCCTGGTATACATGAAGTTTATTGGATACTGCGAAAATTTTATCCACGCTGAGCAGACTGGCAACCTGAATTAGAGACTCCAGAACAAGCCTCTTTGGGAACAAACCATACAGATTTTTTGTTGCCTGCTGGACAAGTTCTTGAGCGTTGTCATTATTAGGCCCCTGTAACCCACCTATAATTACAGACCTTTTGTTATCGCGTAAGCAAAGCACAAACGTGATTTCCGCCAGCATTTGTCCGGAACCGTCTCTCAGAATGATGCTGGCTTCCCCTTCTCGATCCAGCCTACATGTCGAAACAAACTGAAGGATAAATAGTTGATCATCTTTCCCCATAAACTGACACAAGCAGAGTCCGTCGGGCGACAGATGGCTCTTGAACGCTTCAACATCCAGGAAAGAGGTCAGCATGCTGTAATGGTAAAGGATGGCTTGCATCCTTTCTCCACTGGATAAGGCTGCGCTTACATACGGGCGGTGGATCCGACAGGGTAACCGGGGCTGATTTTGCAAAAGCTCATAATAAAGCGGATGACTCGTAAGAAGACTCAGTAACTGATAAGTTTTCACCGGCATAAGCAGAGAACGAGAAAAAAATTTAAATCGAAAGTGAGGAGAGTTCCAGAACCGGTGCGGCTGCAGATTACCGATAGATAAGGCCATGTAAAGTCCAAGCGGTGATTCAGGAAGTGAAACTGCTGTACGATTGTTTGAAATGTGAGACATTATGATATTCCGAAGCTAGCGCCTTCTACTTCATCAATACTGCAAAAAATAAATTCAGGTGTTCGTGCAGAATCAATGAGGTGAAATCGTATTTTATGATTACAGGGCACACTAGCGTGAAATAATCAATGACTGGTCAATACAACATCAATATTCAGTCAACAAAAGACACCAGATAATAAATTGATCAATGAATGAAAAACATGATTAAACATCTGAAATAATTAAGGTAACAGTGACAGATTACGATCTGCATCCTACAGACCAATCGCTGGAAAGCACTCACCAGGCCAACCCCGGCCGAACATTTTCAGGTTAGCACCCTCCTAAAACTCTGAAGCTGGGTACCCCGAATCGGGCGTGGTCGATGGATTTTGTTATGAAGGCACACTCATTGGAGACAAGTTATCCGGTTGATCCACTATCATTCACCGGGTCCGGATCGCCTTCAATGATTAAGACATGTTTCACAGACTCACATTGATTAAACATTGATAAACCTTTGTCGATTTCTTTATTATTTGTGGCGATACTTCCGGAGTTGTTAACAAGCATAATTCACTCTAGGAGCTCGTATGAAGGGGATAAAAAGGACACTATCGGTGATATTGTTTTTGCCATTTGTAACTTATGCATCATCTGTCGAAAATAAACATGAGATAACCGTTGGAATAGGAACACAGTATGCACCTACGTATATTGGAGCCGATAAATATGACGTGACAAACGCACCTTATTTTGAATGGACCAACGGGAGCTGGTTCGTGAGCTCAGAAAAAGGTATTGGGATTACTCATTCCTTTGATAATGGTTTATACTTGGGGCAGGCATTGGGGTATACATGGGGTCGAACAACTGATGGTGATTCGTGGTTACAGTCTGGCTCCGACCACCTCAAAGGAATGGGGAAAATAAACACAGCATTAAACTCAACAACAACTCTCGGTTGGTGGATGACTCCCTGGATTGGCGTTGAAGGAACCATTGTCGCCCCCCTGACTGAAAGCCAAGGAGTTAATTACAACATAGGTGTTAATGCTGTTTTATTTAATGATGACAGCAACACGCTAACAGCCAGTGGCGTCATGCATTATGGCGACGCTCGTTATAATAACACCTGGTTTGGTGTTAATGAGAAGCAAAGCCGAAATTCAGAGTTCAAGAGTTTTAACTCCACAGGGGGCTTATACAGTGTCGATTATAGTATTAACTGGCAACACTTATTTAATGAAAACTGGTCTGGTTACGCGGCTCTACACTATACTACACTGGCTAACCATGTGAGGCACAGCCCCATCGTGCAGAAGGATGATTATTTCACTTTCACAATAGGTGCATTTTATTCTTTCTAATATGATAAAAGTATTTACGTAACTTTTTGTAACGTCGCAGCCCCGTGAGAGCTGCGACCTTTTACCACTACTTACTCAATATCATCTTTAAAATAGACTTGTCTAATATAACGTCCCCGCCCATCACCATGACCTAAATCCATAGAGACCAATGCATTCGCCTCTTCTCGGCTCATACCATTATTGACATGATGAGTTACAGCATCCTTTGCATAGGCATATCGCAAACTATGAGGCGCATCCTTTCCAATCATACCTGCGTCACGTACGATATTTCTGTATCGTTCTATCGCCGTATGTAGAGAAGGCTTATCAATCAACTTCCCTTTATGCTCATCGCAATGTTTTATCGCCTTATCCAAAACAGATAAAACTTTCTCACGGTTAAAAACTGTTGTATCTCGAGGGCGACCACCTTTTGTCCCGAAAACCACCTTCACCCTATCGTTACCATTTAAAATGGCTTGTTTCCAGGTTTTTAGCGATTTGGCCGACTGAACCGTCTCCTCCGTTCTCAGCCCCAAATAACGAGATAATTGCACGCCGATTGCTACCCCTTCGTCCTTTTTAAAAACATGGTTAACAATTGCCGATAACTTATCATCGGGGAGTGGTGTTTTTGTCCCATCGCGGCTTGCTCCTGATATACCCAGCGCCTGATTACTCAACTTATCATGCGAAGGGTCTGCAAGTTTATTTCGCCCCGCTGCTGACATGATCGAACGGACCGATGCCATTTCATTTTGGAGCGTGCGTATTGATATATTTTCAGCCTTACGACTATTAATATAATTTTCAATATGGGACGTCTTAACATGCTTAACGTCACGGATCTGGATATTTAATTTCGCAAGACGTTCAGAAAAGCGTTCCGCTATTCTCGAACGGTCAGCGACGGTTTTAAAACTCCCCCGTCCCTGGCGGGCGAGAGTAACCAGCTGCTTACTGAGTTTTGACATCGATTCTCCTCCCACGGGATGCACAACCCTCTGCTTTCCACAAAGCAGACGGATCTGTACCCCAGTAATTTCAACCCCGACGACACGGTTGCTTTTGCGCTTCCTGCGTCTCGACTGGTATCTGTGCATCGGGGCGGCGAAATGTTGAGTTATTTCGAGGCTCCCCAGGTCTCTGACCTGTTCGCGGCTTTCGCCGGCCTGACGTTAGTCAGTCTGCCTCCACACACTACTGTTCGTAGTGTCGCCATCGATACCGAGTCGATTTCCTCCTTTTAGATAGTGAAACGTTCAAAACGGTATTTTCCGTTGTAATTACGTTGAAGTTAATGAGTGTTTAAAACCGTACTGACACGGACTACGTGTTGGTCAGATGGTAGTAAAACGTTGAAAGCCACGTCGTACGTGGGTTGAGACATTATGCGCTACGCGCGTCACTTGGTAGTGTCTTCGCCACTTCACAAGTGACGCGCGCTCCTCAGCTCCTAATGAGACTCACGTAAGCGGCCAAATGTACCAAATGGCCTTATACGTGCGTTCAAAAGTCGCATCGTCAGCAACACGTCTTAAAAGATAAAATAATCAAAGCATTGAAGCCTAAAACCTCGCCTTGGCGAGCTTTACAGCGGAAGGACGTAATGCATACGTTTTAGTGAAAGGAACCGTCCCAGGACTGGTGCGGTTGAGTCATTAGTGAACCTTCATCACTGTCGTGATCTCCGTTCTCAAAGGGTAAACGGAGGTACCGCCACATGGGCATCCTCTTCCAGGCTACGAGGATATTGTGACCACCCGAAGGCGTTTCTCACAGGTCACATGAAACATTGGATGGCACTCACCCGAAGGCGCCTCTCACAGAGTGCTGAGACATTAGATGGTCGTCCTAGGACGACAACACAGCGCAGTTAGCTTAAGCGATAATATCCTGCATAGTCAATTATCGTCATCCACACACTCACGGCTAACGTATTTTTACCTTCAGCCCCATATTATTTTAACGTGGATAGGATTGATAATATTTTAATATTCCCACTTAAAAAGCCTCTTCAAAATCTCGTTTAATACCCCTGATTTATTCCTGTCCCCTTACACCTCACCTTTATTTTAAAAATAAAAAACCTTGGTTATTTAAGCGAGATTAAACAGTGACATTATCAATTAAACTTCCGAAAAAAGGGAAACTTAAAATTTCACATTTAAATTACTTAACTGGATTTAATTAATAAATCCAAAACAGAGTTACTATCTAATAATTTTTAATTATTAGATGCAATCTAAATCTAGGTTTATTATTTTAGCCAACTAAAAGAAAAATCTGTAAATAGAGTTATACAAAAGACATCAAACGTTTTCTACGAATATTTAAAAAAGGAGTTACATCCAGTATTTACTTCCCAATAAATAAAATTTTCCAGCATGGACCCGACTGTCCGACAATGCCATTAGCTTATCGCTATTTTTATACGAATGATAATCTTGAAAGAGCGTCAATCGCAACTCACGTCCGCAACGAGAATCACTCAGCGTAGACTACAACTGCCCCCTAACCCCGCCTCAATGATATCAATCAGATAATTACACCGTTTCCTTATGTTGAATTACCACAGAACTGACTAAAAAACCCTTTCTATCTTGATCTTACAAAAATTAGGCCGGTCAAAATGACCGGCCTGTTCCCTGGGTGTCGCCTTATTTTTAGTCGGCTATGCGTGCCTTGATGTTTAGCAACTCTAAACAAGTTTTATGTTAAGTGATGCTAAACATGTCGTCAACTTTTTATCTAACTTATCTGACGATATCCTATGATTCCTCAACGACTGAAATTTGCGCGTTTACGAGCCGGCTTTACGCAGGAAAAGTTGGGCGTGCTGGCAGGTATTGATGAGGCGACTGCTCGTTCACGGATCTCGCAATATGAGAGTGGTACTTATACCCCTTCATTTACAACGATGTGCGCGCTCGCCAGAGTACTTAATGTGCCTGAATGCTATTTTTATATCTTGGATGATGATTTTGCAGAAAAGGTACTACGGTTATACCTAGAATGAATAACGCATGCTTCAAAACAAAAAATCTCGGCCGTGATGAAATCTTTATCTCATCTCTTAAGCGATTGGTGACTACTTTTGGGAACTATGCGTTGACTGAACTAGCGATGAATGGGCCGTTTCGGAATATAGAGCATGGTCACAGCTTTGGCGACCAGCCCTCAGGATTAGTCACAGTACCCAGTTCGTCGGAAGAACGCTTCGTTATGGATATACCCTCACTCTGCTGATTGCCCCTACCCCGAAATCCTGCCCCATTCAGAAGCATTTACCGGAGTGCGCACATTTCACAAAGCTTAAAGGTTGCGCAATGTTAAGTAATAGTTAAAATCATTTAGTTGCAGTTAAGGTTAAAACACTTTTTTTGCGTAGGTATGAGCAATAATATCAATAAATTGCTATAGCGATCCTACCTCAGACAATCGTTTTTAGCCTATCCACCTTGGGTTCCGCATCTCACGGCGAAAACATCATCAATCCCTAACGGCTATGGACGCCCATAAACAGCAGTTTCGGTTATCACAGGAAAATGCTATAGAATTATCCACTACTTATGCTGTACTTAAACCTTAAAATCACATTTATCAAACTGCGTTCACCGATGGAAGATTATCTATGAGTTCACCTGCATCTGTTACCGAAGTTCTCCACCATCACATACGACGGATGTCCGGGCGAGACCCGCACGAGAAACATCGGGTCGCCTCCTCTTTAGAATTATTGTTCGACCTAACCTTCGCGACCTGTTTTGCATTTGCCGCAACCCAATTAACACATGCATTGGCAGCGGGCGAGTACACTACGGCTCTGCTCGGGTTCGGATTCGCGAGTTTCTGCATCTGTTGGGCTTGGTTCAACTTCTCGTGGTTCGCATCAGCCTACGACACTGACGATTGGATTTTCCGCATAGCCACATTGGTGCAAATGGGCGGAGTGCTAATATTGGCGATTGGTTTGCCACGTTTATTCTCTTCAATCGAGCACGGCTCTCTCGACAACTCGATAATGGTAGTGGGTTATGTAATCATGCGCGTAGCCATGATATTTCAATGGTTGCGCGCAGCGAAGCAAGATCCTTCACGCCGCCGCACTTGCCTCACTTATGCTGCCGCCATCACTGTTGCTCAAATAGGTTGGATTGCGATTATCCTGTTTCATTTCCCTTTGGATATTACCCTCATACTATGCGGCATATGGTTTCTTGTCGAACTAGCGGGACCCGCACTAGCGGAACGAAAGGATGGTGGCACCCCTTGGCATGCGGAGCACATGACCGAACGCCATAGTCTGTTCGCGATAATTGCACTTGGTGAAGGATTGGTGGGCACGGTCGCGACGTTATCAGCTGAAATGGAGCATCAGGGCTGGACGATGGACGCAGCACTCGCCTGTATTGCAGGTGTCGGGCTCACCTTCGGGATGTGGTGGGTATATTCCATTCTACCCTCAGCGAAAGTATTACACAGGCATCGTTCGCGCGCTTTCATATGGAGCTATGGCCAGATACTGCTTATCGCGTCCATAGTTGCTACCGGAGCAGGCCTGGATGTTGCTGCGACCTTTATCGAAAATAAAGCTCACATCGGGTCATTATCAGTCCTGCTCGCCACCGCAATTCCAGTGACCCTATTCCTCGGATTGATCTACGCGCTCCACTATTTTCTTGTGCGCCGTTTCGATCAGTTGCATGTATGGCTCCTGCTTGCGACCGGTATCGTAATCGCGGCCTCTGTCACCGCAGCGATTTACGGTGTAGGTATAGTCATATGCTTGGTCATTCTTATGTTTGCGCCAATCATCACGGTGGTCGGTTACGAGGTGTCAGGACATCGTCATCAAGGTGAGGTGCTAATGGAGCAGTAAATAACCAGGGTTCTTGCTGCATGTGCCCACCGCAACACCTGAGCACAGTAAGATGTTTGGTAAATTCCGTGCAGAGCAACAGTACCTATCCTGTAATGCATACAGACTGGGTATGGCCAATGGCAAACACCCATAGCGTCGTGCTTGTCATTGGCCAACGGAACGATCTCTTAAGTTACGCAATCGTCGTATAACAATTGTAATGGGTTTTCACTTCGCTTAGAAAAAATCAAACCCATTAATATTATGGATTGGCAACCTATAACAATATTAGTTTTATGAAAAAACGCCTTTGAATTAACTTAATAAATCAAATCAACTCATGAAAAATAACTTCCAACGCTAGTGTTTTTCATGCCATTCCGCAACTTACCACCGACCTGCTGCAATAACCCTCTGGCATGCTGGTATTGAACGTCAAGTTGACGGTTTTGCTGCATACTGGCATTTAGGGAAAACAACACCGTCCCCTCTTTCATCACAAATACCGGCTCAGTATTACGTGCGCTATGCCCAACAGAAGTTAAAGAACAAAACAGCACCAGCGCTGCTGCAAATACCAATATGATGCCACCGAAAAATTGAATGTTTTTCATAGCTGACAAACCTCAGTAATTGAGTGATGGAAATTGACGATTCGGCGCGATGCCGTAACTTGATGTGAAGTATAAAGACGTATTGGAACAGCGGATATCTGACTAGTCAGAAAAGCAATTCGTAGCTAAACCTAGAGGATGGCTGTTAATATTTACCGCAAAGAGGATAAGGGAGATAAGCATGGGTGCCGGGCGTATTCCACGTCGTTACGGCTTGTTACGTTGGCTGATATTTGTTGCGGTTTACTTCTTGCTCGCCACCATCAGTCTCGAAACACGCGATCCCTGGAGCCTGTCCAGCACCATTTGGTTGCCGGCCGGTCTGTTGCTGGGCGTATTATGCACCCGCTCCCCGGCACAGTGGCCGATGTGGGCGATCAGCGCAGGCGTACTGCACTTTTCGGTCAGCCTGCTGCACGACCGCCCCTGGGATATTGCGCTGGCGTTCGCCCTGCTCGATTTAGCGATCATTTGCCCGCTGGCGTTAATCTGGAATGGGCTGCACCGCTATTCAAACGGTTTGTCGCACCCGGGAGAAACGTTGCTTTTGCTGGCCGGCGTGTACCTTGCCAGCGCCGTGGGCGGCCTGTTTAGTGATTTAATTCTTAAAGCTCTCGGCTATCCGACGCGGGTTTCGCATTTCATCAGCTGGGGAATTTCCAATGCTACCGGCTGCCTGGCGATCGCACCGCTATTTATTATCCATCGTTTGAATCCTGGCCAGTGGCAATGGCCCACCCGTCAGCAAGCCGTTATTGCAGCGTGGGTTTTTCCATTAGCTATAGCCGTTTTTTTCCTGCCTTCCAGCCTGTTAAGCAACGACCTGCTGAATAACGCTTTATTGTATTCCGTGCTGGCGCTATCGCTGTTGCTGTCCGCTTTGTTGCCCCTGTTGCCGCTGGCGCTGTACTTTATTCTGCTCACGCTGCTGGTTAGTCTGGCAACTCTCTACGGCTATGGCCCATTTCGCCCAGCGTTGGCCGGCATGCAGGCGGTCGAAGCTTCACAACTGTACTTGCTGATGATCATCTCACTGGGTTTGTTAGTGGCAACGCGGGAACAACGACATCGCTCCCGGCGCCAACAGACGCAGCAACAGCAGCTATTGCTGAACGCGTTGCTGCAAACCCGCCACCCCGCCTTTTTTCGCCTGTCGGCGGGATCCGAACAATTGGATTGGCAGCCACACGACGCCGTTTTCGGCATGCCGCCACGTCAGTTAGCCAATCTGACGCTGCTGCTGGCCCATGTTCACCCCGACGATCGCGAGGTGCTGAAAACATTACTGCGCACCGCAAGCGAATCATGGAATACACCGCAATATTGCTCATTACGCCTGCTGCTGCCCGATGCACATTATCATCATGTCGAATGCCGTTTGTTGCACCATCCGCAACTAGGGGTGGCCGGCGTATTGGCACTGGCGAAAGCGGATTCACTATACTGATTGCATTGCCTGTTCCGAGGAGTCATTTGTGCAAAAAACCGTGGTAATAGCCGATGATCACCCCGTATTCCTGATTGGCCTGCGAACCGTGGTGACCACGGCCTTTGGCGATAATTTTACGATCGGCGGCGAGGCGCAAACGGTGGATCAACTGCTGGCCTTGCTGGCGGAAAAATTGCCGGATGTGCTGCTCACTGATTTCAATATGCCGGGTGAACAGCAGTCCGACGGACTGCGGCTGATTAGTACCCTGCGCCGTAAATACCCGCAGTTGCCGATTGTAGTCATTACCGTGATGACCAATCCCGGGCTGGTCAACTCCATTCTGGCTACCGGCGTGTTAGCGGTGATCAATAAGCAAAGCCTGACCACTGAGCTGACCGCTTGTTTGAAAGCATTACAGCAGGGACGCCGACCGCCGGGCAACGCCGTATCATCGCCCTCCACAGTGGCGATGAGCCCACGCGAGTTGGAGGTTGTGCGCTTGTTGGCCCAGGGCCACAGCGTTAACGATATCGCCGCCATGCTCAGCCGCACCAAACAAACCATCAGCGCACAGAAAAAAAGCGCCATGTTAAAAATTGGCGTCAGCTCCGATGTTGATTTGTTCGCCTATTTGCGCGAAGCCGGGCTGTGAAGATGAGGTGGCCTTGGCTGGTGCTGCTCACCCTACTGCCTGCATGGGCCTGGGCAGCCGGGGACATTCACGTCGGTCTGATCGACGATCGCTCACCCTACAGCGATTTTGACGCAAACCATCAACTGCAGGGTGCGGCGACAGATTTGCTGAGCGCCCTTGCTGCGCAAAGTGGCCTGCATTTCGCCACACAGACCGCATCCAGCCACAGTCAATTGGCGCAGATGTTGAATGAGCAAAGTATCCAGGTAGCCTTGCCGCCGCCGCAAAGTTCACCGCCACCGCCAGGGATACTGGTTTCGCATCCGCTGTTGCAACAGCGCTGGGCGCTGGTGGTTCGCCAGGACCGGTTGCCGTTGCAGCACGAATCGTCGCTGGACCTGCGTCATCAGCGGGTGCTGATATTACGTCACAGCCCGGCGCAGGCGGGATTACTGGCGGTTTACCCCGGCGTGGCGCTCAGCGAGGCGGCGTCATTACATGAAGCGATCCGGCTGCTGAATGCCGGCGCCGCGCAAGGCATCGTCTGCGATGCCACGCAGGCGGCGTTGTTAGCCAGCAATCTTTACCCCGGCCGGCTGAGCGTGCACCCGTTGCCGGCGATCGTCAGCAACCAGCCACTGTGGCTGGCACCGGGTCAGGATGCGCTGTTGCAGCGTATTAATCATGCGATCGACACCCTGCCGACAGGCGCTGCACAATCGATCAATGAACGCTGGCTGTTGAACTCAACGTTAAGTGGAATGCAACCGAGCGGCACCGCCGGCGATCGTTGGTTCAAACCGTTGACAGCGGTCAGCGCCGCGCTGTCGCTGTTTCTGATCGGTTTTCTGTCGACTGAAATTTTCCGCCGCCGCCGTGCCGAACGCGGTTTGCGCGATGCGTTGAAATACTGGCAAACGCTGCTCAACAGTATCCCAACGCCACTGTTGGTGTGTGATCCGCTCGGTAACATCACCCATTGCAATCAGGCATTGCTAGAGTCACTGACGCTAACGCAGCAGCAAGTGATTGGACATTCCCTGGAGCAATTTACCGCGCGAAATCCGATTATTCCCGCCATCAGCCAACAAGAGCGCATAGCGGCCATCGGCAATATGCAACCGCAGTTTTCCGACCGTGCAATGGTGATACAGGGAGCGCAACGGGAAATCGCCCAATGGCTGGCGGCTTACAGTGACAGCCGTATGACGCCGCAAGGGCTGCTGCTCGGTTGGTATGACATCAGCGAGCGTAAACGGCTGGAGCGCGATCTCGCCGATGCCTTGCAACAGGCCACCAACGCCAGCTACGAAAAAAGTCATTTCCTGGCGCGCATGAGTCATGAAATTCGCTCACCGATGAACGCTATCCTCGGTATCCTTGAGTTGGAAACCCAGCGCCCTGAAACCGCCGGGACGTCACTACCGATAGCCTATGCGACCTCGCGCCAGTTGCTGCAAATTGTCGGGGATGTGTTGGATATTTCCAAGATTGAAGCCGGTGAAATGCACTTGCAGGTTCACCCCACAGAACTGTATTCCTTGCTGACGCAGGCGCTGGATACCTACGCCGCGCTGGCCGCGCAAAAAGCGCTGCGGCTGGACAGCGATATCGAAGCCGTCTGGCAGCATCAGTATCTGCTGGATGGCGCCAAGCTGACGCAAATTCTCAATAATTTGCTCAGCAACGCTATCAAATATACCGAACGGGGTTTTGTGGCATTGCAGGTCGATGTACAGCCACAGGATCCCCATCACGACAATCTAACGTTCAGTATCAGCGACAGTGGCATCGGTATCGCCCCGTCCCTGCAACAGAAGATTTTGCAGCCCTATGCTCAGGTTGATGCCAACGCGCCGGCCAGTACGGGGCTAGGGCTGGCGATTTGTACCCAACTGGTGCAACTGATGGGCAGCGAGTTACGGATTGACTCCACGCCGCAGCAGGGTTCACGGTTCTCTTTCACGCTAACGCTACCTCGCACCGCCGCAGGCGATGAGGCGCAAGAGACGCTCACCGCCCCCCTCGTTGGACACTCGCTGCGGGTGCTGGTTGTGGATGATTTGCCCGCAAACCTGACGGTGATGAAACTTCAACTGGAAAAGCTCGGACATCAGGTCACCACCTGTGACAATGGTCGCCAGGCGCTGCAATGGCTGGAGCAAGCCACCTACGATTTGGTGCTGACCGATTGTCAGATGCCGGTTTTCACCGGCTATCAGCTAGCGCAATGGCAAAGAGAGCGAGAACAAGGCTACCGTCGATATCTGCCGATCGTCGGCTGTACCGCCAATGCGTTTAACGATGAGCAATACCGCTGTCTGGCGGCGGGTATGGACGCAGTGCTGATCAAACCGCTAACCCAGCAGGATTTGCGCACCTTAGTGTCGGAGCAACAGGCCATTCGTGTGGACATGCGGGAAATCCAATTGATGGCCGCCGGGCAGCCGCAGGTCCTGACCACCTTGATTGACGAATTGCAACGCAGCAGCGACGCTGACCGCCAACAGCTGCTCGCCGCCACCGCACAGCCGGACGTATTCGCCGCGGTGCTGCATCGGCAGAAAGGCAGTTTTGCGCTGGCGGGCTACCAAAGCGGGGTCAATCTTTGCCAACAGTTGGAACAACATCCCCCTGCTTCGGCAGAACCGACAGTTGCTCTGCTGCGTATGAATGCGCTAATTCTGCGTTTTATCGCTTTACTGGAACAACAACGTGCGGCGGTAAACGTTGACGATTGAAATGCACGCTTATCCCTTCATTAAGGAACATCAACTGATATCCAGTTGGCGTAACGCCAAAGACTTTCCTATTATTAGATGAAAACTTCTCAACTTAAGGATATTAAAATATGCGAATGCGTATTGTCGCTCTTCCATTGATTTTCTCAGCCTTTTTTTCAACCAGCGCGCTGGCAGCGGATAAACCGGAAAGCAACTGTTTGCAGACAGCTCAAAATCAGGCTGAACTGAATGATTGTGCCGCTCAGACTTACAAAAATGCAGATGGAGAGATGAATAAATCCTATAAAAAAGTCATGGACACGTTAAAATCATCCCCTGAAAAAAGTAAGGCATTACTTCAGGCGCAGCGAGCCTGGCTAAAATTTAGAGATGCGGATTGTGCGTTTTTGAGTTCAAATTCTGCGGGTGGAAGTATTAACGCGATGAATAACGCATTATGTTTGAGTGAGCGAACAACGGAACGCACAAATTCTCTGAATAAAATAAAAAAATGCGACATGGGTGACCCTGAGTGTCAATAACTGATATTTAGCTTGATGCCTTTAATAATGGAGAAAAATGATGCGAACAGTATTACTTGCAGTTTCAATGGTTCTTTTATCAGGGTGTGGGATCAGTGATGAGCTTGATGCGATGACTCTGGAAAACCATAAAAAAGTTTGTGATGGTTATGGTTTTACCAAAGGGACCGATGCCTATGCCAATTGCCTGATGCGGCAAGACGAACTTGAAGATGCGGATGAGCAAAAGATGATGGACAGAGAGGCCAAAAAGAAAAAATAACGGCAGGAATGCCCCATCATCCTGCCGTCAGTCTCACAATCAGGGAAAGTGAGCCACTCAACTTTCCCTCTTAACACCCTCTCGAATCAAACGCGAAAAATCCTCATTGATCACGGCATTGTCCGGCCTTTTGATGAGGCATCGTTTTTTTAACTGTTCAAAAGAAAGGTTATTATTCAATAAGCCAAGCTCATAGATGTATTTATCTGCATAGCCACTGACCAAGACTTTCCAGCTATAGCGAATGTCGGCAGAAACCGCAGTAGCATGATGCAAAATATTGCTCGTGCAGTTATTAAATAACGTGTGATAAAACTCGGGTCGGTGGCTCAGTTGATCGATACGGCGTAAATAGTCCAGAAAAAGAGCCTGGGCCGTATCTGGCGAAACCTGGAGGGGGTAAAGGTAAACCCGCTCTTTGCGGACATCGGTTCTGACGCCAATCAAGTCCCGCTCATCGGCAAGCACATAGGTCAACATGTAATGTTTAAAAAAGCCGCGCCAGGTCGAATATCGCTGGTCGCGGCTACGCCGCGTTTCTATCGAGACAGCCAAATGGCGACCGTCTTCGAAACCGAAGCTCAAAAACAGATGTGCAATAGCCTTACCTGACCAGTAAGAGGAGACCACATCTACCGTTTTTAACTGGCTAATATCGATATCTGCATCGTACCAATCAGGCACATAATCGTCGCGGGTGGGTTGATATCTGAAATTGCGAATATTGCGCAGTACAATTTTACCCTGCTCTCCCCACTCCACCTTCGGTAACCGGGCATATTCCAATACCCAGTCTTGCTCGTTGCTTGCTATTGGTGAAGTCAACCGCGGAAACATTCCCATAATAGCTACTTGCCTTTGCCATTTGAGGGTTCACGGTGAGCATCTGACACTATAGTGCTCTGCGCTTTCTCATCGCGCCATTGCTTGCGTAAAGAAAACATTTTCTTTAGGGCACGGCGTATGGTGGTTATCCAGCCGGCCGGTCGGGGATCTGCCAACATGCTTAATGCACGTGCGTAGTCGAGCGTCAGCCCTGGCGTCCAGGCCATCGTTTTTGCGCGTTTACGTATTTGTATCGCCACCCATAACTCCGGCGTCGTGAGAATTTTACTCAACACCCACCAGTGCCCACGCTGCCCCCATATCTTGCCCACCACGCCTTCCAGCGCCGCTTCCAGCCCTCGCGCCACACTGCTTGAGCAGTTACGATGCGTAAGGTTATAGGTATTGTCTTCCCGATAAATTTCCCAGAAACGTTTCAAACGTTCAGCATCATAGTTCCTGATCCGCACCTGCATGGTGGAAGGGCACCATTTTTCGGATTCAGTCACATAATCCGGTTGAAACTCCCCTTCGACATTATTATCTGCCGTTGCCCGCAGCAAGCGGGTAAATTGATCGGGCGACCGGTCAATATCGACTGCCGGATACAGGCTGATATAGACGCCCTCCGGAGATTCCAGCGCAGCATGGCCGGTGGAAATCACCCCATTTTTATCCACCGCAGCAATATAACGATCAATGACAGGATGAGGCACTACTGCACTCTTCGAGGATCCTACAGGTGTCCAGACATGTATGGTCAGTGCCGGTTCATCGGCAGCCGGAGGGCCGTCCCATTCAGTGACCAACGGCGCCGTTTCTGCACTGCTGGCTTCCTCTGCGGCCGTATTGCCCAACACCGCGGGATTGACCTCCAGCTTTTTGACGCGCATCGCCAACATAACCATATTCCACCCGCCGAATATCAACCCCAGACCTAAACAATAAGGGACGGTGCCGACATAATGGGTCGGATAAGGTTGAAAGAAGAAAATGGCTAACATGATTTCGATGACACCGCCGGCGACGACAAATTTCCAGTTTTTATAACGTACAACCCCAGCGGTGACGATTTGCAATAACCCGTCGGTCAAAAATAAAATGCCAAAAATCATCGATAAAATAAAATGACCATGGTGATGCCCGCTCAAGATCAATATCGCGGCCAGTGAGAATGCCCCTCCTTTTACGTAACGCAAGGTACGTTGCCCGCCGATGCCGGTATGTGCAACCATCAACGTTGCCAGGCCTTCGACCAACAACAGGAAAGCAAAGGGATGCAAGGGGAAATAAATCGCGTTGTCCAACGCATCGATGAAGATGATTAAACCAGCCAACACACCTAACCAGCCGGCAATCATCAACCCACGCCAGCGGTTACGTAAATAATCAACCCCCAGTAAAATCATTACCAACTGAACCATGCCTTATAACCTCTTCTCATCTCTTTTAATTGTAAGACGGCTTAGCAACCCCGCCTGGCATTCTTAAGGGTAAACAACATAAACAAACCGCAAAGCAACGCAGCCATCAAGGGTAGGCCGTGGGTGTTCAACTCCATGGCTACCCCACCCATCATTGGGCCAACCAATGCGCCAACGCCCCAGGCAATCGACAATACAGCATAAACTCCGACCAATTCACCGTTACTAAAGCGTTCGCCCACAAGAGTGACCACCACAGTATAAATACCTACAAATACTCCCCCCCACACAAAAAGTAATGTGTACGCCATCCAGGGATAATTAAGCGATATTGGCCATAACAATGCCCCACAGGCCGATAAACCCGCCATGATGATAATTAGCCACTGACGATTGTATTTATCCGCTACCCAACCGATAGGCAGTTGTAACAATATTGCCCCAATCAATAAAACAGAAATCAATGAAGTTGCTGATTGTTCGTCCCAACCCAAATTCATTGCATACACCGAAAGTAAGTTGAGACCTGCAGACTCCAGACCTGCATTCAAAACCGTTGCCGCTATAGCAATGGGTGCCAGACTAAGATACATCAGCACAGGTTTGGATTGATGTTGTTCGCCTGCTGGGAATGGCCTTACTACAGAGCGAGTGACTACGACTGCCGCCAACAATGCGATGGCGGCCCCCAGATAAAATGCCGTATTTCCGCTACTGCCAACGGACACTAAAATGAGTGGGCCAAGAGCAAAACCTGTGGACAAGCTGGCAGTATAAGCGGCAATGATTCGTGCACGGCTTGCCTCTTCAGCCATAAAGTTCAACCAGGTTTCAGTCACAACCAACATAATTTCGCTCATGGCGCCCAGCATAAGGCGCAACACAAACCAGGTTGCAAAAGATGTGAGGGGAAAGAGGCACAACACGAGACATGAGATAAATAATGAAAATATTATCAATGTCTTAGCATGAAATCGCCGGCACAGTACCGGTAAGAATGGAGCAACAATGAACACGCCGACGGCATGCATCGCCGCATTGATGCCCACAAAGATTTCACTATACCCTTCATTGACCAACCTAATGGCGATCAGCGGTGCACTAAGACCATAGGTTAAGCCAAAAATCATCACAGCGAGCAGGATACCAATCTTGTTAGAGAAGATTGACACTGTCATAGTCTCCTATTAGTTGGCAAAACATAGAGACTTCCCCCGGTTAAAAATTATAGTTAAGGCCAATGACAAAGTTATACGTTCCATCGCGATCAACCATTGGGCTATGACGCACGGTTTTCGATAAGAAGTTATAACGGGATTCAATATAACCTTCCCAATACTGGGTGAATTTGTATTCTGCTGCCAACATGATAAACGGCGTTAGGCTTTGATGTGGACGATATTCATTAAGCCCACTGCGCTCGGCCTCTTCTTGGGAGATCCCATAGTAATAACGTGTTTGTTGTGCATTCGACCAATCAGTACCGATTTCTCCATAAAGCATCACAGAATTGACATTGAGCTCGCCAATGTAGGCTGCCGTTGCAACCACACCCTTGCTATTATTTAGCGTATCCGCCGCGACCTGGGTAAATATCGCTCCCCACGGAGTGATCCTTTGGTAACTGATGCCCGACATGACAGTTGCACGGCGTTTGTTAAGTCTTTTCATCGCTTCACCGTGGCCATCTTCAGGACGGTAAGCGTCTTCATAGTAATAGTAGGCCTTCAATTTCAGTTCATTTTCGGCATCTTTCAGTAGGTAAAACCCTGTTTCAATACCGTCGACATACCAAACATCATTGTCATATCCCACATAGGGAATGGCATAAAAATGTGTACGTTTGGCTTTGTATGCCTGAGTTGCCAACTCTGTCTGCACGCCCAGGGAAAAACTGCTTGAAAAAGCACTTGTGGGTATAGTTATTGCTAATAACAAACAGAAAATTTTAAAATGATGCATCTAAACTCCGCCTCATCCGCGCCCACTCCCCACAAAGGCGAGGATAGATGGATTTTGTCTATGTCCATGAAATGTAGCAGATGTTCTACGAATAATCTTACTTGCGTAAACACTTCAGAAAAAACTGATAAAGAAAAAAAACAATCGATTGATTTTAAATAAAAAACATTCGACCAATGCAACAAGTCTTTCGTTGATTTCCCAGCCAAATCGCCAGTAAAACCATTCAGATATGAAAAACCGCCTTTTCTCGCATATTGAATTTATGCCTGAATGTCAATTACCTAAACTTAGTTATAAATCCCAGTATTCATACCTACTTGGTAATAAATTCGATCTTTGTTTCCATTTAGTTTCCATCGGATGATAGGTAGTATGGCATTACCCTTAACATATAAGGGGTATAGTCAAAAATCACAAAATAGCATTTGTATTCAAATGGTTATTTTTTTTTGCACTTGATGGGGCATTATGTTCTATACTCACTTTCACTAAACTCTAACCCAGTGATATCATTATGAAAAAAGTGTCATTATTTTTTTCCCTCCCATTATTTTTTGTAGTAAACATAGCGTCAGCCACTGTCGACTGTGCGAGTTTAAAGCTAAAAATTAATGCGGAGAACAAGAGCCTTTACCAAGGTCTGGTACAAAAGGTACTGACTGAAAAAGTCAGCTCAAAACAAATTGATGTATCCGAAGTTTTAGCCGACAAAGAATGGCTAGCTATTTTCGCCTCAACAAAAACCTCTGAGCCTGGCGTTTTTTTCTTTAAGAACAAAGAATTTATTGATGTCTGGGGGGGGATGGTAGAACAAGACGAAAAATCCAACGTATTAAAATGGGCTCAAGGTATTCATGCCCCAGGAACATTAACGCAATGTTTTTTTGATGAAATAGTCATACAATAATACCCTCACATTGGTTATAAACAGTGTGGATAGTCAACTTTCAGTAAGATAATCGACACAGGAGGAATTAAAAAATGAAAAACAGTAAACTTAAATTAATAGGCTCTTTGCTCCTTGCGCTTTCTTTTTCAATAATTCAGGGCTGTACCAATACCAACGAACCTCAGGTTATTTCCGCACTTGACGACAAGCCGTTTAATGACTGGTTCAACAAGTTGTTAAGCCAAATAAAATCCGATCATAATTACAAACGCATTCCGATTGATACCACTGAAAAATCAGACGAGTTTCTTATTTTATTGCATGATACTTATCGCCATAAAATCACAAAGAAAGAATTTTCACAGCGAATGATTGGCCAATACCCTGGACATGATTATGAAATTTCATTTATTACATCAAGACTACCTTAACTTAATAAAAACACTTTAGTTTATTGAAAATAATAAACATAAAATTCAAATGGTTATGCGTGACATACACCCTAAGAATCACATATTCCGCATAACCAACAAAAACAAATTAAATTCACATATCAACTTGACTTAATGCAATTAACAACTAGATTTTAAAAAACAATTTTACTTTTTCATTCTAGAAAATTATCCATCTGGGACATGACTATGTTAACAAAACTAAAACCAATAAGCTTATTCGTCAGTTCATTATTGTTTTCATATTACTCACCTTCTGCTTTAGGGGCTCCAGCCCCAGTAACTATTCCCTTGGGGCATTTGGATAATCGCCTAACCATTAATGTCGGCGTCAACGGTGGCCCCGCGCAAAAATATATCTTTGATACGGGTTCGGATCAGTTCAACGCCGTTCTTGGGCAGCAAGATACCTCGCGCTGGCCGAATGTGAATCAGGCATACGAATACCTCTATGGCAACAAGGGCTGGGGCGGATATTGGTTACAGCGCAAGCAAATAACGGACCTGACCTATTACACCAATGATGCCACCCCGATACCGGTGGCGACGCCCGACAGCAATAATAAAGGCTACGTCATTGGTCAGGTTGAACATCTGTTGCTCGACCATCCCCAGCAAGCAGATCAAAAGCCGTTTAAAGTCATAGAGGGGAAACCTTACTATATTGATCTGGGTGCGGAAAAAAACATAATTTCAGGAAGACCGACAGAAGAAAAGCACTTCTACGGCACCTTTGGCGTAGGGGATTTTCTTTTTACGGATGCAAAAGGCAATCCCAACGGCGGCAGCCCCTTTAGCACCATCACGAAAACCGGTTTTATCGTCGCCGGTAATGACAATGCCAATGATAATGGAACAACGCTTTCACCGGGTTGCGCACCTTGTGCCATCCTCAATTTGACGCCCAGCCTGCGGGCGCAGTTTGATACCCTGGTCCCTTGGGCACCGACGCGCAGTGAAGGCGACATAACCCATTTCCCCAACTCTGGCGCACCGGCGTCATCGCAACATGAAGGCCGCTTCAAATACGCCTTCACACTCAATATCAATGGTCAGTCTAGCACCGTTGAACTTCCCGCAGAGGCGCTGAGCGGTGCAATTTTATTCGATACGGGTAATCCTACTCACGCAACGATAGACAGCAAAAAATTTGGCGACATCCTCGAACAGAATGGCGTGAAATTTGACAAGGATGGCGAAAACAACACGTCGGTGACAGCTCTGACGCTTCAGCCTGTCGATGCCAATGGGCAGAAAGTCGGCAACGGGATCACTCTGCAGGGAGGCAGTGATGATCGCCTGGTTATCGATCGTGACAGCACTGACACCGAAACCTGGAACATCACGATGGGTATAGGTTTTTTCACTCAATATTCAGTGATGTATGATTTGCAAAATCAGCTCACGGCGTTTACTCCTTTCGTCGTCAATGCCGATAATTTCTCTACCGATGCCAACGGCAGCGGATTGCACCTTAACCGCGTGACCAGGCAAATGGGAAATCTGATGAGTGCCCCTGCCGGCGATCCCTCGAGTGACCCTAATGGAGGAAAAGGTTATCTTGGGTTGGCGGGCGCCATCTCCGGCGCCGGCGACTTAACGCTCATGCCGGATGTGGTGGTCAACATGACCGGCATGAACACCTATACCGGCGTGACCCGGGTGAATAAAGGCGCGGTGTTATACCTTGCCGGCCCCGGCAGTCTCGCCCACTCTGCATCGCTGGAAAATAACGGTTGGTTTGACATCACCGAACACGGTAATTTTAATCCGCTGTGGGGCGTTCCAGACAGCATGAACAACGTCACTCTCCGCAGCTTAAGCGGCAATGGCGTGGTCACGCTGGGGGACAGAACGCTGGTGTTAAGCCAGGCGAAGGATAATTTCTCGGGCCGTATCACAGACACTGACCTCAGTAATCCTGACGGAACGCACTATAAAGGCGGCCTGACAATTGCGGGCGGTAGCCAAACGCTCAGCGGGAATAATGATTACACCGGCCAGACGCGGATTGCCAAAGGCGCTGTGTTGCAACTGACCAACACCGGCACATTAACCAGCGATGTCACGGCTGACGGGCGCTTTATCGCCAACGGTAAAGCCGCCGGCGCTACTGTGGTGCGCGATGGCGGGCTGGTAGGCGGCAGTGGGCATATCGGCACGCTGACGGCCAATCAAGGAGGCTCGGTGGCACCCGGTAATTCTATCGGTACCTTGACGATTGATAACGATCTGACGCTGGGAAATGGCTCCCGTTATCTGGCTGAAATTGAGGCTGGTCGCAGCGATTTGCTGCAGGTCAATGGCCAGGCGATACTGAACGGCGGCGAGATTGCCGTGGTGCCGCAAGCGGGGCAAAACCTGCTGGCTTCAACATCCTCCGCCGGCAATATCCTGGCACAGCGTAATACCCTGCTTACTGCCGCGCAAGGTATTACGGGGCAATTTGGCTCTGCTGACGCAGGGCTGTTTTTAACGCCCGATCTGGTCTATCAGGCCACTAGCCTCTCATTGGGTTTACAACGTAACGCCACCCGTTTTGCGGATGTCGCCGTCACGGCCAATCAACGTAACCTCGCGACGGCAATTGAACGCTTACCGGCTGATCACCCCGTGTATCAAAGCTTGTTGATAGCCCCTTCTGCGGAACTGGCGCGGCAAGCCTATCGTCAATTGTCCGGGCAGATACACGCGGATATCGCCTCCGCGCTGGTGAATAACAGCCGTTATGTTCGGGATACGCTTAACGGCCGTTTGCGCCAGACTCAGGGTGCAGCGGACAACAGCGACATCAAACAAGACGAGGACGGCGCATGGGTCAGTTTGCTGGGCAACTGGGAGCACGCCAGCGGCAATGATAATGCCACGGGCTTCCACGACTCTACCTTTGGGGTATTGCTCGGTGCGGATAATGAGCTGGCCGATCGTTGGCGTCTGGGCCTGGCCACCGGTTACACCCGCACCTCTTTGCACGGAGACGGCGCATCTGCCGACAGTGATAACTACCATTTGGCTGTCTATGCCGGCAAAACCTATGACAACCTGAATCTGCGCGCGGGTACCGCCTATACCTGGCACCGGATTGAAACCTCCCGGGGTATCGGGTATTACGGCCAGTCCGATAACGCCAAGGCACGCTATAACGCGGGAACAGGCCAGATCTTCGCAGAAGCGGGTTACCGTCTGGACAATACCTGGTTCAATCTGGAGCCGTTCGCCAATCTGGCGTGGGTGAATTACCGTAGCGATGATATGACGGAAAATGGCGGTGCCGCCGCGTTGAAAGCAGACAGCCAGAGCACCAGCGCAACATTATCCACCCTGGGTATGCGTGCGGACAAACGCTGGAGTACCGGTAAAGACAGCGCCGTTACCCTGCGTGGTGAACTGGGTTGGCAGCATCAGTACAACGCAACTGAGCGCGAAGTCGGCTTGCGCTTTGCCGGCACTGACGCCACCTTCAATACCGCCACGGTCGCAGCCTCACGCGACGGCATGGTGATGAAGGCGGGGGCAGAAATCAACGTCACAAAATCGGTTGCCGTATCCCTCAACTACACCGGTTTGTTATCTCAGAATTATCAGGATAACGGTATGAATGCCGGCGTGGTATGGCATTTCTGAACATGTCCATATGCGTACAAGGATGAAAACAGTATCTTCCGAGAGATGATTTAGAAACAAAATCATCTCTCGGGGAACAGAATACTTTACTAAGCCTGAGGTAGTCATCAGACACAGAAAAACCAACCTGGACAACTGTTGTCAGTGGTAGCCGACAAATAGCAATTGGTTGTTATTTCGACTATAGTGGGCGAAATAAACATATTCCTTTGGCATTTAGGGGGGGTAATGGAACAATCAAATCATGAACGAGCCTACCAACGCGGGAGAAATGTCGCCAAGGCTTGGAAACGCCTGTCATCTGCAATGAAACATTGGGACAATGTATGCGTAGGGAAGGTTCAGGAGAGAAACCTTCCCTCTTGGATAGGACACATTCCTATTGTATTTTTGGGTGTAGTGCTTGTCGCTCTGTTATCGACATATGCCATTGTCAGTTTAGCCAGCTTGGGTTGTATTATTGCTCTTTGGGCAGTAGCTTCAATCATTCAGAATGCTTTACGACAAACAACTGGTGCAACAAGTCAGACAAGACTAAAGAAAAACAGTTACGAACGTTTTTCATGGGAAAATGAACCTTATAAAAACACATATGATAGGCAGACTTGGCACCAGAATGATTAAGCCGGATATACAATCCAGCCTTATTTTTTCATTTACTGGCTTGCTGTGTAATAGCACTTCCCGCTGCACTTCCCAACTGACTACCTGCAGCTTTTGAATCTTGAGTTCCTGTGCTGATAGCCTGGCCAAGTGCATGCCCCATACTAATCCCCGCCCAAGAAAGTGCCCCTAACCATACCGCCGGTAACACGATAAACATGCACCCCATTACTAGGTTCATAATCAGGTCATCCGTGCTGTTTTGGAACCCGGCTACATTCCAACGACTGTGTGTATCCGAGCCGTATAGTGCTTCCAGCAGCCAGCTGTCCAGCCAGCGCGCCAGCTCCCACCAGAAGGTCAAAAAGTTCAGCGCAAACACCACGAATGTCACCGTGATCACCGTCTTATACTCATAGGCTGCGAATGCCAAGATGAGTGGCACCATGATGTACACCGCCATCAACAGCACCGCCTGCACCATCGGCAGCGCCTGACGCATAGCATCAAACGCCGGATACGCCGCCAGGCTCCCCAGTGCGCTCCCACCCATCGAGGCAATACGGTTAACCGAGTTGTCCAGGGTAAAGTCAGCATTACCGCCATAGCCGGCATACGCCCGTCCGCCCTGGGAGACCGTCAGGTTATCCGGGCTGACCAGGCGGCGCACCACCGCCTCTTTATAGTCCGCATCCGGCTGCCCCATCATCTTCAGCGCGGCCGACATCCGCAGCATTACGCCCGGATCGACCTGCTTCACTACCCTGGCCTCCAGGCCCGTCTCGCCGGCTGACCACCACTCGCTGCAGGTCGGGTACCCACCCCGTCCGGTGTTTGGCCGACCGCTGTCCCGCCCTTCATTCCACGGGAAACTGGCGCGCGGCGTTTTCGACTGCAGATTGTTGTAGTAGCCACCATTCAGGAAGGTTTTCGACCCCAGCCACTCGATATCACGCAACGTGGTTTTGTCGGTCGTTTGCCCCTGGTCGCGGTTCTGCCAGGTATACAGCGCCAGCGCGTAGCAGTCGTTAGTGAAGTCCTGCAGCTCCTTTGCCAGTGCTGGGTTGTTGACCCGACTGTGCTGGACCTCAAAGCGGACCTGCCGCAGATCCGGCCGGCACGGAATGGTGGCCACGGCCGCCGAGGTGATCCCCTTCGACAGCTTATGCACTACCAACCACCACACCGGCACCTTCGCCGTTTGGCCGTTCATACTCGACATGATATTGGCGTACCCGGTTTCATCCGGCTTTTTGGGTGTCCAGGTACCGCAGGTTGCCGCCCGACTGCTGTCATATTTGATGGTATCCAGGCTGACATTCATCAGCGGCAGGCAGCAGGCAAGCATCACGAAGAACGCGCCGTAGAGCAAGTTCTCGATGCGCGGCAGGGACAGCATCCCTTTGTTGCCCTCATCCTCACCTTCCTCCCGGACCTTCAGCCAGATGGCCGCTACCTTGAACAGCAGAGGCAGCACAAACAGCCCCGTACTGACCAGCAGCTCCCACAGGCCGTTGTTAATCAGCCAGCCGAGCAGCGTCAGGAAATACTCCAGATAGCTGTTGGTCATCATAAGGTCAGCCCTCCGCCAAAGAGGCTGTATTCACACGCCAGGGCAAATACAGCGCACGCAATGGCCATACGTTTGAGCGGTTGCCGGAATTCTGGCTTGCAGCCCGGTGCGTGCCAGATTTTCCAGAATCCCCAGGTCAGCACGGCGTAAAGCGCCAGGCGCCAGCTCAGCCAGCCATAACGGGTGCTGTGCACCCAGTCACGCAGCGCGGCACTCTCTCCTGGGTGATTGACACCCCAGTGGGCCATGCCCAGCGCCACTATCATCGCAATCACAAGCATGCCCAGCATCTGCAGGACACGCTTTGCCCGGTGACCGAGTCGGCCGCCCCTGCGGGGCGACATACCTTGTTTCTCTGTTCCAGTCATTGATGCCTCCCCACGATTACTGGTCGGTTTCCGGTACGGCCAGCTGGTTGAACTTGGTGTCCGGGCTGTCAACCGATTGGCGCTGCGGGTTGGTTTCCGCACGGTTGTTCTCGCGATCGATGATGGTCAGCACCGCGTTACGGGAAATCTCGCGTTTCATTTCCATTTCATTCTTCAGCGCAGTGATCTCGCGATCCAGCGCCTCGATACGCCGATCGCCCTCTTCCATCGCCACTTTCTGTGCGGAGGCATTGGGCTCGGACATGCCGGTAGTGATCATGCGACGCATAATGAAGGCCGTTTCAATGGTGTCCGCCATTGCCAGTTCGCTGGCCAGACGGCCTACCAGGGCAGCATTATCAGGGTCACGCTGCAGCGCCTTGATAACCCCGGCGGTCACCGCCAGGCTGCCTGTTTTGAGTTTGGCCAGGTTGGCCGAGGTGGGTTTCTCTGCCCCGTTGACCAGTTTGGTCAACTGCTCGTTATTCTCCTTCGTCGCCTCTTCCAGCATCGGCGCAAAGCCGGTGCCGGCCACGGTACTGCCTGGTTGCTCACTGCCTTCACCACTGGTACATTGCGCCGCATCCTTACAGGTACGCAGCGAGGAATCCCCCAACACCTTGACCACTGCAGCGGCCGCTTCTTCGCTGCTGGCATATTTGGCACAGGCGCCGCCAGTGCAGTTGCTGCCAGACACGCTGGAGGTACTGATGACGGGCAGCGCATTCATCATGTTGTAGCCGGCAGCTGCCAGGTCGTGCGTTGGCTTGATGGCCGGCTGACCGGAGCCACCTCGCTTCTGACCGCCGATCCAGGTCTGCCCCGATTGCCCGGTCACCTTCTCCGTCGCGTTCATTGAACGCACCGCATCCGCATCCCCGTTATTGACCAGACTCTTGGCTTCTTCCATCGCTGCCGCCTGGCTCCAGCCGCCGGTATCCGCCATGTCCATCATGCGCTTCGAGAGGTTCTGACAGTTCAACTGCGCCTTGTCGAACGCGACGCCGCCCTGCAGCACTCCGTTAGTCAGCATTTCATACAGTCCCGGGTTGGCGCGCTGGATAGCCATCGCCGGTAAACTGGCCACCGCGCCAGTAGCCCCCTGGATAACGCTACCCATCAGGTTCTTGAAACCGTCCGTCACCCCATTGAGCTGGTTGCCAATGGTGGTCTTCAGGTCGAAGTTGCCGCACATCAAATCCGAGCTCCAGCCCAGGTTCATGCCCAGGCGTTGCATGTTGCCGCGTGTCGCCGGCTGTGAGATCACCGAGCCACCGCCCAGGGAATAAAACAGCTTGTCCGAGACCGCGCCGCTGGCGCTCTTCCCGTAACCGATATTGCTGTCATTCACCTGGGGCAACGAAATGCCAAACAAGGTACCGTTGTCATCATTGTCGTCAGCGTGCGCGTTCATGCCGACCAGCATCAGACTGCTGACAACACACAGAGACAGCAGGCTGCGCCGGCCTCGGAAAGTGCGTTTATTCATCGTGTTATTCATCGTTCATGCCTCAAAAGTCCGTGCTGGAGAGGAAACGCTGCCCGCGGCGCTGGCAGCAGCTGTAGGGTTGCCACAAGGCAAAGGCAGCGTTCGCATCCGCTGCCGGCGGATGGTCACCGTCCGGAAACACTGCACAAGACTGGCTGAGCTGCGGCGCCAGACGTTGCCACTTGTGGTTGCTGGTACCGGTGTTCTCCGTCACAGCGCCTGGAGGCCAGTACCCCTCAGAGCGCTGGCCCATCAGGGGTTGATAGACGTGGGGCTGGCCAGAACGGGTGATGATGTCCGCCACCCGCTGCGCTACCAGGGCACCGGCCTTGTCGTCATCGACCTGGGTCACAAACCCCGAGCGGGGATAGACGTTGCCCCACATATTCGCGGCCGCCTGACTGCCAACCTCACGCATCCCCGGCACCAATGCCTCCGGGTAGAGGGATTCGGGAATACCGGTACGCCACGCCAGGCTGTCCAGCGTGCTGAGGAAATACGGTACAAAAGGGGTCGCCGCGCTGCGGCACGAATAGCCGGCAATGCTGCCGCCAATCAGGGACGTTGCCGGATGACCAATGGCATCGGCATATTTGAAGTGGAGGTTGGTTTTACGTTCCCCGGGGGTTTTCAGCTCGTTGTTACCACCGCCGGCAGACACGCCACTCAGCGCGCTGGTGATACTGCTTTCCAGCCCGCCGGCAGACTGGCTCAACATCGACATTTCACGCCAGGGATTACCTCCCTGGGTGTTGTACGCCGACACTACGGCTTCCGGGATAAAGTGGGTTACTTTGACGGAAGTCCGCACCTTGCAGCCAAACGGCGTGCACAGCAGCCAATAACAAATGCCGCTGACACGCCAGCTGATACAAGCCTGCGATACAGCACTCGCGACAATCTGCGCGCTGTTGAGCGCAGCGTTCGCTGCCGGCACGCTGGCCGCGGATAACATAATGGCCACACTGAGGGATTTAAGGGTAAGGCGAGGTTGTTCCGGGGGCATCAAAGGGGGTCGTTGCATATCACTGCCCCCCTTGTGACTGGGCGCGCAGTGCCGTTGCCTGGGCTACGTCAGCCGTGCCATACACCACATCCCTATCATCAAACACGACGGCCGGTACTTTTGTAACGCCCAGTTCCCAGGCACGGACCACCGCGCGGTAAACCGTGGCCAGCTCCTGTTCATGAGCCTGCCATTGCGGTGACTGCAGCACGGCTTTAGCCTGGCGCTCGGCTTCATCCAGGTTCGACGACAGCTCTCCAAACGTCTGCGCCTGTAGCTGTTCAGGACCGTCAAGATAAATAACGGAGACCGAGGCATCGACGTTACTCGGGGGATGGTGGGAATCGGTATAAAGTACCGTGCCGGCAAACACCGATGCCGGCATCAGCAGAGGGAACAACGTCAGCAACGTGCTGATTTTCATGGCCTGCACTCCTGCATGGATTGAATCCACACAGGGTGCTATGGGAAGCTCAGAAAGGCAGCAAAGAAGTCTTTATTGGATTATGAAAATTTTAGCCGTTGATGCTTCAACCAGGCTTAGGTCATGAAAAGCTTGTCGAATGTCTCAGGGCGTGAAGCGGACGTGACCTGCTCCCCATAGAGGCCACCTTAAGTGGCGTATAGGGAATGTAGGCAGAGAGCATCTTTCATGGTAGCGCGCAGAAATTTCTGGCAATTATTCATAGGTATTAATAACTATAACAATACTTGCCACAAGTTACCTTTGGTTATCATCAACATAACTTCTATGGAAATTTAGCCAGTGGAGTGTGAAAATCACTCATGAAGAAGCAAGCTTATCGCTGTATTTCTCTGAAGTAATAATCAACAGCTTAAGACAGTACGGGGATGGGCTAAGGATTCGGCTTCTGTATCGGCTTGATGTTCATATAAAGAAAACTTCGAACTTTGGCATGTATTACCACACAAGGATTACCTTATGTCTCTCCGCTTAAGACAAACATTTACTCTTTTCCCCGGCGTACGCCTCAATATTGGTAAGCGTGGAATAAGCGCGAGCATTGGTGTGCCGGGTGCAACAGTCAATGTTGGACAAAAAGGAATTAGAGGCACAGTAGGATTACCTGGCTCTGGTTTATCGTATACAACACCTAACTTGCCTTACGAAGATAAGCGCCCAGTTACCAATTCACTAAATCCGTCCGCTACAGAATCTCATTTCGAGATACCTAAGGTAATGCCAAATAACATTCCTTCAAACGCCAAAATTTACATGCCCCAAGCCGGCATGAATGAAATTTCCAGCGCTTCTGTTGAAGTTCTGACAAGCACATCCCTTTTACCTTTACGAGATTTGATTGCCAAAGCACGAGAGCAAAGAGCAGAGGTAAAAGCTGATTTACAAGAAGCAATTGCAGAAGAGTCAAAACAAAAGAGCGAATTGGTTCGACGTAAATCAAGCCTGTTCCGTTGGTTTTACAAGCGCCGTATTGCGGAACTTGAGACAGAACTTCCCCAAACCCAAGCAGAAATAGCTCGCCTCGTATCTTGGGAAGACAACACTAAAATTGCGATCACTTTCGAAAGCAGTGATGCCTCGCAGCGAGCCTATGCCGCAATGGTTCGTGCATTCGACGTATTGAAGTCAAGCGTAAAAAAATGGGATATTACTGCGGATAAGGCTACAGACCAATTTGCCGAAAGGACGTTAGCCACGCGATCTGTTAATCGTCATCCTGTTACCTTCGATTTCAGTTCAACTGATCTCATTCAGTTTACAGGAAGAGCGATGCGGTTTGAAAATGTTAATGGTGACGATATTTTGCTTTACCCTGGTGTTGCTGTCATACCACGTGCCGATGGTGCATTCGCTCTGATTGACTTACGCGAATTACAAATTAGTGCAGAACATCGAGGATTCCATGAGGAGGAGGGCGTACCGAGTGATACCAGTGTAGCTGGGCATACATGGGCTAAAACGAACAAGAATGGTTCACCAGACCGCCGATTTAAAGACAACTATCAAATCCCTATCTGTATTTATGGGAATATTACTTTTCAGTCTCAAACCGGAGTTACTGAAGAATACATGGTATCGAATGCCGATGCCGTACAAGCCTTTTCAGAAGCAGTCAAACGCTACCAGATCTCGCTCACTGAATTCGAGGCGTTGGTATAGAGCCTTTATATCCGCTTCTGGTACGAAGCAGACAGCTGTAGGACTCACAGTCCGCTCTGAGCGAAAAGCAGGCGCTCCGAAAGCAGCAAGACATAACAGCAATCTTGCGCTCATCGTTATTACCGCATGCCTTAAAACGGCATGCGGGTGGTGGCGGATGTCACTTACCTCTCTGCAGCCACGCGATATTGCTAGCGCAAGCTATTCTTACTGAACTCACTACGTTCCTGATGGATTTGAAATCAGCAGCCGCCAACCTCCGTCAACGCTTCGCAACAACACCTGCGTTGCTGTACCGGACTCTTCGTGCAGTGTTCTATCCTTGGTGGTTATGGTCAAAGTCCAGTCAATAATAAGCAGAGCAATTTCACCGGCGGAGAGGATCGAGCGGATATGGTTTCTGATAACTGGCTGGGATGATGTCAGTGACAAAAAAGTGTCCCGAAGCTTTTCAGGATCGCTTTCGATGACCACACCATCAGTCATTTTCATAGTGGCACGGTTACTGAACAGAGCCAGCAGGTCATCAACCCTGCCTGCATTGAAAGCATCATCAAACGCGGCTATCGTTTCGACAGGCGAATGGTAGACTGCTGTCCCCCCTTCAATGGCGGCTGTAAATTTTAACAGGTGGCTGGCGACCTCTGTAGGGGCCTCCAGAGGCAAGAGATGTCCGACGTCTGGAATAATATACATTGATGCATGTGAAATAAGGGGCAGCAATTCTCTTTGCAGAGTAGCCGGAAGGTCTACACGATCCAACTCCCCTGAAATGACCGTCACAGGGACATTAATTGAGGCCACTTCCTGGGTAATGTCTTCGCCGATAGCCGTATTAGGCCAGCCTTCTTTGGCCTCGGATGAGGCCCTCAAACTGTCCTCGATTACCTGTTCACGCAGAGCAGAACTTAGTGCCCCCGCTGTCAGGACATTATCAATCACAAAGCCGACAGATTCGCGGCTGTTATATGCGCTGGATAACGTATCGCGCTGCTCAGGCGTGAGACGCATAGGTGAAGGTGGAGAGGGAGCGATAAGCATCAGGCCTTCAAGACCTGCAGGCCGACGCGACGCCATCAGTTGGGCAACTTTTCCCCCCATCGAATGGCCAATAAGAATGTAGCGTTTAAGCTCAAGCGCTGAAATAACCCCTTCGGCATCCCGAGCAAGGTCACCAATTCGGTATCCTGATTTAGGTGCGTCTGAGCCCCCCCAGCCCCGGTGGTCGATTGCAACTGTGCGGTAGTGGTCAGGTAACTGACTTATCACGCTCTCCCATGTACGGGATGAACCGCCATAATAATGCAAAAATACCAGTGCAATTTCACCGCTGCCCTGTTGCTCAATGTGGATACCCGTTCCATTCACCTTAATTTTCATCGTCTCATGCCTCTTCATGTCATTAAGGTAATGGTAATTGCTGTCATGAGTGATGATAATCAGCGTAATTGTGTCGACAGCCGATACTCTGATTATCGAATGGTGGTAAGTTATGGACAGGTTCACCAGCATGCAGATTTTTATCGCGGCAGTGGATGAAGGCAGTTTCGCCGCCGCCGCGAGACGTTTTAAGCTTTCGGCTGCAATGGCAGGAAAGCATGTCAGCGCTATAGAATCTGATCTAAATGTACGACTTCTTCAGCGTTCAACACGCCGTCTTAGCCTGACGGATGCCGGTGAGCGGTATTATGAACGTTGCAAAGTTATTCTTGAGGTTCTTGAGGATGCGAACCGGGAAGCCAGTGATGTTCAGAAAACACCGAAGGGGTTGCTTCGCGTTGCAGCACCGGTCGCCTTCGGTGCA
This sequence comes from Serratia sp. TSA_198.1, assembly GCF_052686505.1. NCBI lineage: Bacteria > Pseudomonadati > Pseudomonadota > Gammaproteobacteria > Enterobacterales > Yersiniaceae > Serratia > Serratia sp. TSA_198.1. The sequence continues at coordinate 146,296 of NZ_JBQZFP010000008.1, forward strand.
ATGCATCTTGGTAGGATCGTATCACGCTACCTGGAGCAATTTCCGGAGGTCAGTCTGGACGTTGTACTGGAGGATAAATACGCCGATCTGCTCGAAAATCGAATCGATGTTGCCATCCGAGTTGGGCGTTTTGAGGATCCGACACTGGTTACGCGGCGGCTGGCACCTTGCAGGATGGTTTTGTGCGCTTCACCGGAGTATTTGAAAAAACATGGCACACCAGAGACGCCGGATGATCTTTCCCGTGCGCCTCGACTGGCGTTCAGCCAGGCGGTTTCAGCGGGAGACTGGACGATTTATGATGCACAAGGCAGGCCGCACAGTATTGAAGGCCCATGCCGTATGACTGCCAATAACATTCAGTTGCTTCTTGAATCCGTACTGGCCGGAACAGGCATTGCTTACGGGCCCAACTTTGTTTTTGGCGAGCATATTAAGCAGGGCAAGCTGATAAAGCTGCTGCCAGCATACCGGACGACTGAACTTACTATTCAGGCTGTTTATCCCAGCGCGATCCGTATTCCTTTCAAGGTTCGCAGCTTTGTTGATTTTATTGCTAAAGCGTTAGGAGATACACCGCTGTGGGGAGAAGAAAATTGAAATATGCAAGAAGTAACATCCGCTTCTGGCACACAGCAGACAAACACTTGACGCTGAAGATCTGCTGACAACGACTAGCGGATAACAAATAGAGCGGAAAAGGAGGAGGAAATCTCGCTGTTTTTTTCAGGCCAGCCACCTGGTTCAGCTGGCCTTCATTGAAACTTTCTTACAGGGGAAGTGGTCAGGTCAGAGCGACCCTCACCTTTAGTCCAATAACGAGCGTGGCAAAAAACATTATGCAACCAGCGGTGATGAAAACACCTGTTACGCCGCTGATACCAAAGAGTAATCCTCCCAACGCAGCACCCGCCGCAATTGAGGACTGAACTGCTGCGACTACCATGCCGCCAGCGGTTTCAGCCTGATCGGGAACGGAACGCGCTACCCAATTTGACCACGCAACGGGTACGCCACCAAATGCCATCCCCCACAACGCGACGAACAACACCAATCCTTTTTCCTCTAGTGGCAGCAAAATCATGCTTAATGCCGCGAAACCGACAAGCGCTGGCATGAGTATCAGTGTGAGACGCAGGCTTCTCTCCATCAGCCACCCGGTTAGCAGCGTACCGATAAAATTAGCGATGCCAAATCCAAGCAGTATCAAAGACAAACGATCCACATCAAGTTGGGCAATATTTTCGAGAGCCGGACGAATATAGGTAAACAGCGCATACTGACCGGTATGGGCAATCACACACCCCGTCATACCCATCGCAATGCCTGGGCGACGGAGTAAATCCATGACAGAGGCTGTTATCATCATTCTACGCGGAGCCATTCCAGGAAGGGTAAACAGCTGAAAAATCAGTGTCAGCACGCCTACTGCGGTTGCAGCGATAAAAGCACTACGCCAGCCATAAAGCCCACCCAAATAGCTCCCCAGCGGGATCGAAACCACGGTACCGACAGCAATACCGCTAAAAATAATGGAGAGAGCGCGCGGGACGCTTTTAGCAGGGACCAGCCGCATAGCGACGGCAGCAGCCATACTCCAGAAGCCTCCCAGCGCGATGCCCAGCAAAATGCGCATGACTAACAGAACAGCCAGACTGGATGAAAGTGCGACCAGCAGGTTGGAGGCAATCATCAGCACGGTAAAACCAAGCAAAACATTTCGGCGATCATAATTACGCGTCAGGCGGGGAACCATCAGACCAGCAAACAGGGCCACCACAGCCGTTACCGTCACAGCCTGACCAGCTAGAGCTTCGGTCACACCGAGATCGGCAGCCATGGGGGTCAACAGGCTGGCAGGAAGATATTCTGCAGTCAGCAAGCCAAACACACCCATAGTCAGTGAAATAACGGCCATCCATGCGGATTCTTTGGGTTCCGAACTATTCAAACTCGCGGATACAGCTTCAGTTGCTTCATTTCTCATAACACACTCTACCTGGAGAAAAATTATAACGCCTAGTCTAGAGTTGAGTCGCTGGACGATCTATGATGCTACATCCTGATTTTTTACCCGAAACTCCGATTATGCATGTGAACAGACATTTTGCCCTTACATCCGAGCTCATCAGTGAATTGCTGCTGGAAATGCGCCTGCGTGGCGTGCAGTATCGCCGTTTACAGACTGGCTCTGAGTTTGGCGTGGGTTTTAGCAACAGACCGGGACATGCCTATTTTCATTACATCGCTGTAGGTACTGCTCTGCTTCGCACACACGATGGTACATTGCACGAACTGAAAGCTGGCAGCATGGTATTCATGCCGCAGGGTGAGGATCACCAGCTTGTATCGGATGTCAGCTGTTCATTTCAACATATCGACACGTTAGGCTCTGCTCCTTTAGGCGAGGCCGTCAGCGGAATCAATACTTGCCCGAGTTCGCATCCGACACCCAGCACGGTTCTGTTTTATGGCTGTATGGAGTTCGATCTCGGTGGAATGCAGGGTCTTGGTAAACTGATGCCGCAAGCCATAGTGGTTGAGGCAAATGAACAGATCTATCCGGGGCTGGTTCCCATTCTGGGCGCGATGAAATTTGAAATCTGTTCCGGACGCGCTGGCTTCGCGGGCATTCTGGCCCGCCTCGCAGAAGTGGCGGCTGCCATGATTGTGCGTGGATGGATCGAAAACGGCAGCGAGAACGCAGCTGGCCTGATCGCTGCGTTACGTGATCCACGACTCGCCCGTGCAATTCTGGCCATTCATCGCGATACGGGTCGGGAGTGGTCTGTTGCTGAACTTGCTGCACAGTCACATGTGTCACGTTCTGTTTTTGCTGAACGCTTCAAATCAATCATCGGCATACCTCCCCTGCGCTATGCAAGGGAGGTGCGAATGCGCATCGCAGGTCACTGGATTATTCACGATAAGATCTCAATTGACACCGTTGCTCTTCGCCTCGGCTATGCCTCACAGGCAGCGTTTAGCAGAGCTTTTAAGCGCATCAATGGATATCCGCCGGGCGCTATGCGTCAGCGACCAGCAAGAGGCGTTAATACAGTAAATGAGTGAATGTTCCTTTAGCATTTGCTGGATTCACTGTAGGAGGCCGCTCTCAACATTAAAAACTGAGCGGAAACGGCTTTTCACCACTCAAGGTATCGCAATTTCTTTTATGTCCGCTATTGGCACGGAGCGGACAGAAAGCAAAGCCATAAGGTCCGCTGTGAGCAAACAGCGGACGTTGACGTTCTTTATAAAAATTCGGTTTGTGTTGTTTTGCATTAGTTTAGAGACGAAAAATATTGCGTCGGTGATTTACCCAGCGCTTTTCTGAACATCGTAATAAACGCGCTGACCGAATCATATCCCAGCGTTCCGGCTACACGCTGCACGGACTGACCTTCAGCCAGATGGCTCAGGGCAATCATCAAATGCAGTTGTTGACGCCAGCGACCAAAGCTCATTCCTGTCGCCTCTTTTATCAGCCTGGCCAGCGATCGTTCGCTGGTGACCAGATGTGCAGCCCACTGCTTTAACGTTCGCCGATCATCAGGCTCATTAAAAAGTGCCTCCGCCATATTCCGGATTTTAGGATGATCGGATACGGGAAGATGGAGCGCTTCAACCGGCACATCCGGAATATGCTCCAGCAGCACCGCTGCGAGCCTGGCAGTTTTACTGTCAGGAGAATAAGCCTGTCCCTGCTCTGCCAGATACAGAACAAGCTCGCGGACCAGAGAAGTCATCGCCAGGGTACAGCAGATTTCCGGCATCGCTGCCGCGCCGGGTTCGATGAACAAAAAGCAGGTATCTGCATTCTTCGTGACCCGGCAACTGTGGGGAATTTTACCCGGAACCCAGACAGCATGTCCCGGTGGAACAAGCCACAGCGCATCCTCAACCTCACAGCTCACTGCACCGCGCAAAGAGATAATAAGTTGTCCCTTACGGTGAGAGTGCGGACTCTGACCTGCATACTCGCCTGACGATGATACATGCAGCGCGATAGCAGCCTGACTGAAAGCATCGGCATTAAACTCATCCGGTGAGGTCACCGGTTTTTTATTAACTGGCATGATTTAGTTATATGTTGTCAGATTATCTATATTCTGTAACTCATGCGTCCTTTAAAGTCTTTCTTTTTACCAGAGAAAGCAAAATTTATGTCCCACACTACGAACAAGTGGTCTTCAATCATACTTGTGACCGGCATCCTTTTTATAGCTATCAACCTGCGTGTTCCTTTTACCGCTATCGCACCCGTTTTAGAGTCTATTCGCCATGATTTTGGGCTAAGTATTACTGCCGTTGGGTTGCTTAACTCGCTGCCTTTGCTGGCCTTTGCCGCCTTTTCACCGCTGAGCGCATCCATCTCACACAAGTACGGTCTTGAACGCACCCTTTTTGGTGCCTTGGCCGTGATTTCAGCGGGCATCCTGCTTCGCTCCGCAGGCAGTGTCTGGGCGCTTTATGGCGGAACCATATTGATAGGTATCGGGATTGCCCTCGGCAATGTCCTGCTGCCTGGCCTTATCAAACGTGACTTTTCTGGCAACGTGGCTTCCGTGACGGGGGCATATTCCATCACCATGGGCGCGGCTGGTGCTATTGGTTCAGCCATTGTCATTCCTCTGACGCAGGGCTGGGGCTGGAACATCGCGTTAGCCATGCTGGTTATTGCACCGCTGCTTGCGTTGCTTTTATGGTTGCCCCAGTTAAAGATGAAGCATCAGTTGCCAGGAGAGGGTGAGAAAAAAGCGGCGACCGTCGCGGTCTGGCGCTCGCCTCTGGCATGGCAGGTCACCTTGTTTATGGGCCTGAATGCGATGCCGTTTTATGTTGCTGTCGGCTGGCTACCCGCCATTCTAACGGACAGTGGACTCTCCTCAGCCCAGGCCGGTGAAGTACACGGCATTCTTCAGCTGACCACAGCTATTCCCGGCCTGATTCTGGCGGCCACGCTGCATCGCCTCAACGATCAGAAAGCAGCCGCTGCCGGCGTCAGCCTGTTAACCGCTGCGTCCTTTATCGGCATCCTATACCTGCCAAATCTGGCGATGTTGTGGGCTGCTCTTCTCGGCTTCGGCTCGGGTGCCAGTATGATGCTGGGCCTGACCTTCATCGGGCTACGTACCAAAAATGCCGGTGACGCCGCCGCGCTGTCAGGCATGGCGCAGAGCGTCGGTTATCTGATGGCGGCGATGGGTCCGCTGTTGCTGGGCAAAGTACAGGAGTTGTCCGGAGGCTGGACATTGCCATTACTGATGACCGCAGCAATCGCGGTCGCTGGTGCCTGCACAGGAATGGCTGCCGGACGAAATGCACACCTGGAACCGGCACAGCAGCCGGGCTGAATTTGCTGACACTGCAGGAGAGCGCTCTGTTCTCCTGCTGTGGATACTCTCCATTATCGTTCCGATAAATATTCCTGCTACTTAAGGCGACCTTTTACAGAGAAGACCGTTTTTGACCTGCGCCATCGTTAAAAAGCCCGGCGACCCAGTCAGCAAAAGCACGCACTGCGGGAGAGAGAAAACGCTGATGCGGATAGAGCATCGTCACCGGCACTGAAGGTGGCTGCCAGTCCGCCAGAACCTCGACCAGCTTGCCTTGCTGCAGATTCTCCGAAATCACATTCTCAGCAAGCTGCGCCAGCCCAAAACCCTCAAGACACAGTCTGATATAGAGTCCCGTTTCGTTAACGGCTGCGTCTCCTTCTACCGGAACGGAAAGCATCTCAGTGCCACGCGTAAAACGCAGTTCATTGGTCCGTCTTCCCGAACCGGAGAAATAATGGATCGCACGATGCTGCGACAACGCTTCCGGCATCTCAGGGATACCGTACTCCCTGAGATAGTCCGGCGAGGCACAGGTCACCCAGCGAAACCGGCCAAGGGGACGGGCAACCAGCGTGGAGTCGGTTAATTCCCCGGTTCTGATGACGCAATCCACACCCTCCTGAACAAGATCAACCTGCCGGTCGCTGACGCCAATCATCAGATAAATATCCGGATAGAGCCGGTAAAAATCTTTCAGATTCGGCATGACGATAAAATGGGCGATCCCACCGGGCATATCTATCCGCAGTCGCCCCTGGGGCCGCCTGACGGAATCGGTCAGGCTGGATTCCGTGTGTTCAATCAGTGAAAGGATTTCCCGGCACTGCGCAAGATACTGCAGGCCTTCAGGAGTGAGTCTGACCCGCCTCGTCGTCCGGTTAAGCAGACGCACCTGCAGGTATCTCTCCAGATTTTTAATCGTGCTGGTGACGGTGGAAGCTGGCAGTGACAGTGTCTCTGCCGCGCGCACAAAGCTTCCGGCTTCAGCAACTCTTATAAAGACCTGCATAGCCTGAATCCGATCCATCGTCCTGCTCCTGGGTAAAAGTGAGTCTGATTATTCGCGAATTATGAATTATGAAAACGTTTTAAGCATCTTTTTTAGGCTAATGACGTGGCGTATCGTTTCCCCATTAATCAGGAAAGAGGCAGGTTTAATGACCGACTACATCCGAAATATTGTTAACAATCAGAATGTCACTTCACGGGCTACGTTGATTCGTGGCGCGACGATACTGAGCATGGACGGGAACGTCGGTAACATTGAGCGCGGCGATATTCTCATCAACGGCTCAACGATTACCGCCGTGGGCCAGAACCTTGATGTGCAGGGTGCGCATGTCATTGATGCCACCAACATGATCGCCATGCCGGGAATGGTCGATTCTCATCGTCACGCATGGGAAGGACAGCTGCGCCGCATTAACCCAAACGCCACCTGCCTGGACGACTACAGCAACGCCACGCACTTCTCCTTCGCTAAATATTACCGTCCTGCCGATATCTATGTTGGCAACCTGCTGACGGCGCTGGGCGCTATTGACGCGGGCATCACCATGATGATCGATAACTCGCACAACAGCCGAACCGCAGCGCATTCCGATGCCGCCGTGGAGGCCCTGCTTGATACCGGCATTCGTGCCATTCATGCTTCCGGCGCACCGGTAGCTGGCGAATGGGATAAAGCCCACTGGCCGGGAAACTGGCAGCGTCTGCAGGATAAGTATTTCACCGACAACCCTGAAAGCCTGGTCTCTCTCGCCGTCATGGCCCAGCTGGAGCCGGAGTTGTGGGCCGAGGCCCGCAGGCTGGGACTGTCGATTGTCACTGAGTTCTTTGGCGCTGAGATGGGGTCTGAACTTGAGTCGCTGCATCAGCAAGGGCTGCTGGGTCCGGACAATATTTTCAATCACTGCACGGCGCTGCCCGACCGGGGATGGAAAATTCTACGGGAGGCCGGTGTCCGGGTGAATGTCTGCCCGCGCTCAGATTCGCACTATGGCATCGAAAGCGGGATGTTCGCCATTGAGGCCGCGCAGCGTCATGGCATCAACCCTGGCCTGAGCGTAGACAATGAAACGTCGTACAGCACCGATATGTTTATGGAGATGCGCGTCGCCTTTTACCTGCAGCGCGTGATGGGCATGCATCAGCAGCAGTGCTGCGATTCTGAACATGCGCTGAAAACGCTTCCGGCGGCGCAACTCCTTAAAGCCGCGACTCTTGATGGCGCTGCCTGTGCAGGGCTGCAGGACAAAGTGGGCAGCCTGACGCCAGGCAAACAAGCCGACCTGGTGCTGATTAGCGTCAGTGATCTCAATCTTTACCCGTCCGGCAATGCCTTTGGCACGGTGGTTCATGCCGCCGAGCGCAGCAACATCGACACCGTCATGATCGGCGGACGCATCGTTAAACAGAACGGTAAGGTGCTGGGCGTAGACAGCGCGCGACTACGTGCGGCGATTGATGAGTCGCGTGAGCACCTTTTTGCAGCCTCTGGCTACCAGCCTGACATTTTTGCTGACACCTTCCTGCCGCTGGTGCAGGCCGACTGACCAGGGTGAAAAGCATGGGCATGATCTATTACGTAATCGCTTTTGCCGCAGGTCTGGGGATCACCCTGCAGACGACCCTGAACAGCCAGCTGGCAAAGGGACTGGGCGGCGACCCGGTCACTGCGGCGCTGTTTTCATTTACGGCGGGCGCGTTCAGTCTGGGGATTTACGCGCTGCTGCGGGGTGGGTTGATGACATCGCTAGCGGCGATCCCGTCGCAACCCCTCTGGAGTCTGGCGGGCGGAATGATAGGCGCATGTGCCCTGTTCAGCTATGTCGTGCTTGCGCCGAAAATCGGGTTTTCAGCTCTGCTCGGGCTGGCGATTGTCGGACAGTTACTTTCCTCGCAGATGATTGACCATTTTGGCTTGCTGGGCGCTGTGCGGCGTCCGGTTTCGTTACTCAGGCTGGGGGGAATGGTTGTCATGCTGATCGGACTTGCCGTCATGCTTTTCGGCGATCGGCTCTCTGCACGTTTTCTGCAGTAACTGCGTTATCCACTTTTGCCCTCGTGCAGTACGACCTTTTATATCCGGAGGATTATCATGTTTTCAATTGCAGCTGAGGTCAGGAATACGCTCGGAGAGTGCCCGCTGTGGTGTGAAAGAACCCGCAGGCTCTACTGGACTGACATTGAAGCCAGTGAACTGCTCGCCATAGAAGAAGGCAATGATGCTGTGATGCGCTGGTCGCTGCCTGAACGCCTCGGCTCCTTTGCACTGACTGAACAAAGTCACATTCTGCTGATGGGATTCGCGTCAAGGCTGGCTTTCTATGATCTCAACAGCGGGTTAATTACCCCAGTGGCCGCTTCACCGGGAGGCACCGGCACCCGCATAGGTGATGGACGATGTGACCGTGCCGGTAATTTTGTCTTCGGGACGATGGATGACGGTTATCCCGTTAAAGTCATCGGTAAGTTTCATCGACTCAACGCGGCAACGCTGACTGTTGAGATGCTTGCACTGCCCGATGTCGCTATACCGAACAGCATCTGTTTCAGCCCCGATGGCGGCACGCTCTATTACTGTGACTCGATGCAGGGTCGGATAATGTGCTGTGATTACCCCTCGCTGCAGAACCAGCGCGTGTTCGCCGAAAGCGAAGGCAGCGGCGCGCCTGACGGCTCCTGCGTGGATGAGATGGGCTATCTATGGAATGCTGAATGGGGGGGGAACCGTGTTGTCCGTTACCGCCCGGATGGGACCACAGACGTTATTCTGACGTCACCTGGAATCCAGAGCACCTGTCCGACACTCGCCGGTGAGGGTTTTACCCGTCTCTATTGCACCACGGCTACAGTGGGACTCACTGCGCTGTCTGAATATGACGGTGCATTGCTCAAAGCTAAATCTGATCTCAGTCCCGGATTACCTGAAAACCGCTTTGCGGCACACACAGTTTAATGGTTTTGATACTGATAGAAATTTGGCAGTTCTGGCTCAAAGAAAACGTCCGCTTCACGCCCTGAGACATTCGACAAGCTTTTTATGACTTCAGTAAGGGCGAGTG
>NZ_JBQZFP010000009.1:0-125878 GCF_052686505.1 Serratia sp. TSA_198.1
AGCGCCGATGGTAGTGTGGGGTCTCCCCATGCGAGAGTAGGACACTGCCAGGCATCAAATTAGTGTGCTGATATGGCTCAGTTGGTAGAGCGCACCCTTGGTAAGGGTGAGGTCCCCAGTTCGACTCTGGGTATCAGCACCACTTTATTTAAAGTGGGTTTAGAAGTTCGGCAAAAAGAATTAAAAGAATTTGCTTGGCGGCAATAGCGCGGTGGTCCCACCTGACCCCATGCCGAACTCAGAAGTGAAACGCCGTAGCGCCGATGGTAGTGTGGGGTCTCCCCATGCGAGAGTAGGACACTGCCAAGCATCAATTAAAGCAACAAGCCCTATGCGAAAGCATAGGGCTTTTTGTTTTATCTATTTTTGGGTGTTCTACTCGAGCATGGAAATGCGAAAAGCCCGTCGGGAACGGGCTTCAACGCCGCTTGCGGTGGCCCCGAAGGGGTGAGTCTCAGGATGAGACGAATATTGTAGGACACTGCCAAGCATCAATTAAGCCGAGAGGCCATCCGAAAGGATGGCCTTTTTGCTTTTCAGCATTTGCCCGATAACGGTGCTTCATTCCCTTCAGTTCTCAGCAATGAAACATTTTCACCTTACCGTTGAACACTCGACATTGAGCCAAAAAAACGCTATCTTCGGGCATCTAGAAGTCTAAACGTATAAACGGATGTGTGAGGATTAAGCAATGCCGATTCGTGTTCCTGATGAGTTACCTGCAGTCAGTTTCTTGCGCAATGAGAATGTCTTTGTGATGACATCCTCTCGGGCAAAAACACAGGAAATCAGGCCGTTGAAAGTACTGATCCTCAACCTGATGCCAAAGAAGATCGAGACGGAAAACCAGTTTTTGCGTCTACTTTCCAACTCTTCGCTGCAAATTGACATCCAGCTGCTGCGCATCGACAGCCGTGAGTCGAAGAACACGCCGGCGGAGCATCTGAACAACTTTTACTGTGATTTTGAAGACATTCAGGATCAGAACTTCGATGGCCTGATCGTAACCGGCGCCCCGTTGGGGTTGGTTGATTTTTGTGATGTTGCCTACTGGCCGCAGATAGAACGCGTTATCGACTGGGCGAAGAACCACGTCACCTCCACGCTGTTCGTGTGCTGGGCGGTCCAGGCCGCGCTGAATATCCTCTACGGCATCCCGAAGATGACGCGTGAGGAGAAGCTCTCGGGCGTTTATCAGCATCAGACATTGCAGCAGCATGCACTGCTGACTCGTGGTTTTGATGAGACCTTCCTGGCACCGCATTCACGCTATGCGGACTTCCCTACAGAGATTATTCGTCAATACACGGATCTGGACATTCTGGCCGAGTCGGAGCAAACCGGGGCGTATTTATTCGCCAGCAAAGACAAGCGACTGGCATTTGTGACAGGCCACCCTGAATATGATGCGTTGACGTTAGCGGGTGAGTATTGTCGCGATAACGAGGCCGGCCTTAACCCTGTTGTTCCGCTAAACTACTTCCCCGATGATAACCCCGAACTCACTCCAAAAGCCTCCTGGCGCAGCCATGGTCATCTGCTGTTCGCCAACTGGCTGAACTACTATGTTTACCAGATCACGCCGTACGATCTGCGCCATATGAACCCCACTCTCGAGTAACGTTTTTTACCTTTACCGGCGGCTGAATCGAGGCCGCCGATGTTCTTCCCTCCTGGCCAGAACCCATTTTCCACTCCGAATTCTCAATAAAATCCATTCATTAACAAATACTTATTTTATATTCTGATATTTAATGGAACCGGTTTCCTTGTAGGTTAAATCCGTTATTCAAATTAACTTGTTGATAATAATAGGTTAATAAAATATTTAATATTAAAATGGAAATCGTTTTTGATTTTTATTTTTAGTTGAGTATTCTTAGATCCAATGGGGTTGAGATCTGACCAGCCGAGATCGTTTTGCATACCCTGATCCACATTGATTTCTGATGAAGAAGCACCTGTCTTCTGGCGACGGCGGGTGCGCAACAATGGGAAGGAGTAAGACAATGACGCAACAGATAGTAGGCACGGAGTTAACGTTTACGCAGGGTTTTACCGCTGCTGAGCGACAGGTGTTAACGGATGACGCGGTCGAATTCCTGGCGGAACTGGTGAGTAAATTTACTCCACAGCGCAACAAGCTATTGGCTGCGCGCGCCTGCTGGCAGCAGAAGATCGATCAAGGCGATCTTCCAGAATTTATTTCGGAAACCACTTCCATTCGTGAAGGTGAGTGGAAGATCCTGGGTATTCCCGATGATCTGCGCGACCGCAGGGTAGAAATCACCGGGCCGGTTGAACGCAAGATGGTGATCAATGCCTTGAACGCCAATGTGAAGGTGTTTATGGCCGATTTCGAAGACTCGCTTGCACCTAGCTGGGACAAAGTGATCGAGGGGCAAATCAACCTGCATGATGCGGTGAACGGCACCATCTCCTATACCAACGAAGCCGGAAAGATTTATCAGTTGAAGCCGAACCCGGCGGTATTGATCGCCCGTGTACGCGGCCTGCATCTGCCGGAGAAACACGTGCAGTGGCAAGGGGAAGCGATCCCCGGTGGCCTGTTTGATTTCGCACTGTATTTCTTTCACAACTACCGCCAACTGCTGGAAAAAGGCAGCGGCCCTTACTTCTATCTGCCGAAAACCCAGTCCTGGCAGGAAGCGGCCTGGTGGAGTGAGGTATTCAGCTTTACCGAGGATCGCTTTGATCTGCCGCGCGGCACCATCAAAGCCACGGTACTGATTGAAACGCTGCCGGCGGTCTTCCAGATGGATGAGATCCTGTATCACCTGCGCGACCATATCGTCGGGTTGAACTGCGGTCGTTGGGATTACATCTTCAGCTACATAAAAACGCTGAAAAACCATGCTGACCGAGTGTTACCGGATCGTCAGTCGGTCACGATGGACAAATCGTTCCTCAGCGCCTATTCCCGCTTGCTGATCAAAACCTGCCATAAACGTGGCGCCTTCGCGATGGGCGGTATGGCGGCGTTTATCCCGAGCAAAGACGCCGAGAAAAATGCCTGGGTGCTGAACAAGGTGCGGGCGGATAAAGAGCTGGAGGCCAATAACGGTCACGACGGCACCTGGGTGGCGCACCCAGGGCTGGCGGACACCGTGATGGAAGTGTTCAGCCGGGTACTCGGCGAGCGCCGCAACCAGCTGGAAGTGTTGCGTGAAAGTGATGCGCCCATCAGTGCCGCGCAGCTGCTGGAGCCTTGCGACGGCGAGCGGACCGAAGCCGGTATGCGTGCCAACATTCGCGTGGCGGTGCAATACATCGAGGCCTGGATCTCCGGCAACGGCTGCGTACCGATTTACGGGCTGATGGAGGATGCGGCGACGGCAGAAATTTCCCGTACCTCGATCTGGCAGTGGATCCACCATGAAAAATCCCTCAGCGACGGCCAACTGGTCACCAAAGCGCTGTTTCGTAAGATGCTTGCCGAAGAAGTTCTCGTTATTCAAGAAGAACTCGGCGAGCAACGTTTCAGCCACGGGCGTTTTACCGAGGCCGCGCGCCTGATGGAGAAAATCACCGTTTCAGATGAGCTGATCGATTTCCTGACATTGCCCGGCTACGAATTACTGGCCTGAAAACATTCCTGAACATTAACCCTACATTATTGAAAAGGATAAAATTATGTCTACCTCACGTACTCAACAGATTCAACAGCTGGAACAGGAATGGAAATCGGCCCGCTGGAAAGGCATCACTCGCCCGTACAGCGCCGAAGACGTGATCAACCTGCGTGGCTCAGTCAACCCGGTTTGCACTCTGGCGCAGAACGGCGCTGCCAAACTTTGGGATCTGCTGAATGGCAAATCACGCAAAGGCTACGTTAACTGCCTGGGGGCGCTGACTGGCGGCCAGGCGTTGCAGCAGGCCAAAGCGGGCGTGGAGGCGATTTACCTGTCTGGCTGGCAGGTGGCGGCGGATGCCAACACCGCGACCGCGATGTACCCGGACCAGTCGCTGTACCCGGTGGACTCGGTACCGACGGTGGTTGAGCGTATCAACAACACTTTCCGCCGCGCCGATCAGATCCAGTGGTCCAACAAGATTGAACCGGGCAGCAAAGGCTACACCGATTTCTTCCTGCCGATCGTCGCCGATGCGGAAGCCGGCTTTGGCGGCGTATTGAACGCCTACGAACTGATGAAAGCGATGATTGAAGCCGGTGCTGCCGGGGTGCATTTCGAAGACCAACTGGCGGCGGTAAAAAAATGCGGCCATATGGGCGGCAAAGTGCTGGTGCCAACCCAGGAAGCGATTCAGAAGCTGGTTGCCGCGCGCCTGGCAGCCGACGTACTCGGCGTGCCGACGCTGGTGATTGCGCGTACGGATGCCGATGCGGCTGATTTGCTGACGTCCGATTGCGATCCTTACGACAGCGAGTTCGTTTCCGGTGAACGCACCGCCGAGGGCTTTTTCCGCACCCATGCCGGCATCGAACAGGCGATCAGCCGCGGGCTGGCCTACTCCCCTTATGCGGACATGGTGTGGTGTGAAACCTCAACCCCGGATCTGCAAGCGGCCAAGCGTTTCGCCGACGCGATCCATGCCAAATTCCCGGGCAAGCTGCTGGCTTACAACTGTTCGCCGTCGTTCAACTGGAAAAAGAACCTGGACGATCAGACTATCGCTCGCTTCCAGGAAGAGCTGTCCGCGATGGGCTACAAATACCAGTTCATTACCTTGGCCGGCATCCACAGCATGTGGTTCAACATGTTCGATCTGGCGCACGCCTACGCGCAGGGTGAAGGCATGAAACACTACGTCGAGAAGGTGCAAGAGCCGGAATTCGCCGCCGTTGCGCGTGGCTACACCTTTGCCTCACACCAGCAGGAAGTGGGCACCGGCTACTTCGATAAAGTCACCACCATCATTCAGGGTGGCGCATCCTCGGTGACCGCGCTGACCGGTTCGACGGAAGAGCAACAGTTCTGATGGAACTGCGCTGATAACGGGTATTCCGGAGCCTGCTTATGCAGGCTCTGTTTTCTGGCGGGAGGTAGGGATGGCGGCAAAACTGGAGTTGTTGATCGCACAGACGATCCTGCAGGGCTTTGATGCGCAATACGGCCGTTTCCTCGAGGTGACCGCCGGCGCGCAGCAGCGCTTTGAGCGGGCGGATTGGCCTGCCGTACAGCAGGCGATGAAAAAGCGTATCCATCTGTATGATCATCATGTCGGTCTGGTGGTGGAGCAACTCAAGTGCATCACCGGGCAAAAATATTTTGATGCGGATTTCCCTTGCCGGGTGAAGGCGGTCTATACCGATTTGTTGCCGGAGTACCCGCGTTTCGAGATTGCCGAGAGCTTCTTTAATTCGGTCTACTGCCGCCTGTTCCGGCACCGCGATCTGACGCCGGAAAAGCTGTTTGTTTTCAGTTCACAGCCGGAAGGGCGTTTTCGCGATATCCCGCGCCCGCTGTCGCGCAATTTTACCGCCGGCGGCGACGTCCCGGCGATGCTGCACACCCTGCTGACCGATTTACCCCTGCGCCTGCCGTGGGAAAACTTGCCGCGCGATATTCATTACATCACCCTGGCATTGCAGCAAAGCTTTAGCGCACAGCAACTGGCGGGGGCGACGTTCCAGATCGCCAATGAGCTGTTTTATCGCAACAAGGCCGCCTGGCTGGTCGGCAAACTGCGATTGGCGGAGGGCGTTTATCCTTTCCTGTTGCCTATTCATCACAGCGATTCCGGCGCGCTGTTTATCGATACCTGCCTGACCAGCAAGGCCGAGGCGAGCATCGTGTTCGGCTTCGCCCGCTCGTACTTCATGGTTTATGCACCCTTGCCGGCGGCTATGGTCGAGTGGCTGCGCGAGATCCTGCCGGGTAAAACCACCGCCGAGTTGTACATGGCGATTGGCTGCCAGAAGCACGGTAAAACAGAATGTTACCGCGAATACCTTAGGTTCATGGCGCGCTCGCAGGAGCAGTTCATCATCGCGCCAGGGGTTAAGGGCATGGTGATGCTGGTGTTTACTCTGCCGTCGTTCGATCGGGTGTTCAAAGTGATCAAAGATCAGTTCGCACCGCAAAAAGAAGTGACGCAGGCGCAGGTGATGGCCTGTTACCAACTGGTGAAAGAACACGATCGCGTCGGGCGTATGGCGGATACCCAGGAATACGAGAATTTTGTCGTCGACAAGGCGCGTCTCAGCCCGGAGCTGTTGGCGGAGTTGCAGCGCGAAGTGCCGGACAAGCTGGAGGATCTGGGCGATCGCGTCGTGATCAAGCATCTGTATATGGAAAGGCGCATGACGCCGCTGAACCTGTATCTGGAGCAGGCCAGTGAGCAGCAGATACGCGATGCGATTGAGGAGTACGGCAACGCCATCAAGCAACTGGCGGCGGCCAATATTTTCCCCGGCGATATGTTGTTCAAGAACTTCGGCGTGACCCGTCACGGGCGGGTGGTGTTCTACGATTACGATGAAATTTGCTACATGACCGAGGTGAATTTCCGCGATATTCCGCCGCCGCGCTATCCGGAAGACGAACTGGCCAGCGAGCCGTGGTACAGCGTGTCACCGAACGACGTGTTTCCGGAGGAGTTCAGGCATTTCCTGTGCGGCGATCGACGCATCCGCCAGGTGTTTGAAGAGATGCACAGTGACCTGTTCGAGGCCGACTACTGGCGCGGGTTGCAACAGCGAATCCGCGATGGGCATGTGGAAGATGTGTTCGCTTACCGCAAGAAACGGCGTTTCAGCCAGCGTAGCGGCACGGAGTTGCCCGCGACATCAGCCACCGCATAGGGGCGCGGCATGCCGCGCCCGATACGATTAAGCTGCGGCACCCGCAACGGCTGCGCGAGCCAGCTCGGTGATGCGCGCGTAGTCGCCGTTTTCCAGTGCATCCGCCGGCACCAGCCAGGAGCCACCGATGCACAGCACGCTTTTCAGCGCCAAATAGTCGCGGTAGTTGCCCGGAGAAATGCCGCCGGTGGGGCAGAAGCGCACCTGCGGGAACGGGCCGCCGATCGCCTGCAGCGCTTTCACGCCGCCGTTGGCTTCCGCCGGGAAGAACTTGAACTCGCGCAGGCCATAATCCATACCCAGCATCAGTTCAGACACGGTGCTGATACCGGGAATTAGCGGGATCGAACCGGCGGTGGCCGCTTTCAGCAACTCGTCGGTCAGGCCCGGACTGATGGCGAACTGTGCGCCGGCGTCGGCCACCTGCTGCAACTGCTGCGGGTTAATCACGGTGCCTGCACCGATAATCGCGTCCGGCACTTCCTGGGCAATGGCGCGGATCGCATCCATCGCGCAGGCGGTGCGCAGCGTCACTTCCAGTACCCGCACGCCGCCGGCGACCAGGGCTTTTGCCAGCGGAACCGCATGTTCGAGCTTGTTGATGACGATCACCGGTACGACAGGCCCGGCCATCAGGATTTGCTCTGCGCTTGTCTTCCAATTGTTCATTAACGATGTTCTCCAGTTATGGCCGCCGCGGCCATGCTAACGATTAAAATTTGATGCAGCAGGCACCTTGTTCAGCGCCGGAAAGCTGGCTGCGCAAGGCGCCGAACAGTTCGCGGCCGCAACCGACGTGTTCCGCGCTCAGGTCCGGCTGAGAGGGGGCGCGCTGCGCCAGCACATCGGCATCGACCAACAACTCCAGCTCGCCGGTGCGGCCGTTAACACGGATCGGGTCGCCGTTTTGCACCTTGGCCAGCATGCCGCCGGTGTAGGCTTCCGGGGTAACGTGGATGGCGGAGGGCACTTTGCCGGAAGCGCCGGACAAGCGGCCGTCGGTCACCAGCGCCACTTTAAAACCGCGGTCCATCAACACGCCCAGCGGCGGCATCAGCTTGTGCAGCTCTGGCATGCCGTTGGCCTGTGGCCCCTGGAAGCGCACGACCACCACGCAGTCGCGATCCAGTTTGCCGGCCTCGAACGCCGGTACGATGTCGTGCTGGCTTTCGAAGACTACCGCCGGCGCTTCGATAATCTGATTGTCGGTCGGCACCGCCGAGGTTTTCATCACCGCCCGGCCGAGGTTGCCGGAAAGCACCTTGGTGCCACCGTGATGTTCGAACGGTTGGGCAAGGCTGGCGATAACCTTGGCGTCGAGCGAACTTTCCACCCCTTCACGCCAGGCCAGTTGGCCGTTATCCAGCCACGGCTCCTGGGTGTAACGCGCCAGGCCAAAACCGGCCACGGTGTGCACATCCTCGTGCAGCAGGCCATGCTTCAAAAGCTCGCGTACCACCAAGGCTACGCCGCCCGCAGCCTGGAACTGATTGATGTCCGCCGGGCCGTTCGGGTAGATGCGGCACAGCAGCGGCACCGCATCCGACAGTTCCGAGAAATCGTCCCAGTTGATGATGATGCCGGCAGCGCGCGCCATCGCCACCATGTGCATGGTCAGGTTGGTGGAGCCGCCAGTGGCCAGCAGTGAAACAATGCCGTTCACCACCACTTTCTCATCCACCAGTTGGCCGACAGGCAGATAATTGCCGGCGGTTTCGGTCAGGCGGGTAACCTGGCGCGCGGCGGCGTCGGTCAGGGCATCGCGCAGCGGCGTGGCGGGGTGAACAAAGGACGCGCCCGGCAGGTGCAGGCCCATCACTTCCATCACCATCTGGTTGGTGTTGGCGGTGCCGTAGAAGGTGCAGGTGCCGATGCCGTGATAAGAGGCAGCCTCTGCTTCCAGCAGCGCCAGGCGGTCAGCCTTGCCTTCGGCGTACAACTGGCGCACGCGCACTTTCTCTTTGTTCGGCAGACCGCTGCTCATCGGGCCGGCGGGCACAAACAGCGCCGGCAAATGGCCGAAGGACAGGGCGGACATCACCAGACCCGGTACGATTTTGTCGCAGATGCCGAGGAACAGCGCGCCGTCGAACATGTTGTGCGACAGCCCGATGGCTGAAGACATAGCGATTACGTCGCGGCTCATCAGCGACAGCTCCATGCCGTCCTGCCCCTGGGTCACGCCGTCGCACATAGCCGGTACGCCGCCGGCCACCTGGCCGACTGCGCCCACCGCGTGCAGCGCCTGTTTCAGCCGCTGTGGGTAGTTCTCATACGGCTGGTGGGCGGAAAGCATGTCGTTATAGGCGGTGATGATGGCGATATCGCTGCGCACCATATTTTTCAGCGCGGTCTTGTCATCCGGTTGGCAGGCGGCAAAGCCATGCGCCAGGTTGCCGCAGGCCAGTTGCGCGCGGTGCACGGTTTGGGAGCGGGCGGCCTCGATGCGCGCCAGATAGGCGGTTCGGCTCTCTTTGGAGCGGTCGATGATGCGCTGTGTGACACGAGATAGGGTTGGATTAAGCATACCTTCCTCACATTGCTGTTGTTATTGACGTCGCCAGTGGCGCTGCCCCCGGTGGTTGATTGCAGCCCTGATGTGCAATGACCGGGGGCGGGTTATGTCGTTATATTTTTTAAAACAGGGTGAAGGCGACCATGCCGATGATCCCACCCACGCTGCCCAGAATGGTTTCCATCACCGTCCAGGTTTTCAGCGTTTGCAGTTCGTTGGCGCCGGTAAATTTACCGAACAGCCAAAAACCGGCGTCGTTCACGTGGCTAAGTACGATCGAGCCGCCGGCGATGCAGATAGCCAGCGCGGCCAGTTGTCCGCCGCCAAGCCCCAACTGGCTGGTGACCGGCAGCACCAGGCCGACGGTAGTCAGGCAGGCGACGGTCGCAGACCCCTGAATCACCCGCACTACGGCGGACAGCGCGAAACAGGCTACGGCGATCGGCAGGCCGGCGCCGATCATGGCATCACCCAGCGCCGGGCCAACGCCGGAATCCACCAGGATCTGTTTGAACACGCCGCCCGCGCCGGTCATCAGCAGAATAATCCCGGCGGGTTGCACTGCCGCAGAGCAGATGGCCAGCGTTTGTTCATTGGTCATGCCGCGCGGTTTAGCCAGGCCGTAAATCACGATCAGACAGGCGATCAGAATGGCGGTGAACGGGTGGCCGATAAACTCCAGCCACTGCTGCAATTGTGAGCCGGGCGTGACCAGCCGTGCGCCAATGGTTTTCATGCCGACCAGCACCAGCGGGCAGAGTACCAGCGCCAGGCTAAAGCCAAATGACGGCAGATTGCCTTTATTGAGCGTAGGTTCGTTTTCCTCCGCCGGCATTGGCCAGTTAACGAAGCGGCTGATAAAGCTGCCGTACAACGGACCTGCAATCAACATGCCGAGAATGGCGGCGACCAGCCCGATGGCGATCATCCAGCCGAAATCGGCCTTCATCTGCGAAGCCAGCAGCATCGGTACCGGCCCCGGCAGCAGGAACGAAGCGGCTGCCGCGACGCCGGCAAACAGTGGAATAGCCAGCTTGACGATGTTACCGTCGGTGCGGCGCGCCACGGCAAATACGATGCCGATCAGCAGCACCACCGCCACGTCAAAGAACAGCGGCAAGGCGCAGATCAAACCGGCGATGCCGAGGGCATAATGCGCCTTGCTCTGACCGAAACGTTTCAGTAAATGCGTCGCAATTTGGTCCAGCGCGCCGACCTCATGCAGGATCTTGCCGAACATGGCGCCCAGCGCCACCACAATCGCCAGAAATCCCAGCGTATCGCCCATGCCTTTCTGCATGGTGTCGGCAATGTGGCCGAGCGGCATGCCGGAGAAAATACCGGCGGCGATAGACACCAGCATTAACGCGACGAAGGCGTGCATGCGCGCCTTCATCACCAGGAATAACAGCAGTAAAACCGAGCCGACTGCGGTACCGACCAGCGTTATCGTACTCACGCGCACACGTCCTGCGGCAGGAAGCTTTGGATATGGCGCACCGTATCGGCAATGACGCCTTCCAGCGGCTGGTTGATGTCGACGGCCATCACGTCGCTTTCATCGACGCCCGGTTGTTCCAGCGCGGCGAACTGGGTGACCAGCATTTGCGGTTTGAAGAAGTGGCCGTTGCGCGCCGCCAGGCGGGCTTCGATCACCGGGAAATCACCGTGCAGATAGATGAATGACAGGTTGCCGTTACCGGCGCGCAGGCGATCGCGGTAATGCTTTTTCAGCGCAGAGCAGACGATGATCGACACGCTATGGGTGCGTTGCATGGCGAAGGCGGCGTCGTTGAGCGCGGCCAGCCACGGGGCGCGGTCATCATCGTTGAGCGGCTCACCGGCAGCCATTTTCAGGATATTGCTGCGCGGGTGCAGGAAATCGCCATCGAGGAACCCGGCGGACAGTTGGCGGGCGGTCGCCGCGGCCACGGCGGATTTGCCGCTGCCGGAAACGCCCATGATGACGTAGATTCGGTTTTGATTGTTGGTCATGGCTTAGCTCCAAAACGGCAAACAGGGTTAATTGACAGGCGTTGTTACCGGTAACATGTTATCGGTAACATTGTCGAAGGAAGTTTGGCCGGTTGCAATGGGCTTTAGCGGTGAGGATCGTTAACTGTGATCGGCTTCAAGGTTTTTTCGGGGCTGGAAACACTCTGCCTACAGAGTTTTACATGCTGACAACAGCATGGGATACGGGGCGCCGCTGGCGGCGCCCCGGGGTCACTTCAGCGTACGCCGCCGTACTCCAGACTGATCTCTTTCGCGGCGTGGATCACCAGCGCGCCCAGCTCAATTACGCGGTTGTCGGTGATGCGCGACACCGGGCCGGAGATGGAAATGGCGGCGAAGGCTTCCCGGTGCTCGTCGAAGATGCAGGCCGCCACGCAGCGCAGGCCGAGGGCATGCTCTTCGTCGTCGAAGGAAAAGCCCTGTTTGCGGATCTGCGCCAGCCCTTCCTTCAGGTTATGCGGCGTCATCGTATGCTGGGTGTAGGTCTGCATGCCCTTTTTATGCAGCAGTTTGGTGACTTGCTCATCCGACAGGGTAGAGAGAAAAGCCTTCCCCGCGCCGGAGGCGTGCATCGGCAGTTTACCGCCGATCGGCGCCGACATGCGCATCAGCGCGGTGCATTGCACTTGATCGATAATGATGGCCTGATACTCGCTGGTATCCAGCACGGCCAGATTGACCGTCTCGCCGGATTCTTCCATCAGACGGCGCAGCGTCGGGTGCACCATCGCCAGCAGATTACGGCTTTGCAGAAAGCTGCTGCCGACCACAAAGGCGTGTGAGCCAATGGTCCACAGGCCCAGATCGCCCACCTGCCGCACGAATCCTTGCTGTTGCATGGTGGTGAGCAGGCGGTGAGTGGTGGAATTCGGCAGCCCGGCCTGCTGGGCCAGATCGGTCAGCGCCACGTTTCCCTGGGCTTCGGCAATGTATTCCAGCAGTTTCAGGCCGCGGGTCAGCGATTGAACCTGACCGGTCGCCGCGCTGGCGGCCGGCGAGGCGGCGCGGGGCTTTTTGCCGCGTTTGGCGGGAGCGGGGGTGACCATAATTCGCATTCCTCTTTCCGTATGATGGAATTCATTTTCGTTTTTTGCAGATGAATTGCAAGCCGTCTGTCATCTCATCGGATGTGTTGTCGGGCAACCTGAAAAACTCTCAATTGCCGCGCGCCACTTTGGCCCCACAAGCTGTGCTAGGATGACTCGTTGGTTTTTGCGGCAGTTAAGCGATGGGCTGGATGGTAATTGAAGGGGTTACAGTGACAAATCGAGTAGAACAACTGCGCCGGCAGTTAGCACAGCGCATTTTAGTGTTGGACGGCGGCATGGGCACCATGATCCAGAGCTACCGGCTGGAAGAGAGCGATTTTCGCGGCGAACGTTTTGCCGACTGGCAGAGCGATCTGAAAGGCAATAACGACCTGCTGGTGCTGACCAAGCCGGAAGTGATTACCGCGATCCACTACGGTTATCTGGAAGCGGGCGCCGATATTCTCGAAACCAACACCTTCAACTCCACCACCATCGCCATGGCCGACTACCACATGGAGTCGCTGTCAGCCGAGATTAACTATCAGGCCGCCTGCCTGGCGCGCGCCTGCGCCGACGAATGGACCGCGCGTACCCCGGATAAACCGCGCTACGTGGCCGGGGTGCTGGGCCCGACCAACCGCACCGCTTCCATTTCGCCGAACGTCAACGATCCGGCATTCCGTAATGTCTCCTTCGACGAACTGGTGGAAGCCTACCGCGAATCAACGCGCGCGCTGGTGGAAGGCGGCGTCGATCTGATCATGATCGAAACCATTTTCGATACCCTGAACGCCAAAGCCGCCGCCTTTGCGGTGGAAACCGAATTCGAAGCGTTGGGGGTGGAGTTGCCGATCATGATCTCCGGCACCATCACCGACGCCTCCGGCCGTACCCTGTCCGGCCAAACCACCGAAGCCTTCTATAACTCGATGCGCCACGTCAAGCCGCTGAGTTTTGGCCTGAACTGTGCGTTGGGGCCGGACGAGCTGCGTCAATACGTTGCCGAGTTGTCGCGCATCTCGGAAACCTACGTCACCGCACACCCTAACGCCGGTTTGCCCAACGCTTTCGGCGAGTACGATCTGGACGCGCAAGAGATGGCGAAACAGGTGGGCGAGTGGGCGCAGGCCGGTTTCCTCAATATTATCGGCGGCTGTTGCGGCACCACGCCGGAGCATATCGCCGCAATGGTCGATGCGGTGGCGGGCGTACCGCCGCGCCCCTTGCCGGATATCCCGGTAGCCTGCCGTTTGGCCGGCCTTGAACCGCTGAATATCGACGCCAAAACGCTGTTCGTCAACGTCGGTGAACGGACCAACGTCACCGGCTCTGCGCGCTTCAAACGGCTGATTAAAGAAGAAAAATATAACGAAGCTTTGGCCGTGGCGCGCCAACAGGTGGAAAGCGGCGCGCAGATAATAGATATCAACATGGATGAAGGGATGCTGGACGCCGAAGCGGCGATGGTGCGTTTCCTCAGCCTGATTGCCGGCGAGCCGGACATCGCCCGGGTGCCGATCATGATCGACTCCTCCAAATGGTCGGTGATCGAAAAAGGCCTGAAGTGCATTCAGGGCAAAGGCATCGTTAACTCCATCTCGATGAAAGAAGGTGAAGAGGCCTTTATTCACCACGCCAAACTGGTGCGCCGCTACGGCGCGGCGGTGGTGGTCATGGCGTTTGACGAGGTTGGCCAGGCCGATACCCGCGAGCGCAAGTTCGAGATCTGTCGCCGCGCCTATAAAATTCTGACCGAACGCGTCGGCTTCCCGCCGGAAGACATTATTTTTGACCCGAACATCTTTGCCGTCGCCACCGGTATCGAAGAGCATAACAACTATGCCGTCGACTTTATCGAGGCCTGCGCCGACATCAAAACCCACCTGCCGCACGCGATGATCTCCGGCGGGGTGTCCAATGTGTCGTTCTCGTTCCGCGGCAACGATCCGGTGCGCGAAGCGATCCACGCGGTCTTCCTGTACCACGCGATCCGCAACGGCATGGACATGGGCATCGTCAACGCCGGGCAACTGGCGATCTACGACGATCTGAGTGACGAACTGCGTAACGCGGTGGAGGACGTGATCCTCAACCGCCGTGACGACGGCACCGAGCGCCTGTTGGATCTGGCGGAGAAATATCGCGGCAGCAAAGACAACGAAGTGGCGGTGCAGCAGGCGGAATGGCGCGGCTGGCCGGTAGAAAAGCGGCTGGAATACTCGCTGGTGAAAGGCATTACCGAGTTTATCGAGCTGGATACCGAAGAGGCCCGGCAGCGGGCGGATCGCCCGATCGAAGTGATCGAAGGGCCGCTGATGGCGGGGATGAACGTGGTCGGCGACCTGTTCGGCGAAGGCAAGATGTTCCTGCCGCAGGTGGTGAAGTCCGCCCGCGTGATGAAGCAGGCGGTGGCCTATCTGGAGCCCTACATTGAAGCCAGCAAGCAGAAAGGCACCACTGCGGGCAAAATCCTGCTGGCGACGGTGAAGGGCGACGTGCATGACATCGGCAAAAACATCGTCGGCGTGGTGTTGCAGTGCAACAACTACGAAATCGTCGATCTGGGCGTGATGGTGCCGACGGAGAAAATCCTGAAAACCGCCCGCGAACAGAACGTGGACATCATCGGCTTGTCGGGGCTGATCACCCCGTCGCTGGATGAAATGGTCAACGTGGCGAAAGAGATGGAGCGCCAGGGCTTTACCCTGCCTTTACTGATTGGCGGCGCGACCACCTCCAAGGCGCATACGGCGGTGAAGATTGAACAGAACTACAGCGGCTCGACCACCTACGTGCAAAATGCCTCCCGCACCGTGGGCGTGGTGTCGGCGTTGCTGTCCGCTACCCAGCGCGACGATTTTGTGGCGCGTACCCGTAAAGAATACGAAACCGTGCGTATCCAGCATGCGCGTAAAAAACCGCGCACCCCGCCGGTCAGCCTGCAAAAAGCGCGCGATAACGCCATGGCGCTGGATTGGGAAAACTACCGGCCGCCGGTGCCGAAGCAGCTTGGGGTACATGCGGTAGAGGCCGGTATCGAGACGCTGAGGCAGTACATCGACTGGACACCGTTCTTCATGACCTGGTCGCTGGCAGGTAAATACCCACGGATTCTGGAGGACGAGGTGGTGGGTGAAGAGGCCAAGCGCCTGTTCGCCGATGCCAACCAGATGCTGGACATGCTGGCCGCCAACGGCAGCCTCAACCCGCGCGGCGTCTACGGCCTGTTCCCGGCCAACCGCGTCGGCGACGACATTGAGGTGTATCGCGACGAAAACCGCGACGAGGTGCTGGTGGTCAGCCGTCACCTGCGCCAGCAGACCGAGAAAACCGACTTCCCGAACTACTGCCTGGCGGACTTCGTCGCGCCGAAAAGCAGCGGCAAGGCCGACTATTTCGGCGCTTTCGCCGTGACCGGCGGTCTGGAAGAGGATGAGCTGGCGGTGGCCTATGATGCGCAGCATGATGATTACAATAAAATCATGATCAAGGCGTTGTCCGATCGCCTGGCGGAAGCTTTCGCCGAGTACCTGCATGAGCAGGTGCGTAAATTGCACTGGGGCTTTGCCGCTGACGAGAACCTTAGCAACGAAGAGCTGATACGCGAGAATTACCAGGGCATCCGCCCGGCGCCGGGCTACCCGGCCTGCCCGGAGCATACCGAGAAAGCGGAGATCTGGCGCCTGTTGGACGTTAACCGCCACACCGGCATGGAGCTGACCGAATCCTTCGCCATGTGGCCGGGAGCGGCGGTGTCGGGCTGGTACTTCAGCCATCCGGAGAGCAAGTACTTTGCGGTGGCGCAGATCCAGCGCGATCAGGTGGAAGACTATGCGGCGCGCAAAAGCATGAGCATCAGCGAAGTTGAACGCTGGCTGGCGCCTAACCTGGGCTACGACGCCGACTGATGACGCAGGGGCGCTGCACGCGGCGCCCCTGTCAGCCAGTTCCTCTCGTAAGGGGCCAACATGTTGGCCTCTTCTTATCCCTCGTCGTTCGCCACCGCTTCGACATCAATGTGCAGCGCGTCGTAGCGCCAATACTCCAAATCGCAATCAATCACCCGATCGTGTTGATCCCGGTTCACCCGGGTAATAAACAGCGACGGGCTGCCGTAGGTGACCTTCAGCATCGTGGCTGCCTCCTGCGGTAACAGGGTCGGCAGCATATCGAAGCGTACCCGGCCATAACGGATACCGTAGTGCTCTGCGTACAGCGCGGTCAGCGACTGCGTCAAATCGGCATCCAGGATACCGGCGAAGTAGGCCGGGTTGAGGTAGTGCTCGCAATACAACACTGCACGCCCGTCGATAAAGCGTAGCCGGCGGATGCGGTAAACCTCTGCGCCCTCCGGCAGCTCCAGCCGCCGCGCCAGGGCGGCGTCGGCCTGCACGTGGCCACTGTCGATCACCTGGGTGTGGGCGTCGCGCCCCTGCTGCTGGGCCATGGCGTGGAAGTGGCTGCGCTGCAACGGGTTGTACACCAACCGTGGCGGTGAGATAAACCAGCCGCGCCTCACCTGACGGTAAATCACCCCCTGCGCCTCCAACTGACCGAGCGCTTCCTGCAGCGTAATGCGGGTGGTGGAAAACTGCTCGCTCAGGGCGCGTTCGGAAGGCAGCTTGCCGTCGGCGCTGAATTCCCCTGCGATGATGCGGGCGTTCAACGTCTGGCAGATTGCCGCCACGGCGGTTGATCCTTCACTCATTCCACATGCCCCATTTCAGTGCGCATTGCTCCCGTTAAGGTAGACCAGCGGGCGGCCCCTTGAGGCGTAAATGAGATAAAACTGCTGCTTTTTTGGGCTGACATATAATTATCACATTCGTCCGTTAGATTGGCTTGGTTCTTGCTGGACTAGTCCAGTGACTTCCCACACTACCACCTGGAGCATCTGTTATGAAACGTTTGTGCGCTTCTGTGTTAACCAGTGCCATTGTACTGACCAGCCAGATGAGCTGGGCCGCGGATCCCGATCTGGCTGCGTTGGAGCAGGCTGCCAAGAAGGAAGGTGAAGTCAACAGCGTCGGCATGCCGGACAGCTGGGCCAACTGGAAAGACACCTGGCAGGATCTGCAGAGCAAGTACGGCTTGAAGCATCTCGATACCGACATGAGCTCGGCGCAGGAAATCGCCAAGTTCGACGCGGAAAAGGGCAATGCCACGGCGGATATCGGTGACGTGGGCGCGGCATTCGGCCCCATCGCTGTGCAAAAAGGGGTAACCCAACCTTATAAGCCGTCCACTTGGGAGCAGGTGCCTGGCTGGGCGAAAGACAAGGATGGCCATTGGGCGCTGGCCTATACCGGCACCATTGCCTTCATTATCAACAAACAGCAGGTGAAAGAGATCCCGCATAGCTGGGCCGATCTGCTGAAAGGCACTTATCAGGTCACCATCGGTGACGTCGGCACCGCCTCGCAGGCGGCAAGCGGCGTGCTGGCGGCCACTTACGCCATGGGCGGCAACGAGAAAAACCTGAAGCCGGGTCTGGAGTTCTTCGGCAAGTTGGCCAAGGCCGGGCGCCTGAGCCTGAGCAACCCGGTGATCGCCTCGCTGGAAAAAGGCGAAGTGCAGGTCGGCGTGGTGTGGGACTTTAACGGCCTGAACTACCGTGACCAGATCGACAAAACCCGTTTTGAAGTGTTGATCCCGTCCGACGGCTCAATCACGTCAGGCTATACCACCATCATCAACAAATTCGCCAAACACCCGAACTCCGCCAAGCTGGCGCGTGAATACATCTTCTCCGACGCCGGTCAGATCAATCTGGCGCGCGGTTATGCTCGCCCGATCCGTGCGGAGCACCTGACGCTGCCGGACGACGTAAAAGCCAAGCTGTTGCCGGCCGAACAGTATAAAAACGCCCACCCGATCGCCGATCCGGCGGCCTGGGAACAAAGCGCCAAAACGCTGCCGCGCCAGTGGCAGGAAAACGTCATTATGTTTATGCAGCAGTGAGTTAAGCCATCATGAAAACGATCCTCGTACTGCTGGACGGTCTGAACTATCAGGTGGCGCATGACGCCATGGGGTATCTGCAGGCCGAGTGTGCGGCAGGGCGCGGACGGTTGTATCAGCTGGAGAGCGAGCTGCCTTCGCTCTCTCGGCCTCTGTATGAATGCATTCTCACCGGCGTGCCGCCGGTGGAAAGCGGCGTGGTGCATAACCAGGTATCGCGCCTCTCGCATCAGCAAAGCGTGTTTCACTATGCGCGCGCCGCAGGGCTGACTACCGCTGCGGCCGCCTACCATTGGTTCAGTGAGCTGTATAACCGTACCCCGTTCGACGCCGCGCGCGATCGCCATACCGACGATGCCGGGCTGCCCATTCAGCACGGCCATTTTTATTACGACGACCGTTACCCGGACTCCCATCTGTTTGACGACGCCGAAAGCCTGCGTCGCCGTCATCAGCCCGATTTCCTGCTGATCCATCCGATGAACATCGACGATGCCGGACACCGCTTCGGCTTGTCTTCACCGCAGTACCGTAACGCGGCTCGCAATGCCGATGGCGTGCTGTCTCGCTATCTGGGCGACTGGCTAAGCGCCGGATATCAGGTGATGGTGACGGCCGATCACGGTATGAATGACGACCGCAGCCACGGCGGTGTATTGCCGGAGGAGCGACAGGTACCGCTGTTCGTGTTCGGTGCGGCTTTCAGTCAGAACGACGCTAACCCGCAGCAAACTGACCTGTGCGGCACGCTGTGCGAGGTGCTACAGGTAGCGCACGACAAGCCGCGTTGCCGTGCGCTGTTGGCATAAGGGTGAATAATGAAAGCTAAGTGGATTGCCGCGCTGTGCCTGCTGCCGTTTATCCTGCTGTTCGGCGCGTTTCAAATCGCGCCGCTGGTGTGGATTGCGGTCAGCAGTTTTTTCAGCCAGACCAGCGGTTGGGGGCTGGGCAATTACGTTGACGTCCTGACCTCGCCGTTCTATCTGCAGGCGTTTCAGTTCTCGCTGGAGATTTCCCTCTGGTCGAGCGTTTACGGGCTGCTGATTGCCCTGGTCGGCAGTTACTCACTGCGTCAATTGGGTCAGACGCGGTTCCACGATTTTGTGATGTCGTTTACCAATATGACCAGCAACTTTGCCGGGGTGCCGCTGGCCTTCGCCTTTGTCATCCTGTTGGGGCTGAACGGCTGCCTGACGTTGCTGCTGCGCAAGTACGGCCTGATGGAGAGCTTTAACCTTTACTCCAAAACCGGGCTGATCGTGCTTTACACCTATTTCCAGATCCCGCTGGGCGTATTGCTGTTGTACCCGGCGTTCGACGCGCTGCGTGAGGACTGGCGCGAGTCGGCATCGCTGCTTGGCGCCAGCCCATGGCGCTACTGGCGGCATATCGGCCTGCCGGTGCTGGCGCCGGCGCTGATGGGCACCTTTGTCATCCTGCTGGCTAACGCGCTGGGCGCCTATGCCACGGTATATGCGCTGACCACCGGCAATTTCAACGTGATACCGATACGTATTTCGTCGCTGGTGGCGGGGGATATTTCCCTCGACCCGAACCTGGCCAGCGCGCTGGCGATGCTGTTGGTGGCGATGATGGCGTTCATTACCCTGATCCACCAATGGCTGTTGCGCAGGAGTTACCTGAATGCGCGCTCATAATGTTGCGGAGGGCGGCCATGTCCCGTTTTGAAACCGGCTACCACCGTGTGGTGACCAGTCTGCTGTTGCTGATCCTGCTGTTACCGCTGGCGGCGACGCTGATTTACGCGCTGGCCACTCAGTGGGGCGCCACCATCCTGCCGGACGGTTTTACCCTGAAGTGGGTGACGGCGTTGTGGAGCGATCCCCGTTTCCTGCTGGCGCTGTGGCACTCGTTGCTGATCTGTTTCGGCACCCTGGTGCTGGCGGTGGTGGTGATTTTGCCGATGATGTTCGTGATTGCGTACTATTTTCCCAAACTGGACGCGGTGATGAACGTGCTGATCCTGTTGCCGTTCGCCGTACCGCCGGTGGTGTCGGCAGTCGGGTTGATGCAGCTGTTCGCCGCCGATCCGCTGCCGCTGCTCGGCACGCCCTGGATCCTGATCGGCTGTTACTTCTCGATTGCCCTGCCGTTTATTTACCGCGCCATCAGCAACAACATGCAGGCGATCAACCTGCGTGATTTGATGGACGCGGCACACCTATTGGGCGCCAGCACCTGGCAGGCGGCGCTGCTGGTGGTGCTGCCGAACCTGCACAAGGGCGGAATGATTGCGGTGCTGCTGTCGTTCTCGTTCCTGATTGGCGAATTCGTCTTCGCCAACCTGCTGGTGGGCAGCCAGTATGAAACGCTGCAGGTTTACCTCTATAACATGCGCAACGGCAGCGGCCACTTCACCAGCGCACTGGTCATTTCTTATTTCGCCGTGGTGCTGATTGTCACCTTGCTGGCGAATTTGCTGAATAAAAATAAGGGTTAACGCATGGCATATCTCACTGTCACCCGCCTCAATAAACGCTATGGCCAGACCCAGGTGTTTCAGGATATCGATTTTACCGCCGAGGAGGGCGAGTTCGTCACGCTGCTCGGGCCGAGCGGCTGCGGTAAATCCACGCTGCTGCGTTGCCTGGCGGGGCTGACATCGGTCGACAGCGGGCAAATCTTGCTGCAGGGCCAGGATCTGGTGCCGGTGCCGCCGCAAAAGCGCGGCATAGGTATGGTGTTCCAGAGTTATGCGCTGTTCCCGAACATGACCGTTGAAGGCAACGTGGCGTTTGGCCTGAAAATGCAGAAACTGGCGGCCGGGCAGATCCAGCATCGGGTAGAGGAAGTGCTGGCGCTGGTGGAGTTGACCGAACTGGCGAAGCGTTATCCGCATCAACTGTCCGGCGGGCAGTGTCAGCGGGTAGCGCTGGCGCGATCGCTGGTGACCCGCCCGCGTCTGCTGCTGCTCGACGAGCCGCTGTCGGCGCTGGATGCACGTATCCGCAAGCATCTGCGCGAGCAGATCCGCCGTATCCAGCGTGAACTGAACCTGACGGCAATCTTCGTTACCCACGATCAGGAAGAGGCGCTGACGTTGTCGGATCGCATCGTGCTGATGAACAAGGGCCAAATCGTGCAGAGCGGCGATGCGGAAACCCTGTACACCCAGCCGGCTAACGTCTTCGCCGCCGGGTTTATCGGCAACTACAACTTGCTGAGCGCCGAACAGGCGAGCGCACTCACCGGCCGCCGCTACGCCGGCAAGGTCGCGATACGCCCTGAATCCATCGCGTTGCTGCCGGCCGGGCAGGGGATCGAGGGGGTGATCCTCAGCCATAGCCTGCTGGGGAATGTGGTACGCTACCGTGTCCAGGTTCGTGGCGTTGAGCTGTTGGTTGACGCGCTCAACCGGTCGGTCGAGGATTTGCGGCCCGACGGCAGCGAAATTGGGCTACACTTGGAAACTGTTACATTACGGGAAGTTGCATGACTTCGCTGCGGCAATCAATGATAACTCCAGGGTAATGCCTGCCGTTGCGTTAACCTTCCAATATGCGGTCTGCAGCCTGTTACCGCTGTCCTGCCCGACTACCGCCCGGCAGGCAGGATAGCCTGCTATACCCGTCACCTTTCAAGCTGCAGGTGTCTTGGCCGCGCGGTCTCACCCCAGTCACTTACTTGGGTAAGCTCCTGGGGATTCACCCGCTTGCCGCCGTCCTGCAGCCCGAAATTCATAGGGTATGGATTTGATTTTTCCTGCCGGGCGTTAATGGAGCGTATTTTCCGTGTTGACCCTTCTTCACCTGCTTTCCTCCGTGGCGTTGTTAGTGTGGGGTACCCACATCGTGCGCACCGGGATTATGCGGGTCTACGGCGCTAACCTGCGCCGGGTATTGAGCGACAGCGTCGAGAAAAAACCGCTGGCGTTCGTCTCCGGTATCGGCGTAACCGCGCTGGTGCAAAGCAGCAACGCCACCGCGCTGCTGGTCACCTCTTTCGTCGCGCAAGGGCTGGTGGGGCTGGCGCCTGCGCTGGTGATCATGCTGGGCGCCGACGTCGGCACCGCCTTGATGGCGCGGGTGCTGACCTTCGATCTTTCCTGGCTATCGCCGCTGTTGATTCTGGTCGGTGTTTTCTTGTTCCTCAGCCGCAAGCAAACCCGGGTTGGCCAAATGGGGCGTGTGTGCATCGGCCTCGGGCTGATCGTACTGGCGCTGGAGCTGATCGTGGCCGCCGCGACGCCCATTACCCAGGCGGCGGGTGTGAAAGTGCTGTTCTCGTCGCTGACCGGCGACGTGATGCTGGATGCCCTTACCGGCGCTCTGTTCGCCATCGTCAGCTATTCCAGCCTGGCGGCAGTGTTGCTGACCGCCACCCTGACCGCATCCGGCGTGATCTCGCTGAAAGTGGCGCTGTGTCTGGTGATTGGCGCCAATCTCGGCAGTGGCCTGTTGGCGGTCATCAATACCAGCGGCCAGAACGCCGCCGGCCGTCGGGTGGCGCTCGGTAGCCTGCTGTTCAAGCTGATAGGCTGCGTGCTGGTGCTGCCGTTTGTCTCTTATCTGGCAGAGGTAATGACCCGCCTGCCGGGCGAAAACGAAGAACTGGTGATCTATTTTCACGTCTTCTACAACCTGATCCGCTGCCTGATACTGATCCCGCTGGCCGGGCCGATGGCGCGTTTATGCGAAACCCTGATCGCCGACGTGGCGGCCGACGATCCCCGCCTGCGGCCGCGGCATCTGGACGCCAGCGCGCTGGATACGCCGACGCTGGCGCTGGCCAATGCGGCACGCGAAACCCTGCGTATGGGCGACGTGGTGGAACACATGATGATCCTGCTGCGCGAAGTGCTGCACGGCAAGAATGGGCAGGATAAAGAGGTGCGGCGGTTGGACGACGATGTCGACGTGTTGTATACCGCCATCAAGCTATATTTGGCGCAGATCCAGAAAGAGGATTTGGGCGAAGAGGATTCGCGCCGTTGGGCGGAAATCATCGAAATGGCGCTGAACCTGGAGCAAGCCGGGGACATCATTGAGCGCATGACCGGCGATGTGGCGGCGAAATCGCACGCGGCGCGGCGGGCGTTCTCGGCGGAAGGGTTGGCGGAGCTGGATACGCTGCATGAGCGGCTGGTCGGCAACCTGCGCCTGAGCCTGTCGGTGTTCCTGTCCGGCGATATTACCAGCGCCAAACGGCTGCGACGCTCCAAACACCGTTTTCGCATTCTGGATCGCCGTTACGCGCATGCGCACGTCGATCGTCTGCATCAACAAAACGTGCAAAGCATCGAAACCAGTTCGCTGCATCTGGGGCTGTTGGGGGATATGAAACGCCTGAACTCGCTGTTTTGCGCCGTGGCGTATAACGTGCTGGACCAGGATGAACGCGATGATGAGCGTGAGTGGGATGATACGCCGAGCACCCTGTAAAAAACTGCCCCCGGTTTAACCGGGGGCAGTGCCAGGTTTATTTACCGCGGGTTATTTACCCGAAAAGATCCCCGCCTTGGCATC
Organism: Serratia sp. TSA_198.1; assembly: GCF_052686505.1. NCBI lineage: Bacteria > Pseudomonadati > Pseudomonadota > Gammaproteobacteria > Enterobacterales > Yersiniaceae > Serratia > Serratia sp. TSA_198.1. Next base: position 23,797 of record NZ_JBQZFP010000009.1, read on the forward strand.
GGCGGCCTGATTATTGATGTAGCCGCCAACCGGCGTTTCCAGTTTGACCGCGCTTTTACCGGCGATACCGAGCAGCGCGCCGGCAGACGCCGCCGCATCAAGATGCCCGCCGCCCTGATAGCGGTTGCCCGCCACGTCCTGCTGTTCCACCTTGCCGTTACCCAGCGCTACCTGGCCCTGCCGGCTGCGGATCTCACCGCCGGTCAGGTGGGTTTCGCCTTGCACGTTCAGCGCAACGCCATTTTTCCCGCTGATGGCGGACTGCACGCCAACCGCATCGTTATCGACCACATCGGCGTTCACTTTGAACTGCCCTTGCAGCCCGGCAGGGCCGGTCAGGGCTTCTTTGGACTTGTTGCCCAGGAAGCGAGCGCCGCGATCCCACAAGGGGCCTTTCTCTTTTTCCCCGGCCAGCGTTTCCGGCAGCGTCACCTTGCCATCGGCCTTGCTGAAACCGACCGCACCGGCGGTGTCCTGCTTAGGATCGAGGCGACGCGCTACGCTGTTGTACTTATCGGTGGTCGCTGCGGCCACTTTATTGATGCCGCCTTCCAGCTTCTCTTTCACGTTACCCGCATAGCGCGGGGTGCCCACTTTCGACAATTTGGAGGTGATGCTGCTGGCCGGATCGTTGGTGTGGCTCAGGCCGACATCCACATTAACCTTCACGCTGCTTTCGCTGTCTTTGCGGCTTTCGACGTGCAGATCGCCATCGATCTTGCCCTGTACCTGATCGGCGTCCACCCTGGCGCCGGCCAGTCGGGTATCTTTACCGCTGTTGAGCGTCACTTTCCCGGCGTTAATCAGGGTATTGCCCTGAGTGGTTTTCTCCAGTTTATCCACGCCGACCTTCACGCTGGCGCCCAGGGTGTGGGTGTCGCTGCCGCTGATGGCATCAACCTGGCCGTTGGCATCCTTGTTGAAGGATTGACCGCCTTTGGCGTTGGCCTTCAGCCCCAGGTTCAGATTGTTTTTCTGCTCCTGGTTTTGCACCGACTCCAGCACGATACCGCCGTCTTTCGCTTCGAGCGTAGCGCTATTACCGGTGACTTCAGCCCCCTGTAAATGCAACGCGTTACTCCCCGTGCCGCCGGCGGTAATCTTCACGGTACCGCCGCTGGTGATCTTGCCGCCCTGATGGGTGGTGGAGGATTCATCCACCTTGGCGATATCAAATGCGCCGCCAAGGGAGATGCCGCCACCGCTCTTTTTGGCGGAGTCGGTGCTGTTGCCACCGAGATCGACATTGCCCGACAGGCTGTCATCTTTACGCCTCTGGTGGGCGTCCGCCGTCGTCAGTGCAACCTGATTGCCCGCCTTGAGCGTAACGTCACCGTCGCTGGTCAGCACGCTGCCTTGCAGCGACAGATCGCGGCCTGCATCCAGCTCCACACCCTGTTTGCCGCCGATGTTGCTGACATGTGCGCTACTGCCGTCGCTTTCACCCTGGCTGCGACCACCGCCTAACCCGACGCCAACGTTTTTGGTTTCTGGCGTGGAGCCGCCTTTGGCCGAGGCCTTGACCGTGAAGCCACTGTGGCTCTCATGGTGGGTATCGGTGGCCTGATCAAAACGGATGTTGCCCTCTTCGGCTTTCACCCGCACCTTGCCGTCACCGGCGTCCAGCGCGGTGCCCTGATAAACGGCGTCCTTTTTAACCCGGATGTCGATACCCTTGGCGGCGCTGATGCTGCCGGTGACCGCCTGGCTGGCCGAACTTTCACTGCGTTTGCTGCCGCCTTCGCCTTTGGCGTCCACAGTCAAATCGCTGCCGGTGGTGGTATAGACGCGTAAGCCGGCGCTGCCGTGAGTTTCGCTGTGGTTTTCCTGTTGGCGGTTTTCCGCCGCCTCACTGCGATGGCTATCCGCCGTCAGCGTGACTGCACCTTGAGTCGCCTGATATTGGGTACCGCGATCGTGGACCTCGCCGGTGGCGGTCACCTCTATCTCCCCGGCGGTAATTTTGCTGACTACCGCCTTTGAATCGCCGGTGCGTGTTTCACTGCTGCCGCCTTTGGCGCCGATATCCAGCCCGACATTCGGCGCGCCGATACCGCCGATTTCGTTAATTACGCCGTTGGCATCCAACTGGGCAACTTTACCCACCGCGCGTTCCACCGGGCGGGTGACCGCGCTGTAATCGACGTTAGCACCGATATCCACGCCGACGTCTGTTTTGCGGGTGGTGCTGCTTTCGCTGTTAGTGGCCTCAATATGGGAGACGTTGGCGACGTTTTCCTGATATTTCCCACCTACCTGATGCTGCGCGCCCTGCTGGGTGAGCCGATTTTTAGCGGTAATGGTCAGGTTGCCTGCGACATGGGTACCGGCGGTGACGGCCTTGCTGCTTTCTGCATGGGTTTTGCTGTTCTCATAGCCCCCCTCGATGCCGGAACCGAGTTTGTCGATGCCGCCCGTGTAATAGACGCCGCCGCCGATGTTGGTTTGTTCGGTGTCAGAGGCGGTTTTGTTATCGGCCGCCAGAAAAGCGACATTATCGCCGCTGATACTGGCATCGCCCTGGGTGGCGACCAGTTTGGAACCGCTGAAGGTCACGTCTTTATCTGCGTTCAGCGCCACGCTGCCGCCGCTCAGCATGGCGGCCTGGTTCTCGGTGCGGGTGGTTTTCTCGCTGTCGCGGGTATGTTCGATGCGCAGACCTGCACGGTATTGCTTATCGCCTTTCTCGTTGGCATAGCCGTTGATGGCGAGCGCTGTTTTCTGTTCGTCGATGCTTTGCTGCTGTTCGGCGGCCTTGACGTTGATATTGCCGCCGGAGCGGACGTCCAGTTTGCCGACGCTGCTCACCTGGCTGCCTACCACGTCGGTATCTTTATGGCTGACCAACTGCAGATTGGTATCGGAAACCAGCTCACTGCCGGTAGTCTGCTGGTGGCTGTTGTTGGATTTCTGCGAGCTGCTGGTGATGTTGAAAACGGTGCCCGTGCGGGCATCAATCTTGTCCACGGTGGTGCTGAGGGCGTTATCAATACGCAGGCCACCGGCGGTGGCTTCGACGAAACCGCCCTGTTTGCCTCTCGCTTTGCTGCCGGTAATGGTCACGCCCTGTTTGCCGTTGAGCCTCAACACGCCATCGGCGGTCAGTTCGGAGGCGTTGCTGATCTCGCGGCGGTTGCTGTTGTCTTGATTATTGCCGCCGCCGATCCCGCCCCATGAGGTTGTATTGTCGCTAACCGTTTTCGTATTGACGGTCTTTTGTACGTCGATGTTGATCCGTTCTTTGGCGTTTACCGTGAGGTTGCCCTTCGTATGGACCTTGGCCCCCTGAGTGACCAGGTTATTGCCGGCCGTCAGATCCAGTTCACCGCCGGCGCGCAAATCGCTGGCCTTCAGGCTTTCGGTTTCGTTGCTGTTGCTCCAATTGCCGGTGCGCAGGCTGGAAGTGTGGTTGCGTTGATAACCGCGTTCGCTGGTTTTGTCCCGTTCGACCAGCCCAGCGATCTGCACATCGCGCCTGGCTTCGATTTTTAGCGCGTCGCCTGCTGCAACCGTGGCGCCGAGCAACTTCACATCTTGCACCGTGGCAGTCAGCGTGGCGTTTTTGGTCGCGGTAATGGTGCTGCCAACCTGCTGGAGCTGCTCATTTTCACGCGTAACGTCGTACTGCGAGGAATAGAACCATCGGTCGTTGGTCTGACCCTGAGTTTGCTTCAGTTGTTGGCTGTCTAACGTCAGGCTGGCGCCTTGCAGCTTTATCTCATCGCCACGAATATCGGTAGCGGTCAGGTGGTGGTTGTTATCGGCCAGCAGGCTGATATTTTTGCCCGCCAGCTCGGTACGGGTCAGTTTCTGGTTGGTGCTGCGGTCGTTGATGTAGATGCCGCCGCGATAGTTTTGGTAGTTCTCATTGCTGTCATGCTGGGTGCTTGCGTTGCTGATCTGGCTCTCGGCGCGAATGTCATAGGCTTTCACGCTGATTTCGTCGCTGCCCCGCAGGCTGCCTGCCAGCTTCACGCCGCTGCCCGCCGCGGTGTTGATGATGTTGATGCGCCCGGCCTGCATGCTGCCGAGGTAGTAGCTGTCCAGCGCGCTCAGCGGCTGCTCGCTGCTGAGCACTCGCGCATCGCGCGATAGGCGGTTATTGCCGCTGATGGCATTAATATCCGACAGCATTTTTCCGGTTTTTTTATCGAATGTCGGTGCGATGATCACCTCGCCACGGCTGTCGATTTTCGGCGCGATCAGATCCAGCACGCCGCCGGCGTTCAGCTTGCCTTCCAGGCTCAAGACATTGCGGTTGCCCAGCGTACTGTAGCCTTGCAGCATGCCGTTTTCGACCAACGGGTTACCCACCACCAGCGATGAACGGCTGGTATTGATAAAGCCGCAGCCATCGCAGCTGATACCGTTCGGATTCGCCAGCACGTAGTCGGCCGCCATGCCGAAGATTTCCTGTTGGCCGTGCAACAGTGACGGGTTGCGGCTGATCACTTCATTGAGGATCACGCTGGCTGCCTGGCCATTCAGGTTTGGGTTGGCGCCCAGTTGGCCGGCCAGCTGCGACAGCCCGGCGTCGCGCGAGTTATTCAGCACGGCGCCAGGCTGGTTGACGTTAAAGTCCTGATACTGGTTATGCGACAGTCCGTGATCGTTGGGCGTCACGATGTTGACTACCTGCGCGCCGTTGGCGGCGGTTGAAACGCCGGGGCCATTAGCCCCGTTGGCCGCCACGATCTCCCCCGCGTAGCCGGCGCCGTACGAGGCGAGAATAATCGCCAGTGACGCGGCCAGCTTGCCCGCTGCGGAAAGCCTGAAGTTATTATTTTTCATCCATGTATCTCCCTATATCGCTGTGGTAGTGCAAAAAAGCGCTGACTAAAAGGTGTATGAGAAGCGTGCCAGTAGCTGGATCGGATCATCGGGTATCGGGTGCCCGGAGAGGATCCAGCCACGGCTGGCTTCTATGTCGAGAATTGCCCGCTGGTAACGCAGAGTGGCACCGGTACTCAGGCCGGCGCTGCTTTGCCAGCCTGATGGCCGGTTGTCGCGCGGCAGGACCCGGCCGACGTCGGCGCCGACGCGCGGGGTGAGGGTGCTCTGGCCCAGGTTGAAGCTGCGCGACAGGGTATTTTGCAGATACCAACCGTTGTCGCCGGACAGCGTGCTGCGGCTGAACCCGCGGATCGCACTGCGGTCGGTCAGGCTGAGCCATTCCACGCCAGGCAGGTTGTCGCGGCTGTATTGCCCATACAGCAGGTTGCTGAGCTGATAAGTTGAACCGGCAAGCTGCACACGTTGGCTGAGGTTGGCAAACAGTTTGCCCTTGGTGAATTGAGCGTCGGGTAGCCCGGCAGCGGCGTGGCGATCCGCGCCAAACCAGGGTAATCCCTGCTCCACGCTGAGGTTGGCGCTGATCAGGCCGGTGGGCAGGATCTGCAGGTGGTTGATCCCCAGTTCAAACAGGCTGAGCGTTGGGCTATTGAGGCCGATGCGCAGGGTGTCGAAATAGTTATCGATGCGTTTATGGGTGAGCTGGCCGTTGAGGGCATTGATCTGATCGCGATCGCGGTAAAACACATAGTCGCCGCGCAGGCCGTATTGCTGAGTCTGGCCGTGCAGCTTATAGCGGTTGAACGTCAGCTGTTGATGGTTTACGTATTCCGAATAGCTGGCGAATCCGCTGAAGGTGAAAGCGCCATAGGGCAGAGAATAGAGCAGGGTGTAGGCGCGGTTATAGCGCTGCGCCGGGTTTGTCAGCGTGCTGGTGGCGTTCAGGCTGACGAAATCCGACAGGCCGAATGGGCTGTCCAGCGTGGCGGTCGTGCGTGCCAGCCACTGGCCGGTGTTTTTTTGGCCGTAATTGTCCGTCGTGGCCGTCAGTTGCCAAGGCTTGGCGTGTTGGTTATTCAGGCGAATAATGGAGCCGCCTGTTTGATTTCCCGGCAATATATCCAACCGGGTTTTGTTTGATTGCAAACGATTGGCTTGATCCAATCCCTGATCGAGTTGAGTTAATTGCAAGGGTTTGCCTTCGAGCCCGGGGAATAATAATTGGCTATTCACCCAGCGGTCGCCACCCTCTATTTTTTCGATAAACCCTTCGGTGACCCGCAGCCCTAATTCGCCATCGGTATTAGGGCGAACAAATTGCACGCGCGCGGTGATGTAACCTTTATCGACGTATAACCGAGTTAATTCGCGTGTAAGTCGGTTAATGTCATTGCTGCTGATACAGCGCTGCGGCAAGGCGCTCAGCGTTGCCAAATCTTTCGCGGACAGCAGGGTGATCCCCTGTAAATACACGCCACCGATCGGCAAGCACTGCGCAGAACGCGGTAGCGCCGGGGCCGCAGGTGCGGGTTCCGCCAAGAGTTGCTGTTGCTTGAGCTGCTGATAACGGCGTTGTTCTATCTGCTGATTCACTTCACGCGTGCTGTCTTGCAGGGCGCGGCGTGATTCGCTCATCGGTGAAAAATCACCCATTTCTGGCAGCGTAGCGGCGGGGAGTGCGTTGCTGAACAGCAGCGCCAGGACAAGGGTTTTTTTAATCATTGTAATCCATTATGAGAAGCTGCCGGGCAGCCTGCTCAATCCATGAGGTCAATAACGGACGGCCGGCGGCCGGCCCGAAACAGCGAGCGACAATCACATTGCGGGGTTCTTTTATTGCTCAGGGCAAATAAGAAGGTGGGTTTTTATTCTTTCCAATAATAATTAGGCTGCTTGTTTTTATTTTTCAATGCATGCCCGTTAATTACCCCAAAGGAGGTAATAAGACCCACTTGTTGGGTTTTTTCTTTTTCGCTCTTACTCCCCGTTATCGGCAGGATTAAGAAGAATCTGAATTTTATTTTGTCGGGGGATAATAAGGGATGGGGATAATTATGACAATCCAACCGGGAGGAAATACGAAATTTCGCAGAAGTGGAGCGGGGCGCAAATGGCTGCGCCCCGGCGTGAGATTATTTTTTCTTGATTGGCCGCCCGGACCAGTAACCTGCCAGCAGAGAGCCGGAGAGATTATGCCACACGGAGAACAGGGCACCCGGCAGCGCGGCCAGCGGTGAGAAGTAAATCTTGCCCAGCGTCGCCGCCAGCCCGGAGTTCTGCATGCCGACTTCAATGGCCAGCGTGCGGCAGGTGGATTCATCGAAGCCGAACAGCTTGCCGCCCCAGTAGCCGCTCAGTAGCCCGATGCCGTTATGCAGGATCACCGCGATGACCACCACCAGCCCGACGGAGGCGATGTGGCTCTGGCTGCCTGCGACCACCGCGCTGATGATCGCCAGAATGCAGACCATCGACAGCGCCGGCAGGAACGGCTCAATGCGTTTGACGGTTTTGGTAAAGGTGTGATGCACGATCAGGCCGAGGCCAATCGGGATCACGACGATCTGCAGGATGCTCAGCAGCATACCCATGACATCGACGCTGATTTCGGTATCGACATACAGGCGGGTCAGCAGCGGCGTGGCGAATACGCCCACCAGCGTGGAGACCGCCGAAATGGTCACCGACAGCGCAACGTCTCCTTTTGCCAGATAGATCATCACGTTGGAAGCGGTACCGCTGGCGACGCTGCCGACCAGCACCATACCGGCGGAAAGATCCGGTGGCATATGGAACAGCATCGCCAGCAACCAGGCCGCCAGCGGCATGATCAGGTAATGCAGAAAGATGCCGGCGGCCACCGGCGCGGGGCGCGACAGCACGCGCTTGAAGTCATCCAGCCGTAGCGTGACGCCCATGGCGAACATGATCAGCATCAGCAGCGGGCTGACGTACGGGCCAATACCGGTGAAGGTGGTGGGCGTAGCGTAGGCGGCGACGGCGAGCAGCACCGCCCACAGGGGGAATAATCGGGTTAGTAATGCCAGCATGAATACGGTTTTCCTTAGCCAAAAGGGAACTGTGGGGTGGAGTTGTGTTTTTTGCGGGTTCAGCGTGCAGGACCCCTGCGAATGATGAACGACCTTTTTTAGAAGTAGGGGCGCAGCCTGCTGCGCCCGCAATGGGATGAGATCCGGTTATTCGAACAGATTGTGGTGCAGAGTACGTACTACCTGTTCGGCGTCATCGCCCGGTACCAGGAAGCACAGGTTGTAGCTGCTGGCACCGTAGCAGATCATGCGGATATTGAACGGGTCAAGCACGCCGAACACCTCTTTGCCCACGCCGCAGGCCTGGGAAAGCTTGTTGCCGATGATCGCCACCAACGCCAGGTTCTCCTCCACTTCTACCCGACACAGCGACGATAACTCGGTCAGTAGCGAGGTGGTCAGCAGGCTGCCGCCGGTGGAGGTGGAGCCGGTGGTGTCCATGGTCAGTGCCACGCTGACTTCGGAGGTGGTGATCAAATCCACCGAAATATTGTGGCGCGCCAGAATGCTGAACACTTCGGCCAGGAAACCGCGTGCGTGCAGCATATTGAGGCTGTGCAGCGTTAGCAGGGTTTGTTTGCGGCGCAACGCCAATGCACGGAACAGCGGCGGGTTTTTGGTGGTATTGCACACCAGGGTGCCGCCGGCAGACGGATCTTTGCTGGAACCGACAAACACCGGAATATCGCTGCGTACTGCCGGCAGCAGGGTCGCCGGGTGCAGCACTTTCGCGCCGAAGGTGGCCATTTCAGCCGCTTCTTCAAAGGTGATTCTGTCGATGCGCTTCGCCGTAGGAACAACGCGCGGGTCGGTGGTGTAGATGCCCGGCACGTCGGTCCAGATATCTACCCGGCTGACGTTCAGCGCTTCGCCCAACAGGGCGGCCGTGTAATCGCTGCCGCCGCGGCCCAGCGTGGTGGTGCGGCCCTTCGGCTCGCTGCCGATAAAGCCTTGAGTGACCACCAGCGCTTCCTGCAGGCGCGGCTTGAGCAGGGTTTGGGTGAGTTCGTGCAATGCGGCGCTGTCCGGCGTGGCGCGGCCGAAATGATCGTCGGTGTGCATCACTTTGCGCACGTCAAACCACTCAGCCTGCACGTTGCGGCTCCGCAGGATCTCAACGAAAAGCAGGGTGGACATCAGTTCGCCGTGGCTGACCAGCTCGTCGGTCAGCGCCGTAGAGGTCGCCAGCGCTGCCGCTTCGGACAGCATGGCGATGTTTTCCAGCATGCGGTCGATTTCGTCGCGGATCACCGCCGGCTTGTCGAGGCTGTCGAGAATGGCGTACTGGATGCGGCGGATTTCATCGAGCCGGGCGCTGCGTTTGTCGCCATCGCAGCCTTCAGCCAGCGCGACCAGCAGATTGGTGACGCCCGCCGAAGCGGACAGGACCACCAGGCGCACTTGCGGATTGGCGAGCACGACGTCGGCGCTGCGGTTCATGGCTGCATAGTCGGCAACGCTGGTGCCACCGAATTTAGCCACAACGGTAGAATTTTGGGGTGCTGCTTGGTTCATGTAAAACCTCGTGTCAGGGTTGCCCTATTTTGAGAGCACTTTTTTCCATAGCCTTGGCACAAGGGGAGAGCGATAAACAGGGGGCAGACGTAGAGGTTGAAACTACGATACACCCAGAAGCGCCCCACCTTGCTGATTGCCCCCGCGGGGCAAACTTTGGTGACAACCCAGGGGATTCAGCCCCTGTAGCCGATACGATGAATGCCGTACATCACCCTACCTCGGCGTCGCTCCCCCTCAAGTGCCGTCATGGGAAAACGGCTCCTCTGACACTCTACCTGGGCGACGCGCCTCTTCTGGCTTGCGCACCGGGTGCACAAGTAGGCTGATAGGAATAGCCGGTTATTGCGCTTGTGTCAACGGTCAGACGTTGAGGTATTTTCAATTTGCACTAACGCTATCAGCGTGCAGGGCATGGCGGGAACGAAACCGGTGCCTATCGGTTGCAGCTTGCCGTCCTCGCGTTGGCACAACAGCGGAATAACGCCCTGATGTTTTTCCAGATACTCCAGCCAGCCAAAGTTTTCGTTCAGCTTGGTGGCTTTGATGGTGGCGCCTTTGGCGATCAGGCTGCTTAACCGGCTGTAGGTAGCCTCTTGATTGAACAGGATTTCGTGCCGGCGGAAGCGCGAGCTTTCCGCGCTGTTGCCGCGCCCTTTCAGCGGCGCGCCGGAGCGGATGGCGAAGACCTGTTCGTCACCAAAGAGATGGCCGAAGTGGTACACCGCCAACGCATTCTGATGGCGGTTGGGCGAGAGCGCCAACACTTGCGCGGTATCGCTCAGATCGAGATAGTTCTCGGCATGTTCGGAGTAAGCATGCCCATAATAGGCGGGAATACCCTCCATACGCGCCTGGCGGTAATATTCCCAGCTGCTGTCGGTGACGAGCACCGGGATATTCATTTTGATCAACGCCTGCGCCAGCATACGCGCCACGCTGTTGGCACCGACGATCAGCACGCCACGCGGTTTTTGCTGCTGTACTCGCAGCCAGCGGGCCATCATGCCGCTGGTCAGGCTTTGCAACACCACGGTGCCGATGATGACGGCGAACACCACGGTCACCAACCGATCGGCACCCTGATAACCGCTGCGTTGCAATGTCAGGGCAAACAGCGAACTGACCGCTGCGGCGACGATGCCGCGTGGGGCGATCCAGCACAGCAGCAGGCGATCGCGCCAATGCAGGGAAGAACGCCAGGTCGACACCGCAATGCACAGCGGCCGGGCGATAAACTGTACCGCCAGCAGCAGGCCCAACAGCGGCCAGCCCATGTTCCACAGCGCATGAATATCCAGCCGCGCCGCCAGAATGATAAACAGCGCAGAAATCAGGATAGCCGACAGCTCTTCCTTGAATGCCAGAATGTCGCTGGTATCCACATCGCGCATATTGGCCAGCCAAATGCCCATCACCGTCACGGTCAACAGGCCGGATTCGTCGGCAATGGCGTTGGACACGCCAAAGGCGGTCAACATGATCGCCAGCACCGCCAGGTTTTGCAGGTAGCGCGGCAGCCAGACGCGGCGCAGCGCCAGCCCCAGCAGATAACCGAACAGCGCGCCGATCGCCAGGCCGACGGCGACGGTGATGCCCAGCGTCCAGAACAGGTGGGTATAGGACTCCGAATGCTGCTTCAGCACGATAAATTCAAATACCAACAGGGTGAAGATAGCGCCAACCGGGTCGATCACTATCCCTTCCCAGCGCAGCACCTGGTTGATATTGGCATTGGGCCGCACCACGCGCATCAGCGGGGCTATCACCGTAGGCCCGGTCACCACCGTCACCGCGCCGATCAGCGCTGCCAGCTCGGGCGGAAAGTCCAGTAGCCACCAGCAGGCGACGCCGATCACCAGGAAGGTCATCAGCATGCCGATGGTCACCAGGTTACGCACCACGCCGCCGAGGCCGCGTATCTCCTCTACCCGCAGCGTCAGCGCACCTTCAAATAAAATGATCGCCACCGACAGCGACACCAGCGGGAACAGCAGATCGCCGAACAGCGCGTCCGGCTGGACCAGATGCACCGCCGGCCCCAGCACGATGCCAAACAGCAGCAGCGGCAGAATGGCAGGCAGGCGCAGCAGCCAGGCCAGCCATTGCGCCAGCAGTGAACTTAACCCGATGATCACCAACATCAGTGGGGCAGATAATTCCATGGCGGAGGTCCTTCTCTAATTGGCTATCAGCAACAATGGCACATTTCAGTGACAGTTCGGCAACCCCGATAACAGGCTGTTATCCAAAAGTATAGGGGAATGGCTGAAACGATGCAGGAGACGTTTGACAGTTAGCGCCTATCGCAAGAAAAGAGATCATAATCACAGGCGAACAGGCTACAATCGGACAATCACGTCACATTTATTCTCAAGCCTAAGAGTGTTGCTATGAAAAATATCAATCCTAGTCAAACCGCTGCTTGGCAAGCCCTGCAGCAACATTTTGAACAGATGAAAGATGTCCGGATCAGCGATCTGTTCGCTCAGGACAAAGAGCGTTTCTCCCGCTTCTCGGCCACCTTCAACGATCAGATGCTGGTGGACTACTCTAAAAACCGCATTACCGCAGAAACGCTGGAGAAGCTGCAGGCACTGGCGAAAGAGACCGATCTGCAAAGCGCGATCACATCGATGTTTGCCGGCGAGAAAATCAACCGTACCGAAGACCGTGCGGTGTTGCACGTTGCCCTGCGCAACCGCAGCAACAGCCCGATTATCGTTGACGGCAAAGACGTGATGCCGGAAGTGAACGCGGTGCTGGCCAAGATGAAACAGTTCTGCGACCGCGTGATTGGCGGCGACTGGAAAGGCTACACCGGCAAAGCGATTACCGACGTGGTGAATATCGGTATCGGCGGTTCGGATCTCGGCCCTTATATGGCGACCGAAGCGCTGCGCCCTTACAAAAATCACCTGAATATGCATTTTGTCTCCAACGTTGACGGCACCCATATCGCCGAAACGCTCAAACCGCTGAACCCGGAAACCACGCTGTTCCTGGTGGCGTCCAAAACCTTCACCACTCAGGAAACCATGACCAACGCCCACAGCGCGCGCGACTGGTTCCTGAACACCGCCGGCGATCAAAAGCACGTGGCGAAACACTTTGCGGCGCTGTCCACCAACGGCAAGGCGGTAGGTGAGTTTGGTATTGATACAGCCAATATGTTCGAGTTCTGGGACTGGGTCGGCGGCCGTTACTCGCTGTGGTCGGCGATTGGTCTGTCTATCGCGCTGTCGCTGGGCTATGAGAATTTTGAACAGCTGCTGAGCGGCGCGCACGAGATGGACAAACACTTCGCGCAAACGCCGGCGGAGCAAAACCTGCCGGTACTGCTGGCGCTGATCGGCATCTGGTACAACAATTTCTTCGGCGCAGAGACTGAAGCGATTTTGCCGTACGACCAGTACATGCACCGTTTTGCCGCTTACTTCCAGCAAGGCAATATGGAATCGAACGGTAAATACGTAGACCGTAACGGCAATCCGGTGGATTACCAGACGGGCCCAATCATCTGGGGCGAGCCGGGCACCAATGGCCAGCACGCGTTCTACCAGCTGATTCACCAGGGCACCAAGCTGATTCCTTGCGACTTTATCGCGCCGGCCATCAGCCACAACCCGCTGAGCGACCACCACGCTAAATTGCTGTCGAACTTCTTCGCGCAGACCGAGGCGCTGGCGTTCGGCAAGTCGTTGGAAGTGGTGGAAGAAGAGTTCGCCGCTCAGGGCAAGACTGCGGAAGAAGTCAAACACGTGGCGCCGTTCAAGGTGTTTGAAGGCAACCGCCCGACCAACTCCATCCTGCTGCGCGAGATCACGCCGTTCAGCCTGGGCAGCCTGATTGCGCTGTATGAACACAAAATCTTCACCCAGGGCGCGATCCTGAACATCTTCACTTTCGACCAGTGGGGCGTAGAGCTGGGCAAACAGCTGGCTAACCGCATCCTGCCGGAGCTGGCGGGTAACGAGAAAGTCAGCAGCCACGACAGCTCAACCAACGCGCTGATCAACCGCTTTAAAGAATGGCGTTAATAGCTGTATCCGATTGATGCCAACAAAAAACCCGCCGCGGCGGGTTTTTTTACATCTGGATGATTACAGATTGATAGGCACTTCGAAACTGATGCCTGCGCCCACGTCATCGGCGGTGCTGGCATTGTTATCGGTATACCACAGGCTGGTATCAAACTTGACCTGGGAATCCAGGGTGTAACCCCAGCCGAGCTGAATGCCTTTCAGCGTGTCGGATTTCGGGAACGCCTGGTTTACGGTCTGGTTGTTCGGATTCACTTTGGCATACACCAAACGGGTGCTCCAGCGTTGGCTGTCATCCAGCACCAGCTCTACACGGCCGGACAGCATTTGGCCATCGCCGCCCATCGCATGGCCCAGCGGGTAACCCTGCTGGTAGTAGCCGCCTTTGTAAATATAGTGGCGGTACATTACGTTGTCTGCGTTGCCATTAGAGCGAGTGTCTGTCCCTTCAATATGCCAGTTGATGGTGGTTGGGCCCCACTCTGGATGGCCTTCCAACCCTAACAAGTAGGCATTGTGGGATGGCAACATGCCTGCTTCATCTTCACCGGTGATTTGGCCGTAGAAACTGGCTGGAATACCGATCAGCGGCTGCAGTTTCAGCTTGAAGTCGAACCCGCCCAACTGGTTACCCGGATCGTTTTTAGCATCGCCGGTGTTGTCGTTGCCGGTTACACCATCCCAGAATGAGCTCCAGGAATGCGGACGGCCATCGCCACCCCACATCATGATGCGTGAGGCGCCCAACTCCAGGAAGTCGGTTGGCATCATGGTAAAACGACCGCCAATCAGCTTGGTATCGGGTACGGAAGAGTATTGCGACAGCTGACCGGCGGTCAGTTGGTACTGCCAACGGCCAATCCACGACAGCCAAGGCGTTTCAAACGGAGACTGGTCGGCGCGTTGCAGCATAAAGCCGGCCACCGGGCGAGCGGCGTCGGAACGAATCAGGCTGCCGTCGTAACCCGGGCCCCACCATTGGGAGACTTCACCGAAGGACAGCCATTGGTTCCAGATTTTTACTGCACCGTAGGAGCCATTCAGGTTGAATTTTGAACCGTCGCTGACGCGTTGATCACCCTCGACAGAACCCTGGACGCGCACGTCCCAGAACTCGCCGTTGGCACCTGCGCCGATAGTCAGGCGGTCATCAGCATATTCATTCTGGCCGAAGCCCTGTGGGGTGCCGGGTTTGTCGGTAGAGGCGTAGCCGCTGACGCGAATATTGGCTTTCAGGGAATCGACACGGCGCTGAACACGGTCAATGACGCTTTTCTCGGTGCTGGTTACCGGCTTGGCTTGTGAAATAACCGAGCTGATTTCTTCCTGGCTCAGCGGCCATGTGGACAAGCTGACGTTAATCACGCCGCGATCGGACAACCAGGCAAGATCGTTACGCAGATCGTTATCAGGAGTGACCAGGCCGGCGGCGTGGCCGGTTAATGCACAGGTAAACAGGCCCGCCGCGACCAGTCCGTTAAGTTTAGCGCGCATAAAGAATTCCCTTGTTAATTCGAGGTTATTAGTTTTATGTAAAGATCTATGTCCCATCATAGTTGACATTTCAATTTGCTACAAATATATCAACCAGAAATATCCTAATGTAACTAATTGAATTAAATTGAGTTTAAAGTGATTTCATCAGGAGCAATAAATTTTAAGATAATGCCTATGTTAGGATGCGCGGATAATTTTAGCGGTATTTAAGGGGGGTTCTTATGGCGAAAACATCGCGTTCGATAATGGTTGCGAAGGGGTTGCAGCGGGTACTGAACGTCGGGCTGCTGCTGCTGGCGGCGATCCTGATCGTTTTTTTGGTGAAAGAAACTATTCACTTGGCGAAAGTATTGTTTGTAAACAGTGAGGAATCATCGTCCTACTTGTTGATCGAAGGCATCGTGATTTACTTCCTGTATTTTGAGTTTATCGCCTTGATCGTCAAGTATTTTGAATCGGGATATCATTTTCCGCTGCGTTATTTCATCTATATCGGCATTACCGCGATTATTCGTTTGATCATAGTGGATCATAAAAATCCATTTGATACCTTGATTTATGCCGGAGCGATATTGCTGCTGGTAGTGACTCTCTATTTGGCCAATACCGACCGCTTGAAACGCGAATAACCGACATAAAAATGGCGGCCCACAGGGCCGCCGAAGACACAGGTATTGATCGGAAAGAACTGAAGTACATCAAGCGCATTGCAGTGGCAAAAACCTTAACCTTTCACCCCGCCGGCCGTCAGGCCACCCACCAACCAGCGCTGAGCCAGCAGGAATACGGCGGTAATTGGAATGGCCGACAACACCGCCGCAGCGGCAAAGTCGCCCCATAAATAGTTTTGCGGGTTCAGATATTGCTGCATCCCTACCGCCAGCGTGTAGCTGTTGACGTCGCGCAGCAGCAAAGACGCTACCGGCACCTCGGTAATCGCGGCGATAAACGACAGAATAAACACCACCGCCAAAATCGGCACCGACAGCGGCAGCAGCACCAGGCGGAAGGCCTGCCACGGGCTGGCGCCATCCAGCGCCGCCGCTTCCTCCAGCGAGTTGTCGATGGTTTCGAAGTAGCCCTTGATGGTCCAGACGTGCAGCGCAATGCCGCCCATATAGGCGAAGATCACCCCGCCGTGGGTGTTCAGGCCGATAAACGGAATGTACTGGCCCAGGCGATCGAACAACGCATACAGCGCCACCAGCGACAGCACCGCCGGGAACATCTGGAAAATCAGCATGCTTTTCAATAACGTACTTTTACCGCGAAAGCGCATGCGGGCAAAGGCATAGGCGCAGGTGGTGGACAGCGTGACGATGCCGATAGCGGTGATCACCGCTATCTTAATCGAGTTCCACAACCACAGCAGCACCGGGAACGGTGGCGGGGTGACGCTGCCATCGGCGTGCGTCACGCTCATGCCGAGCGCCAAACGCCAGTGATCCCACGAAATCTGCTCCGGTATCAGGCTGCCGGTAGCAAAGTTGCCGGAGCGCAGTGAAATCGTCACCACCATCAGCAGCGGGAACATGATCAGGGCAATAAAGCACAGCATCAGGGTGTGAGTCATCCACAGGCGCAGGCGCTGGGATTTGGGTTGGACCATAGCCATTATTTTTCTCCCTAGTCGAAGTTCATCTTGCTGGCTTTAAGGTTCAGGATCGCCAGGGCGCCTACCAGCAGGAAGATCAGCGTGGCAATTGCGGCCGCCAGACCAAAGTCCTGCCCACCGCCGCCTTCAAAGGCGATGCGGTAGGTGTAGCTGACCAGCAGGTCGGTATAACCGGCCGGCGTGGTGGTGCCGATCATGTCCGGCCCGCCGTTGGTCAACAGCTGAATCAAGACGAAGTTGTTAAAGTTAAAGGCGAAACTGGCAATCATCAGCGGCGTCAGCGGCTTGATCAACAGCGGGAGAGTGATGCGGAAAAAGTTCTGCATCGGGGTGGCGCCGTCCATTGCCGAGGCTTCGTACAGATCGTCGGGGATCGCTTTCAACAGCCCCATGCACAGAATCATCATGTATGGATAACCCAGCCAGGTGTTGACGATCAGAATCATGCTTTTGGCAGTAATAGGATCGCTGAACCAGGCCGGCTTGATGCCGAACAGGTGGCTGAGCATCATGTTGATTTCACCGAAGCTTTGGTTAAACAACCCCTTGAAAATCAGAATCGAAATAAACGACGGCACCGCGTAGGGCAGTATCAGCATGACGCGGTACACCGCTTTGCCTTTCAGCGCTTCCCACTGCACCACGCAGGCCAGCACCATGCCCACGGCCACGGTGAGGATCACGGTCATCACCGAGAACACGATGGTCCAGATAAAGATCGACACAAAGGGTTTTTTGATGCCTTCATCCTGCAAAACGCGCAGGAAGTTTTTCCAGCCGATGGTGACGGTATATCCCGGGCTAAGGGTTTCTTTGGCCCAGTTGCCGTCGGCAGTCAGTGCCTGATAGAAACCAATGTCCGGGTTCGGCCGGTATTGAATATGGGTCTGTTGGTCGGTCAGCACCTTGCTGTCTTTATCCAGCAGGTACAGCGGAGAGGTGCCGGAAAATTGGCGCAGTGAACTCATGCGCAGCTCGCCGCCTTCCGGTAACTGCGCTACCAGTTGGCTCAGGGCCTGGCGGTTCTGAGTAATCACCCGCAGCGTGGCGCGTTCGCCTGTCGGCTCGGCGTTTTCCGCCGTCAGTTTCAGCGTTTGCGGCGCGTTGGCATCAAAGCTGAACGGCCCGGAAATCAGCTGTTGGCCGCTGTCAGGGTGGGTTAACTGCAGACGCCATTGTTGGTTTTCCGCCGGGTACAGGCCGAAGGTGAAGGTCTTGCCGGTCTGGAACTGACGTTGCATCAGCACCGATTGGGCGCGCTCAAAGGTGAGCTGGTTGGTGCTGCTGTAGTTGGTAAAAGCGATGGCGATGGTGCAAATCAGCGGAAACAGGACAAACAGCCCCATACCGGCGATGCCCGGATAGACGTAACGCCAGGCGTAAGCGCGGCGGTTGGCGAAGACGTAAAGCCCGGCGCTGACCAGAATCAGCGTCAGAATGGCAAACAGGTATTCACCCTGTGCATACATCAACACAATCAGGTAGCAGGTAACCAGACTGAACAGGCCGATCACCAGCCATTTCAGTACGTCACTCTGCCACCACTTCGACTTCTTGCGCGCAGGCGACCCGGCGTGAGCTAATTGCATAGGGCGTTCCTTTCTGTGGAGCAACAGCGAGGCGCTTTACCGCGCCCCGCACAGCGTCGTTTGTTACTTGGTAATACGGGTTTGCACGTCGTCCAGCGCGGCTTTCACCGTCTGGCGGCCGCTGACGGCGTTGATCACCGCACTGCGTTCGGCGTACCAGAAGGCGCTCATCTGCGGGATATTCGGCATGATTTCGCCGGTCTGCGAGTTTGCCATGGTGGCGGCAATCTTCGGATCTTTCGCCAGTTGTTCCTGATAGGACTTCAGCGCCACGGCGCCCAGCGGTTTGTCCTTGTTGACGTCCGCCAAACCTTCGTTGGTCAGCAGGTAGTTTTCCAGGAATTCGGTCGCCAGCTCTTTGTTCGGGCTGGCGGCGTTGATCCCGGCGGTCAGCACGCCGACGAAGGGTTTGGACGCCTTGCCTTTGAAGGTCGGCAGCAGGGTTACGCCGTAATTGATTTTGCTTTGCTCGATGTTTGCCCATGCCCAAGGACCGTTAATGGTCATTGCGGTCTGGCCTTTGTTGAACGCCGCTTCGGCAATCGAGTAATCGGTATCGGCATTGATGTGTTTGTTTTTCACCAGATCGACGATGAACTGCAGGCCGGCCTGCGAACCGGCGTTGGCGACGCCGACGTCCTTGATGTTGTACTTGCCGTTCTCATACTTGAAGGCATAACCGCCGTCGGCGGCAATAATCGGCCAGGTGAAGTAGGGCTCTTGCAGGTTCCACATGATGGCGCTCTTGCCTTTGGCGCGCAGCTCTTTGTCCAGCGCCGGGATCTCTTCCCAGGTTTTGGGCGCGGCTTTGATCAGGTCTTTGTTATAAATCAGCGACAGCGCTTCTACCGCGATCGGGTAGCCAATCAGCTTGCCGTCATAACGCACCGCGTCCCAGGTGAACGGGAACAGCTTGTCCTGGAAGGCTTTGGAAGGGTGGATCTCGGCCAACAGGCCGGACTGCGCGTAGCCGCCAAAGCGGTCATGAGCCCAGAAGATGATATCCGGGCCGTCGCCGGTGGCGGCTACCTGCGGATATTTTTCTTCCAGCTTGTCCGGGTGCTCAATGGTGACTTTGATGCCGGTGTCTTTCTCAAACTTTTTGCCGACTTCGGCCAGGCCGTTATAGCCTTTATCGCCGTTGATCCAGATAACCAGTTTCCCTTCCTCGATCTTGGCGAAGGCGGAAGAGGAAAGCACCAAGGTGGTCAGAGCGGAAAGCACCAGCGTACGGGCGGTGGTAAAGCTGCGAGTCATAATCCAATCCTTCTTTTTTGTGGGCACGTAAATCAAGGAGAGAGGTTTCGCAGTAATAGTGGGTCACAAAGCGACATATTCTCATCCTCCCCCCCTCTACGCCCCACGCCTGCGGAGTGTGATCCAGTTAACGTTGCGCCCTATTCTGTGGGGGAAGACACAAAATAGGGTGACGATTTTTGCCATACGGATCACAGATTTGCTTTTAGCGTTGAACTTCTCGCCGCGACGATCGTTCTCTCATCCTCCCATCTCCTCCCCCATGAAAAATCTTGTTACGGATGATTACCCCTTGTGGGGATTCCCGCACTATCGGCCACATTGATTTTTCGTCGTCATGTGCAGCAGGGAACCGGATTTATGTCGCTAATGCCTACCGTCACTCAACCCACCTTGTACCAGATCCATCCGGTCAGTTTCCGTGATGGAAACGGGGACGGCGTGGGTGACGTACACGGCATGGTTTCGGCGCTGCCTTATCTGAATACTCTGTCGATCGATGGGCTGGTATTGCCGTATGAGCTGTCGGCGCAAGCCGCGGCTGCGGTCGCCGCTCAGGGGCTGGGGTTGTGGTACTGCGACGGGCAAAGCCCTGTCCGGCACTCTGTCGCCCGGCAGCAGTACGTCCGCAGCCCGTTGGCTCTGGAGGTCATGCCCTTCAGCATCGAGCGGTTGGTTGAGGTATTGCATGCTCGCCGCGCCACGCTGGCGGACAGCCTGTGGAGCACCGGCGATGCCGACCAGCCACGGGTGGTCAGCCATTGGGGGCAGGGGAATTTACGCTCCGCCGATGCGTTTTTGACGCTGCTGGCAATGTTGCCTGCGCCTGTCTGCTTGTATCAGGGCGAGGAACTTGGCCTGCCGCACGCCGCCGGCCTGCAGGATCCGCTTGGCGCGCAAACGCCGATGCCGTGGCACGAGGCGCCGGAACAGGTGACTGCCGGTGAGATTCATTGGTATCAGCAGGTGGCGATAGAGCACCGCGCACTGGCGATTAGTCGTCAACAGCATGACAGCCAATCCACTTTACGTTACTGCCAGTCGCTTTTGGCGCTGCGTCGCTTGCCGGTGATCCAGCGCGGTGAGCTGAGCGCAGTCAGCCAAAAGAACGGTGTGGTTCGTTTACTTATTACCCATCAGGATCAATGCCTTGAAGCGCTGATTAATCTGCAGCCTTATACTCAGGCGGCCGCGCCGTCTGAGGCGACCTTGCCACTGGCATGGCAGCACGGCGCGCAGCAAGAGGGTCATCAATGGGTTTTGGCGGGTTTTGCGTCCGCCATTTTTACACGAAATGTTAACTGCGAAAGCAGGGGAGTAACGCATGGCTAGCGTCACACTGCGCAGCGTTTATAAGGCCTTCGGCGAAGCTGTGATTTCCAAAGACGTCAATCTGACCATCGATGACGGTGAGTTTGTGGTGTTTGTCGGGCCATCGGGCTGCGGCAAATCGACGCTGCTGCGCATGATCGCCGGGCTGGAGGACATTACCTCCGGTGACCTGCTGATCGGCGATAAACGCATGAATGAAGTGCCGCCGTCTGAGCGCGGCATCGGCATGGTGTTCCAGTCTTATGCCCTGTACCCGCATCTGTCCGTCGCCGACAACATGTCGTTCGGTCTGAAGCTGGCGGGCGCCAAGAAAGCGGAGATCAGCCAGCGGGTGAATCAGGTGTCGGAAGTGTTGCAACTGGCTCACTTGCTCGACAGACGCCCCAAAGCGCTGTCCGGCGGGCAGCGTCAGCGGGTAGCGATCGGCCGTACGCTGGTGGCGGAACCCGACGTGTTCCTGCTCGACGAGCCGCTGTCGAACCTCGACGCCGCGCTGCGGGTGCAGATGCGCATCGAGATTTCCCGTCTGCATAAACGCCTGCAGCGCACCATGATTTACGTCACTCACGATCAGGTGGAAGCGATGACGCTGGCCGACAAGATCGTGGTGCTGGACGCCGGGCGAGTTGCCCAGGTCGGCAAGCCGCTGGAGCTGTATCACTATCCGGCCAACCGCTTTGTCGCCGGTTTTATCGGCTCGCCAAAAATGAATTTCCTGCCGGTCAAAGTGACCGCCGCAGAGCCGCAACAGGTGCAGGTCGAACTGCCTAACCGCCAACTGGTATGGCTGCCGGTGGAAGGTACGCAGGTTCAGGCCGGCGCGAACATGTCTCTGGGCATCCGCCCGGAACATCTGCTGCCCAGCAATGCCTCTGAAGTTCAGCTTTCAGGGGACGTACAGGTGGTGGAGCAACTCGGTAACGAGACGCAAATCCACATCCAAATCCCGGCAATTCGTCAGAACCTGGTTTACCGCCAGAACGACGTGGTGCTGGTAGAAGAAGGTGCAACATTCGCTATAGGCCTGCCGCCTCACCGCTGCCATCTGTTCCGTGAAGACGGTACGGCATGTAAACGGCTGCACCAGGAGCCGGGCGTTTAAAGCATCACAGTCTGTATAACAGGAGAATAATGATGACTACTCTGCGCAAACTTCCTCTGGCACTGGCAATCGCCGCAGGTGTGCTGACCACCCAGGCAATGGCCGTTGATTTTAAAGGCTATGCGCGTTCCGGCATCGGCTGGACCGGCAGCGGCGGTGAACAACAATGTTTCAAGGCCACCGGCGCCGACAGCAAATACCGTCTCGGTAACGAATGTGAAACCTACGCTGAATTAAAGCTGGGTCAGGAAGTGTGGAAAGAAGGCGATAAAAGCTTCTACTTCGATACCAATCTGGCGTATTCCGTTTCACAACGTTCCGACTGGGAAGACGTGACGCCAGGCTTCCGTGAAGTAAACGTGCAGGGTAAGAACCTGATCGATTGGCTGCCGGGCGCCAACATGTGGGCAGGTAAGCGCTTCTATCAGCGTCATGACGTCCATATGATCGACTTCTACTACTGGGATATCTCCGGCCCAGGCGCCGGTCTGGAAAACATCGATCTGGGCTTCGGCAAGCTGTCTGCCGCCGTGACCCGTAACTCCGAATCCGGCGGCTCCTACGGCTACCTGGACAATGAGTGGAAAGAACGCCCAACCGTCAACGACACCTTCGACGTGCGCCTGGCCGGTCTGGAACTGAACCCGGGCGGTACGCTGGAGCTCGGCGTGGACTACGGTCGCGCCAACGCGCAGGATAATTTCCGCCTGGCCGACGGTGCCAGCAAAGACGGCTGGCTGTTAACTGCTGAGCATACCCAGAGCATCCTGAGCGGTTACAACAAGTTCGTGCTGCAGTACGCCACCGACTCTATGACCTCGCAAAACAACGGCCGCAGCCAGGGCGCGACCATTAATAACGACGGCAAGATGATCCGCGTGTTGGATCACGGCGCTATCGACTTCAACGATAAATGGGCGCTGATGTACGTCGGCATGTTCCAGGATATCGATCGCGACAACAACAACGGCACGACCTGGTACACCGTGGGCGTACGCCCGATGTACAAATGGACGCCAATCATGAGCACCTTGCTGGAAGCCGGTTACGACAACGTGAAATCCCAGCGCACCGGCGATCGCAACGGCCAATACAAAGTCACCCTGGCGCAACAGTGGCAGGCGGGCAACAGCATTTGGTCACGTCCGGCTATCCGCGTATTCGCCACCTACGCCAAGTGGGATGAGAAATGGGGCTACGCCAACAGCGATTCCGGCGCCGCTTACACCTCGGGGACCGCTTATAACGACACCAGCGTACACACCTTCAGCCGCGGCAATGACGATGAAGTCACCTTCGGCGCCCAGATGGAAATCTGGTGGTAATGACAGGACGGGGAGAGCCTTGCGCTCTCCCCAACATGTATTCGCCGACGCCGGCTCTCTTGCCTGACCTGCATCGGCGCTGATAGAGGGTATAACAATGAAAAAGAATCTGCTGTCACTCTGCTTGTCACTGGCGCTGAGCCTTGGTGCGCCATTGGCGGCCAATGCCGATACGCCGGCCAATGTTTCTGTTGCCCCGGCCATCAGCGCCGCCACGCTGCAAAGCCTGCCATGGCAACCGCTGGTGCCGCCGGTCAGCCAGGAAGTGAAACTGGATAACGTCAGCCCGCAAATCAATCAGGGCGATATTCAGGGCGCCATTGCCGCCTATACGCTGCCGGCCGATCGCGGTTCGCTGGAAGTTACGCTGAGCAGCATCAGCAAGAATAATTCGATTTACGCGCCAAGCGTGTTGGTGCTGGATGAGCATCTGCGCCCGGCGGCGTATTACCCGAGCAGCTACTTCCCGTATCAGCCGCCGGGGGCGATGTCCTCCGATCGCCTCGAGGGCACGCTGAAGCTGACCCCGGCGCTCGGTCAAAAACAGATTTATATGTTGGTGTACACCACCCGCCAGGATCTGGCCAAAACCACCCAGTTGACTAACCCGGCCAAGGCCTATGCCGCCGGCGTGGGTAACGCGGTGCCGGATATCCCGGACCCGATCGCCAGCCACAGCACCAGTGGGACGCTCAAGCTGAAGGTTACCGCTGAACAGGGTTCCGGCAACGTGATGATCGGTATGCTGCAACCGGCGCCGGCCGCTGCGCCGGTGGTGGTGGGGTCAACCGCGCCGGCCACGGTGGCACCTGCCGCAGTACCGGCCAAGCCTTCGGAGCCGATGCTGAACGACACCGAAAGCTACTTCAATAACAGCATCAGGCAGGCGGTGAAGGCGGGCGATATCGATAAAGCGCTGAAACTGATGAATGAGGCTGAAAGACTGGGTTCCACCACAGCGCGTGAAACGTTTATTGGCAGCGTGAAAGGCAAGGGGTAGTACCCGACGCTGCCGATGCTGGCTCGATGATTGGTGCGCCTCGGCGCACCTTTTTTCATGCGCGGGCCAGCGTTTCGCCAATCAGCGCCAGCAGACGGGCGTTATCTACCTGCTCCATCACCCGTATCGGTTTGCCCTGCGGCTCCGGCATGCCGACCGTCAACCGCAGGCCGTCCGGTCGCCAGCGGCGAGAGCTGCCGCGCGTCATGGCGCCTTCCAATGCCACATCCACATAATACTCCGCGGTGGTCACCAACTGCGGCTCAAGCAGCCAGGCAATCACCAACGCATCGTGGATCCAGCAACCCGGCAGGTGGCGGGTCTGGCGCGAGTAATGGACCCAGGGTTGGGTAGTGGCCCGCAGATAGCGGCACAGCGGCGTATCCGGCTGCGTCATGCGCGTCAGACTCGTCTGCGTGAGCATGGTTTGCGTAGTGACGTCCAGCGGCGCAAGCGTGATGTTGGCGCCGCTGGTCAGCACCTGTCGGGCGGCTTCAGGATCGAGACCGAAATTGGTGTCCTTGAGGTAACCCTCCACGTTGAACACCCCGCCCATAATCACGATTTCCTTCACCGCCTGCGCCATCTGCGGGTAGAGCTGCAGAGCATGGGCGACATTGGTCAGCGGGCCTATCGCCGCCAGCGTGATTTCACCCGAGTTATTGCAGATCAGTTCGCCGAGGGCCACGGCGGCGTTTGGCGTGACGATCGCCGCCGTGTGCGGGTAAGGGACGTTATGCCACAGGGCGGCCAAATCCTGTCGCGTAATCGCCCGATCAAGGTGGGCGCGCCAGGGTTCCGGCGGTTCGATCAATGCACGGGCGGCTCCGGCCACGACCGGCACCTGGTAGCCGGTTTGCAGCAGCAGGTGGTTGGCCACGGCAAAGCCGACGTCGCGCGGCGTATTGCCCGCTACGATGCTGATCAACTCCAGAGAGATTTTCGGTCTGGCCGCCAGCGCCAATGCCAGCGCCAGCCCGTCGTCCACGTTGGCGCCGGGAACGCCGTTGCCGGGATCGCAATCAATAATCAAACGCATAACGGTTACCTGAATAAAAAACTAACAGCCGCATGAACGGCGGATATGCAACTGGAAGGCGAACTCGTGCAGCTCCGGCTGCGCGGCACCGGCGGCCAGCATGGCGATGGCCTGCCTGGCCATGGCGTCAATCGGCTGCTCGACTGCGCTGAGCGGCGGTACGCTGAACTCGGATTGCTGCGTGCCGTTAAAACAAATGATAGCCAGATCGTCCGGCACATGCAGGCGATGTTCCGCCAGCGCGGAGAGGCAGCCGAGCGCCTGCTGTTCGTTGGAGGTAAATATCGCCCGAGGGCGGGGACCTTGAACCATTTTCTGTGCGGCCTGGAACCCACCCTGGCGGGTATAGGGCGCTTCAAAAATCCACTCTTCGCGCGGCGTGATGCCCGCTTCGCGCAGAGCATCACGCCAGCCGTTCAGGCGATCTTGTGCGTTAAGCATGGTCAGCGGGCCAACAAAAATGCCGATCTCCAGGTAGCCGTGCTGTAACAGGTGGCGGGTTGCCTGGCGGGCGGCGTCACGTTCGTCGACGCGAATGGCGCAGATGCCGGCATGGCTGTCGATGGTGTCGATCATCACGCACGGCGTGCCGGAGGTGCGGATCAAATCGAACCACGGATGGCGGTCGACGCTGGTGTACAGCAGGCCGTCGACCTGACGGTTTAGCAGATGGTTAATTAATTCGTACTCGCGCTGGCGGTCATCACCGGCGTCGCCCAGCAGCAACACGCGGCCGTGGCTGAATGCCTCACGCTGCAGCGCCCGCGCCAACATGGCAAAAAACGGGTTGGAGATATCGGGCACGACCAAACCGTAGGTCTGCGTGCTGCCCGAGGCCAGCGCCCGGGCGACGTCGTTTGGCCGATAACCGGTCTGCTCGATCGCCGCCAGCACGCGCAGGCGAGTGGCTTCTGCGACCGGGCGCGGGCCTTTGTTGATCACGTAGCTGACTACGGCGACCGACGTGCCCGCCACGCGAGCAACGTCGGCGCGGGTGATGCGCCGCGCGGGTTGATTATTCAAGTTGGGTTCCTGTGCCCCTGGTTACACCGCATCCTGCGGCAGGTTGAGATCGCGGCCGCGGGTTTCCGGTGCAAAGAAGGTAGTGATTAAGCCAATGGCCGCCATTACAACAAAATAGCAGGCGACAGGCCACCAGTGACCGAAGCCGGACAGCAACGCGGTGGCGATCAGCGGCGCGGTGCCGCCGGAGAGGATCGAGCCCAGCTCCTTGGCGAACGCCATTTTTGAGTAGCGATTTTTGACGCCGAACAGCTCCACCCCGTAAGCGGCCTGCACGCCAAAAATCCCCAGCGACGCAATGCACATGCCGACGACAATCACCGAAATCACCGTCGCCGGATCGCGGCTGTCGAGCAGCCAGAAAGCCGGGAAGGCGTACAACACCAGCAGCAGGCAGAAGCAGCGGTAGGTGATGCGGCGGCCGAAGCGATCGGAAAGCCAACCGGCCAGCGGGATCACCAGGAAGCCGCACAGTGAGGCGATCATCACCGCCAATGCCGGCACCGACTTATCCACCATCAGCACCTTGGCGACATAACCCACGATAAAGCCCTGGCACAGGTAAGAGGGGCCGTTTTCGCCGATGCGCAGGCCGAGCATCACCCAGAAGGCTTTGGTGCGCTGCAGATAGCTGCGGTCATCCGGCGCAGCGGTGGAAGCGTCCAGCATGCGTTGGTGGTTTTGCTGTAGCTCGCGTTCAAATACCGGCGTTTCGCGCACGTGTCGGCGCAGGTAGAGGGCACCCCCGGCGATCAGAATGCTGGCAAGGAACGGAATGCGCCAGCCCCAGGCGATCAGATCGGCTTTATCCAACTGCAACACCAGCAACCAGACCAGCGAGGCCAGTAAGGTACCGCTGTTGGAGCCGATAGCGATGATCGAGGCGACCAGGCCACGCCGTTTGGCCGGCGCATATTCCGCCAGCATCACCGCTCCGCCGGAAAGCTCCGCCCCGGCGCCGAACCCTTGGGCAAAACGCAGGATCACCAGGCAGGTTGGCGCCCAGATGCCGATTTGCGCGTAGGAGGGGATCAGCCCGATCAGCGTGGTGGAGACGCCCATCAGCGCCACGGTGGTGATCAACACCACGCGGCGGCCTTTGCGATCGCCAATCCAGCCGAACACCAAAGCGCCGATAGGGCGGGCGATAAAACCGACCGAGTAGGTGGCGAAACTGGCCAGCAACGCCACCATAGGGGTAGCTTCGGGGAAGAACACGTCGCCGAACACCATGCCGGCCGCCAGGCCATACAGGGCGAAATCGACATACTCCATAGCGGTCCCGAGCCAGCATGAGAAGGTGGCGCGCCAGAATTGACTGCGTCCTTCTTTGGTGGCCAGGCGTTCATCGGCTGCCAGCGTATCGCCGGTGGCCTGTGGGGGGGCAAGCGTTGTTTCGCTCATGGCATTGATATCCTCTTTTCGTCATGCGCCATGAGTGGCGCCGTTAAAGATGGTTTCCCTGGCGTCGGCAATAAGGTTTGCTGACAAAAGTGTCGAGCGGGTGGCGATTCAACGCTGCATGACAAAGGTATCTACGCGCGTAGATAAAACAATGCTGCAGAGGTGAAAGTTTGCAGGCGATCACAGAATCCCCACCGCTCCGGGGAGTGAAGGTAAAGAAAACAGATGGCAGAAAGATGACATTGCGGCGTTTTTACCGCGGCGATTTTGCTGCCCGCCGCGCCACGAATCAGCCTGCCGCTTTTGGATTTCTGCGTTACAATGAATTTCTGTTAACAGTTTGTATGGTCTGGTGCGGCCGCAGGGTGCGGCGCCAGGCCTGGAGTAGAACAATGTCTGGCAATAGGGATTCCATCCTGCCGCCGCTTGAGTGGTTATCTGCGCAACACCCCCCGGTACCCGCCGCCGTCAGTGACTGGCTGATGGAGCCAGGATCCATGACCCGCCGTTTTGAACGCCACTGTGGTCGCGTGCACGTTGAACCGCAGCGCGAATGTTTCGTCACCCGCGACCAGTTGGGTGAAGAAGCCGAACACCTGCCGGATAGCCCGCGTTACTGGCTACGAGAGATAATACTGCTGGGCGATAACCAGCCTTGGCTGCTGGGGCGCACGGTGATCCCGCAAGAGACCTTGACCGGCCCGGATCAGGCGCTGGTGGATTTGGGCACGCTCCCGCTGGGGCGCTATCTGTTCAGCAGCGGTGAATTGACTCGCGATTACATTCATATGGGGCGGCAGGATGCGTTATGGGCACGCCGCTCCCGTTTACGGCTGGCGGGCAAGCCCTTATTGCTGACAGAACTGTTTTTACCGGCTTCGCCGTTGTACGCTGCGGGCAGCGCGGAAATCGCATGATGAGGAGAGGAAATACCTTGGAGGGAAGCGTGACTCAAAGCAAATGGCGGGCTTACGGCCATCTGATGCGCCTCGATAAACCGATCGGCAGCCTGCTGCTGCTGTGGCCAACGCTGTGGGCGCTGTGGATTGCGGGGCAGGGGGTGCCGCCACTGTCTATCCTGCTGGTGTTCGTGATTGGGGTGTTCCTGATGCGTGCTGCCGGCTGCGTGGTAAATGACTATGCCGATCGCGCCGTTGACGGCCATGTGAAGCGAACAGCGGGGCGCCCAATGCCGAGCGGCCGGGTGAGCGAGAAAGAGGCCAAGATCCTGTTCGTGGTGCTGGTGCTGGTCTCTTTTGGGCTGGTGCTGACGCTGAACGCCATGACCATCTGGCTGTCGCTGGCGGCGCTGGCGCTGGCGTGGATCTATCCATTTATGAAGCGGGTCACCAATCTGCCGCAGTTCGTGCTGGGAGCGGCGTTCGGTTGGGGCATCCCAATGGGCTACGCCGCCGTTAGCGAGGCACTGCCGCTAAGCTGCTGGCTGCTGCTGCTGGCCAATATCTGCTGGACGGTGGCTTACGATACGCTGTATGCGATGGTGGACCGTGACGATGACCTGAAGATTGGCGTCAAATCCACCGCCATTCTGTTTGGCCGTTACGACAAACTGATCGTCGGTCTGCTGCAGTTCGCGACGCTGCTGCTGCTGCTGTGGGTGGGCTATCTGGCCCAACTGAGCGGGGCGTTTTATTGGTCGTTGCTATTGGCGGGTGCCTTGTTTATTCATCAGCAAAAGCAAATCGCTACCCGCGATCGCGACGCCTGCTTCAAGGCGTTCCTGGATAATAACTATGTCGGGCTGGTGTTGTTTATCGGTATCGCATTGAGTTATTGGCAGGGCTAGCGGTATTCCGACAATAAAAAAGGCACCCTACGGTGCCTTTTTGTTTTTTATTATCAATCAATTATTCAGCTTTCTCTTCCGTCGCCGCCGTTTCCGGCTGCACGCTGGTTTCCGCCGGCATGCTGACGCTCTCGATAGTCAGCTTGATTTCCGGGGTAATCAAATCGCTCAGCATGCTGTACACCTCCAGGGTGTGCTCACGAACTGCATCGCCGACATCGTTGATGTAGCCTTCTTCACGCAGCGTCGCCACCAGGGTAGAGAACACGGCCTTGTCGAAGAACTCTGGCGCATTGATACCATGCAGTACCGAAAGGCGCTGGGCCATGATGCGGCTCTCTTTCTCCAGCGCGCCGCGGTTGATGCTCGGGTTGGCGCTGAGGATAGACATGGTGATGGCATAGCGCTGCAACGTTTCGCGCACGCCGGCTGCCAGCAACTGCAGAGGGCGAATGCGCGCCGGGTTAAGCACCAGATCCTCGCCTTTGTCGCAGATGAGCTGCTGGCGGATCATTTCCTCGATCAGCGGCCGCAGCACTTCCGGCAGTTGTTCCTTGTCGTTGTGCAGGAACAGTTCGGCCTTCAGCATCGGGTAAATCAGGCCGATCTGCCGCAGCAGTTCAGCGCGGGACACCCGGCGGTGATGCATCACTATGGTGGCGATCAACGAAGGCAGCACCAACAGATGGTGGATATTGTTGCGGTAATAGGTCATCAGCACCGCCTGCTCGCGCGGCAGGATGATGATATCGCCGATGTTATCCTTCTCCACCTCGAACTTGTTCATGTTCAGCGCGTGATCCAGCAGCTCGTCCGGCGTTTGGGTCGGCACTGTGACGTCGCCGGCGTAAGGCACGTTGCGCATCAGTTGCAGATAACACTCCAACTGCTCAAGCAGCTGCTCGCGGGTCAGCGAGCGCTGGCGTGAGGCCAGCAGCGCCGTGGAACACAGGTTCATGGCATTGGCGGCGGCGGCGTTGTTGATGCGGACCATGATCTTGGCCGCCAGGTCGTTGACCGTTGGCGTCAGCCAGCTTGGACGTTGGGCTTCGATCGGGTCAATCGATTCGCGCCACTGCGGCACGTTCTGGTTCAGGTAGGTGGTCAACGGCAGCGGATCACCGAAGTTGACGTAACCCTGGCCGAGATTACGCAGCTTGCGCAGGCCGCGCAGCATCTGCAACAGGCTCTCTTTTTCCTTGGTTGCACCGCGCAGCTCTTTGGCGTAAGTACCTACTTCCATCACGTGTTCGTAACCGATGTAGATCGGGACCAGCGTGATAGGACGAGTGCCACCGCGCAACATTGCCTGGATGGTCATCGACAGGGTGCCGGTCTTCGGTTCCAGCAGGCGCCCTGTGCGGGAACGGCCGCCTTCAACGAAGTATTCCACCGAGTAGCCACGGGTAAACAGCTCGCCGAGGTATTCGCGGAATACCGTTGAATACAGCTTGTTGCCTTTGAAGGTGCGGCGGATAAAGAACGCGCCCAGGCGACGGAAGATCGGCCCGGCCGGCCAGAAGTTGAGGTTGATGCCGGCGGCGATGTGCGGCGGCACCAGGCCCTGGTGATACAGCACGTAGGACAGCAGCAGGTAGTCCATATGGCTGCGGTGACACGGCACATAAACGATCTCGTGGCCGTCCTGCGCCAACTGGCGCACGCGCTCGGCATTAGTGACGTTGATGCCCTGATACAGCCGGTTCCAGGTCCAGCTCAGCACGCGATCGGAAAGGCGCACCGTCTCGTACGAGAAGTCGGCGGCGATCTCTTCCATCAGCGCAATGGCGTTCTGCTGGGCCTTTTCATGGGAAATTTTCTTGCTGCGCGCTTCGTCCTCGACCGCTTTTTCGATCGCTTTGGACGCCAGCAGCTTATTGAACAGATCCTGACGAGCCGGCAGGCTTGGGCCGACGGCGGCCAGACGTTGACGCGAGAAATGCATGCGCGCCACGCGCGCCAGTTTTTGTGCGATAGTTTTGTCCGTGCCGTGTTCGGTCGCCATTCGGCGCAGCGAAACGGTGTTGGAGAAACGCACGAAGCTGTCGCGGCCCAGCCACAGGACGGCGAAGAATTTCTGGACGCCGTTCAGCAAGCGCAGATGCGGCGTGCCGTGGCCTTCGCGGCCTGGGGAACGGCCAAACATCACCGACACCGGCAGCATCTGAATATCGAGATCCGGGTTGCTGCGGTGCAGATCCAGATAGTCGTGAAACAGTTTTACCGACTCTTCTTTCGGTGTGTAGTAGCGGAACACGCGCGGGCCGTCGTGAATAAACACGTGGCTTGGCAGTACGGTGCCGTCTATCTCCAGCGGATTGAGGGGGTCGGGCAAATCCTGCGCCAGGCACTGGGTGCGCAGCGTCAGTAAATCCGCCTTGGAATTATAAGGTAAAACATACAAAATCGGCCGTGAGGGATCCAACCCTAACTCCGTGACCGGATCTGAAGGGATAACCTTACTTCTTACCAACAATTTGAGTGGTAAATTCAATAATTTATAATAAATTTTACGCCAACCTGACATAACAACGTGAAGCCTCTTGTTAGCAATGCGCCGCAAGCATACCAGAAACCGGGTAGCAGATCTGTGGTGTTGGAAAACCGTGAGCCGGGAGAGTTTCCTGACCCAAGCTCTATAATTATGACTTACCTCTGTGAAAGGCACTAAAAAACATGGCAAACCAAGCAACCGGCCTGACCCGTATTATTAAAGCCGCCGGCTACTCATATAAAGGCTTTTCTGCTGCCTGGCAGCACGAAGCCGCATTCCGCCAGGAGCTGGTGGCGACCGTGCTGGCTATCATACTGGCGATCTGGCTGGATGTGGGTGTGATAGCGCGCATTTTACTGATCGGATCGGTGCTGTTGGTCATGATCGTCGAGATGCTGAACAGCGCGATTGAAGCCATTGTCGATAGGGTGGGCACGGAACACCACGAGCTTTCCGGGCGGGCGAAAGATATGGGGTCGGCGGCGGTAACGCTGACGATCATACTGGCGCTGTTTGTCTGGGGTTCGGTATTGTGGCAGCACTTTGCCTGAGTGGAACGCTCCGTTGCGGCGGGGCGCTAATCCCTGATTTTTATTCATTCTTCGGTTCCCAAGCCGCGCTTACCTGTATATACTCACAGCAAGACTGTATAAACAAACAGGGGGCGGAATGAAAGCATTAACTACCAGACAACAAGAAGTCTATGATCTGATTCGCGATCATATTTCGTCAACTGGCATGCCGCCAACGCGCGCCGAGATCGCCATGCGTCTGGGGTTCCGTTCGCCAAATGCTGCAGAAGAACATCTGAAAGCGCTGGCGCGCAAGGGCGTGATCGAGATCGTCTCCGGCGCTTCACGCGGCATTCGCCTGCTGATGGAAGATGAAGAAGGTTTACCGCTGATTGGCCGCGTGGCCGCCGGTGAACCGTTGCTGGCGCAGCAGCATATCGAAGGGCACTATAAGGTGGATCCTTCTCTGTTCAAACCGAGCGCGGATTTCCTGCTGCGGGTCAACGGCATGTCGATGCGTGATATCGGCATTCTCGACGGCGATCTGCTGGCGGTGCATAAAACCCAGGACGTGCGGAACGGCCAGGTAGTGGTAGCGCGTATTGAAGATGAAGTTACGGTCAAGCGCCTGAAAAAACACGGCAATGTGGTTGAACTGCTGCCGGAAAACAGCGAGTTCCAGCCTATCGTGGTCGACCTGCGTCAGCAAAATTTCACCATTGAAGGTCTGGCGGTCGGCGTGATCCGCAACGGCGACTGGATTTAATCGCTACGCCTGAACGTTGTCCTCTGATTTAAATCGCCCCAGCTCTGGGGCGATGTCATTTCTGATTCATTCAAACCTTACCGCCACGGGAACATTTCACTATGCGCCTGCTTTCTGCCTTCACCAGCGATACTGATAAAGCCCTATGGCGCCTTGCGTTACCCATGATCTTTTCCAATATTACCGTTCCGCTGCTCGGGCTGGTGGATACTGCGGTGATTGGCCACCTGGATAGCCCCACCTATCTGGGCGGCGTTGCTATTGGTGCCATGGCTACCAGCTTCCTGTTTATGTTGCTGCTGTTCCTTCGCATGAGCACTACCGGTCTGGCGGCACAGGCGCTCGGTGCACAGGATCCTCAGGGGTTGGCGCGCGCTTTTATGCAGCCGTTGTGGCTGGCGGTGTTGGCCGGTGTGGCGATTGTGCTGCTGCGCCACCCGTTGATCGATATGGCGTTGCAGATCGTGGGCGGCGATGGCGCGGTGCTGGAGCAAGCGCGGTTATTCCTCGAAATCCGCTGGCTAAGTGCGCCGGCGGCGTTAGCCAACATGGTGATCCTGGGCTGGCTGCTTGGCGTGCAATACGTGCGTGCACCGGTGATCTTGCTGATTATCGGTAACCTGCTGAATATCGTACTGGATATCTGGTTGGTGATGGGGCTGGGTTGGAACGTGCAAGGGGCGGCGACGGCGACCGTCATCTCTGAATATGCCACCCTGCTGCTGGGGCTATGGCTTGCCTGGCGGGTGATGCGCATACGAGGCATTTCCGCGCCGATGCTGCGCCAGGCCTGGCGCGGTAATCTGCGGCGCCTGCTGGCGCTGAATCGCGACATCATGTTGCGTTCACTGCTGCTGCAAGCGTGTTTTGCCTCACTGACCATCTTCGGTGCCCGGCTTGGCGGCGACGTGGTGGCGGTAAACGCGGTACTGATGAATTTGCTGACCTTCACGGCCTACGCGCTCGACGGCTTTGCCTACGCGGTAGAGGCGCATTCCGGCCATGCCTATGGCGCTCGCGACGACAGCCAACTGCGCAAGGTGTGGCGCGCCGCCTGTCGCCAGGCTTGTTTGGTGGCACTGGCTTTTGGGGTGGTGTATGCCGTTGCCGGGCAGCAAATCATCTCGGCATTAACCTCTTTACCCGAGTTGCGTACGCTGGCGAGCCATTATCTGCCGTGGCAGGTGGTGCTGCCGTTAGTCGGTGTGTGGTGTTACCTGCTGGACGGCATGTTTATTGGTGCGACCCGCGGCGCCGAAATGCGCAACAGCATGGCGGTGGCGGCCGTCGGTTTCGGCCTGACGTTGTTTACCGTCCCTGTATTAGGCAATCACGGATTATGGCTGGCGCTGGCGGTGTTTTTGTCGCTGCGGGGCATTGCGCTGGGCTGGTTCTGGCATCGTCACCGGCTGCGCGGTACCTGGTTTACGGTGCAATAAGTCAGAGAGTTTTATAGATAATTGAGTAATTTTTCTTATGTTTTTATTTATATTTGCTTACATGTTCACAAGCGACATGCCAGTCGGGTAGTACCTTGTTTGTTAGTGTCTTTTTCTGTTTAATTGTTTTTTTATGGCTTTTTATTCTGGTTTTTGTTTTTTTGTCGTTATCTGTGTCTACAATTAATCATGTGGCTGGCGAAATAAATGGGGGAGTGGCAACCCTTTGGTTAGCGGTAATAGACCATAAAAATTGCTTGGTTATACGCCCGGTCAGCACAGTATCAAACTGATTTACGACAGGTTAACGGAGAGACTATGAACAAAGATCAAGCCGACGGTAACTGGAAACAGTTTAAAGGGAAAGTGAAGGAACAATGGGGCAAGCTGACCGATGACGATTTGGCGGTCATTGAAGGGAAACGCGAACAGCTTGTCGGTAAAATCCAGGAACGCTATGGCTACCAGAAAGAGGCGGCCGAGAAAGAAGTGAAATCCTGGGAAGACCACAGCAAGTATCGCTGGTAGCGAGCAGGGCCACAGCATACGGTGGCCGTAATCGACTGTAGCCGGCCTGGTGTTTTGATCCCCTTAACGCCACGGCCACAGGTACAGGGAAGTGCCTGACCAATCCCGCTTAATTTATTTCTTCTTGATGGCAATGCTGTGATCGTGCTCACCGCAATCATGCTTGCTGTCGCAGGCTTCCACTTCAACACAGCCCGAACACAGGCCATGCGCTTCCACCACGCTGTGGCGCAGCACAAAACCCGACTCTTTCGCCAGTTTTTGCAGCGTTTCCTCCACCCCTTCGGTGGTACGTTCAGTCACCTGAGCACAGCGATCGCAGATAAACAGCGCGGAGGTATGCATCGGTTGTTCGAAATGATGGCACAGCACGTAGCTGTTGGCCGACTCCACCCGATGAATAAACCCTTGTTCCAACAAAAAATCCAGCGCGCGATAGACCGTTGGCGGTTTCGCCTGCGGTTCAGCCACGCGCAGCAGATCCAGCAGGTCATAAGCGCTGATGGCACCGGGTTGTTGTGCCATCAGGCGTAACACTTCCAGCCGCTGCGGTGTCAGCCGCACATTGCGTTGCAGGCAGAGTTGTTCAGCCTGCGCCAGCAGTTTTTCCTGGGTGCTTGAGTTCATGGCAAATATCCCGGTACGTAAAAAAAACGATTTTATCATGATTAAGCGCAATCGCCGAGAGTCGCCCCCTTTTCCGCTGATAAGGTGCAACCTGATGCGGAGATACGGCTGGCGCGATGAAAAATGAGTGACCCTTCACGCGCTACACCGGCATCTGAGCGGTGGGCAAGCGCCGTGATGCCTTCTCAGGCGGACAGTGAACGCTGCAAGTGCTCCGCCAGCCTGGTCATCTCCGCCGCAGGATTATGGCCAATCAGCATAAAGCTGTGGCTGCCATCGGCCCAATACACCACGTTCATCCCCTGGCGGCGTTCGCTCTGTGCGGACTCCGGCTTGCCCGGTTGCTGAATGATGCACAGCGCCAGCGGGCCAAACTGCGCGTCCAGCCAGGTCAACTGAGCAATGCGGCGATCGTCGTAAGCCAACACGCGGGCATTTTTCAGCTCAGCGCCGTTCAATGCCAGTTTGGGAGCGGGGAGGGCAATGCCGAGTCGTTCGCCGGTGTGCTGCAATTGACTGGCGAGTAACGCAGGGGCGCTATCGAAGCCCGCCAGCGTTTCCGGGGTGTAAAGCGCCATATATTGGGCCACCAGGCCGCGCCAGTTGTCTTCAGGCTGACTCGCTTGCAGCCAGGCGCGATCGCCTGCGACCCCCACAGCCAGAAAACCGACGGCAGCGGCAATCAGGACACGGCGGCTGACGCCGCGTTGTGGGACCGGCATGGCAAGTGGCCACCTGTCCTGCAGTTGTTGCACCGGTGCCTCATCCAGCAAAGGGGCGAACGCCTGTTTGAACGGCAGACTGCTGCGCTCCAGCAGCGACAAACGGTCGGCCAATGCCGGTTCGTCGACCAGGCGCTGTTCCAGGCTGCGGCGCTGCTGGGGATCCAGTTGATTGTCCAGATAGGCGACCAGCAGTTCATCCGCAGTATAGTATGAGCTCATGATCGTTCTCCTTTTGACTGCGGGATATGGGGTTGCAGCACACTGTCGTTCGCAAGCCGTAGACGTGCCGCCGCCAGGCGGCTCATGATGGTGCCGATAGGGACGCCCAGCACCTCGGCCGCTTCCCGGTAAGAAAGCTCCTCCACGTACACCAGGAACAGCGTATTGCGCTGCGCCTCCGGCAGGCGATTGACCCGCTGCATCACTTCATTGGCCCATATCGTATCTTCACCGTTTTCCTCGCCGGCCGGATCGTCGGCATCGACAAAACCCTGCCCCTGACGGATATGCCGGGCACGGACTTCGTTCAGCCAAATGGAATGCAGAATCGAAAACAGCCAGCGATCCATACGCGAGCCCAGAGTAAACTGTGCGGCGCGCTCCAGCGCCCGCACACAGGTGGCTTGTACCAGATCGTCGGCGATATCCCGCCGGTGGGAGAGCACTAAACCATAGCGCCACAGGCGGGAAAGATACTGGCCGATTTCGTTGCGGATTGCGTCGTTGCTGATGCTCGCCTCCGGGCCTGGCTACCTTATGATTCGGGATGGTGATCTATGGCTGCCGCCAGGTCGCGGTACTCTTCGCAACCGGTGCCGCACAGCGACTGGATCACCGTGAGCTGCTCTTTCGCCAGGTCCGGACGGCCTTTCACCATATAGGCTTCACCCAAGTATTCGCGGACTTTTGGGTAGTTGGGATCGAGCGCTACTGATTTTAAATAGTAGCCGATCCCTTCATCCGTGCGCCCGAGTTTGCGGGTGGCATAACCCCGGTAGTTCAATGCCACGGCAGTGTTGGGGTTTTTCAGGGTATTCAGCACGTCGAGGGCATCCTGATAGCGGCCGCTTTTTGCCAGTGCATAGGCGTAGTTCGCCCGATCGTTGTCGCCGATCATGCTGCTTTTATCCACCATGCAGGTCTTGGTTTTTGTATCGTATATCTGGCCTTTCGGGCAGGTCGGCGTGGTTTGGCCGCTGCCGTCACCCCCCATTGCCAGGGCCGCGCCGGAAAACAGCAGAGAGCCGGCAATCACGGGCAGCAACAGGCGTTTAACGAAACTGTTCATGGTTTTTTTCCTCATTGGAGGGGGAGACGAATTGCCCCCTTGGTGAGAGAACACCTGAAGAGGCGTTTTTATTCGTTTTTTCTTTTTCTTTTTGGCCTGATGACACGGCGGTTTTCCCAACGCCGCCGATTGTCGTTATAATAGCCGTTTGCGGCAGTACGCCGTTCGTTGAATCCCAGACAGAATCAGGTAGCCAGTAACTCAGCATGACGACAGACAACCACGCCTCAAAATATGCCGCCAATCGTTTCTCCATTGCGCCGATGCTCGACTGGACCGATCGTCATTGCCGTTACTTCCATCGCCTGCTGACCAAAGAAACGCTGCTGTACACCGAAATGGTGACCACCGGCGCGATTATTCATGGCAAGGGCGACTATCTGGCCTACAGCGAAGAAGAACATCCGGTGGCGTTGCAGCTGGGCGGCAGCGATCCGGCTGCGCTGGCGCATTGTGCCAAACTGGCCGAACAGCGCGGCTACGACGAGATTAACCTCAACGTCGGTTGCCCGTCCGATCGCGTACAAAACGGCATGTTCGGCGCCTGTCTGATGGGGCAGGCGACGCTGGTTGCCGACTGCATCAAGGCGATGCGCGACGTGGTGTCGATCCCGGTAACGGTCAAGACCCGCATCGGCATCGACGACCAGGACAGCTACGAGTTTCTGTGCGATTTTATCGCCACCGTTGCCGGGCGCGGCGAGTGCGACATGTTTACTATCCATGCACGCAAGGCCTGGTTGTCCGGCCTCAGCCCGAAAGAAAACCGTGAAGTGCCGCCGCTGGACTATCCGCGCGTGTATCAATTGAAACGTGATTTCCCGCAGCTGACTCTCGCCATCAACGGCGGTGTGAAAACGCTGGAAGAAGCAAAGCAGCATCTGGAGCATCTGGACGGCGTGATGATGGGGCGCGAGGCTTATCAGAATCCGGGCATTTTGGCGCGGGTCGACAGCGAGCTGTTTGGTCGTCAGACCGAGGTCATGGACAGCGTGGCGATTATCGAATCGCTGTATCCGTATATTGAACGTGAGCTGTCGAACGGCACCTATTTGGGGCACATCACCCGCCATATCCTCGGCCTGTTCCAGGGCGTACCGGGGGCGCGCCAGTGGCGTCGCCATCTGAGCGAGAACGCCCATAAACCGGGTGCTGATGCGCGCGTGGTGGAAGCTGCGCTGGATCTGGTTCGTCTGCCGCGTACCGAAGTGGCGTAATACGCAAAGAATTTGACTAACAGTTAGTCTTTTTCATCAGGCATTCAGCACTCTGCTGTTTGCCTGTTTTTATATTTCAACTACTTATCTTTTCCGCCGTTCTGGCACGCATCTTGTAATACTCCTGCAGAGACTTTGTTTTGCGAAGGAGCAATCATGTTAGAACTCTTCTTTCTCATTGGCTTTGTAGTGATGCTGATGGTGACCGGAATTTCGCTGCTGGGTGTCTTCGCCGCGTTACTGGTCGCGGCGGCGTTTATGCTGCTGGGCGGCCTGTTGGCGATGGTGATCAAGCTGCTGCCCTGGTTGATTTTGGCGGTGGTGGGCGTTTGGATATACCGTTCGATGCAGAAGCCGCAAATACGCCGTTACTGATTTTTTGTCGAGTAATCAGACAGTCACGCTGAAATTTGCGTAACGAATGCATCGTGAATGCGGCGACGATCACACCTTGGTGTTTTAAATGCGAATGCGGCACATTAAGCGTGTTTTTTGCGTTTAGGGGCTGGTAGGATATTTGTCGATGCAGCGATGCGACCTATTTCATCACCGCAAGAGACAATAATACCCAATACGAGCGTTGCTGAAGCAACCCCCCTGTCTCTGGCGGACTCTGCTCTACCCCTACAAATGCAGTAATAGAAAGGGCTCCTTACGGAGCCCTTTTCTTTTGCGTGGGGATCAGGGGATCAGCAGGCTTGAACCGCTGGTCTTGCGGCTTTCCAGCACCTCATGCGCACGTTGCGCATCGGCCAGCGCAAATTTTTGCTCTTCTTTTACGTCGACCTTGATGGCGCCACTGCCGATCAACGAGAACAGTTCATTGCTGGCGAACTGCAACTCCGCGCGGTTAGTGACGTAACCGTTGAGCGAAGGGCGGGTGACGTACAGCGAACCTTTCTGGTTCAGCAATGCCAGATCGACGCCGGTTACCGGGCCGGAGGCGTTGCCGAAGCTGACCATCAGCCCACGGCGCTTCAGGCTATTGAGTGAAGCCTGCCAGGTGCTTTGGCCCACCGAATCGTACACCACGCCGACTTTTTCGCCCTGCGTCAGTTCAGACACGCGCTGGGCGATATCTTCTTGATGGTAATTGATGGTCGCCCAGGCGCCAGCGCGTTTAGCCAGTTCAGCTTTTTCGTCAGAACCGACGCTGCCGATAAGCTTTGCGCCGAGCGCCTTGGCCCACTGGCAGGCAATCAGCCCGACGCCGCCTGCGGCGGCATGGAACAGAAACACTTCGCCCGGCTGCACTTCATGGGTTTGACGTAGCAGATAGTGTACCGTCAGCCCTTTCAGAAACGAGGCGGCCCCCTGCTCAAAGCTCAGGTTGTGCGGCAGGATCGCCACTTTTTCCACCGAAACATTGTGAACGTCGCTGTAGGCGCCGAGTGACGACTGGGCGTAAACCACGCGGTCGCCCGGTTTCACCGCGCTGACGCCGGCGCCTACCTTGATCACTACGCCGGCCGCTTCGGTGCCCAACCCGCTTGGCAGGCTGGCGGGCGCATAGAGGCCGCTGCGAATATAGGTATCGATATAGTTGATGCCGATCGCCTTATTCTCAACCTGTACCTCACCGGCTGCCGGATCGATAGGTGTAAAATCAACGTATTGCAACACTTCCGGGCCGCCGGTGGCGGAGAATTGAATGCGCTTTGCCATTTCATTACCTCGTTGGGGTGTCTGATTTCACCCTACGCGTTTTAGTATCGACGATCCAGTTTAGCCGGGTGCGGATTGATACCTTTTTTGCATCGGTTATGCCGCGGGAATCACAGATAAAAATCACGTATACTCTCGCGTCAGGATTCTCCATTCGCAACCGGATAAAGAATACGCTTCATGGCAGGAAAAAAACCAACCAACAAAACTTACGCGGACGAAGCCAGAGATCGCCCTCGAGATCGCCAGATGGAAGGGCTGAAGATGCCGCCACATTCGCTGGAGGCGGAACAGTCCGTGTTGGGCGGTTTGATGCTGGATAACGAACGCTGGGATAACGTATCGGAACGCGTGGTCTCCAACGATTTCTTCAGCCGCCCGCACCGCCTGATCTTTACCGAGATGCAGCGGCTGTTGGAAATGAGCCGGCCTATCGATCTGATCACCCTGTCCGAATCGCTCGAGCAGCGCGGCGAACTGGATTCGGTGGGCGGTTTCGCCTATCTGGCCGAGCTGTCGAAAAACACCCCAAGTGCCGCCAACATCGGTGCTTATGCCGACATCGTGCGTGAACGTGCGGTCGTGCGCGAAATGATCTCGGTAGCCAACGAGATCGCTGACGCCGGTTATGATCCGCAGGGCCGCAGCAGCGAAGATCTGCTCGATCTGGCCGAATCGCGGGTATTCCAGATCGCGGAAAATCGCGCCAGTAAAGATGAAGGCCCGAAAGGCATCGAGCGTATTCTGGAAGACACCGTTTCGCGTATTGAGCAGCTGTATCAGCAGCCGCACGACGGCGTTACCGGGGTAGACACCGGCTATCAGGATCTCAACAAGAAAACCGCCGGTTTGCAAAAATCGGATCTGATCATCGTCGCCGCCCGTCCTTCGATGGGGAAAACCACTTTCGCCATGAACCTGTGCGAACACGCCGCGATGACGCAGGAAAAGCCGGTGCTGATCTTCAGCCTGGAGATGCCCGGCAACCAGATCATGATGCGTATGCTGGCGTCGCTGTCGCGCGTCGACCAGACGCGTATCCGTACCGGCCAGCTCGACGACGAGGACTGGGCGCGCATTTCCAGCACCATGGGGATCCTGCTGGAGAAGCGCAATATGTACATTGACGACTCCTCTGGCTTGACGCCAACCGAAGTGCGCTCCCGCGCGCGCCGTATTTTCCGCGAACATGACGGCCTCAGCCTGATCATGATCGACTACCTGCAGCTGATGCGTGTGCCGGCCCTGTCCGACAACCGTACGCTGGAAATCGCAGAAATCTCCCGCTCGCTGAAGG
The DNA here is from genome assembly GCF_052686505.1 of Serratia sp. TSA_198.1. NCBI lineage: Bacteria > Pseudomonadati > Pseudomonadota > Gammaproteobacteria > Enterobacterales > Yersiniaceae > Serratia > Serratia sp. TSA_198.1. Next base: position 65,744 of record NZ_JBQZFP010000009.1, read on the forward strand.
CGCTGGCGAAAGAGCTGCAGGTGCCGGTGGTGGCGCTGTCGCAGCTGAACCGAAGCCTGGAGCAGCGCGCCGACAAACGCCCGGTCAACTCAGACCTGCGTGAGTCCGGTTCCATCGAGCAGGATGCCGACCTGATCATGTTCATCTACCGTGATGAGGTTTATCACGAGAACAGCGACATGAAAGGGATTGCCGAAATTATTCTGGGTAAACAGCGTAACGGCCCGATCGGTACCGTGCGCCTTACCTTTAACGGCCAGTGGTCGCGTTTCGATAACTACGCGGGGCCACAATATGATGATGAATAATCAGCTAAGGAACTGAAATGAAAGCGGCAACCGCTGTAATCGACCGCCGCGCTCTGCGACATAATCTGCAACAGGTGCGCCGCCAGGCGCCGCAAAGCCGCCTGATTGCCGTTGTGAAAGCAAACGCTTATGGACATGGCCTGCTGGAAACAGCCCACACTCTGCAAGACGCCGACTGCTACGGCGTGGCGCGCATTGGCGAGGCGCTGATGCTGCGCTCCGGCGGCATCGTGAAACCGATCCTGCTGCTGGAAGGCTTTTTCTGCGCTGAAGATCTGCCGGTGCTGGTGGCGAATAACATCGAAACCGCAGTGCACAGCATCGAACAGCTTGAAGCGCTGGAGCAGGCCGAGCTGGCGCGCCCGGTGCCGGTATGGATGAAGCTCGATACCGGCATGCACCGCCTGGGCGTGCGTCCGGAACAGGCCGAGGCGTTTTATCAGCGTCTGAGCGCCTGCCGTAACGTGGCGCAGCCGGTCAATATCATGAGCCACTTCAGCCGCGCCGATGAACCGGACTCTGACGCTACGCTCAAGCAAATGCAGTGTTTCGAAAGTTTTGCCCGTGGCAAGCCGGGCCAGCGCTCTATCGCCGCTTCGGGCGGCACCTTGTTGTGGCCGGATGCGCACAATGACTGGGTACGGCCGGGCATTATCCTGTACGGCGTTTCTCCGATGGAGGATGCCTGCGGCAGCCAGTTTGATCTGCAGCCGGCGATGACGCTGAAATCCAATCTGATTGCGGTGCGCGACCACAAGGCCGGCGAGTCGGTGGGTTACGGCGGCACCTGGGTGAGCGAAGGCGACACCCGGCTGGGCGTGGTGGCGATGGGTTACGGTGATGGTTACCCGCGCAGTGCGCCCTCCGGTACCCCGGTATGGCTTAATGGCCGTGAAGTGCCGGTGGTCGGCCGGGTATCTATGGACATGATTTCGGTCGATCTCGGGCCAAACGCTACCGATAAGGTCGGTGATGAAGTGGTGCTATGGGGCAAGGCGTTGCCGGTTGAGCGCATTGCTGCCTGTACCGGCATCAGCGCCTATGAGCTGATTACCAAGCTGACACAGCGCGTAGCGATGGAATATATCGGCGAATAACCTGTCGTGGGCCGGCAAGGTGCCGGCCCTAATCTTCAACGCGTTACTTCTTTACCGCCAGCCACTGATCGATAATGCTCTGATACTCGCCGGTCGCTTTGGCCAGGTGCAGCCACTGATCCACATACAGCTTCCAGCTCAGATCATCACGCGGCAACATATAGGCCTTCTCGCCGTATTGCAGCGGTTTGTCCGGATTGACCGCGCACAGTTTCGGATAGTGTTTTTGCTGATACAGCGCCTCGGAAGCGTCGGTAATCATCACATCGGCTTTCTTGTCCACTAACTGCTGAAAAATACCCACGTTATCATGGGTCAACGTCAGCTTGGCGTCGGGCAGGTAAGCATGTACGAACGCTTCGTTGGTGCCGCCCGCCGGTTCCAGCAGGCGCACGGATGCCTTGTTGATCTGCTCGACCGTCCGGTATTTCTTCACGTCGGTGCAGCGCACCAGCGGGATTTTGCCGTCGGTATCCAGCTTATCGGCGAAGAACACCTGTTTTTGCCGCTGTAGCGTGACGGAAATGCCGCCCATGGCGATGTCGCACTTGCCGGCGACAAAGTCCGGCGTCAGGGTTTTCCAACTGGTTTTCACCCACTTCACTTTGGCGCCCAGGCTCTTGGCCAACGATTCCGCCATGGCGATATCAATGCCTTCGTAGCTGCCGTCTTCCTTCAAAAAGGTGTAGGGCTTGTAATCGCCGGTGGTGCACACTTCCAGCGTGCCCTGTTGTGTCACCTTATCCAGATGGGATTGGGCGCTGGCGCTCCCTGCGGCGACCAGCAGTGCGAGAGGTAATAGCTTTTTCATCTGTTTCCCTTGCTTATACGTTATTGGATTCAGCAATGGCGCCCGGTGCGGCGGCGTTCTTTTTCTTCAGCAGATAGCTTGCCGCCAGCACCAATAGCCAAACCGGAATCAACCATACCGAAATCCGGATGCCTGGCGTCATAAACATAATGACCAAAATCCCGGCTAAAAACAGCAGACAAATCAGATTGGTGAACGGGTAACCCCAACTTTGGAAACGCGTTTGCTGCCCGGCCAGCCGCTTGGCGCGCCGAAACTTCAGGTGAGTAATGCAGATCATTGCCCAGTTGATCACCAATGCGGACACCACCAACGCCATCAGCAATTCAAACGCCTTGCCCGGCATCAGGTAATTGAGCAGCACGCACAGTGCGGTCACCAGCGCCGACACGCTCAGCGCCGCCAGCGGAATGCCGCGCCGGTTGGTCTTCAGCAGTGCGCGGGGGGCGTTGCCTTGTTTCGCCAGCCCAAACAGCATGCGGCTGTTGCAGTACACGCAGCTGTTGTACACCGACAGGGCGGCGGACAGCACCACCATGTTCAGTAGCGTCGCCACCAGATTGCTGTCCAGCGCATGGAAGATCAGGACGAACGGGCTGCCGCCTTCCACCACCTTCTGCCACGGATACAGTGACAGCAGCACCGCCAGTGCGCCGACATAAAACAGCAGAATACGGTAAATCACCTGATTGGTGGCTTGTGGGATGCTTTTCTCCGGGTTATCTGCTTCGGCGGCGGTAATGCCGACCAGCTCCAGACCGCCGAACGAGAACATGATCACCGCCATTGCCATCACCAGGCCGCTGATGCCGTTAGGGAAGAAACCGCCGTATTGCCACAGGTTGGCCACGCTGGCGTCCGGCCCGCCGTGCCCGCTGGCCAACAGCCAGGCGCCAAATGCGATCATGCTGATGATCGCCGCCACTTTGATGATGGAAAACCAGAACTCCATCTCGCCGTACACTTTGACGCTGGTCAGGTTGATGGCGTTGATCGCCACAAAGAATACCGCTGCGGAGACCCAGGTCGGAATTTCCGGCCACCAGTACTGTACGTAAATGCCCACGGCGGTGAGTTCCGCCATGCTCACCAGCACGTACAGTACCCAATAGTTCCAGCCGGACATAAAGCCGGCAAAGCCGCTCCAGTATTTATTGGCAAAATGGCTGAAGGAACCGGCCACCGGCTCTTCCACCACCATTTCACCCAGTTGGCGCATGATAAAGAAGGCGATAACCCCGGCGATGGCGTAACCGAGCAGCACCGAGGGGCCAGCCATTTTTATGGTCTGGGCAATGCCGAGAAACAGACCGGTGCCGATGGCGCCGCCGAGAGCGATCAGCTGGATATGACGGTTTTTTAACCCTCTTTTCAACTGGTTTTCTGACTGATGATTGTCCATCTGTGTTCCCCAAAAAGGTAAATGCGTGTCGCTGGGGATTTAGCAACTATCGGGCCAGTGAGTATGGGGATGGGGACACATCACTAATAACCTGCTGAAAACGTTATTTAATTATTTTTTCACTTTAACTCACGAACCGTGCATTAAACTGTGTTTATTGCAGAATTTATGGCGTTTTAACCTTATTTCTCGCACGTAATGCCCGTATTGGGTGCCTGTGATGACCGGAAATGGGCCAGGGTGGTGCAATGAAATTGTGAGGCGTCGCCGGGGAATCAAAACGGGGGGATTACAGGGGCAAAAAAACTGATAGTCTGTAACGTCAACATTTCTTAACGGGTTTACAGGTGGCTATGTACAACATTGACGATTTTGATATGAAAATCCTGACGCTGTTACAGGCCAATGGCCGTCTGACCAATCAGGAATTGAGCGAGCTGGTGGGGTTGTCCGCTTCCCAGTGCTCACGGCGGCGCATCAGCCTGGAACAGGCTCAGTTGATCCGCGGCTACCATGCGCGGCTGGCGCCGGAGGCCGTTGGGTTGGGCATGGTGGGGTTAATCGAAGTGAGCCTGACCAACCATGCCCAGGAGCATGTGGACAGCTTTCATCGCATGCTGGAAGAGGTTGACGCTATTCTCGACGCCTATAAAACCACCGGCGACGCTGACTATCTGTTAAAGGTGGCCGTGGCCGATCTGGCAGCGCTGAGCGACTTTATCAGCAAGACTCTGTCTATGCACAAGAGCGTAGCGCACGTGAAAACCGCGGTGGTACTGAATCGGCTGAAAGAAAACGGACTGCTGCCGGTAGCGCGCTGATCGGACATTGCCGCATCCATTTAATGAACCATTTAGGGGCGATCTGCACCATTAATGGGCATTTAATGCGGAGGTTGGTCTATAAATCTGCATTTAATGCGTGATGCTTGCGGTTGTTTTGTTTTTTATGCGTATTTTGTGCATTTTTTATTTTAAATAAAAACAGCGGCTTATTGTGCGTAAATGCCGAACATCCTGCGAAATCGCATGATGACGGCTGTTTTACTTATCTTATGGTGTGGCTTTTGCATTATTCAGCGTACAAACCCGGTTCACCGGGCGGTGATGGCAACCTACTTTGAGTAATAACACCATGGATAACTGCATCAGCCCTGAAGACAATATTTCCCATACTCTGCTGGAAGACGTGCTGGCGATCCTGATCGGCACGCTGATGGTGTCGTTCGGCGTGATCCTGCTGCGGCAGGCCGGCGCGCTGACCGGTGGCACCGCCGGATTGGCCTTCTTAATCAATTACCTGACACCGCTGTCGTTCGGCGTAGCGTTCTTTTTGCTTAACCTGCCGTTCTATTATCTGGCGATCCGCCGTATGGGGTGGGCGTTCACCGTCAAAACCTTCTGCTCGGTGGCGCTGGTGTCGATATTTTCCGATTTGCACCCCTATTTCATCCATTTCGACCGCCTGCAGCCTTTTTATGCAACGGTGTTCGGTAGCATGATCATGGGGTTAGGGTTTATTGTATTATTTCGCCATAAGGCCAGCCTGGGCGGCGTCAATATTCTCGCGCTGTATCTGCAGGATAAATACGGTTTGCGCGCCGGCAAATTGCAAATGGCGGTCGATATTTCTATCGTGTTAGCCTCACTGTTTGTGGTGAATATTTCCCTGCTAATTGCGTCTATATTAGGTGCAATGGTGCTGAATCTGATTATCGCGATGAACCATCGCCCTGGTCGTTACAGCGTTTGAATCTGTACCTTCTGAATAACCCAATCTAGGAGAACGACCCCGTGTTCCAGAACGTTGATGCCTATGCAGGCGATCCTATCCTGTCGCTGATGGAAAAATTCAAAAAAGACACACGTGCGCACAAGGTTAACCTGAGTATCGGCCTTTACTATGACGAGCGGGGTATTATCCCGCAGATGAAGGCGGTTGCCGCAGCGGAAGCGCAGTTGAACAGCGTGGATCAGGGCGCGTCGGTCTACCTGCCGATGGAAGGCCTGCTGCCTTACCGTACTGCCATTCAGCATCTGCTGTTCGGTGCCGAGCACCCGATGCTGCAGCAGGGGCGCATCGCCACCATTCAGACCGTCGGCGGTTCCGGCGCGCTGAAAGTGGGTGCCGACTTCCTGAAAAGCTACTTCCCGGATTCGCAGGTGTGGGTCAGCGATCCTACCTGGGAAAACCATATCGCCATCTTCGGCGGGGCCGGTTTCAAAGTGAACACCTACCCGTACTTTGATGGCGAAAGCTTGGGCGTGAAGTTCGACGCCATGTTGAGCGCGTTGAAACAGCTGCCGAAACACAGCATCGCGCTGCTGCATCCGTGCTGCCACAACCCGACCGGCTCTGACCTGACCAATGCCCAGTGGGACGAGGTGGTCAAGGTGATCGCCGAGCGTGAGCTGATCCCGTTCCTCGATATCGCCTATCAGGGGTTTGGCGGCGGTATCACCGAAGATGCTTACGCTATCCGCACTATCGCCGCCGCCGGCCTGCCGTGCCTGGTGAGTAACTCATTCTCGAAAATCTTCTCGCTGTATGGCGAACGCGTCGGCGGCCTGTCGGTAGTGTGCGAAAGCGAAGAAGCCGCCGGACGCGTGCTGGGGCAATTGAAGGCCACCGTACGTCGCAACTACTCCAGCCCGCCGAACTTCGGTGCGCAGGTGGTGGCGAAGGTGCTGAACGATACGCAGTTGAAGGCCCAGTGGCTGGCGGAAGTGGAAAGCATGCGCACCCGTATCCTTGAGATGCGCAAAACGCTGGTAGAGGCGCTGAAAATCGCGTTGCCGCAGCGTAACTTCGATTACCTGCTGCAGCAGCGTGGCATGTTCAGCTACACCGGTTTCAGCGCGGCGCAGGTTGATCGCCTGCGTGAAGAGTTCGGCGTCTACCTGATCCACAGCGGGCGCGTTTGCATGGCTGGCCTGAACCACAACAACGTGCATCAGGTGGCCGAGGCGTTTGCCGCGGTGCAGTAATGTTGTTAGGGTGAACTGACGTTCGCAAAGGAGCGATAGCGATATCGCTCCTGAGTTTGATGACAAAGTTGTCTTTGAACCTGAGATACCCGGGCCTAGCGCACCGAGGGGCGCTCCGGCGGGCAAGCCGCTACGACCCCTTCGGCACGCTCTCCCTAATAACGGGCTTTGTCAGCAGTCTGAGGAGCGATAGCGATATCGCTCCTTTTTTGTTGTCGGTTTGCCGCCAAAGTTGCCGCAAACCGGATAGAGAATATACTGATTGAGGGGCGCTCACTCATGTGGCATCAGCAAACGCTTATCCTCAGCGCAAAAGCGCGTGGTTTTCATCTGGTTACCGAAGAGATTACCGACCAGTTAACCCACTTACACCGCCTGCAAACCGGCCTGCTGCATCTGTTGTTGCAGCATACCTCGGCCTCGCTGACGCTCAACGAGAACTGCGATCCCACGGTGCGAGCCGATATGGAGCAGCATTTCCTGCGTCAGGTACCCGAGAACGCACCCTATCAGCACGACTACGAAGGGCTGGACGACATGCCGGCACACATCAAATCCTCGCTGCTGGGCACATCTTTGATGCTGCCCGTCGGCCATGGGCGGCTGATGTTGGGCACATGGCAGGGAATTTGGCTGGGGGAGCACCGCATCCACGGCGGTTCACGCCGTATTGTGGCCACTTTACAGGGGGAGTAACCCAATGAATAACACAGCACTGCTGGAATACTGCATGGCGAAGCCGGGCGCGGAACAAAGCGACCAGAACCAGTGGCAGGCCAGCCAGATCAAGGTCGGCGACGTGATGTTCGCCATGGTGTGCGAGGTACAGGGCCGGCCGGCCCTGGCGGTGAAATCAAGCCCGGAGTTGGCGGAAAGTCTGCGCGAGCATCACCCGGAGATCGTCGCCTGCGCTGGCCTGAACAAGGCGCACTGGAATACGGTGTTTCTCGACGGTAACCTGCCGAACTCGCAATTTTACACCTTGATCGACAGTTCATATCAGCTGGTGCTGGAAGGGTTACCCGACCACGTGCGGCAGGAACTGCGCGCTTAACCGTCAGGGCAGGCGTGGCCGCCTGCCTTTTCCGTTCCGTTGTCTCCTTTTTTCTCTTTAAATTGTGATCGCGATTCGAGAATGGGAACGTTCCCGTTTCATTGCGCACCAGGAAGGACTAGGCTTTTTAATCGATGAGCCGCGAGACCAAAGGATGCCGTGAGATGGCCATGAGTGAAGAAAAACGCAAGATGATTGCCGGCGAACTGTACGATGCCGGTGACGAGCTGCTGCGCAGCGAACGCAAGCGTGCGCGCCAACTGGTGCACCATTACAACCATTCATCCCCGGACGAGGGCGATCTGCGTAAACAGTGGCTGACGGCGCTGTTGGGCCAGTATCAGGGGGGAACCATCGAACCGACGTTCCGCTGCGATTACGGTTATAACATCTATCTGGGGAAGAATTTTTACGCCAATTTTGACTGCGTCATCCTGGATGTGTGCGAAGTGCATATTGGTGATAACTGCCTGTTGGCGCCGGGGGTGCATATTTATACCGCTACCCATCCGCTGGATGCGCAAACCCGCGTCGGCGGTGCGGAGTTCGGCAAACCGGTAAGCATTGGCAATAATGTCTGGATCGGCGGCAGGGCGGTCATTAACCCCGGCGTTACTCTGGGAGATAACGTGGTGGTGGCGTCTGGGGCGGTCGTCACCAAAGACGTACCGGCCAACTGCGTGGTCGGCGGCAATCCGGCGCGGGTGATTAAACAGCTATAACAAAAAACGGGCGCCGCAGTGGGCGCCCGTAGCATTATGCTCGCAGAGAGTTGATATCCACCACGAAACGGTATTTCACGTCGCTTTTCAGCATGCGCTCATAGGCTTCGTTGATTTGCTGCATCGGGATCAGTTCGATATCCGAAGTAATGCCGTGCTGGCCGCAGAAATCCAGCATCTCCTGGGTTTCTGCAATACCGCCGATCAGTGAACCGGCGAGGCGGCGGCGTTTCATGATCAGGTTAAACACCTGCGGTGACGGGTGGTCATGTTCCGGCGCACCGACCAGCGTCAAGGTGCCATCACGCCGCAGCAGGTTGAGGAACGGGTTCAGATCGTGCTGAGCCGCCACCGTGTTGAGAATAAAATCGAAGCTGTTGGTGTGCTGCGCCATTTCTTCCGGGTTGCGCGAGATCACTACCTCATGAGCGCCGAGGCGTTTGGCGTCTTCAACTTTGGAAGCCGACGTGGTGAACAGCACCACATGAGCGCCCATTGCCCGCGCCAGCTTGACCCCCATATGCCCCAGGCCGCCTAGGCCGACGATACCGACCTTCTTGCCTGGCCCTGCACCCCATTGGCGCAGTGGCGAATAGGTGGTGATACCGGCGCAAAGCAGCGGCGCGACGCCGGCCGGATCGAGGTTTGCCGGCACCCGCAGCACAAAGTCCTGATCCACCACCATAGCGGTTGAGTAGCCGCCGTAGGTGATGGCGCCGGTTTGCCGATCCTGGCCGTTATAGGTGCCGGTAAAGCCGTTTTCACAGTATTGCTCCAGCCCTTCGTCACAGCTAGGGCAGCTGCGACAGGAATCGACCATGCAGCCGACGCCGACCAGATCGCCAACCTGATGGCGGGATACGTGGTTGCCGACGGCGGTCACGCGGCCAACAATTTCATGGCCGGGCACCACCGGGAAAATCGAGTTGTTCCATTCGTTGCGGGCCTGGTGCAGATCCGAATGGCAAACGCCACAGAACAGAACTTCGATTTGCACATCGTGGTCGCGTAGGGCACGCGGTGTGTAATCGAAAGGTACGAGCGCTGACTTCGCGTCATGCGCGGCATAGGCATGCGTAATGTTCATGGTAACTCCAGTCATCAGTGAATGGGGGGAGAATGCTTTCCGGCGGCAGAGTGCCGGTGAGACGCGGCCCAGGTCATACGGGCGGCGCAGAGGGAACATTGATGATAAAAGGGGCGAGCAGGGAGGGAAATGCCTGAAAATGTCTAAATCTTGCCTGTTTCTCTTTAATTTGGGCAGAACGGTTAAAATGGCGGGCCGCAAAAGGGCCCGCCGGCAAGAAAGGTTATTTCTTCATTTTCAGTAACGGCTTGAGGAAGCGCGCGGTATGCGAAGCTTCGCAGTTGGCCACGGTTTCCGGCGTGCCGGAGACCAGGATTTCACCGCCGCCGCTGCCGCCTTCCGGCCCCAGGTCGACAATCCAGTCCGCCGTTTTAATCACGTCCAGGTTGTGCTCAATCACCACGATGGTGTTGCCCTGATCGCGCAGCTGATGCAGCACCGCCAGCAGTTGCTGGATATCGGCGAAGTGCAGACCGGTGGTCGGCTCATCAAGGATATACAGCGTCTGGCCGGTACCGCGTTTAGACAGCTCGCGCGCCAGCTTGACGCGTTGCGCCTCACCGCCGGACAGCGTGGTCGCCGACTGGCCGAGGCGAATGTAGGACAGGCCGACGTCCATCAGCGTTTGCAGCTTGCGCGCCAGCGCCGGCACCACGTCGAAGAAATCGCGCGCTTCTTCGATGGTCATCTCCAACACTTCGTGGATGCTCTTGCCTTTGTACTTCACTTCCAGCGTCTCACGGTTATAGCGCTTGCCTTTGCACTGGTCGCAGGGCACGTAGATATCCGGCAGGAAGTGCATTTCCACCTTGATCACGCCATCGCCCTGACAGGCCTCGCAGCGCCCGCCCTTGACGTTGAAGCTGAAGCGGCCTGGGTTATAGCCGCGGCTGCGCGACTCCGGTACGCCGGCGAACAGCTCGCGCACCGGGGTGAAGATGCCGGTGTAGGTGGCCGGGTTGGAGCGCGGGGTGCGGCCGATCGGGCTCTGATCGATGTCGATCACTTTGTCGAAATGTTCGAGGCCGGTCACTTCGCGGAACGGCGCAGGTTCGGCAATGGTGGCGCCGTTGAGCTGGCGTTGGGCGATCGGGAACAGCGTGTCGTTGATCAGCGTGGATTTGCCTGAGCCGGAGACCCCGGTGATGCAGGTAAACAGCCCCACCGGCAGCGTCAGCGTCACGTCTTTCAGGTTGTTGCCGCGCGCGCCGCTCAGCTTCAACACCTTGGTCGGATCGGCAGGTACGCGCTGCTCAGGGATGGCAATCTCGCGTTTGCCGCTGAGGAACTGGCCGGTCAGCGATTCGGGCTGCGCCATGATGTCTTCGACGGTACCTTCCGCCACCACCTGGCCGCCATGCACACCGGCGCCGGGGCCGATATCGATCACGTGATCGGCGGCGCGGATGGCGTCTTCGTCATGCTCGACCACGATCACCGTGTTGCCCAGGTTACGCAGGTGGATCAGCGTTTCCAGCAGGCGTTCGTTGTCACGCTGGTGCAGGCCGATCGACGGCTCATCAAGAACGTACATTACGCCCACCAGGCCGGCGCCGATCTGGCTGGCCAGACGAATACGCTGCGCCTCGCCGCCGGACAGGGTTTCCGCCGAGCGAGACAGCGACAGGTAGTTAAGCCCGACGTTCACCAGGAATTTCAGGCGGTCGCCAATCTCTTTCAGGACTTTTTCGGCGATCTGGGCGCGCTGGCCGCTGAGCTTCATGTTCTGGAAGAAGGTCATGGCGTGGCCGATGCTCAGATCGGAGATTTCCGGCAGCGTGGTGTCTTCGACAAACACGTTGCGCGCTTCTTCGCGCAGGCGAGTGCCGTGACACGAGGCGCAAGGGCGGTTGCTGATAAACTTCGCCAGCTCTTCGCGCACCGCGCTGGATTCCGTCTCTTTATAACGGCGTTCCATGTTGTGCAGCACGCCTTCGAACGGGTGGCGGCGCACGGTGGTATCACCGCGATCGTTAATGTATTTGAACTCGATCGACTCTTTGCCGGAACCGCTCAGCACCGCTTTCTGCACGTTGGCGTCCAGAGAGTTGAACGGCGCTTCGACGTCGAAGGCATAATGTTCCGACAGCGAACGCAGCATCTGGAAATAATAAAAGTTGCGACGATCCCAACCGCGGATCGCACCGCCGGCCAACGAAAGCTCGGGGTTCTGCACCACGCGTTCCGGATCGAAGAACTGCTGCACGCCCAGGCCGTCACAGGTCGGGCAGGCGCCGGCCGGGTTGTTGAACGAGAACAGACGCGGTTCCAGCTCGCGCATGCTGTAGCCGCAGATCGGGCAGGCGAAGTTGGCGGAGAACAGCAGCTCATCCGCTTTTTCGTCGTCCATGTCGGCCACTACCGCCGTGCCGCCGGACAGCTCCAGCGCGGTTTCGAACGATTCCGCCAGGCGCTGCGCCAGATCTTCACGCACCTTGAAGCGATCGACCACCACTTCAATGGTGTGCTTTTTCTGCAGCTCAAGCTTCGGCGGATCCGAGAGGTCACACACTTCGCCGTCGATGCGCGCGCGGATATAGCCCTGGGTCGCCAGGTTTTCCAGCGTTTTGGTGTGCTCGCCCTTGCGGTCTTTCACCACCGGTGCCAGCAGCATCAGGCGTTTGCCTTCCGGCTGGCTGAGAACGTTGTCCACCATCTGGCTGACGGTTTGCGCCGCCAGTTCCACATGGTGATCCGGGCAGCGCGGTTCGCCGACGCGGGCGAACAGCAGGCGCAGGTAATCGTGGATCTCGGTGATGGTGCCGACCGTGGATCGCGGGTTATGCGAGGTGGATTTCTGCTCGATGGAAATCGCCGGCGACAGACCTTCAATATGGTCGACGTCCGGTTTTTCCATCAGCGAAAGAAACTGGCGTGCATAGGCGGAGAGCGACTCGACGTAGCGGCGCTGCCCTTCGGCATACAGGGTATCAAAAGCCAGCGAGGACTTGCCTGAACCGGACAAACCGGTGACGACGATCAGCTTGTCACGCGGGATAATCAGGTTGATGTTTTTGAGATTATGGGTTCGAGCACCACGAACTTCGATATTGTCCATTTACACTTCCCGTCTTGATGATACACCGCGCCTGTCTGGGTTTAGTGCGGGTGATTTTGTGATCAACCGCGCAAAAAACCGGCACAGCCAGTACGAAACGCATAATTATGACACAAAAAAACCTGAATGAATATCCAGTATACGAATGCAACAAGGTCGTTCGAAAGGACAATTCTGGAATACAATACGCAGTTATCAACACGGGTGTCGTTTCAGGCTGAGCGTGTTAAACTTACTCGTTTATACTGTGTAAAAATCAATCATCAGGAGAGTTCTCATGGCCAGCAGAGGCGTAAACAAAGTAATTCTGGTCGGGAATCTGGGCCAAGACCCGGAAGTCCGTTACATGCCGAATGGCGGCGCAGTGGCCAACATTACCCTGGCGACCTCCGAAAGCTGGCGTGACAAGGCGACTGGCGAGCAGAAAGAAAAAACCGAGTGGCACCGCGTTGTGTTGTTCGGCAAGCTGGCTGAAGTTGCGGGCGAATATCTGCGTAAAGGTTCCCAGGTGTATATCGAGGGTGCCCTGCAGACCCGTAAATGGACCGATCAGGCTGGCGTAGAAAAATACACCACCGAAGTTGTGGTTAACGTTGGCGGCACCATGCAGATGCTGGGCGGCCGTCAAGGCGGCGGCGCACCTGCAGGCGGTGGTCAGGCAGCAGGCGGCCAGGGCGGTTGGGGCCAGCCTCAGCAACCACAGGGTGGCAACCAGTTCAGCGGCGGCCAGCAGGCGCGCCCAGCGCAGAACAACGCGCCGGCAGCCAGCAGCAACGAACCGCCAATGGACTTCGACGACGATATTCCTTTCTGATATCGGGCTGTCTGAAGCCAATAAAAAAGCCCCTTTTCGGGGCTTTTTGCTTTTCTGCCAACCTTAAGCCGAGAAGCCGCCGTCGATGCTCAGACTGGCTCCGGTGATGTAGCCCGCTTGCGGGCCGGCCAGATAGGCGACAAAGCTGGCGATCTCTTCGTCTTTACCGTAGCGGCCGATGGCCATCAGCTGTTTCAACTGCTCGGCGAAATCGCCGTCGTCCGGGTTCATCTCGGTATCCACCGGGCCGGGCTGCACGTTGTTGACGGTGATACCGCGTGGGCCGAGATCGCGCGCCATGCCCTTGGTCAGGCCGACCAGCGCGGATTTGCTCATCGCGTAAACGGCGGCGCCGCCAAAGGGCACGCGCTCGGCGTTGGTGCTGCCGATGTGAATGATGCGGCCACCGTCGTTCATATGGCGCGCAGCTTCCTGGCTGGCAACAAAGACGCTGCGTACGTTCACCGCGAGCATACGGTCCAGATCTTCCAGCGCCAGTTCTTCGGTGCTGCCCAAGGTAAACACCCCGGCGTTGTTCACCAGAATGTCCAGATTGCCGAAGCTGTTCACCGCCTGGCGTACCGCCTGCTGTACTGCGGCGGCGTCGACGCTGTCGGCTTTGATGGCGATAGCCTTGCCGCCGGCGGCGGCGATTTCACTCACCACGGCATCGGCCCGGTCGGCGGAAGCTGCGTAGGTGAATGCCACCGCGGCACCATCGTGCGCCAGCCGTTTGACGATGGCGGCGCCGATACCGCGTGAACCGCCCTGAACGAATGCGACTTTGCCTTGCAGAGAGAGGGTTGCTGACATGATGTTTCTCCAGAGTGGGTAAGGTTAAAAAATCTACCGGACCAGTATCGGAGAAACGCAACGTGGCCACTAGCCCCAAAGCGCTATAATCAGCTTAAACCATAGGTTTGAAATCAACAGAGGAAAGCCATGCTCGGCCATCTGGAATGTTTTGTCAGCAGCGCGGAAAACGGCAGTTTTTCCGCTGCCGGCCGCAAGCTGGGCATCAGCTCTGCGGCGGTGGGGAAAAATGTCACCAAGCTGGAGACGCTGGTGGGTGTACGGCTATTCCAGCGCAACACGCGCAAGTTGATCCTGACCGAAGAGGGGGAACGTTTTCTTCAGGAAGTGAGCGGCGGTTTGCAGTCGATCCAGTGCGCGCTGAAAAGGGTGAACAGCAGTGGCTCTGTCGCGGCAGGTACGCTAAAGGTCAGCATGGGTACCGCTTTCGGTCTGCATTTCGTGATGCCTCTGTTGCCGGCGTTTTTGTCACGTTACCCGGCGATCGTGCCAGACTGGCATTTTGACAATCGCAAAGTGGATATGATTGGCGAACACTTCGACGCCGCAATTGGCGGCGGTATTGAATTGGCGCAGGGAATGATTGCGCGTGAATTGGCGCCGGCCCACGGGGTATTGGTGGCCTCGGCGGAGTATCTGCGGCGTCATCCGCTTTTGAGCCAACCGGAACAGTTGGCGAACCACGCGGGGATTTTTATCCGTTCGCCGCAAACCGGGCGGATTCGCAACCTGCCGCTGCGTAATGCGGATAACGAACAGCGGGCGCCCTTGATGACCGTTAACATGACGGTGAATGAGCCGGAGGCGGCGGCGCGAGCGGCGGAAATGGGGCTGGGCATTGCGTTGATCTCCATGCCAAGCGCCTTGCCTTATCTGGAAAGTGGTCGCTTATTGCGGGTGCTGCCAGCCTGGTATGTCGATCGCGGCAGCGTCTATCTTTACTTTCCCACTACCAAATTTCTGCCCAGCAAAACCCGGGCGTTTGTCGATTACATCACCGAGCAATTTCGCCTGCAGAAGCTGGCGACGCGTTTTGATGCGCGCTAGAAACGAGAAAAGCCCCTCGCGGGGCTTCTTTCTTCCGTCAGTGGGCTGTCTGACGATCAGTTGAAGATTTCAGCGGTGCCGTGCAGTTTGTTCTGGCCACCGGCGGCGATGATGCGGTAAGAGCTGGCGCCTGATGCAGCGGCCTTGTTAGCCAGTTCGGCTTCCAGTGCGCTCAGGTTAGAGGCACCGGCAACGGAGACGACACCGATTTTCTGAGCGTCGGCCGCAGGTTGGCTGGAAGGCTGCTCAGCGGCAACGGAAGCGAAAGAAGCGGTAGTCAGCAACAGAGCGGTAGCAAAAATTTTGATGTTCTTCATGATTCAATCCTCAGGGTATTTGTCAGATGAGAGGTTGTATCCTCTCGATGCGTTGAATAATAGACCTGCATGCCCAAAGAGAAAATCGGAGAGTTTTGAGTATTTAATTCAAATAAATTGACTTAATTTTGAAGGCTGGCGTGCTGGAATAATCGCCACTACCCTTTAAAGGTGATTCTTAAAGGGGAGCGCAATGGCATCAGATCCGCTTTACCGCATCACTGACGATCGACTGAGGCTGCGCACCGTGTCGCTGCAAATCGGTAACGGCGTGCAGACTGGCGAACTGGGTTGGCAACGGATTGGAGAAACTTCATGGTTATCGTGCACCATCTGAATAATTCACGCTCGCAGCGTATCTTGTGGTTTCTGGAAGAACTGGGTGTGCCTTATCAGGTACAGCGTTACCAACGCGATCCGCAAACCCTGCTGGCGCCGCCGGAGCTGAAAAAGATCCACCCGTTGGGCAAATCCCCGGTGATTGTCGATGGCGATCTGACCCTGGCGGAATCCGGCGCCATTATCGAATATTTGCAAGAAGCCTACGATGCCCAGGGGCTGTTTATCCCGACCGACCATCATGCTCGCCAACAATACCGTTACTGGCTGCATTATGCGGAAGGATCGCTGATGCCGCTGCAGGTCATGAAGCTGGTATTCAGCCGCCT
Organism: Serratia sp. TSA_198.1; assembly: GCF_052686505.1. Lineage (NCBI taxonomy): Bacteria > Pseudomonadati > Pseudomonadota > Gammaproteobacteria > Enterobacterales > Yersiniaceae > Serratia > Serratia sp. TSA_198.1. The sequence continues at coordinate 81,929 of NZ_JBQZFP010000009.1, forward strand.
GGGGCAATCGCCGGTCCCCTGGTTGTTGCGGCCGCTAGCGGGGGCGATTGGCAAAGGGGTTCAGCGGGAATATCTGGACAAACAGATCGCCACGCATCGCGATTATCTTGAGCAGCACCTGAGCAAAAGCACCTGGTTTGTCGGCAATGAATTCAGCGCGGCGGATATCCAGATGAGCTTTCCGCTGGAAGCGATGGCGGCGCGCGGTTCGCTGGACAATTGCCCGAAGCTGCGCGGCTATCTGCAGCGTATCCATACCCGGCCAGCCTACCAGCGGGCACTGGAGCAGGGCGGCCCTTATGAACTGCTGAGCTGAGGGCATGAACTATACTTGACGGGTTAACGTCTGTTCGGAGATAGCCTATGCCTACGCAAATTTTTGTTAACCTGCCGGTGGACAATTTGCCCGCATCCATCGAGTTTTTTACCCAGTTGGGTTTCAGCTTTAATCAGCAGTTTACCGATGATACCGCCGCCTGCATGGTGGTCAGCGAGACCATTTATGTAATGTTGCTGACTCACGATAAATTCAAAATGTTCACCCCGAACCCGATTGGCGATGCCAGGAGGGCGACCGAAGTGCTGCTTTGCCTGTCGCAGCCCAGCCGGGCGGCGGTGGACAGCCTGGTGCGCAAGGCGATTGCCGCCGGCGGCAATACCTATAATCAGCCGCAGGATTACGGTTCTATGTACGGCCACGGTTTCCAGGATTTGGACGGCCATATCTGGGAACTGATGTACATGGATGAAAAAGCCGCACAGGCTCAGTAGCCGGTTTTTGCCCCCTGAGCCGGGGGCGCCCCATCGGATTTACCTATGTGACAAATCTCGCCATTTCGATAATGATTGATCCCGGCGCTTTTCTGCATGAATTGCCGCGATCTTGGTTGATCAGAGGGTATGGAAGGCCGGATAATCGTTTGCCTTGAATAAACCACCATAAATCACCCGTATCACGCGATGAGAGTTAAACGTTTGCCTTTTAACGCCACGCCGATGGGCGGTGCGGCCGAAGGGCAGGGAAGCTGACGTGATGGAAACGATTCCGTAATGAACATGCGTGGGCGGAATAACAAGCCTTGTGAAACGGGCTGGCAATGAAATACAGGGGACAGCAACATGTCGAATTCTCAAGCGAACAACGCCGTTAAACCAAAAGGCGGGCTTGATGGCTATTTTAATATTTCCGCACGCGGCAGCTCCGTGCGTCAGGAAGTGGTGGCGGGATTAACCACTTTCCTGGCGATGGTTTACTCGGTGATCGTGGTGCCGAGCATGTTGGGCAAAGCGGGCTTCCCGCCAACGGCGGTGTTTGTTGCCACCTGCCTGGTCGCCGGTCTCGGCTCATTGCTGATGGGGCTATGGGCTAACCTGCCGATGGCCATCGGTTGTGCGATTTCCCTGACCGCCTTTACCGCTTTCAGCCTGGTGCTGGGCCAGCACATCAGCATCCCGGTGGCGCTGGGCGCGGTCTTCCTGATGGGCGTGCTGTTCACCATCATCTCGATAACCGGCATCCGTTCCTGGATCTTGCGCAATTTGCCGATGGGCGTGGCGCACGGTACCGGTATCGGCATCGGTCTTTTCCTGCTGCTGATCGCCGCCAACGGCGTGGGTCTGGTAGTGAAGAATCCGCTGGATGGCCTGCCGGTGGCGCTGGGCGCATTCACCTCTTTCCCGGTGGTGATGACGTTGCTCGGTCTGGCGGTGATTTTCGGGTTGGAAAAACTGCGTGTACCCGGCGGTATTTTGCTGGTGATCATCGCCATTTCGGTGATTGGCCTGCTGTTTGACCCCGCGGTGAAATATCAGGGGCTGTTCGCCATGCCAAGCCTGGCGGACGCCAATGGCAATTCGTTGATCTTCAGCCTGGATATTATGGGTGCGTTGCAACCTGTGGTGTTGCCGAGCGTGCTGGCACTGGTGATGACCGCAGTGTTTGACGCTACCGGCACCATTCGCGCGGTGGCCGGGCAGGCCAACCTGCTGGATAAGGACGGGCAGATCATCAACGGCGGCAAGGCGCTGACCTCGGATTCCCTGAGCAGCATTTTCTCCGGCCTGGTGGGCGCGGCCCCGGCGGCGGTCTATATCGAATCCGCAGCGGGCACCGCGGCGGGCGGTAAAACCGGCCTGACCGCAACTGTGGTCGGCCTGCTGTTCCTGCTGATCCTGTTCTTGTCGCCGCTGTCTTATCTGGTACCGATTTACGCTACTGCACCGGCGCTGATGTACGTCGGCCTGCTGATGTTGAGCAACGTCACCAAGCTGGACTTCAATGATTTTGTCGACGCCATGTCCGGCCTGCTGTGCGCGGTGTTTATCGTGCTGACCTGCAATATCGTCACCGGTATCATGCTGGGCTTCAGCTCGCTGGTGATTGGCCGCATTTGCTCCGGTGAATGGCGCAAGCTGAATATCGGCACCGTGCTGATCGCGGTGGCGCTGGTGGTGTTCTATGCCGGCGGTTGGGCGATTTAATCCGCTGTGTTTCCCCCACCCGTTGGGTGGGGGAAAGTCTGACCTTCTTCCCCTTCAGAAAAGTCTTCTTCTTTCTGTGCTGCGTTTTGAAAGGCACAACAAGCTTTAATCGCTGTAAAAAAAGTGATCTACTATCGGGGTATATATCAGAGATGTAGTCTGAACCCGAGAGTCTAAGGAAAGCATGGAAATATTTTTTACAATCCTCATTTTGATCCTGGTGGTTTCCCTGTCCGGGGTGGTGACACGTATGTTGCCGTTCCAGATACCGCTGCCGTTAATGCAAATTGCCATCGGGGCTCTGCTGGCCTGGCCGCATTTCGGGCTGCATGTCGACTTTGACCCCGAACTGTTCCTGGTGCTGTTTATCCCGCCGCTGCTGTTTGCCGACGGTTGGAAAACCCCAACGCGCGAATTTCTGCATCACGGCCGTGAAATCCTGGGGCTGGCGCTGGTGCTGGTGTTGCTTACCGTGGTCGGGGTCGGTTACCTGATTTACGCCATGGTGCCGGGTATCCCGCTGGTGGCGGCGTTTGCGCTGGCGGCAGTGCTGTCGCCAACGGACGCCGTGGCGCTGGGCGGCATCGTCGGTAAAGGGCGTATTCCGAAACCGATCATGGGCGTGCTGGAAGGCGAGGCGCTGATGAACGATGCGTCCGGCCTGGTTTCGCTCAAGTTCGCCATCGCGGTGGCGATGGGCACCATGGTGTTTACCGTGGGTGGCGCTACCCTGGAGTTCTTGAAGGTCGCTATCGGCGGCCTGCTGGCCGGTGTGGCTGTCACCTGGTGCTACAGCAAATCGCTGCGGATGATGAGCCGCTGGAGCGGCGATGATCCGGCCACGCAGATCGTGTTCCTGCTGCTGTTGCCGTTCGCTTCCTATTTGATTGCCGAACATATCGGCGTCTCCGGCATTCTGGCTGCGGTTGCCGCGGGGATGACCATCAGCCAGTCCGGCGTGATCCGCAATGCGCCACTGGCGATGCGCCTGCGCGCCAACAGCGTCTGGGCGATGCTGGAGTTCGTGTTTAACGGCATGGTGTTCATCATGTTGGGCCTGCAACTGCCGGGGATCCTGGAAACCTCAATCCTGCAGGCGGAGCTGGATCCGACCATTCAGACCTGGTACCTGTTCGCCGATGTGGCGATTATCTACGCAGCGTTGTTGTTGTTGCGCTTTACCTGGCTGTGGTTGATGAAAAACGCCAGCCGGCGTTTTATGAAAAAACGGCCATTGCAGTTTGGCGATTACAGTACGCGTGAGCTGTGGATAGCGTCGTTCGCTGGGGTGCGCGGGGCAATCACGCTGGCCGGCGTGCTGTCGATTCCGCTGCTGTTAAGTGACGGCACCGCCTTCCCGGCGCGCTATCAGTTGGTGTTCATCGCCGCCGGCGTGATCCTGCTTTCACTGATCGTCGGCGTGATGGCATTGCCGTTGCTGCTGCGCGGCGTAGTGGTGGCGGACAAGAGCGCCAGCAAGAGCGAGGAGCGGATGGCGATTGCCATGGCGGCGGAAGTGGCGATCGAAAGCATCAACAAGATGGAAGAACGCCTGGCCGTCGACGTGGAAGAAAACATCGACCCGCAGGTGCTGAAAGAGATCAGTTCACGGGTCGTGGGCACGTTGCGGCGGCGGATCACCACCAAAGACGATATCGAAAATGCGCTGATGCTGGAGAACCTCGAGCGACGCTTCCGCCTGACTGCACTGCGCGCCGAGCGCGGGGAGCTGTATCACCTGCGTGCAACGCAGAAAATCAGCAACGAGACGCTGCAAAAGCTGTTGCACGATCTCGACCTGCTGGAAGCGCTGCTGATAGAGCGCGAAGGGTAATGCCAACGGGGCCGCAGACGCGGCCCCAGTTATTTGATCGGCGGCCAGTAGTCGCGGCAGCAGGCGATCCAGGCCTGGGCGCCGTGCGACAGGTAGTTACCCTGGCGCCAGATGAGCCCTACACGCCATTCCATCCGCGGCTCAAGCGGCAGCCAGATCAGGTTTTCTTTATCCAGCCACTGGCAAACCGGCTCCGGCAGGGTAGCGATGCCGACCCCGGCCTGTACCATCGATGCCAGAAAATCCCACTGCCCGCTACGCACGGCAATCTGCGGTTCAAAACCGGCCAGGCGGAACGCCTTCATCAGCATTTTGTACAGCGAGAAGTCCTCGTTATAAATCAGGATCGGCCAGTTGGCCAATTCGGCGATATCGATGCTGGTGCGGTTAAGCCAGTGCGGCGTACGCGGCGCAACCACGCACATCGGATGGCTCAGCAGCGGCAAGAAAGTCAGCGGTTGATCCAGGTCGACGGGCAATATCGTCATCGCCAGATCCAGTTCTCCGGACATCACCGCCTGCTCGACCGACAACCCGCCCAGCTCGGAAATTTTCAGTTCAATGCCAGGATAGGTCTGGCGAAACTGGCGGATCAAATCTGCTATCTGCCGGCCGACCATTGGCGGGATACCCAGCCGCAACACGCCTTTTTTCACCGAACTGATGTCTTCCAGTTCGGCCTCCAGTTGGCGGAACTCATCCAGGATCGCCAACCCACGCTGGTACACTGCCTGGCCGCTGTCGGTCAGGTGCAGCTTGCGTCCTTCGCGGATCAGCAGCGTACACTCCAACTCTTCTTCCAGATGCCGCAGCATCTTGCTGATGGTCGGCTGGGTGACGAACAGTTTCTCCGCCGCGCGGGTGAAGCTTTGCTGGCGCACGACTTCCACGAAGTAACGCAGGGTGCGGACATCCACGTTGGGCTCTCCTCAGGGCAATACCGGCGGGAAACTATTCCCTGATGGCATGATATTGATGATTTTAATTCATTTCAGGCAAGGTTTCCTGGCCGCGTATACTGCAAGCCTTGAATTTTTTTGAGGTTATCTTCCATGTCATTGGCGTTACGCCGCGCAGCCCCCTCTCTGTTGACCCGCCTGCAGGTGCCGGTTCAGGTTGTTTTGTACGCGGTGCTGTTTCTGATTGCCGACCGGTTGGTAAAGCAATTTCATCTGCCGCTACCCGCCAACATTGTCGGCATGCTGATGTTGCTGGCGCTGATCCTGCTGAGAGTTTTACCGTTGAGCTGGGTCAGGGCCGGTTCACGCTGGCTGCTGGCAGAGATGCTGCTGTTTTTTGTCCCGGCGGTGGTGGCGGTGGTCAACTATGCCCAGTTGCTGATGGTGGAGGGCTGGAAGATTTTTCTGGTGATTGCGATCAGTACCATGCTGACGCTCGGCGCAACCGGGCTGGTGGTCGATCGGGTATACCGTCTAGAGGTTTGGCTGCAGCGGCGGAAACAGCGCGATGAATGATTTTATCCTTAGCCTGGCCTGCTTTCTGGCGACGCTGGCGTTGTACTTCGCCAATAAGAAGCTCTATCGCCGCCATCGCACTCTGCTGCTGATGCCGTTGGTGCTGACCCCCATGATCCTGGTGCTGCTGCTGGTGGTGACGCATATCTCGTATCAGGATTACATCGGTGAAACGCACTGGCTGCTGTGGCTGTTGGGGCCGGCGACTATCGCGTTTGCGGTGCCGGTCTATGAAAACCTGCATATTATCCGCCGCCACTGGCTGTCGCTCACCGCCGGGGTATTGACGGCGGTGCTGGTGGCGGTTTACAGCTCGGTGTGGCTGGCGCGGCTGCTAACGCTGCCTGAAGAGGTACAGCGCAGCCTGGCGGTGCGTTCCATCACCACGCCGTTTGCGCTGGAGGCCGCCAAACAGATGGGGGGCCAGCCGGATTTAGTGGCGTTGTTCGTGGTGATTACCGGAGTATTCGGCATGGCGGTGGGGGACATTCTGTTCCTGCGGCTGGCGGTGCGCAGCAGCCTGGCCAAGGGCGCCGGGCTGGGGGCGTCGTCGCACGGTGCCGGCACGGCGAAAGCCTATGAAATGGGACAGGAAGAAGGCGTGGTTTCCAGCCTGGTGATGATGTTGGCGGGGGTTATCACGGTGATCGCCGCCCCGCTGATTGGCCAACTGATGTGGTAAAGATATTGAGCAATACTACAAGCCCTCGTACGAGGGCTTTTTTTCAGCTGTTAGCCGCGGTTTTAATCAGTTCGACCAGCAGCGGCGACAGCTCATCGCGCAACGCGGCACGTTCGGACTGGAACAGCGTAGCGGCGTAAAAACGGTGCCCCGGCAGCTCTATCGAACGTACGTCGCCTTCGTGGTCATGGCTACTGATAATCAGCGGGTGTTGCTGCAGATCGGCAACGAACTCCGGGTTAACGCCGAAATTGCAGTGGTAGCCTTCATGCGTTTCCAGCTTGCCGTAAGCGCGGGCGACCAGTGTGTCTGGCTGGAAAATAATGTCCCCGCTTTTTTCCACCAGCGAACAGCTCAACGGAGCGATAACCAGCCGGCCGCCGGTATCGGTTTCCGCATGTCCGGCATCGTGCCAGCCCATAACGTTACGAGCGTATTCCACAATCGCATACTGGAAGCCACCGCAGGAGCCGAGGAAGGGGATATTCTGTTCGCGAGCATGGCGAATGGTCATAAAGACGCCGTCGTCATGGTTGTATGGGCTGCCGGGTACCACCCAGATAGCATCATAATCCTGCAATACCGAGGTGTCGGTAAGGGTTTCTGTGGGCAGCCAGTGGGATTGAATATCGACGTTAAGGTGTGCGGCGGTGAGCTGGAGAGCGACGGGGATGGCCTGGTGAGATACGGCCTGGGGTTTGTAGTCACCGACCAGAGCAATGCGGACGTGAGTTTTCATCGTTTCCTTTTCCTGTGCGGGTAAAAAAAGAGGTTACAGCAAAGCCGAAGGGCCGACAGCAGGTTTTTTAAACGCAACGCACAAAAAAGCCCGGCGTTTTGGCCGGGCTGGGAAACAGAATCTGGGCTCAGTACAGTGAGGGCGCACCGATCGGCCGGGTTTTGAAGCGGCGATGCAGCCACATGTACTGCTCCGGTGCCCGCATGATCTCTTTCTCGACCACTTTGTTCATATAGGCTGCCGCCGCGAGCTCATCGCCTATCGGGTAATCTTCCAGGGCAGGCTGGATCAACAGGTCATAGCCGCGGCCTTTCTCGCGACGGATTAATACCACCGGAACCAGTGCCGGCTTGGCCATACGCGCCAGCATAAAGGTGCCGCTGGTGGTGGCGGCCTGATCGACGGCGAATAACGGCGCGAATACGCTGCCTCGTGGGCCGTAGTCTTGGTCCGGAGCGAACCACACGGCTTCACCGCGCTTCAGTGCATGCACCATGCCGCGCAGGTCTTTGCGATCGAGCATCGCCTTGTTGGAGCGCATGCGACCTTTGGTCTGCGCCCATTCCATCGCTTTATTGTTGTGCGGGCGGTACATCGCCATCATGGGCTGGCACAGCCCCATAGCACGGCCGCCCAGCTCCAGCGACATAAAGTGCACGCCAATCACCAGCACGCCACGTTCATTCTGCTGCGCCATTTTCAGGTGATTGATGCCGGAGACGTTGAACCAGCGTTTGACGCGTTTATCTGACCAGAACCAGGCCATACCGGTTTCCAGCAGACCCATGCCGAGGGATTCGAAATTGCCGATCACTTTGCGCTCGCGTTGCGCCTCGTCCATATCCGGGAAGCACAGCTCCAGGTTACGGCGGGTAATGGCGACGCGGCGTTTCAGGAAACGCATCGAGGTGCGGCCCATCCATATGCCGAGCTTGTGCAGCAGCGGGTAAGGCAGTTGAACCAGCAGGAACAAAATGGCCAGGCCGAACCAGGTAAACCAGTAGCGCGGGTGCAGCAGGGCCGAACGGAATTCTTGTGGACGCTTCATATCAACTCATTTATGCAGTAGGGGGCAGCAACCTGTAACGCATAAAGGATCCACTCAATTGCGATACGACTACTAAGACACCCAGACATCATTATGGTTTAGCCAGATTCCATAATTGACTAAATCTTTACACTCGAAGGGGCGGTTCGCGCTGCTATCAGGCTTCGGAAGGATGGCTGTAGGCCAGCGAAGGCGGCTCCAGGAATGCGTATTGTATCACACAATACGGGTTACGAAGGAAGAGGAGTAGACGAATATTCTCATTCGCATTACGCCGGCGCTGATGCGGTGTAAAGACAAAGAAAAAGGCGCTTATCAAATGAGATAAAGCGCCTTTTTTCAACAACCTGACTGACTAGTATCAGTTCATGCCGTATTTTTTCAATTTCTTACGCAGCGTACCGCGGTTGATGCCCATCATCAGAGCAGCACGGGTTTGGTTGCCACGGGTGTATTGCATCACCATGTCCAACAGTGGCTGTTCAACTTCAGCCAAAACCAGCTCATACAAGTCATTAACGTCCTGACCATTCAGTTGAGCAAAATAGTTCTTCAGTGCTTGTTTAACCGAGTCACGCAGAGGCTTTTGAGTCACTTGATCCTGTGAGTTCACGGTAGAAACGGTCAGTACGTCAGAATTTACGCGTTGTTCGAACATAGTTCTGTCAGCTCTTTTTTGTTACGCAAGATTTTCGAAATATGCCTCCAACGCCTCCAGCTGTTCGCTGGCATCCTCTATGGCGTTGAATGTGCGCCGAAACTGGTCATTCGGGGCGTGTTCCTGTAGATACCAGGACACGTGCTTACGAGCAATCCGGAATCCCTTGCCTTGGCCATAAAAGCCGTGCAATTCCCGAATATGCCCTATCAACAAGCGCTTAACCTCGCCAAGCGGCAAAGGCGGCAGCAACTCCCCAGTGTCCAGATAATGCTGGATTTCCCGGAAGATCCAGGGTCTCCCCTGAGCAGCGCGGCCTATCATCAGGGCATCGGCCCCGGTGTAGTCGAGCACTGCTCTGGCTTTATGCGGGTCAGTAATATCCCCATTCGCGATAATCGGAATGGAAACACTCTGCTTAACTGCCCGAATGCTGTCGTACTCCGCGTTGCCGTTGAACAGGCAGGCACGGGTTCGGCCATGAATAGTCAGGGCCTGTATACCACAGTCTTCGGCCAGTTGGGCAATCTCTACACAGTTACGGTGTTCTGGCTCCCAGCCGGTGCGAATCTTAAGCGTTACCGGCACATCCACTGCGTTAACCACCGCGTGGAGGATCTGTTTAACCAGATCCGGGTACTGCAGCAACGCAGACCCTGCAAGCTTCCGGTTCACTTTTTTGGCCGGGCATCCCATATTGATGTCGATGATCTGTGCGCCGCCGGCCACGTTAATCCGCGCCGCGGCAGCCATATCATCGGGATCGCATCCGGCAATCTGCACGGAACGGATCCCAGGTTCATCGCTATGTACCATACGCAGACGCGACTTATCCGTCCGCCATACCTCCGGATTGGAGGAGAGCATTTCGGATACAGCCATCCCAGCACCCATTGCATGACATAGGGTTCTAAACGGGCGATCTGTAATGCCGGCCATAGGGGCCGCAATCAAGCAATTTGTAAGCTGGTGGTGTCCAATGCGCATAGACAAAGAGTAACCATACTGTGTCCGCAAGGGCGCGTATATTACGCATTTTTGCGTTGAGATGAAAGGCCAAACTTTGACCAATTTGCCGTTATCGGGCAGAGAAAAGGGGCTGCGTCAGGTTTCATAAAAATATTGTATATATTTTACAATGAGTTGACTTTAATCGATTGTTTTTCGCACAATAAAATATTCCCGACACAACAGAATTTTATCTGTAATCAGCGCGGATTCCACTGGAGAACGGTATCAATATACGGTGTTTATCAGGGTATTCCGTTGAGAATAGGCTGAATTACGCTTAACCGACTGAACAGGTGTTTATTCGCCGCCGGTGGTCAAAACCGGCGGTGAAGCCCTGCGGATGCCCTTAGTCGATGATGACCCGGCCATTCAGCGGCTGTATCGGGCGGTTGTTCGCATGCCGGACTACGTTCTTGAATTGAGCAATCTGTTCGGCCGACGCGCTGACCGGTTTATCCAGCACCATCCAGCTAACGCCTTCGGAGCAGGGGGGCGTGGTCAGCGAACCGCTGAAGCGATAGAAGTTAAACTGCTTCGGCAGCAGGGCCTGGATATCCAGCGGAGCACTCAGCACCGCGGTTTGATTGACGGCAGTCGGTATCTGTTGCCACGCCTTCGCCAGTTGCGCGTTTGCCTTGCCTGGCTGGAACATCAACGCCAGCACCGCCAGTTCGCCGTCTTTGCCTTTATAAACAAAGTGGGCTTCCAACGGGAACTGTTTGCCGTCAATTTCGTTTTCGCTTGGGGCGTGGAAGTGGAACTGCTGCAGCGTGAAGGTGCTGCTATCCAGCACCAATGTATTGCCGCCGCTGACGTTGACCTGCAGGGTGTGACCGTTGTTGACGATCTGCTGCTTGCCTGGCTGGAATGCCAACTGCAATTGGGCGTGATGGGTTTCCAGGGCGCCTTTGATATTGATCGGCGACTGATTCTTACCGGTTTCGCACAGCGAAAAGTCTGGGGAAAGTTTGCCCCAGTGCGCCGGATCTTCCTGGCCGTCATAGCCCCAATGCGCCTGTTCAGCCGCAGTGACCGCAAAACTGCCGGCTAAAAGCGCGGCAATCAATAAGTGACCTTTCATGTTAACTCCCTTTAAAAACGACGGTGTGAGGTTTGTTTGAAGAGTCGCCGTCGCCTCTGTGGGCGTTGGCGTCACGGGGAAGAGAATACACCTACTAATAGTAGGTATAAATCGGTCAGGCGAGAGGGAAATAAAAAAATCCACCGGAAGGGAGTAACTTCCGATGGATTTTTGCATGAAAGGGCGGTGTGATTAGTTACGCTGGCCGGTGATGCGGCACCATTCTTCGCGCTCTGCGACCGGATCGAGCGTGAATTTATCTTCGTAGGCTTCCGCTACGCTTGCCGCCTGGGTGGCCAGCACGCCGGACAGGCCCAGATAGCCGCCGGACTTCGGCAGGCAGCCGATCAGCGGCGCCAGCTCGCGCAAGGGGCCGGCCAGGATGTTGGCGACCACGACGTCTGCCAGCAGGTCGGCCGGTTGGTCTTTCGGCAGATACAACTCCAGACGCTCTGAAACGCCGTTACGCTGCGCATTGTCGCGGCTGGCCTGAATGGCTTGGGGATCGATATCGATGCCGATGGCGCGCTCTGCACCGAGCTTCAGTGCGGCAATCGCCAGAATGCCGGAACCGCAACCGAAGTCGATAATGGTTTTTCCGGTCAGATCGAGGCCGTCCAGCCACTGCAGGCACAGCGCGGTAGTCGGATGGGTGCCGGTACCGAACGCCAGGCCGGGGTCGAGCATCACGTTGACCGCGTCCGGATCGGGCACGTCGCGCCAGCTCGGGCAGATCCACAGACGCTCGCCAAAGCGCATCGGGTGGAAGTTATCCATCCACTCGCGTTCCCAGTCCTTGTCTTCCAGCTGTTCAATCTTGTGGCGGAAACCGGCGCCCAGCAGCGGATGCTGTTCCAGTATCGCCACCACTTCTGCCATGTCGGTTTCCGCGTCGTACAGCCCGATCACGTCGGTATCGCCCCACAGCAGGGTTTCACCCGGCAGCGGCTCGAACACCGGATTGTCGTGGGTGTCCTGGAAGGTTACCGATACCGCGCCGCTTTCAACCAGCGCGTCGCTCAGGTCTTCCGCCTGGCTGCCGGTGGTGTTCAGTTTTAGTTGGATCCAAGGCATAGCAATTCTCTTTAAGAGGGTAATGATGACGTCACCCGGCGCTTTTCGCCGACGACGTTACCGATATAAAACGCCAGCAGGCTGAGTAACAACGAAGGCACGATGGGGTGCAACCCCGCCAACTGCAGCTTGAAGCTGGCCAATAGCGTATAGCATACCGCACCCGTCACCATTGAGCTAAGCGCTCCCTGCGCGTTGGCGCGTTCCCAGTACAGGCCAAGCACCAGCGGCCACAGGAAGACCGCTTCCAGGCCACCAAACGCCAGCAGGTTCAGCCAGATGATCATTTCCGGTGGCCGCCAGGCCGCCAGTAGCACCAGCAGACCAAGGATCAACGTGGTGAGGCTGGAGAAACGCTTGATCAACCTTTCGTTCTGCATTTGCTGCGGGCGCACGCCAAGATAGAGATCTTTGACGATAGTGGCGGAAGATTGCAGCAGTTGGGCATTAATCGTCGACATGATTGCCGCCATCGGTGCGGCCAGGAAAATGCCGGCGGCGTACGGCGGCAGCACGGTGATCATCAGAGTCGGGATCACCTGATCGGGGATCTTCAGATCCGGCAACACCGCGCGGCCCAGCGCGCCGGCCAGATGCATGCCGAACATCAACACCGCCACCACCATGGTGCCGAGGATAATGCCGCGATGCACCGCTTTGCTGTCCTTGTATGAGATGCAACGCACCGCAGTGTGCGGCAGGCCAATCACGCCAAAGCACACCAGGATCCAGAACGATGCCATAAAGGGCAGACTGAGGATCTGCTCTCCGCCCTGCGGCGATACCAGCGCCGGGTCGATCTGCTGCAGTTTGTCCACCGCGCTGTGCAGGCCGCCGGCAGCGTGGATCACCGCAACCAGCAGCAGCACGGTGCCAAGCAGCATCACCAGCCCTTGCATGGCGTCATTGAGCACGCTGGCGCGGAAGCCGCCAAAGGCGGTATACAGCGCGATGCTGATGCCGAAAATCAGCAAGCCGGTGTCGTAAGGGATACCGGCAGCGGTTTCCAGCAGGCGCGCACCACCGATAAATTGCACCGTCATGGCGCCCAGGAAAGCCACCAGCAGGCTGAGGCTGGCCAACCATACCAACAGGCGGCTTTGATAGCGGCCGTACAGCATGTCGTTCAGGGTGATGGCGTTATACCGGCGTGCCAAAATGGCGAACTTTTTGCCCAGCACGCCGAGCGACAACCACACCGCAGGCAGCTGGATCATGGCCAGCAGCACCCAGCCCAGGCCGTATTTGTAGGCGGCGCCGGGGCCACCGATAAACGAACTGGCGCTGATATAGGTGGCGGTCAGCGTCATGGCCAGCACAAAGCCGCCCATTGACCGGTTACCGAGGAAATATTCGCTGAGGAAGTTACCGCTCTGACGCCGGCTGTAAGCATATACCGACAGGCCGAACACCAGCAGCAGATAAGCGATCAACGGCAGGATCACTTCAGTTTGCATCGCCATCCTCCAGCGAAATATCGCGGAACACGCCGCGTACCATCAGCCAGCACAGGCCGATAAACAGCAGAGGCACCAGCAGGCACGCCATTTCGAACCAGTGCGGCAGGCCGGTGATGCCGGCATCGTTGTCCGGCAGATAGGCCGCCAGCGACCAGGCCAGCAGATAGAGCAGCGTCAGCACCAGCGCCCAGCGCGCTTCGCGGTGTGCTTGAATAAAGCGTTTGTCCATCAGTGTCTCCCACAGGTTTAGGGTGAGGGATGTATCAAAGGTAGGGAATTTTACGGCATGTCGGCGTTTTGCCAAGCCGTTACTTGCCTGAAACGAAAAAGAAAAAGGCCGGTGATTAACCGGCCTTCTGTCAGGCAATGCGAGTAGCCTGTCTTAGGTTTCCTGCAGACCCAGCTTTTTCTCCAGGTAGTGGATGTTGGTGCCACCGTGCTGGAAGTTTTCGTCGCTCATGATCTTTTGCTGCAGTTCAACGTTGGTTTTGATGCCATCGATGATCAGCTCAGCCAGGGCATTCTTCATGCGGGCAATGGCCACGTCACGGTTTTCACCGTAAGTGATCAGTTTGCCGATCATGGAATCATAGTACGGCGGTACGGTATAACCGGCGTAAATATGAGATTCCCAACGCACGCCGAAACCGCCTGGCGCATGGAAACGGGTGATCTTGCCCGGGCTTGGCAGGAAGGTGTTCGCGTCTTCGGCATTGATACGGCATTCCACCGCGTGGCCGTGAACCTTCACTTCGTCTTGTTTGATCGACAGCGGCTGACCGGCAGCGATGCGCAGCTGCTCTTTGATCAGATCCACGCCGGTGATCATTTCGGTCACCGGATGTTCAACCTGAATACGGGTGTTCATTTCGATGAAATAGAACTCGCCGTTTTCATACAGGAACTCGAAGGTGCCTGCACCGCGATAACCGATTTCCACACAGGCCTTCGAGCAACGCTCGCCGATGTAACGGCGCATTTCGCTGGTGATGCCCGGTGCCGGAGCTTCTTCAACCACTTTCTGGTGGCGGCGCTGCATGGAGCAGTCGCGCTCGGCCAGATAGATGGCGTTACCCTGGCCGTCCGCCAAAACCTGAATTTCGATATGACGTGGGTTTTCCAGGTATTTCTCCATGTAAACCATGTCATTGTTGAACGCCGCTTTGGCTTCAGCTTTGGTCATGGCAATGGATTGCTCGAGATCTTTGTCGCTGCGCACGACGCGCATGCCACGGCCGCCGCCGCCGCCGGACGCCTTGATGATCACCGGGTAGCCGATGCGCTTGGCGAAGGCACGGTTTTTATCCATGTCGTCGGTCAGCGGGCCATCGGAGCCTGGAACGCAAGGCACGCCGGCTTTCTTCATGGCGTTGATCGCAGAAACCTTGTCGCCCATCAGGCGGATGGTTTCGGCTTTCGGGCCGATGAAGATAAAGCCGGAGCGCTCGATCTGCTCGGCGAAATCGGCGTTTTCGGACAGGAAGCCGTAGCCCGGGTGGATCGCCACTGCGCCGGTGATTTCCGCCGCAGAGATGATGGCCGGGATGTTCAAATAGCTTTTTACCGAGGGCGCAGGACCAATACAGACGGTCTCGTCAGCCAGCAGTACGTGTTTCAGATCGCGATCGGCTGTGGAGTGCACGGCAACGGTTTTGATGCCTAGCTCTTTACAAGCACGCAGGATACGAAGCGCGATCTCGCCGCGGTTGGCGATAACAATTTTATCAAGCATGTTCGCCTCGTTATTCGATGACGACCAGTGGCTCGTCAAATTCAACCGGTTGGCCGTTTTCTACCAGAATAGCTTTAACAACGCCGGATTTGTCCGCTTCGATCTGGTTCATCATTTTCATGGCTTCAACGATGCACAGAGTGTCGCCGGCGTTCACTTTCTGGCCGACTTCGATGAAGGCTTTCGCATCCGGGCTTGGCGTGCGGTAGAAAGTGCCGACCATTGGAGAACGAACGATGTGGCCACTCATGGCCGCTGGTGCTGCCGGGGTTTCTGCGGCAGGCGCGCTGGCAACGGCGCTAGCCAGAGCTGGCTGCGGCTGAGGCTGCATGGCATAGGCCTGTGGCATCATTGGGTAAGCCTGCACCGGAGCGGCACGGCTGATGCGAACCGACTCTTCGCCTTCAGAGATTTCCAGTTCAGAAATGCCTGATTCTTCAACCAGTTCGATCAGTTTCTTGATTTTACGAATATCCATGAGTGTGATTCCGTACTCTTTTTGCGTAGCAATTAGTGGGTTTTTGACAGACGGTTAACCGCTGCCTGTAAAGCAAATGTGTAGCCATCCGCGCCGAGGCCGCAAATCACGCCTACCGCAACATCGGAGAGGTAGGAATGATGGCGGAAAGGCTCGCGGGCGTGCACATTGGAGAGGTGGATCTCGATAAACGGGATCTGCACCGCCAGCAATGCATCGCGCAGCGCCACGCTGGTATGCGTGAACGCGGCAGGGTTGATCAGAATAAAATCCGTGTTGCCGCGTGCCTGATGTATGCGATCGATCAGCTGATACTCGGCGTTGGATTGCAGATGGCTCAGGGTGATATCCAGCGCAGATGCCTGGTTTTCCAATCCGTTAACGATCTCTGTCAGCGTCGTGCTGCCGTACTTCTCCGGCTCACGCGTCCCCAGCAGATTCAGATTGGGGCCGTTTAGAAGCAAAATGTGAGACTTGTCTGCCATTGTGCTGGTATCTCCGGCAATAAAACCATCATCGTAGAAAATAACCCGATGTCACCGATTTGTCACCTGTTAAGGGGGAAATTCACCCTGTGAACAGGTGCAAGGCCGGGCATTATAACGATATCGTAGCAATTCGCAGCTAAATACTGGTCTTATCAGCGAAGATATTCAACCCTAAATCAGCAAACTGACGATGGCGTTATCGCATTATGAGGGATAGAACACAGAAAAGTTCCGCCCTTTAACGCCACCAATTGCGGAATTTCTTGTATCGCAGCGCCAGCAGCAGTATAGCCAACAGGGCGTAAATGAAAGGCTGCGGCGAAAAAGTTTTTACCGACCACAGGTAGTGAATCGGTGCCAGTATCGCCGCCAGATAGACGAAGTTATGCAATGTCTGCCATTTGGCGCCCAGTTTGCGCATGGCCCACAGCGTAGAGGTGGCAGCCAGCGCCAGCAGAATCAGCCAACTGATAATGCCGAGTGTCAGATAAGGACGAGTCACCAGCTCGCGCCCCAGAAGACCGATATTGCTCAGCCCCAACTCAAGCGTCGAATAGCTTATCAGATGCAGCGTGCCCCAGGCAAAACACCACAACCCCACCAGGCGGCGGCAGCGGATCAGCAGCGGTTGGCGGGCATAGCGCGCCAGCGGGGCTATCATCAGGGTCGCCAACAGCAGTTTCAGCGTCATCCTGCCGGTAAAATGCTGAATATCCTTGGCCGGATCGGCGCTGAACCAGCCCTGATCCACCGCCAGCACCAGCCAGAGAAAAGGCAGGAATGCCGCCAGATAAATGGCGACCTTGATCCCTTTGATGTGAGTCGGAGTTAAACGCACTTAGAAATTCTCCCGCAGGTCCATTCCGCGATACAGCGACGCCACCTGATCGGCATAGCCGTTGAACAGCAGCGTCGGCTGACGTTTGACATCCAGAATGCCGCCGGAGCCGATAAAACGCTCGGTCGCCTGCGACCAGCGCGGATGATCGACGTGCGGGTTCACGTTGGCGTAGAAACCGTATTCATTTGGTGCGGACTCATTCCAGGTCGTCGGCGGTTGATCGCGCACCAGGCGAATATGGACAATCGATTTAATGCCTTTAAAACCGTATTTCCATGGGGTGATCAGCCGCAGCGGCGCGCCATTTTGCGGCGGCAGCGTTTTGCCGTACACGCCAACGGTCAGCAGCGCCAGCGGGTTCATGGCCTCATCCAGACGCAGTCCTTCGACATACGGGTACTTCAGGCCGCCGCCGATAAAACGATCCTTCTGGCCCGGCATCTGTTCCGGATCGTACAGCGTCTGGAAGGCGACATAGCGCGCATTGCTGTTCGGCTCCGCCAGTTTGATGAGTTTACCCAGCTCAAAGCCAATCCAGGGGACGACCATCGACCAGGCCTCCACGCAGCGCATGCGGTAGATGCGCTGTTCCAGTGGGAAGCGTTTGATCAAATCATCGATATCCAGCGTGATGGGTTTACCGACTTCACCGTCGATGCGCACCTTCCAGCCTTCGGTTTTCAATCCCCCGGCATTGGCGGCGGGATCGGCCTTATCGAGACCGAATTCGTAGAAATTGTTGTAACCGGAAACCTTGTCTTCAGGCGTCATGGCCAGTTGCGCCTGCCAGGCGGGCGGCTTGCTGAACGCCAGCGGCTTGCCCGCCGGAGCTTTGGGCCGATCGTTACCTTTGAACCATGACAACACATCGGCCTGCGCATTAAGCGGCAGCGCCAAGGACGCGGCGGTGATACCTAACGCCTGCAGCACTTTGCGCCGCTGATAAAACACGCTCTCGGGCGTGACGTCGGCCTCGGTCAATTTTGGGGATTTGCTCATGGTGTTTTTCTCCGCATTTTTACCCGTCGCCTTGCAAAATGGGGCGTTCAAAGCTGTGCCGGTCAGACTGACTGTAGAGGCCGCGTATATTCGCCCCGATGAACGCGGGTGCAGTAGCCGCGCCCCTGCAATACGCTGGGGTATATAAAGGTAAGCATGGCGTGAAAGCAGGGCTTATGCGAGAGGTGGCAGGAAAATATGAAATTTCGCAGAGCGGTTTCCCCCCGTCGCCGGGGGGCGAGAAGATTTAGCGGATCTTCACCAGCGTGCGGCCGGTGACTTGGTTATCCAGCAACGCTGCGGCGGTGGCCGGCGCCTGTTCCAGCGTAATTTCCTGCGTGGCCTGCTGGTAGAAGCTGTCCGGCAGGATACCGGCCAGGCGTTCCCAGGCGGTTTGGCGGCGGTGCAGCGGGGCGTGTACCGAGTCCACACCCTGCAGGCGTACGTTGCGCAGAATAAACGGCATCACCGTGGTTGGCAGGTGGTAACCGCCGGCCAACCCGCAAGCGGCGACGACGCCGTTGTAGTTCATCTGCGCCAGCACTCGCGCCAACAGGGTGTCGCCGACGGTATCTATCGCACCGGCCCACAGCTGTTTCTCCAGCGGACGCGGCGCTTCCAGGTAGCCGCTACGCGACAGCACCTCTTTGGCGCCCAGCGCTTTCAGGTAGTCGACGTTGCTTTCGCGGCCGCTGATCGCGGTGACGTGATAGCCCAGGGCCGTAAGAATGGCGATTGCCGCGCTGCCAACGCCGCCGCTGGCGCCGGTCACCAGAATGTCGCCGTCATCCGGATGTACGCCGCCTTCCTCCAGCGCCATCACGCATAGCATGGCGGTAAAGCCGGCAGTGCCGAGGATCATCGCTTTACGCTCATCCAACCCGTGCGGCAGCGGCACCAGCCATTCGCCGGATACCCGCGCCTGTTCTGCCAGGCCGCCCCAGTGATTCTCGCCGACGCCCCAGCCGGTGAGCACCACGCTCTGGCCCTCTTTAAAGCGCGGGTCTCGGCTGTCACGCACCGTGCCGGCGAAGTCGATGCCCGGCACCATAGGAAACTGGCGGATGATCTTGCCTTTGCCGGTGATCGCGAGCGCATCTTTATAGTTAAGGCTGGACCAGTTGACATCGATCGTCACATCGCCATCGGGCAGTTGATCGCTGTTGATGTCTTTGATGTGCGCCAAAGTTTGCCCGTCTTGTTGTTCCAATAACAGTGCACGCATGTCACTCTTCCTCTCGTTATCATTTTTTGCCATATATGGCTGAATCAGACTTATTTGACTATATGCTTACTAAGACGCTTATGTCCTGATAAAGGGCAAAAAATGACGTTTTAAGGTTTCCTTCTCAGGCCGGGCTTGATAGGTTGAGCGGCACGATTTACTGCCTGATGTTGACGGAACGAGTGCAGTGAAAAGTCAGTTATCAATTAAGAAATCAAGGTATTGAGTTGCATTCATTTGAGCGGATTTGGGGCCTTTATACCTCCAAAGGTGAAAATTCACGTAACCATAACGGACAAGGCACAGGGATGCGATTTACCACTAAACTGTCTGCGCTGATCACCCTGCTTATTGCTCTGGCGATGTTTTTGATGCTGATGGGGTGCTCATACAGTTTCTTCTACGTGACTCAGGATCGTCTGGAGCGCCGCTTCGATTCGCTGGTGACGTCGCTCGATCAGTCAATGCTGCATGGTTCCCCCGATGAACAGCAACAATGGTTGCCGCTGGTGATGCGCCCGCTTGGTATCGTGGCCGTCAGCGTCGATAGCGGCCGCACCAATCTCTTCACTTATAAACTGCCGACTTTGAAGTTGCCCTGGGATTCGCTGAACGGCTACCGCCAGGTTTCCCGGTCGCTGCTGCAGCACCCAGGCAGTTCGCTCCATATTACCTATATCGATCCGTTCGTCAGCGATGTGCGCTCGCTGCAATCCACCGGGGCTGTGACCTTGTCGATTGTCGCGATGGTGGTGATTTTGTTGTTCAGCCTGCGCTGGTTGCGTGAGCAGGCCGAGGGGGAGGATCTGCTGGAGCGCCGTGCGCGCCGCATCCTTAACGGTGAACGAGAAAACGTGATGCAGGGCGATGTGCGCGAATGGCCGGCCAACGTCAGCGGTGCGCTTGATCGCCTGCTGGCGGATTTGGCGGAAGCGCGTGAAGAACGCAGCCGGGTCGATACGCTGATCCGCGCCTTTGCCGCACAGGACGCAAAAACCGGGCTGAACAACCGATTGTTTTTTGATAACCAACTGGCCACTCAATTGGAGGAGCAAGGCTCGCACGGCATTGTCATGATGGTGCGGTTACCCGATTTCGATACGCTGCGGGAAACCCACGGCAACACGGCGGTGCAGGAACTGATGTACTCGCTGGTCAATTTGCTGTCGACCTTTGTGATGCGCTATCCGGCGGCGCTGTTGGCGCGCTATTTCCACAGTGATTTCACCGTGCTGTTGCCGCACCGCACGTTGAAAGAGGCAGACGGCATCGCCGCGCAGTTGGTGAATGCCATTGACTCATTGCCTTCAACGGCGCTTATCGATCGCGAAGCGTTCTTGCATATCGGCATAGTGGCGTATCGCAGTGGGCAAACCCCGGAACAGGTGATTGATTACGCGGAGCAGGCAACGCGTCACGCCACGTTACAGGGGGAAAACGGCTGGTACGTTTACGACAGCCAGGTGCCCGAGAAAGGGCGCGGCAGTGTTAAATGGCGCACCCTGCTGGAACAGGTATTGGTACGGGGCGGCCCACGCCTGTATCAGAAACCGGCGGTAACGGTGGAAGGGGACGTTCATCACCGCGAGATCATGAGCCGGATTTATGATGGAACCCAAGAGTTGCTACCCTCGGAATATATGCCGCTGGTGCAGCAGTTGGGGCTGGCCGAAAGTTACGATCGTCAGCATATCAGCCGCATTCTTCCCTTGCTGGCGTTGTGGCCGGAAGAGACGCTGGCATTTACGCTGTGCGTCGATTCATTATTGCAGCGCAGTTTCCAGCGCTGGCTGCGCGATACCCTGCTACAGTGTGAAAAAAACCACCGTCGACGAATTCTGATTGAACTTGCGGAGGCAGACGTGTGTCAACATATCGACCGTTTGCGACCGGTGCTGAGATTGCTTTCAGGATTGGGGTGTCGTCTTGCCGTTTCTCAGGCGGGGTTAACCGTGGTCAGTGCCTCTTATATCAAGTCCTTACCGGTGGAGATCGTCAAACTCCACCCGGGTTTAGTGCGGGGGATTGATAAGCGTGATGAAAATCAGCTGTTCGTTCAGAGCCTGACCGGCGCCTGCGAAGGCACCCGTGCCAAGGTGTTTGCCGCCAGCGTGCGGACGAGCAACGAATGGCAGACGCTGAAAGAGCGCGGGATCCTTGGCGGACAAGGTGACTTTTTTGCGCCGCCGGAGCCGATAGACGTGGGGCGTAAAAAATATTCGCGTCGTTATCGCGTTTAACCTGAATGCCGGGCAAAAATTGACGTAGAATGAGCGCCAATTCATCCGGGCTATCTTATCTGTCATTTTGGGATTATCCCCAAACTGCCTGCGACAAGAACGCCTATTTGATATAGGCTCTTGTCAGTCCTTTTCTGTTGTACGTTGGTAGGTGCTTACCACCCGCGTCAATCAGGGAATATGTTAGATTTTATGAGCTGTGTTACGCCGTTTCGTACGCTGACAGGGTGGTAAACTGAGCCTTTGTTCAGGGAATTCAGGCCTCATCCAATTTCCGTGCATTCGAGCAGAAACAATACAGACTATTTTTCACCGAAGTAGAACGTTTTTGCGCCTTGTCGCTGCTTCGTGTGGTTGGTAAAGTAGGCGGATTTTATTTTCCGCCCCCAGCTTGCAGGATTATCCTTTAGTTATGTTTAAGAAATTTCGTGGCATGTTTTCCAATGACTTGTCCATCGACTTGGGTACCGCCAATACCCTGATTTATGTTAAAGGGCAAGGCATTGTACTGAACGAACCGTCGGTGGTTGCCATTCGCCAGGATCGTGCCGGTTCACCCAAGAGCGTTGCGGCCGTGGGTCATGCGGCAAAACAGATGCTGGGCCGTACGCCCGGCAATATCGCGGCTATTCGCCCGATGAAAGACGGCGTAATCGCCGACTTCTTCGTGACCGAAAAAATGCTGCAGCACTTTATCAAACAGGTTCACAGCAACAGCTTCATGCGGCCAAGCCCGCGCGTGTTGGTGTGTGTACCGGTTGGCGCAACTCAGGTTGAACGCCGCGCCATTCGCGAATCCGCCCAAGGGGCCGGTGCGCGTGAGGTGTTTCTGATTGAAGAACCGATGGCTGCCGCGATCGGTGCCGGCTTGCCGGTGTCTGAAGCGACCGGTTCCATGGTGGTTGATATCGGTGGCGGTACCACTGAAGTCGCGGTGATCTCACTGAACGGTGTGGTGTACTCATCTTCCGTACGTATCGGCGGCGATCGCTTCGACGAAGCCATCATTAATTATGTGCGCCGTAACTATGGCTCGCTGATTGGTGAAGCGACCGCCGAGCGTATCAAGCACGGCATCGGCTCAGCTTATCCGGGCGATGAAGTGCATGAAATTGAAGTTCGCGGCCGTAACCTGGCTGAGGGCGTGCCACGCGGCTTTACCCTGAACTCCAATGAAATCCTCGAAGCGCTGCAGGAGCCGTTGACCGGCATCGTCAGTGCGGTGATGGTGGCGCTGGAACAGTGTCCGCCGGAGCTGGCCTCCGACATTTCCGAACGCGGTATGGTGTTGACCGGCGGTGGTGCACTGCTGCGCAACCTGGATCGCCTGCTGATGGAAGAAACCGGGATCCCGGTTGTCGTGGCAGAAGATCCGCTGACCTGCGTAGCCCGCGGCGGCGGCAAGGCGTTGGAAATGATCGACATGCATGGCGGCGATTTGTTCAGCGAAGAATAGTCAGCCCCAGGAAAGAGGAACCGTATCGGATGACAGCGCAAAGCGGAAATCAGGTACGGTTCCTTTTTCTGTTGTCGAGGAACTCGCATAATTTATGAAGCCGATTTTTAGCAGGGGGCCTTCCCTGCAACTCCGACTTTTTTTGGCGGTGATTGCGGCCATTGGCCTGATCGTTGCCGATAGCCGTCTCGGTACGTTCGTGAAAATTCGCAACTACATGGACACGGCCGTCAGCCCTTTCTATTTTTTGGCCAATGGGCCACGTAAAGTTTTGGACGGCGTTTCAGAAACGCTGGCTACCCGCCAACAGCTGGAGCTGGAAAACCGAGCTCTGCGGCAGGAACTGCTGCTGAAAAACAGCGACACTCTTCTTCTTGGCCAATTCAAGCAGGAAAACGCCCGCTTGCGTGAGCTGCTAGGCTCGCCGCTGCGCCAGGATGAACACAAAATGGTCACCCAGGTGATCTCTACCGGTTCCGATCCTTATAGCGATCAGGTCGTGATCGACAAAGGTTCGGACAACGGCGTCTATGAAGGCCAGCCGGTGATCAGCGATAAAGGCGTAGTCGGCCAGGTGGTTGCGGTGGCGAAGTTCACCAGCCGCGTGCTGCTGATTTGCGACGCCTCGCACGCATTGCCGATTCAGGTGCTGCGCAACGATATCCGGGTGATTGCCGCAGGCAGCGGTTGCGCTGACGACTTGCAACTCGAGCACCTGCCGAACAATACCGATATCCGCGTGGGGGACGTGCTGGTCACTTCCGGCCTGGGCGGCCGCTTCCCGGAAGGTTATCCGGTAGCGGTGGTCTCCTCGGTTAAAGTGGATAACCAGCGTGCTTATACCGTGATCCAGGCGCGGCCAACCGCAGGCCTGCAACGCTTGCGCTACCTGCTGCTGCTGTGGGGTGCCGATCGCAATGGCGATATGCCGCTGCCACCGGACGAAGTTCACCGTGTCGCCAATGAACGCCTGATGCAGATGATGCCGCAGGTGCTGCCGCCGGCCGATGCCATGGGCCCGCAGCCCTCCCTGCCTGCTGCTGCAACCGGTGCCGCTGCGACGCAGACCGCCGCACCGGCTGCGGGAGCCACGCAATGAACCGCTACCGCAGCAACGGGCGCTGGGTAATCTGGCTGTCATTTTTGGTGGCGCTGGTGCTGCAAATCATGCCGTGGCCGGAGCAAATCTATATGTTCCGGCCGTCCTGGCTGGCTTTGATCCTGATTTACTGGGTGATGGCGCTGCCACACCGGGTGAATGTCGGCACCGGCTTTGTGCTGGGGCTGGTCATGGATCTGATCCTCGGCTCCACGCTGGGCGTACGCGCGCTGGCGTTGGGCATCATCGCCTATCTGGTGGCGTTCAAATTCCAGCTGTTCCGCAACATGGCGCTATGGCAACAGGCGCTGATCGTCGTACTGTTATCCTTGGCGATGGACGTTGTGGTGTTCTGGGCTGAGTTTTTAGTGATCAACGTCTCTTTCCGCCCAGAGGTGTTCTGGAGTAGTGTGGTTAACGGCATTCTGTGGCCGTGGTTGTTCCTGCTGATGCGCAAAATACGCCGTCAGTTCGCCGTACAATGAGGATATCAATGACTTCGCTTTATCTGGCCTCCGGCTCTCCGCGTCGACGTGAATTACTGACCCTGCTGGGCGTTCCGTTTGAAATTATCCTGACGGATACCGAAGAGCAGCGTCGGGAAGGGGAAGCCGCGGAAACTTACGTGCGCCGTCTGGCGCAGGACAAGGCCAAAGCGGGCGTGGCGCTGGCGCAGCAGAACTGGCCGGTGCTGGGCGCGGATACCATTGTGGTGCTCAACGGCCGGGTGTTGGAAAAACCGCGCGACGAAGCGCATGCGGCAGAAATGCTGGCGGTGCTCTCGGGCAAGCAACATCAGGTGATGACCGCAGTGGCGATCGCCGATAGCCAGGACGTTTTGTGCCAACTGGTGGTCACGGACGTGACGTTCCGCAACCTGTCACAACAGGATATCTGCGATTATATTGCAACGGGCGAGCCAATGGATAAAGCGGGCGCCTACGGAATTCAAGGAAAGGGTGGTTGTTTCGTCAGAACGATAACCGGGAGTTATCACGCGGTGATGGGCCTGCCGCTGGTCGAAACACATGAGCTGCTCAGTCATTTTGTCGCATTACGTGATGTAAGAACCGGTTGATGGGCGCTGCCATATCGACCGGCTCTGAGGAGAAGGCATGACAGCTGAGCTACTGGTTAATATCACACCGTCTGAAACGCGGGTTGCCTATATTGATGGCGGCATCCTGCAAGAGATCCACATCGAGCGCGAATCCAAACGCGGCATCGTCGGCAATATTTATAAAGGGCGCGTAAGCCGCGTCTTGCCGGGCATGCAGGCGGCATTCGTCGATATCGGCCTGGACAAGGCCGCCTTCCTGCACGCCTCCGATATCATGCCGCACACCGAATGCGTTGCCGGCGATGAGCAGAAGAATTTCCACGTGCGCGATATCGCCGAACTGGTGCGCCAGGGGCAGGATCTGATGGTGCAGGTGGTGAAAGATCCCCTTGGTACCAAAGGCGCGCGCCTGACCACCGACATAACCCTGCCTTCGCGTTATCTGGTGTTCATGCCGGGTGCGGCGCACGTTGGCGTCTCGCAGCGCATTGAAAGCGAAGCCGAACGCGAGCGGTTGAAAAAGGCCGTATCCGCCTACTGCGACGAGCTGGGGGGGTTTATCATCCGCACGGCGGCAGAAGGCATCGGCGAAGAAGAATTGTCGCAGGACGCCGCATTCCTCAAGCGCCTGTGGACCAAGGTCATGGAGCGCAAAAAGCGCAATCAGACCAAATACAAACTGTACGGCGAGCTGGCGTTGGCGCACCGTATTCTGCGCGATTTCGCCGGTGCGGCGTTGGACCGGATCCGCATTGATTCGCGCCAGACCCACGATCAACTGGTGGAATTTACCGGCGAATACATTCCGGACATCACCGACAAGCTGGAGTTGTACGCCGGCAAGCAACCGATCTTCGACCTGTACGATGTCGAAAACGAAGTTCAGCGGGCGCTGGAGCGCAAGGTGGAGCTGAAGTCCGGCGGTTACCTGATCATCGACCAGACCGAGGCGATGACCACCGTGGACATCAACACCGGCGCCTTTGTCGGCCACCGCAACCTCGACGAAACCATCTTCAATACCAATATCGAAGCGACGCAGGCCATTGCACGCCAGCTGCGGCTGCGCAACCTCGGCGGCATCATCATCATTGACTTCATCGACATGAACAATGACGAACATCGCCGCCGGGTGCTGCACTCGTTGGAGCAGGCGCTGAGTAAAGATCGGGTAAAAACCACGATCAACGGCTTCTCTCAGCTAGGCTTAGTGGAAATGACGCGTAAACGCACGCGAGAAAGCATTGAACATGTGCTGTGTCATGACTGTCCTACCTGTAATGGGCGCGGCACCGTGAAAACGGTGGAAACCGTCTGCTACGAAATTTTGCGTGAAATTGTTCGCGTACACCATGCTTACGATTCCGATCGTTTCCTGGTATATGCCTCTGCGGCGGTTGGCGAAGCGCTGAAAAGCGAAGAGTCACATGCGCTGGCGGAAGTGGAAATCTTTGTTGGCAAACAGGTTAAGGTGCAAATCGAACCCTTGTACAGCCAGGAACAGTTTGACGTTGTCATGATGTGATCGTTGGCCCTCGCCCCATACCTCTCCCTGAGGTAGGGTGAGGACGAACAGTCGAGATATTCCCGTTGCCAGGCAGCGGAAGCAAGGAGAACTGTGTGAGGCGACTGCCTGGGATTTTGTTAGCAACAGGCGCCACTCTGGTTGTTGTTGTGGCGTTACTGGTCAGCGGGCTGCGTCTGGCGCTGCCTGAACTGAACAAGTACCGCCCTCAGGTGCTGGAAAAAGTGGCAAGCCTCTCCGGCGTGCCTTTCCAGGTCGATTTCATGCAGGGGAGCTGGGAAACCTTCGGCCCACAGCTTGAAATGCGTAACGTGCGCGCCACGCTGCCCAAGAGCAATTTGCACATCGAACGCGTGACGCTGGCGCTGGATGTGTGGCAGTCGCTGCTGCACTGGCGCTGGCAGTTCCGCGATCTCACCTTTTATCAATTCCAGCTCGACATGAATACCACCCTGGGCGGTGATGATCGTAAGGGTAACACCATCGAGCCGGGTAAAATCAGCGATCTGATGCTGCATCAGCTCGATCATTTTGATCTGCGCGACAGCCGTATCTCTTTTCTCATGCCTTCCGGCGCGCGCGCCGAATTCGAAATCCCACAGCTCACCTGGCTCAATGGCCGCGATCGCCACCGCGCTGAAGGGCAGCTTAGCCTGTCCACGCTGAATGGCCAGCACGGCGTGGTACAGCTGCGCATGGATCTGCGTGATAACCAGGGGTTATTAAACACCGGTACGGTCTATATGCAGGCCGATAATATTGACATGAAACCGTGGTTTACCCGCTGGCTGCGCGCCAATACCGGCCTGGAGAGCGCGGATTTCAGCCTGGCGGCCTGGCTGCAGATCAAAAACGGCGAGATAGCCGGTGGCAATGTGCTGCTGAAACAAGGCGCGGCTAACTGGCGCGTGGGAACCGAACAGCACCGGCTGGATGTGGATAATCAGGCGCTGGCGCTCAGTCGCCAAGGCAACGGCTGGCAAGTTGACGTGCCGCAGCTCAGTTTGCAAACCGACGGCAAGACCTGGCCGAAGGGCTGGCTTTCAGCGCTGTGGCTGCCGGAAAATACCGAATTTATGGGGCCGGGGCAGAACGAAGAATTACGTGTCCGCGCTACCGATATTCAGCTTGAGCGGCTGTCGGCGCTGTTGCCCACGTTCTCATTCCTCAGCCCGGACGTACTGGAGCGTTGGAACGATTTGCAGCCGCAGGGAAAACTCGATGCGCTGGCGCTGGACATTCCGCTGAAACAGCCGGAAAAAACCCGTTTCCAGGCCCGCTGGCAGGATGTCAGCTGGCAGCACTGGAAACTGCTGCCGGGGGTTAATCACTTCTCCGGCGCGCTGAGTGGCGGCGTGGAGAATGGCCGCCTGCAGCTTGATCTCGACAACAGCACCTTACCTTACGGCGACATGTTCCGCGCCCCGTTGGAAATCAGCAGCGCGCGCGGTGCGCTGACCTGGCTTAACAACGACCAAGGCTGGGAGTTGGCCAGCAAGAACCTGGATGTGAAGGCCAAATCGCTGTGGGTTAACGGCGATTTCCGCTATCAGCAGCCGGCGAAAGGCGATCCCTGGCTGAGCATTTTGGCCGGTATTCGTTTGTATGACGGCGCAGATGCCTGGCGTTACTTCCCCGAACCGCTGATGGGCAAGCACCTGGTGGATTATCTTGGCGGTGCGATTCAGGGTGGGCAGGTGGATAACGCCACGCTGATTTACGCCGGCGATCCGCAACATTTCCCTTATCGCAAGAACGAAGGGCAGTTTGAAGTGTTTGTGCCGCTGCGTCATTCTACCTTCCAGTTCCAGCCGGGCTGGCCGGCGCTGACCGATCTGGCGATTGATCTCGACTTTGCCAACGAGGGGTTGTGGATGAATGCCCCGCAAACCAAATTGGGCAAGGTGGACGGCAAGAATATTACGGCGGTCATTCCGGACTATCTGAAAGAACGCTTGCTGATTGACGCCGAGGTGGCGGGCGAAGGCGCAGAGATCCATAACTATTTCAACCAGACCCCGTTGCATGATTCGCTCGGTTCCGCCTTGGATGAGCTGCAGATTGGCGGTAATGTCAGTGGGCGCTTACATCTCGATATCCCCTTGAACGGCGAGGATGTGCGTGCGCAGGGTGAGGTCGAGCTGAACAACAATTCACTGCTGGTTAAGCCGATTGAAAGCGAGCTGAAAAAGGTCAGCGGCAAATTCCGCTTTGATAATGGCAATCTGACAAGCGACACGCTGTCGGCTAACTGGTTCGGGCAGCCGGTGGCGGTGAATTTCACCACCCAAGAGGGCCAAAGTGACTATAAGGTCAATGTTGGCCTGAAAGCTGACTGGTTGCCGGCCAAATTCCCCGGCATACCGCAGGAAGCGAGTGACGCGCTGAGCGGTAGCGCGCCGTGGCAGAGCCAGGTTGCGATCGTCCTGCCACATCAGGGCGCGGCCAGCTATGACATTGGCCTCGATGCCGACCTCAGAAAAGTAAGCAGTCACTTACCGTCACCGCTGGATAAACCGGCGGGGGAGCCCTTGCCATTGAGCGTTAAGGTGAAGGGCGGCCTGAATGGCTTCATGCTGACCGGCAGCGCAGGCAAGCAGAACCGGTTCAACAGCGAATGGATCTTTGCCAAAAAGCAGGTGACGCTGGCGCGCGCCGCATGGCAAACCGACGCCGGCGCTACGCCGCCGTTGCCAGGTAGCCCCTCGTTGACGCTGAACCTGCCGCCGCTGGACGGTGAGAAATGGCTGGCGCTGTTGGCGCCTGCGATAAAACAAGGCGGTGGTTCAGGCCAGGTGGGCGGTTTTAATTTCCCGACCACAGTAGCGCTGAAAACGCCGCAATTGATGTTGGGCGGCCAGGCATGGCATAAGTTGCAACTGACGGCGGAAAAACAGCTTGGCGGCACGTTGGTCAGCGCCAAGGGCGATGAAGTCGACGGCAACCTGCGAATCGCGGATCGCGGGCCGTGGCGTGCTGACATCAACTACCTCTATTACAACCCGCAGTTCAGCACGGACAAGAACGGCCCGGCTGCGACCAACCCGTTGGCCGCTGCGGAGAAAGTCTCTTTCCGTGACTGGCCGTCGTTGATGTTGCGCTGCAAGTCGTGTTGGGTGATGGGCCAAAACCTCGGCAAGGTCGAAGCCGATCTGGTCAATCAAGGCGATACCCTGACGCTGGATCATGGGCTCATCGATACCGGCAAAGGGCGCATGACCGCCAGCGGCCTGTGGAAGCAAAACGCGCAGGAAGAGCGCAGCTCGCTGAAAGGCAAGCTGCTGGGCAGCAAGATCGACGAAACCGCCGCCTTCTTTGGTATCACCACCCCGCTGAAGGGGGCGCCTTACGATGTCGATTTCGACCTCTACTGGCGTGGCCAACCGTGGAAACCGCAGGTAGACACCCTCAGCGGCGCGTTGACGATTAAAATGGGCAAGGGCGAGATCGACAGCATCGGCGGCGGCCGTGCCGGCCAGTTGCTGCGTTTGGTGAGTTTCGACGCCCTGTTACGCAAGCTGCAGTTTGATTTCAGCGATACCTTCGGTAAAGGCTTCTACTTTGATTCCATCCGCAGCACCGCGTGGATGAAAGATGGCATAATGCATACCGACAATCTGTTGGTTGACGGGCTGGCGGCGGATATCGCCATGAACGGCCAAATCGATCTGGCGCGTCGGCAGATTGATATGGAAGCGGTGGTGGCGCCGGAGATATCAGCCACGGTCGGCGTGGCGACGGCGTTCGTGATCAATCCGATCGTCGGCGCGGCGGTGTTTGCCGCTTCTAAGGTACTGGCACCGTTGTGGAACAAGATCTCGCTGATTCGCTATCACATCAGCGGCAGCCTTGATCAGCCGAAAATTAACGAGGTGTTGCGCAAGCCAAAGGAGAATAAGGCGTCATGAGAAATGCTAACGTTGCGTTGTTACAGTTGTGCAGTGGCGATCGGGTGCGTGATAACCTGGCCCAGATCGAACAGCAGATTAAGCAGCTCAATGCCGGGGTAAAACTGGTCATGACACCGGAGAACGCGCTGTTGTTCGCCAACTCTGCCGCTTATCGCCAGCATGCGGAGCCGCAGGGTGATGGCCCGCTGCAGCAGGCGGTACGCGAGTTGGCGCGGCGCTATGGCATATGGTTGCTGGTCGGTTCGATGCCGTTGATCAGCCGCGAAAATCCTGCGTTGATCACCACCAGCAGCCTGCTGTTTGACGACCAGGGTGAAATCCGGGCGCGCTACGACAAGCTGCATATGTTCGACGTGGACATTAACGACTCCCACGGCCATTATCGGGAATCGGACACGTACCAGCATGGTCAGCAGTTGACCGTGGTGGATACGCCGGTCGGCCGGCTTGGCATGACGATATGTTACGATCTGCGCTTCCCGGCCCTGTATCAGGCGCTGCGCGCTCAGGGTGCAGAGCTGATTTCCGTGCCTGCCGCCTTTACCCGCGTAACCGGCGAGGCGCATTGGGAAATCCTGCTGCGCGCCAGGGCGATTGAAAATCAGTGCGTGATCCTGGCGCCTGCGCAGGTGGGCAGCCACGGCCCGACCCGCCGCACCTGGGGCCATTCACTGGCGGTGGACGGTTGGGGCAAGGTGCTGGCCGAAAACCCGGATGCGGTTTCGGCGTTAAAAGTGCGGGTCGATACGGCCGGCCTCAACACCCTTCGTGCGCAAATGCCGGTATTGCAACACAACAGATTCCAGACGTCGCTGACGGCGCCGTTTGAAAAAACCTCCTCCAATAAAGAGTGAAAAAATTATGAGCCTGACGTTTGTCAGTGAGCAGTTACTTGCTGCGAATAAGTTGAGCCACCAGGACCTGTTCTCTGTCTTGGGGCAACTGGCCGAACGCCGCCTCGATTACGCCGATCTCTATTTTCAGTCCAGCTACCACGAAGCCTGGGTGATTGAAGACAGCATCATCAAGGATGGTTCTTATAATATCGACCAGGGCGTTGGGGTACGCGCCGTCAGCGGCGAGAAAACCGGTTTCGCCTATGCCGATCAGATAACCCTGAACGCCCTGAATCAAAGCGCTCAGGCGGCGCGCAGCATCGTGCGCGACAGCGGTGACGGCCGGGTGCATACGCTCGGTGAAATCAGCCACAAGGCGCTGTATCCGTTGCTCGATCCGTTGCAAAGCCTGCCGCGCGAAGAGAAAATTGCCCTGCTGCACCGCGTTGACAAGGTTGCCCGTGCGGCCGACAAGCGGGTGCAGGAAGTGAGCGCCAGCATCACCGGCGTGTATGAACAAATCCTGGTGGCCGCGACCGACGGCACCCTGGCGGCGGACGTTCGCCCGCTGGTGCGTCTTTCCGTCAGCGTGCTGGTGGAAGAGGACGGCAAGCGTGAACGCGGCTCCAGCGGTGGCGGCGGCCGTTTCGGTTATGACTACTTCCTGGAAGTCGTCGATGGCGACGTCCGTGCCGACGCCTACGCCAAAGAGGCGGTGCGCATGGCGTTGATTAACCTTTCCGCCGTAGCGGCCCCGGCCGGCAATATGCCGGTAGTGCTGGGCGCCGGCTGGCCTGGCGTGCTGTTGCATGAAGCGGTAGGCCACGGCCTGGAAGGCGATTTCAACCGTCGCGGCACTTCGGTATTCAGCGGCCAGATGGGCCAACTGGTGGCTTCCGAGCTTTGCACCGTGGTGGATGACGGCACCTTGCAGGGGCGCCGCGGTTCGCTGGCCATCGATGATGAAGGCGTGCCGGGCCAGTACAATGTGCTGATCGAAAACGGCATCCTGAAAGGCTACATGCAAGACAAGCTTAATGCGCGTCTGATGGGCGTTGCGCCGACCGGCAACGGCCGCCGCGAGTCCTATGCGCATCTGCCGATGCCACGCATGACCAACACTTACATGCTGGCGGGCAAGTCCACGCCGGAAGAGATCATCGCCAGCGTGGAGTACGGCCTGTATGCGCCGAACTTTGGTGGCGGCCAGGTGGACATCACCTCCGGCAAGTTCGTGTTCTCCACCACCGAAGCCTATCTGATCGAAAAAGGCCGCATCACCAAGCCGGTGAAGGGCGCGACGCTGATCGGCTCCGGCATTGAGGCGATGCAGCAGATTTCGATGGTCGGCAACGATCTGGCGCTGGATAAAGGCGTGGGCGTTTGCGGCAAAGAAGGGCAAAGCCTGCCGGTGGGCGTCGGCCAGCCGACCCTGAAGCTGGATATGCTGACCGTTGGCGGTACCGCCTAGTCCTTTTCCGGGGCCGGTTCACGGCCCCAAGAAATTCGTTTTTTGCGGCGCTTATCGCATTAGCCATAATTAAGACGGATTCGCTGCTTTTTCCGATTAGAGAAAACCAATAAGCCATTTTTAAGTGTAAAAACTGATCTTATGGAGTTTTTGTTTAAGATTTTTCTTGTTTGGTTAGTCTACCTAATGGTTTACCCATAATTTATGCCTTGTTACCCGCCGCGCGTAGCCTTTAGAATGCCGAAAAATCATACGGATGGCCTTCTGAATGGATTCAGTAACTCGGCGGCTCTCAGCTGCTTTACTCTGCATTTTCTTTTCCTCCACTGCCGGCGCTAGCCTGCTTAGCCCGGCGGATCGCGACAGTATTCAACAGCAGCAGCGTGGCTTGCTTGAGCAAAATCAGCAGCAGCGGCAGGAGCTGCAACGCAGCCTGACGCCGACGTTGCCCGCGCCTGCAGAATCAAACGCCAGTTCTGGAGGACCCTGCTTCACCATCACCACCCTTCGGCTGGAAGGAGCGGATCATCTGCCGGCCGGCGCGCGGCAGGAGCTAACCCAAGCCTACCTGCAAAGCTGCCTGAATCTGGGCCAAATCCAAACGCTGGTACAGAAGATCTCCGATTGGTATATCAGCCGTGGCTATATCACCAGCCGCGCATTCCTGACCGAGCAGGATTTGTCGCGTGGCGAGCTACGGTTGCTGGTGCTGGAAGGCAAGCTGGAAAAGATCCTGCTGGAACAGCGCGACGATCGCATGCTGAAAATGGCTTTCCCCGGCCTGCAGGGCAATCTTCTCAATCTGCGGGATATCGAACAGGGCATGGAGCAGATCAATCGCCTGCGGCAGCAGCCGGTGCAGATTGAAATTCTGCCTGGCGGCAAACCGGGTTATTCGGTGGTCAATTTGAGTGCCAAACCCGAGTTCCCGCTGATGCTGGGGTTGGGGTTTGATAATAGCGGTCAGAAGAGCACCGGCACCGGTCAAATCAACGGCTCGCTGACCGGCAATAATCTGTTGGGCGTGGCGGACCAGTGGTTTGTTTCCGGCGCACGCAGCAGCGATTTCGCCAAGGATCACAATGCACGCAGTGTGCAGGCTGGCGTCAGCCTACCTTATGGCTATTGGCTGCTGGATTATAACTATGCCTACAGCGACTACCTGACCACTATCAATAATCAGGGCTTTGACTGGCGATCCAGCGGCGACAGCCAGACTCATCGATTGAGTTTGTCGCGGGTACTGTTTCGCGACGGTGAAATGAAAACCGGCCTGTCTCTGGGGCTGACGCACCGCATTAACCATAACGCTCTCAACGATACCCGGCTGGAAAGCAGCAGCCGCAAGCTGACCAGCGTTACGCTGGGGCTCAGCCATAGCCAGAAATTGCTGGGTGGCTTTGCCACGTTAAACCCGGCTTACAGCCGCGGCGTGCCCTGGCTGGGGGCCGAAGACGACAGCGGCAAAATCAAGGAAGCGCCACGCGCCGAGTTCCACAAGCTTTCGCTCTCCGGCAGTTACTACCTGCCGTTGACGCAAGACTGGACTTACCTCACCAGCCTGTACGGCCAGTGGACACCCCAACGTTTGTACGGCAGCGAGCGCCTGACTATCGGCGGCGAGAGCTCGGTGCGCGGCTTCAAAGAGCAGTATCTTTCCGGCGACCAGGGCGGCTACTGGCGCAATGAAGTTAACCGGTCGCTGGTGACGCTGCCGTATCTGGGCAGTATCAACGCCCTGGCCGCGCTGGACGGCGGCTGGCTGCATCACGACGCGCTGGACGCCAACGCTTCCGGCACGCTGTGGGGCGGCGCCATCGGGCTGGGCAGCCGTAACCGCCATTTCGGCAGCCAACTGACCGTCGGCTGGCCGCTGGCTTACCCTGACTGGCTGAAGCCGGATCGGGTTTCGGTGTATTACCGGGTCAATATCGTACTTTAACGTTAACGTACAGGAAGGTTTCAGGGATGAAACATAAAAACAATCAATCGCTTAATGCCTGTCAGCGCCTGCTGAGCTATACCCTGTGCGGCCTGCTGGCTGGCCAGCCGCTGTTGCCTGTTTTTGCCGCCGGCGTTAACGTCGCCGAAGGCAATACCCACGTCGATCAGGCCGCCAATGGCGTGCCGGTGGTCAATATCGCCACGCCGAACCAGGCCGGTATTTCTCATAATAAATACGACGATTTCAACGTCGGCAAAGAAGGTCTGATCCTCAATAACGCTACCGGTCAGCTCAACCAGAGCCAACTGGGCGGGCTGATCCAGAATAACCCCAACCTGCAGGTCGGCAAGGCAGCGCAGGGCATCATTAACGAAGTGGTGGCGCCCAATCCTTCGCAACTGCAAGGCTACCTGGAAGTGGCGGGCAAGCAGGCCAGCGTGATGGTGGCCAACCCCTATGGCATCACCTGCGACGGCTGCGGTTTTATCAATACCCCCAATGTGACGTTGACCACCGGCAAACCGGTACTGGATGCCGACGGCAAGCTGCAGGCGCTGGAGGTGACTCAGGGGGCGATCACCGTTCAGGGCAAAGGGCTGGACGCCAGCCAGAGCGATAAATTCGCCCTGATCGCCCGCGCCACCGAGATCAACGCAAAACTGCATGCCAAAGACGCCCGCGTCACGCTCGGTGCCAACCGGGTAGACGCCGCAGGCAACGCCACGCCGATAGCCGGCCACGGCGCCGCACCCAGGGTGGCCATCGATACCGGCGCGCTCGGCGGCATGTATGCCAACCGCATCCATCTGGTGTCCAGCGAACAGGGCGTGGGGGTTAACCTCGGCAACCTTAACGCCCGCGAGGGGGATATCAACCTCGACGCCAGGGGCAAGCTGACGCTGCACAATTCGTTGGCGCAGGGCGCGTTGAGCGCGAATGCGGCCGACATGGCGCTGAGCGGCAGCCACCAGTCCGGGCAGGCGATGAGCCTGAACGGCGGCGGCGATATCGCGCTGGATCAGGCCACGCTGAGCGCGGCAGGCGATATGACGCTTAACGCTGCCGGCAAACTGCAGGCCGACGGCAGCACGCTGCTGGCCGGTGCCGATAAGCAACAACGGGCCACCGCCGCGCAAACGCTGAAAGTGAACGCCGGGGAGCAGCAATGGAATAACAGCCGCCTCACGGCCGGGGCGATAACGGCGCAGGCGCAACGTGGCCTGCAACTGGACGACGCGTCTACGTTGGCCGGGTTGAAGCAGGTAGATCTGCAGGCCGGAGCACTGATGCTGGGGGGCAACGCTGCGTCGGGCGGCGATCTGCACCTCTCGGCAGACAGCCTTACCGGCGGTGTGGCCAGCCGGGTGACCGCTGAAGGCGATATCGGGCTGACGCTCAGCGGCGATGGCGACTGGCAGGGAACATTGACGGCCGGGCGTGACCTGCAACTGCAAGCTAACAAGTTAAATAACCATGGCCAACTGGCTGCCAATCGCGACAGCCGGGTTCAGGCACAGCAACTGACCAACACCGGATTGATGCAGGCGCAGGGGGTGCAGAACCTGACCGGTAGGCAGTTGGATAACAGCGGCAAACTGCAGGCGGGCGGTACGCTGACGATCAACGCCGATGGCGTGAACAATCAGGGGCTGATCGGTTCTCAACAACGGCTGGATTTGACGGTGAAAAACGGCCTGAACCTGGACGGGGCGCTGTATGCCGACGGCCCACTGAGGGTGCAGGCGGGCGAGTTTTTACTGGCCGGCAGCGCTACCGGCAAACAGGGCGTCGCATTTCATGGCGGCGCGCTGAAAACCGCGCAGGGTTCTTCGCTACTCAGTGATGGCGACATCGCGCTCCAGGCGGATGAGGTGTGGCTCGGCGGGCTGCTTTCTGCGGAGCGCGAGCTGACGATCGACAGCCAACGGCTGATTGCCGCTGCGAGCGGACAAACCCAGGCCAAACAGGGTATGTCTCTGACAGTCGCCGAGGGGGCGCAACTTGCCGGAGTGTTCAGCACGCTGGGGGATCTGAAGGTCAGCGGCTCTACGGTGGACAATACCGGGGAGATCGGTGCGCGCAACCTCGACTGGCGCGGGAATTATTTGAGCCAGCGCGGGCAATTACACGCCAGTGAGCAATTGACGCTGGCCGTAAATCGTCTTGACCAGCAGGGTGAATTGCTGGCCGGCAAGCAACTGACCCTGCGCGGCGAACGGCTGGCCAACAACGGATCAATAGGTGCTGCGGCGCTGGATTTGGCCTTCACGCAGTCGGTAGACAACCTGGGCGAGCTGGTGGCGAACAACGTGCTGACGCTGGCCACTCCGGTGCTGAATAACGCCGGACGGCTTGCGGCGAACGACGTTGCAATCAACACGGGCGATTTGGACAACGGTGGGTTGTTGCAGGCCAAAGGCAAGGCGGATGTCACCGCCAATGAGCTGAAGAACCGCCTATCGGGCAGGATCCTGGCCGGCGGTGCGCTGGCGCTGCAAGCTGGGCAACTGAACAACGCCGGCAAGCTGCAGGGGCAGGCTATTGATATTACCGCGCAACGCTGGGACAACGCCGGCAGCGCGCTGGGAATTGACGGGCTGACCGCGCGGGGCGGCCAACTGGATAACCAGGGGCAGATATTGAGCCGCGGGGCGTTGGCGTTGAACGGCGACAGGCTGGACAACCGCGGTAAGGTCTTGGCGGAAGGTGCGCTGCGGCTGAAGGCCGACAGCATCGATAACCGTGGGGAAGTTCAGGGCGACAGTGCGCAGATCGAAGCCGACGCGTTGAACAACAGCGGCAACCTGATCGGCGTGAAAAAGCTGGCGCTGCAACTGCAACAGGATCTGCATAACCTTGCCGCTGGCCAGTTGCTGAGCGGCGGCGAACTCAACGTCGCGGCTGCAGCGGTCAATAACGCCGGGCTCTGGCAGGGCGATCGCATTCTGCTGTCGGCGCGGCAGCTGGATCATACCGGTACCTTGCAGGCGCAACAGTTGATCCGCGTGGATCTGAGCGGCGATCTCAACGCCGGTGCGGGCAGCAAAATCGTCTCTAATGGCGAAGCGGCGCTGACGGCGCTGGCGTTGAACAATCAGGGCAGCTGGCAGGCCGCCGCATTGCGCCTGAAAGGCGATAACCTGAATAACGGCGGCGCGCTGGCCGGCGTTAACCGGCTCGATGCCGAGATCGCCGGTGCAGCAGTGCAGCAGGCCTCGGGACAGATGCTGAGCGACGGCGAACTGCGGTTGAATGCGGAACGCATCGAGAATCCGGGTCTGATGCAGGCGGGGGATCTGCGGCTCACAGCAACGCAATTGAACAACGGCGGCAGGCTGCTGGGGAAAAACAGCCTTAACGCAGAGCTGAGTGGGGTGTTCAATAACCTGGCCGGCGGCAACGTGCGCAGCCAAAATGCGCTGCAACTGACGGCGGCGGAGCTGAACAACGGCGGTGAGATACAGAGCGATGGCCGCAGCGCACTGCGGCTGGATCGCCAGTTGATCAACCCGGGCAAACTGATCGTCGGCGGCGCCTTGGATCTGCGGGCGCCAACGCTGAATAACGCTGGCTGGCTGCAGGCGGGTAGCCTGATCTTCAACGGCTCGCAGCTTGATAACAGCGGTACACTGCTCGCCGCCGGCGATAACCAACTGACGTTTAACAAGCTGAACAATCAGGGGACGCTGCAAGGCGGCAATCTGCAACTGAAGGCGAACAGCCTGGAGAATGCCGGTACGCTGCTGGCGACGCGCCAGATGGCGATCGAGGCGCGGCAGATGGATAACCGACAGAGCGGCAAGCTGTTCAGCGCCGGTGATGCGGTGCTGGCAGGCAGCCTGTTGAATCAGTACGGTCAACTGGTGGCGTTGGGCAATATCGCGCTGACGCTGAAAGAGGCCTTTACTCAGCAAGGTACTCTGGCGGCGGGCAATGCGCTGAGCCTTGAAGCCGACGGCGATATTCTGCTGCAAGGGACCACTCAGGGGCAAAGCCTGAACCTGCGCAGCCATGGATTGCTGACTAACGCCGGCACAGTACGCGGCGGTGGCGGAGAGGTGCGTATCGAGGCTGAGAGCATCAAACAAAACGAGGGCGCCAGCCTGCAATCGGGTGGGCGAGTACAACTGCTCAGCCGCAGCGACATTACCAACAAGGGTTTTATCGGTACCGCCGGCGATCTGCTGCTGATTGCCGCCAATCAGCTGTTTAACAGCGGCATGCTGTACGGTGGCGGCAATATGCAACTGCTGGCGGATCGCATCGTCAATCAGCGCGGCGATATTCTGGCGGGCAATAGCCTGTGGATGCAGAAAGATGCCGACGGCAATGCCAACAGCGAGATCGTCAATACTTCCGGCACTGTCGAGACCGAAAACGGCGATATCCAGATCAAAACCGCGCACCTGCTTAACCAACGTGATGGGTGGGCGGTTAATAAGGAACAACAGACAGCAATCAGGGATCCGCTGTGGAATGGTCAGCCTCTGGTCGGTATGAAACTGGGGGATTTGCCTGAGAGCGAATTGGGTTATTACATCGAAACCGTGCGCACCGGCGGCAGCATGGGGCATGGCAATGGTTCCGTTGATGATTACTATTATCTGGCACCGAAAGCCGCTGCCGTCGATAAAAAGATCCTGGTTGAATCCTCCAGAGTGACCGTCACCGCGAGCGGTGGCGCTGGGCGCATTGCGGCAGGCAAGAATATTGTCGGCAATATCACCCGTTTCGATAATATTGCCAGCGATATGTTGGCTGGCGGCAATATCTCACTGGCTGGTGCCACGTTGAACAATGAGAGCACACAAGCAGGCCGCCAGAATAAGTATCTGAATTACCGTTATGACGGAGAAGTTGCACAATATGATTTCGACAAACACCATTCTCTGGCTGACTTCAAAAAGAGCGGTGGTTATATCCGCGATAACGTCAATACCTCCATTCAGTACCGTTTAACCGGCCAGCCGGAGTACGAGAACGAAGATACGGTTCTTTACCGTTCGGTCATTCAGGCTGGCGGTGCGGTTAACGCCAGCTTTACCGACACGATCAGCAACACGGCGGTAACGCCGAATGCCGGCAGCCTGAGCCATACGATCGACCGGCCGACGCTCGACAGCCTGCAACAACCGAATGCCATCGACGGCGTGCAACAGCAAGGGCTGGCGGGCGATCAGGGTATCGCCGTCGGCAGCCCGGCATGGCGCGACAGTCTGCAGAGTGCATTGGGTTCGCTCGGCAACAACGCCGCCGAACTGGCGGACTACCCGTTGCCGAATGGCGGCAATGGCCGCTTTGTCCCGACCGAGGATCCGAACAGCCCGTACCTGATCACCACCAACCCCAAACTGGATGGTCTGGGGCAACTGGACAGCGGCCTGTTCAACGATTTGTACGCCATGCTGGGCCAGCAGCCCGGCGCTGCGCCGCGTGAGAATGACAGCCGCTTCACTAACGAAACGCAGTTTATCGGTTCGGCCTATTTCCTCGATCGTCTCAAACTGAATCCGGACTACGACTACCGCTTCCTTGGCGATGCGGCGTTCGATACCCGTTATATCAGCAACGCCCTGCTGACTCAGACCGGCAAGCGTTATATCAACGGCGTCGGCTCCGATTTGCAGCAGATGCAACAGCTTATCGATAATGCCGCCCAGGCGCAGAGCGGCCT
Source organism: Serratia sp. TSA_198.1 (assembly GCF_052686505.1). Lineage (NCBI taxonomy): Bacteria > Pseudomonadati > Pseudomonadota > Gammaproteobacteria > Enterobacterales > Yersiniaceae > Serratia > Serratia sp. TSA_198.1. The sequence goes on from NZ_JBQZFP010000009.1 coordinate 122,452, forward strand.
GAATTTGCAGCTCGGGATCAGCCTGACGCCGCAGCAGGTGGCGCAGCTGGACAGCAGCATCGTCTGGTGGGAGAAGGTGACGGTCAATGGCCAAACGGTGCTGGCACCGAAGCTGTACCTGGCCAAAAAAGACCTGGCACCGCTCAGTGGCAGTGTGATTGCAGGCAACCGCGTTAATCTGAACGCCGGTAGCATCGGCAACGACGGCAGTACGTTGCAGGGCGGCGAACGGCTGAGCGCGACCAGCCAGAGCGGCATCAGCAATATCAATCGCGGGCTGATGGACGCCGCGGGCGAGCTGCAACTCACCGCCATCGGCGACATCAACAATATCGGTTCCACCCTCAGCGGCCGGCAGATGGCGCTGGAAAGCCTCGACGGCAGCATCATCAACAAAACCCAGACCCGCCAATGGGATGCCAAAGGTTCTCTGGGCGGCGAGTCCCTGACCCTGTCGCGCACTGAAATCGGCGATATCGCCGCCATCAGCGCCGAAGACGGGTTGAGCATGCAGGCCGGGCGGAACATCGACATCACCGGCGCGAAAGTGGCCTCCGGCGGCGGGATGAGCCTGCAAGCGGGTGGCGACGTTAACCTGATTGCCAACAACACCTATACCGCCGACAGCGCGGATGGCGGCCGCTGGGGGGGCGGGCTTAAAGAAAGCGAAGCGCGCGGCAGCCAGGCCAGTGAGATCAGCGCAGGCGGAGCGCTGGGCGTGAAAGCCGGGCAGGATCTGAACCTGGCAGCCAGCCAGATTGGCAGCAAGGGGGATGCCGCATTGAGCGCAGGCCGCGACATCAATCTGCACACCGTCGAACAGAGCCAACGCCAGAAAACCGACGGCAACGAGCGCATCAGCAGTGGCGCTACCCGCAGCGCCCTCAGCAGCGGCGGCGATTTGCAATTGCAGGCCGGGCGTGACCTGAACTCGCAGGCGGCGGCGATAGTGTCGGATAACCATGTCGGGTTGAGCGCCGGGCGTGACCTTAACCTCAACGCGCAGCAAAGTCGGGAGTATCAGGCGAGCCAGGGTGGCGGCAAGCAGCAGGTGAACGACTCTTTCCGCCAACAAGGCACTGACATCGCCAGCGGCGGCGATACGCACATGCAGGCCGGACGCGACGCGACCCTCAACGCCGCACAGGTGCAAGCAGGCGGCGATGTCTCGGTCAACGCCGGGCGCGATATCGCGCTCAACAGCGCCACCGAAAGTGACTACAGCTTCTTCGAGGAGACCAAAACCAAGAAAGGCTTGCTGTCCAAAACCACCACCCATACGGTGAAAGAGGACTATGCCACCCGCGAGAAGGGCAGCTTGCTGAGCGGCAATAACCTCTCGCTCAACGCCGGCAATGACCTGAAGGTGCAGGGCTCGACGGTAGTAGGCGACGGCAAAGTCAGCCTGCAGGCGGGCAATAACGTCGAGATCGTGGCGGCCACCGAAGAACAGTCGAGTTACCGGCTGAACGAGAAGAAAACCAGCGGCATGTTCAGCGGTGGCGGCATCGGCGTAACCTTCGGCAGCACCTCGTCGCGCCACCAGTTGAACGAAGACGGCACCACTCAAAGCCAGAGCGTCAGCACCATTGGCTCGACCGGCGGCGACGTGAATATCATCGCAGGCGGCAAGGCGCATATCGGCGGCGCGGATGTGATTGCGGATAAGAATCTGTCGGTGACGGGAGATAGTGTCCAAATCGATCCGGGTCAGGATATTCGCCGCCGTGATGAAACCTTCGAGCAAAAGCAGAGCGGTTTGAGCCTTGCTTTGTCCGGCACGGTAGGCAGTGCGGTTAACAGCGCGGTGACGACTGCCCAGCAGGCGAAGAAGGAAACCGATGGTCGACTGGCGGCGTTGCAGGGGACCAAAGCGGCCTTGTCCGGCGTACAGGCATTGCAGGCGGGGCAACTGGCCGAAGCCGGGAATACCGATACCCAAGAGGGCAGCATGGTGGGCGTCAGCGTTTCGCTTGGCGCGCAGAAATCGTCGTCAAAACAGCATCAGGAGCAAACCAGCGTCACCGGTTCAACGCTCAGTGCGGGCAATAATCTGCAGGTGGCCGCTACCGGGAAAGGGAGCAGCACCAACAGCGGCGATATCGCGATAGTCGGCAGCCAACTGAAGGCCGGTGGAGACACAACGCTGAGCGCTGAGCGCGATTTGCTGCTGCTGGGCGCTGCCAACACGCAGAAAACGGAGGGCAGCAACAAGGGCAGCGGGGGGAATGTCGGTATCAGCATCGGAGTCGGCCGGCAAACCGGGCTGAGCGTATTTGCCAATGCCAACAAGAGCCAGGGCAGTGAGCACGGCGACGGCACCTTCTGGAGCGAAGCAACGGTCGACAGTGGCGGCACCTTATCCATGCGCAGCGGCCGGGATACGACATTGGCAGGGGCGCAGGCCAGCGGTGAAACGGTGAAGGTGGACGCAGGACGCAATCTGACCTTGCAGAGCCAACAAGACAGCGACAATTATGACGCGAAACAGACCAGCGTCAGCGGTGGTGTCAGCGTAGCAATCATTGGCGGCGGCGGTTCCGCCAACCTGAGCATGAGCCGTGACAAACTGCACAGTAATTACGACAGCGTACAGGAGCAGAGCGGGCTGTTTGCCGGCAAGGGCGGCTATGATGTTAAGGTAGGCAAGCATACGCAATTGGACGGCGCGGTGATTGCCAGTACCGCCCCAGCGGATAAAAACCGCCTTGATACCGGTACGCTCGGCTTCAGCGATATCCATAACCAGGCGGACTTTAAGGCCGAGCATCAGGGCGGCAGTCTCAGCAGTGGTGGCCCGGTGGGCTCGGACTTGCTGACCAACCTTGCGGGCGTAGCACTCTCCGGTGCAGGTAATAAGGGGCACGCAGAAGGCACCACGCAGGCGGCGGTGTCGGGCGGTAGCGTGGTCATTCGGGACACGGCGAATCAGCAGCAGGATGTCAATCAACTGAGCCGGGATACCGATAACGCCAACGGCAGCATCGGGCCAATCTTCGACAAGGAGAAAGAGCAGACCCGACTGAAGCAGGCGCAGCTTATCGGCGAGATAGGCGGGCAGGCGATGGATGTTATCCGCACGCAGGGCGACATCAATGGGTTGCAGACGGCGAAAGCGAAGTATCCGGGGCTGGATGCGAAAGCGTTGCGCGAAACGCCGGAATACAAAGCGGAGATGCAGAAATACGGTACCGGCAGCGACCTGCAGAAGGCGGCACAGGCGGTGACCGGGGCGCTGCAAGGGTTGGCGGGCAATAATCTGGCGGGTGCGTTGGCGGGCGGTGCCGCGCCGTATCTGGCGACGGAAATCAAGACGCGGGTCGGTGAAGCGAACCCGGCAGCCAACGCGATGGCGCATGCGGTGCTGGGTGCGATAACGGCGGAGCTGAATCACCAGTCGGGTGTCGCCGGTGCAGTGGGGGCCGGC
>NZ_JBQZFP010000010.1:0-125628 GCF_052686505.1 Serratia sp. TSA_198.1
ATGGGGCCAGGAAACTCCGGGCGCAGCTACGCTGCGCCTTTCAGCCACTCGGCGATGAACTCAGCTATTGCCTCTGGCTGGTTAATATCCAGGAATTTAACCCCTGTAACAGGCCGATCGCTGGCTACGGCAATGACAAACTTATCCAGCATATCCTCCAGCGGCCTGCCTATATCTTCACGATACAGAATGATCTTACTCACCGGCTCGTGTTTAAACCCTTCCACTAAAATCACATCTACCTTGTCACGATCAAATCGGCTGGCCAGATAGTGCAGATCAAGCGGCAATTGCTCCGGTGTTTCTGTCATTAGTGCCCAGCGACGATCGCTGGCGACCAATGTTTGATCGGCGCCTGCTTTACGTAATTCATAACTGTCTTTGCCTGGCGTATCTACATCCATATCATGATGCGTATGTTTAATCAGTCCTACGCGGATTTCCCGCTGTCTCAATAACGGTATTAGCTGCTTAAGCAGGGTAGTTTTACCTGTACCGCTATAGGCAGCAATGCCCAGCAAAGGAGGGTGGGGGTTATTCATGGGGGAATCCTTTTTCCTGCTGCCAGCGCAGGCAGTCTTCTCGCGTATTAAGGTTGTGGAATGCGGCTTGCTGACCAATGAACGTTACCTGGCGCGCGCCTACTGCGTCCAGAAACAGCATTAGCTTGCGATCCCCTCTAGCCAGATAGCCTGCTAACTGGGGTGCCAAGCTGGCGTGCAACAGTGCCAGCGTTGGATGTGCCCGCTCCCCATCGCTGGCATAGGCGGCCAGTGCCGGGCCTTTTTGCTGCCAGAGTTGTTCGACCAACGTGGTGGGAAAATCGGGCACATCGCAGGGAACAAATACCACCCATTCAGTGGCGGCGTATCTCAGCCCGGCCAATATACCGGCCAGAGGACCGGAAAAGTCAGTGGTCAGATCGCCGATCGTCGGCAGGCCGCTTTCCTGATAACGGGCCTGATTGCGGTTGGCGCTGATGGCAATCAAGCCTACCTGCGGTTGTAATCGGGCAAGCACGTGCTGATACAACGGTATTCCGGCAACCTGAACCAAGCCTTTATCTTCCCCGCCCATTCGCGTGGCGCGTCCCCCGGCCAGAATAATGCCGGTAATGTCCTCGTGCATATTTCTCATCCTGCATTGTGGCTAACGTCCTGATTGTAGCGCTAAAGCCGGTGCGGCATCAGGATTTACCTTTATTGACAAGCTGCTTCTTTCACTGCGTTGGTAAGCCTGTTACTTTGTGTGCTTATTCATTCTATTGGACGGTATTGCGATGAAAACGCACCGCGTAAACGAGCTGATTGAGCTGTTACACCCGGCCTGGCAGGAAGATCCTGATCTCAACCTGATTCAGTTTTTGCAAAAGCTGGCGCAAGAAGCCGGTTTTCAGGGGGATTTGGCTGAACTGAGTGATGATATTCTTATCTACCATCTGAAAATGCGCGGCAGCGCCGGCACGGAACAGATCCCAGGGCTAAAAAAGGATTACGAGGAAGACTTTAAAACGGCCTTGCTGCGCGCCCGTGGCGTTATAAAGGATTAGCATTTGTGCGGTACGGTGAACCAGTGCTCGTGAAATTTGTCATTAATGCTACTATTTCTCATTCCCGGCACAGTGCTGTCACCCAATGAAACTGAATGTTGTTATGAACAACTCCGCTTTTAATTTTCAAACCCTGTCGCCCGACCTGATTATGGACGCGCTGGAAGGGGTTGGCCTGCGTGTAGATTCCGGGCTAACGGCGCTGAACAGCTATGAAAACCGCGTCTACCAGTTTATGGACGAAGATCGTAAGCGATACGTGGTGAAGTTTTACCGGCCCGAACGTTGGAGTGCGGCGCAAATTATTGAAGAACACCAGTTCGCCGGGGATCTTGCTCAGGCGGAGATCCCTGCAGTTGCGCCACTGGCCCTGCAGGGCAATACGCTACATACGCACAACGGTTTCTTTTTTACCGTATTTCCCAGCGTTGGCGGGCGGCAGTATGAGATAGACAACCTCGATCAACTGGAGTGGGTTGGCCGTTTCCTGGGGCGTATTCATCAGGTGGGCAGTGAAAGCCTGTTTGTGGAGCGTCCTACAATGGGGATTGAAGAATATCTCACCGCGCCGCGTGAAGTGCTGGCTGGCTGCAAACTGTTGCCCAAGGCACAGCGCGACAGCTTCCTGACTGCGACGGACGCTCTGATTGAGGCGATAAAACAGCATTGGCATCTGGACTGGCAGCCGCGGCGTTTGCACGGTGACTGCCACCCGGGCAATATCCTGTGGCGTGATGGCCCACTGTTTGTTGATCTTGACGATGCGCGCAATGGGCCGGCGGTACAGGATCTGTGGATGCTGTTGCACGGTGAGCGCCGTGATCGCCTGATGCAGCTGGATGTTTTGCTGGAGGCTTACTCAGAGTTTGCCGAGTTTGATCAGAGTGAGTTGGCGTTGATCGAACCTTTGCGTGCCATGCGAATGGTGTACTACCTGGCATGGGTAGCTCGCCGTTGGCAGGATCCCGCATTTCCTAAAAGTTTTCCGTGGATGGCGGAGTCTGATTTCTGGTTATCTCAGACCGCGGCATTCACTGAACAGGTTAAGCTGTTGCAGGAACCTCCTCTGCAGCTGATGCCAATGTATTGAAGCTTTAACACAATGGAGAGTTTAGTCTTATGAAGAAAATATGGTTGGCGCTCGTTGGCATGGTAATGGCATTCAGTGCCTCGGCTGCGCAGTTTAGCGATGGTTCTCAGTATGTAACCCTGGACAAACCGGTGACAGGTGAACCTCAGGTGCTGGAGTTCTTTTCCTTCTATTGCCCGCACTGCTATCAGTTCGAGCAGGTTTACCACGTTTCCGAGAACGTGAAAAAAGCGCTGCCTGTAGGCACCAAAATGACCAAATACCACGTTGAGTTTCTGGGGCCGCTGGGTAAACAGCTGACTCAGGCCTGGGCGGTTGCGATGGCGCTGGGTGTGGAAGATAAAGTGAGCCCGCTGATGTTTGAAGCCGTACAAAAAACTCAGACCGTGCAAACCCCTGATGATATCCGTAACGTGTTTGTCAAAGCCGGCGTGAGTGCGGAAGACTATGATGCGGCCTGGAACAGCTTTGTGGTGAAATCCCTGGTGGTTCAACAGGAGAAAGCTGCGGAAGATCTGCAGCTGCGCGGTGTTCCGGCAGTATTTGTGAACGGTAAGTTTATGGTTAAAAATGATGGCCTGGACACCAGCTCGATGGATGCCTACGTGAAGCAATTCGCCGACGTGGTTAAATTCCTCAGCCAGCAGAAATAACTGAGATTGAAAGTGAAGAACGCCGGCTGAGCCGGCGTTTTTTTTAACTGTATTGCCGCTTTAACTTATCCAACAGCCTGTCTTTTTCCTGCCATAGCGTATTCAGCCACAGTTGGAAACGCCGTTTAAAGAGCTTGTCGTTAAAGTAATCGCCATGCAGGGTTTCATCGATCGGCAGCAGCTCGATTCTCACCACAATGCGCTTTAATCGGCCGCACAGCATATCCCTAAAAGGCCGTTCGCTATTCTCTGGATAAAGCAGGGTAACATTTAACACTTTATCGAACTGCCTGCCTAATGCACTGAGCGTAAAAGCAATACCGGCGGCCTTTGGGGCCAGTAAATTGCGATAGGGGGAGCGGGTTTTAATTTTCTTGGCTTCAGTAAAGCGGGAACCCTCCACAAAATTGACGATAGTGGTCGGACGTTTTCGGAATTTCTCGCAGGAGCGGCGTGTGGCTTCGATATCCCTGCCGCGTTTTTCCGGGTGCTTGAGCAAATAGGCGCGCGAATAGCGTTTCATAAATGGCATATCCAGTGCCCAACAGGCGAGGCCGACAAAAGGCACCCAGGCTAACTGTTGCTTGAGAAAGTATTTATTCATGGGAATATGGTTACGGAGCAGTACGCACAGCACGACAATATCCGACCAGCTTTCGTGATTGCTGATAAGCAGATACCAGTTTTTACGGTCCAGCCCTTCCAGCCCCTCAATATCCCAACGTAGCTGCCAGTTAATGCGCAATAACAGCGACAATCCCTGACACCAGCACCACATCATAAAATCGGCAAAGGCGGAGGTCTGTCGCCAGATGACAGGATAGGGGATCAATAGCTTAACGATACCGGCCAATGTGATGGGGATCGAACACAGCATGGTCACCAAAATGGCGAGCAGTGCCGAAAATATAAAAATAACAGGGGATAGCAGTCTAAGCATGATTATGGGCTGATGGTCGGTGGGAACAGCGTTACATGCCGATATGCATGAACAAAAAAATATTTTAACAGAAATTATGGGGGGAAAGCGCTCACTAACAGCAACAGTTTTTATAGATGAATAAATAATCATTTGCTGCGTTTTCGTGCAACTTGCTCATCTTGTGCTAGGGTAATTGAGTTGCCAAATTTGATTAATAGTGCGATTAAAATCGAGCGCAAGTTATATCCACAAATTGTGTAAAAGTCGATAAATACCCTTCTTCAAAATAACACCATTTAACACGGTGATTTCAATAGGAATTTTATTTTCAATTATAACGATAAATGCATTGTTATAATCTGTTGTCTTTTCTATGCACAAAGTTATCCACAGGTAGGATCTTGCGGATCGCTTCGCATAATCACATCATTTTCATCCGTAATGCACGCTAAGGTTCGTCTCAGGCGGCCAGCTATGGCATGCTTACCGCTATGTCCGATCACGATAAAGAAACGCTATGGCCCAGATTGCAGAAAACCCATTAATCCTGGTTGACGGTTCCTCTTACCTCTACCGTGCTTATCACGCCTTCCCTCCGCTGACCAATTCCGCGGGCGAACCGACCGGAGCAATGTACGGCGTACTGAATATGCTGCGCAGCCTGCTGTTGCAGTACCAGCCAAGCCATGTTGCGGTGGTGTTTGATGCCAAAGGGAAAACCTTCCGCGATGAGCTGTTCGCAGAGTACAAATCACATCGGCCACCGATGCCTGACGATCTGCGCGCTCAAATCGAGCCACTGCACAAAATGGTCAAGGCCATGGGCCTTCCGCTTTTGGTCACGCCTGGCGTAGAAGCGGATGACGTTATCGGCACGCTGGCTCTGGAAGCCGAAAAGGCCGGCCATGCGGTGTTGATCAGCACGGGCGATAAAGATATGGCGCAGTTGGTCACACCGAACGTGACGCTGATCAACACCATGAATAACACCATTCTTGGTCCGCAAGAAGTGTGCGATAAGTACGGCATTCCGCCAGCGCTGATTATCGACTTCCTGGCGCTGATGGGCGACTCCTCGGATAACATCCCAGGTGTGCCAGGTGTGGGTGAGAAAACCGCGCAGGCGCTGTTACAGGGGCTTGGTGGGCTGGATGCACTCTATGCCAACCTGGACAACATCGCCACGCTCAACTTCCGTGGCGCCAAGACCATGGCAGCCAAGTTGGAACAGAACAAAGAGGTGGCGTACCTCTCCTATAAGCTGGCGACGATTAAAACCGATGTCGAGCTGGATCTTTCCTGCGCAGAACTCGAAGTCTCTCCGCTGGACGTTGACGCACTGCAACAGTTGTTCAAACAGTACGAATTCAAACGTTGGCTGGCGGATGTTGAAGCCGGCATCTGGCTGGAAGGCAAAAAAGGCACCGGCGCGAAAGCGGTCAGTGCGTCGAAACCTGCCGGCGTAGTGGCAGACACCCCAAAAGTGGCTGCGGAAGCGACGCTGTCGCAAGAAGGCTACGTCACCATATTGGATGAGAAGACCTTCGCTGATTGGCTCAAAAAGCTGAAAAACGCCGAAGTATTTGCCTTCGATACCGAAACCGACGGTCTGGATACCCTGACCGCCAACCTGATCGGCCTGTCCTTTGCCGTTGCGCCGGGCGAAGCCGCTTATTTGCCGGTGGCGCATGACTATCTTGATGCGCCGGCGCAGTTGGATCGCGCTTATGTGCTGGAAACGCTGAAACCGTTGCTGGAAGACGAGAAGGCGCTGAAGGTCGGTCAGAACCTGAAGTTTGATATGGGTTTGTTGGCGCGTTACGACATCACCCTGCGCGGCATTGCCTTCGACACCATGCTGGAATCTTATGTGTTGGACAGCGTGGGCGGTCGCCACGACATGGACAGTTTGTCCGATCGCTATCTCGGCCATAAAACCGTTACCTTTGAAGAGATCGCCGGTAAGGGCAAAAAGCAGCTCACCTTCAACCAGATTGCGCTGGAGCAGGCGGCGCCTTACGCGGCCGAAGATGCCGATGTCACGCTGCAGTTGCATTTGGCGATGTGGCCGCAGTTGAAAGAAAGCGCCGAGCTGTTGACGGTGTTCAATGAGATTGAAATGCCGCTGGTGCCGGTACTGTCGCATATCGAGCGCACCGGGGTGCTGATTGACCAAAGTATTTTGGCCACCCACTCCATCGAGTTGACCAAGCGTCTGGCCGAACTGGAAATTCAGGCGCACGAACTGGCGGAAGAGCCGTTCAATCTGGCGTCGACCAAACAACTGCAGGCGATCCTGTACGAAAAGCAAAAGCTGCCGGTCCTGAAGAAAACCCCTGGTGGCGCACCATCGACCAACGAAGAAGTGTTGGCCGAGCTGGCGCTGGATTATCCGTTGCCGAAGGTGATTCTGGAATACCGTGGGTTGGCGAAGCTGAAAACCACCTACACCGATAAGCTGCCGTTGATGATTAACCCGTTTAGCGGACGGGTGCACACTTCCTACCATCAGGCGGTGACGGCTACCGGACGCCTCTCCTCCAGCGATCCTAACCTGCAGAATATTCCGGTGCGTAACGACGAAGGACGCCGCATCCGGCAGGCATTTATTGCCCCTGAAGGCTACCGCATCGTCGCGGCCGACTATTCGCAGATTGAACTGCGCATCATGGCCCACCTGTCGCAGGATGAGGGGCTGCTGAAGGCATTTGCCGAGGGTAAAGACATCCACCGCGCTACGGCAGCCGAAGTGTTTGGCGTGCCGTTGGACAAAGTGACCGGCGAACAGCGCCGCAGCGCCAAAGCGATCAACTTTGGCCTGATTTACGGTATGAGCGCATTCGGCCTGGCGCGTCAGTTGGGGATCCCGCGCGGTGAAGCGCAGCGCTATATGGATCTTTATTTCGAGCGTTATCCGGGCGTGCTGGAGTATATGGAGCGCACACGCCAACAGGCTGCCGAACAGGGTTATGTCAGTACATTGGATGGTCGTCGTCTGTATCTGCCGGACGTCAGTTCCAGTAATGGCATGCGTCGCAAGGCCGCCGAACGTGCGGCGATCAACGCTCCGATGCAGGGGACGGCAGCCGATATCATCAAGCGCGCGATGATTGAGGTGGACGCCTGGTTGCAAGGTCAGGATGAGCCATTGGTGCGCATGATCATGCAGGTGCACGATGAACTGGTGTTCGAGATACATGAGTCAGTGATTGAAGCGTCCAGCCAGCGCATCCGCGAGTTGATGGAAAACAGCATGACGTTGGCGGTACCGCTGAAAGTGGACGTCGGCGTGGGTGCCAACTGGGATGAAGCCCATTGATAATGCGGCCGCTTACCCGTTAATCATCATCGCTGATGAGCTAACTGGTGATAACCTAAGCACTTTTCGTAATTTAGCTACAAGATACGGCGATTGTTTCCCCAACCTCGCCGTTATTACGCGCTAAGTTGTGTAAGTAAACTACAAAAAATTCTTTTGCACTGCGAAAAAATCATGTAGAGTTACAGGCGTAGGGTACAGAGGTAAGATGTTCTATCTTTCAGACCTTTTACTTCACGTAATCGGATTTGGCTGAATATTTAGCCGCCCCAGTCAGTATTGACTGGGGCGTTTTTTATTGTAAAAACAACGCCAAACCATAGTTTTTTCTTATTCATCCCCCCATTTTTCTGCCTGACGATCTTCTGTTATTGCCCGCTAACTCTGCCGCTGCCAATAAGTCATCATAAGAATTTATGATGGTTTTTTGTCAAAACTGTAATTAGATAACGAAAACGCCAAAGGCTTTGAAAATTGGGCATAAAAAAACCGATGTGTTTCCACATCGGCTATCTCGGCACCTGCGGCAGATTACTCGCTGGCAGCGTCGTCTTCCGGCAGAACTTCCGGCGGGATCTCGTTAAACCAGGTATTCAGCTTCTGGCTCAGCTTGTCGACACCGATTTTTTTCGGTGAGGAGAAGGCTTCTACCTGGATATCGCCCATAAATGGCACTACCGCTTCACGCACCATATTGAGCTGCGCTTTACGCGCGCCGGAGGCCAGTTTGTCCGCTTTGGTCAGCAGAACCAGCACCGGCGTGCCGACATCCACCGCCCATTGAATCATCTGCTGGTCGAGATCTTTCAGCGGGTGGCGGATATCCATCAGCACCACCAGGCCTTTCAGGCAGTTGCGCATCTGCAGGTATTCACCCAGCGCCCGCTGCCACTTGCGTTTCATCTCTTCAGGAACTTCGGCGTAGCCATAACCCGGAAGGTCGACCAGGCGAATGCCTTCTTCCACTTCAAACAGGTTGATGAGCTGGGTACGGCCCGGCGTTTTACTGGTACGTGCCAGGCTTTTCTGATTGGTCAGGGTATTTAACGCGCTGGATTTACCGGCATTGGAACGACCGGCGAACGCAACTTCAATACCTTCATCCCCCGGCAGATGGCGAATATCGGGCGCACTGGTGACGAAATGGGTCACATGATAATTGTAATTCTTGCTGGTCAAAATTTTTCGTCTCCGCGAGGATGGCTAACTGGTTGGCGATTATAACTGCATCAGCGGCAAAAATGGTGTGTTTCTCTGTTTTTAAGCGCCGGGCCAGCAGGGCGTGGCAGTCACGCCGCATTGAGCGTGTGAGACATTTGCCATTCGAATAGTGGGCAATGTCGCTTTATTCGAAAGTGATTTTTATTCTTTTTATTAAAAAACAAAAAGTTAACATTTTTCTGTGTTATTGAGGGTTGGCATTCCACGGCAGATACCTTGAGCGTCACCTTTGATCGCGTAAAGTAGATCGCAGCACAAGGCTGTGCAGGAGTAAGGAACATCCGGGAAGGGTGACAAACCTCAGGGAGCGCACGGGAAGTGCAATGAGTGACAGGATGACCCCAGCAGGAACGCCTTGTTTGCACCTGAATGTGTGAACAGCATAAGGATGGTGAAGTTATTGCAATCTGGATGCCCGCAGGAAGCGCGCTCAGGGAGAGCGGATGCGAACGGATTGCGCCATGGACGATTTCTCTTTCAGGATGAAGGACGTAGTAGCAGGGAATGCGTTTATAGCAGAGGGAAAAACCAGGATGTTGAGTGTGCGCACGGAGCGCGTGGCAGGAATATCCTTCGAAAGAGGGTGAGAAATAGGCGGCAGGTTTAACCTGCCGCCTTTTTTCTTTGTCCGCTTTCTGCTAGATTCCGCCGCAATCGTATAGCATCTCTATACTGAATCTACATACCTAAGAGCGTACGCTATGAACCAACCATCAAAAGCACCTCGCGCCCCACGCAGCAGCGCGGCGACGTCGAAATCGAAAAAGAAAAGCCGTGTGGAGCTCGATCAGGAAGCCCGTGAGCGCAAGCGCCTGAAAAAACGCCGTGGTCTCGCTTCCGGTTCTCGCACTCAGGTTGAGTCCGCTAATCAGAAAAACAAGGCCGAAGCGCAGGTCAAAGATCCGCGTATTGGCAGCAAAGTGCCGGTAGCGCTGGTGGCTGAAGCTAAACCAAAAGCCAAACCGCAGCCTAAGCCGAAGGCCGCAGCCAAACCGCGCCTGTCGCCGGAAGAAGAGCTGGCGAAGCTGGAAAATGACGAGCGTTTGGATGCATTGCTGGATCGTATCGACGACGGTGCGACGCTGAACGCCGAAGACCAGGCTTACGTTGACCAGACGCTGGATCGCATCGATGCGCTGATGGAGCAATTGGGCATTGAGCTGGGCGACGACGAAGACGATGAAAAAGAAGAAAAGCAGGAAGACATCCTGAAACTGCTGAAAAGCGGTAACCCGAAAGACGTATTTTAACGTGCCATGTGGCCGATCCTGGCAATAGCCCTACTCTTGATGTGTTATCTGCTGTGGTTATTCGGTAAACTATGGCGGCTGTCTAAACGCAAAACGCGTTTTCGCAGCGCTTCCGCGGCCAGACAGCGTAGACAACTGCCCATTTCCCGGCCCGGTAGGAAAAAATATCGGAAGGAGTGAGCATGTCAGAGCAGGCAATCGTCTGGGATCTGGCCCTGATCCAGAAATATAACTATTCAGGGCCGCGTTACACCTCATACCCTACGGCGCTGGAGTTTAACCAGGGCTACGACGAAGCGGCGTTTCAAAGCGCCGCGGCGCGTTATCCTGAACGTCCGTTGTCACTGTACGTACATATTCCGTTCTGCCATAAACTCTGTTATTTCTGCGGCTGCAACAAGCTGGTGACGCGTCAGACCCACAAGGCTGATGAGTACCTGGCGGTACTGGCGCGTGAAATCGCCGAGCGCGCTCCGCTGTTTGCCGGGCGCAAGGTTGGCCAGATGCACTGGGGCGGCGGTACGCCCACCTACCTAAGTAAGTCGCAAATCAGCAGACTGACGGCGATGTTGCGGCAACACTTTGATTTCTTGCCCGATGCGGAAATGTCGATCGAGGTTGATCCGCGTGAAATTGAACTGGACGTACTCGATCATTTACGCAACGAAGGTTTCAACCGCCTGAGCATGGGGGTGCAGGACTTCAATAAAGAGGTTCAGCGGCTGGTTAATCGTGAGCAGGATGAAGAATTTATCTTTGCCCTGATCGCCCGCGCCAAGGCACTGGGATTTAACTCCACCAATATCGATCTTATTTACGGGCTACCAAAACAGACGCCGGAGAGTTTTGCTTTCACCCTAGAGCGGGTGGCGAAGCTAAGCCCGGATCGCCTCAGCGTGTTCAACTACGCGCATTTGCCGAGTCTGTTCGCCGCACAGCGCAAGATCAAGGACGCCGACTTGCCAAGCGCGCAGCAGAAACTGGATATCTTGCAACAGACCATCGCTTCCCTGACCGAGTCCGGTTATCAGTTTATCGGCATGGATCACTTTGCTCGCCCGGACGATGAGCTGGCGGTAGCCCAGCGCGAAGGCAAGCTGCACCGCAACTTCCAGGGCTACACCACCCAGGGCGACAGCGATCTGTTGGGGTTGGGCGTTTCCGCCATCAGCATGTTAGGCGACAGCTATGCGCAGAACCAGAAAGAGCTGAAGACCTATTACAGCAGCGTTGAGGCGCAGGGCAATGCGCTGTGGCGTGGCTTGACGATGACGGAAGACGATTGCCTGCGGCGTGAAGTGATTAAAACGCTGATCTGCAATTTCCAATTGGGTTATCGCGCGATAGAACAGCAGTTCGCCATCGACTTCGCCGCTTACTTTGCCGAAGACCTGCAGTTGTTGGCGCCGTTTGAACGAGATGGGCTGGTGGAGCGTGATGAACGGGGAATTCGCGTAACCCCGCGCGGCCGTTTGCTGATCCGCAATATTTGCATGTGCTTTGATCTCTATCTGCGTCAGCAGGCGCGCACTCAGCAGTTCTCGCGGGTGATTTGATGCATAAAAAAACGGCCGCTGATGCGGCCGCTTTTTCAACTGAAGAAATTAATCAGTGCTGCGCACAGCACCGCAGCAACGGCTGCCTGCGGCGTGTGGCTGGCGGAAGAGCCAAGCTCTGCGCCTTGGGAAATAAATACGATGAATGAGTCCAACATCCTGAGCCTCCAGAGTGTGCGACCCGATCATACTGCGACCATGCAGGCTGTAAAGCCTGAAATAGCCGTTTTTTTGTGCGCTTGATTGTATTTTTTATAATCAATGACGCAAGCTATTCCATTCCCAACTCTTTCAATTTCCGCGTTAAGGTATTGCGGCCCCAGCCCAGTAGCCGGGCGGCTTCTTGCTTATGTCCCTGGGTGTGACGCAGCGCGGTCGTGAGCAGCGTACGCTCCATCTCCGGTTGTGCTTCCGACAACAGGTTTTGATGACCGGAACGCAGGGCGCGATCGGCCCACTGCGCC
The DNA here is from genome assembly GCF_052686505.1 of Serratia sp. TSA_198.1. Lineage (NCBI taxonomy): Bacteria > Pseudomonadati > Pseudomonadota > Gammaproteobacteria > Enterobacterales > Yersiniaceae > Serratia > Serratia sp. TSA_198.1. The sequence goes on from NZ_JBQZFP010000010.1 coordinate 12,025, forward strand.
AGCAGCGTAGCCCAACTGTCCGGCAGGCTGTGGCCGGCGGTTTCCGGTACGGAGGTTTCAAACAGCTCGCTCGGCAGATCCTGAATTAACACTTCCTGTCCGGCGGCCATCACGGTTAACCAGCGACAGGTATTTTCCAACTGACGCACATTCCCTGGCCATGGCAGGCGGGTCAGCGCGGTTTCGGTTTCCGGATGCAGATTCTTCGCTTCAACGCCCAGCTCTTTTGCCGCTACCTGCAGGAAGTAGCGTGCCAGGCGTGGGATATCCTCACGGCGCTCGCGCAGTGGCGGCAGGTGCACGCGGATCACGTTCAGGCGGTGGAACAAGTCCTCGCGGAATTTGCCTTCCTGTACCCGCAGCTCCAGGTTTTGGTGCGTGGCGGCGATGATACGCACGTCTACCTTCACCGGCGCATAACCGCCGACCCGGTAGAATTGACCGTCTGCCAGCACGCGCAGCAAGCGCGTCTGCACGTCCAGCGGCATATCGCCGATTTCGTCCAGGAACAGCGTGCCGCCGTCGGCCTGTTCAAAACGCCCCTGACGGATCTGATTGGCGCCGGTGAACGCGCCTTTCTCGTGGCCGAACAGTTCGGATTCGATCAGGTCTTTGGGGATCGCAGCCATGTTCAGCGCGATAAAAGGCGATTTGGCACGCGGGCTGTGGCGATGCAAGGCATGGGCCACCAACTCTTTGCCAGTCCCCGATTCGCCGTTGATCAGCACGCTGATCGACGAGCGCGACAGGCGGCCGATGATGCGAAACACATCCTGCATCGCCGGCGCTTCGCCGATGATGTCCGCCGCCGGATCGTTGGCCGGCTGGCTACGCGCCGGTTGCTGTTGTTCCTGATAATGGCTGATGGCGCGTTCGACCAGCGCCACCGCTTCGTCGATATCAAACGGCTTGGGCAGGTAATCGAACGCCCCTTGCTGATAGGCGCTGACGGCGGCGTCCAGATCCGAGTGCGCGGTCATTATGATGACCGGCAGCATAGGATGGCGCTGTTTGATCTGCTTGAGTAACGCTAAACCATCCATACCCGGCATGCGGATGTCAGACAGCAACACGTCGGGAGTTTGCGTGGCCAATGCTTCCAGCACTGCATTGCCACTGTCGAAGGTGGCGCAGCTCACACCCGCTCCAGTGAGCGCGCGTTCAAGCACCCAGCGGATGGAGCTATCGTCATCGACGATCCAGACTATCCCTCGTTGCATAGAAAACCTCACTGGCGAATAGGCAGGTAAACCGAGAATTCGGTATGTCCTGGCCAACTGTTAAATTCAATTTTTCCGCAATGCTGATCGATAAGATTACGGGCGATGGATAAACCCAGGCCGGTGCCGCCTTCGCGGCCGCTGACCATCGGGTAGAACAGGGTGTCCTGCAACTGCGCTGGAACACCGGGGCCGTCATCTTCGATATCGATACGTGCCGCCAATCGGTAGCGAGTGCCGTGCAGAGTGATCTGGAACGCGGTGCGGGTGCGCAGTGTGATAGTGCCACCTTCAGCGCCCAGAGCCTGCAGGGCATTGCGGGTAATGTTCAGCAGCACCTGTTCTATCTGATCCGGATCGTGCGCCATTTCCGGCAGGCTGGGGTCATAGTCGCGCACCAGCGTCACGTTGTCCGGTTTCTCCAGCGACACCAGTTGGCATACCCGTTCCGCCACCTGATGAATGCTCTGGGTAATGTGCTGGCCGGGCCGCTGAGGCCCCAGCAGGCGATCGACCAGGTTGCGCAGGCGATCGGCCTGTTCAATGATCACTTTGGTGTATTCGGTCAGCGCCGGATCGGGGAGTGCCTTGGCCAGCAACTGTGCAGCGCCGCGCAGGCCGCCAAGCGGATTTTTGATTTCATGCGCCAGGCCGCGGACCAGATCGCGGGCCGCCACCTGCTGGGCGTGTTGCAATTGTTCCTGGCTCAGACGGCGTTGGTTATCCATTGGCGCCAGCTCGACCAGGATATAGCCTTCAGGCAGCGCCTGAGCGGTCAGGGAGAGGATATGCGCACGGCCGTCAACCACCAGTGTCACTTCACTATCGGTAAAGCCCTGGCCAGCTCGCAGGCTCTCGCGCATCAGATCGACATTCAGCGAGAAATAGCCGAGCAGCTCGGGTAACGGTGTACCGAAAAGTTTACGGGAACTTTGCGCCAGCAGTTGTTGTGCTGCCGGATTGGCGTAATGAACCGCCAGATCATCATCCAACAGCAGGATGCTGTTGATGAGAGAATTGAGGATCTGCCCAGCATCGGGCAGCTTGCCAGTTGCCATAAAGCAGACTCCTGCACCTTTTTAGTGCATCTATGCTACTCCATCCGTGATGCGAGCGGTATGGAATAGTGTTGCAGAAATACGGTGGAGAAAAAAACCCATCCGAAGATGGGCTGAAAGTTTCCACGGCAACAAAAAAACGACAAATAAAATTTGGTGCGCCATCCGCAGATGGCGCGGTAAAGGCTTAAACGCTGTAGTACAGTTCGAACTCAACCGGGTGCGGCGTCATGCGAACGCGGTCCATTTCTTCTTTACGCAGGTCGATGTAAGCGTCGATTGCGTCGTCGGTGAATACGCCGCCACGGGTCAGGAACTCGCGGTCTTCGCTCAGTGCAGCCAGCGCTTCGTCCAGAGAGCCTGCAACTTTTGGAATTTCAGCTTCTTCTTCCGGCGGCAGGTCATACAGGTTTTTGTCCATGGCATCGCCAGGGTGGATTTTGTTAATCACGCCATCCAGGCCTGCCATCAGCAGAGCCGCGAAGCACAGGTACGGGTTAGCCGCTGGATCCGGGAAACGGGCTTCGATACGGCGCGCTTTCGGGCTGGCAACCACTGGGATACGGATGGAAGCGGAGCGGTTACGGGCTGAGTAAGCCAGCATGACCGGCGCTTCGTAGCCTGGGACCAGACGCTTGTAAGAGTTGGTGGTCGGGTTGGCCAGGGCATTGATCGCTTTAGCGTGCTTGATGATACCGCCGATGTAGAACAGGGCAGTTTCAGACAGGCCGCCGTATTTGTCGCCAGCGAACAGGTTAGTGCCGTTCTTGGACAGCGACATGTGGCAGTGCATACCTGAGCCGTTATCACCGAACATAGGTTTCGGCATGAAGGTCGCGGTTTTGCCAAATGCGTGAGCCACGTTGTGAACCACGTATTTGTAGATTTGGATTTCGTCGGCTTTCTTGGTCATGGTGTTGAAGCGGGTTGCCACTTCGTTCTGACCCGCGGTTGCCACTTCGTGGTGGTGCGCTTCGACCACCAGACCCATTTCTTCCATGGTCAGACACATGGTAGAACGGATGTCCTGTGAAGAGTCGACCGGAGGAACCGGGAAGTAACCGCCTTTTACTGCCGGACGGTGGCCTTTGTTGCCGCCATCGTATTTGGTGCCGGAGTTCCATGCGCCTTCGACATCGTCGATAGCCACGTGGGAACCACGGATGCTGCTGCCGAAACGAATATCGTCGAACAGGAAGAACTCAGGCTCTGGCCCGAACAGCACGGTATCCGCGATGCCGGAAGAGCGCAGGAAGTCTTCTGCACGCTTGGAGATGGAACGCGGGTCACGGTCGTAGCCCTGCATGGTGCCTGGCTCGAGAATGTCGCAGCGAATAATCAGGGTGGATTCTTCGAAGAACGGATCCAGCACCGCAGTGCTGGCATCTGGCATCAGCACCATGTCAGATTCGTTGATGCCTTTCCAGCCGCCGATCGAGGAGCCGTCAAACATCTTACCTTCTTCGAAGAAGTCGGCATTCACCTGATGAGCAGGGATGGTGACGTGTTGTTCTTTACCCTTGGTGTCAGTGAAACGCAGGTCTACGAATTTCACTTCATGCTCATTCAGCATCGTCAAAACGTGTTCAGCGGACATACTTAACTCTCCCGGATTTATTATTGTCGTCGTCGTGGAACGAATCTGTGGAACTGGCTGTTTTTGCCTTGAATAGACTAAAGCGAAAACTGTGCCAACTTTGCAAAAGCGCTTTAATCGCCTTCCTGCGCGGGTTTTGCACAGAATCAGTATGCACCATCAGTGACGCATTGCACTTATATGGTGCAAATAACGCAGTGTGGGGCACTGTAATGGTGCAAAAGTGCACCAGCTGCTGCTTTTTGCACCGTGAAAGGGATCACAAACTGACCTGTACACAGTTGTTTATAAGAGACTGTTGTGATCTTGTTTAGTACCTCGCTTAATACGTGTACAATAGCGCGCTATTTCTAATGCCTGAGGCAAAGCTGTGATCGAAAATTTGCGTAACATCGCCATTATTGCCCACGTTGACCATGGTAAAACCACCCTGGTTGATAAGCTGCTGCAACAATCCGGTACTTTCGGAGAGCGTGTAGAAGCCACCGAACGCGTAATGGACTCCAACGATTTGGAGAAAGAGCGTGGGATTACCATCCTCGCAAAAAACACCGCCATTAATTGGAAAGACTACCGCATCAACATCGTGGATACCCCAGGACACGCCGACTTCGGCGGCGAGGTTGAGCGTGTGATGTCAATGGTTGACTCGGTGCTGCTGGTTGTGGATGCAATGGATGGCCCAATGCCGCAAACCCGCTTCGTGACCAAAAAAGCCTTCGCTAATGGTCTGAAGCCGATCGTGGTAATCAACAAGGTTGACCGTCCGGGCGCACGTCCTGACTGGGTTGTCGATCAGGTCTTCGACCTGTTCGTTAACCTCGACGCGACCGATGAGCAGCTCGACTTCCCAATCATCTATGCTTCTGCATTGATGGGTATCGCGGGCACCGACCACAACGAGATGGCGGAAGACATGACCCCGCTGTATCAGGCGATCGTAGACCACGTGTCTGCGCCGCAGGTTGAGCTCGAAGCGCCGTTCCAGATGCAGATCTCTCAGCTGGACTACAACAACTACGTTGGCGTTATCGGTATCGGCCGTATCAAGCGCGGTAAGGTTAAACCTAACCAGCAGATCACTATCATTGATAGCGAAGGCAAAACCCGTAACGGTAAAGTCGCTAAGGTTCTGACCCACATGGGTCTGGAACGTATCGAAGCTGCCGTGGCTGAAGCTGGCGACATCATCGCTATCACCGGTCTGGGCGAGTTGAACATCTCTGACACCATCTGCGACACCAACGCCGTTGAAGCGCTGCCGGCACTGTCTGTTGATGAACCGACCGTAACCATGTACTTCAACGTCAACACCTCTCCGTTCTGTGGTAAAGAAGGCAAGTACGTGACTTCACGTCAGATCCTCGACCGTCTGAACAAAGAGCTGGTGCACAACGTGGCACTGCGCGTTGAAGAAACCGAAGATGCTGACGCATTCCGCGTATCGGGCCGTGGTGAACTTCACCTGTCGGTTCTGATCGAAAACATGCGTCGTGAAGGTTTCGAGCTGGCGGTTTCCCGTCCTAAAGTTATCAACCGTAAAATCGATGGCCGCATGCAAGAGCCGTTCGAGAACGTGACGCTGGATATCGAAGAACAGCACCAGGGTTCAGTCATGCAAGCCATGGGTGAGCGCAAAGGTGACGTTAAGGACATGATCCCAGACGGCAAAGGTCGTATTCGCCTGGATTACCTGATCCCTGCGCGTGGCCTGATCGGCTTCCGTACCGAGTTCATGACCATGACTTCCGGTACCGGTCTGCTGTACTCCACCTTCAGCCACTACGACGATGTACGCCAGGGCGAAATCGGCCAGCGTCAGAACGGCGTGCTGATCTCCAACGGCCAGGGTAAAGCGGTAGCGTTCGCCCTGTTCGGCCTGCAAGATCGCGGCAAGCTGTTCCTGGGTCACGGTGCGGAAGTGTATGAAGGCCAGATCATCGGTATTCACTCACGTTCCAACGACCTGACCGTAAACTGCCTGACCGGTAAGAAGCTGACCAACATGCGTGCTTCCGGTACTGACGAAGCCACTACTCTGGTTCCGGCTATCAAGATGTCTCTGGAGCAAGCTCTGGAATTCATCGATGATGACGAACTGGTAGAAGTAACGCCAACGTCCGTACGTATTCGTAAACGTCACCTGACGGAAAACGATCGTAAGCGTGCAAGCCGCGGTCCTAAAGACGCTTAATCGCTGATTGAGTGTTCTATGCTTAGGGCGCGTTCTGCGCCCTGAGTTTTTTCCTCTGCCTTTCCCCATTTCTGCCGTGCGCTATGCGCTTTTCCGTCGGCTCTCTGTTCAGCCCCCCCTTTTCCCGCTACAGTGAAATCTCACCGGCCCATCAGGAGAGGACTATGTTGTATATCTTTGATTTAGGTAATGTGATTGTCGATATCGATTTCAAACGTGTACTGGGTGTATGGAGCAATTTGAGTGGCACGCCGCTGGCGGTATTGTCCGAGCGTTTCACCCTGGGTGAGTTGTTCCAGCAGCATGAGCGCGGTGAAATCAGCGACGAAGATTTTGCCGAACGGCTAAGTGATGAAATGGGTATCGCCCTCAGTTTTGAGCAGTTCGCTACCGGCTGGCAGGCGGTGTTTGTCGCCCTGCGTCCGGAGGTGATCGATATCATGAAGCGCCTGCGCAGCGAAGGTCACCGGGTGGTGGTGTTGTCGAACACCAATCGTCTGCACTGCAACTATTGGCCGCAGCATTATCCGGAAGTGGCCGAGGCCGCCGATCATCTGTACCTGTCTCAGGACATCGGCATGCGCAAACCGGACGCCAACATCTATCTGCACGTACTCAACGCCGAAAATACGCCGCCGGAAGCCGCAGTGTTCTTCGACGATCACCCGGATAACGTCGCCGCCGCACAGGCGCTGGGAATCAAAACGGTGCACGTGACCGACCGTAACGTGGTGCCGGCTTATTTTGCCCAATGACTGCGAAGGGTTAAGCTTAAGGCGTACAAACTGACATCAAGGAGTGACCATGTCGTTTTTCCGCCGTAAAAAGTTGTCTTCTGCGATCAAACCCAGCGTCACCTTCGGGCGGCTGTTGTTCCAACGCGTCGATAACGATGGCCTGACCATGCTGGCGGGCCATCTGGCCTATGTTTCCCTGCTGTCGCTGGTGCCGCTGATTACCGTGGTGTTCGCGCTGTTTGCCGCGTTCCCGATGTTTTCCGACATCAGCGTCCAGTTGAAAAGTTTTATCTTCTCTAATTTCATGCCTGCCGCCGGCAACGTGATCCAAAGTTATCTGGAGCAGTTTGTCACCAACTCCAACAAAATGACCGCCGTCGGTACCTGCGGGCTGATTGTCACCGCGCTGCTGCTGATCTCCTCGGTGGACAGCGTGCTGAATACTATCTGGCGCAGCAAGAACAAACGGCCAATCGTATTCTCGTTTGCGGTGTATTGGATGGTGCTGACTCTGGGGCCGCTGTTGGTAGGTGCCAGCATGGCTATCAGCTCCTATCTGCTGTCGCTCAATTGGCTGGCGCAGACCGGTGTTAACAGCCTAGTGGATCAGGTACTGCGAATTTTCCCGTTAATTCTGTCGTGGGTATCATTCTGGCTGTTGTATTGCATCGTGCCAACGGTGCGTGTGCCACCCAAAGATGCGCTGATCGGCGCGCTGGTGGCCGGGGTATTGTTTGAGCTCGGCAAGAAGGGCTTTGCGCTGTATATCACCATGTTCCCGTCTTATCAGCTGATATACGGCGTGCTGGCGGTGATCCCGATTTTATTCCTGTGGGTCTACTGGAGCTGGTGTATCGTGTTACTCGGCGCGGAAATCACCGTTACCCTCGGAGAATACCGTGACTACCGCCGGCAAAAGACGGAGCAACAGGATCAGACACAAGAAGGGCAGTTATGATTGCGTTAATACAACGGGTGTTAAACGCCAGCGTCACGGTCAAGGGAGAGACGATAGGCAAGATTGGCCCCGGTTTGTTAGTGTTATTGGGCGTGGAGCAGGACGATAACGAGCAAAAAGCCGTGCGCCTGTGTGAACGCGTGCTGGGGTATCGCATCTTTGGCGACGAGAACGACAAGATGAATCTCAATGTCCAGCAGGCGGGAGGCAGTCTGTTGGTGGTTTCGCAGTTCACGCTGGTGGCCGATACCCAAAAAGGCATGCGCCCGAGTTTCTCACGTGGTGCAGTACCGCAGGAGGCCGATCGGTTGTATCAATATTTTGTTGGCCAGTGCCGCGAACGCGGTGTAGAAACACAGACCGGGGAGTTCGCCGCCGACATGCAAGTGGCGCTGGTGAACGACGGGCCGGTGACGTTTTGGCTTCAAGTCTAAGTATTTTGAGAGAGAAGGCGTCTATGTATCACCTACGAGTACCCGTAACAGAACAAGAGCTGAAGGATTATTACCAGTTTCGTTGGGAAATGCTGCGCAAGCCATTGCACCAACCGGTGGGTTCGGAAAAGGATGCCTACGACGCCATGGCGCACCATCAGATGGTGGTGGATGAGGGCGGTAAAATTGTCGCTATCGGGCGGTTGTATATCAATGCCGACAACGAGGCGGCGATCCGCTTTATGGCGGTAGACCCTACGGTGCAGGACAAAGGCCTTGGCACGCTGGTGGCGATGACGCTGGAGTCCGTGGCACGTCAGGAAGGGGTAAAGCGGGTGGTGTGTAGCGCCCGTGAGGATGCGGTGGAGTTCTTTGCCAAGCTGGGTTTCGTCAATCAGGGCGAGATCACCGCGCCGCAAACCACCCCTATCCGCCACTTCCTGATGATTAAGCCGGTGGCCACGCTGGACGATATTCTGCATCGCCCCGATTGGTGCGGCCAGCTGCAGCAGGCCTGGTACGATCATATCCCGCTCAGCGAGAAAATGGGGGTGCGCATCAGCCAGTATACCGGTCAGCGTTTCGTCACCACCATGCCGGAGATTGGCAATCAGAACCCGCATCATACGCTGTTTGCCGGCAGCCTGTTCTCTCTGGCCACGCTGACCGCCTGGGGGCTTATCTGGCTGCTGCTGCGTGAGCGCCATCTGGGCGGCACCATTATTCTGGCAGATGCGCATATCCGCTACAGCAAACCTATCACCGGCAGACCGCGCGCGGTGGCGGATCTCAGTTCGTTGAGCGGCGATCTGGCACGTCTGGCGCGGGGCCGCCGCGCACGGGTGCAAGCGGAGGTGCATCTGTTCGGTGACGACGATAAAGGCGCGATATTTGAAGGCACTTATATGGTGCTGCCGGCCGAGTCGGACGCGCCCCTGGATCAGGGCGGCTCTGAGGCGATAGAAAGCTGAGTTATCGGCCCTCTTCCCTGGGAAGAGGGCGTGAAAGCCTAGGGTAACTGTTGGTCGACCGTACGGCCATCGCCGGCGGTGGCCTGCAGTTCGCCCTTAAGTGAAGATTTAAACGGGCCATCGCTGTTCAGCAACCCTTTCAACTGCAACTGCAGATTTCCGTCACCTTCCAGCGGAACCGACTGCCATCCCCATTGCTGCAAAGTATTCACCGGCACCGAGCGGCCGTTCAACGACAGCGTAAAGGGTTTGCCCGGCAGCTGTTCGACCGTGGCTTTGGCTTCCAGTAATCCTTTTGGCATAAAGGCGCTTAGCTCGGTGACGTTGATCTGCCCGTCGTTAGCGTTTAGCGCCAGCGATGGGCGTCTAATGTCAATCTTGTTGAGGGTGGCTTCGCTGCCGTTCAGGTTCAGCGTGCCGGACCAAATGCCCCACTGGTGGTCACGCGCCAACAGCAGATTTCCGCCGTAGCCGTCCAGCGCGGTGATCTGGAACGGGAAGTCCGGATTAATATCGATGATCAGGTTGCGATTGGTGGTCAGCTTGTTGACGTAAACCTCCGCCAGCCAGTGCGGCAGCGGTTTCAGCCACAGTGCGCGCCAATCTGACGGTAAAGTGTATTCCAGTGCGGCGACGGCCACTTCGTCCAGTTGCAGGCGATTGTTGGCGCGCAGCCAGTTGCCGGAGGTGCGCAACAATCCGCCTTCCCAGCGGCTGGTGAACTGCTGAATGGCGATACCGGCCGGTGAAAGCCGCATATTCATGATCGGGTCGATCAGGTGGAAACCCCCGTTGATCAGATCGCTGGCGTTGAAGTTCAGCGAACCGTCCTCGCTGCGCCAGTCGCCCTGCTGGAAGGTGATGTTCTGCAGCGACAGATCGAGATCGTTGAACGCCCACTCCTTGCCTTCCAGTCGCGCGTCGATCAGATCAAAACGTTTGAGAGTGACCGGTGGCAGGGCGGTAAAGCGTTGCCAGAATTCGGCCAGCGTCAGCGGAGTTTGCATGCGCACACCGCTCAGCCGCAGGCGTTCCACCTGCCAACTGCCGTCGGCGGCACGGCTGGCAACCCCGGTCAGGTCACCCTGAGCCAGATCGGCACCGAAGTTGTTGAGCTTCAGCTGGTTCTGTTTAAGTTCACCCTGTACCAGCACCTGCGAAGCCGGGATACCGTTCAGCGTCATCGAGCCGGCGCTGAACTGGAACTGATTGTTTTCTCCCAGCGGATGGCCGGCTTTGGGTTGCCAGGGCGTAATGCCGGCATTGACCTGCTGCGCATTGAGCTGCCAGGTTTCATCGCGGGACAGCAGCGCCATATTGCTCAACTGCAACACATCGGCCTGCACCGGCAGTGTCGCGGCTTGCGGCTGAACGGTAAGCGTGCCGTCGCGCAGCGTTACGCTGTGAAAATAGCGCGGTTCAGTGATTTGGCGCAGGCTCAGGCCGAGATCTACCCGTTTGGCGACCAACGCCTGCGGCTGGTTATTTTTGGCCAGTTGGACGTCTTCCAGGCTGATTTGGCCCGGCTGATTCCATGAGTGCGAGATTTTTGCCACCGACAGGCGATATTCGCTGTTGTCGCTGATCCAACGGCTAAGCCAGCCCGCCGCCCAGCCGGTTTGCCCCACGACGTATAACAGCACAATGGCAAGCACTACCAGCAGCAGCAACGTCAGCAACAGTTTTCCGATAAATTTCATCGTCTACATCCGCGTCGGTCAAAAAAGATACCCTGTTTATGCCGCAATTGGCCGGGCATCTCAAGTGCAATGGTCTGATAGGCAATAAAAAACGGCCGCAAGTGGCCGTTTGTGGCAGGCAGCGCGGCGGATTATGGCTTCTCGTGTTCGTGCGGGAACACCAGGTTGAGCACGATAGCGGTGATGCCGCCGGCGGCAATGCCTGAGGAGAGCAGGGTTTTCAGCCAATCCGGTGCGAACTGCAGGATCAGCGGTTGCTGAGAAACGCCCATACCGACGGCCAGCGACAGCGCCATGATCATGATCGCGCGGCGGTTCAGCCTTTCGCGTGACACGATACGCACGCCGGAGGCGGCGATGGTGCCGAACATCACCAGGGTAGCGCCGCCAAGCACCGGCTCAGGAATATGTTGCACGAAATTGGCCACTGCCGGGAACAAGCCCAGCGCGATCAGCATCAGCGCCACCACAAAACCGACGTAACGGCTGGCAACACCGGTCAGTTGGATCACGCCGTTGTTCTGACCAAAACAGGAGTTGGGGAAGGTGTTGAACACAGCCGACAGCATCGAGTTCAGGCCGTTGGCCAGCACGCCGCCCTTCAGGCGCTTCATATACAGCGGGCCGCTGACCGGCTGTTCCGACACGTCTGAGGTAGCGGTGATGTCGCCGATGGTTTCCAGCGAGGTGACCATAAAGATCAGCATTAGCGGCAGCAGCAGGCTCCAGTCAAAGCCCAGGCCGTAATACAGCGGGATCGGCAGGGTGACTGCCGCCGTTTGCGGAGCCGGTTGGCTTGCCGGCAGCATGTCCATCGCCCAGGCCAGCAGGTAGCCGACCGCCATGGCGATCACCAGCGAGGCGACGCGCAGGTACGGGTTGCGCTGACGGTTAAGCAGAATAATCACCGCCAATACCGCGCCGGCCAGCAGCAGATTTTTCGGTGCGCCGAAGCTGCCTCCGCTCATCGCGGCATAACCGCCGCCGATGGAGGTCAGCCCAACCTGAATCAGCGACAACCCGATAATCATCACCACAATTCCGGAGACCAGCGGGGTGATGATGCGTCGCGCCAGGTGCAGCACGCGGGAGAGCAAGATCTCGGTGCAGGAAGCGACCATCAGCGTGCCGAATAGCGCGGCCATCATGGTGGGGACGTCGGCACCGCCGTTCTTCAGCGCCAGCCCGCCCATAATCAGTGGCGAAACAAAGTTGAAACTGGTGCCCTGAATCGACAGCAGGCCGGAACCGATGGGTCCCCAGGTTTTAATTTGCAGAATGGAGGCCAGACCGGAGGCAAACAGCGACATGCTGATAATGTGCTGAGTATCCTGTGTCGGCAGACCGAGCGCCTGACAGATCAACAGAGCCGGGGTGATTACCGCCACGAACATCGCCAGCAGATGCTGACCGGCGGCAAACAGCGTTTGCGGCAGCGGCGGGCGGTCTTCCAGGCGATAAATCAGTTCGCTGGTGTGGGGAGTTACGGCGGCTTTTTGCACGGCATCAAGCTCGGTGGATGGCATGGTCATGATGTGACATTTCCAGAAACGGCAAAGCAGGCATTTTAATGATCCACCCCGCAAAAGCAAACGGTTGCGCCCTAATATTACGTCGGGGTTATCAATGCTTATGTCGTATTTTTGTTCATTTTTTCTTGTCTTCTCAGCATTTTTTACTTCTAATCCCACCCTCATCAAGTTTTAAAAACTAAGCGGTTTTCTATAACTTATTATTTCTTATTGGATCTTTTCCGTTACAGGGAGTACCCGGATGTTTCATCTTGATACTTATGGCACGTTAGTCGCGGCAACGCTGGTTTTGCTCCTTGGGGGCAAATGCGTCACAAGCATTCCGCTGTTGCGAAAATACACTATTCCCGCACCTGTCGCCGGTGGTTTGCTGGTGGCGCTCTTGTTGTTAGCCCTGAAAAAGTTCGCTAACTGGGAAATCAGCTTCGATATGTCGCTGAAAGACCCGTTGATGCTGGCCTTCTTCGCCACCATCGGCCTGAATGCCAACCTGGCGCGGCTACGCGCGGGTGGCAGAGCGCTAATGGTGTTCCTGTTTGTGGTGCTGGGCCTGCTGCTGGTGCAGAACGCCATTGGCATCGGCATGGCGAAAATACTGGGTCTGGATCCGCTGATGGGTCTGATCGCCGGTTCAATTACGCTATCCGGCGGTCATGGTACCGGCGCAGCCTGGAGCAAGCTGTTTATCGAGCGCTATGGGTTTGAAAACGCGACCGAAGTGGCGATGGCCTGTGCGACTTTCGGCCTGGTGCTGGGCGGCCTGATCGGTGGTCCGGTGGCGCGTTACCTGGTGAAACACTCCTCTACGCCGGAGGGCACACCGGAAGATAGCGTGCAACCGAGCGGTTTTGAAAAACCGGAAAGTGGTCGACTGATCACGTCCTTGGTGATGATCGAAACTATCGCGATGATCGCCATCTGCTTGAGCCTGGGCCAGTTTATTGCCGGCCTGTTGAATGGCACGGTGTTTGAATTGCCAAACTTTGTTTGCGTGCTGTTTGTCGGCGTGATCCTCAGCAATACGCTGGCGTTCAGCGGTTTTTACACCGTGTTCGAACGGGCGGTGTCGGTGCTGGGGAACGTCAGCCTGTCACTGTTTCTGGCCATGGCGCTGATGAGCCTGCGCCTGTGGGAGCTGGCGTCGCTGGCGCTGCCGATGCTGGCCATTCTGGTTGTGCAGACACTGGTGATGGCGCTCTACGCGATTTTCGTCACTTACCGGGTGATGGGTAAAAACTACGATGCGGCGGTACTGGCTGCGGGCCACTGTGGTTTTGGCATGGGCGCTACGCCAACGGCGATCGCCAATATGCAGGCGATTACCGATCGCTTCGGTCCCTCGCATCTGGCGTTTCTGGTGGTGCCGATGGTGGGGGCGTTCTTTATCGATATCGCCAATGCGATCGTGATTAAGCTGTATCTGCTGTTGCCGGTGTTCCCGGCGGTGGGCTGAGTAACGTTCGAGAGGTAAAGCAAGGGCGCCATTGGCGCCCTTGTCTATGGCTGAGGGTCAGGCGTTGGAGTAGCGCGCTTTCTCCGGTAGCCAGCGTTCAATCAGGGCGCGGGCATGTTCCGGGTACTGCTGATGAATATGACGGGCGACGCGTTGCACTTCCGGTATCATTGCCTGGTCGCGCAACAAGTCGGCCACCTTGAACTCCGCGCTGCCGGTCTGGCGCGTCCCAAGCAGCTCGCCTGGGCCACGAATTTCCAGATCGCGCTGGGCAATCACGAAGCCATCGTTACTGTCGCGCAGTACCTGCAGACGTTTCTGCGCAGTTTTACTCAGCGGGGTTTTGTACAACAGCACGCAATGCGATGCCACAGCGCCACGGCCAACGCGGCCGCGCAACTGATGCAGTTGCGCCAATCCAAGCCGCTCCGGGTTTTCGATGATCATCAGGCTGGCGTTCGGTACGTCGACGCCCACTTCGATCACTGTGGTTGCCACCAACAGCTGTAACTCACCCTGTTTAAAGGCCTGCATTACCGCCTGCTTTTCCTGTGCTTTCATGCGGCCGTGAACCAGAGCGACTTTCAGTTCGGGCAGCGCAGTCTTCAACTCTTCCCAGGTGGCTTCTGCCGCCTGCGCTTCCAGCAACTCCGACTCCTCGATCAACGTACAGACCCAGTACGCCTGCCGGCCTTCTTCCATACAGGCGCTTTTTACCCGCTGGATAATATCGGCGCGCCGGGTGTCAGGAATGGCGACGGTGGTGACCGGCGTCCTGCCTGGCGGCAGTTCGTCGATCACCGAGGTATCGAGATCGGCATAGGCGGTCATTGCCAGCGTGCGTGGGATTGGCGTGGCGGTCATGATCAACTGGTGGGCATGGAAGCCTTGCTCCTCGCCCTTTTCCCACAGAGCCAGCCGTTGGTGCACGCCAAACCGGTGCTGTTCGTCGATGATCACCAGCGCCAGGCCGGAAAACTGTACCTGTTCCTGGAAGATGGCGTGCGTACCGACCACCATCGACACTTTTCCGCTGGCGATCGCTTCCTGCTGAGCAATGCGTGCCTTGCCTTTTTGCTTGCCGGCCAGCCAGCCGACTTCAAGCCCCAGCGGTTCAAACCACTGGCGGAAGTTATTGGCGTGTTGTTCGGCCAGCAGTTCGGTGGGCGCCATCAATGCCACCTGTTTGCCGTGGGCGATGGCGCGTAGCGCCGCCAGCGCTGCTACCAGCGTTTTGCCTGAGCCGACATCACCTTGTACCAACCGCATCATCGGGAAGCCTTTTTGCATATCGGCTTCGATATCGGCCACCACGCGCTCTTGCGCGCCGGTCGGCGAGAACGGCAATTCGGCGAGAAATTGTTGTTTCAGACAGTCATCCGGCATCAGCGGCAGCGCCTGATAACTCTGCGCGCCGGCACGTACCGCCAGCATGCTGAGGTTATGCGCCAGCAGCTCTTCCAGGATCAGGCGTTTTTGCGCCGGATGCTTGCCCTGTTCCAAATCTTCCAGCTGGATATCCGGCGGCGGGCGGTGCAGTGTGTGCAGTGCCTGCGGCAGGCTCATCAGCCCGCCACTGAGTTCCGGTGGCAGCAGTTCGGCGATGGCGCAGGTGTCCAGCAGCTCCAGCGCCTGATCGGTCAGCTTGCGCAGCGTGGCCTGCCTGATGCCTTCGGTGGTCGGATAAACCGGCGTCAGTGATTCTTGCAGCTCAACCTCGCTGCTTTCCCCCTGAATGCGGTATTCCGGGTGGATGATTTCTGCGCCGTGGTTACCGCGTTTGATCTCACCGTAAGCGGTCACGCGTCGGCCTGCGGCCAGGCTGTTTTTCATCGCTGCGTTGAAGTTAAAGAAACGCATGGTGAGCAAGCCGGTACCGTCGCTGATTTGGCAGGTCAGCATACGCCGACGGCCAAAACTGATATCGCTGCGCAGCACTTCGCCTTCCACCGTGGCAAAAATGCCCGGCAGCAGATCGTTGATCGGATAGAGACGGGTGCGGTCTTCATAACGCAGCGGGAGGTGCAGCAGCAGGTCCTGAATGGTTTCCAGGCCAATTTTGGCCAGCTTGCCCGCCTGGCTGGCTCCAACCCCGGAAAGCGTGGTGAGAGGGACGGCGTCCAGCAGGCGGCCTTTCATCGGCGTACCGTTGCCTGCATGGTTGCCCACCATTCGGTGTCGGCGACCACCTGGCCCTGTTGGTCAATCTGCGGACGCGGCAGCCCTTTGCGCTTGGCGACGTTGGCCAGCACCGGGTAACCGCCCTCGAACAGCAGGCGTTGCTGTTCTTCTTCGTCCAGCGCGCTGTGGGTGCGCAGGTACATACCGGCGTTGTGGCGTTGGCGCTGCGCTTCGTACAAGATCAAGGCGGAGGCGACCGACACGTTGAGGGATTGCACCATGCCGATCATCGGAATGATGATGTCCTGGTCGGCCAAGGCCAGCGCTTCTTCGGTGATACCGGTTTTTTCCTGGCCCAGCAGCACGCAGGTTGGGCGGGTGTAATCCACCTCGCGGAAATCAACCGCGCGGGCGGAAAGGTGGGTCGCCAGAATCTGCATACCTTGATCTTTCAGGTGGGTCACTGCGTCAGAGATGGTGCGGTGGGTTTTTACGTTGACCCAGCTGTTGCTGCCGGCAGCGGAGGAAACCAGGGTGCGCATGCGTGAGGTCGGCCACACGGCATGCACCTGGTGCACGCCGACGGCGTCGGCGGTGCGGATAATGGCGGAGACGTTATGCGGTTTGTGTACCTGTTCCAGGCAGACCGTCAGATCCGGCTGCCGGGTTGCCAGCATTTCACAAATCCGCGCATAGCGTTCAGGGCTCATAGGCGCTAATTTCGGTTACGGTTAACTTTAATCACATCCGGCATGATACGGATTTTACGCATAATATTTGCCAGATGGATGCGATCGCGGGTGGTCAGGCGAATAAAGGCGCTATAAACCCGGCCGTCTTTCTCTTCGGTATTCAGGCTCTGAATATTGGACTCGGCCGCGTTGATGGCCGCCGTCAGGTTGGCCAGCGCACCCTGATGGTTAAACATGTCCACTTTGATCTCGGCGATGAATTCCTGCTCGATATCTTTATCCCACTCTACCGCCATGAATTTCTCAGGCTCTTTCTGGTAGCCGCGGATGTTTCGGCAGGATTCATGGTGGATCACCAGCCCTTTGCCCGGGCTGACGTGGGCAATGATCGGGTCGCCCGGAATAGGCCGGCAGCATTTGGCGAAGGTGATCAGCACGCCGTCTGCGCCCTTGATCGCCAGGTTACGAACCCCGGAGGAGGTGCCCAGATTGGATTGGTCACCCTGCAGGTTTTTTGCCACCACCACGCTCATGGCGTTGCCGAGGCCGATTTCAGCCAGCAGATCGTCCAGGGTCGCCAGCTTCATGCGATCCAGCTCGTGCTGGATATTTTCCGGTGGAATTTCTGCCAGTTTGCGGCTACCGCCCAACGCATGGTTCAGCAAGCGGCGGCCGAGGCCGACCGAGTCATCGCGTTTGAGGTTTTTCAGCATCTGGCGGATTTTGGCGCGCGCTTTCGAACTGACGACAAAGTTCAGCCAGGCGGCGTTTGGTCGGGCACCCGGTGCGGTGATGATTTCCACCGTCTGACCGCTGCTCAGCGACTGCGACAGCGGATAGGGCTGGCGATCGACGCGGGCGCCAACGCAGGCATGACCGATATCAGTATGCACCGCGTAGGCGAAGTCGACCGGCGTTGCGCCCGCAGGCAGTTCAACGATGCGGCCTTCCGGGGTGAAAACGTAAATCTCATCCGGGAACAGATCGGATTTCACGCTCTCGATAAATTCAAATGAACTGCCGGCGCTTTGCTGCAACTCCAGCAAGCTTTGCATCCAGCGCTGGGCGCGGATTTGCGCGGTGGTGCCGGTTTCGCCCTGTTCTTTTTCTTTATAAGCCCAGTGCGCGGCCACCCCCATTTCTGCCATCTGATCCATATCTTCGGTACGGATCTGCACTTCAACCGGCACGCCGTGAGGGCCGATCAGGGATGTGTGCAGCGATTGGTAGCCGTTGGCCTTGGGAATGGCGATATAGTCTTTGACCCTGCCCGGGCGCGGTTTATACAGGCTGTGGGCCTGGCCCAGCACGCGGTAACAGGTATCGACTTCCTTCACGATCACCCGAAACGCGTAGATGTCCATAATCGAATGGAACCGCTGTTCTTTCAGGTGCATCTTGAGGTAGATGGAATACAGATGCTTTTCTCGCCCACTGACGCGGCAAGGAATGCCGGCTTCGTTCAATCGGCCTTCGATCTCGGAGAGAATCTTTTGGATCATCTCCTTACGGTTACCGCGAGCGGCTTTCACCACTTCTTTGATTACACGGTAGCGGTTCGGGTACAACGCCTCAAAACCCAGCTCTTCCAGCTCGGTCTTCAGGTGGTGAATACCCAGGCGATGGGCCAAGGGGCTGTAGATTTCCAGGGTTTCACGCGCGATACGCCGACGTTTGTCAGGACGCAGCGAACCCAGGGTACGCATATTGTGCGTGCGGTCGGCCAGCTTGATCAGCACGACGCGGATATCCTGCACCATCGCCATGATCATTTTGCGGAAGTTTTCCGCCTGGGCTTCTTTCTTATCCTGGAACTTCAGCTTGTCGAGCTTGGATACGCCTTCAACCAGTTCAGCGACGCTCTTGCCGAACAGTTGTTCCATATCCTGGTAGGTGGCCGGGGTGTCTTCGATGACGTCATGCAGCAGCGCTGCCATCAGCGTCTCATGATCGAGACGCATTTCCGCCAGAATGCAGGCCACGGCGACCGGGTGAGTAATGTAGGGCTCACCGCTGGAGCGTGTCTGTCCCTCGTGAGCATCACGTGCAACGAGGTATGCCTGTTTGAGGCGCTTAATCTGCTCCTCAGGCAGGTAACGTTGAATCAGCAGATTCAGGCTTTCAAACAGGTACAAGGCAGACTCGCAGTCTAATTAACGACGACCTTCAGCAATTGCGGTAACCGCTTGAATTTCTGCGGCTTCCTGCTCTTGCTGCTCCTGACGATCACGAACATCGAGGATCTGGCTGGTGATCAGGCCTTCTTCGATTTCGCGCAGAGCGATAACGGTGTACTTGTCGTTTTCTTCCGGAACAAGTGCATCTTTACCGCCAGTCTGGATTTGACGTGCCCGACGAGCAGCGACCAACACCAGGTCAAAACGGTTACCAATTTTCTCTACAGCGTCTTGAACAGTTACGCGTGCCATATTTGTGCTACTCCACAGGTGACGAAAAGACTGGGCATAATACTGAAACTGTCTTCAGTCTGCCAATAGTTTGCTGATTAAAGCGTCATGCCGCAGTAATTGCCGGCCTAAACGCAGGCGCTCGGCGCGAATAATGGTTTTCAGATCGGACAGGGCCAGATCGAAATCATCGTTCACGATTAAATAATCATACTCCGCGTAGTGCGTCATCTCCGCTACGGCTTGCGCCATGCGTTTGGCGATCACGTCTTCGGAGTCTTGCCCGCGGCCACGCAAGCGACGGCCAAGTTCATCTTTCGACGGCGGCAAAATAAAGATGCTGCGCGCCTGCGGCATTTTAGCGCGGATCTGCTGTGCGCCCTGCCAATCGATATCCAGGAAGACGTCTACGCCGGTCGACAGCACCTGCTCAATGGCGGCGCGTGAGGTCCCGTAATAGTTGCCGAACACTTCGGCATGCTCAAGAAACGCATCCTGCTCAATCATCCGGCGGAATTCATCTTTTGAGACGAAGAAATAATGTTCGCCGTGATGTTCACCCGGGCGGCTGTCGCGCGTGGTGTGCGAAACCGAAACCTGCGTGTCGTACAGCGGTTGCGTCTTTAACAAAGCCTGAATCAGACTTGATTTCCCTGCGCCACTGGGGGCAGAGACAATAAAAAGCGTGCCTTGAGCCATGATGATGTTCGTTGATAGCGGTTGATGTGCCAATAACAGCGGATGTGTATTTTCTCCGCACAGTATACACGGCTAACGCGCCGGGTGCAGCGTTAGCTCGCATTTTGCCCGCCGCTTTGTGCTGAAAAAACCGCTAAACGGCGGATTTGCGCAGCGGATCGGTAAATTTCCGCGATTTCATGTAACGCAGTCACCCTTTCTCGAGCCGCTAGGCAGTTCGGAAAACTGGCCGTTGCCAAGGCGCCGCTACCCGGTTTTACTGCCGGTTATCAGGGAGGTGCGCTATGCGAAAATGTGGAATACGGGTCGGGATGACGCTGTTGGTCGGGGTAATGTTCTGCGGTGCGCTGCGGGCAGAAAGTTGTCCGGCGTGGCGACCGGAGCGGCTGCAACTGGAGATAACCACGTTAAAAAACCAGCTTGAACGCTGGGATGTGGCTTATTACCAACAGGGCGACAGTTTGATTGAGGATGAGGTCTACGACAGCCTGCGGCAAAAGCTGCAGTTGTGGCACCGTTGCGCCGGGCTGGAAAGGGGCGAGGAGCCCAGTCCGCTTTTACCGGCGGGCAAGACGCCTCACCCGGTGGCGCACACCGGGCTGCATAAATTGGCGGATCCTGCAGCCGTGGGCCAATGGTTGCGAGGCCGCAGCGATGTCTGGGTTCAGCCAAAGGTGGACGGCGTCGCTATTACTTTGGTGTATCGCGATGGGGAACTGGCGGCAGCGGTCAGCCGGGGAAACGGGCTACAGGGGGAAAACTGGCTGGAAAAGGTGCGGGCTATTCCGGCGATACCGGCGACGGTGAAGGGCGCTCCGCCGACGTTGATTCTGCAGGGCGAACTCTTTCTGATGGTGAACGGTCATCAGCAAAAGATTCATGGTGGCATCAATGCCCGATCCACGGTAGCCGGTGCGCTGATGAAAAACCGGCTTTCGCCGGTCTTGCAACAGATAGGTCTGTTTGTCTGGGCATGGCCGGATGGCCCGCAGGAAATGACTCAGCGTTTGCAGCAGCTTGCCGCAATGGGATTCCCTCTCGCGTTGGCTTATTCACAGCCCGTGAGTTCACTGGACGACGTGCGGCAATGGCGTGAGCATTGGTATCGCGAAGCATTGCCCTTCGTCACGGATGGCGTGGTGATTCATCAGGCGCGCTCACCGCAAGGGCGCTACTGGCAGGCAAAGCCCGGCGATTGGGCGGTTGCCTGGAAATATCCGCCGGTGCAGCAGGTCGCCAGGGTCAATGATGTCGAGTTCAGTGTAGGCCGTACCGGAAAGATTGCCGCGGTGCTGAAACTTGATCCTATCAGGATGGATGATAAATGGGTCTCGCGGGTTAACCTGGGATCGCTGCCCCGCTGGCGGCAGTGGGCGGTTGTGCCAGGTGACCAGGTGGCTATTAGCCTGATGGGGCACGGGATCCCGCGTCTGGATAAAGTGGCCTGGCGGACCACAGAAAGAATCGAGCCCAGTGCGCCGGCTGCCGATCGCTACCATGCTTTGAGTTGCTTTACCTGGCTGCCGGAGTGTCGCCAGCAGTTTCTGGCGCGGCTGGTGTGGTTGGGTGGCCCACAGGGACTCGGCCTGCACGGCGTCAGTGAATCCACCTGGCAGGTGCTGATTGATCAGGGGCTGGTGCGGCACTTACTGGATTGGCTGGTGTTGACGCCGGAGCAACTGATGTCAGCGCCCGGCATCGGTGATAAACGCGGACGTAGCATCCACCGGCAATTTCAGCTGGCGCGACAACAGCCGTTTGCTCGCTGGCTGATAGCCTTAGGCGTGCCGCTGAGCCTGCAACAAACGCCGGCGCTGAAAAGCTGGCATCAGATACGGCAACTCCCCGTAGGAGAGTGGCGAAAAATGACCGGGATAGGCGCGAAAAAGGCCGAGCAAATCACCGGTTTTCTGCAGCATCCGCCATTTCTGACGCTGGTCAGCACGCTGGAGGCACAGGAAATAACAGGTTTTGTCGGAACCCAGTGATGTGCTGTTACTCCGTCGATCTCTCGACAAGTGAGTTTGCGTCTGTGGTCTGTGGATGCGTGATCGGCGGGGGTGAGGCATGACGCAGGAAAATAAAAACGATGCCTGCGGAAATCGCCGTCATTAACGCCAGAATATACAGCAGGTTATGAAATGCGGCTTCGTAGCTCTGTTTCAAGGCCGCAGTATCGGCATTCAGCAGTGCCGCCGCTTGTTGCAGGTCGCCCATTGCCAGCCGATGGGCGCCGGCGGCCGCATTGGCCAGCGGAGAGCCCGGTAGATGCTGTTCAACCAGGGTGGCCAACAACGCACCCACCACGGCGAGTGCGATACCTTCGCCCGCCACGCGGACGGTGCTAAAAATGCCGGTAGCCATGCCTGCGCGATCCTTCGGCACCACGCTGACTGCCAGGCCGTCCATTAATCCCCAGGGCAAGCTGATGCCGCAGCCAATGGTCAACAGCGGCAGAATCAATAGCACGAAGGGTTTCCCCGGCACATATTGCGCCAGCCATAGCAGGCCGAAGGCGCAGATCAGTAAACCCAGGCTGGAAATGATACCGGCGGAAACCCGGTGCGCCAACATGCCTGCCAGCACAGGCAATACCAGCATTGGCGCCGAGAGTGCGAACATAACGATACCCGCCTCCTGGGTGCCGTAACCTTCGATGCCAATAAAGCGCAGCGGGAGTAAAACCAGCAGCACCACGTAGGAATAGGCTGGGGCGGCCGCCAGAAACTGTACGCCGACAAAGCGCGGATAGCGGAATAAAGACAGATCAAGCATCGGCCTGCGCACGCGATTCTCGATCGCGACAAAGGCAATCATGAAAAGCAGCGCGCCGCTGAACAGAGCGATGACTTCACGGCTGCCCCAACCGCTGTCGGGGGCTTGCAGTACGGCATAAGTCAATAATGTCAGAGCCAGTGTAAAGGTGGTCGCGCCAGGCCAGTCGAGTTTGGCCGCTGCGGGATCGCGCGACTCATGCATATAGCGTATACCGGCGAACAGGGCGATGGCGCTGAACAGCGACACGCTGATAAAAATCGCGCGCCAATCAAAATGCTGTACCAAAAAACCGGCCAGCAGCGGGCCAAATGCCAGGCCGATGCCAAAGGTGGTTCCCAACAGGCTGAAGGCTTTGGCGCGTTCTGCGCCATCGAATACCTGAGCCAGGCCGGCGGTTCCTCCGGCAAACGCCGCTGCGGCGGCAATACCCTGAAGCGCACGAATCACATCAAAGGCGATGATATCTTGCACCATCAGCATAACCATCGAGCTTAGGGTAAGCACCGCCAGGCCGCTGATGAACACGCGTTTGCGGCCAAAGCGATCGGCGAGTGCGCCGGCAATCATCAGGCTGCAGCCAAAGGTCAGCATAAAGGCGTTGGTGACCCAACTGAGGGCGACTACGCTGCCGCCCAGGCTGGCGGCGATAGCGGGTAAAGAGACTGCCGGGCCGGTAAAGTTAATTGGCATAATCAACCCCGCCAGGCAGACGGAGAACAGGATAATCCAGCGCTGCGGATCGGGAGCGGGGTCTGGAAGACGGTAAGGATGGTTCATGATGAGCTCCAGCGGCAGTATTGTCGGTTGGGATGGATGATAAAGTGGATTTAATTGGCTAAAAATGGGGCTATATTCCACTCTTTAAGGACAATAACGCTCTAATTGGAGATCCTATGGACAGCCTCAGTGGCCTATTGGCCTTTGTGCGCGCTGCCGAGCTACGCAGTTTTGTCGCCGCAGGTGAACGGCTGGGCGTGTCCGCCTCTGCCGTCGGGAAAAGCGTGGCCAGGCTTGAGGAATCGTTGGGCGTCAGGCTGTTTAACCGCAGCACCCGGCGTATCAATCTCACCGATGAGGGGACATTGTTTTTTGAACGCTGCCAACGCATCGTCAGCGAAATTGAAAATGCCGAAGCCGAAATGGCGAGGATCTCCGACGCGCCGCGCGGCAAGCTGCGCGTAAGCATGCCGGCTATCGGCTATCGAATGTTGGTCCCTCTGCTTGCTGATTTCAGCGCGCTTTATCCCGAGGTTGAGCTGGACGTGGACTTCAATGACCGGATGGTGGATCTGATCGCCGAGGGAATCGACGTGGCGGTTCGCAGCGGCGAGTTGGCGGATTCCCGGCTGATGGCCCGGCGGCTGGGGCCGTTCCGGTTGATACTGGCGGGTGCGCCTGAGTATTTACAGCGTCGGGGTGTGCCGCAGGGGCCGGAAGATTTGCTCGAGCATGCCTGCCTGCGCTATCGCTACCCGGGGGGCCAGCAATTGCAGGAGTGGAGGTTGTTTTCTGATGGAGAGCCGGTTTCCCAACGAATCCCGGTGACGCTGAGCTGCAACAGCATTGAAGCCCTGATCCACGCCACCCAGGAAGGATTGGGCATCGCTTACCTGCCGGATTTTACGCTGTGTTCGGCCATTAACGCCGGGCAACTGGTGGTGGTGTTGGATCAACATACGCAGGAGCAGGGATTTTTCTCAGCTCTGTGGCCGTCAAGTCGGCATATGCTGCCCAAGGTGAGGGTCTTTGTAGACTACCTGGCGCAGCATATGTTGCCTCTGAGATGAGCCGTATTAGTGGTCTGGATGCTGGTAGTTGAATACCGGCAGCCCCAGGCGAAAGCGCAGGGCGATCAAGCGGGCGCTCAGGCCGGCGACCAGCGTGATGATGACGACCAGGTTATGCGGCAGGCTGAAGTGTTGCAGGCCGATGTACAGCCAGGCGGCGGCGAAGGAAATACCGGCATAGATTTCCTTCTGGAAAACCAGAGGGATGCGGTTGCAAAGCATATCGCGCAGCACGCCACCGAACACGCCGGTGATGACAGCCGCAATGGCGGCGATGATAGGGCCGTGGCCCATATCCAGAGCGACCTGCGCCCCGATGATTGAAAATACAATCAGGCCAACGGCGTCCAGCACCAGGAACAGGCGACGCAAGTGGCGCATCAGCGGCGCTACCCAGGTAGTGACAATCGCGGCAATGGCGACAATCACGATATATTCAGGATGCTTGACCCACCCCAACGGAAAGTGCCCGAGCAGCATATCGCGCACCGAGCCACCGCCAATAGCTGTGGCCGAAGCGATAATAATCACGCCAAACATATCCATCTGGCGGCGGCCGGCAGCCAGCGCGCCGGTCATGGCTTCGGCGGTGATGCCGATGATATAAAGAATGCTCAGTAACATAAGGTATTCACAGGGTGGGCGGGAGTGAGTGTAAGGCCGAAAGGGTAATCGCCGACGGGGCATATCGCTACTGAGTTTTTCTAACCAATGCCTATTCGGATTACTTTAATTAATCTGGCAGTGGTTTATCTGACTTGTTATTGGCCTTTTTTAACCTTTCAATGCCCATACAGGTATTAGATATTTCGTGTTAGTTTCTAGAGCTGACTATGCTTTTTGCATTCTATCTTTACGCTGCGCATCGGCGGTGTATTTCAGGCTGATGACGGGTGTGCCCACCGAGGAATATGAATATAAAATGAAAAATACTCCCATGCTGGCGGCGGCCTTGGTTACCGCCCTGTTGTTGAGCGGCTGTGTTGCAACGGCCCAAAATGCCACGCAGCAAAAGCCGAAGGTTTGCGGCACCGGCGATCCGATGGTCCAAACCACGCTTTATTTCGGTTTGAACCGCCCAACCGGACCGGTGATTACCGCAGCAGAGTGGCAGGGTTTTGTCGATCGGCAGGTGACGCCGCGCTTTAAAGACGGCCTGTCGGTGTTTGATGCCAAAGGGCAGTGGCTGGGCAATGATGGCAAGTTGGCGCGTGAGAACAGCAAGGCATTGATGCTGATTCATGCGCCGGGCAAGGAGAGTGAAACCAACATCGAGGCGCTGCGCAGCAGCTATAAGCAGCAGTTTGCGCAGGATTCGGTGATGCGCGTTGATGCGCCGGTGTGCGTCGCGTTCTGAGGTGATCCCGGCCGGAGCCGGGGTATTGCTTACAGCACCAACCCTGCGATGGCTGCCGAGAGCAGGCTGACCAGCGTTGAACCATAAACCAGCTTCAGGCCAAAGCGGGATACCACGTTGCCTTGTCGTTCATTCAGCCCTTTGATCGCCCCGGCGACGATGCCGATAGAGGCAAAGTTGGCAAAGGAGACCAGGAACACGGACAGAATACCCAGGCCGCGCGGCGACAGTTCCGCCGCAATTTTCTTCAGCTCGATCATCGCCACGAATTCATTGGCCACCAACTTGGTCGCCATGATGCTGCCGGCCCGCAACGCATCCTGTGCCGGGATGCCGATCAACCAGGCCAGCGGATAAAACACGTAGCCCAGAATTTGCTGGAAGCTGATGCCGAACACGGCGGAGAACAGAGCATTTACCGCAGAGATCAGCGCAATAAAACCAATCAGCATCGCGGCGATAATCATCGCAATCTTGAAGCCCGCCAGAATGTATTCGCCCAGCATTTCAAAGAAGCTCTGATCTTCATGCAGTTTGTTCAGTTTCAGCTCAGGCTCATCGTCCAGTTGATAAGGGTTGATGATCGACAGAATGATAAAGGTGCTGAACATATTGAGGATCAGTGCCGCAACCACGTATTGCGCATCGATCATCGACATGTAGGCGCCAACGATGGACATGGAGACCGTCGACATGGCGGTTGCGGCCATGGTGTACATGCGGCGCGGCGAAATATCGCCGATGATTCCCTTATAGGCGATGAAGTTTTCCGACTGACCGAGTACCAGCGTGCTGACGGCGTTGAAAGACTCCAGCTTGCCCATGCCGTTAACCTTGGACAGCAGGGTGCCGACCAGGCGGATAATCAGCGGCAGAATACGAAAGTGCTGCAAAATACCGATTAGCGCGGAAATAAAGATAATCGGGCACAAAACGCCCAGGAAAATGAACGCCAGCCCGTCCTTGCTCATGCCACCGAAAACAAAGTCGGAGCCTTGCGCTGCGTAGGTCAGCAGCGTTTCAAAGAAGCCGGCGACGTGTCTGATTACGCTGAGGCCACTTTCTGAATGCAGGAAGAAATAGGCGAGTGCACCTTCAATGACCAACAGCTGAATAATATAGCGCAGGCGGATTTTCTTGCGATCGTTGCTGACCAGCAACGCCAGGGCGATGATCACCACCAGGGCGAAAATAAATTGCAGAATTTGCGGCATAAAGGGTCCGTACGGCTTGCGGGCATGAAAAAAACACATTTAGCCACAGCTTAGCCCGCCTTTCATTACCTTACGTGATAATTAGAACAAAATACTTCGGGCGGCTGGTATGGGTTATGGATTGTCATTCTCTGGGTGATCGTCGCAGTTTTTCGTAAAAGCCTCGCTTTTACGGCGAAGATGCCTGTAAACCCATCGCCGATGGAGCGGGCCGGCTGGAATCTGTCCCGCATAATCTGAACGTCATCCCGCTTAACTATTGATTTTTTCCTCGCTGAGAGAGAAAAAGAGTTCACTATTTCGCCGCAAAAGACGGCCTACTTTCTCAGGATGAGGATGCGGATATGAAGACACAGGCAATGTTGAGGGCGCTGGCAAATGGCGTTCACCCCGAGACGGGGGAGTTGCTGGGTACGGCGTCAATGACCGGTTCGCCGGAGGCGATTCGGCTACTGTTTGCATTGGCCGAGGAGTTTCAGGCTGAGCCGGAGCGCCAGAAAAAAGTAAAGCTCTCACCGGAAGAGCGGCAGCAGAAGAACATTGCCGAGGGGCGGCCGGCGAAATCGTACTTCCCATGGACAGAGGAGGAAAAACAGCGGCTGCAGGAGAGCTATACAGCCGGCGGAACGCTTGAGGCATTGAGCAGCGAATTTGAGCGAACCACTTGGGCCATCGCCGTTCAACTGCAAAAAATGGGGCTAATTACCGAACAGCAGGCGGCCAGGTATGTATAGGGTTAGTTCATAAAAAAACCCGCATAGCGCGGGTTTTGGTTAGTGAAGAAAATATCACTCGATATTCTGGATCTGCTCGCGCATTTGCTCGATCAGCACTTTCAGTTCGATAGCGGAAGTGGTGACTTCGGCATTAATCGACTTGGAGGCCAGCGTGTTCGATTCGCGGTTAAACTCCTGCATCATAAAGTCGAGGCGGCGGCCCACGGCTTCTTTCTTCTTCAGGATGTTATGCGTTTCTTTTACGTGGGCTTCCAGACGGTCCAGCTCTTCGGCAACGTCAATACGTTGCGCCATCAACACCAGCTCCTGTTCCAGGCGAGTGTTTTCCAACTGCACCTGAGCTTCTTCCAGCTTGCTGACCAGGCGCTCACGCTGCCATTGCAGGATGTTTGGCATCTGGGCGCGCACTTTGATCACTTCGGCGCTGACGCCGTCGAGGCGCTGTTCGATCAGGGCTTTCAGCGCGGTGCCTTCGCTTTCGCGAGCGGTGATGAAATCATCCAATGCGCTGTCCAGAGCCTGCATCAGCTGTGCGCTGATGGCGTCCAGATCCTGCTCCTGAGCAGACATCACACCCGGCCAACGCAAGACGTCGATAGGATCGATTTCCCCTTCGTCGCTCTGCATTTTTACCCAGTTGGCGGCTTCAACCAGCTGTTTAGCCAGTTTTTCGTTCAGGATCAGCGAGCTTTGCGCGCTCGGGTCCAGCTCGAAGCGCAGGTTGCATTCCACTTTGCCACGGGTCAGACGGCCACGGATACGTTCGCGGATCACCGGCTCCAGGCTGCGGAATTGCTCCGGTAAACGGATGTAGGTTTCTAGATAGCGTTGGTTAACGGAACGCAGCTCCCAAGCTGCGCTGCCCCATTCACCCTTGATTTCACTCCGTGCGTAGGCGGTCATGCTGCGGATCATTGATGCGTACCCGTAATAGGAAAAGATGGAACGATTATAACGTTGGACCTCCGGGCAGGATAGGCATTACGTCACGAAGCCCGTATAATGCGCAGCCAATCGTAGATTAGAAGCCGGAGAGAACCCATGCGTCCTGCAGGCAGAGCACCACAACAAGTTCGCCCACTGACACTGACCCGTCACTATACCAAACACGCTGAAGGTTCAGTGCTGGTTGAGTTTGGCGATACCAAAGTTTTGTGCACCGCCACGGTAGAAGAGGGCGTTCCGCGCTTCTTGAAAGGTCAGGGCCAGGGTTGGATCACCGCCGAATACGGCATGCTGCCGCGCTCCACCCACAGCCGTAACGCTCGCGAGGCCGCAAAAGGCAAGCAGGGCGGCCGTACGCTGGAAATTCAGCGCCTGATCGCCCGTTCGCTGCGTGCGGCGGTCGATCTGAAAAAACTGGGTGAGTTCACCATTACCCTGGATTGCGACGTACTGCAGGCTGATGGCGGCACCCGTACCGCCTCCATTTCCGGTGCCTGCGTTGCGCTGGCTGATGCGCTTAATGCATTGGTTGCTGCGGGCAAACTGAAGGCCAACCCAATGAAAGGGCTGGTGGCTGCAGTGTCTGTCGGTATCGTCAAGGGCGAAGCGCTGTGCGATCTGGAGTACGTCGAAGACTCTGCGGCAGAAACCGATATGAACGTGGTGATGATGGAAGACGGCCGCATGATCGAGGTGCAGGGCACCGCCGAGGGCGAACCCTTCAGCCACGACGAGCTGTTGGCGCTGTTGGCGCTGGCTCGAGGGGGCATCGAAACCATCTTCCAGGCGCAGAAAGCGGCGCTGGCAGAGTAATTTTTAAGGCGACTGAAGAGTCGCCTTTTTTACGCCCGACTATCGGGTGGCAGTAATAACAGATCTAACAGACCCAGACGAGGAGAAGCAGTAATGAAAGCCTATCAGCGCCAGTTTATCGAGTTCGCGCTTAACAAGCAGGTATTGAAATTCGGTGAGTTCACTCTGAAATCCGGCCGTACCAGCCCGTATTTCTTTAATGCCGGCCTGTTTAATACCGGGCGTGATCTCGCGTTGTTAGGACGCTTCTACGCCGAAGCGCTGATGGACTCCGGCATCGATTTTGATCTGCTGTTTGGCCCGGCATACAAAGGTATCCCGATCGCCACCACCACGGCGGTAGCTCTGGCGGAACACCATGAACGCGACGTACCTTACTGCTTTAACCGTAAAGAAGCCAAAACCCACGGCGAAGGCGGCACTTTGGTGGGCAGCCCGCTGCAGGGCCGAGTGATGCTGGTGGACGATGTGATCACCGCCGGCACCGCAATCCGTGAGTCGATGGAAATCATCGGTGCCAGCGGTGCGACGTTGGCCGGGGTGTTGATCTCCCTGGACCGTCAGGAACGCGGGCGTGCGGAGATTTCAGCTATTCAGGAAGTCGAGCGCGACTATCACTGTAAGGTGATTTCCATCGTGACGCTGAAAGATCTGATTGCTTATCTCGAAGAGAAACCGGAAATGGCGGCGAGTCTGGCGGCGGTGCGCGCCTATCGTGAACAGTACGGAGTTTAACGCGCTATTCACGTTGTCAGGCGCGCCAAAACGCGCCTGACAACGGTTTATTGCAGCTGTGCCGCCAGCAGCGGCCAGCGGCCGTCGAAGTCTTGCGTAGGACGGTAACGGAACTCGGAGCGCACGTAGCGTGACAGCATACCTTCGCAGAATGCCAGCAGTTGGCTGGCCAGCAGCGTTTCATCCACGACAAAGCCTTTGCCTTCCCGCAGTTTGCGTTCTTTCAGTACCTGCCGCAGCTGTGCCTCTATACGTTCAAACAGCTGGCTGATCCTTCCCTGCAAGCGGTCCTGCTCAAACATCAGCGCATGGCCGGTCATGATGCGCGTCAGGCCAGGGTTACGTTCGGCAAACCCCAAGATCAGCAACAGGATCAGGCGCAGGCGGTTAAAGGTTTCTTTTTCGTCCTGCAGGATCAGGTTGATGCGCGTTATCAGGCTGTCTTCAATAAATTCGATCAGACTGTCGAACATCCGTGTTTTGCTGGGAAAATGCCGATACAACGCAGCTTCGGAGACACCGACGTTAGCGGCCAGTTTCGCAGTGGTGATACGCTGGCTGCCGTCGCTGGATTCCAGCATCTGGGCTAACGCCTGCAGTATTTCCTCGCGCCTGTTCCTTTTGGTATTTTCTTTTTCTGCCATGTCTGATTAGACCCTTGCTAAAACTGCTTAGACTTTCGGAAACCCGCGCACCGGCCATTGCAGAGAGATCTCTGTGCGGCTTATGTGATAGCTTTTTTACGATGCTGGGGTCAGCGGCCTTAACGACCTGTGTTCTCCGCGCGACCTGGTGTGCGCTGTAATCGTTGCCGGACAAACCTTGCCATATACCCGTTATACTTGAAGCTGCATCTGTGTTGGCTGCACCCACTCACCCGAATCGCTTACCACTGTAAGCTCATCCCGTAGGGGCCAGCGCAAGCGCTGTTCAACAAAGCCACGGCTTTGTTGTGATGCAACTCCAATTATCTTGGGTATAGAAATGTCCTTCTCTCTGGGCGGCAAGGTTTCGGACGACATTTCCCTGCCGACCATCAAGTCTTGGGCTGCGCTTAGTGACGACCCGAGTGGCCAAAGCCACCTGCGCCACGTTCGCTGCTGTCGAACTCTTCTACCAGATTGAACTCAGCTTGCACAACAGGCACAAAGACCATTTGCGCGATACGTTCGCCAGGTTCAATGGTGAAGGATTTTTGGCCGCGGTTCCAGACGGAAACCATCAGTTGGCCCTGGTAGTCGGAGTCGATCAGGCCAACCAGGTTGCCCAGCACCACGCCGTGCTTGTGGCCCAAACCTGAGCGCGGCAAGATCACCGCCGCCAGATCGGTATCGGCAATGTGAATAGCCAGACCGGTAGGCAGCAACGTGGTTTCACCCGGCGCCAGTTCAACCGCGGTGTCCAGGCAGGCGCGCAGATCGAGACCGGCTGAACCTGGGGTGGCGTAGGTCGGTAAAGGGAAATCCTGTCCGATACGCGGGTCGAGGATTTTAACGTCGATTTTTTTCATCATAACGGCTGACTATCTCGTCTATTAAACGTTGGCCAAGGAGTGCCTTATCGCTCAGCGCCAGGCGCTTTTCTCCATTCTGCCAAAAAAGGTGCAAGGCATTGGTGTCACTGTTAAACCCATGCTCTGCAAGCGATACATCATTAGCGCAAATTAAATCCAGTTTCTTACGCGCCAGTTTTTGTCGCGCGTATTCTTCCACATTCTGGGTTTCGGCGGCAAACCCCACGACAAAGGGGCGATTTTTAGTCATTGCGGCGACGCCGGCAACGATGTCGGGGTTTTTTACCATTTTGAGGATGATTTCATCACCCTGTTTTTTTATTTTTTCACCGGCGATCTGCCCGGCACGGTAATCGGCTACGGCGGCACAGGAAATGAAAATGTCCTGCTGGGCGGCGCGCTGCTGCACTGCGTGTTCCATTTCCAGCGCACTGATGACGTCTACCCGGGTTACCCACGGCGGCGTCGGCTGGTTGACCGGCCCGGCAATCAAGGTGACCTGCGCACCGCGTGCGGCGGCGGCTTGGGCGATAGAGAAGCCCATTTTACCGGAACTGTGATTGCTGATGAAACGCACCGGGTCCAGCGCTTCACGCGTTGGGCCGGCGGTGATCATAATCTTTAAATGTTGCAAATCTTGTGAAGCGGAGAAATAACCGTTCGCCAGGTCGACGATGTTCAAGGGATCGAGCATGCGGCCAGGGCCAACATCACCACAAGCCTGGCTGCCGCTGTCCGGGCCCCACAGCAACATGCCGCGTGCCTGCAGCGTTTGCAGATTGGCCTGGGTGGCTGCGGCGCGATACATCTGCTGGTTCATGGCGGGCGCTGCGGCTATCGGCGCGTCGGTCGCCAGGCAAAGGGTCGTCAGCAGATCGTTGGCCATGCCGGCGGCGACGCGTGCCAGCAGATCGGCGGTAGCGGGGGCCAGGATCACTAAATCCGCCCATTTGCCGAGCTCTATGTGACCCATCGCGGCTTCGGCTGCGGGATCCAGCAGATCGTCGGAGACCGGATAGCCGGAAACCGCCTGCAGCGTCAGCGGCGTGATGAACGCTTTCGCCGCGCCGGTCATTACCACACGCACTTCCGCGCCTCTGTCACGCAGGCGGCGCACCAGTTCTGGGCATTTGTACGCAGCGATACCGCCACTGATGCCAAGCACAATATGTTTGCCGGAAAGTCCCGTCATCATGATTGTCCGATTGAAAACCGAAAGATGCGCCATTTTAGCATAACCGCCAGACAGGTGAGCGATTCCGCTGTCTCTGCAGCTTGTTACATTGCGCTTTGCGCAGTACTTCGCAATGTTATCAAACACCTGTCGTTCCCCTTTGTTCCGCATGGCATGCTTGGACGCTTTCGGGGGGTGATGATGAGCAGTCAGGTAATGACCTTGTGGCCGGGAGCGCTTGCGCCCCGGGAAAAGTTACTGCGGTACGGCGCGGCGGCGCTGTCCGATGCGGAGTTGCTGGCGATTTTTCTGCGTACCGGCTTTCCCGGCCTGCATGTCATGCAACTGGCGGAGCAGCTGTTGGGGCAGTTTGGCTCGCTGTATCATCTGATGTCGGCAGACCATCAGGTTTTCTGCAGCCACAAAGGATTGGGTAATTCGAGCTATGCGCAGCTTCAGGCGATTTCAGAATTGGCGTTTCGCTTCTTTTCCGGCCATCTGGCGCAGGAAAACGCCATGCTCAATCCCAAAATAACGCAGCATTATCTGCAAAGCTTACTGGCGCACCGTGAGCGGGAAGTGTTTTTGGTATTGTTTTTAGACAATCAGCACCGCGTTATTCGCCATCAGGAGATGTTTGCTGGTACCATCAGCAGCGTCGTCGTGCACCCGAGAGAAATTGTGCGTGAAGCGTTGAAGGCTAATGCGGCCGCCATTATTCTGGCGCATAATCATCCTTCGGGTAAGGCTGAACCCAGTCACGCTGACCGTTTGATAACAGAGCATGTGGTTAATGCCTGCCTGTTATTGGAGATCCGAGTGCTCGATCATTTGGTGATAGGTCGGGGTGAATGCGTCTCTTTTGCCGAGCGCGGATGGCTTTAAGCGATTTTTTCGCGATCCTTCGGGGATCTTTAGCTGTTCGGGACTTGAGCACTTACGCCTCAGAGCGTATACTACGCCACCTTTGAGAATCTTGGGTTTGGCGTAAGAGCCTATCTCAGCAGGTTTCTAACCTGATGTGTGGTTTCTGACCTGATGACGGGAGTCTCCTCAGTATGGAGTTTGCTGAGATGGGCTCTAAAAGCCTGACGAGGCGGCCATACCCTATACGAAGCTCGAGCTGATTTGATTTTTGGAGAATAGACATGTCCCGAGTCTGCCAAGTTACTGGCAAGCGCCCGGTGAGCGGTAACAACCGTTCCCACGCAATGAACGCGACCAAACGCCGTTTTCTGCCGAACCTGCACTCACACCGTTTTTGGGTTGAGGCTGAGAAGCGCTTTGTAACGCTGCGTGTATCTGCTAAAGGTATGCGTGTTATCGATAAGAAGGGTATTGAGACGGTCTTGGCCGATCTGCGTACCCGTGGTGAGAAGTATTAAGGAACTGCATCATGGCTAAAGGTGTTCGCGAGAAGATCAAGCTGGTTTCTTCTGCTGGTACTGGTCACTTCTATACCACCACGAAGAACAAGCGTACTAAGCCGGAAAAATTGGAACTGAAGAAATTCGATCCAGTTGTCCGTCAACACGTACTGTACAAAGAAGCTAAAATTAAATAATTTTAGTGGATTAATAAAAACCCAGCTTAGGCTGGGTTTTTTGTTTTATAAGGGTAGAAAACCGACGGGAGAGCGCCAGATGCCTGAATTACCAGAAGTTGAGACCAGCCGACGTGGTATTGAACCTTATCTTGTCGGCCATAGCATTCAGTATGCGGTGGTGCGCAACGCGCGGCTGCGTTGGCCTGTTTCCGAGCAAATTCTGGCGCTGAGCGACCGGCCGGTACGCAGCGTACAACGCCGCGCCAAGTATCTGCTGATTGAACTGGACCACGGCTGGATTATCGTCCATTTGGGGATGTCCGGCAGCCTGCGTATGCTGGCTGAGGAAACCGAAGCCGGTAAGCACGACCATGTTGATCTGGTGATCAGCAACGGCATGACGCTGCGTTATACCGATCCCCGCCGTTTTGGCGCCTGGCTGTGGTGCGAAGACCTGGCGAACAGCAATGTGCTGGCCCACCTTGGGCCGGAACCGCTAAGTGAAGCCTTTACTGGCGCCTACCTGTACGAAAAATCACGCAATAAGCGCACGCTGATCAAACCCTGGCTGATGGATAACAAGCTGGTCGTAGGGGTTGGCAATATCTACGCCAGCGAATCACTGTTCACCGCCGGGATCCTGCCCGATCGCCCGGCCGGTTCGCTGAGCAAAACGGAAGCTGAGTTGTTGGTGGAGACGATCAAGGCGGTATTGCTACGCTCGATTGAGCAAGGGGGTACAACGCTGCGCGATTTCCTGCAGTCGGACGGTAAACCAGGCTACTTCGCGCAAGAATTGCAGGTGTATGGTCGTGCGGGTGAGCCTTGCCGCGCGTGCGGCACGCCGATTGAATCCGCTAAACACGGGCAGCGCAGTACCTTCTTCTGCCGCCGCTGCCAACGCTGATTATTGTGCGGCGAGCCTTTCCATCAGTGCCTGGGTGACCACGTCCGGCAGGAAAGGTGCGATATCGCCGCCGTGGCGCGCCACTTCCTTCACCAGGGAGGAAGAGATAAACGACCACTCTTCGGAAGGCATCAGGAACACGCTTTCCAGCGTTGGCATCAGGTGGCGGTTCATGTTCGCCAACTGCAATTCATATTCAAAGTCAGACACCGCACGCAGGCCGCGCACCAGAATATTGGCATTTTGGTGGGCGGCAAAATGCGCCATCAGCTCACTGAATCCCAACACTTCGACATTATCCAGATGCGATGTCACCTGGGTGGCTAACGCCACGCGCTCTTCCAGCGTGAACAGCGGTTTTTTGCTTGGGCTGGCGGCAATGGCCAGAATGACGTGATCGAACATCAATGACGCGCGCGTCACCAAATCCAGGTGGCCGTTAGTCAGGGGATCGAAAGTACCGGGATAAATGGCTTTACTGGTCATGATTCACTTCTCTGAAGAGTTGCGGCCCAATGCCCACAATGCGGCATATTTATTGAAGGTATATTGCGCGTTGACCACGGCTAACAGCAACCCCTGTTTACCGTCGAGGAAGCCGGCGCGCAGCAGCCAGGTTTTGCAGAAGGCACCGAGAGTATGAGTCAGTATGGAGGAGTAACCGCAGCGCTTGCCGGCCTGATGACGCTGATTGGCCCATTCTTCGGCATAACGCAGCTGCTTGCGCTGGAAAGCGAAAAAGTCGCGGCAGGTCAGGTGTAGCAGATCGCCGCTGAGGGGCACCACTTTCGCGGCGCCGATATTGAGCGATTCATGCACCAGATCGTCGTTATAGCGATAGCGTCGGTTGGCGTACAGCCGGTTGACGCGATCCGGATACCACCCGCTGTGACGCATAAAACGTCCAAGGAACAGGTTGCGGCGCGCACAACTGTAGACCTGATTGTCGTCAGGCGCGGCCAAGGTCTGTTCAATCGATTGGCGCAGTTCGGGGGTGACGCGCTCGTCAGCGTCGATCATCAGAATATAGTCGTGGCTGGCGTAGCTTTGAGCCAATTGGCGCTGTTTGCCGAAGCCCTGCCAGTCTGTATGGACGAACACTTTGGCGCCGAGGTTTTCGGCAATGGCGATGCTGTCATCCTGGCTGCCCGAATCGAGAATGACCACTTCGTCCGCCCAGGCCACAGAGTTCAGGCAATCCGGCAGCAGCCCGGCTTCGTTCTTGGCGATGATCACCACCGACAGGCTTTTGCGGTCGCTCATTTAATGGCTCCGTGGCGGCAGGTGCGGTTCCAACAGTTGCAGCAGGCGCTGCAGCGCTCCCTGATTCTGATACAGCACTTCCACGGCGTGGCGGCCGTAATAGCGGCGATAGTCTTCGTCGGTGAGCAGAGTGGCGACTTCCTTGACCAGCGAGTCCTCGTCGGCCACGGTGATCAGCCCTTCGGCCTGCGATAACTTGGCGCAGATATCTTTAAAGTTGAAGATATGCGGCCCCATCAGCACCGGAATGGCGTGTGCGGCGGCTTCCAGCGGATTATGCCCGCCGCGTTCCACCAGGCTGCCGCCGACAAAGGCCAGGTCGGCAATGCCGTACAGCAGCATCAGTTCGCCCATGGTATCGCCAATCACCACCTGGGTGCTGCCGGAGGGGATTTCACCGCTGCTGCGCAGGGTGTAGCTGAAACCGGCTTTCTGCACCAGTTCTTTGGCGGTAGAGAAACGTTCAGGGTGACGCGGCACCAGGATCAGCAGCAGGTCGGGGTGCTTTTCCAGCAGCTTGCGGTGTGCCGCCAGCAGAATGGTTTCTTCACCTTCATGAGTGCTGGTCGCGATCCACACCGGGCGACGCGGCGCCCATTGGCGGCGTAATGTGATCGCGCGTGCAGCCAGCTCGGGAGTGACGGAAATGTCGAATTTCAGGCTGCCGGTCACGGTCAGCTGTGAGCGCTTCAGGCCAAGTTCGATAAAGCGTTCGCCATCTTCCTGATTTTGCGCGGCGATTAGCGTAATGCGGCGCAGCATGTCGCGGACAAAACCGCCGATTTTTTTATAACCGGCGGCAGAGCGAGCGGAAAGGCGTGCGTTGGCGATCACCAGCGGGATCTGACGCTGATGCAGTGCGTTAATCAGATTTGGCCACAGCTCCGTCTCCATGATGATAACCAGCTTGGGGTTCACCTGATCGAGGAAACGGCGCATGGAGCCGGGCAGGTCGTAAGGCAGATAAACATGATGAACGTCTTTACCGAAAGCGGACTGAACGCGCTCTGAACCAGTTGGCGTCATCGTGGTCACAGTAATCGGTAAATAGGGATAGCGGTGGCGCAGCGCGCGGACCAACGGGATGGCTGCCAGCGTTTCCCCCACGGAGACGGAATGCAGCATGATGCCGCCCGGCACCACTTTTCCGGCGCAGAAGCCATAGCGTTCTGCCCAGCGTTTACGGTAGGCTGGAGCTTTGCGGCTGCGCAGCAGTAAGCGGAGCCAGATCAGGGGTTGGATGAGGTAGAGTAGTACCTGATATAAACGCAGCAACATTCTATCAATTTCATTTATATGGGTTAGTCAGAATAGTACCATAACTGGAAGGGAAAGGCGCTAATTTGGTAACCTTTGGTGTCAGTTTTAGACAACAGGCGAGAGATTTCGCTGATAGGCTTGGAATGAAGAATATTTTAATTATTCGCCGTGACAATATTGGCGATCTTGTTTGTACGACCCCTTTGATTGAAGGGGTGAAAATTGCCTATCCGGATGCCAAACTTTATCTGTTAATCAATAAAGTCAGCCAGGATGTCGTTAAAAACAACCCGCACCTTGAAAAGGTTTTTGTCTATAAAAAGGCAAAGCACAAGGCGAAAAACGAAACGACATTAGGGGTTTATTTTGAGCGTCTGATGATTTTTCTTAAGCTGCGTAAAATAAAATTCGACGCGGCGATCCTGGCCAACCCGGTTCCTTGCAAGTACAGCCTGCGGTTGGCGAAAATGGCGGGGGTAAGCAATATTATCGGCGCAGATTTAGGTACGCCTGATATTCATCATCCTTTCCGTAAGGAAAATTTCAGCGGCAAGCATCAGGTAGAGCATACTTACAGCTACTTATCGGCGATTACCGAACAGCGCATCCCGATTCCGCCGGTCCGCGTGTTTTTGGCCCCGGAAGAGCGCCAGCAGGCGGCGCAACGTTTGCAGAAACTCTTGCCGCCTGTCGGGCGAGTTTGCGCGGTCCATATCAGCAGTCGCAGCCCTAAACGTCGTTGGCCGATAGAACGCTATGCCGAAATTATCAATCGCTTAGTCGCCGATCAGAACACCGCCGTGCTGATTTTCTGGTCCCCGCAAGGCACGCTGACGCCTGATGATATCGGTGACCAAAAACGTGCAGAGCAGTTGTTGGCGCTGTGTCAGAATGAACGCGTGGCGCTTTACCCGACGGCCTCGGTGCGGGAATTACTGGCCGGTTTTGATTTATGCGACAGGGTATTGTGCAGCGATGGCGGGCAGATGCATCTGGCTGCGGCGTTGAATAAAGATATGGTGGTCTTTTTTGGCGATACGGATAAAGAATCCTGGCATCCCTGGACGGGGCGTTATCACATTCTGCAGACCGAATCGGGTGATTGTATTGATGTGTCCGTTGACGATGTCTGGCAAAAAATACAAATGTTCGATTAATTAAAGTAAGGGCAGGGAATTCCCTGCCCTTATTTATTTCTTGAGCTCCAAATAGCGCTGACAAATAGATTTCAGTCCATAGCTCAGCAACTGCTGGTGATTAATCTCCGGAGGTTGGGCATAAATTTTTGCCATTTTTTCCGCCAGCGATTTTTCATTGAGGTCTGCCAGTGCGTTATCCATTCCGGCTTTTTCCAGAATTTCCGCAGGCCCCCCTGGACAACGGGTGCTGACCACCGGCGTACCGCATAACAACGCTTCCACCAGCACATTGCCAAAGCCTTCGCTGTCGGAGCTGAGCACCAGCAGCGATGCGTGCCGAATAAAAGGATAAGGGTTGGCCTGGAAGCCGAGGAACAGTACGCGGTCGGCGATGCCCAACTGATTGGCCAGCTGTTTCACTTCCCCTACGTTGACTTCGCTGCCGGCGCCAATCAGTGCCAACGGCGCCTGTATGCCCGATTGCGCATAGGCTTTCAACAGGCGATCGTGCCGCTTGTGCGGGTGAAAGCGCCCGACGTGCACCAGATATTCCTGACCCGCCAGTTCACAGGGTTCCGACGCCTGTTGTTCGATGGCGGCAATATCAAACGGATTGTTGATGACTGCCAACCGGTTCGGGTGGATAGGCAGGTTTTGTTGCAGATCGTCACCGACGGCCTGTGAGACGGCGACGATATTTTGGCCCTGATAAACGCCGGCGATTTTCCGCTGTTTCAGCCAGCGATCCAGGCCCTTGCGATGGCCGAGATAAGAAGTCGATAGCATGCCGTGGATGCAAAACCACAGGCGATCCGAGGAGAGCAGCTTGCTGCGGCTGACGATGCGATCGGTTTTATGCAGGTTCGAGAACACCAAATCATAGGCACCCTGCTGGCGTTCGTTATCGGCAATCACCCGATCCAGTGCGGCGGCGCGGCGTGACAGCTCGGTCAGTTTTCGCCAGGGGGTGCGGCTGTGATCCGCAACCACCTGATAATGAACGCCGGCCGGGATAGGGTAGTTACAGACGTCGCGAAGCGAAATCAGGCTGACGTCATTGCCCATTTCCTGCATGCCCTGACACAGCGTCAGCACCACTTTTTCTGCGCCGCCGCCGGGCAGGCCATCGATAATCATTAAAATACGCATAGTTAATCCAGCAGCCGGTTATAAAGGGAGATCAACTGTTCCGACAGGTGCGCCGGGGTGGCAGACATGATACGTGCTCTCGCGGCTTCACCCATGGCGGAGCCCAGTGCCTGGCGTGGCAATGCCTTGATCGCCGTGACGAGGGCGGGGACATCCAGAGCATCGGTAACGAAGCCGTTTTGCCCTTGAGCGATAAATTCCGCGCCGCCGCAGGTGGTGCTGGTGATGACCGGCAGACCGCAGGACATTGCCTCCAGAATCACGTTAGGGAACGGGTCGTACAGCGTTGGCAACAGCAGTGCATCGGCGGCCTGATAGAACGGCAGCGTCTGCTTTTGCACGCCCATAAACCGCACCCGATCGCCGCACCCTAGCGACTGTGCCAGCGCCTGATAGCGCTTTTCAGCCTT
This sequence comes from Serratia sp. TSA_198.1, assembly GCF_052686505.1. Lineage (NCBI taxonomy): Bacteria > Pseudomonadati > Pseudomonadota > Gammaproteobacteria > Enterobacterales > Yersiniaceae > Serratia > Serratia sp. TSA_198.1. Next base: position 52,526 of record NZ_JBQZFP010000010.1, read on the forward strand.
ATCTTTACCGACGACCAGCAGATAACTGTCCGTGGCCGCGACAGCGCGGATGGCGGCGGCCAGCCCTTTGCGCTCAAAGCCGGAGCCGACAAAAATCAGGCAGTGCGCCTGTTGAGGGATCTGGTGTTGCCGACGCAATTGCTGCCGCTGCTCGGCCGTGGCCGGCAGAAATTTTTGATTATCAATGGCGTTGTAGATCACCGTGATTTTATCGGCCGGAACCCCAAAGTCGTCGATGATTTCCTGTTTAATCATTTCCGCATTGCAGATGACCGCTTTCAGTTCCGGCGCGGCATACATCGCACGTTCCGCACACATTACGTAACGGTGATAGCGGTTGGAGAACAGCCATTTGCGGCGCCAGTCGGGCAGCAAACGCGCTCTTTGCAGCAACCAGCGGCGGTGAACGCCATCGCCGGCGCGGTAAATATCGCAGCCGGGGATACGCTCGTGGCTCTGCACCAGATCAAATTTCTCTTTCTGCCACAGCGCTCTGGCGGCCTCGGCAAAACCGCGCTCACGGCTGATGCGCCCAAGCTTTATCGGATTGCACAAATGAATATGCCAGTTCGGATGGGTTTCACCCTGCCATTCGCGGGTGATAACGTTCAGATCGAGGTTCTGTTGCTCCAGTGCTTCCAGAGCGCGTGAGACGAAACGCTCGGCGCCACCGTCCGGGCGATACTTTTGACGAACGATCGCCAAACGAAATGCTTTCATGCTAGCCGGCTCCGCGCGGCTGCAATCACCGCGTCTGTAGGGATAAGGTCCAGGTAACGTTCATCGGTGCCGGTGTTGATGGCGTCCGGATCGGGTAAGGTGCCGAAGTCCCCGGCCCATATCACGCAGCCATTAACCTGCCATGGGCGCCAAAACACCAGCTTGGAAGGGCCAAACAGCGCAATGCAGGGTGTCTGCAGCGCAGCGGCCATGTGCATGGGCACCGAGTCTACACCGATAAACAGTTTAGCGTGGTCGATCAGGGCGGCAAGCTGACGCAGCGTTAACTGGCCGGCCAGCGAAACGACTCCCTGCGGCGGGCAGAGCGCCAGAATGCGCTCCACCATTTCCCGCTCTTTTGTGTCCGGCCCAGAGGTGATCACCAACCGGTGGCCGTCGGCCTGCAACGCGCTGACAGTGGCGGCCATTTTTTCTTCGCTCCAGCATTTGAAGAACCAGCGGGACGTAGGTTGTACCACGATATAATCGCCGGTAATGCCCTGCTGCCGTAACAACTGCTCGCAGGTTTGCCAGTCCTGCGGCGGATAGCTCATGGTCACCTGCTGGCTGAGGGTCGGCAGACCGAGCGGCCGCAACAGGGACAGGTTCTGTTCAACGGTATGCAACCGCGCGTGATCGCTTACCGGCACCAAATGCGTGTGGCAATGACGCCATAAGAAGCCTCGCCGTTTGGGCAAATCGAAACCCAGCCGAATGCGTGCGCCGGTCAGGCGGGCGATAATGGCGCTGCGCCATTGATCGGCCAGATTGACCACCAGATCGTAACCTTGGCCTTTGAGCTGCCGGATCAGGTTAAGCTCGTGGCGCAGATGAGCTTTCGTACCCTGTTTTTTCCACTGGCGATCGATAACGAACACATTCGACAGCGCCGGGTGGCTGGCCAGCATATCCTGGGTTTCTTTATACAGCAGCACGTCGATCTGCGCCTGCGGGTAGTTTTGCCGCAGGGTATTGATGACCGGCGTGGTCAGCAACATGTCGCCGTGATGGCGAAGTTTAACGATCAGAATACGCTGTATCGAGGTATCAGGAGCTAGGGCTGGCGCGTCGTTCATCATGAGTCGCTTTCAGGGAAACCAATATTTGATTCTAAATGACCCGATCGCATGTGGCTACTGTTGCACGGTTTTCTTGCCGCGAAGTGAAAAAATAGCGCGAAGGAGAGACAAAAGGCCTTCAACGTTGTCCAAACCAGGCAGTAAAGTCGTTTGCCCTGGCGAAACGCCCTGCGTAACATAATGCATTCTGTTGATATCAGGCTCGATATTTATGACTAAACCGGCGTTTCTCATCACCATTGATACCGAAGGCGACAATCTGTGGCAAAACCACGATCGTATTTCGACCGAAAACACGCGCTTTTTGCCGCGCTTTCAGGCGTTGTGTGAGAAATATGGCTTCAAGCCGGTGTATCTTACCAACTATGAAATGGCGGTAGATGCCGAATACGTCGAGTTTGCCCGCGATGTGATTGCGCGCGGTACCGGGGAAGTAGGAATGCACCTGCACGCCTGGAACAGCCCACCTCTGACGCCGTTGACCGACGATGACTGGCGGCACAAACCTTATCTGATCGAATACCCGGCCGAACAAATTCGCGCCAAGGTCGATCATATGACCAAGCTGCTGGAAGATGCCTTCCAGACCAAAATGCTCAGCCATCGCGCCGGGCGCTGGGCGTTTAACGAGTACTATGCGGCGTTGTTGCTGGAATATGGTTATCAGGTAGATTGCTCGGTCACGCCACGCGTCAACTGGCAATATTCGCCGGGCAACCCGCAAGGGAACGGCGGTACCGACTACCGGCACTTCCCGTCGCAGGCCTATTTTATCGATCCGGAAAATATCGCCGCAGCGGGAGCCTCAACGCTGTTGGAAGTGCCGATGAGCATCCAGTATAAGCATTCTGCGCTGATGAATACGCTCAAGCAGGGTTATGATCGGTTGCGTGGCAAGCAGCGTTCGCCGTCGGTAAACTGGTTGCGGCCAAGCGGCGGCAATCTGGAAAAAATGCAGCAGGTGGCCGAACGTTGCCTGTTGCAGGGACATGACTACGTCGAGTTTATGCTGCACTCTTCCGAGTTTATGCCCGGCGGCAGCCCGACGTTTAAAACCGAGCAGGATATTGAAGTGCTGTATCGCGATTTAGAGCAACTGTTCGCCTGGCTACAGCAGCGTACGGTGGGCATGACGCTGGCCGAATATTATCAACTTAAAGTGAACTGACATGTCGAAAAAATGGAAAATTAAGGTCGCGGATTGGTTTTTGCGACGTTATACCGCAAAGTCCGGCCGTTTCCAGGATAAGGCGACTTTCGACAGTCGGCTTCAGTTTGACAATATCGTCATCTATTCGACCACGGCGTTGGGCGATTTTATGTTCAACACCCCCGCGCTGCGGGCGATGCGGGAACGCTATCCCGATGCGCACATTACGCTGGTGGTGCACAAGAAGAATCAGGAACTGGTGGAGAACGGCCGCTACTACGATCGCGTGGTGTATTGGGACAGTAAAATCAAGAGTATGCGGCCGCTGCTGAAGTCACTGCGCGAGCATCAGCCGGATTTGGCGCTGATCCTGCATTCGCATCTGCCGTACGACATCATCAGCGCGGTATTATCCGGTGCGAAATATATTATCCGCGATAACTACAGCTCCGGGATTTGCGGGCTTGAACCTTGGCTGACCAATTATATCTTCCATTATTACGGTCATTTTATTCGCCGCAAGCTGGAGCTGATTTCAATTTTGGGTTGTCGCAGTGACGATCCCACCATGGAAATCCCCGCGCCTTATCAGCCGGGTATCAAAAGTAGCGAGCACTGTACTGTTGGTTTTCAACTGGGCGCTTCTACCGAATCACGCTGCTGGCCAGTCTCGCATTTCGTCCGGCTGGCGGACGAACTGGTGGCCAAACACGGCAAGGTACGTATTGTGCTGATTGGCGGCCCTTTTGATGAGGGGAAAGCGCAGCAGTTCCTGAGCCAGGTGAACCCTGAAACCCGGGCTTGCGTGGACAACCGGATTGGTAAAACGGGATTGCAGGCGCTGCTGACGCTGATCGACAGCTTCCATGTGCTGATCACCGGCGATACCGGGCCGCTGCATCTGGCGGTCGCGCTGAAAGTAAAAACCATCAGCCTGTTCGTCACGGCTGATTCACGTTCTACCGGGCCCATTCAGGATCCGGAGCTTCATCGGATTATTCAGGTTTCCCGCACCGGTTACACTATGCCGCTGGAAGCTGAAAGCCCGATGGGCGTGATCCAACCGCAGCGTATTTATGCTGAGGTGGTGGAGCATCTGTCATTGAATTAAGCGTGTTTTTCGCGCGTTCTCAGTCGCCAGCGGATTTTTGACAACCAGGTATCGACCCGGGCGTAGCGCATTTGCCGGATTTTTTTTCGCGGTACGCCGCTGTTGCGGCATACCTCAGCCACGCGGTTGAAGGTGCGCAGCGCTTCCGGCTCATAATGGTAGTAGCCGTACAGCGCTTTCGACATGCTTTTCACTTCCGAGAAACAGTTGGCGAGCATTAAGGCCGCCAATTGTCGCAAGGGCTCATCATGCGGGCGCTGATCGATAAAACGCAGCGTTTTGCCGATGGCAAACAGCATATCTTCAATATCTTTGGCTTTGACGTTGCGGGTGATGCCCTGGCTGTTATCCCGATAGAAATAAAGCTCATGGTCGAGATGGGCGATTTTCCGGGTTTTGAAATACTGGAACGGCGTGAAGATAACGTCTTCATAGCGCCGGCCGTTTTCGAATGATTCCCCTTCCAACAGCGTACGCCGATAGACCCGGCTCCAGAGATGCCACATTGAGCGGGCAAACAGCGGAGTGAGGCAGGACAGGCCCTGGTTGTCAAAATCATAAACGCTGCGGCGGGCGGTTGTCTGGTGCGGCAGCATTGGCGGGGTATCGATAAACTTTTGATAATTAAAGTCGATCAGGTCATCTTCATCCGCCAGTAGCAATGGCCGCAGAATGGCCAGGTAGTCGCCGCTCAGCAAATCGTCCCCGTCAAGGAAGGTAATGTAACGCCCACGCGCGTGTTGCAGCCCGATGTTCCGGGCACAGGCGATGCCGCCATTTTTCTGCGAGATAAAGGTCACATGCGGGTGTGGGATCTCTGCCAACAACTGGCGTACCCGATCGGCTGAAGCATCGGTTGAGCCGTCGTCAATGATGACCACTTCAATATCATCGCCGATTTGGTCGAACAGTGAACTCAGGCTGGCGACAACGAAATCCTCATTATTGTAAAAAGGCACAATAAAACTGAGCAGCGGCGGTGATGAGTTCATATCGTTCAATCCTGGGAAACCTGCATTTTCTTCATCGACAGCACGCTGGCAATTATCGCCAGGCAGAATATTGCCGTGCCTTCGGTGCTGAAGAAGATAACGTCGCTGAGCCCGTAAACAAACAGGCTGAATGTCACCCCTAACAATAACGCATTACGGTGCGGCTTAAGAGAACTGACGAATAAGCCAACGTAGAGCGCGAATAAAAACAGCACACCCCAAACACCTTTGAGCGAGTAGGTTTCCAGCAGTTCGTTATGCAGATGCACATTGATATAAGGCATAACGCCGTACAGTTCGGGTTGCTTGGCGACAATGGCCTTGATTTCCTCGCCGCGCTGCTCTGCAGATTGTCCCAACGGTGCCATCGTACCGGTACGTAAGCCGATTCTTTGCATCGTAATACGGGATATGATGGAATTGTCGATTTCCGGCGTACTGACCAGCTTCATGTTGGTTTTAAAATCATCAATGCGCTGTTCTATCTGTGATTTGAAGACAAAACCACTGACGAGTAGCAGCACAGGTACCGAAGCTATCAGTAGCATCTTGTGCTTATGGGATATCAGGTTCTTCGTTGCCAGTATCGACAAGGCGATAACAACCGGGTAAACCAACATGGCCGCCCGCGTTCCAGTGAGCACCAGCGTGGAGAACGTAACCAGGAAGCCAATGATATACAAAGGAATACGGTACTTACTGCGTAGCATCAGTATCGCCTGCAGCATCACCAGATTGATGGCGGTAATCAGGTAGGCGGCGACGGTGGCGCGATCGAAGTTGATTTCTATACGCGGAATATCCAGCCACAGCCCTTGGTAAAGCGAATAACCGTTGACCGCGATGCCGGTCGCCAGTGCGACGACAACAAACGCGCGCTGCATGCAAAGCCGTTCATTTAACGCAATCAACAGGATAAACGCGGTGGCGATCAGCAATTTCCCGGTCGACATATAGGAACGGTAAATATTGATGTACTCGCCCGGTTGTTTGAAGTGCTGCAACCAGAAAATGCTCCCCATGCCTACGCAGAAAAACAGAACCGGCAGAATTAAGTTTTTTTTGTTTTTAACAAAATACTTTATGTTCAGGCAGACGGCGATGAACGAGATATAGCTGGAAATATAAAACAGATTGCGCCCGGTGGCGGAGCCAAAGGGGATCGTGCAAAAAGCGATAGCGCATCCCAAATAAATAAGATAGCTGAAGGCGGGATGTGGAGTTGTTTCTTTTAGCAGCATGGGGCTGGGTTTCCTGCTCATATTACGTTTGGGTAATAAATGATTTCAGCGAATCATCAAACTCGGTCTTGAACATAGCGTAGCTGAAATGTTCGACGGGGTAACGCTGCGCATTTCGGCTCATGGTTTGGTAGGTTTCAGGTACCATCAGCCTTTCGACCGCATCCGCGCATTCCAGGTGCGACAGCAGCTTTGGCACCACCAGGGCATCGGTAGCCGGATCGTAAACATCGTGAGGGAAATCCACCTTGATACCGGTCAGTCGGCAATGTTCTTCGATTGTCACTGCAGGCGTCAGCCCAATACCGCACTGCCCGTCCTTGATCACTTCAGGCTGGCCATCCACCTGCGGGAAAATCACCGGCACGCCAAAATACAACGCTTCCATACAGGATAAGCCGAAGGGTTCGGTAATCGGCGTGCTCATATAGATATGGGTACGGTTGAAAAAGTCGGCCACGTTATCCTGAAAGCCGCTGAAGGTGACCCGATCGCCCAGTTCGAGTTTTTCTGCCAGTGCTTCAAACGCCGCCCGATCCGGCCCTTTGCCGGCGATTTCCAGGGTGACATCATGCCCGCGGCGCAGCAACTCTTGCAGCGTCAGCAATGAAACGCTGATGCCTTTCAGGCTCACCAGGCGAGACGCCGTGCCTATCCTCACCGGCTGGCTCAGTGGCTTCAAATTATCATGAATACCGATAGGGGTTTTAAGCCGGTTAATCACCACGTGATTGGGGCAGGGCAGGTTAAACCGCAGCGCCATCACCCGCTTTGAGGCGTAAGACGCGGAGATGCAGCCGTCCAGCATGGCGAGGAATCGTAATGTCTTCGGGTTTTTCGGATAGCGCCAGGAGCAGCCATGATCGTAATAAATCAGTTTGCCGCGTTTAGGCTTCGCTGCCAGGCCGGGCACAAGATCCCAGACAATCACTACGTCGGCGTTGGCTTTCTCGATTTTTCTGTTCAACAGGTATTTGCGCAAGAATTGCGGGCAACGCAGCGGGAACGCGTTAATCAACCTGTTGGCAAAGGTGATCTTCTGGTCAGGCATTTGCCGACGGATTTCTTCACCGACCTCACCGCTGATGCAAATGACGTCGTTGCTGCCATCGGTCGTGTCGTTGATATACTGCAGGAACAGACGTTCGACACCACCCATTTTCCCTAAATTGATAATGTGCAGTTTTTTCATCAAATAACCTTTTGCAACTCTGCCCAGACTGCGTCAGCGCTGAGCGTCGCCATGCTTTTTTCCGGAGAAATCAGGGAATGCTGATTTTGCCCATAGCCGCCGATCAATCCCGGATCGGTCGGGCCGAACAGCGTGATATTAGGCCTGTCGAGCGCAGCGGTCAGATGGCTGAGACCGGTATCGACCGAGACCACGCCTTTCGCGCCGGCCAGCACCTCGGCGACCTGCTGCAGGCTGAGTTTTGGCAGCACCTCGACGTGCGGGAAGCCTTCCGCCAAACGCAGCGCTCGCAGGCGTTCGTGTTCCGCGCCCCACGGCAATTTTATCTTCAATCCGCTTGGCGCCATCAGCCCAATCAATTCCCGCCAGTGCGACTCAGGCCAATGTTTCTCATCGCGGGTCGTCGCGTGCAAAAACACCAGGTATTGCCCGGCATCGGCCGGCAGGTGGCTGAGAAAGCGCGCCGCAATGGCGTAATCGCCGTAGCTTTCCGGCTTAGCATAGCCCAGGCTTTTGGCGAACAGCTCGCGGGTGCGCTCCACGGCGTGTTGCTGTTTGTCGATGTCATGACGGTGGTTATAGAACCAACTGGCGAACGGCTCGCGGGCGCTCTTGGCATCCTGGCCGTGCTTGCTGCCTTTGGCGATGCGGGTGATCAATGCGGCGCTTTTGATTAACCCTTGGGCGTCGATCACCACGTCGTAGGTGCGCTCCTGCACCAGACGTTTAAAATCGCAACGCTCCTGACGGGTCTCGCTGCCAAACCAGTTTTTGCGCCAGCGGCGGATCGCCACCGGGATCACGCGGTCTACTGCCGGGTGCCAGGTGGGGATCTGGCTGAAACCTTCCTCCACCACCCAGTCGAAGCGAATGCCGGGAATGGCCTGCATGGCGTCGGTCAACGCCGGTAGCGTATGGAGCACGTCTCCCATCGAGGAGGTTTTTACAATCAACACCTGCATGCTTACTTATTCCTCGCTGGCGGCAAGTAACGGCGTCAGCGCGTCCAACACCTGCTGTGGCTGAATATCGATCAGACTCTGATGGTAACCCTGATCGGCATCGCCTTTGCGTATCTTATGGTAACCACTGATTAAGCGGATCACTTTGGCTTTATCGGACAGCGGCGGCGTGAAATCCGGGCTGCTTGGGCCGTACAATGCTATCAGCGGTTTGTTCAATGCCGCTGCAACGTGCATCAGGCCAGAGTCGTTGCTGACCACGGCCTGGCAGGACGCCAGCAGGATCACGGCCTGCTCCAACTGAGTTTCCCCGGCCAGATTCATGCAAAATCCTCGGGCGTCGTCATCCAGCGCCGCGCGGATTTGTTCGCCCGCTTCGTGATCCTTGGCCGAGCCGAACAGCGCGATTTGATAACCCTGGTCGATCAGCATCTGCGCCAACTGGGCGTAGTGGTAGTGCGGCCAGCGTTTGGCCGGGCCAAATTCGGCCCCTGGGCAGAAACCGATAATCGGCCGATGATCGGTCAGGTTGAAGGCCGCGGTGGTTTCGGCAATTTCTTCGTCGCTTACCTGCAACTGCGGCCACAGCAGCGGCTGCGGCAGATCTTCGGCGCGATGGATGCGTTGCTTGTCGTAAGCCAGCGCCACATAGCGCTGTACCATCAATGGAAAAGCGGCTTTGTCCAGGACGCGGATATCATTGAGCAGACCGTAGCGCATTTCGCCACGCCAGCCGGTCCGCTGTGGCACTTGGGCGAAGAACGGCACCAATGCGGATTTGAACGAGTTCGGCAGTATGTAAGCGCGATCGTAGCCGTTGGCGCGCAGGGCGCGCCCCAAGCGCCGGCGTTCACCGAGCGCCAGCGCGCCGTGGCCTAACGGCATCGACAGAGCCTGATTGACCTCCGGCATACGCGCCAGCAACGGACGGCACCAGGCGGGCGCCATCACGTCAATTTCCGCTGTCGGGTGCTCGGCCTTCAGGGTGCGGTAGAGACTTTGCGACATCATCATATCGCCAACCCACGAAGGGCCGATAACCAGTATTTTCATACCCTGAATGATTTCCTTCAGCTTAAGCGGTGCGGTTCAACCAGGCCATGTACTCTTTCACGCCTTCGGCGACCGTTTTGAACGGCGCGTCATAGCCGGCAGCGCGCAACTTGGTCAGGTCGGCCTGGGTAAATGCCTGGTAGCGACCTTTGAGTTTGTCCGGGAACGGGATGTTTTCCACCGCGCCTTTCTGGTGGAAATCGACGACCGCGTCAGCCACCGCCTGGAAGGTTTCTGCACGGCCGGTGCCGCAGTTGAAAATGCCGGACACGCCGCTTTTCCAGAACCACAGGTTTACCGCGGCCACGTCGCCGACGTAGATAAAGTCACGCTTGAAGTCCTGGCTGCCGTCGAACAGTTTCGGGTTCTCGCCGCGGTTGATCTGGCTGTTCAGGTGGAATGCAACGCTGGCCATGCTGCCTTTGTGGCCTTCGCGCGGGCCATAAACGTTGAAGTAACGGAAGCCGCAGATCTGTGAATCCGCCTCAGGCAGGATTTCACGCACGTACTGATCGAACAGGAATTTGGAGTAACCGTACACGTTCAGCGGCTCTTCAAACTGGCGCTCTTCGATAAATTCTTCACGGCCGCCGTAGGTGGCTGCCGATGAGGCGTACAGGAACGGGATTTCGCGATCCAGGCAATAATGCAGCAGGTCTTTGGAGTACTGATAGTTGTTGTCCATCATGTACTTGCCATCCCACTCGGTGGTGGATGAACAGGCACCTTCATGGAATACCGCGTCGATTTCACCCAGATCGTCACCGGCCACGATGTTGGCGATAAAATCTTCTTTATCGATATAGTCGGCGATATCCAGATCGACCAGGTTGGCGAATTTGGTGCCGTCTTTCAGGTTATCTACCACCAGGATATCGCGATACCCTGTGTCATTCAGCGCCTTAATGATATTGCTGCCGATCATGCCGGCGCCACCAGTAACGATAATCATTGGGTTACCCCCTATTATTCTGCCCGGTGGGACAGGGTGCCCCACGCTCAATGCCGCTTATAATAGCATTTCATGCCGCCGCAAACATCGGACGGGCTCCGAATATCCCGCGATGTCGAGCATCAAAGCACTTTGCCGTGATATCTGCTGCAATTTTCATATTCTCTCCTGTGTATTGTCGTCAGTTTGGTTACAAATCAGTAAAATATGTGGAAAACAGACCCATCCTGGAGATAACCGAATGTCCGCGTCTTTTTATCAGCAGTTGGAACAACAGCTTGCAACCGCCCGTAGCGAAGGGTTGTTCAAGGAAGAGCGCATTATCACCACCGCTCAGCAGGCTGATATCGCCGTTGCCGACGGCCGCCATGTAATCAACTTCTGCGCCAACAATTACCTTGGCCTGGCCAACCATCCGGCGATGATCGCGGCGGCCAAGGCCGGTATGGACAGCCACGGGTTCGGCATGGCGTCGGTGCGCTTTATTTGCGGCACCCAGGACAGCCATAAGCAGCTGGAGCGGAAATTGGCCGACTTTCTCGGTATGGAAGACGCCATCTTGTATTCCTCTTGCTTCGATGCCAACGGCGGGCTGTTCGAAACGCTGCTTGGGCCGGAAGACGCGATTATCTCCGACACGCTGAACCACGCGTCGATCATCGACGGTGTACGTTTGTGCAAGGCGAAGCGTTACCGCTATGCCAATAACGACATGAACGAGCTGGCTGCGCAGCTGAAACAGGCCAAGGCCGATGGCGCGCGCCACATCATGATCGCAACCGACGGCGTGTTCTCCATGGACGGCGTGATCGCCAACCTGAAAGGGGTATGCGACCTGGCGGACCAGTATCAGGCGCTGGTGATGGTGGATGATTCCCATGCGGTAGGTTTCGTTGGCGCCAATGGGCGCGGCACCCATGAGTATTGTGACGTGATGGGCCGCGTCGACATCATTACCGGTACGCTGGGCAAAGCGCTGGGCGGCGCGTCCGGCGGCTATACTGCGGCGAAAAAAGAGGTGGTGGAGTGGTTGCGCCAGCGTTCACGGCCTTATCTGTTCTCCAACTCACTGGCGCCGGCGATTGTCGCCGCTTCGATCAAAGTGCTGGAACTGCTGGAGCAGGGCGATGCGCTGCGCGATCGTCTGTGGGCCAATGCGAGCCTGTTCCGCGAAAAAATGACCGCGGCGGGCTTTGAGCTGGCCGGGGCCGATCACGCCATCATCCCGGTGATGTTGGGTGAAGCAAAGCTGGCGCAGGAATTCGCCAACGCGCTGCTCAAGGAAGGCATTTATGTGACCGGTTTCTTCTATCCGGTGGTGCCGAAAGGCCAGGCGCGCATCCGTACCCAGATGTCTGCTGACCACACCCCGGAGCAAATTGAGCGTGCGGTCGCGGCGTTCATTCGTATCGGTAAGGATCTTGGCGTTATTGCATAAGGTAAAACCATGAAAGCATTGTCAAAACTGAAAGCGGAAGAAGGGATTTGGATGACGGATGTGCCTCAGCCTGAGCTGGGCCATAACGACATCATGATTAAAATCCGTAAAACCGCGATCTGCGGTACCGATGTTCATATTTATAACTGGGATGAATGGTCGCAGAAAACCATCCCGGTCCCTATGGTGGTCGGCCACGAGTACGTGGGCGAAGTGGTTGCCATGGGTCAGGAAGTTAAAGGGTTTAACGTCGGGGACCGCGTTTCCGGCGAAGGCCACATCACCTGTGGCCACTGCCGTAACTGCCGTGGCGGCCGCACCCATCTGTGCCGCAATACCATTGGTGTGGGCGTGAACCGTCCAGGTTCCTTTGCTGAATACCTGGTGATCCCGGCGTTTAACGCTTTCAAGATCCCGGACAATATTTCCGATGAGCTGGCGTCAATCTTCGACCCGTTCGGCAACGCGGTTCATACGGCGCTGTCGTTTGATCTGGTTGGCGAAGACGTGTTGGTTTCCGGTGCCGGCCCGATAGGCATTATGGCCGCTGCGGTGTGCAAGCACGTTGGTGCCCGCCACGTAGTGATCACCGACGTTAACGAATACCGGCTGGAACTGGCGCGTAAAATGGGCGTGACCCGTGCGGTGAACGTCAGCAAAGAAAACCTGAACGACGTGATGGCCGAACTGGGCATGACCGAAGGGTTCGACGTGGGGCTGGAAATGTCCGGTGCACCACCGGCGTTCCGTACGCTGCTGAATGCGATGAACCACGGCGGCCGCATCGCCATGCTGGGTATTCCACCGTCGGATATGTCGATCGACTGGAATCAGGTGATCTTCAAAGGGCTGTTTATCAAAGGGATTTATGGCCGTGAGATGTTTGAGACCTGGTATAAGATGGCGGCGCTGATCCAGTCTGGTCTGGATCTGACACCTATCATCACCCACCGTTTCTCGATCGATGAGTTCCAGCAGGGCTTTGACGCCATGCGCTCCGGGCAGTCCGGAAAAGTGGTTTTGAGCTGGGATTGACAGTAAAAAGGGCCGGAATCTTCCGGCCCTGATTTTATGCTTTCGGTTTGTCTGGCGCTGAGCCGACCCAGCGATGCCACTGGCGCTTGATAAACTCTGCCGCCGGCGACTGTGTCACGCTTTCGCCGATCACGCTTATCGCCTTGCCTGCGTTGACTTTTTCCTTCGGCAACTTGACCTTGCACTGCTTGATACCGCCGGTGAACGGGTTCTTCGGCTGCGGTTTCTGCGGCTTGACCGGCGGTGGAACGTAACTGCCGCCGCCGCTGTTACTCTGCGGTTCATTCAGCAGCGAACTGGGTTTCACCAGCACGATATCGGCCGGCAACGTCGGCAGCATTTGCTGCAGCACCTTTACCGTTGCCGGACGTGGATGGCCAATCGCGATGGCGGAACCGTTGCGGCGTGCCAGATCGACCGCACGGTTAAACTGGCGGCGAATATCGGCCTCGTTGGCGGTATCGTCCAGAAACACTTTACGCTTGATGATCTTCACCCCGGTGCCTGCAGCGGCACGGGTGGCCTGGCTATTGCCAATGGTCATGCTATCGAGAAAGTACAGGCGGTAACTTTCGAGCGCCTGCATGACTTTTTGCATGCCCGGCAGACTGGAGGTCATGGCGCTGCCCATGTGGTTGTTCATCCCGACCGCGTAGGGCACGTTATTCACCGCATTGCGGATGATGCGCTGGATCTCTTCGCTGCTCATGGAAGGCTGCAGCGTATCGCGCTCCAACGGCTGTTTGCTGAGCGGGGCCATTGGCATGTGAATCAACACTTCGCGGCCCTGGCTGTGGGCGCGGGTGGCCATTAGACGGGCGTGAGGGGCATTGGGCAGCACGGCAACGGAGATCGCCGTCGGCATTTGCAGCACGGCGTCTTCCTCGTGCGGCCGATAACCCACGTCATCGATAACGATGGACAACTTCCCCGCCTGCGCGGCGCAAACCTGCAACAGACAGCCAATCAATACGACAGTACGGGTTTTGATATAGCGCAAATCTATCTTCCCAACCACGGTAGTGGGTTAACCGCCTGACCTTGACGACGGATTTCGAAATAAAGTGACGGCGTTCCCTGGCCCCCGCTGGTGCCTACCAAGGCTATCGGCTGCCCGGCGCGGACCTGCGCCCCGACGTTGACCAGCGCGCTCTGATTGTAGCCATACAGGCTCATGTCGCCCTTACCGTGCTCGACTACGACGACCAGACCATAGCCTTGCAGCCAGTCGGCCAGCAATACGCGGCCGTCGGCAATGGCTTTCACTTCGCTACCTTCGGCAGCCGAGATCACCATGCCTTTCCAGCGTAACTCACCCTGCAATTGTTCACCAAAACTGTGCAAGGTGCGGCCACGAACCGGCCACATCGCTTGTCCGCTCGGTCTGCCAAGGCCGCCGGTACGGGCAATCAGCGAGCGGTCGGCTTCGCTAGGTTTGTAACTGGTGCCGGTTTTCTTCGCCTGCTGTTCTTTGGCGCGCATTTGCTCGCGCACCTTGGCGGCTTCACGCGCTTCACGTTCGGCACGGGCGCGGGCTTCGCGTTCAGCTCGGGCAATTTTATCGCGCATGCGGGTTTCGTTTTGACGCAGTTCCACCAGCCGCTGCTGATCTTTTTCCAGCGAGGCTTCCAGTGCGGTCAGCGTTTGCTTACGTGCGCCACGTGCCTGCTCCAGCTTCTGTTGTTGCGTTTGCTGTTCGCCCAACAGCGATTTTTGCTGGCCCTGTTTGGCGACCAGCGTGGTTTTTTGCTTTGCCAGCTTGAGACGGATTTGTTTCAGTTCTTCGATAGTTTGCTGACGCGCCTCGTTCAGATAGCTGAAGTAAGCCAGAATACGCTCGCTGCGCTGGCTCTCCTCACCGCTGAGGATCAGTTGTACTGCACTGTGTTGCCCCTGCCGGAAAGCGGCGTCGAGCTGTTTGGCGAGGATCTCTTGCTGAGTAGACTGCTGCTTTTGCAGCTTGGCGATGGAGGCGTTCAGGCCGGAAATGTCTTTCCCCAGTTGGCTTAGCGTGCCCTGGGTGTCACGCAGCAGGCGGCTGGCCTGCGCAATGGTTTTTTCCTGCTGTTTAAGCTGATCCTGCAATGAGCTGCGTTGCTGCTGCTGCTGTTTAACCGCCTTCTCTTTTTCGGCGATGCTTTGCTGGATGTCTTTGAGCTGGGATTTGTTGTCTTCCGCCGCCTGTCCGGCTAACGGCAACAGCAAGACGCCAGCGCAAAATACGCTGGCGCACATGGCGGTCAACTTCCTTGGCGCTGTGCGTTCAGGCAGCGGCCGGCTGCCTGCGTTTGCGCTTCGGGTTACCCTTGATAGTGCAAAAAACGCCTTCTCCCTCATGGAGAAGGATTATTCCACGATGAACAGCGGCTTACCAGTCATCTCTTTCGGGATTTCCATTCCCATCAGCGTCAACATGGTCGGCGCGATATCGGAAAGCTTGCCGCCGTTGACCGCGTGAGCAGGCTTGCCGACGTAAATCAGCGGCACCGGCAGGCTGGTATGGGCGGTATGCGCCTGACCGGTGGCCGGATCACGCATTTGTTCGGCGTTGCCGTGATCGGCGGTGATCAACAGCTGTCCGTCAACGGCCTTAACGGCCTCCACGACCTGCGCGATGCAGCTATCGAGAGTTTCCACCGCTTTCACCGCCGCGTCATAGACGCCGGTATGGCCCACCATGTCGCCGTTCGGGTAGTTACAGATAATGGCGTCGTATTTGCCGCTGCTGATGGCACTCAGCAGTTTGTCGGTCAGCTCCGCCGAACTCATTTCCGGTTGCAGATCGTAGGTGGCGACCTTCGGCGAGTTGACCAGCACGCGTTCTTCGCCTTTGAACGGTTCTTCCACACCGCCGTTATAGAAGAAAGTGACGTGTGCGTATTTTTCGGTTTCCGAGATGCGCAACTGCGTTTTGTCGTGCTTCATCAGCCATTCGCCGAAGGTGTTGTTTAACGACGCCGGCGGGTAGGCGCAAGGGGTTTTGATGTCGGCGGCATATTCGGTCAACATCACGAAATCACCGAAGTTCACCACCTTGGCGCGGGGGAATCCGTCGAAATCGGCATTCACGAAGGCGCGCACGATCTGGCGCGCGCGATCGGCGCGGAAGTTCATGAAAATCAGCGCGTCGCCATCTTGCAGAGCGGCGGAGGCTTCACCGGCGGCCTGAAGCACGGTCGGTTTCACGAACTCGTCGTTTTCGCCGCGCTCATAAGCGGCTTGCAGTGCGGCAACGGCGTTATCGGCCACGTAATCGCCCTGAGCCTCAGTCATCAGCGCATAAGCCAGTTGAACACGGTCCCAGCGATTGTCGCGGTCCATGGCGTAATAGCGGCCAATCAGCGAGGCGATGCGCCCGGCGCCCAGTTTGGCAAAGGCGTCGCTAAAGCGTTGCAGCGAGTTTTCTGCACTGCGTGGCGGAGTGTCGCGGCCGTCCAGGAAGGCGTGCAGGTACACGGCTTTCGCGCCGCGTTGAGCGGCCAGTTCAATCATGGCCAAAATGTGGTCTTCATGACTGTGCACGCCGCCCGGCGACAGCAGGCCCATGATATGCACCGCTTTGCCCGCCTGTACGGCCTTGTCGACCGCTGCCGTCAGCGTCGGGTTGGCGAAGAAGTCGCCGTCTTTGATTTCTTTATCCAGTCGGGTCAGATCCTGATAAACGATGCGTCCGGCGCCCAGGTTGACGTGGCCGACCTCCGAGTTGCCCATCTGGCCATCAGGCAAGCCCACGTCCAGGCCGGAAGCGGCGATCAGGGTATGCGGCTGCTGTTGCCACAAGCGATCCATCACCGGCGTTTTGGCGTTCAGAATGGCATTGTCCTGTTGCTCCTCCCGATGGCCGTAGCCGTCCAGGATCACCAGCACCATCGGCTTTTTGTTACTCGACATTGCATTAACCTCGTTATGAACTTTTAAGTTGTGAATAGCCATCTGCCCGCAATCGGAATGATGGCTATTCACCTTAAAACCGCCCGATTTTACAACGCGCACGATTAAAAAGAGCCTCGAGAGATCAAAGTTGCGGCGAACAAGACCGGCTTTTATGCTCTGACGTTAGGAATTTCTCAGCGCACTCCGCAGTTTCTGCAATAGCGCTTGCTTATTGGCTGTATTTGCCGCACTCGGCAGGTATACTCTGGAACCTTGACTTATTTATCCCTTAACTGACGGGAGTTGTTACACCCCATGCTGCAAGAAATTATGCAATTTGTTAGCAAGCATCCGATACTGAGCCTGGCTTGGATTGGCTTGCTGGTTGCCGTGATCGTCATGACGTTCAAAAGCCGTTTCTCCAAGGTGAAAGAGATCGCTCGTGGTGAAGCCACTCGCCTGATTAATAAAGAAGATGCCGTTGTGGTTGATACCCGCAGCCGTGATGATTTCCGTAAAGGCCACCTGGCCAACGCCATCAACCTGACGGCGAGCGAAATCAAAAACGGCAGCCTGGGCGAGCTGGAAAAACATAAGGCTCAGCCGATCATCGTGGTTTGCGCCAACGGCACTGCCTCTCGCGAGCCGGCGGAAAACCTGAGCAAGGCCGGTTTTGAAAACGTGGCCATGCTGAAAGACGGTATTGCCGGCTGGAGCGGGGAAAACCTGCCGTTAGTGCGCGGTAAGTAATTCTTTAATGTATTTGAGGTGGTAATCCATGGCTAACATTGATATCTACACCAAAGCGACCTGTCCGTTCTGCCATCGCGCCAAAGCGCTGCTGAACAGTAAGGGCGCGGCGTTTAACGAAATCGCCATTGATGGCGATAATGAAAAACGCGAAGCGATGATTGCGCGCAGTGGGCGCACCACCGTGCCTCAGATTTTCATCGACGACCGGCATATCGGCGGCTGCGATGATTTATATGAACTCGATGCTCGTGGTGGTCTGGATCCGTTGCTATAAGCGGACCACTGCCGGTTACTGAGTGTCAATAAGGACGTTTAACCAAGGGTATTACACACATGTCAGAACAAAACAGCACAGAGATGGCTTTCCAGATTCAGCGCATTTACACCAAGGATATCTCCTTCGAAGCGCCAAACGCTCCGCAGGTTTTCCAGCAGGAATGGCAGCCAGAAGTTAAACTGGATCTAGATACCGCTTCCAGCCAGTTGGCTGACGAAGTGTATGAAGTTGTACTGCGCGTAACCGTGACTGCGTCTCTGGGCGAAGAAACTGCGTTCCTGTGTGAAGTGCAGCAGGCGGGCATCTTCTCCGTTGCAGGCATCGATGGCACGCAGCTGGCGCATTGCCTGGGTGCATACTGCCCGAACATTCTGTTCCCGTATGCGCGTGAGTGCATCACCAGCCTGGTTTCTCGCGGCACATTCCCGCAATTGAACCTGGCACCGGTTAACTTTGACGCGCTGTTCATGAACTATCTGCAACAGCAGGCGGAAGGCGAAGGTGCCGCACCACATCAGGATGCCTGATGAACACCGTCAATGCTTCAATGACCGTTATCGGTGCCGGCTCGTACGGCACCGCATTAGCCATTACGCTGGCGCGTAACGGCCACCCCGTGGTGCTGTGGGGGCATAACCCAGAGCAAATTCAAAAATTGCAGCGTGACCGCTGCAATCAGGCGTTTCTCCCCGACGTTGCCTTCCCCGACACGCTGCTGTTAGAAGCCGATCTGGCACGTGCGCTGGCTGCCAGTCGCGATGTGCTGGTGGTGGTGCCAAGCCATGTGTTCGGTGACGTATTGCGCCAACTAAAGCCGCATCTGCGCCCGGATGCCCGCATTGTGTGGGCGACCAAAGGGCTGGAAGCGGAGACCGGCCGGTTGTTGCAGGACGTAGCGCGCGAAGCGCTGGGCGATGATATCCCGCTGGCGGTAGTCTCAGGGCCAACGTTCGCCAAAGAGCTGGCCGCCGGGCTGCCGACGGCTATTGCGCTGGCTTCCACCGATACTCAGTTTGCGGAAGATCTGCAACAGCTGCTGCACTGCGGTAAAAGCTTCCGCGTTTACAGCAACCCCGATTTTATCGGCGTGCAGTTGGGTGGGGCGGTGAAGAACGTGATTGCCATCGGCGCCGGGATGTCAGACGGCATCGGCTTTGGCGCCAATGCGCGTACTGCATTGATTACCCGTGGCCTGGCGGAAATGAGCCGCCTCGGCTCGGCGTTGGGCGCCGATCCCTCGACCTTCATGGGCATGGCCGGTTTGGGTGATCTGGTGCTGACCTGCACCGATAATCAATCGCGCAACCGCCGTTTCGGTATTATGCTGGGGCAGGGAAAAGGCGTGCAAGAAGCGCAAGACAGTATCGGTCAGGTGGTTGAAGGCTATCGCAATACCAAAGAGGTGTTGGCGCTGGCGCAGCGACACGGTGTGGAAATGCCGATTACCGAACAGATTTACCAGGTGCTGTACTGCCATAAAAATGCCCGGGAAGCCGCGTTGAGCCTGTTAGGGCGCACCAGAAAAGACGAAAAGCACAGCATCTGATCCCCATACCCTGGGGATTTCAGGTTGCAGCCAACGGTGCTACGGCTTGAAGGGCGACAAGTATAAAACCGATAGGCGGGGCAGCGAGCTGACCCCGGCAATTGATTTGGGCTGCCTGACCGTGATGCGGTGAGGCAGCCTGTTTTGCAAGGTGGAGAGGAACCTGATGTCGTCAGAAGAGTTAGAGCAGGTCTGGAAAAGCATCAAATCAGAAGCGAGAGAGCTGGCTGAGTGTGAACCGATGCTGGCTAGCTTTTTCCATGCGACGTTGCTCAAGCATGAAAACCTGGGCAGTGCGCTCAGCTATATTCTGGCAAACAAGCTGGCAAATCCGATTATGCCGGCTATTGCGGTGCGTGAAGTGGTGGAAGACGCCTACCTTGCCGATAAGCAGATGATCGTCTCGGCAGCGCGCGATATCCTGGCGGTGCGTTTGCGCGACCCGGCGGTAGATAAATACTCGACGCCGCTGCTGTATCTGAAAGGTTTCCATGCGCTGCAGGCTTACCGTATCGGCCACTGGCTGTGGTTGCAGGGGCGCCAGGCGTTGGCGATTTACCTGCAAAATCAAATTTCGGTCGCCTTTGGCGTGGATATTCACCCTGCGGCCACTATTGGCTGCGGTATTATGCTCGACCATGCCACGGGCATCGTTATTGGTGAAACCGCAGTAGTAGAAAACGACGTGTCCATCCTGCAGTCGGTCACCCTTGGCGGTACCGGCAAAACCAGCGGCGATCGTCATCCGAAGATCCGAGAGGGCGTAATGATTGGCGCCGGGGCTAAAATTCTCGGCAATATCGAGGTGGGCAAAGGCGCAAAAATCGGTGCCGGATCGGTAGTATTGCAATCCATACCGCCGCATACCACTGCCGCCGGGGTGCCGGCGCGTATCGTCGGCCGACCGGAAAGCGATACGCCTTCGATGGATATGGATCAGTACTTCAACGGCACCAATCAGGGTTTTGAGTTCGGCGACGGCATTTAAGCCGGTTTGCTGATGGATAAAATCGGGGGGAGCTTTAGGCTCCCCCCGATGTTTTCCGGCAGAGAATTAACCCTGTTTCGGGAATTTCACGATATCGGTAACCATGCTATCGATCGCCGCTTTGACCTCGTTCGCCGTCACCGGCGCGGAGTCATTGCTGACGGTCTTGCCATAGCCCTTACGCACCACTTCCATCACCGTTTTGCCGGTATCCTGATCGATCAGTTGCGCTTCGAGGAACAGCGTGGTGTTTTGCGTGCGGTGCCCGCTGGCGGCCATGGTGCTGGCGATCACTGCGGTAACCGGGGTCACTTCATAGAACTTCAGATCTTCATTTTCAGCCGACACGGCGGTGATCGCCACTTTGGCGAGCAGCACGCGCGATCCTGACGGGCTTTGCAGCACGGTCATTCGCTCGCTCAGTGCGGCGTTGATTCGCTGATTGGCGTAGTCTTTGATTTTGTTCAGCGTATCCTGGTTGACGCGTGCCGTCGGTTTGGCCGCCGGGTAATAGGTCACAGGAGAAAAATAGACGCCCCGGTAATTGGATTCTTTAAAGGTAGGATCGATCCAACGCAGCGTTTTATGGCCGGTGGCCGATTCAGTTTCCTGCAGCTTGCTGTAATCGCTCAGAAAACCTGAATACTGCTGCTTATTTGCTACTTTAGACGAACAGCCCGCCAACAACAGGCCTGTTGCCAGCACCGCCATGGCAACGCTCAAGCGTTTTTTTTTCATACGATTTCCTATGATGAATGTCTATTACCCTTACAAAACATAGCTCATTATCCTCTATTGCAGCGAATGTTTTGGGGCCAGACGTGCACTGTCTTTGCATACTTTGTCAGGACCGTGATGCGTCGCGGGTTTTAGAGGTGAGCGCCCGCGAAAGCGCAAATAATGCGGCTTCAGCCCTCTCCAGCGCTGTTTCCTGAGCGTCTTGCCATTCTGGCAGCAGCGGCCAGAGATCTTGCTGATTTTCGGCTTGCCGGCACCAGACAAAACGATCGTGCCACTCTCCCAGTGCATTTTGCGCCACTTTCAGGCTGGCGGCGGCTTCCGGAGTGATAAGCGAGAACTGTGGGTAGGCGTCGGTAACATAGCGCAGCCGCTTGATCAGCAGGCGCAGCCGGTGGCGATCGTAGTGCCCGTCGGCCAGCGCCAGACGCAGCTGTTTCACCTGCCGGGACAGGCGATGGGCAACGCGGCGTTTTGCGTGCCGGCGTTTGGCTTTATGGAAGCTTTTTGGCCAGTCGTGCAGCAAGTTGGGAAAGCGGAACAGCAAGGGATGTGACGCAAGGGCGAGGTTGCGGCTTTGCAATTCGGTTTTGCGGACGTTGGTCTGCCACTCTAGCGGATGTCGCGCCAACTCGGCGATCAACACTTCCAAATCGCGTATCGGTGTAGTGAGTTTCCCTAGGCTGGCGGCGGCGTTGTCGAGTTGTGCGACGCCGGGTGTGCCGCGTAATGGTCTCAACAGGCTCCTGATTCGCCGCAGGTTGATGCGTACGTCGTGCAGAGCCTCAGTGTCCGTCGTGTCCTGCAAACGCGCCAGCGCCTGATTCAGCGCATTCTCGAGCCTGCGGAAGTGGGCGATAATACTCTCTGTGAAAGCCATGCGATGTCCCCGGAGAGGTGATCTGTTCAGATTATCCTCCCCGCGGGACGGGTTGTCACCGCTTAAGGTTTAATCAGTGCACCGGCATAGTCCAACTGCCGCCAGGCTTCGTACACCACCACCGCGACGGCGTTCGACAGGTTCATGCTGCGGCTTTGCGCCTGCATGGGTATGCGGATTTTCTGCTGTGCAGGCAAGGCCTCGAGGATCTCGGCGGGCAAGCCGCGAGTTTCCGGCCCAAACAGCAGGTAGTCGCCGGCCTGATAGCTGACCGCGCTGTGTGCTGGGGTACCTTTGGTGGTCAGGGCAAACAGTCGCTGCGGGTTTTCGCTGGCGATAAAGGCGGCGTAATCGGCGTGACGTCGGATATTGGCGAATTCATGATAATCCAGCCCGGCGCGGCGCAGCCGTTTGTCGTCCCATGGAAAACCCATCGGTTCTATCAGGTGTAACTGGAAGCCTGTATTGGCGCACAGACGGATAATATTGCCGGTATTGGGTGGAATTTCAGGTTCAAATAAAACGATGTTCAGCATGTAAAAGGCCCCTCATGAAGAGGGGCGCAGAATAACAAAATCTTGCCGATCTGTCTTAGGCGATCAACGCTGGTGCAGAGGTAGCCACAGTACCAACCGCAGGCCACCGAGCGGGCTGTCTTCCGCCTTCACCCAGCCGCGGTGTTGATTGACCGCAGCCTCGACAATCGCCAGGCCCAGACCGGTGCCGCCCGATGCACGATCGCGTGCTTCGTCGGTACGGTAGAACGGCCGGAAAATCTGCTCGCGATCTTCCTCGCTGACGCCAGGACCGTCGTCGTCGACCACAATAGTGATGCCCTGGTTGTCGGCGCTAAACGCCACGGCAATGCGCGTGTTCGAATAGCGCAGGGCGTTACGCACGATGTTTTCCAGTGCGCTGTCTAATGCGCTGGCGTTGCCGAATAGCGCCCAGGGGCCTGGAGGGGAGCTGACTTCCAGGTGTTTGCCCATTTGCTCGGCTTCGAATCCGGCGTCATCCAGCACGTCGGCCCACAGTTCGTTGGCCAACAGCCGCTCGCGCGCCAACTCGCTTTTCTGCTGCCCGCGCGACAGCACCAGCAGATCGTTGATCATCGAGTCCAGACGCTGCGCCTCGGTTTCGATGCGCGCCAGTTCATGTCCTTCGCCGTGACGACGGCGCATTAGCGCGGTAGCCAACTGCAAGCGGGTGAGCGGTGTGCGCAGCTCATGCGAGATGTCGGAGATTAGCCGCTGTTGGGCGGTCATCATGCGCTCCAGCGCACTAACCATCTGGTTGAAGCTGGCGCCGGTGGCCAGAAACTCTTGCGGCCCAGATTCCAGCTCCGGATGCTGTTTCAGGTTGCCGCGGGCGACGTCATCGGCGGCGTTTTTTAACTTGCGCGCCGGTTTGGCCAGGCTCCAGGCCAGCCACAACAGTAGGGGGGCGCTGATCAGCATGGTGACGATCAGCAGCAACAGCGGCCGGTCGAACATCAGGTTGATAAAATCGGATTGTGGGCTGTTGGCGGGACGAATGAGGTACAGCTGGTAGTTGTCCTCGCCATCGCGCACGGAGAACGGGCCGACCAGCTCGACGCGGCCGTATTTTTTCTTCTTCGGATGATCAGAGTTATCAGACTGGCCGATAAAGTTACGCACCAGCTGCATTTCGTTGCGCTGCATGTTACCAATCACGCGGCCTTCGCTGGTGACCAAAAGCAGGCGCTGCCCTGGCGGGGCCCATTTTTCGATGGCGCGAAATAAGCGCCGCCACCACATCAGGTCGTTGGCCGGATCGTTTTGCAACTCGGCCTCGACGTGTTGTTCCAGCATTAACCCCTGCCGCTGCTCGCTGTCCAGCAGCGAGGTCATTTGGCGGGAGTCGAGCTTGGGCACCATCAACACCAGCATCAGCACCAGGGCTAATGTGAACCAAAAAATGGCGAAGATACGTGCCGTCAAACTGTTGATCATGTTGCAGATACCATTAAATAACCCCGACCGCGCAGGGTCTTGAACCACGGATGGCCATCTTTGCGGTTCGGCAGTTTACGTCGCAGGTTGGAGATATGCATGTCGATGGCGCGATCGAATGGCGTCAGGCGCTTACCCAATACTTCCTGGCTCAGCAGCTCACGCGACACGACCTGGCCAAGGTGCTGCGCCAGCAGGTACAACAGGGTAAATTCGGTACCGGTGAGATCCAGCGTTTGGCCGTCAAAGCTGGCTTCCTGGCGGCCCGGATTGAGCTGCAGGCCGTCAACGTCCAGCGTCGGTGCGCCGGTATCGACATTTTGCTGCTGTTCGCTCCAGTTGGAACGGCGCAGGATGGCGCGGATACGCGCCACCAATTCACGATCGTTAAAGGGTTTCGGCAGGTAGTCATCGGCACCCAGTTCCAGCCCCAGCACGCGATCCAGTTCACTGCCGCGGGCAGTCAACATAATGACCGGCGTCTGGTGATGCTGGCGCAGCTCTTTCAAGGTATCGATACCGTTTTTCTTCGGCATCATGATATCGAGCAGCAGCAGATCGATGGAGCTGTCGAGCAGCGACAACGCCTGTTCGCCATCGTAAGCAACGACGATAGTAAAACCTTCCATTTCAAGCAGTTCTTTTAACAGCGAGGTCAGCTCGCGGTCGTCGTCAACTAACAGAATTTTATTCATTATGTTTTACCTCCTGACGCAAAATACGTCATCAACTGTTGGCATTCCATGACTTTACGTAGTTTTACATGCACTGACGCATGTTTGCAGGTGCAGCAGTACACTGCTCCTCGTTGATTCGCAAAGTGAGAAAGAACGAGGAGTTAAAATGCGTAAGGTAACCGCATTAGTTATGGCATCAATGCTGGCAATAGGTTCTACCGCTGCGTTTGCTGCTGACACTACTTCGGAAACTGCACCAACTCCCGGAAATGATGCAATAACCAGAGTCCCTGGCCAGCACCACATGTTTGACGGTGTCAGCCTGACTGAGCAGCAGCGCCAGCAAATGCGCGATTTAATGCGCCAGGCGCGCCACGATCTGCCTGGTGTCAATGTAGCTGAAATGGAAGCCATGCATAAACTGGTGACCGCAGACAAATTTGATGAAGCCGCCGTGTATGCTCAGGCGGAAACAATGGCTCAGCAACAGGTTAAGCGCCAGGTCGAAATGGCCCGGGTGCGTAATCAAATGTATAACCTGCTGACGCCACAGCAAAAAAGCGTTTTAGACCAGAAACATCAGCAGCGAATGCAGCAGATGGAGCAACAAATTACTGGTTTACAGCAAACTTCTGCCCAGAAGTTGAGTATGACTGAGTAGTCCCCTGTTTTTCCTTGCCATAGACACCATCCCTGTCTTCCCCGCCATGATGGCGGGGCTTTTTTTGCCCGTCATTCCGTTATACTGACCCTCTCATGTTTTACCCAAGGTGGGTTATGGAACCGCAATATGCGCGTTTGGTGAAGTCCACCGCGTTAGCTGCCACCGTGTTGGCCTCCACGCTGTTACTGATAAAAATTGTTGCCTGGTATCGCACCGGTTCGGTGAGCCTGCTGGCTGCGCTGGTGGATTCCCTGGTGGATGTTGCCGCGTCGCTGACTAACCTGCTGGTGGTGCGTTACTCGCTGCAACCGGCCGATGAGGAGCACACCTTCGGGCATGGTAAGGCGGAGTCGCTGGCGGCGCTGGCGCAAAGCATGTTTATTTCCGGCTCGGCGCTTTTTCTGTTTCTGACCGGTTTTCAGCATCTGTATTCGCCGGAAACCTTGCGTGACCCCGGCATAGGTATTGTCGTGACAATCGTTGCGCTGGTCAGCACCCTGATCCTGGTCACATATCAGCGTTGGGTGGTAAGAAAAACTCGCAGCCAGGCCGTGCGAGCAGATATGCTGCATTATCAGTCAGATGTCATGATGAATGGTGCTATTCTTATTGCGCTTGGGCTAAGCTGGTACGGTTTCCAGCGGGCAGATGCGCTGTTTGCATTGGGAATTGGCGTCTACATTCTCTATAGCGCGCTGCGGATGGGCTATGAAGCGGTACAATCGCTGCTGGACAGAGCATTGCCGGATGACGAGCGCCAGGCGATTATCGACGTAATCTCTTCCTGGCCGGGGGTGAAAGGCGCGCACGATCTGCGCACACGCCAGTCCGGCCCGACGCGTTTTATCCAGTTGCATCTGGAAATGGACGATGAGCTGCCGCTGATGCAGGCGCATATTCTGGCCGAACAGGTGGAGCAGGCGCTGTTGCATCGTTTTCCGGGGGCGGATGTCCTCATCCACCAGGACCCTTGTTCCGTGGTGCCATCGGGCCGGCAGGGGCATTGGGAGCTATAATTCATGCAGGGCGGTCAGGATAAGTACGGCAGGCGAATAACGAGTTAGCTCAGCGTGCCATGTCGATTTTTTACCGTAATATTGCGTGACTTGAATCAATTCAGCTGGGTGTTTTTGTTATAATATCCAGCAATAAAGCCGTAACGCTGGTTTTCTGCAGCCGGAGAGGTTCCAAGGCAATCGGCGAATACAGAATTCTTAAGAAATTGCATCTACAGTTCAGAGGTAGTCATGATCAAGAAAATCGGTGTACTGACGAGTGGCGGTGATTCGCCGGGTATGAATGCTGCGATCCGTGGCGTTGTGCGTGCCGCGCTTTCGGAAGGTCTGGAAGTTTTTGGTATTTACGATGGCTACCTTGGTTTGTACGAAGATCGCATGGAACGGTTGGACCGCTATAGCGTGTCCGATATGATCAACCGCGGTGGCACCTTCCTCGGTTCAGCGCGTTTCCCTGAGTTCAGAGACGACAGCGTGCGTGCCAAGGCGATTGAAAACCTGAAAAACCGCGGTATCGATGCATTGGTGGTGATCGGCGGCGACGGTTCCTATATGGGGGCCAAGCGCCTGACGGAAGAAGGTTTCCCTTGTATCGGCCTGCCGGGCACCATTGATAACGACGTGGCAGGTACCGACTACACCATCGGCTTCTTCACCGCGCTTGAAACCGTGGTCGAAGCGATTGACCGTCTGCGCGACACCTCATCTTCGCATCAGCGTATTTCCATCGTTGAAGTGATGGGGCGCTATTGCGGCGATCTGACGCTGGCGGCGGCCATCGCAGGTGGCTGTGAATTTATCGTGTTGCCTGAAACCGAATTCAACCGCGAAGACCTGGTCTGTGAAATCAAGGCCGGCATCGCCAAAGGCAAAAAACACGCGATCGTGGCGATCACCGAGCACATCTGCGATATCGATGAACTGGCGCGCCATATCGAACAAGAAACCAAGCGCGAAACCCGTGCTACCGTGCTGGGGCATATTCAGCGCGGCGGTTCGCCGGTGGCTTACGATCGTATTCTGGCTTCCCGCATGGGCGCTTACGCCATCGAACTGCTGTTGCAGGGCTACGGTGGCCGTTGCGTCGGTATCCAGAACGAGAAGATGGTGCATCACGACATCATCGATGCGATCGAAAACATGAAGCGTCCGTTTAAAGGCGATTGGTTGGATACGGCGAAAAAACTGTACTGATCCCCATCCAGCCCAGCAGTCACAGCCTCCGCATGCGGGGGCTTTTTTTTGTCCGGCGCGTTTATATTCCATAATCGTCTAGCCCAAAATTTTTAATTCTTTAATTGGTGAGAGAGTTTCTGGCAGGCTCTGATGCTAAATCAACCGATTGAGGTTGCGATTATTTTCCTGGGAGAACGAGTCGATGCGTAAATGGGGTGTAGGTCTGACAATAATGCTGCTGGCGTCAGGTGCCATGGCGAAAGATATCCAACTGCTGAACGTTTCGTACGACCCGACGCGTGAGTTCTATCAGGAATACAACACCGCATTCGGTAAGTACTGGCAGCAGCAAACCGGCGATAAAGTGACTGTGCGTCAGTCGCATGGCGGTTCCGGCAAGCAAGCCACCTCGGTGATTAACGGTATTGAGGCCGATGTGGTCACACTGGCGCTGGCCTATGATGTGGATGCTATCGCCGAACGTGGGCGCATCGACAAAGACTGGATCAAACGTCTGCCGGACAACTCCGCGCCTTATACCTCGACCATTGTGTTCCTGGTGCGCAAAGGCAACCCAAAACAAATTCACGACTGGGCCGATTTGATTAAACCGGGCGTGTCGGTGATTACACCGAATCCGAAAACCTCCGGTGGTGCTCGTTGGAACTATCTGGCTGCCTGGGGTTACGCGCTGCACCACAACAATAACGATAAAGCCAAGGCGCAGGAGTTCGTGAAAAACCTGTATAAAAACGTTGAAGTGCTGGATTCCGGTGCGCGTGGCTCAACCAATACCTTCGTTGAGCGCGGTATCGGCGACGTGCTGATTGCCTGGGAAAACGAAGCGTTGCTGGCGGAAAAAGAGCTGGGTAAAGACAAGTTTGAGATTATCACTCCGAGCGAATCGATCTTGGCTGAACCAACCGTGTCAGTGGTGGATAAAGTGGTCGATAAGCGCGGCACTCGCGATGTGGCTACGGCTTACCTGAAGTACCTGTATACGCCGGAAGGGCAGACCATCGCGGCGAAAAACTACTATCGCCCGCGTGATGCGGCAGTGGCGGCCAAGTTTGCCGACCAGTTCCCGAAACTGAAACTGTTTACCGTGGATGATACCTTCGGCGGCTGGACCGAAGCGCAGAAGGTGCACTTTGCTACCGGCGGCGTGTTCGATGAGATCAGCAAGCGCTGATGCTTTTGTGACAGCAATAAAAAACCCCGGCATGCCGGGGTTTTGTTATTTATGAGCCGAATGAAATCAGGCTTTTTTAGCGGCTGCAGCGGCTTTGACGATCACGGCGAAAGCGTCAGCTTTCAGTGATGCGCCGCCAACCAGCGCGCCGTCGATGTCCGGCTGGGTGAACAGCTCGGCAGCATTCTTATCGTTCACAGAGCCGCCGTACTGGATGATCACTTCTGCAGCTACGGCTGCGTCCTGCTTGGCGATGTGATCGCGGATAAATTTGTGTACTGCCTGTGCCTGCGCAGGCGTAGCTGATTTGCCGGTACCGATGGCCCAAACTGGCTCATAAGCGATAACGGTACCTTTGAACGCTTCAGCGCCCTGGGTTTTCAGCACGGCGTCGATCTGGCGTGCGCAAACTTCTTCGGTTTTACCCGCTTCGTTTTCTGCATCGGTTTCACCGATGCACAGCACCGGGATCAGACCGGCCGCTTTCAGCACGGCAAATTTTTCGGCGATCGCAGCGTCGGTTTCTTTGTGGTAAGTGCGACGTTCGGAGTGGCCGATGATGATGTATTGCGCGCCTACATCTTTCAGCATGTCAGCGGAAACTTCGCCGGTGAATGCGCCGGACAGGTTCACGTCTACATTTTGAGCGCCCAGAGCAATGCGGCTGCCGGCCAGAGCGTGCTTGGCCTGATCCAGGTACATCACCGGCGGTGCGATAGCCACGCCACAACCGTCAACGCTGCTCAGTTCATTGCGCAAAGCGGCAATGAGTTCGTTAACCATGTGAGTGCTGCCGTTAAGCTTCCAGTTACCCATAACTAATGGATGACGCATGTTTTTTCCTCCAACAAGGGAACGCGAGAGTCGAAATAACCACTGCCGGACCGGCAGTTTACCTGCCCAACAGTATAGAGATGATTAAGCGCGAAGGCTTTGCTTTTCGTCATTAAATACCCAGCTGTTAAGGCTCGGATAGCGCCAGCTTAACCGGTTCAACAGCGAAAGTTACCCCTTTATCGCCGTTGTCCGATACCACGTAGCGGATCGCGCCGACCTGCTGTTGGTAGAAGCGTGAACCTTTGCCCTTTTCCAGCAGGCTGGTCACTTTTGCCAGGCTTTGTTCCACCGTCAATGCCGGTTCAAATTGGCGCATCAGCGCGGCCATGTAGCTGACGGCAACGCTGCGAGCAACCTTCTCTTCACTGCTTTGCTGCAGCGGCAGGTGAGTGATCTGCAGCGTTTTGATTTTACCGGTGCCTTTTTCCAGTGCGGTGGAGGCATAGAGGTTTTCATTCAGCTTGCTGGCGGCACGGGTCAGCAGGGGCGAGTCGTCTTCTGCGGTTGCAATGGCGCGAAATTCGCCGATCGGCAGCGTTGGATTATCGCGGTTGTATTTTTCGCGGAATATTACCACCGTCAGATCAAACGTCGGCGCGCCGGCCAGCAGATAAGGTGCGGTGGGCGACGCACTGGCGGCGGCATCCGGTGGATCGGCCCAGGCACTGCTGATACCCAGCAACAGGCAGGCGATGGCGATGGATTTTCTCAGCATGGCATACACGGCATCAAGAACAAAGATGGCTCCGATTAAAGCGATAACCGAGGGGGATTGTCAAAGATCCCGCGCTATTATCGCTTGCTGACAGGAAAGCTGTGCGTTACTCCGCGTAATGCAGGGCGGAAATCTCTGCCCGGCGGCGCCTATGTTACACTGCGCGACAGAATATGGGCAGGCTAAGAGCGCAGGAATCGATGACGTTACAGCAGTGGTGTTTTTCTTTTAAGGGTCGTATCGGGCGGCGTGACTTCTGGATTTGGATGGGTGCCTGGCTGGTATTGATGGCCGTCGCCTTTACGCTGGCGAATTACCAACTGGTGGCTATCCAGTCGATAGCGTTCTTTATCGTTGCGTTGCTGTGGCCAACTGCGGCGGTGCTGATCAAGCGCCTGCATGATCGCAACAAGACCGGCTGGTGGGCGCTGCTGTTGATTCTGGCGTGGATGCTGGCGGCGGGCAATTGGCAGATGCTGGCGCCAATCTGGCAGTGGGGCGTCGGGCGTTTTATCCCGACGCTGATTCTCGTGATGATGATGATTGATCTGGGCGCTTTTGTTGGCACCCCAGGGAATAACCGTTTCGGCCCGGAAGCCGAGCCGGTCAGGTTCCGCAGTAAATAAGCCTGAGGTTACCAGTAATGCTCGCTGGTCATATGGCCCGGCTTACGGCGCAGATGTTTGCGCATCTGCCGCTGATCCTTCAACGTCTGCTGGGTGTCTCGCACCATCTGCGGGTTACCGCACAGCATGACGTGGCAGGTTTCGGCATCGAGGGGCAGCCCCACCGCCGCTTCCAGCCGGCCGTCTTCGATCAGCGCCGGCACGCGCCCGGTCAGCGAACCAGCAGCGTCTTCGCGGCTGACGACAGTCTGAATGCGCAGCTTCCCGTTGTAGCGCTGCTGCAATTGCTGCATCAGCGGCAGGTAGCTGAGATCGCGCGCAAAGCGGGTGGCATGCACCAGCACCAAATTTTTGAAGCGTTCCAGGTCTTTGCCTTCCTGCAGGATGGACAGGTAAGGGCCGATGGCGGTGCCGGTCGCCAACATCCACAAGGTGTCGCATTCCGGCACTTCTTCCAGCACGAAGAAACCGGCGGCCTCTTTGGTCACCATCACTTCCGATCCCGGCCGCAGTTGATTGAGCCGCGGGCTCAGTTTGCCTTCCGGCACGGTGACCAGGTAAAACTCCAGATTCGGATCGCTGGGCGCGTTGACGTAGGAATAGGCGCGCTGCACGCGCTCACCGTCAACTTCCAGCGCCAGTTTGGCAAATTGCCCGGCGGTAAAGGTATCAATAGGGGCATGGACGGTAATGCTGAACAGCCCGTCGGTCCATTGCTCTACCTGCGTAACCTTGCCATTAACCCAGTCAGCCATACTCTAAAGCTCCAATGGTCGAATCAAATAAGCGCAATGTCGTGAGCCGGAAATGGCATGCGCAGCGCGTTCTATTCGGTAGCCGTGGCCAAACAGGCGGTGAAACAGCCGCAGTTCCGAGTTGCACAGGTTGCTGCAGACAGTGGCCGCCACGCCGATCGGGCAGTGATTTTCCACCAGCAGCATGCCCTGTGGGTGTTCGAACAGTTCGGCCATGTAGCCATCGTGCTGCCGCAGGCGCACCAACCGGGCGAGTCTGCCCTGATGGCTGCGTTCTTCCGACAGCTCTTTGGCATAGCGCTGATAAAGCTTTTCTTCCCGTTCGCTAATCAGTTGTTCCACACCTTCGGCGCCAAACAACTGATGGGCAGACTCCAGTAACGCCGTGGCAAGCGTATCGTGGCAATCGGCGAACTCAGCGTGGCCTTGATGGGTCAGCGACCAGTAACGCGTTGGGCGGCCTACTTTAGTACGCGCCTCTTCGTAACAAACCAGCTCACGTCTTTCCAGGGATTGCAGATGCTGACGGATACCCATTGGGGTGATGTCCAGACGCTCAGCCAGCATTTTGGCGGAATGCGGCCCCAAGGTTTTCAACTGCAATAAAATCAGCTCTGGTGTTTTCATGAACCAAATCCCTATGGTGTTATTTTATTTCAAGATGATGAAAATAATTATCGATTAAATGCTAAAGCCAAATTACGGCGATCTCGCCATTTTTACCCCTTAAGCGTTAGACGTACAGTTTAATTTACGAGGTTGGTTGCCTTTGCTGCCAGTGTGACCGGGATCAATATCTGTCTGAAACTCGCTAAAAAAATCAGATTTGTTAGCTTATGCCGCCATAGAGGGCTGCTCGCCGTTCTGACTCAATCCGGAGTCAGAACGGGACGCTGTGACGAGTTAATACGCTAACGAAGACAATGAGAAAAATAGACAATTTTCACCTGCTGGTGATGCTCACCCTGTTGGTGGCCGTCGGTCAGATGGCGCAAACCATTTATGTCCCTGTCATTGCTGACATTGCCCGAGATCTGTCGGTGCGTACCGGTGCGGTACAGCGCGTGATGGCGGCGTATCTGATGACCTATGGCTTTTCACAGCTGATTTACGGCCCGCTGTCGGACCGCATTGGCCGCCGCCCGGTGATCCTCGCCGGGATGATGATTTTCCTGATTGGTGCCTTGGGCGCGTTCTTGTCCACTAGCCTGACGATGCTGGTTGCCGCCAGCGCCATTCAGGGGATGGGCACCGGCGTGGCGGGGGTGATGGCGCGTACCATGCCGCGTGACCTGTATGCCGGGACCTCACTGCGCTATGCCAACAGCCTGCTCAATATGGGCATTCTGGTGAGCCCGCTGCTGGCGCCGATTATCGGTGGGGCATTGGCGATGCTATTCGGCTGGCGCGCTTGCTACGCTTTCCTGTTGGCGCTTTGCGCCGGCGTCGCCTTCGCCATGTTCCGTTGGCTGCCGGAAACCCGGCCTCAGCAGACAGAAAAACGGCGCATGCTGGCGAGTTTCGGCAAGCTGCTGGCCGACGGCACTTTCAGCTGTTACCTGGTGATGCTGATCGGAGCGCTGGCGGGGATAGCGGTATTTGAAGCCAGCTGTGGCGTGCTGATGGGGGGCGTGTTGGGCCTGAGCGGGCTGACCGTCAGTATCCTGTTTATCCTGCCGATCCCTGCGGCGTTTTTTGGCGCCTGGTATGCCGGCCGTGACGGCAAAACCTTCCACAACCTGATGTGGCATTCGGTTATCAGCTGTCTGCTGGCAGGCCTGATGATGTGGATCCCGGGTTGGTTTGGTGTGATGAACATTTGGACGCTGATCGTGCCGGCGGCGCTGTTCTTTTTCGGCGCCGGGATGTTGTTCCCATTGGCTACCACCGGTGCGATGGAGCCTTTCCCCTATCTGGCGGGTGCGGCGGGCGCGTTGGTGGGCGGTATGCAGAATATGGGGTCGGGTTTGGCGACCTGGCTTTCCGCCATGCTGCCGCAGACCGGGCAGTTCAGCCTCGGCCTGCTGATGTTTGCGATGGCACTGCTGATTTTGCTGTGCTGGTGGCCGTTGTCAAATCGTCTCCAGCATCAGGGGCATACCGCATAAATCAACAGGGCACCCTGTTGGTTTATGACAAAGTGGCCTTTGAGTCCGAGATATCCCGGGCCTAGCGCACCGAGGGGCGCTCCGGCAGCTAAAGCTGCTACGACCCCTTAGGCACGCTCTCCCTAATAGCGGGCTTTGTCAGCAATTTGAGGGTGCCAATGGCGCCCTGTTTAATTACAGCAGGAACTCGTGCAGCGCCGGATCTTTACGGTCCAGATAATGGGTTGAGCGAATGCGGCGGATAGTGCGGGACTTGCCGCGGATCAGCAGGGTTTCCGTGGTGGCCATATTGCCCTGGCGGCTAATGCCTTCCAGCAGATCGCCCTTGGTGATGCCGGTGGCGGAGAAAATGACGTTGTCGTTGCGCGCCATTTGGTCCAATACCAACACCTGGCCGGCCTCAATCCCCATCTCTTTGCAACGCGCCAGTTCTTCTTCGCCGATGCGGCGGTTCTCGGCACTGTCGCCTTTCACCTGATGACGCGGCAGCAGTCGCGCCTGCATATCTCCATCCAGCGCGCGGATCACCGCAGCGGAAATCACCCCTTCAGGTGCGCCGCCGATACCGTACATCACGTCGACTTCGCTTTCCGGCAAGCAGGTCAGGATGGAGGCCGCCACGTCGCCGTCGGGGATAGCGAAGACCCGCACCCCGAGCTGTTGCATCTGCGCGATAACGCCGTCGTGGCGCGGCTTGGCCAGAATGACCACCGTCAGCTGCGCCAGCGGCTTGTTCAGTCGGGCTGCGACCTGGTTCAGGTTTTCTGCCAGCGGCAGGTTGAGATCGATAGCGCCGCGCGCCGCCGGGCCCACCACCAGCTTTTCCATATACATGTCCGGCGCGTGCAGGAAAGTGCCGCGATCGCCCACCGCCAGCACGGCCAGTGCATTGGGCTGGCCCATGGCGGTCATGCGGGTGCCTTCGATGGGGTCGACCGCGATATCTACCGCATCGCCCTGGCCGCTGCCGACGTGCTCGCCGATATACAGCATGGGCGCTTCATCAATTTCGCCTTCGCCGATCACGATGCGGCCATCGATATCCACTTTATTGAGCATAATGCGCATTGCGTTGACCGCAGCGCCGTCGGCGGCATTCTTGTCGCCGTGTCCCAGCCATTTGTAGCCCGCCAGCGCGGCGGCTTCGGTAACGCGGGAAAATTCGATGGCTAATTCACGTTTCATGGCAAAACCCGTTGTGAGAAAGGAAGAAAATATCGGCAAAGTTTATCACAGCAGGGCGGCAGCGGGCGGGGCAAAAAAAACGCGCCGCCCGGGGGCAGCGCGTGATTCGGTCAACAAAGCAAAAGGGTGTTAGTCGTGATCTTCCCATGCCTGGGCGCGGGCAACCGCTTTTTTCCAGCCGCTGTAGCGGAAGTTACGCTCGGTGGTTTCAATGCTTGGGCGGAACTCACGCTCGATAACGGCTTTGCTCTTCACCTCATCCAGATCGTTCCAGTAACCAATGGCCAGGCCCGCCAGGAAGGCTGCACCCAGAGCCGTCGATTCACGCACTTCAGGGCGCTCAACACGGGTACCGAGGATGTCGGACTGGAACTGCATCAGGAAGTTATTGGCCACTGCGCCACCGTCCACACGCAGCGATTGCAGGCGGGTGTTGGAGTCGGCCTGCATGGCGTCGAGCACGTCGCGCGTCTGGTAGGCGATGGACTCCAGCGTGGCGCGGATGATGTGGTTGCTGTTCGCACCACGAGTCAGGCCGAAGATAGCGCCACGGGCATACGGGTCCCAGTAAGGGGCACCCAGGCCGGTGAAGGCCGGTACGACGTAGACGCCGTTGCTGTCTTTCACCTTGGTGGCGAAGTATTCGGAGTCGGCCGCATCGCTGATCAGTTTCAGCTCATCGCGCAGCCACTGGATAGAGGCGCCGCCGATAAATACCGCGCCTTCCAGCGCATAGTTCACTTCACCGCGCGGGCCGCAGGCGATGGTGGTCAGCAGGCCGTGGCTGGATCGCACCGCTTCTTTGCCGGTGTTCATCAGCAGGAAGCAGCCGGTGCCGTAGGTGTTTTTCGCCATGCCCGGTTGAACGCACAGTTGGCCGTACAGCGCCGCCTGCTGGTCGCCGGCGATACCGGCGATAGGAATACGCGTGCCGCCTTTACCGCCGATATTGGTCTGGCCGTACACCTCGGAGGATGGACGGACTTTCGGCAGCATGGCGCGTGGAATATCCAGCGCTTCCAGCATGCGATCGTCCCAGTCCAGCTCATGGATATTGAACATCATGGTGCGCGAGGCGTTGGTGTAATCGGTCACGTGCACCCGCCCTTGGGTCATTTTCCACACCAGCCAGGTGTCGACGGTGCCGAACAGCAGCTCGCCGCGTTTGGCGCGTTCACGGGCACCTTCAACGTTATCGAGGATCCACTTCACCTTGGTGCCCGAGAAGTACGGGTCGACCACCAGGCCGGTGTTGTGACGAATGTACTCTTCCAGGCCATCGCGCTTGAGCTTTTCGCAGATGTCGGCGGTGCGGCGACATTGCCAGACGATGGCGTTGTAAATCGGCTTGCCGGTCTCTTTTTCCCAGACGATGGTGGTTTCACGCTGGTTGGTGATGCCGATGCCGGCAATCTGATCGGAGTTGATGTCGGCTTTTGCCAGCACTTCCACCAGCGTGGAGCTTTGTGATGACCAGATCTCCATCGGATCGTGTTCAACCCAGCCGGCTTTCGGGTAAATCTGCGTGAACTCGCGCTGAGATACCGCAACAATATTGGCATCGTGATCGAGCACTACGGCACGTGAACTGGTGGTTCCCTGGTCGAGAGCGACAATGTATTTTTTTTCTACTGTCATGATCTTAATCCTGCTGTTGTTAACCGTTTTAAAACTGTGTCAATCACGCTTTGCGCTGCTGGGCCTTGGTAGCGGGTTCTTCTTCCTCTACGCAGACGTCGCACGGCAGATGGCGGCCAATCAGTGCGCGGTAGCCGAAGGCACCCAGGCCGGCACCGAGGATTGGGCCAAAGATTGGCACCAGGAAGTACGGGATATCACGTGCCCCGGTGAAGGCCACTTTGCCCCAACCTGCCAGATAAGCGAACAGTTTCGGGCCGAAATCACGCGCCGGGTTCAAAGCAAAGCCGGTCAATGGTCCCATGGAGGCACCGATAACGGCAATCAGAATACCGATCAGCAGCGGCGCCAGCGGGCCACGTGGAATACCGTTGCCGTCGTCGGTCAGCGCCAGAATCAGGCACATCAGAATCGCGGTAATCACCGTTTCCACCAGGAAGGCCTGGCCGACGGAGATGTGCGCGTTAGGATAAGTGGAGAAGATACCGGCCAGAGCAAGGCTCTCGTCGCTGCCGCGGACCATATGGTTGGCCGCTTCGAAATCGAAGAACAGGTTGTAATACAACCCGTAGACCAGGGCTGCTGCGCAGAAGGCTCCGGCGATCTGCGCGACAATGTAAGGGAGTACTTTGCGTCCGTCAAAGCAGGCGAACAACCACAGCGCGATAGTGACGGCCGGGTTAAGGTGCGCACCGGAGATGGCAGCAGTCAGATAGATGGCCATGGCAACGCCCAGGCCCCAAATGATACTGATTTCCCACTGGCCGAAGCTGGCACCCGCCAGTTTCAGTGCGGCAACGCAGCCTACGCCAAAAAAGATCAACAAACCTGTGCCGAGGAACTCGGCGATACACTGGCCTTTTAGGGTCGGACTGGTGGTTTGGCTCATAATGTTGTTGTCCTGCAAAACGGCGGTTATAGGTTTATAGGCTCACTGTGCTAATCCACTTGGCCTATGGGTACAGTTTTTTTCATCTCGTCCAATTATTAATTGAGGACGTGATGTAAATTTATCGTTAACGAACATAAACGAGAAATAGCGAAATCAAAATGTGTGTGCTTCGTCATAAAATTGAGCGAATTCGCGTCGTCCGGTGTTCTTTCTGCGCCATGAAAGTGTGATCTGACCAGTGGTTTTCCCACCAATTGTTAACAAACCCTTTTTTGTCCGATGGGCATTTTCAGTTTTTGCTGATAGTGAGGGCAGGAAAATTGCAACAGACTGCGCGATGAGCCGGTATGTTGCTAGACAGTCGGGGACAGGCTACTTACAATCGTTTTTATCGAAAGAAACGTTTTATCGAGACAGGCGCGCTTTTTTCAATAAAAGCGCGTGTCACTTGGCGCGATGCATATTCGCAGCGGTTGCAACCTGAGTTGCGACTGTTAGCTATAGATGTACGCCTTGCTATCATGAGGGGACTGAAGAATGTCATTTGAAGTATTTGAGAAATTGGAAGCAAAAGTTCAGCAGGCGATCGATACCATCACCCTGCTGCAGATGGAAATTGAAGAACTGAAAGACAAAAACAATACTCTGTCTAACGAAGTTCAGGCTGCCTCAGGCAACCACGAATCTCTGGTGCGTGAAAATCAGCAACTGAAAGAAGAGCAGCATGTATGGCAAGATCGCCTGCGCGCGCTGCTGGGCAAAATGGAAGAAGTTTGATTCCCTGATGCCAGAATCGAAAAGGGCGCCTTAGGCGCCCTTTTTCATCTCTGCGGGTTACTCGATATCGAGCGGGTCCTCAGACAGAATGATCCCGGTATTGTCGGCATAGAGATGATCGCCGGAGAAGAAGGTGACGCCGCCAAAGTTAACGCGAATATCGCTTTCGCCGACGCCTTCGCTGATGGCGCCCGCCGGAATGGCCGCCATCGCCTGAATGCCGATGTCCAGCTCTTCCAGATCGTCTACCTGGCGTACTGCACCGTAAACCACGATGCCTTCCCATTCGTTCTGGGTTGCCAGACGCGCCAGCTCAGCGTTGATCAGTGCGCGACGCACCGAGCCGCCACCGTCGATCAGCAGGACGCGTCCACGACCATTCTCCTCGAGCAGATCGAATAACAGGCCGTTATCCTCAAAGCATTTCACCGTAGTGATTTGCCCGCCAAATGAAGTACGCCCGCCAAAATTGGAGAATAGAGGTTCAACAACGTTCACCTCTTCATGATAGATGTCGCAAAGTTCGGAAGTATCGTATTTCATAGGATTTTACGTCTGTTTGCCGCTGGAATAATCAGTATATCCCTTTATTCGCCCTGTTGGCAAAATCATCAGTTTTTAACTGAGCGCCACGCCGATGGCGAACAATACGTTGGCCAGCAGCGCCGCCTTGACCATATGTTCCAGCATCGGGCGCATGCCGGCCGGGGTCGGATCGCGCAGCACGCGCAGGCCATGACGCAGCAGCAGCGGGATAGCCAGCACAAACAGCCAACCCCACAGGCTATGCAGATTAAGCAGCGTAAACAGCGCGAAACACGCCACCGCGCCAATCAGCAGCAGGGCGTGGTAGTAGCGCGCCTTCTGCGGGCCGAGCCGCACCGCCAGGGTATTTTTGCCGTTGGCGCGATCGCTTTCGATATCGCGCAGGTTATTGATATTGAGTACCGCGGTTGCCAGCAGACCGCAGGCGGTGGCCGGCAACATCACTATGCTGTCAAAAGCGTGGGTTTGCAGGTAGTAGGTGCCCGCTACGCTCAGCCAACCAAAGAACACCAGCACCGAAATATCGCCCAATCCCAGATAACCGTAAGGCTTGTTACCTACGGTGTAGGTAATGGCGGCGACGATAGAAAGCCCGCCCAGCACCAGGAAGCCTATGACGTCGCTGGGCTGCTCACAGGCCACGGCGATCAGCGAACAACCGGCGATGGCAATCAATACCACCGTCACGACCAGCGCGCGTTTCATCTGTGCCTGGGTGATCATGCCTTTCTGCATGCCGCGTAACGGTCCGATACGATCTTCCTTGTCGCTGCCTTTTACCGCATCGCCATAGTCGTTCGCCAGATTGGAGAGAATTTGCAGCAGACCGGCGGTCAGCAGTGCCAGCAGCGCCACGCCGGGTTTCAGGCTGTCATGCAAGGCGGCAATGGCGGAGCCGACCACTATCGAGGCAAAGGCCAGCGGCAGGGTGCGCGGTCGTAAACTTTCAAGCCAGGCTCTGGCCGGGGAGGTGGAAGTTGATGAGCTCATTTTTCGCTTCAGAGTAAGTGGCTGTGTCCGTTAGAAATAATTGTGGGAGGCAATGCCTCCCACACAGATGACCGACAGGACATGATTGAGCGATTATAGGATAAAACGACTCAAATCTTCATCCGCTACCAGTTCATCCAGATGATTACGCACGTAATCCGCATCAATTGTAATGGATTGGCCGTTAATTTCACTCGCATCGTAGGAAATATCTTCCATCAGACGCTCAAGCACGGTGTGCAGACGACGCGCGCCGATGTTTTCGGTGCTTTCGTTAACCTGCCACGCGGCTTCGGCGATGCGACGGATACCTTCGGCGGTGAACTCGATATTGACGCCTTCGGTGCCCATCAACGCTTTGTACTGTTCGGTCAGCGAGGCGCTTGGCTCGGTCAGGATACGCTCGAAATCTTCGGTGGTCAGCGCCTGCAATTCAACGCGGATCGGCAGGCGGCCCTGCAGTTCCGGGATCAAATCCGACGGGCTGGCGGTCTGGAATGCGCCGGAGGCGATAAACAGAATGTGATCGGTTTTCACCATGCCGTGCTTGGTGGAAACGGTACAGCCTTCCACCAGCGGCAGCAGATCGCGCTGCACGCCTTCGCGTGACACGTCCGGGCCGGAGCTTTGGCCACCGCGCTTACAGATTTTGTCGATCTCGTCGATAAACACGATGCCGTGTTGCTCAACCGCTTCGATCGCCTGCTCTTTCAGCTCTTCCGGGTTCACCAGCTTGGC
The DNA here is from genome assembly GCF_052686505.1 of Serratia sp. TSA_198.1. Lineage (NCBI taxonomy): Bacteria > Pseudomonadati > Pseudomonadota > Gammaproteobacteria > Enterobacterales > Yersiniaceae > Serratia > Serratia sp. TSA_198.1. The sequence continues at coordinate 93,011 of NZ_JBQZFP010000010.1, forward strand.
GGCTTCTTCTTCGATCAACAGCTTGAAGGCTTCTTTGATCTTCAGCTTGCGCGGTTTGTGCTTCTGGCCGCCCAGATTCTGGAACATCGATTGCAGCTGATTGGTCATCTCTTCCATGCCCGGAGGCGCCATGATTTCCACGCCCATTGGCGCAGAAGCCAGATCGATTTCAATCTCTTTGTCGTCCAGCTGGCCTTCACGCAGTTTCTTGCGGAATGCCTGACGCGCGGCCGACGGCTCTTGATGTTCTTCCGGCTGGCCCCAGTTGTTTTTGGCCGGTGGGATCAGTACGTCGAGAATGCGTTCTTCCGCCATCTCTTCGGCGCGGGTGCGGTTTTTCTCGATCGACTGCAGACGCACCATTTTGATCGCGGCGTCGGTCAGATCGCGGATGATGGAATCCACTTCCTTACCGACATAGCCTACTTCGGTGAACTTGGTGGCTTCTACCTTGATGAAGGGGGCATTGGCCAGCTTCGCCAGACGACGGGCGATTTCAGTTTTACCGACGCCGGTCGGGCCGATCATCAGAATATTTTTTGGCGTGACTTCATGACGCAGCATCTCGTCGAGCTGCATCCGGCGCCAGCGGTTACGCAGGGCGATGGCAACGGCACGTTTGGCCTTGTTCTGGCCGATAATGTAGCTGTCCAGCTCGCTGACGATCTCGCGCGGGGTCATTTCAGACATAGTATTCGATCCTTACGCTTTGGAAGGCAATTCTTCGATGGTGTGGAAATGGTTGGTGTAAATACAGATGTCACCGGCGATGTTGAGGGATTTATCAACGATTTCGCGGGCGCTCAGCTCGGTATTTTCCAACATCGCACGAGCGGCAGCCTGGGCGTATGGGCCGCCGGAACCGATCGCAATCAAATCATTTTCAGGCTGGATCACGTCACCGTTGCCGGTGATGATCAGCGAAGAGTGTTCATCAGCCACGGCCAGCAGCGCTTCAAGCTTGCGCAGCATGCGGTCGGTACGCCAGTCTTTAGCCAACTCAACGGCCGCTTTAACCAAATGGCCCTGGTGCATTTCCAGCTTGCGCTCGAACAGCTCAAACAGCGTGAAGGCATCCGCAGTGCCACCGGCGAAACCGGCAATCACTTTGTCGTTATACAGGCGACGCACTTTCTTGACGTTGCCCTTCATTACCGTATTGCCCAAGGTGGCCTGGCCATCGCCACCGATCACTACCTGGCCGTTGCGGCGTACGCTTACAATTGTTGTCACGAGCAGACCCTCGTTGAAGACGGAAAGAAGCCCTCGCAGCGTCTGCTTGCGCAGACACTACGAGGCATATTGAGAGTATAGATGGGGGGGGATTGACGCTTTTCAACCCCCAACGGCGAGGGGAATGCAACTTGACATGCCAGCGCCCTTCAGACGCGATAGGGTTTTGTCCGCTGTTGCGCGGCTGCTGTAGGGGCCGAGCACCACGCGATTCCAACCGCCACCGGCGGTGATGCGGCTTTCGATACCTTCAAACGCCAGGCGCGCACGGACGGATTCCGCCTGATCGGTGGCACGGAACGAACCGCATTGCACCATCCACTTCTGTTTCTGCTCAGGCTTGGTTTCCTGCTTGGCCGTTTCCTGTTTCACTTCCGGCTTGGTTTCCGGTTTTACCTCAGGTTTTGGCTGCGGTTTAGGCTCAGGCTGTTTAACCTGGACCGGCTGCGGCTGCGGCTTGGGTTTGGGTTGAGCCTGCTGGTGCTGTTGTTGTTGCTGCACCGGCGCCGTGGTTGCGCCGCTGTTAAACGGATTACGCGGCTGGGTAACCTGTGGTTGCTGCACCTGTTGCTGAACTTGCTGCTGTATTTGTTGTTGCTGCACCTGCTGTTGGCGGCTGTTGCCGCGCACTGCGGCTTGCGAAGGGTCGTTATACGGCACTTCATTCAACTGCGTTGGGCGCTGTTGCATATCCGCCTGCATTTGTTCCAGCAGTTGGCGTTGTTCGGTGGTCAACTGAGTCTTGGAGTTGACTTCACCGCCGGCCGTTGGCTCGGTCGGGGTCTGCACGCCAATCTGGCGGTTCTCCAGCTCTTTGATATAGCGCCAGCGCTCTTCCGGCTTCGGCGGCAGGCCATTGCCAGGGCGGTTGCTGTGTGCAGGCAACAGCGGTACATCGTCCGGTTTATTGTGCGTAATGAAATAGAGGCCACCGATAAAGATCACCAGAAGTGCTACGGCTAACGCCAGCACGGTTTTGGATACTTTCGGAGAACTGCTCTTTTTACGGCTGGGGGTTTTGCGCCGCGCTCCTGTGCGCCCACGGCCTACATAGTCTTTTTGTGCCACTATTATTCCGCTGTGTCCTGATGAGGAGATAAGTCCTGCATGTTACTGAACCCTAAAATATTTGACTAGCGTTTAGGGGCAGCGGTGCTGCCTCTGATAATTAACTCACTGTCCAATAGCCGGGAGCCACTTGGTACTGCCTGTCCGTGCAGTTGTTCCAACAACAGCAGCATCGCTTGCCGGCCGATCTCATAGCGCGGTTGAGCCACCGTGGTTAACGGCGGATCGCAATACTGCGTCAGCTTGATGTCGTCAAAGCCGACGATGGAAAGGTCCTGCGGTACTCGCAGCCCCATTTTTTTCGCCTGTGACAGCACGCCGATTGCCATGACGTCACTGTGGCAGAATATTGCCGTCGGGGGTTTTGGTTGCGCCATTAGCGCTGTCAGCGCCTGCGCACCGGCTTCGTACGTGAAATCACCCCGGGTAATATAGCTGCTTTCGACGTTAATGCCATTACGACGTAGCGCCTGAATGTAACCTTGCAGCCGATAATGGCTGAGAGGCATCTGTTCCGGTCCGGCGACACAGGCGATTTGCTTGTGTCCGAGCTGGTGCAAATAATGTACGGCCTCGAAGGCGGCGGTCAGGTTATCGATGTGTACCGTCGGCAGTTCCAGCTCCGGGGCAAACTCGTTGGCCATCACCATCGGCGGCAGATTGCGCTGCTCTTCCTTGCTGGCGTCGAAGGGCAGGTTGGAGCCGAGCAGCAGCATGCCGTCGATTTGCTTGGTGATAATCAGATTGACGAAGGTTCGTTCCTGCTGGTTTTGCTGAGCGCAATCGCCAATCAGCACCAGATAGCCTTGCTGCGCCGCGGTCTGCTCGATCCCCTGGATCACGTCGGCGAAGAACGGATCGCAAATGTCGGGGACGATCACCAGAATGGTACGGGATTCATTGCGCTTGATATTGCGCGAGAGGGCATGAGGAGAGTAGCCCACGGCCAAGACGGCCTGCTCCACTTTCTGACGCGTCGGCGTTGACACCTTCTCCGGGTTCATCAGCGCGCGCGACACGGTTGCCGTTGAAACGCCCGCCATCTCGGCAACGTCTTTCATGGTTGCCATGGGTAATTCTTTCTTGTGTTCCAACGCCTTTCTCCTTGCGTTAGCCCCATGCCAACGCGACTACTGCAGTTTGCTCACAAATTTTGGCGTACGGTGGTGTTGTTATCATTTAGCGCCATCCGCATTCGAACATTCTGTCACGGTGCTACTTTAGGTGCCAAAATTGCCTTGGCAGACATTCTAAACAGAATATGTCCCGCCTTTGTTACCTAATTTGCATAAAAAGTGTGACCCGGGAAGGTTTTTTAGCGTTCGCTCGCAATTTCAAGGGTAAACGTTTGCCTTGCCTGAACTGAATCAGACTTTTCCGGGTTCAGCTATCTATCGGATCGACGTCCAGCGTCCATTTCACCTTACGTGCCTGTGGCAGTGTACCGATCAACGGCAACGAGCTTTTCATCAACTGTTGCAGCACGCGTCGCGAAGGGTGCTGCAACAGCAGTTGCCAACGGAAGCGGCCGCCGCGTTTTGACTGCAATGCCGGGACGGGCCCCATGACCCACAACGAGTCGTCTTTCAGCGGGCTGGCTTCCAGCAGGTTGCGCAGCTGCTGCAGGAACAGCGGCGCCTGTTGGTTATCGTGATCTTCCGAACGCACGATGATATGGCTGGTGTAGGGCGGCAGGAATACGCTGTTGCGTTCCGCCAGCGTCTGTTTGGAAAAGGCCTCGTAGCCCTGCTGCAACAGAATTTGCAGCAGCGGGTGTTCCGGGTGGTGAGTCTGCAAAAGGACTTCACCCTGTTTGCCGGCGCGGCCTGCACGGCCGGAGACCTGGGTATACAGTTGGGCAAAGCGTTCAGCGGAACGGAAATCAGCCGAAAACAGCGCGCCGTCGACGTCCAGCAGGGCGACTAGCGTCACGTCCGGGAAATGGTGACCTTTTGCCAACATCTGGGTGCCGATCAATATGCGTGAGCCACCACGGTGAATATCCGCCAGATGCTGCTCGAGCGAGCCCTTGCGGCTGGTGGTGTCTCGGTCAATACGGGTGATCGGCGTTTCCGGGAACAGCGGCGCCAGTTCGTTTTCCAATTGCTCGGTACCGACGCCGACCGAGACCAGGTGCGTTGAACCGCATTGCGGGCACTGGTGCGGTACCGGCCGCTGGCTGTCGCAGTGGTGGCAGCGCAGTTGGCGATGATTCTGATGGAAGGTGTAGTAATGATCGCAGCGTTGGCATTCGGCAATCCAGCCGCACTCGTGGCACAACAACGCCGGCGCATAGCCGCGGCGGTTAAGGAATAACATCACCTGATTGCCGGCTTTCAGGTGGTGCTGCATGCTTTTCAGCAAAGGCTGCGACAGACCCACCTTCAGCGGCAGGCCTTTCAGGTCGATCAGGTGCTGCGCCGCCGGTTTGGCGTTGCCCGCGCGCTGGGTGAGCTTGAGTTGACGGTATTTACCCAGTTGCACGTTGTGCAGCGTTTCCAGCGCCGGTGTGGCGGAACCCATGACCATCGGGATGTTCTCTTCCCGGGCGCGGAACACCGCCAGATCGCGTGCGTGGTAGCGCCAGCCTTCCTGCTGTTTATAGGAGCTGTCGTGCTCTTCGTCGAGAATGATCACGCCCAGGCGTGAGAACGGGGTAAATAGCGCAGAGCGGGTACCTATGACGATCGCCGCTTCGCCGCTGCGGGCGCGCAGCCATACCGCCAGCCGTTCGCTGTCGTTGAGGCCGGAGTGCAGTACGTCTACCGGCGCATTGAAGCGCTCGCGAAAGCGGGCGATAGTTTGCGGCGTCAGGCCGATTTCCGGCACCAGCACCAGCGCCTGTTTGCCCATGGCCAGAATGTTTTCCAGCACGCTGAGATAGACTTCTGTCTTGCCGGAGCCGGTGACCCCGGCCAGCAACCAGGCGGCAAACTGATCGTCTTCGCTGCGGATCGCACCCACGGCGGTGGCCTGCTCGGTATTCAGCCGCAGCCGTTCGCCGAGCACTTCAAAACCCGGTCGCCAGTCCTGCGTCGCCAAAGTCTGAGCCCGTAAGTCGATCAGCCCTTTGGCGCGCAATGCCTGCAGCGCGCTCTCGGTCAGTTCAAGTTCGCTGACCTGGTGGCGATACACCGGGCGTTGCAGCAGCGCGGCCAGTGCCTGCTGTTGTTTGGGGGCGCGTTTCAGGCTTTCCGGCGGCGTGGCGCGGCCCTGTTCAGTGGCGAACCATTGCCACAGCGGCGCGGCTTCCGCCGGTTTGCCTTGCCTTAGCAGGATCGGCAGCGCGTGGAACAGCACTTCGCCGATAGGATAATGATAATAGTCGCTGGCCCAGCGAAGAATGCGCCACAGGCTGGGGGAGAACAGGGAGGCGTTGTCGATGATGCTGTCGATGGGCTTAAGCTTATCCAGCGGCAGTTCGCTGGTGTCGCTGCTGCCGGTGACGATGCCGATTGCCCGTTGCTTACCCCAGGGTACGCAAACGCGCGCGCCGGCTACCGGCTGCAAGCCTTGCGGCAGCAGATAGTCGAAGGTGCGGGCGAGGGGAACCGGTAAAGCAACGTGTACAACGGGCATGTGGCGGCCATCCAGATGGAAAAAGTGTCGGGTAGTTTACACTGCGGGCCGCAAAATGTACGGTTCCAATTGCGCGCTACATTGAATTTCTGTATAGTTTGCCGCCTTTGGTATAATCCGATACCAAAATATATTATCAACCACGTGTGGTGTCTGGCGAAACAGGGCTGGATAGCGACACGGCCTTAACTGAGGTTTCCCATGAAACAAGGTATCCACCCAAAATACGAAGAAGTTACTGCTAACTGCTCTTGCGGTAACGTGATCAAAATCCGCTCTACCGTGGGTCACGATCTGAACCTGGACGTTTGTGGTCAATGCCACCCGTTCTACACTGGCAAGCAGCGTGACGTTGCTACCGGTGGCCGCGTTGACCGCTTCAACAAGCGTTTCAGCGTACCAGGCGCTAAGAAATAATATTTCTTACCGTCAGATGAAAAAGGCGCCTTCGGCGCCTTTTTTCATTTCTGCCGCCTGCTTTCGCAGGCCGACTGGTTAGTATTCCCAGGTATCGGGATCCACACCCAATTCACGCATCAGCACTTTTGCGGCTTCCGGGATTTCATCGCTGCGTTCTTTGCGCAGGTCTTCATCGTTCGGCAGCGGCTGGCCGGTAAAAGCATGCAGGAATGCTTCGCACAGCAATTCGCTGTTGGTGGCGTGGCGCAGGTTATTGACCTGGCGACGAGTCCGCTCATCGGTGAGGATTTTCAGGACCTTCAGCGGAATGGATACCGTGATTTTTTTTACTTGCTCGCTTTTTTTACCGTGTTCAGCGTAAGGGCTGACATACTCGCCGTTCCACTCAGCCATGGGACACCTTAAATTTGTCAGAAAAATTACAAAATTCTAAAAACCGGCCAATTATGCCCGATCTTCACTGTTCTCACTAAATAAATGTCAATTTTACGCGACCAGGGTCACTGTATACTCAGGATCAATAGGTGTCGCCTATGCATTTCGCGTTAACATCGTATCGTCATATCAAACCGGCATAATTTTAGCGGGTATTACCGCTTTGCTCAATCTATACGCAAAGAAGTTTAGATGTCCAGATGTATTGACGTCCATCTCTGCTGCGATTAATCTTTAGCCCTCATTCATCCGAATCCTGAGAGCCGAGCGACCCTATGACGCGTAAACCAGCCACGATTGCCGTACGTAGCGGCCTGAACGATGACGAACAGTACGGCTGCGTTGTCCCGCCGATCCATCTTTCCAGCACCTATAATTTCACCGATTTCAACCAGCCTCGCGCGCATGACTACTCACGCCGCGGCAACCCTACGCGCGATGTGGTGCAACGTGCGCTGGCGGAGCTGGAAGGCGGCGCCGGTGCGGTAATGACCAGTAGCGGTATGTCGGCGATCCATCTGGTGACCACCGTGTTCCTGAAACCCGGCGATCTGCTGGTGGCGCCGCACGATTGTTATGGTGGCAGCTACCGTCTTTTCGACAGCCTGAGCAAGCGAGGCGCTTACCGCGTGCTGTTTGTCGATCAGGGTAATGAAGAGGCGTTGGCACAGGCGTTGGCGCAAAAGCCAAAACTGGTGCTGATAGAAAGCCCGAGCAACCCGCTTTTGCGCGTGGTGGACATTGCGGCGATTTGCGAGGCGGCGCATGCGGCAGGCGCGCTGACGGTAGTGGATAACACCTTCCTCAGCCCGGCGCTGCAGCAGCCGATTGGATTGGGAGCCGATCTGGTGGTTCACTCCTGCACCAAATACCTCAACGGCCATTCCGATGTGGTGGCCGGCGCGGTGATCGCCAAAGATAAGGATCTGGCGGTGGAGCTGGCTTGGTGGGCCAATAATATCGGCGTTACCGGCGGCGCGTTCGACAGCTATTTGCTGTTGCGCGGCATGCGCACCCTGTCGCCACGCATCAAGGCGGCGCAACAAAACGCCGAAGCGATTGTCAGTTATTTACAGCAGCAACCGCTGGTGAAAAAGCTGTATCATCCTTCTCTGCCACAGAACCCAGGGCACGAGATTGCGCGCCGCCAGCAACGCGGCTTTGGCGCGATGCTCAGTTTTGAACTGGATGGTGATGAGGCGCTTCTTCGCCGTTTCCTCTCTGCCCTTGAGCTGTTTACTCTGGCAGAATCCTTAGGGGGCGTAGAAAGCCTGATTTCGCATGCAGCGACCATGACCCATGCCGGTATGGCAGCGGAAGCACGTGCGGCGGCCGGTATCTCCGAGAGCCTGCTGCGTATTTCCGTGGGTATTGAAGACAGCGAAGATTTGATTGCCGATCTGGAACGTGCTTTCCAGGCGGCGGCAACGAGGTAAGCATGAATGCAATTGCGGTAGCAGGGCCGGTGAGCGGGCGTCAACTGCACAAGTTTGGCGGCAGCAGCCTGGCGGACGTGAAGTGTTATCTGCGTGTGGCCGGGATCATGGCCGAATACAGCCAGCCGGGCGATATGATGGTGGTGTCGGCTGCCGGCAGCACCACCAACCAACTGATTAACTGGCTGAAGCTCAGCCAGAGCGATCGCCTTTCTGCGCATCAGGTTCAGCAGACGCTGCGCCGTTATCACAGTGAATTGATCGGCGGTTTATTGCCGCCGGAAACCGCCGAACCGCTGATCGCCGAATTTATTCAGGATCTGGAGCGTCTGGCGGTCTTGCTGGATGACAAGATTGACGACGTGACTTATGCCGAGGTCGTCGGCCACGGCGAAATCTGGTCGGCGCGGCTGATGGCTGCGGTACTGAACAAGTTGGATATGCAGGCGGCCTGGCTGGATGCGCGCGATTTCCTGCGTACGGAACGCTCCGCTCAGCCGCAGGTTGATGAAGGCCGTTCTTACCCGCTACTGCAACAATTGCTGGCTCAGCACCCAGGCAAACGCCTGGTGGTGACCGGTTTTATTTCACGCAACGACGCCGGTGAAACCGTGCTGTTGGGGCGTAACGGCAGTGACTATTCCGCGACCCAGGTCGGCGCTTTGGCCGGCGTGGAGCGCGTGACCATCTGGAGCGACGTGGCCGGGGTGTACAGCGCCGACCCACGTAAAGTGAAAGATGCCTGCCTGCTGCCGCTGCTGCGGTTGGATGAAGCCAGCGAACTGGCGCGTCTGGCGGCACCGGTGCTGCATACCCGCACCTTGCAGCCGGTTTCCGGCAGCGATATCGATCTCCAACTGCGATGCAGTTACCAGCCGGAACAGGGTTCAACGCGCATCGAGCGCGTGCTGGCTTCCGGTACGGGCGCCAAGATTGTCACCAGCCATGATGACGTGTGCCTGATTGAGCTGCGCGTCGCCAGCCAGCATGATTTCAAGCTGGCGCAGAAAGATCTGGATCTGGTGCTGAAGCGCGCGCAGATCAAACCCTTGGCCGTCGGCATTCATCCGGACCGCAACCTGGTTCAGCTGTGCTACACCTCGGAAGTGGTGAACAGCGTGCTGCGTACCTTGCAGGATGCCGGGCTGCCGGGGGAACTGAAACTGCGCGAAGGGCTGGCGCTGGTGGCGCTGGTGGGGGCGGGGGTTTGCAAAAACCCGCTGCACAGCCATCGTTTTTACCAACAGTTGAAAGACCAGCCGGTTGAGTTTATCTGGCAGGCGGAAGACGGCATCAGCCTGGTGGCGGTGCTGCGTCAGGGGCCGACTGCCTTGCTGATTCAGGGCTTGCACCAGTCATTGTTCCGCGCTGAAAAACGCATCGGTCTGGTGCTGTTCGGCAAAGGCAACATTGGCGCACGCTGGCTGGAACTGTTTGCCCGCGAGCAGAAAAATATTTCCGCCCGCAGCGGTTTTGAATTCACTCTGGCCGGGGTGGTGGACAGCCGCCGCAGCCTGCTGGATTACGACGGGCTGGACGCCAGCCGTGCGCTGGCATTCTTCGAGGACGAAGCACAGGAGTTGGACGAAGAGTCTCTGTTCCTGTGGATGCGTGCGCACCCGTTCGACGATCTGGTGGTGCTTGACGTTACCGCCAGTGAAAATCTGGCCGAGCAGTATCTGGACTTTGCCAGCTACGGTTTCCACGTGATTAGCGCCAACAAGCTGGCGGGCGCGTCGTGCGGTGATAACTACCGCCAAATCCGCGATGCCTTCGCCAAAACCGGCCGCCATTGGTTGTATAACGCTACCGTTGGCGCGGGCCTGCCTGTCAACCATACGGTGCGTGATTTGCGCGACAGCGGCGACAGCATTCTGGCGATCAGCGGTATCTTCTCCGGTACGCTTTCCTGGTTGTTCCTGCAGTTCGACGGCACGGTGCCGTTCACCGAACTGGTGGATCAGGCCTGGCAGCAGGGGCTGACAGAACCGGATCCGCGCGTCGATCTCTCCGGCCAGGACGTAATGCGCAAGCTGGTCATTCTGGCGCGCGAAGCGGGCTATGACATCGAACCGAATCAGGTGCGGGTAGAGTCGCTGGTGCCTGCCGGTGCCGAGCAGGGCTCTGTCGATCAGTTCTTCGAGAACGGCGATGCGCTGAACCAACAGATGCTGCAGCGTTTTGAGGCTGCCAGCGAAATGGGGCTGGTGCTGCGGCACGTGGCGCGCTTCGATGCCAACGGCAAGGCGCGTGTCGGGGTAGAGGCGGTGCGTCCTGAGCACCCGCTGGCGGCGCTGTTGCCGTGCGACAACGTGTTTGCTATCGAAAGCCGCTGGTACCGCGATAACCCCTTGGTGATCCGTGGGCCGGGTGCCGGCCGCGACGTCACGGCCGGGGCGATCCAGTCAGACCTTAACCGTTTGGCGCAACTGCTTTAATTTTCTTGCGGGCGCGGGTTCACTGCGCCCCTCGTTTTTCCTGCCATAATTCATCTTGTTTCGAACATGAAATTCTTTCTCTTTGCGGGTGAGGATTAATCATCTTATTCCCCCAGTTTCCTGTTGACTCTTTAGCCAACATACGGCATTTTCTATTTAGACGTCTAAACGTATAGACGCTTATTAAAATAAAGCAAAATGCAAAACAGCGATCGATAAGAGGCGGACAGGGTATGAGTTTTTTTCACGCAAACCAGCGGGAAGCGCTGAATCAGAGTCTGGCGGAATTAAACGGCCAGATTAACGTATCGTTTGAGTTTTTCCCGCCGCGCACCAGCGAGATGGAAGATACCCTGTGGCAGTCCATTGATCGTCTGAGCAGCCTGAAACCTAAATTTGTCTCTGTGACCTATGGCGCTAACTCCGGCGAGCGCGATCGCACCCACAGCATCATCAAAGGGATCAAGGACCGCACCGGTCTGGATGCGGCTCCACACCTGACCTGCATCGACGCCAGCCCGGCGCAGTTGCGTGAAATCGCCACCGATTATTGGAACAACGGCATTCGTCATATCGTGGCGCTGCGCGGCGATTTGCCTCCGGGTGGCGGCAAGCCGGACATGTACGCGACCGATTTGGTTAAGTTGCTGAAAGAAGTCGGCGATTTCGATATCTCCGTTGCCGCCTACCCTGAAGTGCATCCGGAGGCGAAAAGCCCGCAGGCGGATCTGATTAACCTGAAGCGTAAAATCGATGCCGGCGCCAACCGCGCGATCACCCAGTTTTTCTTCGACGTGGAAAGCTATCTGCGTTTCCGCGATCGCTGTGTCGCCACCGGTATTGATGTAGAAATCGTGCCGGGCATTTTGCCGGTATCCAACTTCAAGCAACTGCAGCGTTTCGCCACCATGACCAACGTACGCGTACCGAGCTGGATGACCAGCATGTTTGAAGGGTTGGACGACGACGCTGAAACCCGCAAAATGGTCGGCGCCAATATCGCGATGGACATGGTGAAGATCCTCAGCCGTGAGGGGGTGAAAGATTTCCACTTCTATACGCTGAACCGCGCCGAGATGAGCTATGCCATCTGTCATACGCTGGGTGTGCGCCCGGCCGCAGCATAATCCATTCGCTATCGGGAGGGGCGCTGCGTAAAAACAGCGCCCTTTTTGTTGGGCGCAATTTCTTCCAATACCCCTCTTTAGCGGCATGGTGAGATGACGCATCATCCCCATGAAAAGAGCTCGTCACCATGATGCCGTTTTCCAATGGTTTTTTACTCAGTTTGTCGCTTTGTCTGGATATTGGTATCGCCAATATCGCCATGATCACGCTGGCGATGCAACGCGGTTATTTTCATGGCTTCTGGCTGGGGATCGGTACCTGCGTGGGTGACCTGATTTATGCGGTGCTGGCGCTGGCGGGCATGGCGGTGCTGTTGCAATACCAAGGTGTCCGCTGGGTACTGTGGATCGGCGGTTCAATGATGCTGCTGTGGTTCGCTTACAAAATGCTGCGCGCGGCCTTCGCCAGGACGACTGAGCTGGCGGTGGCTGAGCCGGAGACGCCACGCTCGGTGCCGCGCAACTTTCTGCGCGGCGTGGTGCTGGCTATGTCATCTCCTACGGCGATCCTGTGGTTTGCGGCGGTGGGCGGTGCGCTGATTTCACGTATGGGTCAGGGGGGGCCGGCGGCAACGTCGTGGTTCCTCTCCGGCTTTTTTATTGCCGGCGTGGTGTGGACGGCGGTGCTTTGTTCCGTTGGCAGTCTGGGCGGCAAAATGCTGGGGGCACGCCTGCTGAAATATTCTTACTTTGCTTCGGCGGTGATTTTTGGCTACTTCGCGCTGTACGTGGTGGTGTCGGGCTACCGTGAGTTTATTTAGCGGGTGAAGGATTGCAGATAGTGATGCGGCGTGATGCCCATCGTTTTGCGAAAAGCGTTAATAAAATGGCTTTGATCGTAAAAACCCAAGGCCAGCGCCACGTCCAGCGTGTGTTGATTCTGCCGCAACAGGTTACGCGCCTCCAGCAGCCGCAGCTGCATGTGATATTGCAGCGGCGGCATGCCGACGCGTTGCCGGAACAGCCGGACAAAATGATATTTACTCATGCCGCTGACCTGGGCCAACGTGTCCAGGCTGATTTTCAGCGTCAGGTTGTCACGCATGAATTCCAGCGCCCGGCCGACGGTTTCCGTCGGTTGCGGGTGATCCGCTGTGCGATCGTCCAGCAGGGTACCCAGCAGCCACAGCAGATTTTGCTCCTGTTCAACGGCGTCGTGCGCAGTGCAGGCATAGCGGCAAATGGCGTCGAACAACGCCGGGTTGCGCAGCACACCTTCGGTCAGCACCGGCGCCTGGCGATCGGAACTCAGGTTATGGTTGTTGGCCAGCCTGCGCAAAAGTGATTGCGGCAAATGCACGCTGCAGAATTCGACTTTCTCACTGCCAAATTGCGAGGACTGAATGCTGGCCGGGTTGTAAACGGTGATTTCGCCACCGCGTACCAGCGAGGTTTTGCCGTCCAGCCAAATCTGTTCGGTACCGCTCAAATTGGCGCTGATCACGTATTCATCGTGGGTGTGACGGGGGAAGGAGGCATTGATCGCCGTCAGGCGCGAGCACTCGATATCGTTGGCAACAAACCAGTCCGAGAGGGATAACGCCATCGCGCACCTCCGCGCCCGTCAGCGACACATAGAAAAACGGCTCCTGTTTACAGGAGCCGTGCTTTGACGCGCAACCTAGCCGGTGTTGCGCATGCCGGCGGCGACGCCGGCAATGGTGACCATCAATGCCTGTTCAACGCGGGTATCAGGATGTTCCTGCTGGCGCGAGCGGTGCAGCAGTTCTGCCTGCAGCACGTTCAGCGGATCGGTATACACGTTGCGCAGCGCGATGGATTCGGCGATCCACGGCAGATCTTCCATCAGGTGAGCGTCATTGGCGATGGTCAACACGACCTTGATGTCGCTTTCGAGCTGATCGCGCAGCTGCTGGCCCAGCGGCCACAGCGATTTGTCGACCAGGCGCTGATCGTAGTATTCCGCCAGCCACAGGTCGGCCTTGGCGAAGACCATTTCCAGCATGGCGATGCGGGTAGAGAAGAACGGCCAGTCGCGGCACATGGCCTCCAACTGATTCTGTTTGCCGGCTTTCACCGCTTCCTGCAAACCTGCGCCAGCGCCCAGCCAGGCCGGCAGCATCAGGCGGTTCTGCGTCCAGGCGAAGATCCACGGAATAGCGCGCAGGCTTTCTACGCCGCCGTTTGGCTTGCGCTTGGCCGGGCGTGAACCCAGCGGCAGTTTACCCAGTTCCAGTTCCGGCGTTGCGGCGCGGAAGTAAGGCACGAAGTCCGGATTCTCGCGCACGTAGCCGCGGTACATTTTGCACGATGTCTCCGACAGGTCGTCCATCAGCGAACGCCATTCTTTCTTCGGCTCCGGCGGCGGCAACAGGTTGGCTTCCAGAACCGCGCCGGCATACAGCGCCAGGCTGCTGATGGCTACTTCCGGCAGGCCAAATTTGAAGCGAATCATCTCACCCTGTTCGGTCACGCGCAGGCCACCTTTCAGGCTGCCCGGTGGCTGCGACAGCAGTGCCGCATGCGCAGGCGCGCCGCCGCGACCAATCGAACCGCCACGGCCGTGGAACAGCGTTAACGCCACTCCGGCCTTTTCACAGGTTTTGATCAAGGCATCTTGCGCGCGGTACTGCGCCCAGGAAGCGGCCATCACCCCGGCATCTTTCGCCGAGTCGGAATAGCCGATCATCACCATCTGCTTGCCCTGGATAAAGCCGCGATACCAGTCGATATTCAGCAACTGGGTCATAACGTCGTCGGCGTTGTTCAGGTCGTCGAGGGTTTCGAACAGCGGCGCGACCGGCAGCGCAAACGGGCAACCGGCTTCTTTCAGCAGCAGATGGACCGCCAGCACGTCAGAAGGGGTGCGTGCCATGGAGATGACGTAGGCGGCGATGGAGCCTTGCGGCGCTTCGGCGATCACGCGGCAGGTTTCCAGCACTTCCTGGGTATCGGCGCTCGGTTCCCACTTCAACGGCACCAGCGGGCGTTTGGAGTTCAGTTCGCGGATCAGGAATGCTTGTTTGTCGGCTTCTGACCAGCTTTCGTAGTCGCCGAGGCCCAGATAACGGGTCAGTTCGGCGATGGCTTCGGTATGGCGGTTGCTTTCCTGACGGACGTCGATACGCACCAGCGGCACGCCAAAGCAGCGAACGCGGCGCAGGGTATCCAGCAACTGACCGTTGGCAATGATGCTCATGCCGCAGGCCTGCAGCGACTGATAACAGGCGAACAAAGGTTCCCACAGCTGATCGTTGCTTACCAGCAGGTCGTTCGGCTTCAGCACGCGTTCGCCTTTCAGGCGGCCTTCCAGATAGGCTTGAGAGCGCATCAACTGGCCGCGCAGCTGTTTCATGATTTCGCGGTACGGTTCCTGCACTTCGTCGCCACCGGCGAGGGCGCGCAATTCCGGGGTACATTCGGTCATCGACAGCTCGGACACCAACACCTGGATATCGCGGGTGAACAGGTCGCAGGCTTTCCAGCGGCTGAGCAGCAGCACGTGACGGGTGATTTCGGCGGTCACGTTCGGGTTACCGTCGCGGTCACCGCCCATCCAGGAGGTGAAACGCACCGGCACGGCTTCCGCCGGCAGGCTGTAATCGATGGAGTTTTCCAACTGCTCGTTGAATTCGCGCAGGAAGGCAGGCACCCCTTCCCACAGGCTGTTTTCCACCACCGCAAAGCCCCACTTGGCTTCGTCGATAGGCGAAGGGCGGTTTTTACGGATCTCGTCGGTGTGCCATGACTGGGCAACCAGCTGGCGCAGGCGGCGCATGATCTTGTTGCGCTCGTAATCGGCCAGATCGTTATGATCGAGTTGGCTCAGACAGGTGTTGACCTCAACCAGCTTGTGGATCAGGGTGCGGCGGGTGATTTCCGTCGGATGCGCCGTCAGCACCAGCTCGATGGAGAGCTGAGAGACCGCATTTTGCAGCTCTTTGGTGCTGAGCTTTTTGTCTTTCAGCCGGGTGAACAGCTGGGCCAGCGCTTCGGGATTGCTGGCGGCTTCGCCATTGGGCGAAATGCTGTGGTACTGCTCGGCGACGTTGGTCAGATTAAGGAACTGGCTGAAGGCGCGCGCGACCGGCAGCAACTCGTCGTTGGACAGGTTCTGCAAGGTGGAAAGCAGCTCCTGACGGTGCGCCTCGTTACCGGCACGTGAAGATTTGGAAAGCTTACGGATAGTTTCAACGCGATCGAGAATATGCTCGCCCAGCGCATCTTTGATGGTATCGCCGAGCAATTTGCCGAGCATACTGACATTACTTCGCATTGCCGAATATTGTTCGTTCATATAACCCCTGGCCCAGTTCTGTATGATTTTTTATCTTGTAAGTAAATTTCACGTGTCAGGCGAAGAGCGCCTGTTTCATCTCGCCACGTTCCTGTCCAATCGTCAATTGACACTATTTTTAGCAAAAAAACATCAAAATCGGCGCCTTTTCTGAAATTTAATTACGGCGCGCCGGTTATCAGTCTGGCTTATTATATTGTTTTGGTACTTCTTAATAGGTAGGGCGATGATAAATCATTACCCCTACCTTGTGTCAGGTTTATTGATGGCAAAAGTGCTCGACCAACTGGCCCAGCAGCTTGCGCGTCGGCTCGATAAACGCCGTATCGATGTATTCATCCGGCTGGTGCGCCTGGTTGATTGACCCCGGGCCAAGCACCAGCGTCGGGCACACCTGCTGGACGAACGGTGCTTCGGTGCAGTAGTTGACCACCTGAGTGCGGGTGCCCAGCAGTTTCTCAATCACTGCCACCATATGATGATCGGTCGGGCACTCGTAGCCCGGGACCGAGGCATGCAGTTCCTCAATGTTCAGGCGGCCCGGCCAGCGCTGGCTGACCGGCTCCAGCGTCTGGTGCATCAGCTCGTTGATATTGTCGAGCGTCATGCCCGGCAGCGGGCGAATATCCAGGTGCAATTCACAACAGGCGCAGATGCGGTTGGCTGCATCGCCGCCGCTGATATGGCCGAAGTTCATCGTCGGATAAGGCACGGCGAATGCCGGATTGTTGTAGCGCTCCTGCAACGTTTTGCGCAGTTCCATCAGGCGGCCAATGGTTTCGTGCATCAAATCGATGGCGTTGACGCCGCGCGCCGGGTCGCTCGAGTGGCCGGACTGGCCGACAATGCGGATGGCGTTGGCCATATGCCCTTTGTGCGCGCGCACCGGTTGCAGTGAGGTGGGCTCGCCGATAATGGCGAAATCCGGGCGGATGGCGGTCGAGGCGGCGAAATAACGTGCGCCGGCCATCGTCGTTTCTTCATCTGCGGTGGCCAGAATATACAGCGGCTTGGTCAGTTTGCCGGCATCGATGTCGCGCACGGCATCCAGAATAAAGGCAAAGAAGCCTTTCATGTCCGCAGTGCCCAGACCGTACAGCTTATTGTCGTGTTCGGTCAGGGTGAAGGGATCGCGCGTCCAGCGGCCTTCGTCATAAGGTACGGTGTCGGTGTGGCCCGCCAAAAGCAGGCCGCCGCTGCCTTCGCCGATGCTGGCGAGCAGGTTGAATTTGTTGCGGGTATCGGGCACCGGCTGTACGTCGACGCGAAAGCCCAAATCGGCAAACCATCCGGCCAGCAAGTTGATTAACGCTTCATTACTCTGATCGAGGGCGCCATCGGTGGCACTGATCGACGGAGTGGCGATCAACGCCCGGTACAGCTCAATAAATGGAGGTAATTTCATCTTCACTGTTGACAGCCTTTGGTTAGGGTAGTATCAATATTCATGCATTTATTTTGAATAAAAATACAGTAAGCTAGAGCGTAAGGGAACCCGATTCCCGGATGATTATAAAAACATCAACGCTCGACCACGTGGGTGAACGGCGAAACAACGCTGGTGAGCCCGGTTACCTGAGTCGAATACGACCACTCGTAAGCCAAGAAGGTGAAAGGCCACATGTTGAATACGCTGATCGTTGGTGCCAGCGGTTACGCCGGAGCGGAGCTCACGGCTTACCTGAATCGTCACCCACATATGAACATAACCGCATTAGCGGTTTCAGCGCAAAGTGCAGATGCAGGAAAATTGCTTTCTGATTTGCATCCCCAGTTAAAAGGCATCGTCGATCTGCCGTTACAACCGCTGGTTGACGTGGCTGCCGCCGCCGATGGCATCGACGTGGTGTTCCTGGCCACGGCGCACGAGGTCAGTCACGATATCGCGCCTTTGTTCCTGGCTGCGGGCTGTGTGGTGTTCGATCTGTCCGGTGCGTTCCGCGTGAAAGACGCCGGTTTCTATACCCAGTACTACGGTTTCGAGCATCAGCATCCTGAGCTGCTGGATCAGGCGGTGTATGGCCTGGCGGAGTGGCAGAGCGAAAAAATCAAACAGGCGCAACTGATCGCCGTACCTGGCTGCTACCCGACGGCGGCGCAGCTGGCGCTGAAACCCTTGATCGACCAACAGTTGCTGAACCCTGACCAATGGCCGGTCATCAACGCCACCAGCGGCGTCAGCGGCGCGGGCCGCAAAGCCAGCGTGACCACCAGTTTCTGTGAAGTAAGCTTGCAGCCGTACGGCATCTTCAACCACCGTCATCACCCGGAAATCGTTGCGCATCTGGGTGTACCGGTCATCTTCACGCCACATTTGGGTAACTTCCCGCGTGGTATTCTCGAAACCATCACCTGCCGCTTGAAAGCCGGCGTTACCGCGCAGGACGTGGCCGCTGCCTATCACGCCGCCTATGACGACAAACCGCTGGTGCGGCTGTACGACAAAGGCGTGCCGGCATTGAAAGCGGTGGTGGGCCTGCCGTTCTGC
Source organism: Serratia sp. TSA_198.1 (assembly GCF_052686505.1). Classification (NCBI taxonomy): domain Bacteria; kingdom Pseudomonadati; phylum Pseudomonadota; class Gammaproteobacteria; order Enterobacterales; family Yersiniaceae; genus Serratia; species Serratia sp. TSA_198.1. The sequence continues at coordinate 111,493 of NZ_JBQZFP010000010.1, forward strand.
GATATCGGCTTTGCCGTTCAGGGCGAACACCTGATCGCCGTAGCGGCGGAAGACAACCTGTTGAAAGGCGCGGCCGCTCAGGCGGTGCAATGCCTGAATATCCGTTTTGGGTTCCCGGAAACCCAGTCATTACTTTAATGAATAACCAGCGTGGGATGTAAACAGCGATGAATCCGTTAATTATCAAGTTAGGTGGCGTGTTATTAGACAGTGAAGAGGCGCTGGAGCGTTTATTCACCGCCCTGGACAGCTACCGTCAGCAGCATCAGCGCCCGCTGGTTATCGTTCACGGCGGCGGTTGCCTGGTGGATGAGTTGATGAAACAACTTTCTCTGCCGGTGGTGAAGAAAAACGGCCTGCGGGTGACCCCTGCTGACCAGATCGACATCATTACCGGCGCGCTGGCCGGTACTGCCAACAAGACCCTGCTGGCGTGGGCCATCAAGCACCGGATCAATGCGGTGGGCCTGAGCCTGGCGGACGGCGGCAGCGTTTCCGTGACCCAACTCGATCCGGCGCTGGGCCACGTAGGCAACGCACAGCCGGGTTCACCGGTGCTGCTCAATACCCTGCTGGGTGCCGGCTACCTGCCGGTGATCAGCTCTATCGGCATCACCGCCGAAGGGGAATTAATGAATGTGAACGCCGATCAGGCGGCGACGGCCCTGGCCGCCACGCTGGGTGCGGATTTGATCCTGCTGTCGGATGTCAGTGGCATTCTCGACGGGAAAGGGCAACGCATTGCAGAAATGACGGCACAAAAAGCGGAACAACTGATTGCCCAAGGCATCATCACCGATGGTATGGTGGTGAAGGTGAATGCGGCGCTCGACGCGGCCCGCACCCTTGGCCGGCCGGTGGATATCGCCAGCTGGCGCCATGCCGATCAGCTTCCAGCTCTGTTTAACGGCGTGTCGATTGGCACCCGGATCCTCGCTTAAATTTAGAATTAAAAAGGAAAAGACCATGCAAAACCAAGGCATCAAAAAAATCGTTCTGGCGTACTCTGGCGGCCTGGATACTTCGGCCATCATTCCTTGGCTGAAAGAAAACTACGGCGGCTGCGAAGTGGTGGCGTTCGTGGCGGATATCGGCCAGGAGCGCAGCGATCTGGAAGGCGTGGAGCAAAAAGCCCTGCAATCCGGTGCCTCTGAGTGTCACGTGGTTGATCTGCGTGAAGAATTCATCCGCGATTACGTTTATCCGGTTCTGCAGACCGGTGCGCTGTATGAAGGCAGCTACCTGTTGGGCACTTCAATGGCGCGCCCGATTATCGCTAAAGCGCAGGTTGAGCTGGCGTTGAAGGTCGGCGCTGATGCGCTGTGCCACGGTGCAACCGGCAAAGGCAATGACCAGGTGCGTTTCGAAACCACCTACACCGCGCTGGCGCCACACCTGAAAGTGGTTGCGCCTTGGCGTGAGTGGAACCTGCGTTCCCGTGAAGCGCTGCTGGATTACCTGAAAGAGCGCAATATCCCAACGACGGCGTCGCTGGAAAAAATCTACAGCCGCGACGAAAACGCCTGGCATATCTCTACCGAAGGCGGCGTGCTGGAAAGCCCGTGGAATGCCCCGAACAAAGACTGCTGGGTTTGGACCGTAGATCCGCAGGAAGCGCCGGACCAGCCTGAGCAAGTGACCATCACCGTAGAAAAAGGCCGCGTTGTGGCGGTTAACGGTGAAGCCTTGAGCCCATACAAATGTCTGGAAACCCTGAACGTGCTGGGCGCCAAACATGGCGTGGGCCGGATCGACATCGTGGAAAACCGTCTGGTAGGCATCAAATCTCGCGGTTGCTACGAAACTCCGGGCGGCACCATCATGGTGGCGGCACTGCGCGGCGTTGAGCAACTGGTTCTGGATCGCGACAGCTTCAAATGGCGTGAGCAGTTGGGTCTGGAAATGTCCTACGTGGTGTACGACGGCCGCTGGTTTGCTCCGCTGCGTCGTTCTCTGCAGGCCTCTGCAGAAGCGCTGGCCGAAGAAGTGAACGGCGAAGTGGTGCTGCAGCTGTACAAAGGCCAGGTGACGGCGATTCAGAAGAAATCCGCCAACAGCCTGTACTCTGAAGAGTTTGCGACCTTTGGCGAAGATGAGGTTTACGATCACAGCCACGCGGGCGGCTTTATCCGCCTGTTCTCGCTCTCTTCACGCATTCGCGCGTTGAACGAGAAAAAGAACAAGTAATTTCATTATTCGGCGTGACTTGTTAAGGGCGCAGCGTGCTGCGCCTTTTCGTATAAAATTTATACCCTAAATAATTCGAGTTTCAGGAAGGCGGCACGAGCAAGAGTCCCGATGAGCTTACATCGGTAAGTGATTCGGGTGAGCGCTCGCAGCCAACGCACCTGCTGCTCGAAGTATGACGGGTACAGGAGTAAAGGTATGGCACTTTGGGGCGGACGGTTCAGTCAGGCGGCAGATCAGCGGTTCAAACAGTTAAACGACTCTCTGCGCTTTGATTATCGCCTGGCGGAACAGGACATTGTTGGCTCTGTGGCCTGGTCGAAAGCGCTGGTCACCGTCAACGTGCTGACGGCAACCGAGCAGCAACAGCTTGAGCAGGCCTTGAGCGTGCTGTTGGAAGAGGTACAGGCCAACCCTCAGGCGATTGTCAGCAGCGATGCGGAAGATATTCACAGCTGGGTGGAGCAGAAGCTGATCGACAAAGTCGGCGATCTGGGCAAGAAGCTGCATACCGGCCGTAGCCGTAACGATCAGGTCGCGACCGATCTGAAACTGTGGTGCAAACAGCAAATCGGCGAACTGCATCAGGCCATCGTGCAACTGCAGCAGGCGCTGGTGGAAACTGCCGAAGCCAATCAGGATGCGGTGATGCCGGGTTATACCCACTTGCAGCGCGCGCAACCGGTCACTTTCGCCCACTGGTGTTTGGCCTACGTGGAAATGCTGGCGCGCGATGAAAGCCGCCTGCAAGATACGCTCAAGCGCCTGGACGTCAGCCCGCTGGGCAGCGGCGCATTGGCCGGTACCGCTTATCCGATCGATCGTGAGCAGCTTGCCGGTTGGTTGGGTTTTGCCTCGGCCACCCGCAACAGCCTGGACAGCGTTTCCGACCGCGACCACGTGCTGGAGCTGCTGTCGAATGCCTCCATCAGCATGGTGCATCTGTCGCGCTTTGCCGAAGACCTGATCTTCTTCAACAGCGGCGAAGCGGCGTTTGTCGATCTGTCCGACCGCGTAACCTCCGGCTCTTCGTTGATGCCGCAGAAGAAAAACCCGGATGCGTTGGAACTGATCCGCGGCAAATGCGGCCGTGTACAGGGCGCATTGACCGGCATGATGATGACGCTGAAAGGCTTGCCGCTGGCGTATAACAAAGACATGCAGGAAGACAAGGAAGGGCTGTTCGACGCACTGGATACCTGGATGGATTGCCTGCAGATGGCGGCGCTGGTGCTGGACGGCATTCAGGTGAAACGCCCACGCTGCAAAGAGGCGGCTGAGCAGGGTTACGCCAACTCGACCGAACTGGCGGACTATCTGGTCGCCAAAGGCGTGCCGTTCCGTGAGGCGCACCATATCGTCGGTGAAGCGGTGGTAGAAGCCATCCAACAGGGCAAGGCGCTTGAGGCGCTGACGCTGACCGAATTGCAGAAGTTCAGTGCGGTGATTGGCGACGACGTGTACCCGATTCTGGCGCTGCAATCTTGCCTGGACAAGCGTTCGGCCAAGGGCGGGGTTTCTCCTCAGCAGGTCGCCAGCGCGATCGCCGAAGCGAAACAGCGGTTGTTTTAAGTTAAGTTAGCCGGTTCATAAAGGCGCGGTTCACAGTGTGAGCCGCGCTTTTTTTATGGTGGTTTACTCGCCCGGGCAGCGCTGGCAGCGTTCCGCCTCGGCCTTACCCAGTTTGAGCTTGGCCTGCAGGTCGCGCAGTGCGGTGCGCAAGCCTTCTTCGATCACCGGGTGGTAGAACGGCATATCCAGCATTTGGTTGATGGTCATCTGCTGCTGATGCGCCCAGGCCAGCAGGTGAGCGATATGCTCCACGTCCGGCCCCATCATTTCCGCACCCAGGAAACGCCCGGTGCCTTGCTCGCCGTAGACGTGCAAGAGGCCTTTATTACGCAGCATCACGCGAGAGCGCCCCTGATTCTCGAACGAAACCTCGCCGATGTCGAAGCAGCCGCAAGCGCTGAATTTCTCGTTCAGTTCGCGGAAAGTCGAACCGATCATGGCTATCTGCGGATCGGAGAATACGACCGAAATCGCGCTGCGGCGCAGGCCTGGGGTGATTTCCGGGAAGCTGCCGGCGTTGGCCCCGGCAATGCGTGCCTGATCGCTGGCCTCATGCAGCAGCGGCAGCTGGTTGCTGGCGTCGCCGGCGATGAAAATATGCGGCACGTTGGTTTGCAGGGTCAAACGGTCGGCCTGCGGCACGCCTCGAGCGTCGAGTTTGAGGCCGGTGTTTTCCAGGCCCAGCTTATCGACGTTCGGCTTGCGGCCGGTGGCGGCCAGTACGTAATCCACCATGATTTCCTGCGGCTGACTCTGCAGATCCTGGTAGCGGATAAACACCTTGTCGCCTTCGCGCTGCATCATCTCGACCTTTACGTCGGCATCAAGATAAAACTCTTCGCCCAGGGCTTTGGCGGCATAGCTGCGCACTGCACCGTCGGTTAATGGGCCGACGGCGCCGCCGACGCCAAACACTTTGGTGTCGACGCCCAGGCGGTGCAGTGCCTGACCCAGCTCCAGGCCAATGACACCCGGGCCAAACACCGCGACGGACTGCGGCAAATCGTCCCAGTTAAACACGTCGTCATTGACGATCAGCCGGTCGCCCAGTGCATTCCATGCTGCCGGCCAGCTTGGGCGGGAACCGGTGGCGATAACGATCCGCTGCGCCACGATGCGCGTGTGTTCATCGACCTGCAGGGTATTGTCGTCGATAAAGCGGGCGTAGCCGTGAATCTTGTCGGCGGCCGGGATCTCGTCGACGCCTTCCAGCACAAAGCCGACAAAGCGGTCACGCTCGCGTTTGACGCGGTCCATCACTTCACGGCCGTTAACGGTGGTTTTACCGGCGGGATACACGCCAAAGCCGGGTGCGCGCTCGATTTGATGCACCGCTTCGGCGGCGGCGATCAGCAATTTGGATGGCATGCAGCCAACGCGTGCGCAGGTGGTGCCATAAGGCCCGCCTTCGATCATCACCACGCTGGGGGTAGAAAGTTTGGCAGCGCGATAGGCGCCCAGACCGGCGGTGCCGCCGCCGATAACCGCGACGTCAACATTCAACTGTTTCATATCCGCTCCTGAAAGGTAAAAAAAAAGGGCGGGCCGGAGCCCGCCAAAGTTCACGTTGTCTTCGTTATTATTGATTAATCAGGCTGACAGGAAATTTTCCAGGTCATCGCTGCCGCCGATGTGACGGCCGCCGATAAACACCTGAGGTACAGTGGCGCGGCCGCTGACGGCACGCAGGCTGACGGTGGTGGCGTCTTTGCCCAGCACGATTTCTTCATACTGGATACCGCGTTCTTGCAGCATCTGTTTGGCTTTGGCGCAGAACGGGCAGCCAGGCTTGGTGAACAGCGAAACCGATTCCTGCACTTTGAATTCCGGCGCCAGGTATTTCAGCATGGTGTCGGCGTCAGAGACTTCAAACGGGTCGCCCGGTTTGTTGGGCTCGACGAACATTTTTTCCACCACGCCGTTGCGCACCAGCATCGAGTAACGCCATGAACGTGGACCGAAGCCCAGATCGGCTTTCTCGACCAGCATGTTCATGCCTTTGGTGAACTCTCCGTTGCCGTCCGGCACGAAGGTGATGTTTTCCGCGTGCTGATCGGCTTTCCAGGCGTTCATCACGAAGGTATCGTTCACCGAGACGCACAAGATGCTGTCAACGCCGTGCTGTTTGAACACGCTGGACAGCTCGTTGTAGCGTGGCAAATGGCTGGAAGAGCAGGTCGGGGTAAACGCGCCCGGCAGAGAAAATACGATGACGGTTTTATCTTTGAACAGGTCATTGGTGGTGACATCAATCCATTGGTCGCCCTGACGGGTGTGGAAAGTAACCTGAGGAACTTTTTTGCCTTCTTGGCTGGTAAACATGGATTAACCCCTTAATTAGGAAAATAATTTTTGGCTGTTAGCGCTGTATCGCTTCGTTGGGACACATTATTGACGTCGGGGCTTGATAGATCTAATCGCTCATTGCTATCTTATCTATCGCCATGAGCTATCATGGTCTGGAGGGAAAAAATGAATATTCGTGATTTAGAGTACCTGGTCGCCTTGGCCGAGCATCGGCATTTCCGCCGTGCCGCCGATTCATGCCATGTTAGCCAACCCACGCTCAGTGGGCAGATCCGCAAGCTGGAAGACGAACTGGGCGTGATGCTGCTCGAACGTACCAGCCGCAAGGTGTTATTCACCCAGGCGGGCTTGTTGCTGGTGGAGCAGGCGCGTACCGTGCTGCGCGAAGTCAAAGTCCTGAAAGAGATGGCCAGCCAACAAGGGGAAGCGATGTCAGGGCCGCTGCATATCGGCTTGATCCCTACCGTTGGGCCTTATTTGCTGCCACAGATCATTCCTACCCTGCATAAAACCTTTCCCAAGCTGGAAATGTACCTGCATGAAGCGCAGACCCATCAACTGCTGGCGCAACTCGACAGCGGCAAGCTGGACTGCGCCATTCTGGCGCTGGTGAAGGAAACGGAAGCCTTTATCGAAGTGCCGCTATTTGATGAGCCGATGAAACTGGCGGTGTATTCCGATCACCCATGGGCGCAGCGCGATCGCGTAGCGATGCCGGATTTGGCGGGCGAAAAACTGCTGATGCTGGAAGATGGCCACTGCCTGCGCGACCAGGCGATGGGTTTTTGCTTCCAGGCGGGGGCGGACGAGGATACTCACTTCCGCGCGACCAGTCTGGAAACGCTGCGCAATATGGTGGCGGCAGGCAGCGGCATTACCCTGTTGCCAACGCTTGCGGTACCGCCGCAGCGTGAGCGAGACGGCGTCTGCTACCTCGACTGTTATAAACCGGAACCGAAGCGCACCATTGCGCTGGTGTACCGCCCCGGCTCCCCATTGCGCAGTCGTTATGAGCAATTGGCCGAGGCGATCCGCGAGCACATGCAGAACTACTTCAGTACCACGTTAAAACAGGCGGTTTAAGCCGTTTAGCGCTGCCACCCGGTAGGCTTCGGCCATGGTCGGATAGTTGAAGGTCGTATTAACGAAATATTCGATAGTATTGCCTTCACCTTTCTGTTCCATGATCGCCTGGCCGATGTGGATGATCTCCGCCGCACGCTCGCCGAAGCAGTGGATCCCGAGGATCTGCAGGGTGTCGCGATGGAACAGGATCTTCAGGCTGCCGACGTTCATCCCGGCAATCTGCGCACGTGCGAGATGCTTGAACTGGGCGCGGCCCACTTCATACGGCACTTTCATTGCTGTCAGTTCCTGCTCGGTTTTACCGACGGAGCTGATTTCCGGAATGGTGTAGATACCGGTCGGAATGTCTTCGATCAGATGCCCGCTGGCTTCGCCGGAGGCGATCGCCTGTGCGGCTATGCGGCCCTGATCGTAAGCGGCGGATGCCAGGCTCGGATAACCAATCACGTCACCCACGGCGTAAATGTGCGCCAGCGCGGTCTGGTACATGCTGTTCACTTTCAGCAGGCCGCGGCTGTCTGACTCCAGACCGACATTCTCCAGCCCGAGTGAATCGGTGTTACCGGTACGCCCGTTGGCGTACAGCAGGCAATCCGCTTTCACTTTCTTGCCGGATTTCAGGTGAACAATCACGCCGTCTTCGGTGCCTTCGATCTTCTCGAACTCTTCGTTGTGACGGATCACCACGCCATTGTTCCAGAAGTGGTATGACAGCGAGTCCGACATTTCCTGATCGAGGAATGCCAGCAGGCGATCGCGGGTGTTGATCAGATCCACCTTCACGTTCAGGCCACGGAAGATCGACGCGTATTCACAGCCGATCACCCCGGCACCGTAAATGATCACATGGCGCGGTTCGTGGCTCAGTTCGAGAATGGAATCGCTGTCATAGATGCGCGGATGATTGAAGTCGACGCTGGCCGGGTGGTAAGGGCGCGAGCCGCAGGCGATCACGATATGATCGGCGCGGATGGTGTCCTGGGTGCCATCCATGTAGCTGACGCTGACGGTGTTGGCGTCGATAAAGCGCGCATCGCCGGCAAACAGTTTGCACTGGTTGCGTTCATAGAAACCCTGGCGCATTCGGGTTTGCTGATTAATGACGTTATCGGCGTGGCGTAAAATGTCAGGGAAGGTTGCACTGAGCGTGCGTGAATTATTGTAAAGCGGGTTCTGGTTGAATTCGATAATGCGGCTGACGGCGTGGCGGAGGGCTTTGGACGGTATGGTACCCCAATGAGTACATCCGCCGCCCACATTATTGTACCGTTCGATAACGGCCACGCGGGCGCCCTGTTTCACCAGCCCCATAGCGGCACCTTCACCACCAGGGCCCGAGCCAATTACAATGGCATCAAATTGATAGTGCTGTTGCATGTAGGAGAGACCTGTTTTTATACAAAATTACAACGGTATCTTAACATCATAGCGCTGAGCGCCCAATCACCATTAGGCTTTTTGAGGCAAAGCACAAATGGTACAGGCTGAAACTGTGACAGGACGCGTTTGTATAAATGCTGTTGCAATAAAATTTGCTATATTGCCGACTCCACGGCGTTAGACTCAATGAATGGATCTTATCTGGATATGCATATGGGCGTCAGAGCACAACAAAAAGAACGGACTCGTCGTTCCCTCATTGAGGCGGCATTCAGCCAGCTAAGCGCCGAACGCAGCTTTGCCAGCCTGAGTTTGCGCGAAGTCTCACGCGAGGCGGGCATCGCGCCAACGTCATTTTACCGCCACTTCCGTGATGTGGACGAGCTTGGGCTAACCATGGTCGATGAGAGTGGCCTGATGCTGCGCCAACTGATGCGGCAGGCGCGCCAGCGTATCGCCAAGGGCGGCAGTGTGATCCGCACCTCGGTCTCCACCTTTATGGAGTTTATCGGCAATAACCCCAACGCCTTCCGCCTGTTGTTGCGTGAGCGTTCCGGTACCTCGGCCGCCTTCCGTGCGGCGGTGGCGCGCGAGATCCAACATTTTATCGCCGAACTGGCGGATTACCTTGAGCTGGAAAACCATATGCCGCGCAGCTTCACCGAAGCGCAGGCGGAAGCCATGGTGACTATCGTGTTCAGCGCCGGCGCCGAAGCGCTGGATATTGACATCGACCAACGGCGTCGGCTTGAGGAACGTTTAGTGTTGCAACTGCGGATGATTTCCAAGGGCGCTTATTACTGGTATCGCCGCGAGCAAGAAAAAGCTTCTGTGTCCCACGTATAAAGGTAGAAAATGATGGAAAAATCAGGCCGTGAGAATGGCACTTTACTGCTGGCGTTGATTGCCGGCCTTTCAATCAACGGTTCGTTTGCCGCGTTGTTCAGCTCGGTAGTGCCGTTTTCTATTTTCCCGATAATCGCTTTGGCTCTGGCGGTGTACTGCCTGCACCAACGTTATCAGCACCGCGCCATGCCGGATGGCATGCCGAAACTGGCCGCAGCCTGTTTCCTGTTGGGGGTGTTGTTATACAGTGCGATCGTGCGTGCGGAATACCCGCAGATTGGCTCTAACTTCTTGCCTGCGATTGTCGCAGTGGCGCTGGTGCTCTGGATTGGCGTGAAGCTGAAGGCGCGCAAGGCGCTGGAGGGGAATACGCAGGCATAAAGGTTGGGCAGGGGCGCAGCAACGGCGCCCCTGTCAGGTTAAACGCGTTTTTCCAACAGCACACCGCATTCCATATGATGGGTGTACGGGAACTGATCAAACAGTGCCAGACGACTGACGCGGTGAGTCTCCTGCAGCGTTTCCAGATTGGCGCACAGCGTTTCCGGGTTGCATGAGATATACAAAATACGCGGATAGGCTTGCACCATTTTTACCGTTTCATCGTCCAGCCCGCTGCGCGGCGGATCGACAAAAATGGTTTCGCAGTTATAGCTGCTCAGATCGATACCTTTCAGCCGGTTAAACTCCCGTACCCCGTTCATCGCCTGGGTAAAATCTTCTGCCGCCATGCGGATAATTTGCACGTTATCGATATGGTTGGCCGCAATGTTGTACTGCGCCGCCGCGACCGAAGGTTTGGCTATTTCGGTGGCCAACACCCGCTCGAAATTACGCGCCAACGCCAGCGAGAAGTTACCGTTGCCGCAGTAGAGTTCCAGCAAATCGCCTTGAGAACCTGCCGTTACGTCCAGCGCCCACTCCAGCATCTGTATGTTCATTGCCGCGTTCGGCTGGGTGAAGCTGTTTTCCACCTGGCGGTAGATCATATCGCGTCCGGCGACCGGCAGGACTTCGTCTACATAATCCTGATCCAGCATGATTTTCATTTTCGATGCGCGGCCAATCAGCTGCAAATCAAAGCCCTGTGCGCGCAGGCTATCACGCAGCTTTTCCGCCTGTTGTTGCCAGGCCTCATCCAGTTTGCGGTGATACAGCAGCGAAGCAATGATTTTGCCGCTGCGGGTCGACAGATAGTCAATCTGGAACAGCTTGTGGCGCAGGATGGGCTCTGGCTTGATAGCGGCGATCAGTGCGCTCATCAGGCGGTTAATCAATTCGCTGGCGGCCGGGAAACGATCGACGCGGATACGTTGCTTGGTCTGCTGGTCAAACATGATGTGATACATCTCGTCTTCATCATGCCAGATGCGGAATTCGGCGCGCATACGGTAATGTTCGACTTGCGAGCGGAACACTTCCGGCTCGGGTGCCGTGAACGGTGACATCAGCGTCTTCAGCCGGGCAGTTTTCTCCGCCAGTTGGTCATCGTAACGTTCAATAGGCAAATTCTCGGGCGTCATGTTTCTTCTCGTCAGGCAAATTTGATCAGCGGGGATTGTAGGGAATCAGCCCGTGAAGTCCAGTTTTGTCGTGTTTATTATTTGTAACATTAGTGGAAGTCTAGACATCTATTTACATTGATCGTAGCATTGCCGTCCGGCCTCAAGCAGCGAGTGAAAAGGGAATCCGGTGTGAATCCGGAGCTGACGCGCAGCGGTAAGGGGAAGTCACGGCGATAGCGTTTTTACGCAGACACTGTCCACTGCAGGATGGGAAGTCATCGCCTGGTGCAGGTTGCCTGTGCAACTTGTAACTCCCAAGCCCGAAGACCTGCCGGTATTACGTCGCAATGTCCGTGGCCGTCGCGAATTACCGGCCATGATCCTGCGGCATCCGCCAATTAAGTTTGGATGCTTTTTCATGACAATTACAAAAAATACGCTGCTGATGGTGGTTTCCTCCGTCACGGCTTTTTCTGGATGGGCGCAAGACAACACCACAGCCAATAACAGCGATAACCTGGTGGTTACCGCCAACCGCTTCCCGCAGCCGGTTTCTTCCGTGCTGGCGCCAATCTCTGTTGTTACCCGTGATGATATCGACCGCTGGCAGGCCAAAAGCCTGACCGACGTGATGCGTCGTTTGCCGGGCGTGGATATTGCGCAAAACGGCGGTTTGGGGCAGCAAAGCTCGCTGTTTATCCGTGGTACCAACTCCAGTCATGTGTTGGTGCTGATTGACGGCATTCGCCTTAATCAGGCTGGCGTCAGCGGCTCTTCCGACCTCAGCCAGATCCCGATCTCGCTGGTGCAAAAAGTCGAATATATCCGCGGGCCGCGTTCGGCAGCGTACGGATCTGATGCCATCGGCGGGGTGGTCAACATTATTACCACCCGCGAGAAGAATGGCACCACGCTTTCCGCCGGCGTCGGTTCCAATGGCTATCAGGCTTACGATGCGTCTACTCAGCAACAACTGGGCGAGCGTACGGTAGCGACGGTTGCAGGCAACTATACCTATACCAAAGGCTATGATGTGGTGGCCAACCTGCCGGACAGTTTCGGCAACCCGGCGCAATCCGACCGCGACGGTTTCATGAGCAAGTCTCTGTATGGCGGCATAGATCATAAGTTTAATGATGTGTTCAGCGGTTTTGTTCGTGGCTACGGTTATGACAACCGTACGGCTTATGACGGTAATTACAGTTATTCTGACTCGGCCCATTTAGATGCACTGCCTGATACTCGTCAGCTCTATAGCCAAAGTTGGGATAGTGGCCTGCGTTACCAGGACGGTATTTATGCCAGTCAGCTAATTGCCAGCTATAGCCACAGTAAAGACTATAACTATGATCCCAAGTATGGTCCTTATTCTGCTTCTGCAACCTTGGATGATTCCACACAATATAATGTGCAGTGGGGCAATACGTTCCAGGTTGCCAAGGGCAATATCAGTACGGGTATCGATTGGCAGGATCAGAAAATTGAGCCAGGCACAGCTTACATTACCGATAGCAAGAGCCAGCGTAATACCGGGGTTTATCTGACGGGGCAGCAACAAATTGATGCCTTTACTCTGGAAGGGGCTGTACGCGGTGACGATAACTCGCAATTTGGCTGGCACGGTACCTGGCAAACCAGTGCTGCTTGGGAGTTTGTTGAGGGTTATCGCGCGATTGCTTCGTATGGCACTGCGTTTAAAGCACCGAATCTGGGGCAACAATACGGTAGCTTTGGCGGCAACCCGGATTTGAAACCGGAAGAAAGTAAACAGTGGGAAGGTGGTTTTGAGGGATTAACCGGGCCGGTTACCTGGCGTGTCACCGGGTATCGTAACGATATAGATAACTTGATCGGCTATGCATCCAGCGGTTCTGGTTCTGCTTACTACAACGTCAATAAAGCAACCATTAAAGGTGTTGAAGCTACGGCTTCCTTTGATACCGGGCCGTTGAGCCACCAAATTGGTTATGACTATGTTGATCCACGTAATGCAAAAACCAACGAAGTGTTGCTGCGTCGTGCCAAGCAGCAGGTAAAATATGAGCTGGACTGGCAGGTATATGACTTCGATTGGGCTGTAACCTACCATTATCTGGGTGAACGCTACGATGGCGACTACAGTGGTTACACTACACGAACAGTTAAACTCGGCGGCGTCAGCCTGTGGGATCTCGCAGTTTCGTATCCGGTCACATCTCATCTGACAGTTCGTGGTAGAATTGCCAACCTGTTTGATAAAGATTATGAGACGGCTTATGGCTACGCTACTCCAGGAAGAGAATACTACCTCACTGGAAGCTATACCTTCTAACACCACCGCGACGCCCCGCCCGACGGTGCTGGTATTTGATTCCGGCGTCGGCGGGCTGTCGGTGTATCAGGAGGTTCGGCAGTTGCTGCCGGACCTTCACTATATCTATGCCTTCGATAACGTGGCGTTCCCCTACGGCGAGAAATCCGAAGAGTTTATCGTTGAACGCGTGCTGGAGATTGTCAGCGCGGTACAACAGCGGCATCCTCTGGCGATTGTCGTCATCGCCTGTAATACCGCCAGTACCGTATCGCTACCGGCGCTGCGCGAGCGCTTTACCTTCCCGGTAGTGGGCGTAGTGCCCGCGATTAAACCTGCTGCCCGCCTGACCGCCAATGGCGTTGTCGGGCTGTTGGCTACCCGGGGTACCGTACAGCGCACCTATACCCATGAGTTGATTGCCCGCTTCGCTACCGATTGCAAGATCGAGCTATTGGGATCTTCAGAGCTGGTGGAACTGGCGGAAGCCAAGCTGCACGGTGAAGCCGTACCGCTGGCCACGCTGAAGAAAATTCTGCATCCATGGCTGAGCATGCGCGAGCCGCCGGATACCGTGGTACTCGGTTGCACCCACTTCCCTTTATTAGCCGAAGAGTTAATGCAGGTGTTGCCTGAGGGAACCCGACTGGTGGATTCCGGTGCGGCTATTGCTCGTCGCACCGCTTGGCTTATTTCTTCGCAGGAAAATCTGGTGTCGACTCAGGAAGATAATCTGGCGTATTGCATGGCGTTGAATGAAGACACTGACGCTTTATTGCCCGTTTTGCAGGGGTATGGCTTTAAATCGTTGAAAAAACTGCCTCTTTGACAGGGTTTTGGTTAAACATTCAACGGTTGGAAAAAATATTGAAATTAGGGGTTGCGGGCTTCTGAGAACTCCCTATAATGCGCCTCCACTGACCGGGAACAACGACTCCTCTAACGAGAACCAGTCGCCCAGCC
>NZ_JBQZFP010000011.1:0-80755 GCF_052686505.1 Serratia sp. TSA_198.1
CGTCCGCTTCACGCCCTGAGACATTCGACAAGCTTTTTATGACTTCAGTAAGGGCGAGTGTCGCGCCTCGAGAGCCAGCAAATATTTTGCTTCGTCGTACTGGGTTCTGGTCTTCCAGCAGCGGTAAATTATCCTTATCCATTTGAATGCCAGAGCCCGGATCGCTGACTGATGAGATTTTCCTTTTTCTCGAAGCCCCTGATAATACAGCTTGGCCCAGTATGATGAGTTAACCGTCTTGGCAGCCCATTCAACAAAGGTCTGCCTGACGAACTTGGCACATTGCCATCGCCAGTGAACCCAGGATTTCTGGCCACTTCGTTCTGTCACCGGTGCAATACCTGCGTAGTTTTGAATTTCTTCAGCGCTGTTAAACCGGTTACGGTTATCACCAAGTGCAGCAAGCATCCGTGGGCCCATGCACGGCCCCATGCCCGGAAGTGATTTGAACAGATCTGCATCCGGAAGAGTATCGAATAACGATTCGATTCGCTCGTCGTAGGTTCTGATGAGGTCACCTACCAGTTTGATTTGCGATGCAAGTCCTGTTGCCATTAGCGCGTTCGCCTCGATGACACTTTTATCGGTGGTCAGGGGAATAGCGATGGCAATGCTTGCGATCCTCTGCTCTGTATATGCAACAGCAGGACCACCTTTAGCGTTCATAAAATGACGGATGGTATCGCTCCGGGCACGCTTGAGTTGTTGCAGACTGGGCCAGCGGATTATTAGCTCGCAGAACAGAGAACTGTCCCGATGTGAGAACCATTCCAGGGGCTGAGGATAATACTGCTTAAGCGTGTTGATGAGACGATTCACAAAGCGGCGTTTGTCTTCGACCAGCAGTCGACGCTGCTCAACCAGCTGTTGAAGTAATCGGATATCAGCATTGTCGGGTTCTATGGCTTTTATCTTTTGGGGATAGCGTAGCATTAACTCTAATGCCAGCTCGGCATCCTGCGGATCATCTTTAGCGCCGCTGGGCGAGAAAGCTTGCCGGTAACGAGCAAGGGACAAAGCGTGCACAGGAAAAACAGTGACAAATGGGTACTTCTGGAGAGCATACACCACCGGGCCTTTCTTCAGCTCAAGGGCGATAGCGATCCTGCCTTTCACTTTTTGGTGCAATTCGTTGAGCCAGATATCCAGCGCTTCCGGAGTATGTTCAACCACATGGAATATGCGCTCGCCGTTTTTAAACTGAACGCAGACATCGTGTTTTTTATCCGCCCAGTCCAGACCAACATGAGCAGCAAACTGATCTATCGCAATCATAACCAACTCCTCTTTACCGGGGATTGGTATGCATTCCACGCTCTTCGAAAGAAATATAGTCAGCAGTTTGTCTGCATGCCCTGAGTATTCGTTAGCGAACGTGGAGCACTTACTGGCTCGAAAGCAAAGCGGCAATCATCAAACCACATGATTCTGGCACAATATTCGTAACCAGTAAGCGCATACCCTGAATCACTTAAAAGTGTAACTCTCAGGGTGTGAATGACTATATTTGGCACAAAACCGACTGTCCGATTGGGTTTCGCTTAGACCAACTACGATGCCAGCTCAGGTCTGAACCCGTATGCAAAAAGGGCGCAGTTCAATGAACTGCGCCCTTAAATTTAAAACGCAAAACCTGACTTAACTGCGTACCAAATCGTCGCCGTAGCCGATCCACTTGTAGGTGGTCAGTGCGTCCAGCCCCATTGGGCCACGTGCGTGCAGCTTCTGGGTGCTGACCGCCACTTCTGCGCCCAGGCCGAACTGGCCGCCGTCGGTGAAGCGGGTGCTGGCGTTAACGTACACCGCCGAGGAATCCACCACGCGCACGAAGTGCTCGGCGCTGCTCAGCGAACGGGTGAGGATCGCATCGGAGTGGTTGGTGCCGTGGGCGCGGATATGGTCGATGGCTTGATCGATATCGTCCACCACCAGCACGTTCAGATCCAACGACAGCCATTCGTCGTCGTAATCCCCTTCCGCCACGTCCACCACCGTCGCCGGGCCGTTTTGCAGCAGCGGCATGGCGTTCTGCGCCGCGTGCAGCGTCACACCCGCCGCCGCCATCTTGGCGCTCAGCGCCGGCAGGAACCGTTCGGCGATGTTGCGGTTCACCAGCAACGTCTCGAGCGAGTTACAGGCGCTTGGGCGCTGGATTTTGGCGCTCTCGATGACCGTCAGCGCCTTGTCGAAATCAACGCTCTCGTCAACATAGGTATGGCAAACGCCAATGCCGCCGGTGATCACCGGAATGGTCGACTGTTCGCGGCACAGTTTGTGCAAGCCGGCACCGCCGCGTGGGATCAGCATGTCTACGTAGCGATCCAGGCGCAACAGCTCATTCACCAGCGCGCGATCGGGGCTGTCGATCGCCTGCACCGCCGCAGCCGGCAGGCCGCATTGTTCCAGCGCCTGCTGGATCACCTTCACCGTCGCCAGATTGGTGTTGTGGGTTTCTTTACCGCCACGCAGGATCACCGCGTTGCCGGTCTTCAGGCACAGGCTGGCGACGTCGATGGTGACGTTCGGCCGTGCTTCATAAATCACGCCGATCACACCGAGCGGCACGCGGCGGCGTTCCAGCTTCAACCCGCTGTCCAGCAGGCTGCCGTCCAATACGTGGCCGACCGGATCGTTCAGACGGCACACCTGGCGCACATCGTTGGCGATGGCCGCCAGCCGCGCCGGGGTCAGCAGCAAGCGATCGAGCAACGCTTCGGTCATCCCGGTTGCGCGCGCCTGCGCCATGTCTTGTTCGTTGGCCTGCAAAATCACTTCGCTGTTGGCTTCCAGCATGTCGGCCATCACCGACAACACCTGGTTTTTTTTCGCCGTGCTCAGCACCGCCAGTTGCCAGGAGGCCTGTTTGGCGGCCTTCCCCATTTGCTCTAGCATGCTCACTCCTTAGCTCACAATCATGTCGTCGCGGTGCACTGCCACCGGGCCGTATTCGTAACCGAGAATTTCGCTGATTTCCTGCGAGTGGTGGCCGGCAATCATGCGCATCGCGTCGCTGTTATAGCGGCTGACGCCGTGCGCCAAATCGCGCCCCGCCAGGTTGCGGATGCGGATCACTTCGCCACGGGAGAAATCGCCCTTCACTTCGCGAACGCCCTTCGGCAACAACGAGCTGCCGCGCGCCATAATGGCGTCGACCGCGCCGTCGTCCACGGTGATTTCACCGGCCGGCGGTGCGCCGAAGATCCAGCGTTTGCGGTTTTCCAACGGGGTTTCCAGCGCGTGGAAACGGGTGCCCACCGGTTTGCCTTCAATCACGTCGCCCACCACGCCCGGCTTGCTGCCTGCGGCGATGATCACGTCGATACCGGCGCGGCAGGCCACGTCGGCCGCCTGCAATTTGGTGCCCATGCCGCCGGTGCCCAGCCCGGAAACGCTGTCGCCGGCGATGGCGCGCAGCGCGTCGTCAATGCCGTGCACTTCACGGATCAGTTCCGCCTGCGGGTTGTTGCGCGGATCGGCGGTATACAGGCCTTGTTGATCGGTCAGCAACAGCAGTTTGTCGGCCCCGGCCAGGATCGCCGCCAGCGCAGACAGGTTGTCGTTGTCGCCCACCTTGATTTCTGCGGTCGCTACCGCGTCATTCTCATTGATTACCGGCACGATACGGTTATCCAGCAGCGCGGTCATGGTGTCACGCGCGTTGAGGAAGCGTTCGCGGTCTTCCAGATCGGCGCGCGTCAGCAGCATCTGCCCGACGTGGATGCCGTAAATGGAGAACAGCTGTTCCCACAGTTGGATCAACCGGCTCTGGCCGACCGCCGCAAGCAGCTGCTTGGAGGCAATGGTGGCGGGGAGTTCGGGGTAGCCCAAATGTTCGCGCCCGGCGGCAATCGCGCCGGAGGTGACGATAACGATGCGGTGACCCGCTGCATGCTGTTGTGCGCACTGGCGTACCAGTTCGACAATATGGGCACGGTTAAGACGCAGCGATCCGCCGGTCAACACGCTGGTGCCCAATTTCACAACCAATGTCTGGCTGCCGTTCATAGTGTTTCTGCCGTGTAAGATGAGAAGGATAATGCAAAGGACTTTGTAACAGGAGAGACGCGTTATGCCAACAGGCACAACGCGAAATCAGCACAATACTGTGGTCAAACGGGGTCAGGCGGAGAGTTTAATCGGTTTTTCTTTGAAATCATCGGCCGGTTCAAGCGCCAGCTCCATCGTCGCCAGCAACTCGCCCAAGCGGCGGTGGAAATCACGCAGGGTGGTTTCCAGCTTGGTTTTTACTTCAGTATCTTTAATCTTTTCCGGCGTCCAGCGCCCGTCCTTATCAAACAGACCGAACTGATAAGCATAAGTGAAACGCGCTTCTTCAGCATGCAGCTCGATCCACCATCCCCAGAACTCACGCTTCTCTGGCGCGGGTTTGACATTGACGCAAACGGCTAAACAATCAAAGAAAAAACGGTCGTTCTCGCACTGCCCTTCACGCAGGTACGGCCCCAAGCTGGCAAAACGTTTCATTAGTCGGCTTTTAGGGTGACCACTAGGTAACGTCATTCTTTAACCTCCTCAATGTAGACCACTCTTTTTAACAAATTGTTAAAATTTAGCAACAAATTAACGCATTTTATCTTTCATCCAGTGGGCCATTTGCAGCAAGGCCTTGTGGAAACTGCTATACACCGGTGCGCGTGGAATAGCAATTAACTTGCCGTCCATCGAGGACGACGCGATCAGTTGCGCCTCCTCTTTCGGGCTGAGCGGATCCCGATCCCAATAGCCTGCCAGCATCGGCGTCGGGCAGCGGCGGCCCAGCAAACCCTGGGTTTTCAGCGAATAGCTGTTCAGCTCTACTCTCAGCACGTTATCCGAGGCGTTGGCCATCCCCATCCGGCTGGCGAGCACGTCCATATACATGTCCGGCACGTCTCGCTGGCGGCCGGCGTCGCATAACAGGCTGTGGACCACCGGCCCCAGACAGGCCACGCCACGCAACCGCTGCGGCTCCAGATAAGCCAGGCGCACCGCCACGTTGGCGCCGAAACGGAAGCCAAATGCGGTAACGCGCTGATGGTCGATCCAGGGCACCGAAGGCAGTTGGGCCAGCACCTGCTGATGTAAGAAGCTGGAATCCTGCGTCAACTTCCACTTATAAGAAGAACCGATGGAAGGCATATCGATGGTCAGCATGGCGATGCCGTGCGGCGCCAGGTACTCGCGGAACAGGCGGTGGTAGTCGGTCTGCAGGGTATCCAGGCTGCCGCACATCAGCACCGTCGGGAACGGCGCCTCGCCCTTCTCCGGCAGGTGCAGGAAGCCGGTAATACTGCTTCCCCCGTCAATGCGGAACTCCAGCTCCTTGAGCTGATAAGGCAACAGCAGCGCTGCCTCTTCGTAAGCGCGGTTGGCCAGCGTCTCGGCCTGTTCGGCCAGTTCGTCGCCTTTCAGGTGCGGATAGCCGGCGATGCTGTAAAAGTTGACGGCATTGAGCCAGTACTGGCCGCCGATCAGCGGATCTTGCTGTTCCAATGCCCGCTGCTGCCAGAGCATGCCCTGATGCACCCACTCGTAGATCCAGTTGCCATTACGGTAACCGATCACGGTATCGAGCAGTTTGTCGTTGGTATGTTCCACGTCGGCGACCGCAATACGCGCCAGCACTTCGTTGATTTCGATCGGATCAACGCCGCGCCAGGCCCACAGCAGCGGGTTGAGCATGCGATACCAATTACTGACAGTGTTGCCTTCCAGCGTAGAGTGCAGATCGGCGCCGGTTTTGTTGCGCGCACGCAGCACCAGCGTCGAGGTCTCGGGGTGTTTAAATGAGGGTTTGAACAGGATTTCAGAAAGGTTGGCTTGTGCCATGGTAACAACAGCCTCCGTAAATCTGGCCGTAGGCCGCAAACAGCCTACTTAACTGGAGGTAGTGTACCTAACTCTGGGGCGATAAACCAAAATAACGAAAACGCCCGGCATAACCGGGCGTTTTACTGGCGTGAGCGGGGATTAACGGCCGCCGATCGGTGGCACGAAGGTCACCGCCATGTCCCACGGCTGCTCGATCCAGGTATCCTGTGGGATATCGACCACATAGTCGTCCACCAGCGGGCGGCCTGCCGGCTTGGCGAAGATGGTGACGAAATGCGCTTTCGGGTACATGTCGCGGATCGCTTTCGCGGTGCCGCCGGTATCCACCAGATCGTCGACCACGATAAAGCCTTCACCGTCACCTTCTGCGCGCTTGAGTACCTTCATTTCGCGTTGGTTGTCATGGTCATAGCTGGAAATGCAGACGGTATCCACGTGGCGGATGCCCAATTCGCGCGCCAGCAAGGCCGCCGGCACCAGGCCGCCGCGGCTTACGGCAATAATGCCCGTCCATTGGTCAGCAGGCAGCAGGCGGTGAGCCAGTTTGCGCGCTTGCATTTGCAGCATGTCCCAGGTAACAACGTATTTTTCGCTCATAAAATGGTATCCCAGCCAGCAATGGTGTGACTTACTCGTGATCAGGGGAAAAAAGGTTGCGCGAGATTATAGAGACTGGTTGAGCCGAATACCAGTTGTACTGTGGAAATCATAAGTATTTCGTCTGGTGATTGATCCTGCATAAACCAACAATCACACGTCAAATATGTGCATTCCCCCCCTTAAACAGTGCAATAGGGTACGCGCGCGCCCCTGAATAAAGTGATATTCTCTGGAGATCGTGCCAAAAACGCACCGATGCCAATCCACCCTAACCGAGCGGCATTCACGCCATGCTGAGAATGCTGTCACAGGAGACCTATAGTGTCTGAATTGTCTCAACTTTCACCACAGCCGCTGTGGGATATTTTTGCCAAAATCTGCTCTATTCCGCATCCTTCTTATCATGAAGAAGCGCTGGCACAGCACATCCTCGCATGGGCCAAAGAGAAGAATCTGCATGCCGAACGCGATCAGGTGGGCAATATCCTGCTGCGCAAGCCGGCCACCAAAGGCATGGAAAACCGTAAACCGGTTGCCCTGCAAGCGCACCTGGATATGGTGCCGCAGAAAAATAACGACACCGTGCACGACTTCGCCAAGGATCCGATTCAGCCGTATATCGACGGCGAGTGGATCAAGGCGCGCGGCACCACGCTGGGCGCCGACAACGGCATCGGCATGGCTTCCGCGCTGGCGGTGCTGGCTGACGACAGCGTCGAACACGGCCCGCTGGAAGTGCTGCTGACCATGACCGAAGAAGCCGGCATGGACGGCGCATTCGGGCTACAGCCTAACTGGCTGCAGGCGGATATCCTGATCAACACCGACTCCGAAGAAGAAGGCGAGATCTACATGGGTTGCGCCGGCGGTATTGATTTCATCACTACCCTGCCGTTGCAGCGCGAAGCGGTACCGGCCGGCTATCAGACGCTGAAACTGACGCTCAAGGGCCTGAAAGGCGGCCACTCCGGCGCCGAGATCCACGTGGGCCTGGGCAATGCCAACAAGCTGCTGACGCGCTTCCTGTTCGCTCATGCCGCAGAACTGAACCTGCGCGTGCTGGATCTGAACGGCGGTACCCTGCGCAACGCTATCCCGCGTGAAGCCTCTGCGGTGGTTGCCGTGCCTGCGGCAAAAGCCGACGCGCTGAAAGCGCTGAGCCAGGCCTTCCTGAGCACACTGCAAAACGAGCTTTCCGCCAAAGAGAAGAACATCACCGTGCTGCTGGAGCCGGTGACCAGCGCCTCTCAGGCGTTGACCGCCGACAGCCAACAGCGTTTCCTGGCCCTGCTGAACGCTACGCCAAACGGCGTGATCCGCATGAGCGACGCGGTAAAAGGCGTGGTGGAAACCTCACTGAACGTTGGTGTGGTCACCACCAGCGAGAACGAAGCGGAAATCATCTGCCTGATCCGCTCGCTGATCGACAGCGGCAAAGATTACGTGGTCGAGATGCTGACCGCGCTGGGCCAGTTGGCCAACGCCAAAGTGGCGCCGAAGGGCGGTTACCCAGGCTGGCAGCCGGACGCAGACTCACCGGTCATGCATCTGGTGCGCGAGATCTATCAGGATCTGTTCAACAAGACGCCGAACATCATGGTGATCCACGCCGGTCTGGAATGCGGCCTGTTCAAAAAGCCGTACCCGAACATGGATATGGTGTCGATTGGGCCAACCATCACCGGGCCACACTCGCCGGATGAGCAGGTACATATCGAAAGCGTCGGCCTGTACTGGAAGCTGCTGACCGCGCTGTTGAAAGCGATCCCAGAACGCGCCTAATCGCCGCGTTTAACGTTAAAAGGCTGGCCTCTCGCCGGCCTTTTTTATTCCCACGGCAACAGCAGTTGCCGCTCAAGCTGCGGATCCAGCAGCGTTACGTGCAAGCCGACCAAGCGCACGCCACGGCCTTCCCGCCGCTCACGCCATGCCTGCCGCGCCACGTTGAGCAAATCGTCTTTATTCAGCACCGGCCAGACGTGTTCCTGAGTGGTTTGTTGAAAATCCTGAAACTTCAGCTTCACGCCCTGCCGAGCGATATGCAGGTCCGGTTTCACCTTGCGCAGCCGCATTTCCAGCTCGGGATAGAGCTTGTCGACAATCAGCGCCTCGCAGTCTTCCCAGTCATGAATGTCTTCCGCCAGCGTGCGTTCCACCCCCACCGATTTACGCAACCGCTCCGGCGAAACCTCGCGCAGATCAATGCCCTGGCAGCGCTCCCACAGCACCCGGCCAAACTTGCCGAAGCGCTTGAGCAGCAGCGCCAGATCGTACTGTTGTACGTCGGCGCAGGTGATTAGCCCCACGTCTTCCAACCGTTTGGCGGTCACTTTGCCCACGCCAGGGATTTTGCTCAGGGGCAGTTGCCGTAAAAAAGCCGGCACCTGCGCCGGCGTGATGACGTATTGCCCGTTCGGTTTGTTCAGCTCCGAGGCAATTTTGGCGAGGAACTTGATCGGTGCGATGCCCGCAGAGGCCGTGAGATTAAGCTCTTCGGCAATCGCCTGGCGGATTTCCTGGGCGATCAGCGTCGCCGAACCGTTGCACTGGGTGCAGTCGGTCACGTCCAGATAGGCTTCATCCAGCGACAGCGGTTCAATCAGCGGAGTGTAGCGGGCAAAAATTTCGCGAATGTGCAGCGAGGCTTCCTTGTACGCCGCCATACGGCCTGGCAACAGTTTGAGGTGTGGGCACAGTTTGAACGCCATCGCCGTCGACATTGCACTGTGCACGCCATAGCGGCGTGCTGGGTAGTTGGCGGTGCTGATCACTCCGCGTCGGTCGGCGCTGCCGCCGATCGCCAACGGAATATCGCGCAGGCTGGGATCGTCGCGCATTTCTACCGCCGCGAAGAAGCAGTCCATATCGACATGAATGATTTTACGCATCGCGCCTCCAATAACACTGTATAAGTATACAGCCAATAATCGAAAGCTCAAGACTCGGTGGACATGGAAAAAACGGCGTTTGAGCCAGATATTTCCGCGTTGTTAAAAAAGCTTAATTTTTCAATAGTATGATTTCCGCTGACTTACTCTCTCATCCTTGTACCCTATGGATTTCATGTGACGGCTCACAAGGCTGCGGCTCGAAAGACGACGGGTACATCATAAAAGGTATTCCGCATGATCAGGTTTTCCCATTTGCTGTTGGCTTCCGCACTGTCGCTGGTTTCGCTGGCGACGGGTGCCGCCGTCGGCCATGCCCCAGCCATTATCGCCCACCGCGGCGGCACCGCAGACGCGCCGGAAAACACCCGCATCGCGATTGAAACTGCCCTGAAAAATGGCGCCGACGCCATTTGGATCACGCTGCAGCAATCCAAAGACGGCGCGATCGTGCTGTACCGCCCTTCCGATCTCAAAGCATTGACCAACGAGCAGGGGCCAGTCTCCGCCCATACTGCCGATCAACTGGCCAAAGTGGATGCCGGCTGGTCATTCGTAAAAGGTGAAACGCATCCGTTTCGCGGCAAAGGCATAGGTATCCCGCGTCTGGACGAGATCCTGGAGGCTTTCCCCAAGGTGACCTTCTATCTGGATATCAAGTCGCCGGACGCCGATCCGACGCAATTTGGCAAAGCGCTGCTGACAACGCTGGAAAAGGCCGATAGCCTGAACCGCACCCGCGTGTATTCTACCGATGCCAAATACCTGCAAGCGCTACCGCCACAAATCAAACGCTTTGAAAGCCGCGACGAAACCCGCACCCTGCTGGCCAATGTCGCCATGGCGCACCAGTGCGAATTGAAAGCGGATAATCAGCAACCGCGCTGGTACGGGCTGGAGCTGAAACGTGAAGTGGAAGTGGTAGAGAAATACACTTTGGGCGAGGGGCGCTCGAAAGCGTTTCTGACCTGGGATAAAGAGTCGATCGATTGTTTCCGTTCACAAGGTCCAGCGCACATCATTTTGTTCGGCGTCAATTCACCGGCGGAATACCGGCAGGCACTGGCGCTGGGGGCCGACGGGGTGATGGTCAACTCACCGGCCGACGCGAAAAACTTCCGCAAGGCCAAATAGCCGGTAGAGAAAGGGGCGCCACGTGCGCCCCTCGTCTTCAGATGATCCGGTGTTTTTCCAACTGCCGCCGCCGCAGCGCCGCTTTGGCTTCGCGTTTCTTGCGCGCATCACAGGGCTCCGGGCAGTCGCAGACCTTTTCTATCCCCAGCGAAGTGATGCCGCCGCAACTGCCCTGCAGGCTTTTGCGCTTGAACACATAGCCCAGCGACATGCCGCCGATCACCAGCAGAAACAACACGAAGGTGGCGATAAATACCGTCAACATAGCGGCCTCATAAGATCTTTTTCAGATAGGGTTTAAACGCCTCAGAGTAGCGCTCTTCAAATCCGTTGGCGGTTTTCACAATCATGAACACCGGGATCCCCATCAGGTTGGCCAACGCCATACCTCGTTCCGGCCCCAGCACGTTCAGCCCGGTCGACAGGCCGTCGGCGGCCATGCAGGTCGGGCTCAGTACGGTGACCGAAACCAGATGATGATGGATCGGCCGACCGGTGATCGGATCTATGGTGTGCGAATAGCGCACGCCGTCTTGCTCAAAGTAGTTGCGGTAATCCCCTGAGGTGGCGATTGATATCTCGCCCGGCTGGATCACCAACTGCGCTTTTTGCTCCACGCCGGCCGTCGGCCGCTCAATGGCGATACGCCAGGGTTTCTGCTCACCGTTGTGGCCGCGGGTACGCACCTCGCCGCCGATATCCACCATGTAATTTTTCACCTGCTGCGATTGCAGGTACTGGGCTATCACATCGACGCCATAGCCTTTGGCGATGGACGAGAGATCGACATACAGTTCCGGAATGTGTTTCACCAGTGCGTTGCCCTGCACCGACAGTTTGTCGATGCCGGTCCAGGCGCGGCGCTGTTCCAGTTCGGCAGCGCTCGGCACCTTGTCCGGCCGCCCTTCCGGGCCAAAGCCCCACAGATTGACCAGCGGCCCGACGGTCACGTCCAGCGCGCCGTCGGTCACGCGGTTAATGCGCAACGCTTCCAGCACCACCTCGGTGGTCGCGGCCGAGACCGGGAAGGGCTTGCCCACCTCGCGGCTGGCGTTGAAGCGGCTCAGCTCCGAACCCGGCCGGTAGGTGGACATTTGATCGTTCACCAACTCCAGGCGTTTGTCGATCTCCGCCTGTATTTTGGCCGCCGACGGCGTGTCGTCACCGGTGACATAACGGATCGAATAAGAGGTCCCCATGGTTTTGCCATCGAGATTCACCTGTTCCGGCCCGCAACCGGTCAATAACAACGTGGCGCCCAGCGCCACCGCCCTCATCCAGCCCTTCATTGCCCCAATGCGCATTTAGCCACCAAAGTCATCCAGCATGATATTTTCATCTTCGACCCCCAGATCTTTCAACATCTTGATCACTGCGGCGTTCATCATCGGCGGGCCGCACATATAAAACTCGCAGTCTTCCGGCGCCGGGTGGTGCTTCAGATAGTTCTCCAGCAGAACATTATGGATAAAGCCGGTGTAGCCGGTCCAGTTATCCTCAGGCTGGGGATCGGACAGCGCCACGTGCCAGGTGAAGTTTTCATTCTCCGCCTGCAACCGATTGAAATCATCCTCATAGAACATTTCACGCAGCGAACGCGCGCCGTACCAGAAGGTGATTTTACGCTTCGAGTTCAGGCGATTGAGCTGATCGAAGAGATGCGAGCGCATTGGCGCCATGCCGGCGCCACCGCCGATAAAGATCATTTCGGCATCGGTGTCTTTGGCGAAGAACTCGCCGAACGGCCCGGAGATGGTCACCTTGTCGCCGGCCTTCAGCGACCAGATATAGGAGGACATAATGCCCGGCGGCACGTCCGGCGCGCGCGGCGGCGGCGTAGCGATACGCACGTTGAGCATGATGATGCCTTTTTCATCCGGGTAGTTCGCCATTGAGTAAGCGCGCACCGTGGTGTCGTTCACCGCCGAGCGGTAGCGGAACAGGTTGAACTTGTCCCAATCGCCGCGGTACTCCTCCGGTACGTCAAAATCGGCATAGCTGATGTCGTGGGCAGGCGCTTCTATCTGGATAAACCCGCCGGCGCGGAACGGCACGTCTTCGCCATCGGGGATTTTCAGCTTCAGCTCTTTGATAAAGGTGGCTTTGTTATCATTGGAGATAACCTCGCACTCCCACTTTTTCACGCCAAAAATCTCTTCCGGCAGCTCGATTTTCAGATTCTGCTTCACGTTCACCTGGCAGGCCAGGCGGCAGCCTTCTTTCGCTTCGCGCTTGTTGATGTGCGAAAGTTCGGTCGGCAGGATATCGCCGCCGCCCTCTTTAATCACCACCCGGCACTGGCCGCAGGAGCCGCCACCGCCACAGGCCGAGGACACGAAGATCCCCTGGCTGGAGAGCATGTTCAGCAGTTTGTCGCCCGCCGGGGCGTTAAAACTCTTGCCCTGATCGCCGTTAACTTCCACCGCAATGTCACCGGTGTTCACCAGCTTTGATTTGGCGAACAGGATCAGCAGTACCAGCACCATAACGATGCCGGTAAACATCGCGACGCCTAAAATAATTTCCATAGATTCTTCCCGCCTTTACAACTGAACACCGGAGAAGGACATAAAGCCCAACGCCATCAGCCCGGTGGTGATAAAGGTAATGCCCAGACCGCGCAGCCCTGCGGGGACGTTGGCATACTTGAGTTTTTCGCGGATCCCCGCCATCGCGACAATCGCCAGCATCCAGCCGGTGCCGGAGCCGAAGCCGTACACCACCGATTCTGCAAAGTTGTAGTCGCGTTGCACCATAAAGGACACGCCGCCGAAAATGGCGCAGTTCACGGTGATCAGTGGCAGGAAAATGCCGAGTGCGTTGTACAACGATGGGAAGAAGCGATCGAGGATCATCTCCAGAATCTGCACCAACGCCGCGATCACGCCGATAAAGGTAATGAAGTTGAGGAAGCTCAGATCGACGCCTTCCATCAGCGCGCCATCGCGCAGCACCAGGTTGTAGACCAGATTGTTCGCCGGCACCGAGATGCCGAGCACTATGGTCACCGCGATGCCCAGGCCGAAGGCGGTCGACACCTTCTTCGACACCGCCAGGAAGGTGCACATCCCCAGGAAGAACGCCAACGCCATGTTCTCGACGAACACCGCGCGCACAAACAGGCTGATATAATGTTCCATCGGCCGTTACTCCTTTTCGATCTGTGCGGGCTTCAGAGTGCGCAGCACCCAAATCAGCAGGCCGATGATAAAGAACGCGCTCGGTGCCAGCAGGAACAGGCCGTTCGGCTGATACCAGCCGCCGTTCTGCACCGTATCCAGCACCGGAATGCCAAACAGCTTGCCCGAACCAATCAGCTCGCGCAGGAAACCGACCAGCACCAGAATCACTCCATAACCCAGCCCGTTGCCGATACCGTCCATAAAGCTTTCAATCGGTGGCGACTTCATGGCGTAGGCTTCTGCGCGGCCCATCACGATACAGTTGGTGATGATCAGGCCGACAAACACCGACAGCTGCTTGGAAATCTCGAACGCATAGGCGCGCAGCAGCTGATCGACCACAATCACCAGAGAGGCGATAATCGCCATCTGCACGATGATGCGCACGCTGTTCGGAATATGGTGACGGATCAGGGAAATAAAGAAGCTGGAGAACGCCGTGACCAGGGTCACCGCGATGGTCATCACCACCGCCGTTTCCAGCTTGGTGGTCACCGCCAACGCGGAACACACCCCGAGGACCTGCAAGGCTATCGGGTTGTTATCAAACAATGGCCCGAACAGGACCCGCTTAATCTCTTTGGAATCAGCCATTTTTCAGCGCTCCTTCACGAACTTTTTTCAGGAATGGGCCGAAACCTTGATCGCCCAACCAGAAATCAAAAGTGTGCTGCACGCCGTTGGAGGTCAGCGTGGCACCGGACAAACCATCCACTCCGTGCTCATCCCCCGGGCGCGCCCCGCCTTTCACCACGCGGATCGCCGGCTTGCCGTCGTTATCAAACAGCTTTTTGCCGATCCACTGCTGGCGCCAACCGGCATTCTCAACTTCACCGCCCAGGCCCGGGGTTTCCCCCTGATCGTAATACGTGATGCCTTTCACCCTGTTGCCGTCGCTGTCCAGCGCCACAAAAGCGTACATCATCGACCACAGGCCGGTGCCGTAGACCGGCAGCACGATTTGATTCACCGCCCCGCCGTTATCGCGCACCAGATAGATCTCCGCCCGGTTGCTGCGGCGTTTGATGCCGGCCGGATCTTCGCCCGTCGATAAGGCGACGCTTTTGGCATCGTCACGCAGCGCAGCGGCCAGATCGAACGCCGCCGCATTGCCCGCCACAAACTCGCCGCTGTTCAAATCCAGCAGGCGCGGTTCGATACGCTGGGTGAACAGCGCCTTGACCTGCTCGCCTTCCATCTTCGGCTGCAACAGGCCAGCCACATCGAGGATATTGCGCTGCTTGTCGAGCAGCTTTTGCTCTTGCTGTTTGGACTTCAGGCCGACGGCGGAACCCGCCACCACTACCGAACACACCAGACACAGCAGCAGCACCACCAGCAGCGTTTTACCGATAGTGTCGTTTTTAGATTCATTCGCCACGGGCTTTTCTCCGCTTGATGTTGGCCTGCACCACCAGATAATCGAACAGCGGCGCGAACAGGTTGGCGAACAGGATCGCCAGCATCATGCCTTCCGGGTAGGCCGGGTTGACCACCCGGATCAACACGCACATCACGCCAATCAGGATGCCGTACCACCACTTTCCCTTGTTGGTAAAGGCGGCGGAAACCGGGTCGGTGGCCATAAAGATCATGCCGAAGGCAAAGCCGCCCAACACCAGATGCCAATACCACGGCATGGCGAACAGCGGGTTGGTGGCGGAACCGATGCTGTTGAACAGGAAGGCGGTGGCCATCATGCCGAGCATCACGCCGGCAACAATGCGCCAGGAAGCCACGCGGCCAAACAGGATAATTGCACCGCCGATCAGGATCATCAGCGTGGAGACCTCACCGACCGAACCCGGGATGTTGCCGAGGAAGGCGTCCATCCAACTGATCGACTGGCCGGTGGCTACGTTGCTCAGGCTGTGTGCCCCGCCCACGCTCCATTGCGCCAAGGGCGTCGCGCCGGAGAAGCCGTCGGCGGCGGTCCACACCAGGTCACCGGAGATCTGCGCCGGATAGGCGAAGAACAGGAAAGCGCGCCCCGCCAGCGCCGGGTTGAGGAAATTGCGCCCGGTGCCGCCGAAAATCTCTTTCGCCACCACCACGCCGAAGCTGATGCCCAGCGCCGCCTGCCACAGCGGCAGCGTTGGCGGCACAATCAGCGCAAACAAAATAGAGGTGACGAAGAAACCTTCGTTAATCTCATGCTTGCGGATGACCGCGAACAGCACTTCCCAGAAACCGCCGACGAGAAACACCACGGCGTAGATCGGCATAAAGTAGCAGGCGCCCAGCACCATTTTGCTGATCCAACCGGCATCCGCCGCCAGCGACGCCCCCAGCCATTGCGCCAACCGGTAATGCCAGTCGCCCGCCAGCACCTGCTGCAGTTGATCGCCGCTGTACAGATGGTGCAGCGCCGGAATGGCCTGCTGGCCGACGTTGTACATACCCCAGAACATCGCCGGGAATACCGCCAACCACACCAGGATCATCATGCGTTTCAGATCGATGGCGTCGCGCACATGCGAAGCCCCGCGCGTCACCAGACCGGGGGTATAAAACACCGTGGTGGTCGCTTCAAACAGCGGGTACCACTTTTCCAGCTTGCCGCCCGGCGTGAAGTGATGCTCGATCTTGTCAAAAAAGTTCTTCAGGCCCATCGGTTATCCTTCCTGCTCAATCTTGGTCAGCACGTCGCGCAGCACCGGCGCATATTCATACTTGCCCGGACAAACGAAAGTGCACAGCGCCAGATCTTCTTCATCCAGCTCCAGACAACCCAGCGCCTGCGCGCTGTCGGTATCGCCCGCCAGCAGATCGCGCAGCAGCAGAGTCGGCAGAATATCCAGCGGCATCACCCGTTCGTAGTTGCCGATCGGGACCATTGCGCGCTCGCCGCCGTGGGTGGTGGTCGAGAAGGCGAACAGCTTATTTTTCAGGAAGTGGCCCAGCGTGGTGCGGGTGATGGAGAATTTGTCCGGCGAAGGCGCGATCCAGCCGAACAGCTGTTTATCACGCCCTTCCTGCAGCACGCAAACCTGCGAGTGAAAACGGCCGAGATACGCATTCGGGCCGGCGACATGAGTACCGCTCAGTACCGAGCCGGAAATCACCCGGTTCTCGCCGCTTTTAAGGCGACCGGCGGTCAGTTGCTCAATGCTGGCGCCCAACCGGGTACGCAGCAGCACCGGCTGTTCCACCTGCGGCCCGGCCAGCGCCACCACCCGACGGGTGTCGAGATGGCCGGTGGTGAACAGCGTGCCGATGGCGATGACGTCCTGATAGCCGATATGCCAGACGGTTTTTTTCAAACTGACCGGTTCGAGGAAGTGAATGTGGGTGCCCACCAGCCCGGCGGGATGCGGGCCGGCGAATTCGTTGTAGGTTATCTGCGCGCCAGGCTGTTTGCCCAGATTCGCACCTGCGGCGTGGCAAACGTGCAGCTTGCCGTCGGTCAGGCGCGCCAGCACCGCCAGCCCGGCGTTAAAGGCCTCCCGTTGCCCGGCAATGATCACCTGCGGATCGGCGGCCAACGGCTGGCTGTCCATGGCGGTCACGAAGATGGCGCGCGGGATGGTGCCGGGACACGGCGTTTTACTGAAGGGGCGGGTGCGCAGCGCGGTCCACAGGCCGCTGGCGATCAGTTCGCCTTCAACCTGCTCTCGCAGCAGCTCCGCCAGTTCGGCGACCGGATAATGAGCGAACTCAAGTTGCTCGTCACCGCCGTTTTCTATCGCAATCACCACGGACTGCAACACGCGGCGCTCACCGCGGTTGATTGCCGCAATGCGCCCGCTGGCGGGAGCCGTGAAGAAAACCCCGGGGTTCTTTTTATCTTCGAACAGCGCCTGGCCTTTCTTAACGGTATCGCCTTCCTGCACTAACATGGAAGGGCGCATGCCGACGTATTCTTCCCCAAGCAGGGCAACATGCTGAACTGGTGGGCCGTCCTGAATCGCCTGAACCGGGGCTCCGGCAATGGGCAGATCTAACCCTTTTCTGATTTTAATCATAGGATTTATACGATGTTGGCTAGGTTTACACGTCTTACCGGCCCCAGAGGCTGGTGCTGACGATGCCTGGATGATGAGACTGCAACGGCAGCCTCCGGGTTAAGCGCAACGGCATCACGCTCAACATGAATTTTTTCGCGCCGATAAAATGGGGTTACGCACATTCCCTTGATTAACTCCCGCCGGCCTCGTTTGGCACGATAAAAAAGGTTTTCTCGACAAAAACGCTGTTAATACCTTGTTGCCGCAGAGCCCATGTTATCGCCATGGAGATAAGCTCAAGGCCTTCTTATGCAACTGCAACAACAGGTTAATTGGAGCCGGAATATTAACATTTTTCACCACTTTGTTCTGCGTTGAGCAGTGACCTGAGTCAAGCAAATGCAATTAAATTTCTGCTGTTTTGCATCACCAATCGTTAAAAACTGCCTGTCGATTCACTTTTATCGAAGTTTGTAGTTTTTTTATACATATCGCATATTGCTAAAAAAAAACACACTGGTAATCTGGCGGGGTTTTAACGCAGTAAAACAATAATCAGTGGCATGCCGGCCGAGTTCATTGAGCCAGCAGATAAATATAAGCAGGAATAATAATGAGCAAAATCGCGCTGTTGTTTGCGATGCTTTTTTCTTTGCCGATGATCACGGCCTGCAGCGCCAGCGAGCAGGTTCCCGAGGCACCGGTAGTTAAACAGCAATTAGTAGGTTCACCGGTCTATATTCAGATCTTCAAAGAAGAACGCACGCTGGAATTGTATGCCAAAATGGGCAACGAATTCCGTCTGGTGAACTCCTTCCGCATCTGTAATTTTTCCGGCGGACTCGGCCCGAAACGCCGTGAAGGCGACTTCAAAAGCCCGGAAGGTTTTTATAGCGTCGACGCACGCCATCTGAAACCCGATAGCAAATATTATCGCGCAATAAATATCGGCTTCCCGAACGATTACGACAAGTCGCAGGGTTATTCCGGCGCTTATCTGATGATCCACGGCGAATGTAAATCGATTGGCTGTTACGCGATGACCAACACCTATATGGATGAGATCTACCGTTACGTAGAAGCCGCATTCGCTTATGGTCAGAACCGGATCGATATCAGCATCTATCCGTTCCGCATGACCGAACAGAACCTGAAGCGTCACCGCTCATCCAGCGATATCGCCTTCTGGAACCAGTTGAAACCGGGCTACGACTACTTCGTCAAGAATCACCAGCCACCGGTGGTCAGCGTCTCCAATGGCCAGTACGTGCTGGGTCAGCCCGTCATGAGCAGCAACCAGATGACGCAGTACGCGTCAACGGCTCCCGCTGCCAGCACCAACCCCTTCGCTCAAACCAAGCCGCTCACCGAAGTGAAATAATGCGAACTCGCCTGGCGCAATCTTGTGCCAGGTTTCATTCGCCGTCAGCGGTTGGGTAGCAATCACGGTGACCACATCGTCAGGTGTGGTCTGCTGCTGAAAATCAATCTCCACATCCTGATCGAGCAACGTGGCTTTGCCAAACGGCGCGCGGCGGGTGATCCAATATAAGTTGGTGGAGCAGTAGGCCATCACAAAACGCCCGTCCGACAGCAACATATTGAATACCCCTTTCTTGCGCAGTTGATCCGCCAGCAAAGCGATATAGCGGAATACCGGCGGCCAACGGCTCGGGGTGCGCGGGTATTTCAGGGAAAGCTGATGCAGCAGCCAGCAGAACGCATATTCGCTGTCAGTCTGGCCCACCGGGCGGAAGGTGCCGGTTTCCAACTGGCGATAGCCTTTCAACTGACCATTGTGCGCGTAGGTCCAGTTGCGGCCCCACAGTTCGCGGGTAAAGGGGTGGGTATTTTCCAGCGCCACTTCGCCGCGGTTGGCCTGGCGGATATGCGAGACCACCGCGCAGGATTTGATCGGGTACTCCTGCACCAGGCGGGCGATCGGCGAATCGAAACTCGGTTGGGGATCCTTAAACGTACGGCAGCCGTTCCCTTCATAGAAGGTAATGCCCCAGCCATCTTTATGTGGCCCGGTACGGCCACCGCGCTGAACCAGCCCGGTAAAGCTAAAGCAGATATCGGTCGGTACGTTCGCGCTCATCCCGAGCAGTTCACACATCGCTTGCCACTCCTTACCCACACTGGCACTGTCTATGCGGGCGCAGCATGCGGCGCCCCTAAAAATGTCGCGGGGGCGGCATGCCCCCTGAAGCCATTACGCTTTAACCATCTCTTTTTCAATCAGCTGAATCAAGATGTGAATCGCTTTGATATGGATTTCCTGAATACGGTCTGCGTAGCCGAAGTGCGGTACGCGGATTTCCACATCGGCGGAGCCGGCCATTTTGCCGCCGTCTTTACCCGTCAGGGTGATCACTTTCATCCCTTTGGCGCGCGCCGCTTCGATAGCTTTAATGATGTTGCCCGAATTGCCCGAAGTGGAAATACCCAACAATACGTCGCCTTCACGGCCTACCGCTTCCACGTAACGTGAGAACACGTATTCGTAACCGAAATCGTTGCTGACGCAAGACAGGTGGCTGACATCGGAAATGGCAATCGCCGGATAGCCCGGGCGGTTTTCGCGGTAGCGACCGGTCAGCTCTTCGGCAAAGTGCATGGCGTCACAGTGAGAACCGCCATTGCCACAGGAAATCACTTTCCCACCGGCTTTAAAGGAATCGGCCAGCAGCACTGCCGCGCGTTGAATGGCGTCGATATTGGCATCGTCATTGATAAATTTCGCCAGGGTATCGGCCGCTTCGTTCAGTTCACTGCGAATAAGGTCGTGGTACATGAGGAACCTCTTGTTATCGTCAATCTTCCGCTTCGCAGTGTACCGGATCGGGGAAAAACCGAGAAGCACTGTGAGCCAAACAGCGCGCCGGTTGAGGTACGAGTGAGGTTTTTGATTATTGATGCGCTCAGTTTGTGACTTAAGTTGTAATTAAACTGTAAATGCATTGATAAAAATATGGGGTTGTACTAAAACCTATTACATACATACAACAGGTCAGACCTCTTACTACTTCGGAGCTTCTTATGATGGTTCTTAGTATTGTTGTTTTACTGGCACTCATTGGTGTGATGTTTTATCACCGAGTGAACCTCACCCTCAGTAGCCTTATTCTGCTGGCATACACCGCCGCCATGGGCGTTATCGGCCTGTGGAGCTTCTGGATGCTGCTGCCGCTGGTGATCGTCCTTCTGCCGCTGAACGTGACTTCCCTGCGCCGTTCGATGCTGTCCGCTCCGGCGCTGCGCGCGTTCCGCAAGGTAATGCCGCCGATGTCCACCACCGAGAAAGAAGCGATCGAAGCCGGCACCACCTGGTGGGAAGGCGATCTGTTCCGCGGCCAACCGGACTGGAACAAGCTGCATAACTACCCGAAACCGCAACTGACCGCCGAAGAACAAGCGTTTATCGACGGCCCGGTGGAAGAAGCCTGCCGCATGGCGAACGACTTCCAGATCACCCATGAACTGGCCGACTTGCCGCCGGAACTGTGGGCCTATCTGAAAGAACACCGCTTCTTTGCGATGATCATCAAGAAAGAATACGGCGGCCTGGACTTCTCTCCTTATGCCCAGGCGCGCGTGCTGCAAAAACTGTCCGGCGTTTCCGGTATTCTGGCAATCACCGTCGGCGTGCCAAACTCCCTCGGCCCTGGCGAGCTGCTGCAACACTACGGCACCGACGAGCAGAAAAACCACTACCTGCCAGGCCTGGCGCGCGGCGACGAGATCCCTTGTTTCGCCCTGACCAGCCCGGAAGCGGGTTCAGACGCCGGCGCTATTCCGGATGTCGGCACCGTCTGCATGGGCGAGTGGCAAGGCGAACAGGTATTGGGCATGCGCCTGACCTGGAACAAACGCTATATCACGCTGGCGCCGGTCGCAACCGTGCTGGGCCTGGCGTTCAAACTGCATGACCCGAACCGCCTGCTGAGCGATAACGAATCACCGGGCATCACCTGCGCGCTGATCCCGACCAGCACCCCAGGCGTTGAAATCGGCAATCGCCACTTCCCGCTGAACGTGCCGTTCCAGAACGGCCCAACCCGCGGCAACGACGTGTTCGTCCCTATCGATTACATTATCGGCGGACCAAAAATGGCCGGCCAGGGCTGGCGCATGCTGGTTGAGTGTCTGTCGGTAGGCCGCGGCATCACCCTGCCTTCCAACTCGACCGGCAGCGTGAAGTCTATGGCGCTGGCCATTGGCGCTTACGCCCATATCCGCCGTCAATTCAAGATCTCTATCGGCAAGATGGAAGGCATCGAAGAGCCGTTGGCGCGTATCGCCGGTAACACCTATGTGATGGATGCGGCGGCAACGCTGATCACCAGCGGCCTGATGCTGGGCGAGAAACCGGCGGTGCTGTCAGCCATCGTGAAATACCACTGTACCCACAGAGGCCAGCAGGCAATCATTGATGCAATGGATATCGCCGGCGGTAAAGGCATCATGTTGGGCAAATCCAACTTCCTGGCCCGAGCCTACCAGGGCGCACCGATCGCCATCACGGTTGAAGGCGCCAATATCCTGACCCGCACCATGATGATCTTCGGCCAGGGCGCCATCCGCTGCCATCCCTACGTACTGGACGAGATGGCGGCTGCGCAAAGCAATGATCTGAACGCCTTCGACAAATCGCTGTTCGGCCATCTGGGCCACGTGGGCAGCAGCAAGGTACGCAGCTTCTGGCTGGGCCTGACCAATGGCCGCACCAGCAGCACGCCGACCAAAGATGCGACACGCCGTTACTACCAACAGTTGAACCGCCTGAGCGCGAACCTGGCGCTGCTGTCGGACGTCTCCATGGGCGTGCTGGGCGGCAGCCTGAAACGCCGCGAGCGTATCTCCGCCCGTCTGGGGGATATTCTCAGCCAGATGTACCTGGCTTCCGCGACGCTGAAACGTTTTGAGGATGAAGGCCGTCAGAAAGAAGATTTGCCACTGGTACACTGGGGGGTGCAGGACAGTCTGCATCAGGCAGAACAGGCGTTGGACGATCTGCTGCGCAACTTCCCGAACCGCTTTATCGCCGGCGCAATGCGCTTCGTGATCTTCCCGTTCGGCCGCGTGCATACCGCACCTTCTGACCGTCTGGACCACCAGTTGGCCAAGATCATCCAGCAGCCGTCCGCAACCCGCAGCCGTTTGGGCCGTGGCCAGTACCTGACGCCAAGCGAGCATAACCCGGTTGGCCTGTTGGAAGCCGCGCTGGCTGACGTCATTGCCGCCGAGCCGATTCATCTGCGCCTGTGCAAGGAAAGCGGCAAAAACCTGCCGTTTACCCGTTTGGATCGCCTGGCACAGCGTGCGCTGGAAGAAGGCAAGATCAGCGCCGATGAAGCGAAGATCCTGGTGAAAGCCGAAGAGAGCCGCCTGCGTTCCATCAACGTAGATGACTTCGAGCCGGATGCGCTGGCGGCCAACAAGCCGGAAAAACCGGTAGCGCCGTCTAAACGCCAGCAGCACACCGAAGCGGCGTAACAGCGTTACTCCCATTCACCCAGGGGCGATGATTATCGCCCCTTTTTCTTTTTGTGCTGCAGCAAAATGCGCGGCGGCTCGCAACCTTGCCAGAACGACTAATTTAACCCGGGAATAATCGGATAGACTGCGTAGCGGGTGCTCTGGATCTTTCTTTCCGGGGCATAAGCAACGGATAGAAAGAGAAAGGCCCCGAGTCGATATTATCAACCCGAGGCCACTCTGAATGTCCAAACAACATCAGGTTAGCCTCTTACCCGCCGGAAGGCAAGGATAAGGAGGTCAGAAATGCAGCAGGAACGGGTCGTTCTGAGGCTGATGATTATCTGCATGACGCTGATTGCGTTCATGTTGATCACTCGCGGTTCGCTATGTGAACTGCGCATCAAACTGGGAGACACGGAGGTTGCGGCCATTTTGGCTTACGAATCCGAAGGGTAAGGCAACCCAACTGCGGGGTTCGCCCCGCCCGTTGGTTGTCAGACAGAGATCCATGAGCACCCTCTTCCTGCCGGCGGTGCCCAAACAACGCCTAGCCGTTCTGGCGGATACGCGCCAGCAGTGCGTCGATATGCTCAATCTGCGCCGCGTTGACGATCAGCGCACGGCCCAGGCTCAGGGCACTGCGCTGGCATTCGGCGCGCATTTCGGCATCGCTGATGCTGTCCAGATCGGCGACGTGTGCCAGGCCGATAGTGCGGCGGATCAGCTCGCTGCCGCAGTAACCTATGGCATCGGTCCATACCTGCTGCAGGAACTGTTCGGCATAGCCCGGCACCGCCAGCGCAATCTCGCGGGTTTGTTGGTGGCACAATGCCAGGAAGCGATCGGCAAAAATCAGCCAGAGTTCACGCACGTCCTGCAGGCGCTGCTCCCGCCCGGCGGCGGCATCGCGCGGCCCTAGCAGGCCAGGCAGGCCGCAGTAATTCAGCAACAGGTTACCCAACGCGTTGCCGACGTCAAAACCTATCGGGCCATAGAAACCAAACTCGGCATCTATCGCCTTCAGCTTGCCTTCCGCAACAAAAATCGAGCCGCTGTGAATATCGCCATGCAGCAGCGCTTCCGCCTTGCTGAGGAAACGGTGCTTCAGCCCGGCCACCGCCAGCCTCAGCGCGGTATCGTCACGCAGCGCTCGCACCTGCGGCAGCAGCGCCTCGTCGAACTGATTGCGTTCGTGATCGATATAGGGATCGGTAAAGAACAGATCTTCGGTGATCTGGCACAGCTCAGGGTTGGTGAAGCGGCTGACCTCGGTCTTTTTTTCTTGCGCCGTCTGGTAAAAATCGGAGGTATGAAACAGGGTTTGCGCCAGATATTCCGCCAGTTGTCCGGCCGCCAACGGGTAATAGTGGCCTTTGATCAGCTCGTTGCGCCAGATATGGTGATCGGAAAGATCCTCCTGCACCATCACCGCCAATTCAGGATCGTGATGCAGCACCTTCACCGTATGCCGTGGGCAAACGCCGCCGTGGATCAACAGGGTTTCCGCTTCAATGCGCGCCCGATCCAGGGTCAGCGGCCAGGATTCGCCCACGCAGCGTACGTACGGCAACGCCTGTTTGACGATCACCCGGCTTACGCCGTCGCGATCGCGGATTTTGAACACCAGGTTCAGGTTGCCGTCACCAATCTCGTCAGCGCTCACCAGCGCCTGCGGATCGGCCAACTGCCCGTATTGGCGGGCATATTCAACGGCATCGGCAGCAGTAAAGGTACGATAAAGCGACATTCCCAACCCCTCTGATTTTTCTCACTGACGCAGCGATGTTATTTTTTAGACGTAAAAGCATTTGGACGTCTATACATCCGTATGGCATGTTGGCAGAATACCTTTTCAGATGCAATAACAACGCAACAAGGATTTAACTGCCGATGCAATCGCTTAACACCACCAGTTTGACCCTGAGTGACAACCGACTTTGGATCCTCGATCAGCAGGCTTTACCGCAGGAAAAACAGTGGCGCCAATGTGACACCGTAGAAGAGTTGGTCGATCATATCCTCACCTTGCGGGTACGGGGCGCACCGCTTATCGGCCTGTCCGCCAGCCTGTTGCTGGCGCTGCTGGCGGAACGCGGTCTGCCGCGTGAAGAACTGGAGCAAGCCTTGGCCACCTTACGCGCCTCGCGCCCGACGGCGGTTAATCTGATGAACAATCTGGACCGCATGAAGCAGGCTCTGGCACAACCGCAGTGGGTGCCTGCGATGGTGGAGGAAGCGTTGCGACTGGTGGAAGAAGACCGTAAATTGTGCGATCGGATCGCCGATCACGGCGCGGAACTGGTACAGCCCGGCAGCCGCCTGCTGACCCATTGCAATACCGGTGGCCTGGCGACCGCCGGTATCGGCACGGCTATCGGGGTGCTGTTGCGCGCCCATCAGCAAGGGAAAGTACAGCAGGTGTGGGTCGACGAAACCCGTCCGTTGCTGCAGGGCGGCCGTCTTACCGCCTGGGAGCTGGGCGAGCTCGGCATTCCCTACCGGTTGATTTGCGATTCGATGGCCGCCAGCCTGATGGCGCAGGGCCAGGTAGATGCCGTGTGGGTTGGCGCAGACCGCATTGCCGCCAACGGCGACGTCGCCAACAAGATTGGCACCTACAGCCTGGCGGTGCTGGCGCACTATCACCGCATTCCGTTCTACGTGGCCGCCCCGCACACCACCCACGATCCGCACTGCCCGAACGGCGCGGCCATCCCGATTGAGCAACGGGCCGCAACCGAAGTGACCGGCGTGTCCGGCAGTTTCGGATCATGCCAGTGGGCGCCTGCCGATGCCCCGGTTTATAACCCGGCGTTTGACGTGACGCCTGCGGCGCTGATTAGCGGTTGGGTGTTCGACAGCGGCGTGATTACGCCGCAACAGGTTAATGACGGGATCTTCCAGCGGGCACTGGGGTAATCAATAACGGGGCGCAAAAGCCGCCCCGTTAAACGTTAATCCAGGCGCGGATAGGCATCGGCGATCCTGTCGCCGGTGAAATGCGCGACCCAACCTTCCGGATTATCGAAGACGCGGATCGCGGTAAAGTTGGGCGCCGACCCCATGTCGAACCAGTGACGGGTATTGGCCGGTACCGAGATCAGATCGTTCTTCTCGCACAGGATCTGGAAGATCTTGCCATCCAGATGCAGGCAAAACAGCCCCGCGCCGGCCACAAAGAAGCGCACCTCATC
This sequence comes from Serratia sp. TSA_198.1, assembly GCF_052686505.1. NCBI lineage: Bacteria > Pseudomonadati > Pseudomonadota > Gammaproteobacteria > Enterobacterales > Yersiniaceae > Serratia > Serratia sp. TSA_198.1. The sequence goes on from NZ_JBQZFP010000011.1 coordinate 26,262, forward strand.
TTCGCCGTGCGTATGTTCGGAAAGAAATTTGCTGCGCAAGACTTCGCGTTGCTCATTATCCGGACGCATGCTGATCACGTCCCAACTCTGATAACCCTTCTCCGCCACCAGCCGATCAATCTCGTGCTGATAGGCGGCAATCACCGCCGCCGGCTCCGGGTTTTCACCCAGTTCGCGATCCGCCTGCCAGCGCTCGAAGCGCACGCCAATTTGCGTCAGTTGCCGTTGAATGGCCTCGGCATCCTGGCTTTGCCATAACGGCTGCTGCGGCTCTTTATCGCTGAAAATGGTCAATCCACTCATGAGGCAAACTCCCCTAAATCGATCTGATCAAAACGGTTAACCTGCGGGTGCCGGCTCTGCGCATCGGCGTCGTCGCGGATCAACTGACAAGTACGCCAGCCTGCGGCGCGTGCGGCGTCCAACTCTTGATGAATGTCGGAAAGAAACAACAGCTCGTCGGGCGCAATGCCGATTTCAGCGGCGATATTTCGGTACGAAGCGGTTTCACGCTTGGCGCCGACGTGGGTATCGAAATAGCCGCTGAACAGCGGCTGTAAATCCCCGGCGTCGCTGTAGCCGAACAGCAGCTTTTGCGCCTCCACCGAGCCGGAAGAGTAGACGTACAGTTTCAACCCTTGCTGCTGCCAGGCGGCCAGTTGCCCAGCCACTTCCGGGTACAGATGGCCGCGAAAATCACCGTTCCGGTAGCCGCTGCGCCAAATGATGCCCTGCAGCGCCTTCAGCGCGGTGGATTTGCGATCTTCATCCATAAAACGGTACAGCGCGGCAATCAGTTGCTCAATGTCCGCCTGCGGTTGCTCAATCTCCTGCCGCAGCGCGGCCAGCGGTGCGGCCACTTCGGCATCGGCAGCGTGCTGACGGAGAAACTCGGCCAGCCGCTCACGCGCATAGGGAAACAGCACCTGGTGCACGAAGCGAATATCGCTGGTGGTGCCTTCAATATCGGTGACGATGGCGCGGATCATTTAGCCTCCAGTAAACGGCGTTGCAGTTCGCACTGGAACAGGAACTCCAGCCCTTCAAGGTGACGACGGGCTTCCGCGACCTGGCGGCCCCAGCAATACAGGCCGTGTCCACGGACCAGAAAACCGTACTGCAGTGGCGTCACTTCGGCATACGCCGCCACGCGCGCCGCAAGCCGCGGAATATCCTGATCGTTATCGAAAATGGGAATAATCACGCTGTCCAGATGGCTGCTCTGGCCGCCGAGCGATTTTTGCATTTCATAGCCCTGCAACACCAGCCCATCGCTGCGTTCAACGCGCGACAGTACGGTCGCATTCACCGAATGGGTGTGCAGTACCGCACCTATCTGCGGATACAGCCGGTAAATCAGGGTATGCAGGCCGGTTTCCGCCGAAGGCGTGCGGCCGCTCGGCACATGATTGGTCGCCGTTTCCACCAGCAGGAAGTCCGTTTCGGTCAGGCTGCCTTTATCCTTGCCGGATTCGGTCACCAGGCAGCGTTGATTGTCGAGACGCAGCGACATATTGCCGCCGGTCGCCGGGCACCAGCCCTTTTCGCCAATCCAGTGGCAGGCAGCCAATAACGCTATAAGTTGCGGATTTTCTGTCATTATTTTTCCCGGTCAGTAAGGTCGTCCAGCAGGTGAAGCTTAGAATGATTTGCTTATATAGTTAGATCTTTTCTTCATTTAGCCATCTAAGCGTCTTGATTGCCAAATACTAACATCGTGTTATATTGACGGCAACCTAAGCGCCAGGAGTATTAGCCTGCTATGAGCACATCAGCATTGATTCCCGACAGTAAATTGCCCGCTCTGGGCACCACCATTTTCACGCAGATGAGTGCGCTGGCGGCGCAGTATCAGGCGATCAACCTGTCGCAGGGCTTCCCCGATTTCGATGGCCCGGATTATCTGAAAGATCGCCTGGCCTGGCACGTCAGCCAGGGGGCCAACCAATATGCCCCCATGACCGGTGTTGTGCCATTGCGCGAAGCCATCGCCGAGAAAACCGCCGGGCTGTACGGTTGGCTGCCGGACGCCGCCAGCGAAGTCACGGTGACGGCAGGCGCCACAGAAGCGCTGTTCGCCGCCATCAGCGCCTTGGTGCGCCCCGGCGATGAAGTGATTTGTTTCGACCCGAGCTACGACAGCTATGCGCCGGCGGTCACGCTGTCTGGCGGCACATTGAAGCGCATTGCGCTACAGCCGCCTGCATTCGGCGTGGACTGGCAGCAGTTTGCCGAATTGCTTTCGCCACGTACCCGGTTGGTGATCCTCAATACGCCGCACAACCCGTCCGCCACCACCTGGCAGGCGGAAGATATGCAACAGCTGTGGCGCGCGATTAGCGATCACGAAATCTATGTGCTGAGCGACGAAGTGTATGAGCATATTTGCTTTGCCCAGGGCGGCCATGCCAGCGTGCTGGCCCATCCGCAACTGCGGCAACGCGCCATTGCGGTGTCTTCTTTCGGCAAAACCTTCCACATGACAGGTTGGAAAGTGGGTTACTGCGTGGCCCCCGCCGCGCTGAGCGCCGAAGTACGTAAAGTGCATCAATACCTGACTTTCTCGGTCAATACCCCGGCACAGCTGGCGCTGGCGGATATGCTGCGCAGCGAGCCGGAGCATTGGCAACAGTTATCGGCGTTTTACCGCGCCAAGCGCGATCGCTTTGTGCAGGCGCTGTCAAACAGCCGACTGGAAATTTTACCCTGTGAAGGTACATACTTCTTGCTGGCGGATTACAGCGCGGTCTCCGATTTGGATGACGTCGCTTTCTGTCATTGGTTAACCGAGCACGTGGGCGTGGCGGCAATTCCGCTGTCGGTCTTCTGTGCCGATCCTTTCCCTCATAAATTGATCCGGCTGTGCTTCGCTAAACAGGACGCCACGCTGGATGCGGCTGCGGAGCGGTTATGTCGACTTTAAAAATTACCCTGTTGCAGCAACCGCTGGTCTGGCGCGACGGCGAAGCCAACCTGCGCCATTTCGATGAGCTGCTGGCACCGCTGACCGGCCGCGATCTGATCGTGCTGCCGGAAATGTTCACCACCGGCTTCGCGATGGACGCCGGGGAAAGCGCGCTGCCGGAACAACAGGTGATCGCCTGGCTGCACGGCTGGGCCAGCAAAAGCAACGCTCTGGTCGGTGGTAGCGTGGCGCTGAAAACTGCCGAGGGCGCAGTCAACCGTTTCTTGTTGGTCGAACCTCACGGCCGGGTGCATGCTTACGATAAGCGCCACCTGTTCCGCATGGCCGGCGAGCACCTGCATTACCGCGCCGGTAAAAAACGCGAGATTTTCGAGTGGCGCGGCTGGCGCATTCTGCCGCAGATCTGTTACGACCTGCGCTTCCCGGTGTGGTCCCGCTACCAGCAGGATTACGATCTGGCGCTGTACGTCGCCAATTGGCCGGCGCCGCGCAGCAAACACTGGCAAACGCTGCTGGCCGCACGCGCCATTGAGAATCAGGTCTACGTGGCCGGCTGCAACCGCGTTGGCGAAGACGGCAACGGGCTGAACTACAGCGGCGACAGCCTGATCCTCAGCCCGCAAGGCGAAACGCTGGCGCAGGCGGAACCGGGCGCCGCCGCACGGCTGGACGCCGAACTGTCGCTGGAAAACCTGCAGAGTTACCGCAGCGCTTTCCCGGCCTGGCGCGATGCCGACAGCTTCCTGCGGCACGATTGATCCTTTGATCCTTACGGGCGCAGTCCGCTGCGCCTGCTCTCTTCAGGAAAGCTCCTCCTCCGTCGCATTTTTCTCTGCCGCATCGATCCGGTTGAACAACAGATTCAGCAACAGCGCCGCCAGACACGACGCGCTAATGCCAGAATGCAGCAAAGTGCGGACCCAATTCGGGAACTGATCGTAAAAAGTCGGCATCACAATCGGGATCATGCCGAAAGCGATCGCCGTCGCCACCACCACCAGATTCATATTGTCCTTATACTCCACCTTCGCCAGAGTGCGAATGCCGCTGGCAGCCACCGAACCGAACAGCACCACGCCGGCACCGCCCAATACCGGCAACGGAATGCAGGCCACCAGCCGCCCCAGAACCGGCAACACGCCCAGCAGCACCAGAATGGCGCCCCCGGCACTGACCACAAAACGGCTTTTCACGCCGGTGATTGCCACCAGGCCGATATTCTGGGCAAACGAGCTTTGCGGGAATGAGTTAAATACCGGCGACAGCGCACTGGAGAGCATATCGGCGCGCAGCCCCTTGGCGATACGACGCGAATTGACCGGCGAACCCACAATTTCCCCCACCGCCATCAGCCCGGCGGTGGTTTCCGTCAACAGCACCAGCACGATCAACAGCATGGACAGGATCGCGCTCAGCTCGAAGGTTGGCCAACCGTAGGCGAAAGGTTCGGGGAAGGCCAGCCACGGCCCGTTGCCCACGGCGGCAAAGCTCACTTTCCCCGCCAGCGCCGCCGCTACGCAGCCCACGGCCATCGCCAGCAGTACCGACAACCGCTTCAACGTCGGGGAACCGATCTTATTGAGCAACAAAATGACCGCCAGCGTGAAAGCGGCCAGGCCAATATTCCCGGTCGCCCCCCAATCCGCCGCCTTGGCGTTGCCGCCCATCGCCCAGCGCACCGCCACCGGCATCAACGACAGCCCGATCACCGTCACCACGGTGCCGGTCACCACCGGCGGGAAGAAGCGGATAATTTGCGAGAAAAACGGTGCGATCAACAGCCCCGCCAGCGAGGCGGCGATCACCGCACCAAATACCGCAGGCAGCCCGCCGTCCCCGGTGACGATAGTCACCATGGTCGCCACCCCGGCGAAGGAAACGCCCTGCACCAGCGGCAGGCGTGAACCCAGGCCGGGCAGGCCGAGGGTTTGCAGCAACGTCGCCAGCCCGCTGACAAACAGCGCCGCCGTCACCAGCATGCCAATCTGCGGCGCGCCTAAACCCGCAGCCGAACCGATGATCAAGGGTGGCGCGATAATTCCCCCGTACATGGTCAAAATATGTTGCAGGCCGAAGGCAAAGGTTTTTCCCAGCGGCAGTTTTTCATCTTCCGGGCAGCATGAAGCCGCACCCTTATCCTGAGACAGAGCCATATTTCCCCCGTTTGCTGGGTGATTGAATCCGGGAGCGCGGTACACCGCGCCCGAGGGTACGTCAGTGGATCAGATCAACTGCCGCGGTAGGTCGAGTACGAATAGGGGCTGATTAACAGCGGTAAATGGTAATGCTGTGTCGCATCGCCGACGACAAAATCGATAATCGCCGTGGCGTACAGCGTGTCGCGCCGGCCTGCGGCAAAATAGCCGCCGAGATCGGCAGACAGACGGTAATGTCCGGCGGTCAGGCCATCCGGCGTCAGGTTGCGCGCACGGCCGTCGGCATCGGTATGGCTTTCGACCTGCATCCGCCACTGCCCGTCGTGCTCTCTCTCCAGCCACACCCGCACGTCTGCCGCAGGTTTACCGAGTGAGGTGTCCAGAATATGGGTGCTGATATTACTCATCGCTCAGTAACTCCTTAAAACGCAGCATCACGATTTCACGCAGCTGTTCGGCGGTTTCCCGCTGCTCCTGCTCCGCATTGTTGCTCAACCGACGCTCCAGCTCACGCAATATAGCCTGCCCATCGCGGCCGGCGGCGCGTATCAAGAACACCTGACCAAATTGCGCTTCATAACACTGATTGCCTGCCAGCAGCGCCTCGGCCAGTGCGGCGTCCTCCGTATTGACCGCCGCCTGTTCTCTCTGGGAAAACTGCGCCTCACGGCCTGCCCCGTTGGTGCGTTCACCAATGCGTGGATGCTGTGCCAACGCCCGATTGACGTCCTCCTCCTGCCAGCGCTGTGACGCCTGCAGGGCAAACGCCAGTGCGGCATCAATGCCGGCGAACGGCCGGGCAGCAATTACCGCACCGATCCAGGAAGGAATATCCACGCAGGGACGCAGCAACCGCTCGGCTTCCAGCGGCGACAGCCGGTTAAACGCTTGCAAATCCATCAGGCTTCCTCCCAACTGCCAACCGTCTGACAGTAGGCCTGAATCGCCAGCGCCACATCGGCTTGAGTGACGGCCTCAGCCGGATGATGGCTGATACCGCGATCGCAGCGCACAAAAAGCATACCCACCGGCCAGCAGGCCGCCACGGCTATCGCATCGTGCCCGGCGCCGCTCGGCAGCGCCATACTGCGGCCTTGTACCTGCATCACGCCATCCTGCCAACGCCGTTGCAAATTTGCATCACAGGCTGTTGCATTTATGCGGTAAAACTCTTCGCTGGCAAAACTCAACCCCCGGCGCGCACAGATCGCCTCAGCCTGTGCCAGCAGTTGCACCAGCAACGCCGCCAGAGGGCCATCCTCCGGGCCGCGCACATCGAGCGACAGTTTTACCTCGCCGGGGATGACGTTGACCGCTCCCGGCAGGCTTTCGATTCTGCCAACGGTAGCCACCAGATGCGGATCGCAGGCCGTGGTGATCGTCTCGACGGCCACCATCCATTCTGCCGCCGCCGCCAGCGCATCTTTGCGTTGCCCCATCGGCACGGTGCCCGCATGGCCCGCCTCGCCGGTAAAGGTGCAGTTGAGCCGGCGAGCGCCGTTGATTGCCGTCACCACCCCCAGCGCCAAATCGGCCGCCTCCAGGCATGGCCCCTGTTCAATATGCAGCTCCAGATAACCGCAGATATCCCGTTGCGCACGCTTAGCCTCACCCACCGCAGCAGGATCCAACCCAAACTCGCGCAGCGCCTGCGCCATGCTGATCCCCTCGGCATCGGTCCGTTCCAGCCACTCGGCAGGCCACTGCCCGGTGATACCCCGGCTGCCCAACAGGGCAACGCTAAAGCGGGTGCCTTCTTCATCGGCGAAGCCAATCACCTCCACCGCCACCGGCAAACGCCGCTGCTGCCGATGCAGATGTGCCACCACTTCCAGTGCGGTCAGTACGCCGAGCATGCCGTCATAGCGGCCGGCATTGCGCACCGTATCCAGATGCGAGCCGAGCAGCAACGCCGGTGCGCCTGGCGTTTGGCCTTCGTAACGGCCGCAGATATTGCCGACGCTGTCCTGATGCACAATCATGCCAAGGGTACGCATCCAGTCGCCCACCAGTTGGTTGGCACGCCGATGTTCCGGCGACAGATAGACCCGCGTCAGTTGGCCCGGCGTGGCGCTGATCGCCGCCAGCGCATCGCAGCGCGCCATAACACGAGCCGCCGCCTGTTCCGCCTCCTGGGCGGTTAACAGCGCCGCCATCAGCGGATCCCGGCGTCGTAGGTATTCCAGGCCGCCTGCAAGGCTTCGCCCTGTTGGCTGGCGAAGCCCAGCCGGTTCAGCACTGCTTCCAGCGCGGTCAGCGTCTGCAACACGCAGTCTTTGCGTGCGTTGTAACCCATGGTGCCGATACGCCAGATCTTGCCCTGTAGCGGGCCGAACGAGGTGCCGATCTCAATGGCGAAATCATTCAGCATCATCTGACGCACCTGCTCGCCGTGGACCTGTTGCGGGATCACCACGCCCAGTACGTTGTTCATGCGGTTATCGAGATCGCCGAAGACCTCCAGCCCCATGCCCTGAATGCCGGCCAGCATCGCCGCGCCGTTCAGTTTGTGGCGGGCGATGGTATTTTCCAGCCCTTCTTCCAGGATCACCCGGGCGCATTCGCGCGCGGCGAACAGCATGCTGGTGGCTTCGGTATGGTGGTTCAGCCGCTCCGGGCCCCAGTAATCCATGATCATACCGAGATCAAAATAGTTGGAGTAGATCATCTCGTCGTCGCCGTCGGCATGGTCAGCCGTGCGAATGCCCTGCTCCACGCATTTACGGCGGCGGACGATCTCCTCAAACTGCGGGCTGAGGGTGACGGGCGAACTGCCGGACGGGCCGCCCAGGCATTTCTGCAGGCCGGCGGATACCGCATCCAGCCCCCAGGCGTCGGTTTCCAGCGGGTTGCCGGCGAAGGAGGCGGTGGCGTCGGTGTAGAACAGCACGCCGTGGCGGCGGCAGATGTCACCCAATTCTTCCAGCGGCTGCAACATGGTGGTGGACGTATCGCCCTGCACCGTCAACAGCAAGCGCGGGCGCACCTTCTTGATCGCGTCTTCAATCTGATCGGCACTGAACACCTCGCCCCAGGGCACCTCGATGGTGTGCACCTCGGCACGGCAGCGGCGGGCAATTTCGCACAGCAGATGGCCGAAACGGCCAAACACCGGCACCAACACCTTGTCGCCGGGGCGAATCGAGGAGATCAGCATGGCCTCAATACCGGAACGCGAGGTGCCGTCCACCAGCATGGTCCAGCGGTTTTCGGTGCGGAACAGCGCGCGGTACAGCTCCATCACCTGATTCATGTAGCCGGTCATCGCCGGATCGTACTGGCCGATCAGCTGGCTCGACATAGCGCGCAACACGCGCGGATCGGCGTTGATCGGCCCCGGCCCCATCAACAGGCGAGCCGGCGGATTAATCTGATCGAACTGGGTGATATCTAACATGTTCATTCCTTATCAACTTAATAAGTTATTATTCCACTCACCCCGGTCAGGCCTCTGTCAGCCCACGGACCGAAGCGATAAACTGTTTTAATTCCTGCGTTTGCGGATTAGCGAACAGCGTGCGGCTGTCGCCCTGCTCCCAAACCTTGCCCTGGTGCATAAACACCACCCGATCACCGACCTCGCGAGCAAAGTTCATTTCATGGGTCACCAGAATCAGCGTCATGCCCTCTTTGGCGAGTTGCTCCAGCACCTTCAGCACCTCGCCCACCAGCTCAGGATCCAGCGCCGAGGTAATTTCATCGCACAGCAGCACCTTAGGGTTCATCGCCAGCGCCCGGGCAATCGCCACGCGCTGCTGCTGCCCGCCGGAAAGATTGGCCGGTGAATAGTGCATTCGCTCGCCCAGCCCGACCTTGTTCAACATCTCCTCCGCCAGTTCGCGGCATTCGGCGGGGCTTTTTTTCAGCACCCGGCGCGGCGCCAGCATCACGTTCTCCAACGCAGTCATGTGCGGGAACAAATTAAAGTTCTGAAATACCATGCCGATGGAGCGGCTGATTTCACGCGCCTGCGAATCGCGGTCGGTAATGGTCATGCCGCCCAATTTGATGCTGCCTTCCTGATACCCTTCCAGCCCATTGATACAGCGCAACAGCGTGCTTTTGCCTGAACCGCTGCGGCCGATAATCGAAATCACCTGGCCCATGTCGATATCCAGATCCACGCCCTTCAGCACATGGTTCTGGCCATAATATTTCTGAACCTGATTAATTGTGATGAGCGGCATGGAATTTCTTCTCCAGATAATGGCTGTAACGCGACAGCGGGTAACACATCAGGAAATAGCCCAGCGCGACCAGGCCAAACACTTTAAACGGCTGATAAGTGACGTTGTTCAGCATGGTGCCGGCCTTGGTCAGCTCGATAAAACCGATGATCGAGGCCAACGCGGTGCCCTTGATCACCTGCACCGAAAACCCGACGGTGGGCGCGATGGCGATACGTACCGCCTGCGGCACAATCACCCGCGCCAGAGTCTGGCCAAAGCTCAGCCCCAGGCAACGCGACGCTTCCCACTGCCCTTTCGGCAGGGCAGCGATGCTGCCGGACCAGATATCCACCAGAAAAGCGCTGGTGAACAGTGTCAGCGCCAGCGCGGCAGCAGCCCAGGGGCTGACGTCGATGCCGAACAGCGCCAGGCCAAAGAACGCCAGGAACAGCTGCATCAGCAGCGGCGTGCCCTGAAACAGCTCGGAATAGAAGCGGACAAAACGCATCGCCCACTTGCGCTTGCTCAGGCGCAGCAATAACAGCGGCAGCGTCACCACAGTACCGCCGAAGAACGCCGTCAGCGACAGCAGCAACGTCCAGCGCGCCGCCAGCAGCAGATTGCGCACAATGTCCCAGTCGGTAAAAGTCAGCATCAGCCCTGGCTCCCCAAAAAGCGCCGTCCGGCGGCCAGCAACAGCTGGCGCATCAATACCGATAACAGCAGATAAAACAGCGTCGTCACCAGATACACCTCAAAACTGAGGAAAGTGCGCGACTGGATCAGGTTGGCGGCGAAGGTCAATTCTTCGAACGACACCTGCGACACCACCGATGATCCCAGCATGACGATAATGCACTGGCTGACCAGCGCCGGATAAATTCGCTGCAACGACGGCGGCAGCACAATGCGCAGAAACGTCTGGCTGCGGCTGAACCCCAGCACTCGCCCGGCTTCCCACTGGCCTTTCGGCGTCACCTGAATGCCGGCACGAATGATTTCGGTGCTGTAGGCGCCCAGGTTGATCACCATCGCCAACAGCGCCGCCTGCCCGGCGGTCAGTTTCCAGCCCAGGCTAGGCAGGCCGAACACGATGAAGAACAGCTGCACCACAAACGGCGTATTGCGCACTATCTCGACGTAAATGCCCCAAATATGGCTAAGCAGGTTAGCCTTGCCGCTGCGGATTGCCGCGCCGCAAATCCCCAGCGCGACGCCCATCAAAGTGGCCAATGCCGTCAGCTCGATGGTGGTCAGCAGACCGGCCAGCAGTTCGGGCATATAGGGCCACAGAGCGGGAAAATTCAGCTGATAGGTCATCAGGCGCTCCCGTTATGCACCAAGGTTGGCAGGCAGCGGCGCTTTCAGCCATTTTTCCGACAGGCCGTTCAGGGTGTTGTCCTTCAGTGCCTGTTCAATCAGCTCATCCACTTTCGCTTTCAACGCCGGTTCACCCAGGCGCAGGCCAACGAAGCACGGCGAGTCTTTCAGCATAAACTTGGCGACCGGCGCTTTGGTCGGGTTCTGCCGCGCGATGGCGCTCACCACCAGATTGCCGGTGGCGATGTACTGCACCTGGCCGGACAGGTAGGCCGACAGCGTGGTGTTGTTATCCTCATAGCGCTTGATCTGTGCGCCCTTCGGCGCGGTATCGCTCAGTACCATGTCTTCGACCGCACCGCGCGTCACGCCGACGGTTTTGCCGTCCAGCTGCGCGGCATCGCCCAGTGCCGCCTCTTTCGGCCCGAAGACCCCGAGGAAGAACGGCGCATAGGCGCGGCTAAACGCAATGGTCTTCTCGCGTTCCGGGTTTTTGCCCAGGCTGGAGATCACCAGATCGACCTTGTTGGTTTGCAGATAAGGCACCCGGTTGGCGCTGGTGACCGGCACCAACTGCAACTTAAGTTTCATCTTGTCGGCCAGATAATGCGCCATGTCGATGTCATAACCCTGCGGCTGCAGATCGGTGCCCACGGATCCAAACGGCGGGAAGTCCTGCGGTACAGCCACCCGCAGCACGCCGCGCTGCTGGATCTCCTGTAATTGATCCGCCATCGCAGAGGCGGCCTGCGCCATCAGCAAAACCGCACCCAATGTCGCTACCCCGATTTTCTTGAAGTTCATAGATTATCCCCGATGGTGAAGTGATGAAACAAAAGATTCTTTGATTATCACTTTGCAACTAATGTGCCAATCGGCCGCGCGGGGAACGTTCTGCTTTATTGCCCGTAAGTTAAGGCATCAGAAGGGGATTTCCCCTGCCGCTGCAGCGGCGGAGGAAAGGCATAAAGTGGGGAAAAATGTGCACCATCAAAGTGCAAAAGCACCAAAATAGCGCTGAGATCAGCGCTGTTCCAGCTCGTCCAAATCGTTATACAGGTCAGCGATCTGATGAATGCGCTGCCGCCCTTGCGCCAACGTCTCGTGCAGCAAAGCGTTGCTGAGCAGGTTAGCCAGGCTCATGGCGGCGGAGTAGCTGTCAAAGGCGGAAACGCTGTCGAGCGGCGCCGCCAGATGCCAGCTCGCCAGCGGGATCAGCGCCTGCGCCTGCGGTTCGCACACCAGCAGCGTCGGCACCTGCTGGACCTGCAATTGCGTTAGCAACGCCCGCAACTGGCGCGGTCGGCGGCGAAATGCCACCACCACCGCCACATCCTGCGTACTCAGATCGACCAGTTCTTCGGCCAGCGTCTGCCCAGGCTGTGGCACCAGCAACACATTTTCGCGCACCTGCATCAGTTGCTGGCGCAGGTGCATCGCCACCGGATAGCTGTTGCGAAACCCCATCAGCACCACCCGCCGCGCCTGGACCAGCGCGGCGATCACCGCGTTGAACTGGTTTGCATCAATATGGTTCACCCAGTGCGTGAGATTGGCCATTTCCTGCTTGTAGTGGCGCGCCAGCAGGGTGTTGCCCTGCACCGCATCGCGGTTATCGGTCAACGGCATGCCGCTCTGGCGCAGGGTGCGCAGTTCGTCGCGCATTTCGCGGTAGCTTTGGTAACCCAGTCGCTTGAACAAACGGCTGACGGTAGCCTTGGAAACGCCGCTCAGGCGTGCCAGCTCGGCACTGTTGTAGCTGATCAGGTCATCGAAGTGATCGAAGATAAAATCGGCCACCCGCTGTTCCTGCGGCGTCAACTGCGGGTATTCACTGCGCAGGCGTTCATCAATCTGCTTCATTGTTACTCCTGCTTTCCCCAATAGATTGCAGAGTGCAGCCAGGCGGCAACCGAACGAATCCCCAGAAGCTTAGCCCTCTAAGCGACTGGGGTGAGCGAGGGAAGCCAACGCCGATGCAGTGTGAAATATGACGGGGATGTAACGTTCGTTTCAGCGGAACATAACACGGCCAATCCACCTGCTGGCAAGCAATTATTGTCCCCCGGAAAAATATGGAACGCCTCTTGCTTGTATTGAATCAGATGCTGACCTCAAAAAAGGGCCAAGAAATGATTAACAGCAACACCGCGCCATTGGGCATGGCGGTCACGCCGCATCACCTCGCCAGCGAAAGCGCGCTGGCGGTCCTGCGCGAAGGCGGTAACGCCATTGAGGCGATGGTCGCCGCGGCCGCCACTATCGCGGTGGTTTACCCGCACATGAACGGCCTGGGCGGCGACGGTTTCTGGCTGATTGTTCCGCCGCAGGGCGATCCGGTCGCGATTGACGCCAGCGGTGCCGCCGGTTCCCTGGCTACGCTGGATTTCTACGCCGGTGAACGTCATATTCCGCACCGTGGGCCGAAGGCGGCGCTGACCGTGGCCGGCACCGTCGGCGGCTGGCAAGCCGCGCTGGATTACTCCGCCGAATTGGGCAATGAGCCGTTACCGCTGCCGCGCCTGTTGGCCGATGCCATTCGCTATGCGGCGGACGGCATTCCGGTCACCGCCTCGCAGGAAGCCGCCACCCGCAGCAAATATCATGAATTGGCGGAGCTGGAACATTTTGCCCGCACTTACCTGCCGCACGGGGAAATCCCTCACGCCGGCCAACGTTTCTGCCAACCGCAACTGGCAGATACCCTGATCGCGCTGACCGAAGACGGGTTGGACAGCTTCTATCGCGGCCCACTGGCGCACAACATGGCAGCGGATATGGCCCGGCTGGGCATGCCGCTCACCGCGCAGGACCTGGCGGATTACCGACCGCGCCGCCGCACGCCGCTGCGGCTGGAGCATCAGAAAGGCGAAGTTTTCAATCTGACGCCGCCCACTCAGGGCCTGGTGTCGCTGGCTATCCTCGGGCTGACCGATCGGCTGCCGCTCGCCGGCCAAAGCGAAGGCGCCGTGGTGCACGGCATTGTGGAGGCCACCAAATTGGCTTTCGGCCTGCGCGATCAATTCATCACCGATCCTCGCCATATGACGCAGGATCCGCAGGCGCTGCTGGAAGCCGAGCATTTGGATGCGTTGGCCAAACGCATCGATCCCCACCAGGCCGCCGCCTGGGGGAAAGGCAAAGGCCCGGGCGACACCGTTTGGATGGGGGTGATGGACAGCAGCGGTCTGGCGGTATCCTTTATTCAGAGCATTTATCACGAATTCGGCAGCGGCGTCGTTCTGCCGCACAGCGGCGTGCTGTGGCAAAACCGCGGCGCGTCATTCAGCCTGGATGCCGCCCACCTGCTGGCGCTGGCGCCAGGCAAACAGCCGTTCCACACCCTTAACCCGGCCGCCGCACGCCTGTATGACGGGCGTACCCTGGTCTATGGTTCCATGGGCGGTGACGGCCAGCCGCAAACCCAGGCAGCGGTATTTGTCCGCCACGTGGTGCAAGGGTTGCCGCTGCAACAGGCCATCAGCGCACCGCGCTGGCTGCTCGGCCGCACCTGGGGCGAAAGCTCGGACTCCCTGAAGCTGGAGGGCCGTTTCAGCGCAGAAACCGTGGAGTATCTGCGCCGGCGCGGCCATGAGGTGGAGTTGCTGCCCGATTTCAGCGAAGCGGTCGGCCATGCCGGCGCCATCGTTCGTCATACCAACGGCATGCTGGAAGGCGCTTTTGACCCGCGCAGCAACGGCAGCGCCGCCGGCTTTTAGACACCATGTTAAAGGGGACTATCTATGAACAACCTGCCTGCCACCGACTGGGCGGCCTATATCAGCCAGATGGAGGCGATATTGGCTCTGGAAATGGATGACGCGCGTCGCCAGGAGCTGCTGACCCAGTTCAACCGCATCGCCGCGATGGCGGAACCGCTGATGGCCTTCCCGCTCGATCAACGCCTGGAGATTGCCGGGGTGTATCGCGCATGAATCCGTTAAGCGCACTATCGATCGCCGAGATCCGCGCCGCCCTTAAACAGGGGGCGATTTCCGCGCGCGAAATCGCCCAGCAAACGCTGGAGAATATCGACACGTTCAACCCTTCACTGAACGCCTATACCCACATCACCCGCGAGCGGATGCTGAGTGAAGCCGATCACCTCGATCGCATCCGCGCCAAGGGGCAGACGTTGCCGAGCCTGGCTGCCATCCCCTACGCGGTGAAAAACCTGTTCGACGTCACCGGCGAAACCACTCTGGCCGGTGCCAGCCTGTTCAGCGACCGTGCGCCCGCCAAACAAGACGCCTGGGCAGTGGGCAAACTGGCGGCACAAGGCGCGCTGCTCTCCGGCATGCTGAACATGGATGCCTACGCCTACGGCTTTACCACCGAAAATAGCCACTACGGCGCAACCCGCAACCCGCACGACACCACGCGCATTGCCGGCGGATCTTCCGGCGGCTCGGCGGCCGCGGTCGCCGCCGGGCTGGTGACCTTCTCGCTCGGCAGCGACACCAACGGCTCGATCCGCGTGCCCTCGTCGCTGTGCGGCATTTACGGGCTGAAACCGACCTTCGGCCGCCTGTCGCGCAGCGGCAGCCAACCCTTTGTCGCCAGCCTGGATCATGTGGGGCCTTTCGCCCGCCGGGTGCGGGATCTGGCGGCGGTGTACGACGTGATGCAGGGCACCGATATCGAAGACCGCTTTCAGGCGGAAAAACCGATCACCCAAACCGAATCGCTGCTGCCACGCGGCCAGCAGGGGCTGCGTTGTGCGGTGCTTGCAGGCTATTTCCAGCAGTGGTGCAATGACGACGCCAAAGCCGCCGTGCAACAGGTCGCGATGGCGCTGGAGGCCTGTGCCGAGGTTGAGCTGCCGCAGGCTGAACTGGCGCGTTCGGCGGCGTTTATTATCAGTGCCGCCGAGGGGGGCAATCACTATCTGCCGCAGTTGCGCAGCCAGCCGGAACGTTTTGAGCCACTGTCGCGTGAGCGACTGTTGGCAGGCGCCATGCTGCCCGCAGCCTGGTATGTGCAAGCGCAACGCTTCCGCGCCCATTTCCAACAGCAAGTGCTGCCGCTGTTTGAACACTGGGATATTCTCATCGCCCCGGCAACGCCGTGCAGCGCGACCAGCCTTGGTCAGGAAACGATGCGCATCAATGGCGCCGATCTGCCGATCCGCGCCAGCATGGGCATGTTGACGCAGCCGATTTCGTTCCTCGGCCTGCCGGTGGTGACGGTGCCGCTGAAAACCGCCTCGGGGTTGCCCATCGGCCTGCAACTTATCGCCCCGCCATGGCGTGAAGATCTGGCGTTGCGCGCCGCCTATGCGCTAGAGCAACGCGGCGTGGCGAATTGTTCCTTACCGGCAAAACAGGGTTAATGGATGAAAAGTGAATATATCGACCGGCCGGCGGTGCTGGCCGAAGTGAACGCCGCGTTTTATCGCTATGAACAGGCGCTGATCGGCAATGACATTGACGTATTGGATGAGCTGTTCTGGCACGACGGGCGTACCGTTCGCTACGGCGCGACGGAAAACCTGTACGGCATCGATCAGATCCGCGATTTCCGTCGGCAACGGCCGTCGCAAGGGTTGGATCGCCTCCTGGAGAACACCGTCATTACCACCTACGGTGATGATATGGCGGTTGCCAGCACCGAGTTTCGCCGCCCGGGCAGCGAACGCGTCGGCCGCCAGATGCAAACCTGGGTCAAGCTGGCCTGCGGCTGGCGCATCGTGGCCGCGCACGTGAGTTTGATAGCAGAATAAGTCACCGTGCGCAAAAATTGGACAGCCTGACGCCAGGAGCCGTATAGTAGTTAAAGGTATTACCTTTAACTAACTGAGGCTACTTATGGCTACTGCTACGTCGATAAAAATTGATGATGAGCTTAAACAACGGGTGCAACACATTGCCGCGGCCCACCAGCGCAGCGCACACTGGATTATGCGTGAAGCTATTCGTGAATATGTCGAGCGTGAAGAAAAACGCGAGGCTGTTCGCAACGATGCATTACAGGCATGGGAAACCTATCAGGCCAATGGTAAACATTTGACTCAGGACGAGGCTGACGGCTGGCTCTCCGATCTGGAAAAAGGTGATGATACGGAGATACCCGGGTGCCACAACTGATATGGACGCCAGCGGCGCTGCTGGATGTACAGCGGCTTTATCGATTTCTGGCTGAGAAGGATCTCAATTCGGCAAAGCGCGCTGTCGCCACTATTCGTGACTGCATCAAAATAATAGCGCACCAACCCCATATTGGCCGCCCCGCTAAAGATATGGCACCTGAATTCAGGGAGTGGCCTATCGATTTCGGCAATAGCGGTTATCTTGTTCTGTATCGGTTTAACGGTGTAACCGCCGTTATTTTGGCTATTCGCCACCAAAGCGAAACCGGGTATTGATGCCGCGACTCAACACCAGTAAGCCATAAAGTTAACGGTAGAGCGGTCCAGATCGCGCTCGCCGATCAGGTAACGACGCAGCGCCTTCACCGCAGAAGACTCCGCCGCCACCCAGGCATAGAAACCCTCCGCGCCCTCTGCGCGCTCCCAAAGCAGTTCGCCGCCCAGGCTGTTTTCCGTCAACGACTGCGCTTGCGCGCGCGCCGATTCAGGAATGGTCACCCGCTGGCGCACCGATTCCACCAGCAGCGTGCCGTGCATCTGCTGATGCCCGACGTCACGCGGCAACCAATACACCTCGGCGAACGGGAAGCGGTCCATATTCAGGCAATCGCTCGCCAGCGGCACCTCAAAGAACGCCTGCACCTGCGGTGGGTTGGCCTGCTGCGCGAGTTGTTCCAGAATGCCCATCGCCGCCGGCACCGCCGTTTCATCGGCAATCAACAACGCCTGCTGCAGATGCGCCGGCGGCGCCCATTCGTAGCCGCCGCTGTCGCCGTCAAAATCCGCATTGGGGGCCACCGCCTGAAGGGCATCCCCCGGCTTGGCATGGGTCGCCCAGGCGGAGGCCGGGCCGTTCACGCCATGCAGCACAAACTCGACGTCCATCTGATTGTGTTCAGTGCGCAGCGCTCGCAGCGTGTAAGTACGCATAATCGGGCGCTGCTCTTTCGGGATCGCCATATAGCGACGATACCAGTCATCGCTGTTTTCCAGCCGTGGGATCTGGCCATCGTCGGCCGGGAACAGCAGTTTGATGCGCTGATCCGGCGCCTCCAGCTTCATGCGGTGGACATCCGGGCCTTCGAAAACGCAGCGCAGCAAGGAAGGCGATATGTTTTCTTTTACTTTCAGTGTGATATCAAAAATTCGGTAACTCGATGCGCCGGACATATCTGTTACTCTCCCGCAGAATGTAGCTGAATACGCTGCCGGCACCATAGCCAGCCGCTGATACCGCCCAGCAGGACGGCCATCATCAGAGCCGCTGCAATCAGCTGTGACTCGCCATAAAATCTTGCCACCACCGGCACCATCAACGCGCTCAGACCGTAGCCCAGCGTATGGCTGGTGGCGATAGCCCCGGCACCTTTGCCGGTGGATAATTTATCGTTCAGCATCAACTGATAGCCTGGCGTCGCCATCGCCGCACCGAAGGAAGCCAGCGCGCAACCGAGATAGAACAGCGCCAGCGGTTGGGTGCACATCAAGCCGAATCCCGCTACCATCAATACCGCCGCAATCAACAGCAATTGCGGCGCGCTAAAGCGCTGCGGACGCACCACCAGGAACTGCGCCAACAGAGTACAGGCCGCCGCTACGCTGAGCAACACGGCAACATGGTGGCTGGCGGTCGTGGCAGAGTGGCTGAACAAACGGGTCAGATGCGGCGCCAGGCCGAGCTGCATCAGGCTGACCGATGCCGCCAGCAACAGCGCGCAAAGCAGATAAGGCACCATGGTGAGACGCAAGCGATTTTGCTGCTGCGCCACCGGCGGCAAGGGCGGATCGTTATGCTGGCGGCACACCACCAGCAAGGCGATGAATGGCGCAATGGCCATCAGCCACAGCGGTGCCATCGGATGAAGGGACAACGCCAGCGCGGCGCACAGCGGGCCCAGCAACCGCCCGCAGCTTAGCCCGGAGCTGATGGTCGCCAGCGCCGACATGCGCTGTTCGTAGCCGGCACGCTGCAATGCCCAGGTTTGGCTGGCGGGCACCATGCCGGACACCGTCAGCCCATAGATAACGCGCGCCACGATCAGGCCGCCCAATCCCACCATCGGCGAAAGCCAGCCGGCCGCCAGCCCCCAAACGGCCAACGCCAGTAAAGCAAAACTGAACAAATAACCGGCAAGCGCCATCGTCACGACAAACTTGCAGCCGCGAATTTCAGACTGTCGCCCCCACCAGGGGGAGCCGACCAGAAACAGCATTGAGCCGAGCGTCAATAGCCCGGCCCAGACGGAAAGCGACAAATGGGTCATGCCGACCAACACCGGCAGCGCCACCAGCAGGCCGTTTTGCCCGATGCCCAACAGACCGGCGCACAGCGCCAACGGCCAATTTGAAGAAGACGTATTACCAGTTGCGGGTGATTTAGCGGAAGGTGAAATACTCATCAAAAGTAAGGTTACCGTTAATGAAATTATATGGTTATGAAAAAATCATTGAAAAATTGTATCATAGGATGATTGATAACAATAAATATTATTGATATAAGAATCATTCTCAATTGATTCTTAGCGAAAATCGGATCATGACTCTCCAGTTTGAAACCGCGGCGACCGACGTGGCTGCCCAATGTTTTCTCAACGCACTGATGCGTGAAACCCAGGACTGGCAAATCGTTCCAGCCGCCAGCCACCCACAGTATCCGCAGCTCAACATTCCGCTTTCACCAACCCAGGCTATTCGCATTGCCTTACGCCATACCTCGCCCACACAACATCATCAGTATCTTTTCCCTGCTTATCTGCATCAGCAGGACGATGGGGCTGGCGTGGCGCTGAGCATGGAGCAACTGGTCACCCTGCTGCTGGAGAAACCGGCGATAAAAGGTGAGCTGTCCGATGAGGCAGTGGCGCGTTTTCGCCAGCGAGTGCTGGAAAGTCATGATAATACCCGCCAGGCCATTGATGTCCGGCTGGACTGGCCTTCACTGCGCGACAAGCCGCTGAACTTTGCCCAGGCGGAGCAAGGTCTGCTGGTCGGCCACGCCTTCCACCCGGCGCCGAAATCCCATGAGCCCTTCGATGAGCAGCAGGCGCGTCGCTATCTGCCGGACTTTGCCGCCAGCTTCCCGCTGCGCTGGTTTGCCGTCGATAAGCGCTACCTGTGCGGCGACAGCCTGAACCTGACGCTGCAACAACGCCTGCAACGTTTTGCCGCCGAAAGCGCGCCGCAGCTGTTGGCGCACTTTACCGATGACGTCTGGCTGCTGCCGATGCATCCGTGGCAGGCCGACCATCTGCTGACGCAGACATGGTGCCAGGATCTCGCCGCGCAGGGATTGCTGAGCGATCTGGGCGAAGCCGGCGAGCGCTGGCTGCCAACCAGTTCCTCACGCTCGCTGTACAGCGCGGGCAACCGCGACATGATCAAATTCTCCCTCAGCGTGCGCCTGACCAACTCGGTGCGCACCCTGTCGGTTAAAGAAGTAAAACGCGGTATCCGCCTGGCCCGGCTGGCGCAAACGCCGCGCTGGCAAGAGCTGCAAGCGCGCTATCCGACCTTCCGCGTGATGCAGGAAGACGGCTGGGCCGGCCTGCGCTCGGCGGACGGTATAGTCCAGGAAGAAAGCCTGATGGCGCTGCGCGATAACCTGTTGTTCGACCAGCCGCATAGCCAAACCAACGTGCTGGTAACGCTGACGCAGGCAGCGCCGGATGGCGGTGACAGCCTGCTGGCCGCCGCAGTGCGCCGTCTGGCCGCCCGCCTGAATCTGCCGCTGCAACAAGCCGCCCATGCCTGGCTGGACGCCTACTGCCAACAGGTGTTGTTGCCGCTGTTCAGCACGGAAGCCGATTACGGGCTGGTGCTGCTGGCCCACCAGCAAAACATTCTGGTGGAGATGCAGCAGGATCTGCCGATCGGCATGCTGTACCGCGACTGCCAGGGCAGCGGCTTTACCCGCGATGCCACACCGTGGCTGGAAGAGATTGGCGAAGCCGATGCGGAAAACCGCTTCAGCGAACAGCAATTGCTGCGCTACTTCCCTTACTACCTGCTGGTGAACTCCAGTCTGGCGGTGACCGCCGCACTGGCTGCCGCCGGTTTCGACACGGAAGAAAGCCTGATGGCCCGGGTACGCGACGCGCTGAGCGGCCTGCGCGACACGGCCAAAAACACCCTGTGCCTGGACTACGTGCTCGACAGCAGCCACTGGAACTGCAAAGGCAACTTCTTCTGTTACCTGCACGACCACAACGAAAATACCATCGTCGATCCGGCGGTGATTTACTTTGATTTCGTCAATCCGCTGCGCCAGGGAGCCGCCCAATGATGCCGCACGCCAAACTGATGCATGCCGGCAGCGGCTTTCGCTGTGAACGGCTGGAAAAGGAGCTGCAACTCGGGCTGGGCCTGGACGGCAGCGCGGTGCTGCACTATCCCGGTTCCCTGCCGCAAGGCTGGCTGGTGCAGGCGCTGGACCAGTTGCTGATAGCCGCACCGCAGTTGAGCGGCATCATTCTGCCCTATGCGCAATGGCGCGAAGAGCCGCAGGCGCAGGCGCTGTTCGCGCTCGCAAGCGGCGACTATCTGGCACGCGAGACGTTTTATCAGTTACCGCTGTGGCTGGGCGCCGAACGCAACCCTGCCTCCGCTCAGATGATGTATGACGCCGAACGCAGCCTCTGGTACCCGCAACGCCCGATGCGGCCCAATGGCGAGGTCTATCGCCGTTACGATCCGCAACTTAAACAGACCCTGAGTTTCCGGCTGCCGGAAGTAGAACGCGATGCCGGGCAATTCACCCGCTGGATGAATTCGCCGCGCGTCGATGCCTTCTGGGAAATGAGCGGCCCGCTGGAAACTCAGGCGGCCTACCTGCAACGCCAGCTGGATTCCAGCTACTGCTATCCGTTGCTGGGGTGTTTCGACGATCGCCCGTTCGGTTATTTCGAAGTCTATTGGGCACCGGAAGACCGCATTGGCCGCCACTACCGCTGGCAACCGTTCGACCGTGGGCTACACATGCTGGTCGGCGAGGAAGATCGCCGTGGCGCGCACTATATCCGCAGCTGGTTGCGCGGCCTGACTCATTACCTGTATCTGGATGAACCGCGCACCACACGGGTGGTCGCCGAGCCGCGCGCCGACAACCAACGCCTGTTCCGCCACCTGCCGGCCGCCGGTTACCACACCGTGAAAGAGTTCGATTTCCCGCACAAGCGTTCGCGTCTGATCATGAATCAGCGCGATGAATTCTTCCGGGGGATCGGCTTATGACCACCGCAGATTACGCCAACTGGCAACGGGTCAACCGCCAGATGATCGCCAAGATCCTGGCCGAGCTGGAATACGAACGCACGCTATGCGCCGAACAGCATGACGGCCAATGGCGCATCGCACTGGGCGACGCCAGTTATACCTTCAGCGCCGAACGCGGCATCTGGGGCTGGTTACACATCGACGCCGCCAGCCTGGCCTGCGATCGCCAGCCGTTGGCGGCCGACCAAACGCTGCGCCAGCTGGCGCAGGTGCTGAAGATGGACGATGCGCAGATCGCCGAACATCTGGAAGATCTGTACGCCACGCTGCGCGGTGATATGCAATTGCTGTCCGCCCGTCACGGCATGAGCGCGCAGGATCTGATTGCGCTCGACGCCGACGCGCTGCAATGCCTGCTGGCCGGCCACCCCAAGTTTATCTTCAACAAAGGCCGTCGCGGCTGGGGTCTGACCGCGTTGCAGCAGTATGCGCCCGAATATCAGGGCCAGTTCCGGCTGCACTGGGTCGCGGCCAAACGGGGCAGCTTTGTCTGGTGTGCCGACGATAACTACCCGCTGGAAAACCTGCTCGGCAGCGCCATGACAGGCGATGAACGCCAGCGCTTTGACCGCCGCTGGCGTGAGCTGGAGCTGAACGATGACTGGATCCCGGTGCCGTTGCACCCATGGCAGTGGCAGCAAAAGATCGCGTTGCACTTCCTGCCGCAACTGGCCGAAGGAGAACTGATCGAGCTGGGCGAGTTTGGCGATAACTATCTGGCGCAGCAATCATTACGCACCCTGACCAACGTCAGCCGCCGTTCGGCGTTCGACATCAAGCTGCCGCTGACCATTTACAACACCTCGTGTTACCGCGGCATTCCGGGCAAGTACATCAGCGCCGGGCCGGCCGCCTCCCGCTGGCTGCAACAGGTGTTTGCCGAAGACAGTACGCTGCGCGCCAGCGGTGCCGAGATCCTCGGCGAGCCGGCCGCAGGCTATATGACGCACCAAACCTACGCGGCTTTGGCCAAAGCGCCCTATCGCTATCAGGAAATGCTGGGGGTGATTTGGCGCGAGAACCCTTCGTGCTATCTGCGGGACGGCGAGCAGGCCATTCTGATGGCGACGCTGATGGAAACCGATAACCACGGCCAGCCGCTGATCGGCGCCTACATCGCCCGGTCCGGCCTGAGCGCCGAGTCCTGGCTGCAACAGATGTTTAGCCGGGTGGTGCTGCCGATGTACCACCTGATGTGCCGTTACGGCGTAGCCCTGATCGCCCACGGCCAAAACATCACGCTGGTGATGAAGGACCATGTGCCGCAACGCGTGCTGCTGAAAGACTTCCAGGGCGATATGCGCCTGGTGGATCAGGACTTCCCGGAAGCGGCCTCACTGCCGAAGGTGGTGAAGGACGTTACCGTGCGCCTGTCCGCCGACTATCTGATCCATGATTTGCAAACCGGGCATTTCGTCACCGTGCTGCGTTTTATTTCGCCGTTGATGCAAGCCTGCGGGGTCAGTGAATCCCGTTTCTATCAACTGCTGGCGCAGGTGCTGGAGCGCTACATGGCGCAGCACCCGGACATGGCAGAACGCTTCGCCCTCTTTGATTTATTCAAACCACAAATTATTCGCGTGGTGCTCAACCCGGTGAAACTCACCTATTCGGAGCAGGATGGCGGCAGCCGCATGTTGCCAAACTATCTGCAAGATCTGGATAACCCTCTTTATTTGGTCACCAAGGAGTTTGCCCAATGAATCAGCCTCTGGATTTCATCGGCATCGGCATCGGCCCCTTCAACCTCAGCATCGCCGCGCTCGGCAGTGAAGTCGCCGGCTTTAACGGCAAATTCCTGGAGCGCAAACCGCACTTTTCCTGGCACCCCGGCATGATGGTACCGGACTGCCATATGCAGACCAGCTTCCTGAAAGATTTGGTCAGCGCGGTGTCGCCCACCAATCCGTACAGCTTTCTTAACTATCTGGTGAAAAGGAAGAAATTCTACCGCTTCCTGACCACCGAGCTGCGTACGGTGTCGCGCGAAGAGTTCGCCGATTACCTCGACTGGGCCGCCAACGGGCTGAGTTCGCTCGAGTTTAGCCAGGATATTCAGAGCGTGGATTTTGACGATCGGCAACGCCAGTTTGTCGTCACCACCCAGCGCGCCACCTACCGGGCACGCCATGTCTGCCTGGGCATCGGCAAACGCATCAAACTGCCGGACTGCGTTACCGAGCAAAACGACCGCTGCTTCCACGCCAGCGAGATGACCTTGCGCAACCCGGATCTGACCGGCAAACGCGTCACCATCGTCGGCGGCGGCCAGAGCGGCGCCGATCTGTTCCTGAACATTTTCCGCGCCGAGTGGGGCCAACCGGCGCAGTTGAACTGGATCTCGCGCCGCAATAACTACAATGCGCTGGATGAAGCGGCGTTCGCCAACGAGTACTTCACGCCGGACTATGTCGACAGCTTTTATGGCCTGAACGACAGCGCCAAGCAACGCATGCTGACCGAGCAGAAAATGACCTCCGACGGCATCACCAGCGATTCGCTGCTGGCCATCTACCGCGCGATGTATCACCAGTTTGAAGTGCTGCGTGAAAAACCCTGGGCGCGCCTGCTGCCAAGCCGTTCGCTGGCGGCGATCCACGCTCAGGGTAACGGCTATCAGTTGGTGACCCATCACCACCTCGATCAGGGCAAAGAAACTTTCGATACCGATGTGGTGATCTTCGCCACCGGTTATCAGCAGGATCGCCCCACGTTCCTCGCCCCGCTGGCGGAGCGTCTGCTGACCACGGCCGATGACCAATACCGCGTTGCGCCCGACTTCACCCTCGAGTGGCAGGGCCCGCAGGAAAACTGCCTGTTTGCCGTCAACGCCGGCATGCACAGCCACGGTATCGCCGAACCCCAGCTCAGCCTGATGGCCTGGCGGTCGGCACGTATTCTCAACCGGGCTTTAGGACGCGACCAGTTCGATTTAACGTCCACCCCGGCTGTGATCCAATGGCGCAGTCAGCAACCGGCCACCCCGGCTCGCGCTGAACACGTCATGCTCAATTACACCGAGTTTTAATTACACACCAATATGGGAACACTGGAAAAATAACGATGAAACGCAAACACCTTTGGGTATTGAACCCTTGCCTGCTGGCGATGCTTGCGCCGGCGGCCTGGGCAGAAGAACAAAAAAGCGAAGATCAAATGGTGGTATCCGCCAGCCGCTCGCACCGTAGCGTGGCAGAGATGGCGCAAACCACCTGGGTGATTGAAAGCCAGGAAATTGAGCAGCAGGTCCAGGGTGGCAAGGAAATCAAAGATATCCTGGCGCAACTGATCCCGGGCATGGATGTCAGCAGCCAGGGCCGTACCAACTACGGCATGAACATGCGTGGCCGTTCGATGATGGTGATGATCGACGGTGTGCGTTTGAACTCTTCGCGCAGCGACAGCCGCCAGTTGGATTCCATCGATCCGTTCAACATCGAGCACATTGAGGTGATTTCCGGCGCCACCTCGCTGTATGGCGGCGGCAGCACCGGCGGCCTGATCAACATCATCACCAAGAAAGGGCAAAAAGAGAAACAGGTTGAGCTGCAGGTGGGCGGAAAAACCGGTTTCGGCGGCCATAACGATCACGACGAGAATGTGTCGGCGGCGGTCAGCGGCGGCAACGATAACGCGTCGGGCCGCCTGTCGGTCTCCTATCAACGTTACGGCGGCTGGTACGACGGCAAAGGCAATGAGGTGTTGATTGATAACACCCAAACCGGGCTGCAATATTCCGATCGCATCGACGTGATGGGTACCGGCACCATTAACATTGACGATCACCAGCAGTTGCAGGTGACGACGCAGTATTTCAACAGCGAGTCGGACGGCAAGCACGGCCTGTATCTGGGGCAAAATTTCTCGGCCGTGACCGGTGCGGGCCAGGCCTCCAACGGCAGCAACCTGAATTCGGACCGTATACCGGGCACCGAACGCCATCTGATTAACCTGCAATATTCCAACACCGATTTCTGGGGCCAGGATCTGGTGGCGCAGGTCTATTATCGCGACGAATCGTTGACCTTCTACCCGTTCCCGACGCTGACCAGCGGCAAAGTCACCAGCATCGGTGCCTCACAGCAGAAGACCGATTTTTACGGCGGCAAACTGACGCTGAACAGCAAGCCGATTGACGCCCTGACGCTGACTTACGGCGTCGACGCCGAACATGAAAGCTTCAACGCCAACCAGCAGTTCTTCAATCTGGCCAAGGCGCAGCAGTCCGGCGGTATGACGCTGGAAAATGCCTATAACGTCGGCCGCTATCCTGGCTATACCACCACCAACCTGGCACCGTTCCTTCAGGCCAGCTATGACATCGACCCGATGTTTACCCTCAGCGGCGGCGTACGTTATCAGTACACCGAGAACAAGATGGACGACTTTGTCGGCTATGCGCAGCAACAAGGGATCGCCAATGGTCTGGCGAACTCCGCCGATGCGGTGCCGGGCGGCAAAACCGACTACAACAACGCCTTGTTCAACGCCGGTTTACTGGCGCACCTGACCGAGCGTCAGCAAGCATGGATCAACTTCTCGCAAGGCTTTGAGATCCCGGATCTGGCGAAGTACTACGGTTCGGGCACTTATAAGCTGGTCAACGGGCATTATCAGCTGCAGAAAAGCGTCAACGTTAACGACTCCAAACTGGAAGGCATCAAGGTCAACGCCTACGAGTTGGGCTGGCGCTACACCGGCGATAACTTGCGTACCCAGGTCGCTGCCTATTATTCGCTGTCGGATAAAACCATCTCGATCAACAGAACCGACATGACCATTAACCTGGATTCGGATAAACGCCGGATTTACGGGGTGGAAGGTGCGGTGGATTACTTCTTCGACAACAGCGAATGGAGCACCGGCACCACCTTTAACCTGATCAAATCGGAAACAAAAACCGACGGCAAGTGGGAGAAACTGACCGTCGACACCGCCAGCCCGTCGAAAGCCACCGCCTACGTCAATTGGGCTCCGGGCGACTGGAATCTTCGCATGCAGTCGCAGCAAACGTTCGACGTTTCGGATGCCGACGGGAATAAAATCAACGGTTACAACACCCTCGATTTCCTCGGCAGCTACGCTTTGCCGGTGGGGAAAGTCAGCTTCAGCGTGGAAAACCTGCTGGACAAGAATTACACCACCGTCTGGGGCCAGCGCGCGCCGATCCTTTACAGCCCAACTTACGGCTCACCAGAGCTGTACAGCTATAAAGGCCGTGGCCGCACCTTTGGTCTGAACTACTCAGTGCTGTTCTGATCCTGATGAGGGCGCCTCTACGGCGCCCACATCAATCGACCCGTGCCGGCACGGGTTATTTTTTGAAAGGGTGCTGCGCCACCCAATGTTCGGCGATATCCTGCCGCCGGCATACCCAGACCCGATCGTGCTGCTCGACATAATCCAGGAACCGCTGCAACGCGCGGAACTTGCCCGGGCGCCCCAGTAAACGGCAGTGCATGCCGATCGACAACATCTTCGGCGACGTTTCCCCTTCGGCATACAACACATCAAAGCTGTCTTTCAGGTAGGTATAGAATTGCTCGCCGGTATTAAAGCCCTGCGGTGAAGCAAAACGCATGTCGTTGGCCTCAAGCGTGTAGGGCACGATCAGATGCGGTTTTTTCTCGCCATTGGCGCACTGCACTTCGGTCCAGAACGGCAAATCGTCGCCATAATAGTCGCTGTCGTACAGCAAACCGCCCTGTTCCACCACCAGTCTGCGGGTATTCGGGCTGTCGCGGCCGGTATACCAGCCGAGCGGCGCCTTGCCGAACAGATCGCTCAGTACCGAGATCGCCCGCTGCATATGCTGCCGTTCGGTCGCTTCGTCCATATTCTGATAGTGGATCCAGCGCCAGCCGTGGCTGACCACATCATAATTGGCGTTTTTGATCGCCTCGACCACCAGCGGATTGCGCGCCAGCGCCATCGCCACGCCAAACACCGTCAATGGCAGACCGCGGCGTTGAAACTCATTATGGATACGCCAGAATCCGGCGCGTGACCCGTACTCGTACAGCGACTCCATCGACATATGCCGTTCGGGGTAGCTGGCCGCGCCAATGATATCGGACAGGAACTGTTCGGACCCGGCATCGCCATGCAAAACGTTGTTTTCCGCGCCCTCTTCGTAGTTGAGTACAAACTGGACTGCGATACGCGCCTGCCCCGGCCAGCGAGCGTGCGGCGGCCGACCGCCATAGCCCATCAGATCGCGGGGATACTCTTGATTGAAGTCATACTCTTTCATCGCTGCTTCTCTCTGCCGATTACCCGTTAAAACTGCCAAACATGCCGGACAAGGGTTTGACCAGCGGGAAATCCAGATCGCCGTGCTTGCTGGTGCTCAGGCCCAGCGCATGCAGCGACTCGATCATTTTCACCGCAGCGCTGACGCCGTCGATCACCGGGATCCCCAGCTCCTGCGTCAGTTCACGAGCCAAATCGGCCATGCCGCCGCAGCCGAGCACGATCGCCCCGCTGCCGTCGTGTTGCTTTGCTTTAATGCACTGTTCACGTACTTTCTGCTGAGCCAGGCCGCTGCCATCTTCCAGCGTCAACACCGGCAGATCGATAGCATGCAGCGCGGCACAGTGGCGCTCAAACCCATATTGATGCAGTAAATGGCGTGCAATGATCAGCGTGCGCGGCAGTGTGGTGACGATAGAAAAGCGCGTCGCCACCAGCGTCGCCATATGCATGGCCGCCTCGGCGATGCCAACCACCGGCCGGCTTGCCAACTCACGCGCCGCCAACAGGCCCGGATCGCCAAAACAGGCGATGATATGGCCGCTGACGCCGGCTTCGCGGCCGAGTTTGACCTGCTGCAAAACACCGATCGCGGCAATCGCTTCGTCGAAATGCCCCTCTATCGACGGCGCTCCCTCTGGCGGACAAACTGCCAGGATCTTGGTGCCCGGCGCAGCCACCGCGCGGGCGGCACCGGCAATGGTCGCCGTCATGGCCTGGCTGGTGTTCGGGTTGATGACCTGGATTACGCAATCGGCGGTCATAAAGGCTCCTGCAAACCGGTTTTGGCAAAAATACGGGCAAAATCAGGAGTTTCATCTCCCCCCTGACTAAACCTCAGGTTCGCCACAATATCGTCAAAATGGCGGGCCATGTGATCCACCAGCGCCGTGCAGTCCTTGCGGCGCAGCAGCGCCAGCAGATCGCTGTGATCGTGACAGCGGCAGCCCTGCTGCCAGGGTGCGCCGTAAACGGCAATCACCAGTGATGAGCGCAACGTGAGCTGCGAGACCATTTCTGTCAGTACGTTATTGCCGGCGATCGCCTGTAATTGAACGTGAAAGGCGGCAGAAAGACGAATGGCCGCCGCGCCGTCCTGATCGCGGTGCGCCTGCTGTTCCTGCGCCACGATGCCTTCCATCGCCAGCAGGTGTTCTTCGCGACAGGCGGCAACCACCGACGGCAAATTGGCGCACTCCAACATTTTGCGCGTCTGGAAAACGTTCGCCGCCTCATCCTGCCCCGGCGTTGTCACCAGTGCACCACGCTTGGGCAGATGGGTAACCAGCTGCACTGCGGCAAGGCGCTGCAGCACCCGCCGGATCCCGGTGCGGCTGACGCCAAAGGTCTCCGCCAACGCCTCTTCCGGCAATTTGCTGCCGGGCAGCAGCCGGTGTTCGACAATCGCCTTCACCAGCTCGTTGTAAATATGATCGTCTTTATCTTCAGTGAAATAAGTGGCTTGTTGCCCGAGCCACGCGGCGTTGACGCCGATCGTCGTGCCGATCATTTTGCTGCTCCCTGTACCGTTAGAGAATCAAATCGTATACAAGATTAATATATTTTGTATACAAAAAAGAGCAATCTGGCCTGAATCCTGCAAAAGCCTTCTCAGCAATCTTTGCCAAAAAACAGATAACCACATCCGGGTGACGTTCTTGAGAGGAGCACGATTTATGCCAAACCCTAATGAAAATTACAGCCCAAAGCTGTGTAACGACGATCTGGCGCCAACGCGCGATCAGAACTGGAGCTGGTACAACATCTTTTCCTTCTGGATGTCGGATGTACACAGCATGGGCGGC
The DNA here is from genome assembly GCF_052686505.1 of Serratia sp. TSA_198.1. Lineage (NCBI taxonomy): Bacteria > Pseudomonadati > Pseudomonadota > Gammaproteobacteria > Enterobacterales > Yersiniaceae > Serratia > Serratia sp. TSA_198.1. The sequence continues at coordinate 56,249 of NZ_JBQZFP010000011.1, forward strand.
TATGTGGTAGCCGCCAGCTTCTTCGCCCTCGGTCTGTCGAGCTGGCAGGTACTGATTTGCCTGCTGGTGGGGATCTGTATCGTGCAGTTTTGCGCCAACCTGGTCGCCAAACCCAGCCAGCTCGGCGGCGTGCCTTACGCCGTGCTGAGCCGCCAGGCATTTGGCGTGTTCGGCGCCAATATCCCGGCGGTGATCCGCGGGATGATCGCCTTCGCCTGGTACGGTATACAAACCTATCTGGCTTCCAATGCGCTGATGCTGACGTTGCTGAAATTCTTCCCGTCGCTGGAGCCGATGACCCAGCCGCATTTCCTCGGGTTGTCGCAGCTTGGCTGGTGTTGTTACATCACCATGTGGGTGTTGCAGGCGATGGTGTTCTGGCATGGCATGACGGCGATCAAGCGTTTTATCGATATCGCCGGGCCGGCGGTTTACGTGGTGATGTTCGCGTTGGCCGGTTGGATTGTATACCGCGTCGGTTTCTCCAACCTTTCCCTCACGCTCGCGAGCAAAAACCTGAGCGCCGGTGAGCAGGGTTGGCTGATGCTGACCGCCACTGCGCTGGTGGTGTCTTACTTCTCCGGCCCGTTGCTGAATTTCGGCGACTTTACCCGCTACGGCAAAAGCTTTGCCGAAGTGCAACGTGGCAACCGCTGGGGCCTGCCGTTCAACTACCTGCTGTTCTCGCTGGTCACCGTGGTGATCGTTTCCGGCACCCTGCCGCTGTTCGGTCAGTTGATCACCGATCCGATCGAAACCGTCACCCGTCTCGACAGCGATATCGCCGTGGCCCTTGGCCTGCTGACCATGATTGTCGCCACCATAGGCATCAATATCGTGGCCAACTTTGTGTCGCCGGCGTTTGATTTCTCCAACTGTTCGCCGCAGAAAATCAGCTTCCGCACCGGCGGGATGATCGCCGCCGTGGGTTCTTTCCTGCTGACGCCGTGGAACCTGTTTCAGTCACCCGAGCTGATCCACTACACGCTGGACGTGCTGGCGGCCTTTATCGGCCCGCTGTTCGGCATTCTGCTGGTGGATTTTTACATCATCAAACGCGGCGAACTGCACGTCGACGATTTGTACAACGCTACGCCGGGGGGACGTTACTGGTATAAGAACGGTTTCAACCCGAACGCTATCTGGGCGCTGGTGCCGTCGGTGATTATCGGGCTGGCGATCAGCTTTACGCCCAGCCTGCATGAGGTGGCGAACTTTAGCTGGTTTATCGGTGCCGCACTGGGTGGGGGATGCTATCGGATCATTGCCCGCCGCGAATGGGCAGCCAATCAGTCAGTGACCTTCGCTAAAAGGCAGTTGAGCAAAGATTAAAACAACGAAGCCCTGAGTTATTGCTAACTCAGGGCTTCTTAATGTTGGCGGAACGGACGGGGCTCGAACCCGCGACCCCCTGCGTGACAGGCAGGTATTCTAACCAACTGAACTACCGCTCCGCGCCGTTCAACTCTTGCGAGAGGAACGAGGCGCATATTACGGTTGAGCTTCTATTCCGTCAATGCCTTTTTCTTACGAAATTAACCGTTTGCGCAGTTTTTCAGCTAAGGCGGTTAAAAAGCGCGTTTTCATGCCGGGAACGCCGTTATTCCGCTTCCGCACGCCACAGGCAACTGCCGCCCTTTTTCGCCACCAAATCCAGTCGCGCCTCATGGGCAACCACTTCTGCATCGCTGGCATAGACCACTTTCATCGCCGTCGCCGGACGGACAATGCGCTGTATATCCTGCGTCGAGTCGTTATGCTGCGTGTCGCCTTCCATCTGGAATGCCATCGACGTCTGGCCGCCGGTCATCGCCAGATAAACTTCCGCCAGGATCTCGGCATCGAGCAATGCGCCGTGCAGCGTACGCTTGCTGTTGTCTATCTCATAACGGCCGCAAAGGGCGTCAAGGTTGTTGCGCTTGCCCGGGAACAGGCGGCGCGCCATCAACAGGCTGTCGGTGATGGTGCAGAAGGTGTCGGTCTTCGGCAACCCCTTCTGCAACATGCGGAATTCGTGATCCATAAAGCCGATGTCGAACGACGCATTATGGATGACTAACTCACCGCCACGAATGAAGTCGATGAACTCATCGGCGATTTGGTCGAACGTGGGCTTATCCGCCAGGAACTCGTCGCTGATGCCGTGAACCCCGTAGGCTTCAGGATCCACCAGCCGATCAGGTTTGACGTAAACGTGATAGTGGCGGCCGGTCAGGCGACGGTTAATCACTTCCACTGCGCCAATTTCAATGATGCGGTGGCCTTCGTAATGCACCCCGAGTTTGTTCATACCGGTGGTTTCGGTATCGAGGACAATCTGTCTGGTGGTTGTAGAGATCATATTGCAGTGCTCACAGCGCTCGTTTATGTCAGACTTGGCTTTTATAAAACCGATAGGAAGAGTCTACCAGAGATGCTCAAACAGGTAGAAATTTTCACCGACGGCTCCTGCCTTGGCAACCCGGGCCCCGGTGGTTACGGCGCTATACTGCGCTATAAGCAAGTTGAGAAAACCTTCAGTGCGGGTTACCGCCTGACCACCAACAATCGCATGGAGCTGATGGCGGCGATTGTCGCGCTCGAAGCTCTGACTGCCCCCTGTGAAGTGACGCTGAGCACCGACAGCCAGTATGTGCGCCAGGGCATTACCAGTTGGATCCATAACTGGAAAAAGCGTGGCTGGAAAACAGCCGATAAAAAACCGGTCAAAAATGTCGATCTTTGGCAGCGGTTGGACCTGGCTATTCAGACCCACACCATCAAGTGGGAATGGGTTAAAGGCCACGCCGGCCACCCGGAGAACGAACGCTGCGACGTGCTGGCGCGCGATGCGGCCGGCAACCCCACGCAGGATGACGTGGGTTACAAACCGGAAAATTAAGGCAGCTTGCGGTAACTCTTGGTCGCGCCGACGGCGCGGCTGAGAGCCGGTTTTCTGGCCCCTACCTTCATCGGCGTTGGCGTCAGCGGCAAGGTACGTTTACGCGCGACAATCACGCTCATGCACCCCAACGCCGGCAAATGCGTACTTAAAAAGGTCCCGCCTTTGCGCTGCCACGGCAGTACATGAAAGCGCGCCTGATGCAGCACTTCATAATTCAACAGGCTGAGCCAGTCCAACAGGCGCATTTGGGTAAACATGCGGCTGACATAGGGCTGACGATGGCGTAATCCGGGCACCAGTTTGCCCAATCCCAACAGGCTGAACGGGTTGAAACTGCTGATCACCAGCCAACCGTCGTCAATCAACACGCGATCGACTTCGCGCAGCATACGGTGCGGATCGTCGGCATAAGACAGCGTATGCGCCAGCAGGCAGGCATCTACCGATTTGGCGGCGAACGGCAGTTGGTAAGCATCCGCCAGCACCTGCAGATTTTCCCCTTTCAGGCTCACATTCACCTGATGCGAAATGGCGCACTTGTCGGTCGCCAGGCTGGCGCTGAGGTTACCGAGTTTCAGCAGGTGAAAACCGAACAGCTTCGACCACCAGGGTTGCAACTGCCGCTCGAGCGCCTCACGATAGTATTCCCCCCACGGCATTTCCGCCCAAGACTGTGGGCCGGCGAGCTTTTCTAGAGTATGGGCTGGTTTCATGATTTATTATCTTCTTTCAAGCCGTTGCCAACATGAGGTCCAACATGAATCTTATCAGCATTCCCGCCTTCCAGGACAATTACATTTGGTTATTGGATAACCAACAAGGGCATTGCGTCCTGGTCGATCCCGGCGAAGCGCAACCGGCGCTTGACGCGTTGGAACGCCTGAATCTGAAGCCTGATGCCATTCTGCTGACCCATCATCATCACGATCACGTCGGCGGCGTAGCGCAAATTGCGGCGCGTTATCCTGGCTTGAAGGTCTATGGCCCGCAGGAAACGGCCGACAAAGGAGCAAATCACCTCGTTCATGACGGTGAAACGATCGAAATCAACGGCCGCCAATATGCCGTTATCGCGGTTCCCGGACATACGCTGGGCCATGTAGCATTCTATAGCGCACCTTATCTGTTCTGCGGAGACACGATTTTCTCTGCTGGCTGCGGCAGGCTGTTTGAAGGAACGGCCGAGCAAATGTACAACGCATTTCAACAACTCGCGCAACTTCCCGATAACACCTTAATTTGCTGCGCGCATGAATATACTCTTTCAAATCTTAAGTTTGCGCGCGCTATTTTGCCGGAAGATCGAGAGATTGAAACATATCAACAACAAGTCGAAGCGTTAAGGGCAAAAGGCCAGCCCAGCGTCCCTGCAAGGCTACAAACAGAGCGTAAAATTAACCTATTTTTACGATGCCATGACACTGATTTACAAAAGAAATTAGGCTTTTATACACCACCAGACCATCTTCATTCGGTTTTTTCCGAATTACGCCTGCGGAAAGATAACTTCTGAGCTTTTAGTTGTGTTATTTGACGAAGCAAAGTATGATTGCTCGTCTTTTAAGCAACTATATTGACACACACATGAAGGCTAAAGCGATATTTCTCGCCTCAGTCTTGCTAGTGGGGTGCCAGTCATCCAGGCAGGATGCACCGGCCCCAGAACAGCATGCACAGAGTTTGTCTTCGGCAGGTCAAGAAGGTGAAGCAGGAGAGTACACAGCGAATGGTCGAGCGAGCTCGGCGCGGTGGCTAGATAACAATAGTGGTGCCGCGCAACAGAACCTGTGGAACTTCATTAGCGACGAGCTGAAGATGGAGGTTCCGGAAAATTCCCGGATCCGTGATCAAAAAAGAAAGTACCTAAAAAGTAAGAGCTATCTCCACGATGTAACATTACGGGCAGAGCCGTACATGTACTGGATAGTCGGGCAGATTAAGAAACGTAATATGCCGATGGAACTGGTACTGCTACCCATAGTGGAGAGCGCTTTTGACCCACACGCCACGTCAAGTGCCAACGCCGCAGGGCTATGGCAAATCGTGCCGCAAACGGGTCGCAATTATGGTTTGAAAAACAACCAGTGGTATGACGGGCGACGCGATGTCGTCGCCTCGACGACTGCTGCGCTTGATATGATGCAGTACTTGAACCGCATGTTTAACGGTGACTGGTTATTGACCATTGCCGCTTATAACAGTGGTGAAGGCCGTGTCATGCAAGCGGTTAAGGCAAATAAACGCCAGGGTAAGCCAACCAATTTCTGGGCATTGTCGCTTCCGCGTGAAACGTCAATTTATGTCCCGAAAATGCTGGCGCTGAGCGACATCATTAAAAACAGCAAGCAGTACGGCATCAATCTGCCAAAGACTGATAACACCCGTGCGCTGGCTCGTATTGATGTCGGACAGCAAATACAGTTAACTCAGGCGGCTGAGATGGCTGGGCTTTCAATTACCAAGATGAAAGCTTATAACCCCGGTTACAAAAAAGGCGTTACGGCACCCAACGGGCCCCATTACATTATGGTTCCTAAAGGAAATGCCGATCAGCTGAAAGACTCGCTGGCCGATGGTCAGATCGCGGTGACTCAGCCAACGACGCAGTTGGCGAAGAACAGCGGCTTGTCTGGTAGCAGCTCGTATAAAGTGCGCTCCGGCGACACGGTATCGAGCATTGCCAAGCGGTTGAACATTAAAACCAGCGATTTGCAGAGTTGGAACAACTTGCGTGCCAAGAGCGCTTTAAAAGTTGGGCAAACCCTGCAAGTGGCCAGCAACACTGACAGTAACAGCAGTATCACCTATCAAGTTCGTAAAGGTGATTCGCTTGCCAGTATTGCACGTCGTCATCGCGTCGATATTACCGACGTGATGCGTTGGAATTCAACGCTCGGCAAAGGCAACAGCCTGCAACCCGGTCTGAAACTGACCTTGTTTGTAAGCAACAAAATGACGCCGGATACCTAAATTTCCGGCACAAAAAAAGCACCCTTCGGGGTGCTTTTTTATTGGCTGAATGCTGAGCGCTCATTACCAGTGCGGCTTGTCTGCCTCAGGATGAAACTCCACCAACAGAGGGTTATGATCCGAAGCGCTGGTCACCAGTACGGAGGCCTCCGCGACCCCCATATTGCGATAGAAGACAAAGTCCAACGGGCGGCCAAAAGCTTTCCGGCGGTGATCGTCGGTGAAATTCACCTCGCGCAGCGCCATATCGCTGGCGAACTGATACAGCGCATTGATGCGTTTGCGGCTCCAGGCATTAAAATCCCCGGCCATGATCACCGGCCCATGGTGATTAGCAATTTGCTCACCGATTGGACCCAGTTGCTTACTGTATACGTCCACACCCAAGCTAAAATTCACCGCATGGATATTTACCACCATCAGCAGTTGGCCGTTAAACAGCGGATAGACGGTAATCAAGGCCGACTTGGCTAACCGCAGTAGCGGTTCACGCTCACGCAGCGGGCAGCAGTAAACCGGGTGAGCCGCCGCCAGCGTCATCACGCCTGAAGGATGTTGGGGCAGCGCAAATGCCGGCACCTGATCGGCCGCCAGATAGTTGGCAGTGGCAAAGCTCACCAGTTCAGGCGTAGTTTGCGCTTCTTGCAACAGCACCAGCTGTGCATCCTTGCCATAGTTTTTCAGCACCGAGAGCCAGTCCGCCCGTTGCTGTTTAAAGATATTCCACACCATCACCCGCAACGCGCCCGCCGTGGGCAATGCGGCCCCGGGCGGCAACGGCTGGTTGACGGCACCAGGGAAAATTCGCTCAACTGGCTGGCCTGCAACATACCTCATTGCATAAGTTCGTTTCGGCACGCTATTCGCCTATTTCCCATGAGGATGAAACTGACGGTGACATTCCCGCCAACAATGAATCGATTATACGCCTGCCCTCACCTGACAGCATGGCTTTTACGGGGTAAATCTTTTTCAGTTATAGGGGCCTGAAACAGGGAATTCAATGTTCTGACAGTATATGTATGTAAAGGTTAGCGGCGATGAGTGAGAAATGCGAAAAGGCCCGCAAAATGAACTGCGGGCCTGAATAGCGTGAGAGCATGGGGATCAGGCAGGCTGCTGCTGGTACTTCTTATCCAGACGCCCGCTAAGGCCAACCAGCAACAGGGCCACCAGCACGATCAACGCGCCAATCCACGGCGTTTGCGCCAATCCCAGGGTAGCAACGGTCTGGCCGCCAATCACCGATCCCAGCGCAATGCCCACGTTAAATGCCGCAATATTCAGACCGGAAGCCACATCCACCGCGTTCGGCGTGTACTGCTCGGCTTTCTGCACCACATACACCTGCAAACCCGGAACGTTGCCGAAGGCAAACACGCCCATGACGATCACCGTTATCAACGCGGCAATGCTGTGGCCTGCAGTGAACTGGAACGCCAGCAGCAGAGCGGCCAATGCGGCAAAGATAAAGCTCAGCGCGCGCACGGCACCATGACGATCCGCCAGTTTGCCCCCCCAGATGTTACCGATAGCCACCGCGATGCCATAGGCCAGCAGGATCCAGCTCACCGCCGGGGCGGAGAAACCCGCCAGTTCCTGCATCATCGGCGCCAGGAAGGTAAAAGTGGTGAACACGCCGCCGTAACCGAGGGCGGTGATGGCGTAGATCAGCAACAGGCGCGGATGGGTCAGCACTTTAAACTGCTCGCCGATACTGGCGCTGGCCTGATTCTTGATATTGTTCGGTACCAGAATGATGCTGGCCACAGTGGCAAGAGCACCAATCAGTGACACCGCCAGGAAGGTTTCGCGCCAGCCGAAGTGCTGGCCGATAAAGGTCCCCAACGGCACCCCGGTCACCAGCGCCACGGTCAGGCCGCCGAACATGATGGCGATCGCCGAGGCAGCCTTCTCTTTCGCCACCAGGCCGGTCGCGATAGTAGAGCCGATTGAGAAGAATACGCCGTGCGCCAGGCCGGTCAGCAGGCGGGCAACCACCAGCGACTCATAGCCTGGTGCCTGCCAGGCCAGCAGGTTGCCGAGGGTGAACAGCACCATGAGGCCGATCAGCAACAGCTTGCGCGGCACGCGGCCGGTCAATGCCGTCAGCACCGGTGCGCCAATCGCTACGCCGATAGCATAAATGGTTACCAACAGCCCTGCCGAGGGCACGGTAACGCCAAGTTGCTCTGCGATGGTCGGGATCAAGCCGACTATCACAAACTCCGTGGTGCCGATAGCAAAGGCACTGATGGTCAATGCAAGTAATGCGAGAGGCATGTTTATTTACTCCAAATAGCGTTCAGGTTGATGACGGCTATTATCTGCCCATGTTTAAATGATAAAAATGCTCAAAGTTTCAAATTAATTTTGCCAATGGAGCAACAATGAAGGCCAATTCCGATGAGTTGATCACTTTTGTCACCGTGGTGGAAAGCGGCAGTTTCAGCCGGGCGGCTGAGCGGCTGGAACAGGCCAACTCGGTGGTCAGCCGCACGCTCAAGAAACTGGAAGCCAAGCTGGGCGTGACGCTGCTAAATCGCACTACGCGGCAAATCAGCCTGACGCAGGAAGGGGAAAACTATTTCCGCCAGGTGCAGAAGGTACTGAGCGATATGGCGGCGGCAGAAAATGCGCTGATGGAAAGCCGCCGGCGCCCACAAGGGCTGCTGCGTATCGACGCCGCTACGCCGGTGGTGCTGCACGTATTGACGCCGTTGGTGGCGGAGTTCAGGGCTCGTTACCCGGAGATGTCGCTGTCGCTGGTGTCTTCAGAGAACTTTATCAACCTGATTGAACGTAAGGTGGATATCGCCATCCGCGTGGGTGAACTGAGCGACTCCACCCTGAAGGCGCGTAAACTGATGACCAGCTATCGGCGCGTGCTGGCCTCCCCCGCCTATCTGGCGCAGTACGGCACGCCGCAGACGGTAGAGGCGCTGGAACAGCATTGCTGTATCGGTTTTAACGATCTGCCCAGCCTGAACCGCTGGCCGCTGGCCTGTGCCGACGGCCGTCAACTGGAAATCACGCCGGGGCTGACCACCAACAGCGGTGAAACCCAGCGTCATCTGTGCCTGCACGGCAACGGCATTGCCTGCTTGTCGGATTTTATGATCGATGCGGATATCGAACGCGGCAATCTGGTGCCGATTCTGGTGAAAGAGACCCTGCCGGTAGCGATGCCAATCAATGCGGTGTATTACAGCGACAGTGCGGTCAGCAACCGCCTGCGCAGCTTTATCGACTTTGTCAGCGAACGCCTGACGCAATAAAAAAGGCGCCCCTTGGGCGCCCTGATGCACATGTTCCGGAACGTTAATCCCAGTTCGGCGCCAGGCCTTCCGGGCTAACCAAACGGCCATTGCTTTCCAGCGTAGCCATCTCCGCCATTTCTTCCGCAGTCAGCGTCAACTGCTGCGCCAGCAGGTTGCTCGCCAGGTTTTCACGCCGGGTGGAAGAAGGGATCACCGCGTAACCCAGTTGCAGCGCCCAGGCCAGGATAACCTGAGCAGGGGTCGCGTTGCGCCGCGCCGCGATAGCCTTGATGGTTTCATCCTGCAGCGCTTTGCCATAGGCCAGCGTCATGTAGGAGGTGATGGCAATGCCGTGCTGCTGAGCAAACTCAACCACCTGACGGTTCTGCAGATACGGGGACAGCTCAATTTGGTTAGTCGCGATCTGCTCTGCGCCCACGGCATCGATCGCCTGCTGCATCAGGTCCAGGGTGAAGTTGGACACCCCGATTTGGCGCGTAAGCCCCAGTTTTTTGGCTTCCAGCAGCTCAGCCATAAACTCGGCAACGGGGACTTCGCCATTGGGTGACGGCCAGTGGATCAGCGTCAAATCAACATAGGTTGTTTGCAGCTTGCTCAGACTCTCTTGCAGGCTCGGGATCAATTTGCCCTTCGCCAGATTGGCGATCCAAATCTTGGTGGTGATGAACAACTCGTCGCGCGGTATGCCGCTGGCGGCAATTGCCTGGCCCACCGCCGCTTCGTTTTCATAGATCTGCGCGGTATCAATCGCGCGATACCCCAACTCCAGCGCAGTGCTGACCGAGTCGATCACGACCTGATCCTGAAGACGGAAAGTGCCTAAACCAAATACAGGGATGCTCATAATCTTATTCTCTCATTAGGATGTTGATGCGATATGGGAGGATTATGGCAACTGTTTTGTTGATCAAAAACGCCCTATTGCGCATAAGACTTTTGATTAAACGGCAACAATAACCGGAGCGAGCGCCCCGGTTTGAAGGAATTACGCCCAGCGACGCAGGATCAACGAGGTGTTAATCCCCCCGAACGCGAAGTTGTTCGATTGCACGAACTCGGTATCAATTTGCCGATATTCACCCATGATGTAATCCAGATCGCCGCAGGCACTGTCCGGTTCACTGAGGTTGATGGTCGGCGCAAAGCGTCCTTCGCGCATCATCTCCAGCGTCATCCAGGCTTCCAGTGCGCCGCAGGCACCCAACGTATGGCCAAAATAGCTTTTCAGCGAGGAGATTGGCGTGCGGTTGCCAAAAATCGCCGCCGTTGCCTGGCTTTCCGCTATATCGCCGCGATCGGTCGCCGTACCGTGAGCGCTGATGTAGCCGATATCGCCGGTCGCCAGCCCAGAGGCCTTCAGCGCCTGTTGCATGCAAATCTGCATGGTTTCCCGCTGCGGTTGGGTAATATGCGCCGCATCGCAGTTGGTCGCAAAACTGATAATCTCTCCGTAAATAGTGGCGCCGCGCGCCTGCGCATGCTCCAGCGACTCAAGGATCAAGGTTCCGGCCCCCTCGCCAATCACCAGGCCGTCGCGCTGACGATCAAACGGGCGTGGCGACAGATCCGGGCGATCGTTTTGCTGGCTGGTGGCAAACAGCGTATCGAACACCGCCGCCTCCGAAGGACACAGCTCCTCGGCTCCGCCCGCCACCATCACCGTCTGATAACCGTGGCGGATGCTCTCGTAAGCGTAACCAATCGCCTGGCTGCCTGAGGTACAGGCGCTGGAGGTCGGGATCACCCGTCCCCGCAGGCCGAAAAACAGGCCGGTATTCACCGCTGCGGTGTGCGGCATCATCTGCACATAAGTGGTACCGGTGATATTGTTGGTGTGTTTTTCCGTCAGCATGGTGGCGAACTCGCTGACCGGTTTGGTGCTGCCGGTAGAGGAGCCGTAGGCGATGCCGGTCTCGCCGTTGGTCAACACCGCCTCACCCAGCAACCCGGCCTGCTCAAGCGCCAGTTCGGTCGCACGGGTAGCCAACAATGAAACGCGCCCCATCGAACGGATGCGCTTGCGCGTATAATGCTCCGGCAGCACGAAATCATCGATCGGCGCGCCAAGGAGGGTGTTCAACCCCTGATACTCTTCCCATTGCGCCATATAACGCACCGCATTCTTACCCTGCTTCAGCCGGCCGGACACGTCCGCCCAGTTATTGCCGAAAGCGGTAACGCCCGCCATGCCGGTCACAACCACTCGCTGCGTCATACCATTCCTCCGTTAATGGAAATGACCTGCCGCGTTACGTAGCCGGCAATATCTGACATCAAATAGCTGGCCAGCCCGGCCACCTCTTCCGCCGAGCCCATGCGTTTGAGCGGGATCGCGCGCATCGCTTCAATCAGCGCCGCCGGCTCCATGTCAATCATACCGGTGTCAATCAGGCCCGGAGCGATGCAGTTAACGGTAATTTTGCGTTTTGCCAACTCGATCGCCAGCGCCTTGCAGGCACCGATTACGCCGGCCTTGGCCGCACTGTAGTTGACCTGCCCACGGTTACCCATTACACCGGAAACCGACGACAGCGCAATGATTCGCCCGCCTTTGCGCAGGCCAATCATCGGCATGACGCAGGGGTGAAGCACATTGTAGAAGCTGTCGAGGTTAGTGTGGATCACCCCGTCCCAGTCCTCTTCGCTCAGTGCCGGGAAAGCGCCATCGCGGGTAATACCCGCATTGTTCACCACGCCGTAATAGGCGCCGTGAACCTCAATATCTTGCTCAAGCTGCTCGCGGCACTGGGTGCGGTTGCTGATATCAAACTGAATCAAACGCCCTTGCCCGCCGGCGGCGACAATTTGCTGCAGCGTGTACTCTGCCCCGGTCTTGTCGCTGTGGTAATGAACGACGATCGAAAAGCCATCCGCAGCCAGGCGGCAGGCAATCGCCTGACCGATCCCTTTACTGGCGCCGGTGACTAAAACGGAACGCATCATGCGTTTCCCCTTAAGGTAGTCAATTGGATTATTTCTTGTTGATCAGGCTGATAGGTGTTCAGCCTGCCCTGTGCGACCCGCACATTATCGATACTGATTTCACATTCGAAACTGGCCAGTTTTTCGTCTTTCAGCAGTTGCTGCACACTAATCCGCAGTTCGCTGCCGGCAGGAAATACCGGCAGTTCGCAGTGGATGGCGCGCCCGCCGAGCAGCATGCCAAGCTGCGGTGGTTGGGCATGCTGCCTGCCATGCCAGCCGCTCCAGACGCCGATGGCCTGCGCCATCAGCTCAATACCGTACCAGCCAGGCAGCGCGCCCTGCGCATCAAGAAAGGGGGCCAATACACCGTCAGGGCTGACCGTCACCGCGCACTGCGCATGCTCCTCACCCACCTCAAGCACCCGTTCCAGCAGTACCATCGGTGATGCATGGGGCAAATAGTATTCTGCGGTGTGATAACGACTCATGGCGCATCCCCCAACAACAGGCAGGCATTATTGCCGCCGAACGCAAACGAATTAGACAGGATAGCGCGCTGGCGCAACGGTTGCTGCCGGCAAACCAGGCCTATCGGTGCCAGCTCGCCATCACAGGACGAAACGCTGAAATCCTGCTGCGGCAATGGCAATGGCTGGGTCAATAACAACCAGCTCAGCGCCGCTTCTACCGCACCAGCGGCACCCAGCGTGTGGCCGGTGAGGTGCTTGGTGGAGCTGCACGGCGTCTGCGCGCCAAACAGGCGATTCACCACCTGAGCTTCTACCCGATCGTTAAGGCGCGTCGCGGTGCCGTGCAGATTGATATAACCGATCTGTTCGGCGCTCAAATCCGCCTGCCGCAGCGCCATATCGATAGCCCGTTCTGCACCGGCGCCTTCCGGATGCGGTGCCGACATATGCCAGGCATCGGAAGACTCTCCGACACCCAGTAACGCGACGGCTGCCGGCTCACGCGTCAGCAGCATGAGCGCTGCGGCCTCGCCAATATTGATGCCGCTGCGCCCGGCGGCGAATGGCGTGCAACGCTCCGCCGACAGCGACTCGAGGCTGTTGAAGCCGTTGATCGGCATCTGGCACAGGCTATCGGCACCGCCCACAATCGCCGCATCCACCAGCCCGGCGTCAATCAGGCGTTTACCGCTGATGATGGCGCGCGCACTGGAGGAACAGGCGGTAGACAAGGTGTAGGCCGGGCCACGGGTAGCAAGAAAAGCGCTGAGGAACTGGCCTGGGTCGCCCAACTCCTGCTGCTGATAATCATAGCCCTGCGGCCACTGCCCTGCCTGATGCCGTTGCAGCGCCAGCTCACCTTCGTGAATGCCGGAAGTGCTGGTGCCCATGATCACCGCAACGCGATCGGCGCCGTAGCGGGCGATGGCCTCATGCACCGGAGCCTCGATTTGCGCCAATGCGGCCAACAGCAGGCGGTTGTTGCGAGAGTGATGGCGTTTGAGCGGCTCAGGAATGGCGGGCAGCTCGCCCTGTACGTTACCGAACCAGGATGGCGCGCCGCCGAGCAGCCACTGCGTCTGCCTCTGCATGCCAGGCGCTACGCCGCGAGCCAAATTTTCCGCGATCTGCGGCAGACTGCCGCCCAGCGCGTTCACCATACCTACGGCAGTGAAATAGATCATTATTCGCTCCCCAGATTCTGAATGGTGATGCGGTAATGGAAAGCGGATTGCGTTATCGACAGCGGATTGCGTTGGCCATGGGCTTGCTGATAACGGATTTCACTGATCGTCGCGCCGCGATCGTCATACAGACGGCGCACCTCCGGCCGATCCTCCAACCGCCATCCTGCAGGCAGCAAGGGCTGCCAGTCGGCCGCTGGCCAATAGCTCAGCATGATATCGGCCAGCACCTGGTTGGCGGGCGGCAGTTCACCCGCGTTGATCAACTGCTCGGTATGGATCCCCTGACGATCATAGGTCAGGTTGAACAAGCGGATGCCCAGCGGCGACATCCCCACCAGTTGCAGGCGGCGGCCGTCGGCATTGAGCAGCACCAGCATCGAATGCCGCTGTCCCTTCACTTCGGCGGTCAATAACTGCTGCTGGCTGATCGGTTGCTCTAACACCGGCGGCGGCAATGTCACCCGCGTCCCGGGTTTCAGCCACGCCTGCGGCAAGGTGGGATCCTGCGAACCGGCACAGCCGGCCAGCAGGGTTGCCAGCATTAACAGCATTATTCGTAAGCCGCGCATCAGGCTTTTCCTCTTTTTCTTTTCGTTGCTAACGTCAGCGGTGCCAACAGAAATGCCACGGCGATACCGCTGCTTAGTACAATGCCAAAACTGCTGATGGCCTGAGTATGGCTCAGTACCAGCATGCCAAAGGTCAGTTGGGTGGTGAAGACCGCCATAAAGATGGCGAACATCGAGGTGGTCGGCGTGCCCCGGGGATTGGTGAAGAACAGCGTATAGTTAATGCCGATCCCCAAGACCAATATCAGCGCCAACAGCGAAAACAGATTCAGCGAATGGCCACTCAGCGCCAGCACCGCAATGCCGCAACCCAGCGACAACAGCGTCGGCACCATGCAGCGCAGGCCGTGCCCCAACCCAAAACGCCACAGGTAGATCAGTGCGATCGCCGCCACCGACAGCGCCAGCAGGTACGAAAGATACAGCCGGTACTGGCCGAACAGTTCGCTGAATTCTGTTTTCCGGTCGATCCAACCGGTGCCCGGCACCTGCCCAGCCAATGCCTGCATCGCTGCGCTGTTTTGCACGCCATTGACCGGTACCAGCGCCGCACTGCGGCCGTCAGGCAACGTCAGCCAAAGCAGACGCCAGCCCTCGCTGACCACGCTGTCCAGCCACTGTTGCGGCGTCACCCAATCAGCGGTCAAGTCAGGCGCATTCAGCGTCAGTTCCGCCTGCTGCAACTGCGCCATCACCTGTGGCGCTATGCGTTGCAACAGGGTGACGTTTTCCTGCTGACGCTGATGCGAAGGCAGCGGCAGCAGGCGATAATCCGCCAGCACGCCTTGCCGCTTGGCCTGCGCCAGCTTGGGTTGCAACAACTCCAGCCGCTGCAGCAGTTGTTCACCATTGGCACCGTACGCCACCAGCCATTTCTGATCGTTATGTTGGCCGGTCAACGCGGCGATACGCTGTTCTTGCTGCTGCAACGCCACCGGCAACGCCTGCAGTTGGCCGATATCGTCATCCACTTTCAGTTGGCTGAAACCGGCAATAATGACCAGCAACGCCACGCCGGGCAGCCCATAGCGCAGCAGTGGCCGGTGGCGCCAGGCGTGCAGCCAACGAAGGATGAGCGCCAGCCCCGGCGCCGGACGCACCGGCAGCCGACGCGACAGCTGCGGATACCAGCAGATCACGGTAATGCAAGCGGCGCTCAGGCCTGCGGCGGCAAACACCGCCAACTGCTGCAGGCCCGGGAAAGGCGCAATCAGCAGCGCCAGATAGGCGACCACGGTGGTCAGCAGCGCCATCGACAGTGCCGGCAGCAGTTTTTGCAAACTGGCCAGCGGCGTCGACTGCTGCCCATGCACCCTGCGTTCGGTCAGAAAATAGAGCGCGTAATCTGCCGAAATGCCGACGATGCTGATGCTCAGCACCAGCGTCATCAAATGAATTTCACCAAACGTCAGCAGCGTGGCGACGGTGCCCGCCAAAGCGCCGATCCCCACCGACAGCGCACACAGCAACAACGGCAGTACTGAGCGGAACATTAACAGCACCAGCAGGAAGACTCCCGCCACCGAGGCCAGACCAATGGTCGAAATATCGTGTTCAGCCTGCTGGCTGGCGTAGTTGCTGTAATAGAGCGTGCCGCGGTTCAACACCTCGGCGCCCGGCCAACGTTGTTGCAGTTGCTGTTGCAACGCCGTCAGTTTATCTACCGTGCTTCGTGCGCTGCCGATGTCATAAGAGGAAGCGCCAAGTTCGGCGTGCAGCAGATACCAACTGCGCCCCTGCGGGTCACGCGCCACCAGCCAGCCGTTGGATAAGCTCAGTGAACCGCCGTTGCGCTGCTGCGCCAACTGCGAACCACGCACCAACATCAGCGGGTCGTTAGCCAGTTCCTTGCCGCTGACGCCGGCGAAGGCCGAGTAAAGCTGGCCGAGGATCCACTGGCTTTGCGCCTCCGGCCCCTGCATCAGCCGTTGCCGGGTGGCATCGTCCAGCAACACGTTGCGATGCTGATAAAAAAATCGTCCCCACTGCTGCTGGCGTTGCGCGTCCATCGGGCCGCCAACCTGCTGCAATTCCGGCATCTGCCGCAATTGCTGCCACCACCAGCTCACTGCGGCGCTGTCCGCACCTGGCGGTGGGCTCACCAGCCACATCAATTGGCGATCGAGCCGGCGGCTGAAGCCCTCGGCCAGTTCATCGGGCACGCCCGCCAGTTGCTGCTTCGGCAATAACGCCAGCACACTGCTGTTGATCTGGCTGCGGGGCAGCAGCCAGCACAGCGCCGCGAGCAATATCAGGCAAATCGCCAACCAACCAAAGGCCAGCCGCCGATGCTGTTCAGGACGCAAAACGCTGTTGCTCATCAACGGTCAGTTCCTGCGGCGCCGTACGTTGATTAAAGAAGCGAATGTGCGTGGCATCGCTTTGCATATCGTCGATATCAATGGTTTCCAGGAATTGCTCCCCATTGAGCGTAATGCGTTTGAACAAGCGATCGAGCGGCGTGGTTTTTGGCGTCAGTATCAACCGCCATTTGTTGCGCCCCAGATCGCTGAACTGCAAGGCAAAGTTTTGCTCCAGCGCCTGGCTGTCGGCGTGGAACAACGCGGTCAGCAGGTGGTTGAACTGGAACATCTGCGGATTGTTATCCGCCGTCACCACCTGCGGGGGTTGGCCGGCCAGGGTTTGCACCATGCGTTTATCGTCCAGCAACAAGGTCAGCGGGAAAGGTTTCTGCTGTGACCACCACAGCCCTTTTTGCTGGGAAATCAGCAGGTCACCGCTCGATTTCAGCGGTTTCGCCATACCGCTGATGCTGCGCTGTTGCTCGAACTCGGCACGCAACACCGGCTGTTGGCTAAAGCGCTGCTGCAACTCCGTCAACGTGACCGCCTGGGCGCTCAGGCTGAACAGGGCGACGACCATCAATAACCCGCTTTTCATTGCTCGCCCCCGATGTTATCCAACAGTATCTGCGGTGAAACAAAGCACATCTCTTTGCTTTCGACATCCACCGCCACCTGGATACTGTGTCCGCGGGTGGTGGTTTTGCCGCTTTGCGCATCCAGGATACGGTAACCAATGCGCAGACGGTTCTCGTACTCCTCCAGTTCGGCGCAGACGATGATCCGTTGCTCAAACAGCACCGGCGCAATGTATTTCACCCGCGTGTCCACGATCGGCCAAACATAACCCGAAGCCTGCATCTGGCGATAACCGTAATTGAACTGTTTCAGCAAGGCTTCGCGCGCGATCTCAAAATAGCGAAAGTAGTTGCCGTGCCACACCACGCCCATGGCGTCGGTATCATGGAACGGGATAGTCATCTCAATCCGGGTGGAAAAACGCGGATCCTCTTTTAGCTTCATGTCTCAGGCTCCTGTTGCGCCGACGGCCGCGCCGCCAACTGCCAGAAATCGAAAAAATTGAACCAGTCGAGCGGCGCCAACAGGCAATAGTGCTCGAGCCGCGCGGCATAATTATCTACCGCCTGCTGCAATGCCTGGTGGCGCTGGTCGCGGGGTAGTAGCAGCGGATCGGCAAAGGGTTCGAAATACAGGTTCAGCCGCCCCTGTTGCTTGAGGCCGAACATCAGAAATACCGGGCAGCGCAGCGCGGCGGCCAGGACGAACGGCCCCTGCGGAAAAGGCGCCGGCTTGCCGAGGAAATGGCTCCACACCACGCGCGGCCGTTCGCCACGCTGATGTTTTCCGGCAGAGGTACGATCGCCGACAATCGCCACCCATTCACCGGCATTTAGCTTGTCTTGCAGGCGCATGGCCGTTTCCGGGCCCAGCGAAGTGACCTGAATCAGATTCAGATTGGCGCGCGGATTCACCTCTTTCATCACCTGGTTGAAGCGCTCGGCATGTTCGGTAAACACCAACGCATTGACCTTAACGCTGGCATCCAGCTCACCCAGCGCACGACAGGACTCGATATCCCCCAGGTGCGAAGCCAGGATCAAGGTCCCTTGGCCGGAAGCGATCTGCCGCTCGAAGCCCGCGCGATCCACCAACTGAATGTCATGCAGTTCCCCCCGCCAGCTTGCCAGCTTATCGAGCATCGCATCGCCGAAGCGCATAAAGTGACGGAAACTGTTGAGCGGTGCGGGTAAGGCTCGTTGCCTGCCCTGTGCGAACCCCCGTAGGCGTTGCAGATAGTCGCGTGACGCTTCGCGCTGGGCGCGGCCGGTCAGCCAGAAATAACCAATCACCGGGTACAGCAGCAGTTGAAATGCCCGGCGGCCAAATAACCGGTAAACCTGCAGCATAAGCCGGATGCCCCAAAGACCGTGGCGCTCTTCGGTTGCCGACCAGTGCAGTGATCTCGCCGGCTTGCGGCGCAGCAGGCGTGGAATACGCGGCAACATACCGAAAAACAAACGGGTGTGCATCCAGGAAATACGCAGGTTGTCGCGCAGCGCGTCAAAATGGGAAACGCCATCGGCCGGATAGGTGACGCGCGTCGGCAGGAAACGGCTCGGCACGCCTTGCCAATAGAGCCTGACCATCACCTCGGTATCGAAATCCATGCGCTTGCCGAGCGGATGACTCGCCGCCAGCGCCAGCGTCGGTTCCACCGGGTAAACGCGAAAACCGCACATGCTGTCTTTCAGCGACAGCGACAGGGTTTCTATCCACACCCATACGTGAGTGATATAGCGGCCATACAGCCGCGCCTTCGGTACCGAGCTGTCGTAGACCGGTTGACCGGAAATCAAACATTCGGGGTGAGCGCGCGCTTCGGCGAGCATGTCCGGGATATCGCTCAATTGATGCTGGCCGTCGGCATCCACCTGCAGAGCGTGACTGTGGCCCTGGCGGTGCGCCCATTGCAGCCCAGCGATCACCGCCGCGCCTTTGCCTTGATTTTGCTCCAGCCGCAGCAGTTGAACCCAAGGTAACTCAGCCGCCAGCCGTTGCAATTCATCGGCGGTAGCGGCAGTGCTGCCATCATCCACCACCAGACAGGGCAGGCTATAACCGGCCAGCGAGGCCAGCACGTCGGCCATCATCTGCCCATGATTGAAACAGGGGATAACAATGCAAGGAGAGAACGGCACGGTCACTGACATAGCGAAATCTTACCGCTGCTGGCGGTAGCCTCGCCGAGGCGATAGCTGAACAACAACTTGTGGCGCGCCGGTTGCCATTCGAGCAGCAGCAATACGCTCTGCTCCGGTAACAAGGGTTGTTGAAACTTGACGACGTCGATGCCTTTGAACGCTGCCTTGATGCCCAATAGCTGATGCGCATACTGCATCGCCCAGTTCACTTGGGCCACGCCGGGCAGGATCGGCTGCTCAGGAAAATGGCCGCGAAACCAAAACAGCCCCTCGGGCAGACGCAATAACAGGCTGGCGTGGGTCTCATCGCTCACCTGCTGTTGCAGTACCTCAGGTTGCATCATAAAAACAGCTCCTGTAGTTCGGCATAGGCGCGTTTGCCCTGCGGGTTAAGCGGGATGACATCAATAATGCGCCAAGTGCGCGGCAGCGCCACCGGCTCCAGCCAGCTGCGCAGCGCCTGGCGCAGTTCTCGGGTGAAAGCCCCTTCGGACACGCGTTGCCGGCGAGCTTCACCGTGCGGGGAAAGCACTATCGCCGCCGCCAACAGGGTGCGCCCTCTTTGCTGGAGTGGCAGTACCGCGGCATCGGCGATCTCCGGCAAGGCTTTGAGGCGTCGCTCAATTTCCGTCAGCGACAGACGTTTCTCTTCTACCTTGATAATCCGATCTGCGCGGCCATTCAGCTGAAATAGCCGGCCATTCGGCGCGAGCTGGATAATATCGCTCAGCGCCGCTTCACCGCTATCAGGTATCAGCGGCGAGGCGACGTTGACGCTTTTATCCGAATTAACCCTTAGCTCAATGGACGTAAACAACCGCCAAAGCTCTGCCTCCTCGGTTTGCCTGCGCCAGGCCAGCATGCCGGTTTCGGTGGTGCCGTAAATCTCCAGCGGCAGCACCTTCAGCATTTGCCGGGTAAGCTGCGCTTCGGCAAAGGTTAGCGGGCCACCGGCGGAAAACACCTGGGCGCAGGCTGAAAACGCCAACCGGTTATCCAAGCGTTTAAGCCACGCCGGGCTGCTGACAAAAATCAGACGCCGTTCCTGATGCCTGGCAATCAGTTGCTCATGATATTGCGTCAGCTGCGCATCAAACGGCAGGCCGAGCGCCAGCGGTAGGAACAGGCGGAAACTCAGGCCGTACATATGCTGATGAGACACCGATGCCGCCACGCAGCAGCCCTGAAAGACTTCGCCCCACTCGGCGGCCAACAGCTCGCTCTCGCGATCCATGCAGGCGACAGATTTGCTTACCGCCTGCGGGTGGCCGGTCGACCCTGAGGTATAAAGAATAAATCGGGGATCCTGAGGCCAGGCGGGCAGCGGGATATCCGCCACAGAGCCCTCTGCCACGCTTAGAACCGGCGTACCGGGATTGAGAGGGAAATCGGTCAGCAGAGCGTCGTAATCCGCCCGCTGCTCTTTGAGGATAGCTTCACGCTGGTGACCGAAGATCACCGGCAACCTGGCGGCATAAAGCGATGCCAGCCAGGCAACGGCAAAACGATAACTATCCTCAAAACACAGCGCCCAGCGGCGTTCTTCCCTGCCTGCCAGCCTTGCGGCCAGGGCGGCGACATCGCGGCGGAATTGGCCAAGGCGCAGTGCCTGCGGGCCACGCCAGGCAATAAGCAGGGAATCATCCCGCTCCGTGCTGAGCCACTGGCTCATCGGTAAACTCAGGCGCGCCTGATCCTTTTCCTGACTATCCATTCAATACCCATTAATGCCCCCATCAGCAGATAACTGATGCCACCGTTGTACAACGTCCAGAGCGCTATATCGCCTGACAGGCAGGTTGCCAGCGCTATTGCGCCATTAACAATAAAGAACCCGCACCAGACCTGAGTCACCCGTCGGGTATAAGCCACGCCGGTGGCGCCTAATTGCGGTTCGGTAATTCGTGCCAGCCGTTCAACCACCGTGGGCGGCGAAAACAGGGAGTAGGCAAACAGCAAAAGCAGTAAAACGTTGACCAACACCGGGTAATACAGCAACCAGTGGCTCTGTTTCAGCCCCCAACTGGCGAGTGCCAGCAAGATACCTACTCCGGCTAACGCCTTGCCCAACCACATGTGCCGGTGCAGGTTGCCGCGCAAAACCAACAGCCGCAACGCAAACACCGCCGCCAGTAAGGGCGCCAGGATTGTGGTTCCCCAACGTGTCAGGCCGGCCCACACCGCCAGGGGGTAAAGCAACAGCAACAGCCAGGTCAGGCTCTGCAGCAACCGTAAAACAGGGTTCAGCCAAGAAGCGGTTCTCATCTTAGCGCCGCGGCGTTAACTGTCTGATTTCAGCAGTTCATCGATAGCGTCAACCACGTCCCGCACGGTGCGCACCGACTTGAACATTTCCGGCTTAATCTTCTTGCCGGTGGTTTTCTGCAGATGCACCACCAGATCTACCGCATCAATGCTGTCCAGCTCCAGCTCTTCGTAAAGGCGGGATTCCGGTTTAATATCATCAGCATCCAGTTCAAACAGTTTGACCAGCAGCGCCTGAATTTGCAGGTAAATAGCTTGCTTATCCATGAAAACCTCTTATTTGCTACGCAGTGCAGAAACAAACTTCACCAGCGTTTCCACGGAATAAAAATGTTGGCGCATGTCTTCGCTTTCAGCTGACAGCACCACGCCATAACGGTTCTTTAATGCCAGGCCCAATTCCAACGCATCAATCGAGTCCAGGCCCAGTCCATCACCAAACAGCGGTGCTTCGGCGTCAATCTCCTCCGGCGTCATACCTTCAAGATTGAGCGTATCAATGATCAATTGCTTGATTTCGGTGCTCAATAAATTCATTCCACTATTTCTCATTATTTATAGAGTCTGACTGTAAAGCGTCAGTTAAATGCTGGGTTAATCTTCTTGCCGCAAGGGCGGGAGAAACGTCATCCGCACGAATAAAGGTACGGGTTTCGATCTTATCCTGAACGGTGATATGGAACTGAGGTTTTATCGGCGGAATGTTATACCATTTACCCTGTTTCGTCAGCATGGGCGGGTGACAGCGAATCTGTACCACCCTAATGTCACACTGGCTGCGCAGCGCTATATTTGCCGCCCCTCGCTGTAGTGTGAGTGCCTTGCCTGGCGAGGTACGTGTCCCCTCAGGGAAGATCAAGATAGTACCGCCGCTAGCCAAACGCTGCCGGCATTGCTCCAGTAAACGATCCGACTCCGCATTGGCCAGGTAACCCGCCGCCTTTATCACGCCGCTGACAAACACATTATTCAGCAGGGCCTCTTTAACGATGCAGTCGCAGCGCGGCATGCGCGAAGCCAGCAGCACATAATCCAGCAGGCTGGGATGGTTGGCGATCACCAGACAACCGCGATCCTCTTTGAGGCGCTCGGCACCGTCGAAACGGTAATCCAGTACGCCCAAAAAGCGGGTAGTGCCCAGAAAAAAGCGAAAGCTGTTTCGGATCGAATTTTGCGTCAGTTGGCTGCGGCGCGCAGGATCGCGCACTGCCAGACGCATCAGGTTAAACCAGATGCCGGACAGCAACAGCCCGCCGAGGCCGAAAAGCGAAAAACACAAACCGGTGGCGATAATCCGCCAGCAACGGTTCACCCATGAAGATTGCTCGGGGATTTGTTCAGCAGGTATAACCCTGACCATCAGCGCTCCCACATCCAGCAGTGCTGCGGGCCAGGCACCGTGAATTCGTTATCTGCGCCAAGCCAGCCACGCAAAAACGACAGGCTCTGCGGTTCCTTACGGAGATCCAGGC
Organism: Serratia sp. TSA_198.1; assembly: GCF_052686505.1. Classification (NCBI taxonomy): domain Bacteria; kingdom Pseudomonadati; phylum Pseudomonadota; class Gammaproteobacteria; order Enterobacterales; family Yersiniaceae; genus Serratia; species Serratia sp. TSA_198.1. The sequence continues at coordinate 79,298 of NZ_JBQZFP010000011.1, forward strand.
CAGGCCTTACCGTACGACAATTCAATGAATTGCCGCTTTCGAGCAGCAGTGCGACCGCATAGGGGAAGGGATTCGCCGGAATGAAAGGCTGGTAAACCTCCGGTACGATACCGTCAAAATCAATTAATAGCACCCGCTCGGCACTGCCGGTGGCCAACACGGCCTGGGCTTCAATCATTCCCTGTTGAAAGCTGTCTTCACCGGCAGCCAGTGAGGTGGTCGGTAAGGTATTCTTCGCCGTAATGGTCAACCACCCCGCAGCGGTGTTGTGCACCGACATGGCAAAATCTGTGGGTGACAATGGCTGTTGCTGATGCAGATGCTGAAGAATTTTGTGCGTACGTTCCAGCTCACCGTGACGACTGGTAAAAATCGCCATATCCGCCTGATGGTCGTTTAATAAGATCAGCCCGCTCTCGACGGCCAACCGCGTTCCAACACTCATCCGCCGTAGCGACATCATGGGGATATGGGAACATGCGGGTAACGCACCCCGGTATTCAACGGCAAGATGAGTATCTGTAGCCCACTGGCGCCATGCTTCACGCGTTCCACGATCGGGAGCCATCGCCCACCAACTGAGTATATTCATGCAGCCCGCCATTAATGCCATTACAGGTCATAAAAATTCCGTGCGTAAATTTATTATATTTAACCCAATAATGCATGCGCAAAATTCCTATTTTTGCTCGGAATACTCGATTAAATGATTAAGCTCAGTTATAGACATAACCTAGAGAATTAAGCGACGTAAAATTATCACGATAAAAATCATCCGTATTTATCGACAATGGTTCTTATTGGTACCTTAATGAAGGTAGTATCCCGCCTAAAACATTCTAATAGCTAATGTATTTATTATTTACTATCACTCGGGGAAAAGAGTATGAAACCCTTAACACGCATTTTAGCTGGCGTATTCGTCGCCGTTCTGGCTGGTGGCTGTGCAGGTACCGCACCCGTGCAAAACATCAACCAAAGCGTTGCCGGTAACCACAGCGAAGTTCAGGTGCGTCAGGCTATTCTCTACGCCGGGCTTAACCGTGGCTGGATCATCAACCCGGTCAATGAAGGCGTTATCGATGGCAAAATATTGTTGCGTGGCCACAGAGCCGACATCCGTATCGCTTATAGTACAAATCGTCACCAGATTAGGTGTGTGGGAAGCAACAATATGGATGCCAAAGAGGGCAAGATTCATTCAAATTACAATCGCTGGGTGGCTAATCTGAATAAGGACATTCAGTTAGAACTGGCACGGCAAAATATTAAATAATCTTCTTCAAGGTACATCACCCGGTAAAGTAATGATGTCGGGTATATTATTCTTTATGCTGGCGTTAAATTCAGACAATTATTTATCAATAATAGCCTTTCACCGCATAAAATATGCACGATATTTCGATCATGACAAATTTCAATATGAAAAAGCCCTGAGTCATAGACTCAGGGCTTATC
>NZ_JBQZFP010000012.1:0-28659 GCF_052686505.1 Serratia sp. TSA_198.1
GGTACTATCGGCCACGTTGACCACGGTAAAACTACCCTGACTGCAGCAATCACCACCGTTCTGGCTAAAACCTACGGCGGTTCTGCACGTGCTTTCGACCAGATCGATAACGCGCCAGAAGAAAAAGCTCGTGGTATCACCATCAACACTTCTCACGTTGAATATGACACCCCAAGCCGTCACTACGCGCACGTTGACTGCCCAGGGCACGCCGACTACGTTAAAAACATGATCACCGGTGCTGCTCAGATGGACGGCGCAATCCTGGTTGTTGCTGCGACTGACGGCCCAATGCCTCAGACCCGTGAGCACATCCTGCTGGGTCGTCAGGTTGGCGTTCCTTTCATCATCGTATTCATGAACAAATGCGACATGGTTGATGATGAAGAGCTGCTGGAACTGGTAGAAATGGAAGTTCGTGAACTTCTGTCTGCTTACGACTTCCCTGGTGATGACCTGCCGGTTGTTCGTGGTTCAGCGCTGAAAGCACTGGAAGGCGAGCCAGAGTGGGAAGCTAAAATCATCGAGCTGGCCGGTTTCCTGGATTCTTACATCCCAGAACCAGAGCGTGCTATCGACAAGCCGTTCCTGCTGCCAATCGAAGACGTATTCTCCATCTCCGGTCGTGGTACCGTTGTTACCGGTCGTGTTGAGCGCGGTATCGTTAAAGTTGGCGAAGAAGTTGAAATCGTGGGTATCAAAGACACCGTTAAGTCTACCTGTACCGGCGTTGAAATGTTCCGCAAACTGCTGGACGAAGGCCGTGCTGGTGAGAACGTGGGTGTTCTGCTGCGTGGTATCAAGCGCGAAGATATCGAACGTGGTCAGGTTCTGGCTAAACCAGGTTCAATCAAGCCACACACCAAGTTTGACTCAGAAGTGTACATCCTGAGCAAAGAAGAAGGTGGTCGTCATACGCCATTCTTCAAAGGCTACCGTCCACAGTTCTACTTCCGTACAACTGACGTGACCGGTACCATCGAACTGCCAGAAGGCGTAGAGATGGTAATGCCAGGTGACAACGTGAACATGGTTGTAACCCTGATCCACCCAATCGCGATGGACGACGGCCTGCGTTTCGCAATCCGTGAAGGCGGCCGTACTGTTGGCGCTGGTGTTGTTGCTAAAGTTATCGCTTAATCGCTGATAACATTTGACGCGACACGCGGTAAAAGGGCATCATTTGATGCCCTTTTTCTACGCTGTGAACTAGAACCTATCTCATCAGCGATTTTGCAGTCATAATCATTGGTGAGATGGGCTCTTAAACCGTATTGACTGAGATACGTCATAGCGTAAAACACCGAAATGCTGCCGAAGCAGCATCTGATCGGTTTGGTTTGCCTTGCGGTGTGAGGCAAAGTTGTCTGTTCTGAATTCATTGTGACAGGTTGGTTTATGAGTGCGAATACCGAGGCTCAAGGGAGCGGGCGCGGCCTGGAAGCGGCTAAGTGGCTGATCGTCGCCGTTCTGTTGGTTGTGGCTATTGTCGGTAATTATTACTACCGTGATTTCAGTCTGCCATTACGTGCGCTGGCTGTTGTAGTGGTTATCGCCGTTGCAGGCGCAATAGCGCTGATGACCACCAAAGGCAAAGCTACCGTTGCGTTTGCGCGCGAAGCGCGTACTGAAGTGCGCAAAGTGATTTGGCCAACTCGTCAGGAAACGCTACATACCACGTTGATCGTTGCCGCGGTAACTGCCGTGATGTCGCTGATTCTGTGGGGGCTGGATGGTATTCTGGTCCGTCTGGTATCGTTTATTACTGGCCTGAGGTTCTAAAATGTCTGAAGCTCCAAAAAAACGTTGGTACGTCGTTCAGGCGTTTTCCGGTTTTGAAGGTCGCGTTGCGCAATCGCTGCGTGAACATATCAAACTGCACGATATGGAAGAGCTGTTCGGCGAAGTGATGGTCCCTACGGAAGAAGTTGTTGAAATCCGTGGCGGTCAACGTCGTAAAAGCGAACGCAAATTCTTCCCGGGCTATGTGTTGGTTCAGATGGTGATGAATGACGCCAGCTGGCACTTGGTGCGCAGTGTTCCACGCGTAATGGGTTTCATCGGCGGCACCTCTGACCGTCCGGCACCGATCAGCGATAAAGAAGTAGATGCGATTATGAACCGCCTGCAGCAGGTTGGTGATAAGCCGCGTCCTAAAACGCTGTTCGAACCGGGTGAACTGGTCCGCGTTAACGATGGTCCATTCGCTGACTTCAACGGTGTTGTTGAAGAAGTGGACTACGAGAAGAGTCGCCTGAAAGTTTCTGTTTCCATCTTTGGGCGTGCAACGCCGGTGGAACTGGATTTTGCTCAGGTTGAAAAAGGCTGATCAATTAATCAGCAATAAGTGGCTTTTGCCGCTTGTCAGAGGCGCGAAATTGAACTATAATTTCGCGCCTTTTGTTTTTATAGGCCTTGCTCATTGAGCGGGGTGAAACACGGGGAGCCTCTTGTGAGGCGTTATTACCCAAACCGAGGAATTGTAAATGGCCAAGAAAGTACAAGCCTACGTTAAGCTGCAAGTTGCAGCCGGTATGGCGAACCCAAGTCCGCCAGTTGGTCCAGCTCTGGGTCAGCAAGGCGTTAACATCATGGAATTCTGTAAGGCGTTCAATGCTAAGACTGACAGCGTTGAGAAAGGTCTGCCGATTCCGGTTGTTATTACTGTTTATTCTGACCGCTCCTTCACTTTCGTTACCAAAACCCCGCCAGCAGCAGTTCTGCTGAAAAAAGCGGCTGGTATCAAGTCTGGTTCAGGCAAGCCGAACAAAGACAAAGTAGGTAAAGTGACTAGTGCTCAGGTACGTGAAATCGCAGAAACCAAAGCTGCGGACATGACTGGTTCCAACGTTGAAGCGATGACTCGCTCCATCGAAGGTACTGCTCGTTCCATGGGCCTGGTAGTGGAGGATTAAGAAATGGCTAAGCTGACCAAGCGCATGCGCGTGATCCGTGACAAAGTTGATGCTACTAAACAGTATGACATCACCGAAGCTGTTGCTCTGCTGAAAGAGCTGGCCACTGCTAAATTCGTAGAAAGCGTTGACGTTGCTGTTAATCTCGGCATCGACGCTCGTAAATCTGACCAAAACGTTCGTGGCGCTACCGTTCTGCCAAACGGCACCGGTCGTTCTGTTCGCGTTGCCGTATTTGCACAAGGTCCTAACGCTGAAGCAGCTAAAGCTGCTGGCGCAGAGCTGGTAGGTATGGAAGATCTGGCAGACCTGATCAAGAAAGGCGAAATGAACTTCGACGTTGTTATTGCTTCTCCAGATGCAATGCGCGTTGTTGGTCAACTGGGCCAGATCCTGGGTCCACGTGGCCTGATGCCAAACCCGAAAGTGGGTACCGTTACTCCGAACGTTGCTGAAGCAGTGAAAAACGCTAAAGCAGGCCAGGTTCGTTACCGTAACGACAAAAACGGCATCATCCATACCACTATCGGTAAGGTTGATTTCGAGTCAGACAAGCTGAAAGAAAACCTGGAAGCTCTGCTGGTTGCGCTGAAAAAGGCAAAACCATCTCAGGCTAAAGGCGTGTACATCAAGAAAGTTAGCCTCTCCACCACCATGGGTGCTGGCGTTGCTATCGATCAAAGCGGCCTGACTGCTGTAGCGAACTAATCGCCTTGCGATTATCGCTTTGACTTGGGGTTAAGATTTGTCTAGAATCTTATCCCCCAAGGTTTCGCTATTGGTAATGGCCATCAGCGGAACAAAGATTTTTCGGTTGGAGCCTGGCCTATCCAGGCCTCCGTCCAAGACCGCAGGTGTATCGAAAGATACTTAATCCTTCCTGCGTAGACGGTGACAGAGCCTAAAGAAAATTTTAAATTGTCTTTGCTGGATTCTGCTCACCGTGTTTGAACGCTCTCACCGAGTGATTTATCACCAGGTGTAGAGTGATGTGAGTGCCGGGATTTCCCCCGGCTAAATCCAGGAGCAAAAAGCTAATGGCATTAAATCTTCAAGACAAACAAGCGATTGTTGCTGAAGTCAACGAAGTAGCCAAAGGCGCGCTGTCTGCGGTTGTTGCGGATTCCCGTGGCGTTACCGTTGATAAAATGACTGAACTGCGTAAAGCAGGTCGTGAAGCTGGCGTTTACATGCGTGTTGTTCGTAACACCCTGATGCGTCGCGTAGTTGAAGGCACTCCGTTCGAATGCCTGAAAGACACGTTTGTCGGTCCTACCTTGATTGCATTTTCTCATGAACACCCGGGCGCTGCTGCTCGTCTGTTCAAAGATTTCGCGAAAGCGAATGCAAAGTTCGAGATTAAAGCTGCGGCCTTTGAAGGTGAGCTGATCCCTGCGGCACAAATTGACCGCTTGGCAACTCTGCCTACTTACGATGAAGCAATCGCACGCCTGATGGCAACCATGAAAGAAGCCGCTGCTGGCAAATTGGTTCGCACTCTGGCTGCACTGCGCGATCAGAAAGAAGCGGCATAAGCCCTCTCTCTTATCCGTTGCTTACGTATTTAAACTATTTCTGAATTTTAGGAACTTTTGTTATGTCTATCACTAAAGACCAAATTATCGAAGGCGTTGCAGCTCTGTCTGTAATGGAAATCGTTGAACTGATCGCCGCTATGGAAGAGAAGTTCGGTGTTTCTGCTGCTGCTGTAGCTGCAGGTCCTGCTGCTGCTGCTGAAGTTGTTGAAGAAAAAACTGAATTCGACGTTGTTCTGTCTGCTATCGGCGGCAACAAGGTTGCAGTTATCAAAGCAGTACGTGGCGCAACCGGTCTGGGCCTGAAAGAAGCCAAAGACCTGGTAGAGTCTGCTCCAGCAGTACTGAAAGAAGGCATCAGCAAAGACGACGCTGAAGCACTGAAAAAAGCTCTGGAAGAAGCTGGCGCTTCTGTTGAAGTTAAGTAAGTTTAACTTCTCAGAGTGCAGTCTGACTTAACAGACTGATGGCTGGTGACTTTTTGGTCGCCAGCCTTTTTGCGCTGTAGGGCGTCAGTAGAGTTTCACACTGTTTGGCTACTGGCTAACCCCAATATTTCTTTCTATCGACGACTTAATATATTGCCCTCCCTGCAGCAGCCGAATCTGCCGCATAGCGCGATGAAATGATTTAAGCGTGATAGAAACGAGTATTGCGGAAAGTGTTCCCGCTTTCCGATCCACAAAATGGTGTTGCATGAACCGTCCTCTATCCGGACGGACAGATTGGGTCACTGATCAGCGAGCTGAGGAACCCTATGGTTTACTCCTATACCGAGAAAAAACGTATTCGTAAGGATTTTGGTAAGCGTCCACAAGTTCTGGACATACCATATCTCCTTTCTATCCAGCTTGACTCGTTCCAGAAGTTTATCGAGCAAGACCCAGAAGGGCAGTACGGCCTTGAAGCCGCATTCCGTTCTGTTTTCCCTATCCAGAGCTACAGTGGCAATTCGGAGCTGCAATACGTTAGCTACCGTCTTGGTGAGCCGGTGTTCGACGTCAAAGAGTGCCAGATCCGTGGTGTGACGTATTCTGCACCGCTGCGCGTAAAACTGCGCCTGGTAATCTATGAGCGCGAAGCTCCGGAAGGTACGGTCAAAGACATCAAGGAACAAGAAGTCTATATGGGCGAAATTCCGCTCATGACCGAAAACGGTACCTTTGTGATCAACGGTACTGAGAGGGTTATCGTATCTCAGCTTCACCGTAGTCCTGGCGTATTCTTTGACAGCGATAAGGGTAAAACCCACTCCTCGGGTAAAGTGCTGTACAACGCACGTATCATCCCTTACCGCGGTTCATGGTTGGATTTCGAGTTTGACCCGAAAGACAACCTGTTCGTGCGTATTGACCGTCGCCGTAAACTGCCTGCGACCATCATTCTGCGCGCGCTGCAATTCACCACTGAGCAGATCCTTGACCTGTTCTTTGCGAAAGTTGTGTTCGAGATCCGTGATAACAAGCTGCAGATGGAGCTGGTTCCAGAACGTCTGCGTGGTGAAACTGCTTCGTTTGATATCGAAGCCAACGGCAAGATCTACATTGAGAAAGGCCGTCGTATCACCGCTCGTCATATCCGTCAGCTCGAAAAAGACGAAATTCAGAGTATTGAAGTACCGGTTGAGTACATTGCGGGCAAAGTGGTCGCGAAGGACTATATCGATACCAATACCGGTGAGCTTATCTGCGCAGCCAACATGGAGCTGTCGCTGGATTTGCTGGCCAAACTGAGCCAGTCAGGCCACAAACGTATTGAAACGCTGTTCACCAACGATCTGGATCACGGTGCGTATATCTCTGAGACTCTACGTGTCGACCCAACCAGCGATCGTCTGAGCGCACTGGTAGAAATCTACCGCATGATGCGCCCTGGTGAGCCGCCAACGCGCGAAGCTGCCGAAAGCCTGTTCGAGAACCTGTTCTTCTCTGAAGACCGCTACGATTTGTCTGCGGTTGGCCGTATGAAGTTCAACCGTTCTCTGCTGCGCGACGAGATCGAAGGTTCGGGTATCCTGAGCAAAGACGACATCATTGAAGTGATGAAGAAGCTCATCGATATCCGTAACGGTAAAGGCGAAGTGGACGATATCGACCACTTGGGCAACCGTCGTATCCGTTCCGTCGGCGAAATGGCTGAGAACCAGTTCCGTGTAGGCCTGGTGCGTGTTGAGCGTGCGGTTAAAGAACGTCTGTCGCTGGGCGATCTGGACACCCTGATGCCTCAGGACATGATCAACGCCAAGCCGATTTCGGCTGCGGTGAAAGAGTTCTTCGGCTCCAGCCAACTGTCTCAATTTATGGACCAGAACAACCCGTTGTCCGAGATTACGCACAAACGTCGTATCTCTGCATTGGGCCCAGGCGGTCTGACCCGTGAACGCGCCGGCTTCGAAGTTCGAGACGTACACCCGACTCACTATGGTCGCGTGTGTCCAATCGAAACGCCGGAAGGTCCAAACATCGGTCTGATCAACTCCTTGTCCGTGTACGCACAGACCAACGAGTATGGCTTCCTGGAAACCCCGTACCGCCGCGTGCGTGACGGTCTGGTTACCGATGAAATCAACTACCTGTCTGCTATTGAAGAAGGCAACTTCGTTATCGCTCAGGCGAACTCCAACCTGGATGATGACGGCCGCTTCGAAGAAGACCTGGTCACCTGTCGTAGCAAAGGCGAATCAAGCCTGTTTAGCCGCGATCAGGTTGACTATATGGACGTATCGACCCAGCAGGTTGTCTCCGTTGGTGCTTCACTGATTCCATTCCTGGAACACGATGACGCCAACCGTGCATTGATGGGTGCGAACATGCAACGTCAGGCGGTTCCGACTCTGCGTGCTGACAAGCCGCTGGTAGGTACCGGTATGGAACGTGCGGTTGCGGTTGACTCCGGTGTTACTGCCGTAGCCAAACGTGGCGGCGTGATCCAGTACGTGGATGCTTCCCGTATCGTTATCAAAGTTAACGAAGACGAGATGCTCGCGGGCGAAGCAGGTATCGATATTTATAACCTGACCAAGTACACCCGTTCTAACCAGAACACCTGCATCAACCAGATGCCGTGTGTGAACCTGGGTGAGCCAATCGAGCGCGGCGACGTGCTGGCAGATGGCCCGTCCACGGATCTGGGTGAACTGGCGCTGGGCCAGAACATGCGCGTGGCGTTCATGCCGTGGAACGGCTACAACTTCGAAGACTCCATCTTGGTGTCCGAGCGTGTGGTTCAGGAAGATCGCTTCACGACCATCCACATCCAGGAACTGGCGTGCGTGTCTCGCGACACCAAGTTGGGGCCTGAAGAGATCACTGCCGACATCCCTAACGTGGGTGAAGCTGCGCTCTCCAAACTGGATGAATCCGGTATCGTGTATATCGGTGCTGAAGTGACCGGTGGCGACATTCTGGTAGGTAAGGTAACGCCGAAAGGTGAAACCCAGCTGACGCCAGAAGAGAAGCTGCTGCGCGCGATCTTCGGTGAGAAAGCGTCTGACGTTAAAGACTCTTCTCTGCGTGTACCAAACGGCGTTTCCGGTACGGTTATCGACGTGCAGGTCTTCACCCGCGATGGCGTGGACAAAGACAAGCGTGCGTTGGAAATCGAAGAAATGCAGCTGAAGCAGGCGAAGAAAGACCTGACTGAAGAACTGCAAATCCTGGAAGCTGGCCTGTTTGCACGTATCCATGCGGTGCTGGTTGCCGGTGGCGTTGAAGCTGAGAAGCTGAGCAAGCTGCCACGCGATCGCTGGCTGGAACTGGGCCTGACCGACGAAGAGAAGCAAAACCAGCTGGAACAGCTGGCAGAGCAGTACGACGAGCTGAAATCCGACTTCGAGAAGAAGCTGGACGCCAAGCGTCGTAAGATCACCCAAGGCGACGATCTGGCACCAGGCGTGCTGAAAATCGTCAAGGTTTATCTGGCCGTTAAGCGTCAGATTCAACCGGGTGACAAGATGGCAGGCCGCCACGGTAACAAGGGTGTTATCTCCAAGATCAACCCGATCGAAGATATGCCTTACGATGAAAACGGCACGCCGGTTGACATCGTACTGAACCCGCTGGGCGTACCATCACGTATGAACATCGGTCAGATCCTGGAAACCCACCTGGGTATGGCTGCGAAAGGCATTGGTGAGAAGATCAACCAAATGCTGAAGCAGCATCAGGAAGTGGCCAAGCTGCGTGAGTTCATTCAGAAGGCTTACGATCTGGGCGACAATGTCTGCCAGAAAGTTGACCTGAACACTTTCACCGACGACGAAGTATTGCGTCTGGCAGAGAACCTGAAAAAAGGTATGCCAATCGCCACGCCGGTGTTTGATGGTGCGAAAGAGAGTGAAATCAAGCAACTGCTGGAAATGGGCGGAATCCCAACCTCTGGTCAGATTACGCTGTTCGATGGCCGTACCGGTGAGCAGTTCGAGCGCCAGGTTACCGTTGGCTATATGTACATGCTGAAACTGAACCACTTGGTTGACGATAAAATGCACGCCCGTTCAACCGGTTCGTACAGCTTGGTTACTCAGCAGCCGCTGGGTGGTAAGGCGCAGTTCGGTGGTCAACGCTTCGGTGAGATGGAAGTGTGGGCACTGGAAGCATACGGCGCAGCTTATACCCTGCAGGAAATGCTCACCGTTAAGTCGGATGACGTTAACGGCCGTACCAAGATGTACAAAAACATCGTGGATGGCGATCACCGCATGGAACCAGGCATGCCGGAGTCCTTCAACGTACTGTTGAAAGAAATCCGCTCGCTCGGTATCAACATCGAACTGGAAGACGAGTAATCGTTTTTCCGGCTCAGGCTCCCGGCCTTAGGGAGCCTGAGGGTGGTTGTTCAGGTCACACGGGCGCGCGATTTGTCAGCGTGCGCCCAACAGGTTTAACTCCGACAGGAGCCAATCCGTGAAAGACTTATTGAAGTTTCTGAAAGCGCAAACTAAGACCGAAGAGTTTGATGCGATCAAGATTGCTCTGGCATCGCCAGATATGATCCGTTCGTGGTCGTTCGGTGAAGTTAAGAAGCCGGAAACCATTAACTACCGTACGTTCAAACCAGAACGTGACGGCCTTTTCTGCGCCCGTATCTTTGGGCCGGTAAAAGACTATGAGTGCCTGTGCGGTAAGTACAAGCGCTTAAAACACCGCGGCGTGATCTGTGAGAAGTGCGGCGTTGAAGTGACCCAGACCAAAGTGCGCCGTGAGCGCATGGGCCACATCGAGCTGGCTTCACCGACTGCGCACATCTGGTTCCTGAAATCGCTGCCTTCGCGCATCGGTTTGCTGCTGGATATGCCGCTGCGTGACATCGAACGTGTACTGTACTTCGAATCCTATGTGGTTGTTGAAGGCGGTATGACCAACCTCGAGCGTCGTCAGATCCTGACTGAAGAGCAGTATCTGGATGCGCTGGAAGAGTTCGGTGACGAATTCGACGCCAAGATGGGTGCGGAAGCCATTCAGGCCCTGTTGAAAAACATGGATCTGGAAGCGGAATGCGAGCAGCTGCGTGAAGAGCTGAACGAAACCAACTCCGAAACCAAGCGTAAGAAGCTGACCAAGCGTATCAAGCTGCTGGAAGCGTTCGTGCAGTCTGGCAACAAGCCAGAGTGGATGATCCTGACCGTGCTGCCGGTACTGCCGCCGGATCTGCGTCCGCTGGTTCCGCTGGATGGTGGCCGTTTCGCGACTTCAGATCTGAACGATCTGTACCGCCGCGTTATCAACCGTAACAACCGTCTGAAACGCCTGCTGGATCTGGCCGCGCCTGACATCATCGTGCGCAACGAAAAGCGTATGCTGCAAGAAGCGGTAGATGCCCTGCTGGATAACGGCCGTCGCGGTCGTGCGATCACCGGTTCCAACAAACGTCCTCTGAAATCTTTGGCCGACATGATCAAAGGTAAGCAGGGTCGTTTCCGTCAGAACCTGTTGGGTAAACGTGTTGACTACTCCGGTCGTTCTGTAATCACCGTAGGTCCATACCTGCGTCTGCATCAGTGCGGTCTGCCTAAGAAAATGGCGCTGGAGCTGTTCAAACCGTTCATCTACGGCAAGCTGGAACTGCGTGGCCTGGCCACGACCATCAAAGCCGCCAAGAAAATGGTTGAGCGCGAAGAAGCTGTCGTTTGGGACATCCTGGACGAAGTTATCCGCGAACACCCGGTACTGCTGAACCGTGCACCAACCCTGCACCGTTTGGGTATCCAGGCGTTTGAACCGGTTCTGATCGAAGGCAAGGCAATCCAGCTGCACCCGCTGGTTTGTGCGGCATACAACGCCGACTTCGATGGTGACCAAATGGCTGTACACGTACCGTTGACGCTGGAAGCCCAGTTGGAAGCGCGTGCGTTGATGATGTCTACCAACAACATCCTGTCACCTGCGAACGGCGAGCCAATCATCGTTCCTTCTCAGGACGTTGTACTGGGTCTGTACTACATGACCCGTGACTGTGTTAACGCCAAAGGCGAAGGCATGGTGCTGAGCGGCCCGAAAGAAGCGGAACGTATTTACCGCGCCGGTCTGGCCTCTCTGCATGCGCGTGTCAAAGTGCGTATCACTGAAGAGATCAAAAACACCGAAGGCGAGTCTGTACATCAGACTTCGATCGTCGACACTACCGTTGGCCGCGCCATCCTGTGGATGATCGTGCCAAAAGGTCTGCCGTACGCGATCGTTAACCAGCCTTTGGGCAAGAAAGCGATCTCCAAGATGCTGAACACTTGTTACCGCATCCTGGGCCTGAAGCCGACCGTTATCTTTGCCGACCAGATCATGTATACCGGTTTTGCCTATGCAGCCCGTTCAGGCGCTTCAGTAGGTATCGATGACATGGTTATCCCGGCCAAGAAAGCGGAGATCATCGAAGAAGCGGAAACCGAAGTTGCCGAGATCCAGGAGCAGTTCCAGTCTGGTTTGGTAACCGCCGGTGAACGTTACAACAAAGTGATCGATATCTGGGCTGCGGCGAACGAACGTGTTGCTAAAGCGATGATGGAAAACCTGTCGGTTGAAGACGTGGTTAACCGTGACGGCGTTGTGGAACAGCAAGTTTCCTTCAACAGCATCTTTATGATGGCCGACTCCGGTGCGCGTGGTTCCGCCGCTCAGATTCGTCAGCTGGCCGGTATGCGTGGTCTGATGGCGAAGCCGGACGGTTCCATCATCGAAACGCCAATCACCGCGAACTTCCGTGAAGGTCTGAACGTACTCCAGTACTTCATCTCCACTCACGGTGCTCGTAAAGGTTTGGCGGATACCGCACTGAAAACGGCTAACTCCGGTTATCTGACCCGTCGTCTGGTTGACGTGGCGCAGGATCTGGTGGTTACCGAAGACGACTGTGGTACTCACAACGGCATCACGATGACTCCGGTTATCGAAGGTGGCGACGTTAAAGAGCCACTGCGTGAACGCGTTCTGGGCCGTGTAACTGCAGAAGATGTCATCAAGCCGGGTACGGCGGACATTCTGGTTCCACGCAACACGCTGCTGCATGAGAAGACCTGTGACCTGTTGGAAGAGAACTCTGTCGACAGCGTTAAAGTCCGTTCCGTAGTTAGCTGTGAAACCGACTTTGGTGTGTGTGCAAACTGCTATGGTCGCGACCTGGCACGTGGTCACATCATCAACAAAGGCGAAGCTATCGGCGTTATCGCGGCACAGTCAATCGGTGAGCCGGGTACACAGCTGACGATGCGTACGTTCCACATCGGTGGTGCGGCATCTCGTGCGGCTGCTGAATCCAGCATCCAGGTGAAAAACAAGGGTACTCTGAAGCTGAGCAATGTGAAGTTCGTTATGAACGCCACAGGCAAGCTGGTGATCACCTCTCGTAACACCGAACTGAAGTTGATCGACGAATTCGGCCGTACCAAAGAACGCTATAAAGTGCCTTACGGTTCTGTCATGGGCAAAGGTGACGGTGCAGAAGTTAACGGCGGCGAAACCGTTGCTAACTGGGATCCGCACACCATGCCAGTTATCACCGAAGTGAGTGGTTTCATCCGCTTCGCTGATATGGTTGACGGCCAGACCATTACTCGCCAGACCGACGAACTGACCGGTTTGTCTTCTCTGGTCGTTCTGGACAGCGCAGAGCGTACCGGTAGCGGTAAAGACCTGCGTCCGGCACTGAAAATCGTTGATGCCAAAGGCGACGACGTATTGATCCCAGGTACTGATATGCCTGCTCAATACTTCCTGCCGGGTAAAGCGATTGTGCAGTTGGAAGACGGCATTCAGATCGGTGCGGGTGATACCCTGGCGCGTATTCCTCAGGAATCCGGCGGTACCAAGGATATTACCGGTGGTCTGCCACGCGTTGCGGATCTGTTCGAAGCACGTCGTCCGAAAGAGCCGGCAATCCTGGCTGAAATCAGCGGGATTATCTCGTTCGGTAAAGAGACCAAAGGCAAACGTCGCCTGGTAATCTCTCCGCTGGACGGCAGCGACGCATACGAAGAGATGATTCCAAAATGGCGTCAGCTCAACGTGTTTGAAGGCGAAATTGTGGAGCGTGGCGACGTTGTTTCTGACGGCCCAGAGTCTCCGCACGACATTCTGCGTCTGCGTGGTGTGCATGCGGTTACCCGCTACATCACCAACGAAGTGCAGGAAGTTTACCGTCTGCAAGGCGTTAAGATTAACGATAAACACATCGAAGTTATCGTTCGTCAGATGCTGCGTAAAGGCACCATCGTTAGTGCTGGTAGCACCGAGTTCCTGGAAGGCGAGCAGGCTGAAGTGTCTCGCGTTAAGATTGCCAACCGTCAACTTGCTGCTGCAGGCAAAATCGAGGCAACCTTCTCACGCGATCTGCTGGGTATCACCAAGGCTTCCTTGGCGACCGAGTCCTTCATCTCCGCAGCATCGTTCCAGGAAACGACGCGCGTTCTGACCGAAGCGGCTGTTGCCGGTAAGCGTGATGAACTGCGCGGCCTGAAAGAGAACGTCATCGTGGGCCGTCTGATCCCAGCCGGTACCGGTTACGCTTATCACCAGGATCGTATGCGCCGTAAAGCACAGGGTGAAGTGCCGGTTGTTCCGCAGGTAAGCGCGGAAGAAGCGACAGCTAACCTGGCTGAATTGCTGAACGCTGGTAACCTGGGCGGTAACGACGAGTAATCGTTGATATGCCTTAGGGGCCGGTATGCCGGACCTTGCCAGATAAACCGCTCCTTCGGGGGCGGTTTTTTTTGCCCGAATTACACGCCGGCAAAGCCCTTGACCTGTTGATATTGCCGGACGCTTGCTATCACCACGTCCGGTGCGACCACACCTTCCCGTCCTAAAATCACCGCCCGCGACGTGCCCTGAGCGACGATCCGATCGCCAACGCTGAAAGTATGGGTGGCATAGAAATAGCGTTCGTCCCAGTGGGTAATGCTCATGCTGACCTGATAGCGCTGGAACGGCTGCAACGCCTTTTTGTAATCCATGGTGTGCTGGCTGATGATCGGTGACCAGCGTCGTTTAAGCATCAACGCCATCAGGCCGGTGCGGATAAACAAATCGACCCGGTTCAGGTCGCATACCGTCATGTAGCGGCCATTGTTCATATGCAGATTGAGGTCGATGTCATTCAGCCAAACTCGGGTCGCCAGTTGGTTGGTCAAAGCATCCATCGACATACGTGGTTTCCAGCACGATGAGAGTAAAACCCAGATCAGTCGCAGGTACAGATTCATAGTGGTTATCTCGCAGAGTTATCAGACCGCGTCGGCGATCAGACTTTAAATGTGGTCCAACCAGTTTATTTTGTCAAAAAACCGGCGAGATGAATGCGGGAGGAGTCAAACATTAGGAGGTCCCGGAGTCGCACGGGAGGGTATCCGGCGCGATCCGGGGGTTGGTAAGCAGAGCCGTTGAGAAAATAGCGGCTCCGGCTGGTGCCGGATTCGGAAGCCAGCATCGCCACTATAGCCGCGCTGATTTCCCATACCAGCAGCCTCTGCAGGCTTTGCGCGGTGCTTCTATGGCATTTCCAACGGTGCTGCAAAGATTGCAAATTACTGCGCGCTACGCCCCAGATATCCGTCCCAGTCTTTCCATACCGGCTGCAAACCGGCGTCGCTGATAGCTTGCGACACCTGTTGCGGTGTGCGGCCGTCGTGTGGTTCGAACTGTTCCAGTTCAGGCGGCACATCGTCGGCATAGCCGCCGGGTTGGGTTTTGGAGCCGGCGCTGACGCTGTTGATCGCTACCGGGATCATATGATCGCGGAAGAACGGCGACTCGCGTGTCGACAGAGAAAGCTCTACGTCAGGAGCGAAAAGGCGAAAGGCGCAGATTAACTGTACGAGTTGCGGTTCGCTCATGATTGATGCCGGTTCGATGCCGCCGGCGCAGGGACGCAGGCGCGGGAATGAAATTGAGTAGCGGCTCTGCCAGTAAGTTTGCTGGAGATAGAACAGGTGTTCGGCCAACATGTAGCAATCGGTGCGCCAGCTATTGGAAAGCCCGATGAGCGCGCCAAGGCCGATCTTGTCGATCCCCGCGCGGCCGAGACGATCCGGCGTGGCCAGCCGCCAGTGAAAGTCCTGTTTCTGGCCGCGCAGGTGATGTTGTTGGTAAGTGGAAGGATGATAGGTTTCCTGGTACACCAGCACACCGTCCAACCCCAGCGTTTTCAGCTCGGCATATTCCTCCTGCGCCAACGGCTGCACCTCCATCATCAGCGAGCTGAAGTGGGTGCGGATCGCCGGAATATGATCGCGAAAATAGTTCATGCCGACCTTGGTCTGGTGTTCGCCGGTGACCAGCAACAGGTGCTCGAAACCCAATGCCTTAATCGCCAGGCATTCGCGCTCGATCTCGATAGCATTGAGCGTTTTACGTTTGATGTGGTTACTCATCGAGAAACCGCAATAGGTGCAGTCGTTGGCGCACAGGTTGGACAGGTACAGCGGCACGTAGAAGCCGACCACGTTGCCAAAGCGTTGGCGCGTCAGCTGTTGTGCACGCTGCGCCAGCGGCTCCAGGTAGGGCGCAGCCGCGGGCGAGATCAACGCCATAAAGTCTTCACGCGTCAATTTTTCCGCATTGAGCGCCCGTTCGACATCCAGCGCAGTTTTACCGTTGATGCGCAGCGAGATATCGTCCCAATCGAGCTGTTGCCAGCGGCTACTGAAATCATCTGCCATCACAATGCCTCCCCAGGTTGGCTAAGGAAGGCGGTCAGTGGGCTGGAGGCCACTGCATTGCGGCTGCGGCCTCCCAACCCGGCCTGGCGAGCCAGCTCACCGGCTTCCAGTGCCAAACGGAACGCGCGCGCCATTTGTACCGGGTCGCGCGCCACGGCGATTGCCGTATTCACCAGCACCGCATCGGCACCCAGTTCCATCGCCTCCAGCGCATGGCTTGGCGCACCGATGCCGGCATCGACCACCACCGGCACTTTGGCCTGTTCGATAATGATTTCCAGGAAGTCGCGGGTCCGCAGTCCGCGATTGGATCCTATCGGTGCGCCGAGCGGCATCACCGCTGCGCAGCCCACCTCTTCCAACCGTTTACACAACACCGGATCGGCGCCGCAGTAGGGCAATACCACAAAGCCCTCTTTAACCAGCGTTTCAGCCGCTTTCAAGGTTTCAATCGGGTCCGGCAGCAGATATTTCACGTCGGGATGAATTTCCAGTTTTACCCAATGGGTACCAAGCGCCTCACGCGCCAGTCGGGCGGCAAACACGGCTTCAGCGGCGGTTTTGGCGCCCGAAGTATTGGGTAACAGGCGCACGCCCAACTGTTGAAGTGGCGCAAGAATGGCATCGTTGCCGCCGCGCAGGTCAACGCGCCTCATCGCCATGGTCACTAGCTGCGAGCCGGAGGCTTGCAGCGCGTCCAGCATCAGCGCAGGGGTGGCGAATTTTCCGGTGCCGGTAAACAGGCGTGAAGTAAAGGTGGTATCGGCGATTTGCAGCATGTCAGCCTCCGGCAATCGCTTGAAACAGCAGGATGTCATCACCGTCCTGCACCTGGTGGTTAGCCCAATCGGTGCGCGGGATGATAGTTTGGTTAATCGCCAGTGCGGTGCCTGGCTGGTGGCGTTCCAACTGCTCAAGCAGGGCGGTGACGCTCAGTGGTTGCGCCAGTTCCAGCGGTTGGTCATTCAGCCGGATTTTCATGCCGCGCCTCCGCATACCGGGCAGGTGCTGGCCTGGCTGAGCTGCAACGTACTCCAGCTTTGCTGCTTGCCATCGAATAGCCGCAACTTGCCGCTGAGCGACGAGGGCATGCCCGCCAGCATTTTTATCGCCTCGAGCGCCTGCAGGGTGCCAATGACGCCAACTACCGGGCCGAGCACGCCTGCGGTGCGGCAGTTGCGTTGCGGCTCGGTTTGCTCCGGGTACAGACAGGCGTAGCAGCCGTGGGCATAGGGCGGTTCAATCACCAGCAACTGGCCGCTGAAGCCGACCGCGCTGCCGCTGATCAGCGGTTTGCCGGCGGCGATACAGGCGGCGTTCACTTCATGGCGGGTTGTCATGTTATCGCTGCAATCCAGGATCAGATCGGCGCGCTCCACGGCGTCTTGCAAGGTTTTTCCCTGCAGACGCTGTTCCAGCGCGATGGATTCCACCTGCGGATTCAGCGCCTGCAACTGACGCTGCGCCAGAGCGGCTTTGCTTTTGGAAACGTCGGTACTGCGGTAGAGGATCTGACGCTGCAGATTGGTGATGTGCAGCGTATCGTCATCGGCCAACAGCAGTGTGCCGACGCCGGCAGCGGCCAGATAGAGTGCGGCTGGGGACCCTAATCCCCCCAGTCCGACCAGCAAAACCGATGCCTGTTTAAGCTTTTCCTGGCCTTGCGGACCTACGTCCTCCAGCAGCAGCTGTCGGCTGTAGCGCAGAAATTCTTGATCGTTAAGCATCGAATCACTCCTTGCCTTCGATCAGTTGCAAAAGCTGCGCGGTGGCCACACGCCAGTCTGGAGCCTTGGTTATAGCGCTGACTACGGCTACGCTGCCGACGCCGCAATCCAGCACTGCCGCCACGCGATCAATCCCGATCCCGCCGATCGCCACCGTTGGGTAGTCACCCAGCCCGGCAACATGGCGTTTCAGCTCAGCCAGGCCTTGAGGTGCGGAAGGCATCTCTTTGGTTTGGGTTGGGAAGATATGTCCTAGCGCGATATAAGAGGGTTTGACTGCGATTGCCCGGGCTAATTCGGCATCGTCATGGGTGGAAACGCCAAGCCGTAATCCTGCCCGATGGATCGCCGCCAGATCGGTGGTATCCAAATCTTCCTGACCGAGGTGTACGCCATAGGCGCCGTGCTTAATCGCCAGTTGCCAGTAGTCGTTGATAAACAGCCGGGCGTGATATTGCTTACCGAGGGCTATGGCGGTGGCGATATCATCCTCAACTTGCTCATCCGGCAAATCCTTAATGCGCAGTTGGATCGTGGTTACGCCCGCCTCCAGCAGACGGGCAATCCATTCAACGTTGTCGACGACCGGGTATAACCCCAGCCTGTGCGGCGTGGCGGGGAAAGGCGTGGCGATATCAGTCATTGTTCATCTCCTCCTGCAGGTTACTGACGCTGTGGTACAGCTCGCTGCCCCGTGAACGGAACTCGGCCGACATCTTCTCCATACCGGTTAGCTGCACCTCTATCGGCTTGGCCGCTTCCTGCGCGGCGGCGTAGTCACGCACCTCTTGCGAGATCTTCATCGAGCAGAACTTCGGCCCGCACATTGAGCAGAAATGGGCGATTTTGCCGGACTCCTGCGGCAGGGTTTCGTCGTGATAGGCACGGGCGGTGGCGGGATCGAGCGCCAGATTGAACTGATCTTCCCAGCGGAATTCGAAGCGAGCTTTGGACATGGCGTTATCACGGATTTGCGCACCTGGGTGGCCTTTGGCCAGGTCAGCAGCGTGGGCGGCGATCTTGTAGGTGATCAATCCCTGCTTCACGTCTTCTTTGTTCGGCAGGCCCAGGTGTTCCTTCGGCGTTACGTAGCACAGCATGGCGCAGCCGAACCAGCCGATCATCGCGGCCCCTATGCCGGAGGTGAAGTGGTCATAACCGGGTGCGATATCGGTGGTCAATGGGCCTAAGGTATAGAACGGCGCTTCGTGGCAGTGTTCCAGCTCTTCGGTCATGTTGCGGCGGATCATCTGCATCGGCACGTGACCTGGGCCTTCGATCATCACTTGCACGTCATATTCCCAGGCGATTTTTGTCAGTTCGCCCAGCGTGTGCAGCTCAGCGAACTGCGCTTCGTCGTTGGCGTCCTGAATCGAACCGGGGCGCAGGCCGTCACCCAGCGACAGCGATACGTCGTAGGCGGCGCAGATTTCACAAATTTCGCGGAAGTGTTGATACAGGAAGTTTTCCTGATGGTGAGACAGGCACCACTTGGCCATGATCGAACCACCACGAGAGACGATGCCGGTCAGGCGTTTGGCGGTCATCGGCACATAACGCAGCAGCACACCGGCGTGGATGGTGAAGTAGTCGACGCCTTGCTCGGCCTGCTCCAGCAGCGTATCGCGGAACATTTCCCAGGTCAGGTTCTCCGCCACGCCGTTCACTTTTTCCAGCGCCTGGTAGATAGGCACCGTGCCGATCGGCACCGGGCTGTTACGCAGGATCCATTCACGGGTTTCGTGGATATAGCGGCCGGTGGACAAATCCATCACGGTGTCTGCACCCCAGCGGGTGGACCACACCAGCTTCTCCACTTCTTCTTCGATCGACGAAGTCACTGCCGAATTGCCGATATTGGCATTGACCTTCACCAGGAAGTTACGGCCGATGATCATCGGTTCGGCTTCCGGGTGGTTGATGTTAGCGGGAATGATGGCGCGGCCGGCGGCTACTTCCTGGCGAACGAATTCCGGCGTGATGTTTGGTGGCAGGTTGGCGCCCCAGCTTTGGCCGGGATGCTGGTGGCGCAGCACTTCGCCGCGGATACGCTCACGGCCCATGTTTTCGCGGATGGCGATGAATTCCATTTCCGGAGTGACGATGCCGGCGCGAGCGTAGTGCAACTGGGTGACGCATTTGCCCGGTTGCGCCTTGCGCGGCTGCGGCAGATGCTCGAAGCGCAGATGATCCAACCCTTCGTCCGCCAGGCGTTGCTGAGTGAACCCGGAACTGACACCTTTGAGGGCTTCGGTATCGCCACGTTCTTCGATCCAGCCGGCGCGCAGTTTCGCCAGGCCGCGATGCACATCGAGCTCGGATTGCGGATCGCCGTACGGGCCGGCGGTGTCATATACCGGGATAGCTTCGTTCTGCTCGTATTGCGGGTTGTCTTTGTCACCGCCAATCAGCGTCGGGCTGAGCTGGATTTCACGCATCGGGACCCGCACATCGCTGCGCGAGCCTTGCAGATAGATGCGGTGTGAATTGGGAAAGGATACGCCTTGCAGAGTGTCGATAAACTGCTGGGCTTCTTCGCGCTGTTCTTTACGGGCGCGCGGTTTTTTAACGTTAGACATAGCAAATTCCTACCAGTGTGATGAGTGGGGAAAATTGCTTGTCTGGAGCTCGGAGGGAGTAATGATACTGGCCGGCAAGGCGGAGGTATCCCCGTTCGGGAAGCCCTGCCAGTGGCGATAGATTACTCTTGTTCCCTTCGCGGGTATTAACCCGATCAGGTTCCGCGGATCCCGAATTAACGGTCTCAGCCTGGCCAATTTGATGAGCAAATCAGCGCTAGGCACTCCGACAAGATGCCCTCCAGTATAGGAGGGTTAATAAAAAAAACTACAAAATTCTAACGCGTCTGATCCACCGCTTTATCCGGCAGAGGTTGCTGCGAGGCTTTGGTCGCCAGTTGGATCAGCTTATCTTCCAGGGCAAAGCGTGCCTCAAGTGTTTCACCGATATCCGAGAGCGCCCGGTGGAATTCCATGCACACGTCCTGATCGATATCTACTTCGGTATAGCGATCGTGGAAAGTCATGATCTGCTCGGTATTGACCCAAAGTTTGGGATAGATGTTTACCGATAGCGACATTTTCGGACTGGGTGCGGCTTCCACTTGTTTGATAATTCTGTCATAGATATGAAAATGCCCGGCAGAGAGATAATCCACCAAATTATGGCAAAAGTTCTCCAGCGCTTTTTCATTCAGCGGCGTATGCTTTTCTTTGTTCGGTTTGATGCCCACGAGGGTGCAATAGGCGACGAGCAACTGCTTGCGCGCCTGAAGCCATTGATCAACTAATTCATTACTACCACCAACGCGCTGAGTCAGGCTTTCCAAACGGTTGAGCATGTTTGACTCCGTAAGTAATAAAAAGTAACAGTAAGTTATTAAAATGTAACAAGGCCGATTTGTAGAGTGCCAGTGAAGCTGAGGTTGTGCAACAACGATATGGAACTTGCATTAACGGGTAATGAAAATGGCTGGTGGATCGTCAGCCATGAAAGCAAACTTTGGTTACCGCGCGGTGAATTGCCGTTCGGTTCGGCGGCGTCGTTTTCCCTGCAGGGGCGAATGGCGCGCACCATTGGTGAATGGGAAGGGTTGCCGGTGTGGCTGGTGCGCCAGACGATGCCGCAGGATATGGGCTCGGTGCGTCAACTGCTCGAGCTCGATCGCGGGTTGTTTCAGCTGGCCGGGCGCGGCGTGCAACTGGCCGACTTTTACCGCTCTCATCGCTTCTGCGGTTATTGCGGCCATGAGATGCACCTGAGCCGTACCGAGAGCGCCTGTTTGTGCGGTCACTGTCGGGAGCGTTACTACCCGCAGATTGCACCCTGCGTGATCGTCGCTATTCGGCGTGACGATGAGATCCTGCTGGCGCAGCATGTGCGTCATCGCGGCGGTATTCATACTGTGCTGGCCGGTTTTGTCGAGGTCGGCGAAACGCTGGAGCAAGCGGCCGCACGCGAGGTGATGGAAGAAAGTAATATTGAAATCAAAAACCTGCGTTATGTGACTTCTCAGCCCTGGCCGTTCCCGCATTCGCTGATGATGGCCTTTATGGCCGATTACCACCGCGGTGAGATTCGTCACGATCCGAAAGAGCTGCTGAACGCCGGCTGGTACCGTTATGACCAGTTGCCGCTGTTGCCGCCACCCGGCACCGTGGCGCGCCGCCTGATAGAGGACACCGTAGCCTTATGCCGTGAGCAATAAATCGCTACAATAACGGCAGATGAATAAGGGAGCCCTATGATGAATGAGTTGAAGAACGATCGTTACCTGCGCGCGTTGCAACGTATGCCGGTGGATGTGACCCCCGTATGGATGATGCGTCAGGCCGGTCGTTATTTGCCGGAGTACAAAGCTACCCGCGCTCAAGCCGGCGATTTCATGTCGCTGTGCAAGAACGCGGAGTTGGCCTGTGAGGTTACGCTGCAACCGCTGCGCCGCTATGCGCTGGATGCCGCCATCCTGTTCTCCGATATCCTCACCATTCCCGATGCTATGGGGCTGGGCCTGTATTTCGAAGCCGGTGAAGGCCCACGCTTCTCTTCACCCATCACCAGCCGTGCCGACGTGGACAAACTGCCGGTGTTCGATCCGGAAGTGGAACTGGGCTATGTGATGAACGCAGTACGCACCATCCGTCGCGAACTGAAAGGCGAAGTGCCGCTGATTGGCTTCTCCGGCAGCCCGTGGACGCTGGCGACCTATATGGTGGAAGGCGGCAGCAGCAAAGCCTTCACCAAGTTGAAAAAAATGATGTACGCCGAACCGGCCACGCTGCATTTGCTGCTGGATAAGCTGGCGGACAGCGTCATTTTGTATCTGAACGCCCAGATTAAAGCCGGTGCGCAGTCGGTGATGGTGTTCGATACCTGGGGCGGCGTGCTGACCGGCCGCGACTATCGTGAATTCTCGCTGCACTACATGCACAAGATTGTCGACGGGCTGCTGCGTGAAAATGACGGCCGCCGCGTGCCGGTCACGTTATTCACCAAAGGCGGCGGCCAGTGGCTGGAGGCGATGGCGGCGACCGGTTGTGACGCGCTGGGTCTGGACTGGACTACCGATATCGCGGATGCGCGCCGTCGCGTAGGCGACAAGGTGGCGCTGCAGGGGAATATGGATCCGTCCATGCTGTATGCGTCGCCTGAACGCATCGGTCAGGAAGTGGAAACCATTCTCGCCGGTTTCGGCCACGGCGAGGGCCACGTGTTCAACCTGGGCCATGGTATTCATCTGGACGTACCGCCGGAAAATGCCGGCGTGTTTGTGGAAGCCGTTCACGCGCAATCGGCGAAATACCATCGTTAAGGAAAGGATGTGATCGATACCCAAACCCTGCGCGCAGAGCAGTTGCGGCTCGCGTCTGAAGTCATCCGCCACGATGACTTTCTGGTCGATACGCCGGCTTTTATCGCCGGCGCTGACGTGGGTTTTGAGCAGGAAGGTGCGGTGACGCGAGCCGCCATCGCCATCCTGCGGTATCCGTCGCTGGAGCTGGTTGAATACCAGATTGCCCGCGTGGCTACCACCATGCCTTATATTCCCGGTTTTCTTTCATTCCGCGAATACCCCGCGTTGCTTGCCGCGTGGGAGCAATTGCAACAGAAGCCAGAGCTGGTTTTGGTCGACGGCCATGGTATCTCGCATCCGCGCCGCCTGGGCGTTGCCAGCCACTTTGGGTTGTTGGTCAACGTGCCGACCATCGGCGTGGCAAAGAAGCGCCTGTGCGGTAAATTCGCCCCGCTTGATGTTGCCGCCGGTGCGCTGGCGCCGCTGGAGGATAAAGGCGAACAGCTTGGCTGGGTGTGGCGGAGCAAGGTACGTTGCAACCCGTTGTTTATCGCCACCGGCCA
Source organism: Serratia sp. TSA_198.1 (assembly GCF_052686505.1). NCBI lineage: Bacteria > Pseudomonadati > Pseudomonadota > Gammaproteobacteria > Enterobacterales > Yersiniaceae > Serratia > Serratia sp. TSA_198.1. Next base: position 23,201 of record NZ_JBQZFP010000012.1, read on the forward strand.
CCGCGTCAGCACCGACAGCGCACTGGCTTGGGTACAGCGCTGCATGGCGGGTTACCGTTTACCGGAACCCACTCGTTGGGCCGATGCCATCGCCTCGCGCCGGCCGGCCTTCCAGCGCTGGCTGCAACAGCATCCAGAGGTGCCGCAATGACCGATTTCGGGTACACTGCGGCGCAGATAACGCGTAAGAGAGTGAATAATGCTACGTAACCCGATTCATTTACGTCTGGAAAAGCTTGAAAGCTGGCAACATTTGACCTTTATGGCCAGTTTGTGCGAGCGTATGTATCCGAATTACCAGATGTTCTGCCTGCAGACCGAGTTCGGCGATCCGGCCATTTACCGTCGCATTCTGGATTTGGTGTGGGAAACCCTGGTGGTGAAGGATGCCAAGGTCAACTTTGACAGCCAACTGGAGAAGTTGGAAGAGGCGATCCCCTCGGCAGAAGATTACGATCTTTACGGCGTTTACCCGGCGATTGACGCCTGTATCGCATTAGGGGAACTGATCCATTCGCGGCTCAGCGGGGAGACGCTGGAGCACGCCATTGCCATCAGCGAAACCTCAATTCGCACCGTGGCGATGTTGGAAATGACTCAGGCCGGTAAAGAAATGACCGACGATGAGTTGAAGGTTCTGCCTGCGGTAGAGGAAGAATGGGACATTCAATGGGAAATTTTCCGCCTGTTGGCTGACTGCGAAGAGCGTGATTTAGAGCTGATCAAAGGGTTGCGTTCGGACCTTCGCGAGGCCGCAGTAAGTAACATCGGGATAAATTTAACGCAATAAGGCAAGAAAACGTGATTTAACGCCTGATTTGTCATGCCTTAAGGCTTCACATCCGCACCCTGTCTGGTCTACATTTGGGGGGCGTAAAAAAAGTGGCTATCGGTGCGTGTATGCAGGAGGGTGCTGTCAATCGGCATATCCGTCGCACTCGATGCTTTGCAAACGATAAACACACTGTAAGGATAACTTATGAACAAGACTCAACTGATTGATGTAATCGCGGACAAGGCTGACCTTTCCAAAGCACAAGCTAAACTGGCTCTGGAATCCACCCTGGCTGCTATTACTGAGTCTCTGAAAGAAGGTGATGCGGTACAATTGGTTGGTTTCGGTACTTTCAAGGTAAACCATCGTAGCGAGCGCACTGGCCGCAACCCACAGACTGGTAAAGAAATCAAAATCGCAGCTGCCAACGTGCCTGCGTTCGTTTCTGGTAAAGCACTGAAAGACGCAGTTAAGTAATACTGCGTGTTGGTGAAAAGATTAAACAGAGGGGCGATGGCGCCCCTTTTGTTTGTCCGACAGGCGCTGCTGGCCATTGGCATTGCCGGTGGCCTAAGCGCCTGCAGCAGTCATTCCGATCCCCCCACTTTTACCGCCAGCGGCTATGTGGCTGACCAGGGCGTTATGCGTCTGTGGCGTAAAGACGACGACCAGCAACGCCCACAGGTGCTGATGAGTGTCTACAGCCCTTATCGCGGGCCAGGCACGATCACCACCCTGTACGAATACCAGAACGGCGAACTGCGCCAGATTAAGCGCACTGACGCCGATCGCGACCAAGACTCCATTCAATTACGCTTTGCCGATGACGGCACGGTGAGCTTTATGCAACGCCAACTGGCTACGCGGCGTGAGCAGTTGACCGGCGATGAGATCGCCTTGTATCAATATCAGGCGCGGCGGGTTCTTGAACTGAGCGAGGCGTTGCGCGTCGGTAAGGTGAAGCTGATACAAGGGCGTTGGCAGCAGGGCGTGGTGCAAACCTGTGATGGGCAATCAATCAAACCGGGGCTGGATAATAATGCGGAAGCCTGGATCGCGCGGCGTGCCCGCAACAGCGGCCAACCGGTGAATATAGCCTGGTTGGATGCACCTGAAGGACGCGAACTGTTGCTGGTGGCGAACGACGATTTTTGCCGCTGGGAACCGAAAGAAGATACGCTATAAAAAAGGGCTCTGTATGCAGAGCCCCGTTGGATTGTGGTGCGACGTTCAGATCATTTGCCGCGGGCAATCGCGCGATAGCCTATATCGTTGCGACAGAAACTGCCCTGCCACTGAATGCCTTTCGCCAACTGGTATGCGCGTTGCTGCGCTTCCGCCACCGTTGCACCCAGCGCCGTCACGCACAGTACGCGCCCACCGTTAGTGACAACATCCTCGCCTTGCATGCGCGTACCGGCATGGAACACTTTGCCGTCGACACTTTCCTGCTGCGGCAAGCCCTGAATCACGTCACCGTTGCTGTAGTCGCCCGGGTATCCACCGGCCGCCAGTACCACGCCCAAAGCAGGGCGATCGTCCCACTCCGAGGTTTTCTCGCCCAGCTTGCCTTCCGCCCCGGCCAGACACAGTTCAACCAGATCGGAACGCAGACGTAGCATGATGGGCTGCGTTTCCGGATCGCCGAAGCGGCAGTTGAACTCAATCACCTTCGGCTGGCCGTCTGCAGAAATCATCAGCCCGGCGTACAGGAAACCGACGTAGGTATTACCTTCCGCGGCCATACCACGTACCGTTGGCCAAATGACCTGATCCATTGCGCGCTGGTGGATTTCATCAGTGACCACTGGGGCAGGGGAATAGGCGCCCATACCGCCGGTGTTAGGGCCGGTATCGCCATCGCCAACGCGTTTGTGATCCTGGCTGGTGGCCATCGGCACCACGTTCTCGCCGTCGACCATCACGATAAAACTGGCTTCTTCACCGTCAAGGAACTCTTCCACCACGATACGGTGGCCCGCGTCGCCAAAAGCGTTGCCGGCCAGCATGTCCTGTACTGCGTCTTCCGCTTCCTGCAGCGTCATGGCGACGATGACGCCTTTACCGGCGGCAAGGCCATCAGCCTTAATGACGATGGGCGCGCCTTTGCTGCGTACATAGGCCAGCGCCGGTTCAACGTCGGTAAAGTTCTGGTACTCGGCGCTCGGAATGTTATGGCGCGCCAGGAAGTCTTTGGTAAAGGCTTTAGAGCCTTCCAACTGTGCGGCTGCCTGGGACGGGCCAAAGATTTTCAGGCCGGCGGCCTGGAAGGCGTCAACCACGCCAATCACCAGCGGCGCTTCCGGCCCAACGATGGTCAGACCGATGTCATGGCTCTGCGCAAAGGCAACCAGCGCCGGAATATCGGTGGCGGAGATCGCTACGTTTGCCAGGTTTGGTTCCAGCGCAGTACCGGCGTTGCCCGGTGCAACGTAAACGTTGTCCGCCAGCGGTGACTGAGCGACCTTCCATGCCAGCGCATGTTCACGCCCGCCGTTGCCGATAATTAAAATGTTCATCAGGTACTCCATGCAGAGCGTGCGCCGTAGCGCACGCGGCAAAAGGGATTAATGGCGGAAGTGGCGCATGTCGGTGAAGATCATCGCAATGCCGTGCTCGTTGGCGGCGGCAATCACTTCGTCGTCGCGGATTGAACCGCCAGGCTGGATCACGCAGGTGATGCCAACCGCCGCGGCGGCATCGATGCCGTCACGGAACGGGAAGAAGGCGTCGGATGCCATGGCGGAACCTTTCACTTCAAGCCCTTCGTCAGCCGCTTTGATTCCGGCGATTTTGGCGGAGTAAACGCGGCTCATCTGGCCGGCGCCTATACCGATGGTCATGTTATCGCGCGCATAAACGATGGCGTTGGATTTCACGAACTTGGCTACTTTCCAGCAGAACAACGCATCACGCAGTTCCTGAGCGCTTGGCTGACGTTCGGATACCACGCGCAGATCGCCCTCGGTAACCATACCCAGATCGCGATCCTGCACCAACAGGCCGCCGTTGACGCGTTTGAAGTCCAGAGCGGCAACGCGCTGCTGCCACTGGCCGCAGGCCAGCACGCGTACGTTTTGCTTGGCGGCCAACAGAGTACGGGCTTCCTGGCTGATGCTCGGCGCAATGATCACTTCCACGAACTGGCGGCTAATGATGGCTTGCGCGGTCGCGGCATCCAGCTCACGGTTGAAGGCGATGATACCGCCAAACGCCGAGGTCGGGTCGGTTTGGTAGGCGCGCTCGTAGGCCGCCAAAATATCGTCGCCGATCGCCACACCGCATGGGTTGGCGTGCTTGACGATCACGCAGGCCGGCTCGCCGAACTCTTTCACGCATTCCAGCGCGGCGTCGGTATCGGCGATGTTGTTATAGGACAGTGCCTTGCCCTGCAACTGGTCTGCGGTAGCGACAGAAGCTTCCTGAACGTTCTCTTCTATATAGAAGGCAGCTTGCTGGTGGCTGTTTTCGCCGTAGCGCATATCCTGCTTCTTGATGTAGTTAAGGTTCAGGGTGCGTGGGAAACGGCCGGCAGGTTGTTCAGTATCACCGTGATAGGCCGGAACCAGTGCGCCGAAGTAGTTGGCGATCATGCTGTCGTAGGCGGCGGTGTGCTCGAAGGCTTTAATCGCCAGATCGAAACGGGTGGCGTATTGCAGCGAGCCATCATTGTTATCCATCTCGGTAATGATGGCGGCGTAGTCGCTGCTCTTCACCACGATGGCGACGTCTTTATGGTTCTTGGCTGCGGAGCGCACCATGGTCGGGCCGCCGATATCGATATTCTCGACGGCGTCTTCCAGCGAGCAATCCGGGCGCGCGACTGTCTGGGCGAACGGATAAAGGTTAACGACCACCATGTCGATCGGCTTGATGTCGTGCTGGCCCATGATCGCATCGTCCTGACCGCGACGGCCCAGAATGCCACCGTGTACTTTGGGATGCAGGGTCTTAACTCGTCCGTCCATCATTTCCGGGAAACCGGTGTAGTCGGAAACTTCGGTAACAGGCAGGCCGGCATCTGCCAGCAAGCGGGCGGTGCCGCCGGTGGAGAGTAGTTCGACGCCACGCTGGGAAAGCGCTTCGGCGAATTCAACGATACCGGCTTTGTCGGAGACGCTGAGCAGAGCCCGGCGGATTGGACGAGGTTGTTGCATGGTTTTATCCCTTGGCTTTGGAGTCGCAATAAAGAGCGTTACGTGAATTTCCACCTGCTTCTCTCTATAAGGAAAGGATTTTCTCTCTATAGAGGGGCAATCGGGCACAGATTCAGGTAACGACCTTATAAAAGAGGGAGCGTTTCGTCGCGAGGAATTGTAGCGAAAACGTTTGCGCGGTGCTCGTAAATTTTCCGCGCAAATGGGTTCTGTGGATAAAGTTGTGCACAACAGGGTATAAGGACGGGTTTTGCTGTGGAATGCAGCAAACGATCGTTTTTGTCGAAAATACCTGTTGCGGCCTGCGAGGAACTCCCTATAATGCGCCTCCATCGACACGGAACATGTGAACAACTTCACAGAGTCTCCGGGGTTCGAAGAGAAAAAATCCTGAAAATTAGGGTTGACTCTGAAAGAGGAAAGCGTATTATACGCCACCTCGAGATAGCAAGCTACGGCGGCTAACTCACTGCTCTTTAACAATTTATCAGACAATCTGTGTGGGCACTCCACAAGACGATATCCAG
>NZ_JBQZFP010000013.1:0-5402 GCF_052686505.1 Serratia sp. TSA_198.1
AGGAAGAAGCAAGCCGGTGAAAACACCGTTTCTTAATAAGAAAAAAGCTTGACTCTTCAGCGGGAAAGCGTAATATGCACCTCCCGCGTTACCGAGAGTTATCTCAGTAACGAACGCTCTTTAACAATTTATCAGACAATCTGTGTGGGCACTCCACAAGACGATATCCAGTACCTTCGGGTACGAAAAAATATCAAGTCTTGAAGAGTGACTACTGAAGTAAAATTCATTTAGTAACCTTTGAGCATCGCTTCACGAGTTGAAGCAAATCGAACTTTTAAATTGAAGAGTTTGATCATGGCTCAGATTGAACGCTGGCGGCAGGCCTAACACATGCAAGTCGAGCGGTAGCACAGGAGAGCTTGCTCTCTGGGTGACGAGCGGCGGACGGGTGAGTAATGTCTGGGAAACTGCCTGATGGAGGGGGATAACTACTGGAAACGGTAGCTAATACCGCATAACGTCTACGGACCAAAGTGGGGGACCTTCGGGCCTCACGCCATCAGATGTGCCCAGATGGGATTAGCTAGTAGGTGGGGTAATGGCTCACCTAGGCGACGATCCCTAGCTGGTCTGAGAGGATGACCAGCCACACTGGAACTGAGACACGGTCCAGACTCCTACGGGAGGCAGCAGTGGGGAATATTGCACAATGGGCGCAAGCCTGATGCAGCCATGCCGCGTGTGTGAAGAAGGCCTTAGGGTTGTAAAGCACTTTCAGCGAGGAGGAAGGGCAGTGTGTTAATAGCACATTGCATTGACGTTACTCGCAGAAGAAGCACCGGCTAACTCCGTGCCAGCAGCCGCGGTAATACGGAGGGTGCAAGCGTTAATCGGAATTACTGGGCGTAAAGCGCACGCAGGCGGTTTGTTAAGTCAGATGTGAAATCCCCGCGCTTAACGTGGGAACTGCATTTGAAACTGGCAAGCTAGAGTCTTGTAGAGGGGGGTAGAATTCCAGGTGTAGCGGTGAAATGCGTAGAGATCTGGAGGAATACCGGTGGCGAAGGCGGCCCCCTGGACAAAGACTGACGCTCAGGTGCGAAAGCGTGGGGAGCAAACAGGATTAGATACCCTGGTAGTCCACGCTGTAAACGATGTCGATTTGGAGGTTGTGCCCTTGAGGCGTGGCTTCCGGAGCTAACGCGTTAAATCGACCGCCTGGGGAGTACGGCCGCAAGGTTAAAACTCAAATGAATTGACGGGGGCCCGCACAAGCGGTGGAGCATGTGGTTTAATTCGATGCAACGCGAAGAACCTTACCTACTCTTGACATCCAGAGAACTTTCCAGAGATGGATTGGTGCCTTCGGGAACTCTGAGACAGGTGCTGCATGGCTGTCGTCAGCTCGTGTTGTGAAATGTTGGGTTAAGTCCCGCAACGAGCGCAACCCTTATCCTTTGTTGCCAGCGATTCGGTCGGGAACTCAAAGGAGACTGCCGGTGATAAACCGGAGGAAGGTGGGGATGACGTCAAGTCATCATGGCCCTTACGAGTAGGGCTACACACGTGCTACAATGGCGTATACAAAGAGAAGCGAACTCGCGAGAGCAAGCGGACCTCATAAAGTACGTCGTAGTCCGGATTGGAGTCTGCAACTCGACTCCATGAAGTCGGAATCGCTAGTAATCGTAGATCAGAATGCTACGGTGAATACGTTCCCGGGCCTTGTACACACCGCCCGTCACACCATGGGAGTGGGTTGCAAAAGAAGTAGGTAGCTTAACCTTCGGGAGGGCGCTTACCACTTTGTGATTCATGACTGGGGTGAAGTCGTAACAAGGTAACCGTAGGGGAACCTGCGGTTGGATCACCTCCTTACCTAATGATATTGATTCGAGTGGCGTGCTCACACAGATTGTCTGATGAAAAAGTAATGAGCAAAAGCGCTACCTGTTGATGTAATGAGTCTCTGACTCATGCTGATACGAACCGATTAAGACGTTCAGTTTAATCGGATTTTCGTGTCCCCATCGTCTAGAGGCCTAGGACACTGCCCTTTCACGGCTGTAACAGGGGTTCGAATCCCCTTGGGGACGCCAATCCGATAATGAGTGAAAGACATTATCACCGGTTAGTCATAACCGAAAAAATCTTAAAGATGACTCTTGCGAGTCGTGTTTAAGATATTGCTCTTTAACAATCTGGAACAAGCTGAAAATTGAAACATGACAGCTGAAACTTATCCCTCCGTAGATGTATTGGGGTAAGGATTAACCTGTCATAGAGTCTCTCAAATGTAGCAGCGCGAACGTGCTCTTTGTTTACAAAGACACCTTCGGGTTGTGAGGTTAAGTGACTAAGCGTACACGGTGGATGCCTAGGCAGTCAGAGGCGATGAAGGGCGTGCTAATCTGCGAAAAGCGTCGGTAAGGTGATATGAACCGTTATAACCGGCGATACCCGAATGGGGAAACCCAGTGCAATTCGTTGCACTATCATACGATGAATACATAGTCGTATGAGGCGAACCGGGGGAACTGAAACATCTAAGTACCCCGAGGAAAAGAAATCAACCGAGATTCCCCCAGTAGCGGCGAGCGAACGGGGAACAGCCCAGAACCTGAATCAGTTTGTGTGTTAGTGGAAGCGTCTGGAAAGTCGCACAGTAAAGGGTGATAGTCCCGTACACTAAAATGCACATTCTGTGAGTTCGATGAGTAGGGCGGGACACGTGACATCCTGTCTGAATATGGGGGGACCATCCTCCAAGGCTAAATACTCCTGACTGACCGATAGTGAACCAGTACCGTGAGGGAAAGGCGAAAAGAACCCCGGCGAGGGGAGTGAAATAGAACCTGAAACCGTGTACGTACAAGCAGTGGGAGCCTACTTTGTTGGGTGACTGCGTACCTTTTGTATAATGGGTCAGCGACTTATATTTTGTAGCAAGGTTAACCGTATAGGGGAGCCGTAGGGAAACCGAGTCTTAACTGGGCGAATAGTTGCAAGGTATAGACCCGAAACCCGGTGATCTAGCCATGGGCAGGTTGAAGGTTGGGTAACACTAACTGGAGGACCGAACCGACTAATGTTGAAAAATTAGCGGATGACTTGTGGCTGGGGGTGAAAGGCCAATCAAACCGGGAGATAGCTGGTTCTCCCCGAAAGCTATTTAGGTAGCGCCTCGTGAACTCATCTTCGGGGGTAGAGCACTGTTTCGGCTAGGGGGCCATCCCGGCTTACCAAACCGATGCAAACTCCGAATACCGAAGAATGTTATCACGGGAGACACACGGCGGGTGCTAACGTCCGTCGTGAAGAGGGAAACAACCCAGACCGCCAGCTAAGGTCCCAAAGTCATGGTTAAGTGGGAAACGATGTGGGAAGGCATAGACAGCCAGGATGTTGGCTTAGAAGCAGCCATCATTTAAAGAAAGCGTAATAGCTCACTGGTCGAGTCGGCCTGCGCGGAAGATGTAACGGGGCTAAACCATGCACCGAAGCTGCGGCAGCGACGCTTAGGCGTTGTTGGGTAGGGGAGCGTTCTGTAAGCCGTTGAAGGTGGCCTGTGAGGGTTGCTGGAGGTATCAGAAGTGCGAATGCTGACATAAGTAACGATAAAGCGGGTGAAAAACCCGCTCGCCGGAAGACCAAGGGTTCCTGTCCAACGTTAATCGGGGCAGGGTGAGTCGACCCCTAAGGCGAGGCCGAAAGGCGTAGTCGATGGGAAACAGGTTAATATTCCTGTACTCGGTGTTACTGCGAAGGGGGGACGGAGAAGGCTAGGCTAGCCGGGCGACGGTTGTCCCGGTTTAAGCGTGTAGGGGGAGAGAATTGGTAAATCCGTTCTCTTATTCAACCCTGAGGCGTGATGACGATGCACCACGGTGCAGAAGTAGTTGATGCCAAGCTTCCAGGAAAAGCCTCTAAGCATCAGGTAACACAGAATCGTACCCCAAACCGACACAGGTGGTCAGGTAGAGAATACCAAGGCGCTTGAGAGAACTCGGGTGAAGGAACTAGGCAAAATGGTGCCGTAACTTCGGGAGAAGGCACGCTGGCGCGTAGGTGAAGAGACTTGCTCTCGGAGCTGAAGCCAGTCGCAGATACCAGCTGGCTGCAACTGTTTAATAAAAACACAGCACTGTGCAAACACGAAAGTGGACGTATACGGTGTGACGCCTGCCCGGTGCTGGAAGGTTAATTGATGGGGTCAGCCGCAAGGCGAAGCTCTTGATCGAAGCCCCAGTAAACGGCGGCCGTAACTATAACGGTCCTAAGGTAGCGAAATTCCTTGTCGGGTAAGTTCCGACCTGCACGAATGGCGTAATGATGGCCAGGCTGTCTCCACCCGAGACTCAGTGAAATTGAACTCGCTGTGAAGATGCAGTGTACCCGCGGCAAGACGGAAAGACCCCGTGAACCTTTACTATAGCTTGACACTGAACATTGAGCCTTGATGTGTAGGATAGGTGGGAGGCTTTGAAGCGTGGACGCCAGTCTGCGTGGAGCCAACCTTGAAATACCACCCTTTAATGTTTGATGTTCTAACTCGGCCCCGTGATCCGGGGTGAGGACAGTGTCTGGTGGGTAGTTTGACTGGGGCGGTCTCCTCCCAAAGAGTAACGGAGGAGCACGAAGGTTAGCTAATCACGGTCGGACATCGTGAGGTTAGTGCAAAGGCATAAGCTAGCTTGACTGCGAGAGTGACGGCTCGAGCAGGTACGAAAGTAGGTCTTAGTGATCCGGTGGTTCTGAATGGAAGGGCCATCGCTCAACGGATAAAAGGTACTCCGGGGATAACAGGCTGATACCGCCCAAGAGTTCATATCGACGGCGGTGTTTGGCACCTCGATGTCGGCTCATCACATCCTGGGGCTGAAGTAGGTCCCAAGGGTATGGCTGTTCGCCATTTAAAGTGGTACGCGAGCTGGGTTTAGAACGTCGTGAGACAGTTCGGTCCCTATCTGCCGTGGGCGTTGGAAGATTGAGAGGGGTTGCTCCTAGTACGAGAGGACCGGAGTGAACGCACCACTGGTGTTCGGGTTGTCATGCCAATGGCACTGCCCGGTAGCTAAGTGCGGAAAAGATAAGCGCTGAAAGCATCTAAGCGCGAAACTTGCCTCGAGATGAGTCTTCCCTGGGCCTTTAAGGCCCCTGAAGGAACGTTTAAGACTAAGACGTTGATAGGCTGGGTGTGTAAGTGCAGCGATGCATTGAGCTAACCAGTACTAATGATCCGTGAGGCTTAACCTTACAACACCGAAGGTGTTTTAGAGAGATTGCAGTAGATTTTCAGCGAAGTTCCGAGATTGGTTCTGATGGCCCAAAAGGCGGTTGGAATGAAACAGAATTTGCCTGGCGGCAATAGCGCGGTGGTCCCACCTGACCCCATGCCGAACTCAGAAGTGAAACGCCGTAGCGCCGATGGTAGTGTGGGGTCTCCCCATGCGAGAGTA
>NZ_JBQZFP010000014.1:0-5265 GCF_052686505.1 Serratia sp. TSA_198.1
TTGGGGCCAGGAAATACCGGATGCAGCTCAATTTACCGCCACTTCACGAAAAAAGACCGCTTAAGTTATGCTTATAATCATAAGTGGGAGCGATTTTTAAAAATGATAAATAATTTCATACATATAAAAAGCACTAAATAGTAGGCATTGTGCTACGTGTGCATAGACGTCAAATTAAGATAATACCGGTATTAATCACGTCACTCATTATCTCCATTACATTACCCAATCTATTTATATAAATATCTCCTTATAAAACAATTGGAAGTATATTCCACATGGATGATTTCCTGGCTAAATTAAAATCAATAAAAACAAATATTAGCCTAGCGCGTCGAATCTAGTAGACTAGGTAAAAGTTTATTTCCGTATAGGTATTTAACGTTATGTCTATTGAACGTGCGTCTTTAAAAACACACAATACCTTTGCGCTCCCGGTTAACGCAGCGCATCTGGTCATTGCAGATAGAATCGAATTAATGATCAAGGTTTGGCAAAAAACGCAAAAGCGTCAAGAGCCATTGTTGGTGCTCGGTGAGGGAAGTAATGTCCTGTTCCTTGAGGATTTTGCCGGTACGGTTATGATCAATCAATTCAAAGGCATCGATATCAGAGAAGAGACGGATGCCTGGTACCTTCATGTTGGCGCCGGCGAAAACTGGCATGGTTTGGTCTGCACTACGTTGGATAACGGTATCCCTGGGCTGGAAAACCTGGCTTTGATTCCGGGTCTGGTCGGTTCTGCACCTATTCAAAATATTGGTGCTTATGGTATCGAACTGAAAAGTGTATGCGACTACGTTGATTTACTGGACTTTAATACAGGTGCCATCGATCGTATCCCGACATCAGAGTGCGGATTCGGTTATCGTGACAGCATTTTCAAGCATGATTTTCAGACCGGCTATATTATTGTCGGCGTAGGCTTGCGACTGAGTAAACAGTGGAGCCCGATGCTGAATTATGGCGATCTGACGAAACTGGATCCGGAAACGGTGACACCACGTCAGATATTTGAGTCGGTATGCGCAATGCGCCGCAGTAAGTTGCCTGATCCCGCGGTTACCGGTAATGCAGGTAGTTTCTTCAAGAACCCGCTGGTCAGTGAGCAGAAGGGCGCTGAGCTGGTTGCTCTTTACCCGGGTATGCCACATTACCCGCAACAGGATGGCCAGGTGAAGCTGGCTGCCGGCTGGTTGATCGACCAGTGTGAGCTGAAGGGTTATCAAATTGGCGGTGCAGCGGTACATCGTCAACAGGCGCTTGTTCTGGTTAATCTGGGTGATGCCAGTAGCCAGGACGTAGTCGCTTTGGCTCGCCATGTACGCAATACGGTAGCGAAGAAGTTCGATGTGTGGCTGGAACCCGAAGTTCGTTTTATCGGCGCGACGGGTGAATGTAATGCTGTGGAAGTTCTCTCATGAAAGACTCCAAAGTCCCACTAAAGATAATTGCGCTATTGGCTGACGGCAGTTTCCATTCAGGAGAGCATCTTGGCGAGTATCTCGGGATGAGTCGCGCAGCGATTAATAAACATATCCAGACAATTCGTGAGTGGGGTCTGGATGTATTTACCGTGCCGGGAAAAGGGTACAGTCTGCCTGCTCCCATCCAACTGCTGGATTCTAAACGTATTCTTGTTCAACTGGCAGATAAGCGTGTAACTGTGTTATCGGTCGTAGACTCTACCAACCAATATCTTCTGGACCGCATCACTGAGTTACAATCGGGTGATGCCTGTGTCGCTGAGTATCAGCAGGCGGGGCGTGGCCGACGCGGGCGGCAATGGATATCACCGTTTGGCGCCAATCTGTATCTTTCGATGTTTTGGCGTCTGGAGCAGGGACCGGCAGCGGCAATGGGTCTGAGCCTGGTGATTGGTATAGTGATGGCAGAGGTGTTGCAACGCCTTGGCGCTGAGGAGGTCAGGGTTAAATGGCCGAATGATTTATACCTCAACGATCGTAAACTGGCTGGTATCTTGGTGGAATTAACAGGAAAAACCGGTGATGCCGCGCAGTTGGTGATGGGCGCCGGTATCAATTTGGCGATGCGAGAAAGCAATGCCAATGCTATCAATCAGGGTTGGATAAACCTGCAGGAAGCGGGGATTAGCATAGATCGCAATGAGCTTGCAGCAACCTTGCTGAATGAGTTGCGCCAATCTTTGCAGCAGTTTGAGATTGATGGACTGGTACCCTTCATTTCGCGATGGCGTGCTTTGGATAACTTTATTGATCGGCCTGTTAAACTGCTAATTGGCGAACAACAAATTTTTGGCATTGCGCGTGGTATTGATCAGCAAGGGGCATTATTGCTCGAGCAGAATGGTGCAATCAAGCCATTTATCGGGGGGGAAATATCTCTACGTAGCGCCGAATAATAATTATTGATAGGGGACTAACATTGTCCCCCTCTGTTTTATAGCATTATTTTCTCAATCGCACATGTTCGACCGCATGATTAGCGCTTTTCGTCATTATCAGGCTGGCTCGCTCACGGGTTGGAAGGATATTCTGCTGTAAATTCAATCCATTAATCTCGTTCCATAGTTGGGTGGCAATGTTAATGGCCTCCGGTTCTGGCAGCTTTGCGTAGTTATGGAAATAAGAGTCAGGATTAGAAAATGCACCCTGGCGAAATTTCAGGAACCGATTGATATACCAGGTTTGCAGCAATTGCTCAGGAGCATCGACATATATTGAGAAATCAACGAAGTCAGAAACAAATACGTGATGTGGATCGTGAGGGTAATCCATTCCGCTCTGTAATACGTTTAATCCTTCCAGAATAAGAATATCTGGCTGCTCAATAACTTTATTGCCATCCGGAACAACGTCATAGATCAGGTGGGAATATACGGGTGCCGTCACGCGTTTGGCACCGGATTTCACCTCAGAAACGAATTTCACCAGGCTGTGCATATCGTAAGACTGCGGGAATCCTTTTTTCTTCATTAACCCCCGTTCGTTCAGCACCTTATTAGGGTGCAGGAAACCGTCGGTGGTGATCAGTTCAACACTCCGATGCTCCGGCCAACTGCTAAGTAATGCCTGGAGTAAACGTGCGGTAGTGCTTTTGCCTACGGCAACGCTGCCGGCAATGCCGATGACATAGGGAATTTTCTGACCATCGGTACCGAGAAATTGTTCAAGTACGGCCTGACGACGAAGGTTGGAACTGATATAGAAGTTCAGCAGACGCGATAGCGGCAGATAAATCTGTGCTACCTCTTCCAAAGAGAGATCTTCGTTAATCCCTTTTAGTTTAACGATCTCTTCTTCTGACAGCGTCAGCGGCACCGAATCTCGCAACGCAGCCCACTGGGTACGATCGAACTGAAGGTAAGGCGTCGCTAAAGATTGATCTCTTTTTATCATAAGCCAAATTCTGCCTGTTAACGCAGGTTGGGAAAGGCGCCAGACGCCAAGTCCAGATAATAAACAAGCTGCATATTATAGACAGCTTGGTTTTTGGCGTAGACTTTTTTCGCAAAAGTTGGCGATTAGTAGGAGTTTATGTCAATTGTGCGAGGCGGCGCGCAGTTGATTGATAGGGGCTGCAAAGCGGTATCATCCGGTGATAATACCGCTTTCATGCTAGCTGGCGATTGCGCGGAAAGGTTGATTTACGGCAAACAGGCGTTTGTAATAAATCACCGTGGGATGGTAACTGCCATCTGGCGCGGCGGCATAATCCGGCAATTCACCCAGGCAGCGATAACCAAGAGAACGATACAAGGCTTCTGCAGCTGAGCCGGTCTGAGTATCCAGATACAACAAACCTCGATGCTGCTGCAGGGCGCTTTTCTCTAATGCCTTCATTAAGGCATGCCCAACACCGTTACGCTGTGCGCGGCTGTGAACCAACAGTTTTTGTATCTCAGCGCGATTACGGCCATTCGGTTTTTGGCACAGCTCGAGTTGCACGGTGCCGATGACGCCACTGTCATCCCTGGCGATCCACAGCAGCAGCTCTCCTTTGGCCAGTGCCGGGCGCAGACTGTGGAAATAGCTCTCGGCATCCTCATGAGAAATCGACGTGTCATAGTCGACAGAAGCGCCGTGAGCGACCGCATCGGTTAATAGACGGGCAAGCTCATCGCGGTAAATAGGTAACGTGGCAGCATTAATCAAAACAAGTTTCATTGGCGATTCCTCCTGTGCGGGGGGTAATGAAAAGAAGCAATAACTGCGCCAAAACGGTAAGCACGCATTGATGGCAAGGCCGATGAAATCTGAGCGCAGTTTATGCATCCGCATAGGGCTGTGTCCTCTTTATGGTGCATTTTTGTGGTGCATTTTTGTGGTGCATTGGCTTGGCTCACAGTTTGCCAAAATTCGAACGATCGGTTGGAGATGGCCAGTACGGAGAAATACCGAGTCAACACTTGTAAAAATCCAATAGATTTTTGCAGAATGATGCTTGTGATTGATGAATGTTTGCACGTCGTGCGGTGTGAATTGCCAGGTAGCATGCAAAATTGGGTGATTTGTGAGCGAAAGTGCACGGAACGCAATTTTTTTGTTGCATAGGTCGCTCGCTCTACCTAGAATGCGCTGCACTTGATGCCGGCTTAGCTCAGTTGGTAGAGCAACTGACTTGTAATCAGTAGGTCACCAGTTCGATTCCGGTAGCCGGCACCAATCAAGTCGCAGTAGTTAAAATCTGGTGGGGTTCCCGAGCGGCCAAAGGGAGCAGACTGTAAATCTGCCGTCACAGACTTCGAAGGTTCGAATCCTTCCCCCACCACCAAATCTTGCCTTCGGCAGTTGACTGGCCAGCGAATAACTCGCGACGGTTAATTTGCGGAAGGGGAAGGCGAAAGTCTTCAGCAAGGTTCGAGTTGTGCAGTGCAAAACGCAGCAGGCTCGAAGGGTGAGAGTTAAGCGACGAACAATCCTTCTCCCACCTAAAAATTCTACAGAAAAGTCAGGTAGCCGAGTTCCAGGATGCGGGCATCGTATAATGGCTATTACCTCAGCCTTCCAAGCTGATGATGTGGGTTCGATTCCCACTGCCCGCTCCAAGATGTGCTGATATAGCTCAGTTGGTAGAGCGCACCCTTGGTAAGGGTGAGGTCGGCAGTTCGAATCTGCCTATCAGCACCACTTCTTATTATCTCGCCCCCTGATTTTCTTTCTGTTCTGGATTCAACAGGCAAATGCTTGGTTGATGTGGTGATACCACCGATTTATCCGTGTCTTAGAGGGACAATCGATGTCTAAAGAAAAGTTTGAACGTTCAAAACCGCACGTTAACGTC